>CAWJGF010000018.1:0-15418 GCA_963842335.1 uncultured Thermoleophilia bacterium | reverse complement strand
AAGCCGCCGCTCCCCCCGGCACGGCGTAGGGTTCTGACCATGGCGGATAACGAATCGGAACTTCGACGTCGTCTTCGGCTCCTGCTGAGGCGGCTGAACGTGTTTGACTCGTCTCGAACTGGCGAGACGCCGCAAGGCAATGAGAGCGGCCCGCCGCTGATCTTCAAGGGCGGAAGTCGTCGCGGGTAGCCCGTCGGGCGTCTTTCCGGAACACTGGGCCAGCCGTCCGTCCCATCGCGGGGAAGGACTCGTGCGAGACTCTCGCGATGATTACCGAACATGCCATCCTCGAAGTACGACCGGGCTGCGAGCGCGAGTTTGAGAGCGCATTTGCGAAGGCGAAGCCGATCATCGCGGGGATGCCGGGATTCCGATCGCTGAGCCTGAAGCGATGTATTGAAACGCCGAGTCGCTTCCTTCTTCTCGTCGAGTGGCAACGGCTTGAGGATCACACCGTGGGGTTTCGGATGTCGCAAGGCTACGAGACCTGGCGAAGCCTCGTGGATCACTTCTACGACCCATTCCCGATCGTGGAGCACTTCAGCTCCGTTGCGAGCGGCTAACACGCTGACACCGTCGAGGTTGGGTCGTTCGGTCGTCGGTCGCGCTCAGCCTTCTTGAACGCTGCGCACGGCTGTCTCGGACTCAGCGTTCCGGAGTTCTATCCGACGGATCTTTCCGGTCAGCGTCTTCGGCAGTTCGGTCACGAACTCGAGCTTGCGCGGGTAGGCGTACGCCGAAAGGCGCTCGCGACCGGATGAATTGGGGCCTGGTTACGCGAGGCCCTTCGCCCGCAGTTCGGCGAGGGCCGCGTCCGTCTTGTCGAGTTCGAGTCCCATTCCGCGCAGGACGTTGTCGGTCTTCGTGAACTGCACTTCGTCGTACTGGACGACCTGGACGAAGTTGCCCCACGGATCGAGGAAGTCGAGCCCGCGGCCCGGGCGGATCTCCACGCCTGCGGCCGCGAGCGCGCGGCGTGTCGCCTCCTTGTCGTCGACGACGAGCCCGAAGTGCCGCGCATGGTCCCGGCCCTCGGCTCGAGCCTCCATCAGCGCGAGGAACTGGTCGCCCATGTCGATGAACGCCGCCCCCGGAGAGCGACCGCGCAGCGTGAACTCGAAGAGGGAACCGTAGAACGCGAGCGCCTCGTCGACGTTGCCGACCTCGAGCGCGACGTGGTTGATGCCGACGAGGCGCGTCACGGGAGGATCAGATGGAGGTCGCCGAACTCGTGCCAGAGATAGCGGCGCTCGAGCGCAGCGCGGTACGAGCGGTCGATCAGCTCGGCGCCTGCCGCTGCCTCGAGCAGCCTGAGATGCGAGGAGTCGCGCTCGTGCCAGCCCGTGAGCAAGCCGTCGATCACGCGAAGCCCGCGTTCCGGGGTCACGACGAGGCTCGTCCAGCCTTGCCCTGCCGTCACCGAGCCGTCGTCGGCGGCGACCGTCTCGAGCGCGCGTACCACCGTCGTGCCGACCGCGATCACGCGGCCGCCCCAACCGTGGACTGCTGCGACGAGCCTTGCCGTCGCGTCCGGGACGCGGAACCGCTCCGGGTACGGCGGCTCGCCGCGTTCTGGCGACGAGACGCCCGTGTGCAGGACGACGGGTGCGAGCAGGATGCCGCGAGCGAGCAGTTCGAGCACGAGCTCGGAGGTGAAAGGCCGGCCTGCACTCGCCATCTCCGCGCTGCCTGGCTCGCGGCCGAAGACCGTCTGGTAGGCGTCGACCGGCCACGGCTCGGGGACGTATCCGTAACGAATCGGCTGCCCGTATCGTCGAAGGTAGTCCTCGAGCGGCTCGCCGAGGTCGAAGCGCGCGACGACGAGCCGATCGCTGCCTGCAAAGCGCTCGACGAGCTCCGCGTGAGCACCGTTCGGGAGGTCGAGCGTCGCACCGACCGGCGGCCGCGGATACGCCCTCCGATCGCACGTCCGTAGCTCGACGATCCACGCGCCGTTGCGCGCTGGGGTGGAGAGCCAAAGCTGCACCGCCTCGCCGGCGAGGCGTGCATCGAGCGCGGCGGCAAGCGTTGCGGACGTGTTGACGACGAGCAGATCGCCGGCGTTCAGGAAGCACGGAAGGTCGTGAAACCTCGCATGAATCAGCTCGAGGTCGTGCCGCGTCGCGACGAGGAGCGCCACGTCGTCGCGGCCGGCGCCGCGTACCTCCGGCGGCTCGTGTGCCTCCGGGAGCGGAAGTTCGAGCGCGCTCACGCGTTCACTTCCACGACGTCGCGTGCGCGGTAGCGGCCGCTCGGGAGCGTTCTCTCGATCAGCTCGAGCAGTCCGGGAACGCTCGCTTCTGGCAGCGGAAGATGCGAGATGTCCTCGCCGGGGAACGCCTCCTGGTACGTCTGCGTCCGCATATCGCCGGGATCGACGGCGTAGACGCGCAGACGCGGTTCCTCTGCAGCGAGGATCGCCGTCAGCTGCTCGAGCGCCGCCTTCGACGAGCCGTAGCCGCCCCAGCCCTCGTAGGGCTCAACCGCTGCGTCCGAGGTGACGTTGAGAACTACCGCACCTGGCGCGAGCCGCGGGAGCGCTTCCTGGACGAGCGCCAGCGGCGCGAGCACGTTCACCTCGTAAACGCGCGCAAGCTCGTCGAGCGGGTAGGCGCCGAGCCTGGGCTGAGGGCTCGGCCCGAGCGCCCCCGCATTGTTGACGACCAGGTCGATGCGTTCGCCCGCAGCGCCGACGAGCGCACGCCGATGCTCCGCGTCCGCGATATCGCCTGCGATTGCAAGGACGCCGTCGAGCCCGGAGACGGCCCGCTCGAGCGCATCTCCGCCGCGCGCGTCGACGACGAGCCGCCAGCCGCGCTCTGCAAGCGCGCGGACGAGGGCGAGGCCTAAGCCTCGCGACGCGCCGGTGACGATTCCCACTCTTGAAGCCATCTCGACAGAGAGTACAAGTTCAAGTAAGCTTTAAGTCAAGTCGAATGTCGGACCTACTGACGATCGGTGAGATCTCCCGCCGCAGCGGCGTGGCTTCTTCGGCACTGCGCTTCTATGAGCAGCGAGGGCTGATCACGTCGGAACGGGCGGGCTCGGGGCACCGGCGCTATCCACGAGCGGTGCTCCGCCGGATCGCGTTCATCGTGTTCGCGCAGCGCGTCGGGTTGACGCTCGAGGAGATCGGCGACGAGCTCGCCAAGCTCCCTCCTCACCGTGCACCGACACGACGCGACTGGTCGCGCCTCTCGGCAACGTGGAGGTCGCGGATCGACGAGCGGATCGCGGAGCTCGAGCGCCTGAAGCGCGGGCTCACGGAGTGCATCGGGTGCGGCTGTCTTTCGTTGGACCGCTGCCAACTATCCAACCCGGGCGACCGTGCCGCGCGGTTCGGGTCGGGACCGCGCTACTGGCTCGAGGACCGCGCCGCGGGCTGAAGATCAGGCCGCCTGGCGCCGTAGCTGCCTGCGGAAGCCAATCGCGCCTGCGCGGGGAGGTGCACGAATGCTGAGTGCGCTTGCTCCGGCTGCGGCTCGTTTACGCTCGGGTTGTGAGCGGCCAGCCTGAGGTTCGTCGGGTCAGCGTTGGCGGTCGGTTCGTGCGCCAGCGCGAGCTCGGCTCCGGTAAACCGCTCGTGCTCTTGCACGGGCTGGCGGGTTCGTGGCGTTGGTGGTCGCCGCTCTTCCCCGCGCTCGCTGCGAGCCGGCGGCTCTATGTTCCCGAGCTGCCGCGTCCGCCGCGGGACCCGGGCGACGATGCCATGGGATCGTGGGTCTTGCGGTGGCTTGACGCTGCCGGCCTCGATCGGGTCGATGTTGCGGCGCACTCGCTGGGTGGGCTGTTCGCGGCGGAGTTGGCGGCCGTGGCGCCACAGCGAGTCGGACAACTGGTGCTCGTCGCGCCGGCGGGGATCCCGTGCGGTCGCGGTGTGACAGGTCGGTTGCTGCCGCTTGCCCGCTCGCTGTTCGACATTCGACTGCAGTTGCCCATGGTGCTGGGCGATGCCGTCCGGACCGGCCCGATCGCGGTCGCCAGAGAGATTGCGCTCCTCGACCGTCGTGATCTTGCATCCGAGCTTCCGTTGATCGACGCGCCGACGCTCCTTGTCTGGGGTGAGCGTGACAAGCTCGTGCCGTCGCGCTTAGGTCAAGAGTGGCAACGGCTCATTCCGCAGGCGCGGCTCGTTCTCCTCAGCTGCGGTCATGTGCCGATGCTCGAGGCTCCCGCTGAGCTCGTGGCGGCGATCCTTTCGTTCTTCGACGTGTAGCGCGGCGACGAGGTCGGCGATGAGCTTCGGCCGCGTGAAGTGCACTGCGTGCGGTTCGCCGGGGACGACCACGAGTCTTCCGTGCGGCAGGAGATCGGTCGCGCGCCGGCCCCAAGCAGCGTCGACGAAAGCGTCCCGCTCTCCGACGACGACAACAGCGGGCTGACGAATCGAGGGCAAGCGTTCCTCGATGCGGTCTGTGAGGATCACCCGCGCGGTCGCCGCCAGACCGAACGCATCCTGCGCGGTCGTTCTTCGAACACTCTCGAGGACGACCGATTCAGGCTCGCGTGTCAGAGCTCGAAGGGCACTGAAGAGTTGACGCCTCCCTGAGCGGCGCGACGGATCGACGGTGGGTCCGACCAGCACCAGCGGCCCGAGTGCGTCTGGGCGGGCAACCGCCAGAGCCGTCACGATCTGGCATCCGAATGAGTTCGCGACGGCAATCGGCATTGAGATGTCGCGCGCGTCGACGAGTTGACCAAGTAGCGCTGCCAGCTCACCGATGCCGAGCGTCTCCTTCGGACGGTCGCTCTTGCCGCTTCCCGGTAGATCAGGGATGAGCACGCTGAACGATCGGGACAGGGCCTCGGCAAGTGGGAGCATGTACGCGCCCGAGACGCCATATCCGTGCACCAGGATCACGGGCGGCCCTTCGCCGCCCGACACGCAGTGAATACGGCAGCCATCCAACTCCTGGAACGAGCTGCGCAAGATCATCGTCTTCCACCCGGTTGGTCGATCCTCGCCATGCCGGCTGCCAAAGTAGATCGGGCGACATGGGGCACCATCACCCTCTTCGCACGATCGGTTCGAGCTCCCCGGCAGTCCCCCGCCGCGGACCGCATGAACGTACGACTTCGAGGTGGCCGCAGTTGGAGGCGGCTGAGCGTGGCCCCCACCGTGCCGTTGCACACCTTGTGGCGGCTAGATCGCGTCACCGTCTTCGACCTGATCGGCGAGGTTTGTTGCCGCGGTGGTCGCATCGTCAGCCCCTCCGGCCACCTTGCCGGCCGCCTTACCGGCCTCCTGAGCGGCTTCCGACGCATTTCCTTTGAGCTCATCGCCAGAGTCGAGCACCGCGGTGGTCGCATGCTCAGCCGCCGCCGTCACCTTGTCGAAAGCCTTGCCGGACTCATGGGCAGCCGTCTCACCCCATGAGGATGTTGAGTCCTTCGCCGAGCTCCACGTTGCACCCCAGGATTCTTCGCTCTTCCGCCGGAAGAAGAAGAGGGCGGCTAGGGCACCCGCTAGGACCACTGCAAACAGTGCAAACAGTTTCGACATGACGCTCCTCTCGTCGTCGCTCGAATGCTACCGAGGCTCCAACCGAGCGAGGAGCGCGAAGTCCGCCGCGGTAGAGTTCGCGGGGAACCTGACCGGGAGGTGTGGAGTCATGACCGCATCGGAGCCCGTGACGATGCTCGTGGGGCGCTACCGGCTGCTCGACCTGGTCGGCGAGGGTGGAATGGGCGTGGTCTGGCGCGCGCATGACCGCACGCTCGGCCGCGACGTGGCCATCAAGCTTCTCCGGCCGATCGTTGCGTCCGACGAGCAGCAAAGGCGCAGATTCGAGCGGGAGGCGAGAACTCTCGCTGGGCTCGCGAACGAACACATCGTCCGTGTACACGATTACGTGGACGACGGGGTGCAAGCGTTTCTGGTGATGGAGTACGTCGACGGCCGCAACCTGGCCGACACGACGTTCGCGCGCTTGCCGTTGGATGTCGGCGAGGCTGCGTGGTATGCGGCGTCAGTCGCAGAGGCGCTGGCCTACGCGCACGCGAAGAATGTTGTGCATCGCGATCTGACCCCCGCCAACATCCTTGTTGCGCAGGAGTCGGGCCGGGTGGTGACTACCGACTTTGGGCTCGCGCGCGTCGCGCGCAGCGGCGGTTCGCTAACTGCGGCGGGGACATTGATCGGGACGCCGGAGTACTGGTCACCAGAGCAGGCGCTCGGCCGCGATACGGGGACCGCCTCTGATCTGTATGCGCTCGGCTGCATTCTCTATCTACTCCTCGGGGGTCGCCTCCCCTTCGAAGGAGATGACCGGCTCGCCGTTGGGCTTCGCCGCGCTCACGAGCAGGCGCCGTCGCTGGTGACCCTCGCGCCCGAAGTGCCGGCCGTGGCCGCCGACCTCGTCAACTCGCTCCTGTGCGCGGATCCAGGTGGGCGCCCCGATGCGTCCGCGACGGCTGCGTTGCTGTGGGTGCTGGCGGCGCCACCTGAGAGGCTGGCTCGCTCGGTCAAGGGCGAGCAAGACACGCCGACCGCCGTCATGTTCGGCGGTGCGACCACCGACCCCGACGGTGTCTGGCCGACGGCCGGCGGCGCACCGGCGGCGGAGGCTTCCACGCTCCAGGCGCCGGCGGCCGACTTGTCGCCGTCGACCGGCCCTTCGGTTCAGCTCCCTTCCGGATCCCGCCGTCGGCGTCTGCTCATGTTCGGCGGCGTGGCCGCGGCCGGTCTGCTCGCCGTTGTCGCCGCACGGCTGCAGGAAGGTCCGGTCCGGAGGGTCCCCGAGGTCGTCTCGCTCCGTCCATCAGCGGCGCGTAACCAGATCCACCAGTCGTTGCCGGGTGCGAACGTGTCAGTCCGATGGGTGTACTCGACGCGGGTGTCGCTCGGCCGGGTGATCAGTCAGCGTCCGGCAGCACAGACGAGTGTCGGCAGTGGCGCACACGTGCGACTGATCGTGAGCAAAGGGACGCCGTTTGCAGAGGTGCCGGCTGTCCCCGTCGGCGTGTCGACGCCGGTCGCAAAGCGGGCCTTGGCGCGCACCGGGTTCAGGACACGCCTCCACTACACGCCGTCATGGACGGTAAGAAAGGGCACCGTAATCGAACTTCGCCCGAGTGCGGGAGTGCGACTTCGGCGTCCGGCGACCGTCAGTATCCTCGTCGCCTCCGGTTATCCCCGCGAGGCCGTGCCGCAGCTCCTGAACGCAGACCTCGCCGCCGCTCAGTCGAAGCTGGAAGCCAAGCATCTCCGCTACCAGGTTGTCTACCGGCTGATGGAGAACGAGACCGCCAACCGAGTGGTCGGCCAGATCCCAGCGGCAGGCGCGATCGTCTACCGCGGGAGCCGGATCCGGGTGACCGTCGCGCGGACTGACCGCTGGGTAAGCCTCTTCCGCTGGTCAGGCGTGGATCACTTCCAGAGCGATCCATTCACCGTTCCGTCTCGCTGGCGGATTCGCTACCGGCTCGCCGGCGCAGCTTCACTGCCTGCGTTCGCCCAGCTCTTCTGGATGCCCGAAGGCGCGCCGTTCTCCGGCGATGGGATTGTCGCGAGCGACACCGGCACCCACAGCTATCTCGTGCCGGACGGCGCCGGCACCTATCGGCTGGCGGTGCAGCCGCTCGCAGGGACAAGCTGGTCGGTCGAGGTGGACGCGTTCCAGTAACTGCGCCTGCGGTTGGCGGAGAGTCGGCAAGTCAATGCGCGGGATCCGGGGAGTTGCCGCTCGACGGGTCGATGCAGGCGACCGATCTTTCGTGCCTGCGATCGGGGCAAGAAAGCCGGTGTTTCCGGCCAGGTCTGTGGGGAGGGTCTTGCGCGATGCCGAGTTGCGTTGAGATAACCCTGACGGCGAGTCCTGCACGCAAGGGAGAGTTGTCGTGCCTTCGGCGTCGAGCGTCCTTCGAGTTTCCGAGACCGTTCCGGAGTCTTCAACCGGGCTTCGGGTCAGGCCCTACATCCTGGGGGACGAGGCATCGCTCGTCGAGATGTACTCGGCGATCTTCCGAGAGCGGTCGCTGGCCGAGTGGCGCTGGCTGTTCCAGCAGGGGCCGGAGGGGCCGGCTCTCATCGGCATCCTCGAGCACGACGGGCGACCGGTCGGCTCGATCGCCCACATTCCGACGTCGGTCTGGGTCGACGGACGCAGACTTCGCCTGGCGACCGGCTGCGACCTGATGATCTCCCCCGAGTGCCGAGGACGGGGCGGATCGCAGCAACTCGTCGAGGCATTCCTCGGGTCCGACCACGGGTTCGACCTGAACCTCGGCCACGTCAATGACAGGTCGGGGCACGTCTTCACACAGTACGCAGGGACGGTTCGGTTGAGGAGAGCTCGGCACTGGATCCGCTACCACGATCGTGACGAGAGGCTTCCTGCCTCGCTCACGCGTCCGCTACGGGTCAGTGGGGCCGTATTGAGTGGTCATCGACCACATCTCAGGGTGGAGGATCTCGGGGCTCCGGGTGAGGACGTCGACGACCTCGCGCGGGATTCTGCGGGCTTCGCGCGGTGCATTCGTGTGCGGGATGCGGCGTATATTCATTGGCGTTGGAGTGAGCAGCCGGGTGCTGATTGGCGCATTCGCGCAGTGCGAGATCCAAGGGGCACGCTTCGTGGATTCGTCGTCATCGGAGCGGTCGAGGAGTCTGCTGGTCGGCGCGGCGTCATTGCGGATCTGCTCGTTCGCGACTACGCGGCGATGCGCGCGCTCATGACCGACGCGTGGTCGAGTCTCATGAGGGAGGGTTGTCACAGCGTGACGTGCACGTACTACGACCCGCGGTGGTGGACGAAACGAGCAATGCTCCGTTCCGGGTTCATACCGAGTCCCAAAGGTGGAGCGCGGATGGCGTGCGGCCCTCTCTCGGTTCGAGCTGGAGACGCCGTCGGGCGGCTCGAGTCTTGGTATCTCACTCACGGAGACACCAGCATCTGATCGTGCCCGTCGCTAACGCGGAGCGACGGCCACGGTGGCATGTGCCGAGCCGGCCGCCGGCGCGCTCACAAAGAGCGTCGCCTTGATCGACCCTGAAGTGGCCGGAACGCGCCAGACACAGGTCACCGTGCCGGCCGAGAACCGGCGCGCAACCACGTGCAACTTCCGGTCGCCGGCCGAGGCGCCGCAGCCGGTGCTTCCCTTTCGCAGCGGCTGCATCGAAGGGGTGAGCACTGCGTGCGCGTGCAGGACGAGGCGGCCCACGTGTTGTGTCACGCGCAGCTTCTGCAGCACGATCTTGTTCTCCGCAGGCGGGTCGGTTGAGCCGGAGTCGTCTGTCAGGCCGAAGTCCTGTGCCCACACCGTCACGCCGTTGGCGGTGACGGACGCCCCGGCGCCGGTGACGACGTAGGCCGGGTTCTCGATGTTCGCGCGGTGGCCCGGCGACTGCAGCCAGGCGGCGAGCACCGCGGCGGGCGTCGTGAAGCCGGCGGCGATGTTCTCACCCCAGCCGCCCCGGTAGCCGCAGGCGGCGATGCGGTCGCCAGCGGTTCGTGCGACGGGTGGAGCCGGATCGTCGTGCGCCATGTAGCCGTAGGTCGCCATGTGGCGTGCCTTCCAGACGGCGGAGGCAGAGAGCGACGGCGACACCTTCAACGCGCGCAGGTCGAGCGTGGCGCGGTGCTGGTTGACGAGCTGCACGACCTGGTCTGCGAACGCGGCGTTCGCGGGGCGGAAGCCCGCGCCGGGAGTGCAGCCGCCCACAGCGGTCGCGGGTGAACCAACCGGGACGAACACGACAAGGGCCGCGGCGCACGCCGCGAGCAACGCTGAGAGGGGCCGAACCACGAGCGCGGCACCGTACCAGCCTTGCGCCGCGCCTCCAGGTGCCTCGTCGAGAGAGGGGGCAGGTTTCGTCAGCTTTCTCATCCGATCCTGTTCTAGACCACTGCTGTCGGATCGCAGAAAGCAGCTCGGACGATCTCGGAGTGGGGGTGCTCCAGAGCGCCGGCGACTAAGCTCTCGGCATGTTGCGCGACCTCTGGGATCGGCTCCTCGGCCGTGAGCGGGACAGAGCCGTCGAGCGCGAGTCCGAGCGGGAGCAGATGAGCCCGGCCGAGCGACGTCTGGCCGAAGAGAGCATCGACGACTTCCAGGCAGACGAATTCGTCAGCGAGCATCTCGGAGGCATCGATCCCGAACGACTCTCCGGCGAAGACGAGCCTCCGCGCAACTAGGAGAAAACGGGCCTTTTGTACGCGCCATGTCGACGGGCGAGCAGGTTTCGCGTCGGCCAACGGGCAAGGGGGCCACGCACGGTTCGGGTAACTAACCCGGAGGCCGCTCGGTCAACGGCCAGGAGGCCGTCTGCTCTTGATTAGAGGTCGTTCAGGTGGGAGGACGCTGGCACAGGCCAGTGTGTGCTGCCGTTCGCGATGTGTTTTGGCGTGGGGAGCGAATACGAAGGCGCTGATGCAGCAGGCCTGATCACATCTCGAGCCGGAGGGCTATGCGATGGGCAGCGTGAAGGAGACGCGGGCTCCTCCGGTTGCGGCTCCTTCCGCCCAGATGCGGCCGCCTTGGGCTTCGACGAGCCCGCGGGCGATTGCGAGGCCGAGGCCGGTGCCGCCGCTTCGTGCCGGGTCGCTGCGCCAGAAGCGGTCGAACATGCGGCGAGCCGTCTCGGCGGTGAGGCCGCTGCCGGTGTCCTCGACGCTGACGGTCACGTGATCGTCGTCGGCGTTGAGCCTGACGGCGATCGCGCCGTCGGAGGGGGTGTGTTGGAGGGCGTTGGTGAGCAGGTTAAGGAGAACCCGTTCGACCTGGTCGGGCGAGCAGCGGACGAGTGGCGCTTCGCCGAGATGTTGGTCCAGGGTCACGCCGCGTGCTCGGGCGACGGCTTCGACTCCGCGGACGCAGGAATCGACGAGTGGGGCGACGGCGACGATTTGGAGCTCGTGTGAGAGCGCGCCGGCGTCGATGCGAGCGAGTTCGAAGAGGTCGTCGACGAGTGAGGCGAGGCGCCGGGCGTGTTCCTGGAGCGGCGCAAGGTACTCCTCGGGTTGTGCGAGGCCGTCTTCGATCGCTTCGAGCATGGCGGTGATCGACGCGACCGGTGTTCGAAGGTCGTGACTCGCGGCGGCGATGAGCTCGCGGCGTGCGTCGAAGAGACTCTCGAGCTCGGCGGCCATCGTGTTGAACGAGCTTCCGAGTCTCGCGAGCTCGCGCGGTCCTCCGGTCGGGGCGCGAACGGTCAAGTCCCCTTGCGCCAGACGATCCGCTGAAGCGCTCAGCTTCTCGAGCGGACGGGTGATCGAAGCGGCCAGCACGAGGGCGACCGCGACCGCGCTTGCGGCGGCTGCGGCCGCTACGGCGAGAATCTTCACGTCGGCGCCCATGTGGAACATCACCCAGCCAGACAGCAACACGGCCGCGAGCGGCAGCAGGACGGCAAGCAGCCCGAACGCGGCGAGCTGCGCTCGCACCGCCGACAACCTGCGCAAGGCAACCGCGCCAAGAAGGCCCACCGCGAGCGTCGAGAGAGCGACGACGATCGCGAGATGGATCACGGAGCGAACCTGTAGCCGACGCCCCAGAGCGTCTCGAGGCGCTGAGGGGCTGACGGATCGAGCTCGATCTTCGAGCGCAACCGGCGGATGTGCACCGTCACCGTGCCCGTGTCGAGAGCAGCTTCGTACCCCCAAACACGATCCATCAACTGCTTGCGGGAGAACACCTCGCGCGGATTGGACGCGAGGAAGAAAAGCAGGTCGAACTCCTTCCCGGTCAGCCGCAAAGGCACCCCCGACAGCGTCACCTCACGCGCTGCGCCGTCGATCGTCAACTCATCGAACGTGATCGTCTTCGCGGCGGTCTGCGGCGGCGACTCCGCGCGCTTGAGGACATTGCGGACGCGGATCGCCAACTCGCGCGGGGAAAACGGCTTGGTGACGTAGTCGTCGGCACCGAGCTCGAGGCCAACGATCCGGTCGGCCGCCTCGCCCCGAGCCGTCAGCATGATCACCGGCAGCGCGCTGTCGGTGCGAATCCAGCGGCACAGCGCGAGCCCATCCGTTCCAGGCAGCATCACATCGAGCACGACCAGATCGGCAGCTCCGCTCTGGATGATCGACCGGGCGGCATCCCCATCGCCAGCCTCGATCGTGTCGAAGCCGTCACGCTGCAAGTAGCGAACGACGACGTCCCGCACGATCGGCTCGTCGTCGACAATGAGGACAGTCGTCATCTCGCTCATTGTCGTTGCTCCCGCACCCACTTGGCGTGATGGCGTTCGGCCCAGTCGCTGCGCACAGAACCGGAGGTCATCCCGCGCAGTGAGTGGCGGGTCGCCGGGTAGATGAGCGCGAGGTAGAGGTGCCCGACGAGCAGCACAAGCGAGAGGTACATCAACCAGTCGTGCAGAAGGATCGTGCTCGCGAACTGGAAGCGGTGATCGCGCTCGCCCAGCCAGAGCAGCAGCCCCGACACCGCAAAGAGCAGGGCGAACGCCGCGGTGAGGACGGCGTTGATTTTCTGGCCGGCGTTGAAGCGGCCTTGCGGGGCCGGCTTTCGCCGGAGCCAGTTCACGTCGTCGCGGTCGAACTCGTCGAGCTCGCGCACGGTCCGGCGCAGCCTGCGGCGGTCGCCGAGCACAAGGACCAGGATCAGTGCGGTAAGCCACGCGACTGCCGTATACACATGGAGGTTCTTGAGCAGCGGCCGCCGCCCGACCAGGATGCTGAGCCGCGGCACGTACAACACGAGCCCTGTCGCGAGCAGCCCGAAGAAGGCTGTGGCGTGCACCCAGTGAACAGCCCGCTCGGTGCGTGTGAACCGCTCGATGTAGACGACCTCAGAGGCCATTCGAGCGGCCGACCCACGCGTCCGTGTCGTAGCCGCGCTGCTCCCAGTAACCGGGTTCGGCGCGGGCGCCGACGGTGATCCGCTCGACCCACTTGACGTTCTTGTAGCCGTACATCTCCGGGATCACGACCCGAACCGGTGCGCCGTGCGGGCGCGGCAACGGCTGCCCGTCCATCTCATACGCGAGCATCACGTCGGGCAGGTGAGCCTGGTCGAGCGTCAGCGTGTCGACGTAGGGCTGCTCGGCCGAGGTGAACGTCAGCACGCCGGCGTCCGGATGGGGCTCTGCCGCTGCGAGAAGGTCGGCGAACCGCACACCGCGCCAGTGCACCTTGCTGACCGTCCAGCCCGTCACGCAGTGGAATGTCGAAATCTGCTCCGCCGCCGGCAGCGCACGCAGCTGCGCGTAGTCGATCGTCTGCGGCCGGTCGACGAGCCCGTCGATTCGAAGCCGCCAGGTTGCCGGGTCGAACCGCGGCATCGACGCGGCGACCGTGTAGATCCGCCAGCCGGACGGAATGATCCCCGACGGCAGCGCGTCGACGAACGGGTGCGTCAGCCCGGAGACCGCCTGCCACGCCGAGCGTCCCCACACGAGAGAGGAGAGACCGACGGCCGTCACGCCGAGGAAGGCGCGACGGCCGTAGAGCCGGGTCTCACGTGGTTCCATCGGGCTAGTGCACCTTCACGACGTACCAGCCGTCAACGCCGTTGCAGAGAATCTTCGTCGGCGTGTCGCCGTGGAAGCGATACAGGGCATGGCCGTTGTAGGTCACCTGTGTCGTCCCATCGGGGCGCATCACGTCGCCGAACGTTCCCATCACACCGGCGATGTGCTTGGGCGCCATCGTCCCGTGCGGAATCGTCAGCGGCGGCCACATCTTCGCGCACGCTCCCGTGCACTTGATCTTCAGGCCCTTCTCCTGGTTCCACGTGTAGAGCGCAAGGTGGCCCTTGGTCGCGAGGACCGCGCCGAACGAGGCGGTCTGCAACTTGATCACCGGGCCTGTGCTCTCACGCCCGCCAAGCGCGGAAGCAGTGAATGCTGCGGCCAGCGCGAGCAGGAGGAACGGCAGTACAATGCGGCGCATCTAAGCTCCTTCGTCGGTGGGTCATCCGCCCTCCTTGTACGGATAGAACCGACGACGCGCCTGGTTTCGAGCGTCATTTCATGGACTGTTCAGAAACACGACCGCCGTCTGCCTCTCCGGCCCTTGGAGGACGCGTAGCCTGAACACGTCGCCCGATGCAGCTCGTCGTCTCACCTGCCGCCACCAGCTTCCTGCACGACCAGGGTGACCGGCTCTACGTCTGGCCAACGCGAAACCGCTGTTGCGGTGGCGGCCTTTCCCTCGAAACCGCGGCCGAACCGCCGCCCGGCCGGGACTTTCATGCGATCGCGAACACGGCCGGCATCAACCTGTTTCTCCCCACAGCTCTCCCCGAGCTCCCCGACGAGCTCCACATCGACCTTCAACGCTGGCCGCGACGCGTCCGGGCTTACTGGAACGGCTGCATCTACGTCGTCTAGCACGGCCCAGGACCAGACCGCAGCGGCAGGTAGCGACGAGAGGCTTACGGAGGCTGAGTGACACCTGAGGGTGGCAGCCGCCGACCTCTATGTGAAGTCACCCGCCCCCTATCTCGCCCGCGACCGGCTTTGTCTCGAATCCGTCTCCGTTGGTTTGCCACGGCCACCTTGCTGATCGTTCTAGCGGTACTCGGGGTTAGCGAAGTCGAAGCGGCAGCCGGCTTCCCAGAGCGCTCTTTGGTTGCCGTGTGCCGGCATGCCACCGGCGTCCTTGAGTAACCGTGCGAGGTGGAGGAGGTTCCACGTCATGAAGGTCGTGTTTCGGTTGGTGAAGTCGTTTTCGGGGCCTCCGGACCCTTCGTCCAAGTAAGAAGGCCCAGGCCCGGCCTCCCCGATCCAGCCTGCGTCTGCCTGCGGCGGGATCGTGTATCCGAGGTGCTGAAGTGAATAGAGGATGTTCATTGCGCAGTGCTTCACGCCGTCCTCGTTCCCAGTGATCAGACAGCCGCCGACTTTTCCGTAGTAGGCGTACTGGCCGTGCTTGTTGAGTTGCGACGAATTGCCGTAGAGCCGCTCGATCACCCGGGTGCAGACTGATGACTTCTCGCCCAGCCAGATCGGTGAGCCGAGCACCAGGATGTCGGCCGCCTGGACGCGCTCGTAGAGTTCCGGCCACGCATCGGCCGCGGCGCCACGCTCCCGCATGTCCGGGTAGACGCCGGGTGCGATCGCGTGGTCGACGGCCCGGAACCCATCGACCGCGACGCCGTTGGCTTCCATGATCGCGATCGAGAGATCGATCAGCCCCTCTGTGTTCGAGATATCGGGAGACGGCTTCAGCGTGCAGTTCACGTAGAGGGCGCGCAGATCGGTGAAATCCCATCTGCTTGTGGTGCAGAGTTCGCGTTGCTGGTCGGAAAGGTCCACGTCTTGTCGTCTCCTCGCTCGGGTATCACGTATCCGATCACGAAACGCCGCGGATCGTTACTTCGGCTCTTAACTCATCAGGAGCGTTTGGCTCGATGTGGGCGACCGTGCGAGCATCGCGACCGTGACGGTTAATTATGGTGTCCTCCACGCATCAGTTCCCTGCGGCGTCGCGATGTTCACATGCACGTGCGGGGC
>CAWJGF010000017.1:0-54538 GCA_963842335.1 uncultured Thermoleophilia bacterium | reverse complement strand
GATGTGGCTGCCGGTCAGGTCGAGGTCGTCGCGGATGAAATGGATGAGGAGCTTGCGCGCCTCGACCTCTCGCTCGTACGTCGTTCCGTTGATCGTCACCTTGATCGGCCTCGAGGAAATGACCGTGCTCAAATCTCAGCTCCCGGCTTGGTTGACAGCGCGCACTGCGAGCACCTCTGAGAGATGCTTGCGGTACTCGCTCGAAGAGTGGACGTCCGACGGCGGATCGAGGTTCGCGTCGCGCACGGCTGCGCGCACGGCGTCTTCCTCGGCCGACCCGGGATGGAGCACCACCGGGACGGCGTCGACGCATCCGAGCGCGACGGTGACGCTGCCGTTCACTGATGCGGCTGCGCTCGCGATGCAGGTCCCGTCGACCCCGAGCGTGACCGCGGCAAACCCGTCGCCGCGGCCGGCCGGAACGGTGATCTTGGTCAGCACCTCGCCGGAGCCGACGGCCGTCAGGTAGACCCCGAGGAAGAACTCCGCCGCGGGCACGGTGCGCTCGCCGGCCGCACCGGCGATCGTCATCTGCGCGCCGAGGGCCGCCATCAGCGGCGGGAGATGATTCGTCGGGTCGCTCGTACAGAGGTTCCCCCCGATCGTGCCCCGGTTGCGAACCTGCACATCGGCGATCTGCGCGCAGACCTCGCCGATGATCGGGCGCGCCCGCGCCTCGCTCGATTCGACGAGCTCGGTGTACGTCGCCATCGCGCCGATCTCGAGTGTGCCGTCGGCCCCGAGCTCGATCCCTTTCAGCTCCTCGATCGCCGCCAGGTCGATGAGCGCGTCCGGCGATCCAGCGCGCGCCTTCATCACGTTGATCAGCGTCTGCCCGCCGGCGAGCGCGCGGGCACCGTCGTCGGCCGCAAGCAGCTCGATCGCCTCTGCAAGCGATCCCGGCCGCGCATATCCGACCTCACGAAGAAGCATTCTCAGTACGTCTTATAAAATGTCAGGCAGGCCGAGCGCAAGTCGGAACCGCAGAACCTGGTTCTCGCCGCACCGGTGTCTGACACCTCAGGTGTCAGACACCACCAGGAGCCCGCGGTGCCGCGCCAGGCCGGCGAGCACCTCGTCGATGTCTTCTTCCGTGTTGTAGGCGTGCGCTGAGACCCGCAGGTTCCCGTCCCGCTCCGAGGTGACGATGCCCGCAGCGCCGAGCGCGGCGACGAGCTGTGGCGCATCGGTCGACCTGATGCAGACGAGCGCGCCGCGCTGCTCGGGGTCGCGCGGCGTGACGACCACGCCACCGAGCTCGTCGACACCGCCGATCAGGCGCTCGTTCAGCGCCGTCACGTGAGCACGGGTCTCGGCGACGCCGATCTCCTCCATCAGCTCGAGCCCGGCGATGCCGGCATAGATGGCGGGGACCGGCGGCGTGCCGGACTGGAAGCGGCGCGCCGTCGGCGACGGCGAGTAGTCGGTGATGTCCATCTCGAAGATGTTCTGGTCGGCGAACCACCCGGTCTGGGTCGGCAACAGCCGCTCGCTGAGACCAGGCCTCGTCCACATGAAGCCGAGCCCGGCCGAGCCGAGCAGGTACTTGAGCACACCGGCGGCGAGCACGTCGACCCCGAGCTCCGCCACGTCGAGGGGGTACGTGCCGATTGCCTGGTAGGCATCGAGCACCACGAGCGCGCCGCGCTCATGGGCGATCTTGGCAATCTCCTCCACCGCGAGTCGCGACCCGTTGCGGTAGCAGACGGCCGCGATCGAGACGACGGCCGTCTGCTCGTCGATCGCCTCGGCAAAGCGCTCGACGGGGATCTCGGCCCCATTCGCGTGGACGTGCACGACCTCGGCGCCCCGCAGCTCCTGCGCGTGCCAGATCTGGCCGATGGTCGGGAACTCGAAGTCGCTGATGACGACCTTCGGCCGCGCATTGAAGTCGATCGCGCTGGCGAACGGGCTCACGCCGGCCGACAGCGAGGTGGTCACCGCGACGTCGTCGGGCGCGCCGCCGACGAATCGGGCGAAGGTCGCCCGGGCGGTCTCGGCGCGCTCGACCCAGTACTCCCACGGCGCGCCGCGCTCGTCCCAGCCCGTCAGATAGTCGCCGTAGGCGGCGCGGACCGAGTCCGAGAGCGCGCCCTGCGAGCACGAGTTGATGTAGGTCAGCCGTTCGAAGATCGGGAACCGCGAACGGCAGCCGTTGACCGAGGCCGCGCCCTCCCTAACGGCCAAGGTAGGCCTTCCTGAGGTTCTCGTCCTCGCGCAGCGCGGCGGCCTTGCCTTCGAGGACGAGCCGGCCGGTGGAGAGGACGTAGCCGCGGTCGGCGATCGAGAGCGAGACGTTCGCGTTCTGCTCGACGACGAGGATCGCGACACCCGACTCGTGCACCTGCTTGATGATCTCGAAGTTCCGCTCGACGAGGATCGGCGCGAGCCCCATCGACGGCTCGTCCATCAGCAGAAGCTTCGGCCTCGACATCAACGCGCGGCCCATCGCGACCATCTGCTGCTCGCCGCCCGACAGCGTCCCTGCAAGCTGCGAGCGCCGGTCGCGGAGCTGGGGAAACAGCTCGTAGACGCGGTCGAAGTCCTCCTTCGAGCCCCCGCCGCGCAGGTATGCGCCCATCTCGAGGTTCTCCAGCACCGTCATCGGGCCGAAGAGGCGGCGGTTCTCCGGAACGATCGCCAGGCCACGGCCGATGCGGTAGCTCGTCGGACGCTTGGTCACGTCCTCCCCGTCGATGCGCACCACGCCGTTGCGCGGCTTGACGATGCCCAGGATCGTCTTCAGCGTCGTCGACTTGCCCGACGCGTTGCCGCCGAGCAGGCAGACGAGCTCGCCCGGCTCGATCTTGATCGACAGCGCCTGCAGGATGTGGATCTGCCCGTAATAGGTGTCCACCGCGTCGAGCTCGAGCAGGTTCTGGGCAGCACTCATTTGCGCTGCGCCGTCCCGAGGCCGAGATACGCCTCGACAACCTTCTCGTTCGTCGCCACCGATTCGTACGAGCCTTCGGCGATCTTGATGCCATGGTCGAGCGCGATCACGCGATCGGAGATGCCCTCGACGACGTGCATGTCGTGCTCGATCACCAGGATCGTGTAGCCGCCGTCCTCGCGCAGCTTGGCGATCAGCTCGGTGATCTCGTGCGTCTCCTTGGGGTTCATCCCGGCGGCCGGTTCGTCGAGCAGGAGGATCCGCGGATTCGTCGCCGTCGCGCGCGCGATCTCGAGGCGGCGGCGGTTTGCGTAGGACAGCGAATAAGCGGGCTGGTCCAACCGGTAGCCCATCAGGCGCTCGCCGAAGAAGGAGAGCCGGTCACGGGCTTCCTGCTTGATCTGGCGCTCCTCGCGCCGCATGCCCGGCGTGCGGACCATCGACCGGAACAGACCGGCTTTCGTGTGGCAGTACTCCGCGGCCATCACGTTCTCGATGACCGACATGTTCAGGAAGAGGCGAAGCGTCTGGAACGTGCGCGAGATGCCGCGGGCGGTGATCTGGTGAGGCTGCAGGCCGGCGATGCTCTTGCCGTCCAGTGTGATGTCGCCCTCGTCGGGGTTGTAGATGCCGGTGATGAGATTGAAGAGCGTTGTCTTGCCGGCCCCGTTCGGCCCGATCACGGAGACGATCGAGCCCTCTTCGACATCCAGGTCGAGCCCGTCGACCACCCTCAGGCCCCCGAACGAGAGCGAGACCCCGTGAAGCTCCAATACCCCCATCAGATGATCTCCACGCGGCGCTCGCCGAGCAGGCCGTTCGGCCGCAGGATCATGAGCCCGATCAGGATCAGCCCGAGCACGATGTACCGCGCGGGCTCCGGCTTCGCGAGCATCACGTTCTCCCAGACGAACGCGCAGAGATAGAGGGTCGGCACGAGCGCGATCAGGCGCCACGTGCCTTTGAGTTGTGTCACGACGAGCACGGCGGCGATCGCACCGATGTAGGTGACCGGGGCGACCCACCGGGCGAGCTGGGTGGGGGCGACGACCCAGTTGGCCAGGAAACCGGCCAGCCCGCCGGCGTGCTCACCTGCGATCCAGGACGAGTGCATCCCGCCGGCGATCGCGTGGACGACGAATCCGAAGACGACGAGGCCGACCGCTGCGACCGCGACGGGGCGCGACTTCCGCGCGGCGAGCGCCAGCCCGCCGGCGAGCAGGATGAAGAAGATGGCACGTGATTTGTTCGGGTCGCGCAAGCCCTCGAGCAACGGTCCGATGATGAGTGCGCCGAGCACCACACCTGCCTGGCTCCCGGAGCCGCCGAGGATCACCATCGTGTAGACCGTGATCAGCAGCACGAAGTAGAACGCGAGCGGAAAGACGCTGCCTGTGAGCGAGGCGAAGAGCGTTCCCGTGAGAGCGGCGACCGCTGCGCCGGTGGCGAAGGCAACGAGCTTGAGCCGGTTGACCGGCATGCCCATCGCCTCGGCTGCGAGCGGATCCTCGCGCAGCGACCGCCACGCGCGGCCGGTTCGCGAGTGGTTGACGAACCGAAGCGCCACGAACACGACCGCGAAGAAGGCCAGCGCGACATAGAGATACGACACGGCGAAGACGCCCGCGTGTGCGACGACGAGCGTATGGCCGAAGAAGCTGAACGGATCGACGTTGAGGATCCCGAACGGCCCGCCGGTGATGTTATGACCGTAGACGCTGTCGCCGTTCGTCGTGAGCGTCTGGAAGAGCTGCAGGAAGAACAGGGTGACGATAGCGAGGTAGTCGCCACTCAGCCTGCGCGACGGCAGGCCGACCATCAGCCCGATCAGGCCGCCGACGCAGACCACCACGGGAACGGAGACGATCGTCGGCAGGTGGACGTGGAACTGATCCGAGTCGAGGAATGCGTACGTGTACGCGCCGATGCCGTAGAACGCGACGAAACCGAGATCGAGCAGGCCGCCCCAACCGACGACGACGTTCAGCCCGAGGGCGAGCAGCATGTAGAGGACCGTGTCGAACGCGACGAGCCGCACGTAGCCGCTCTGCTCGAACAGGGGAAACACGGAGAACGCAGCCAGGAACAATGCGAGCCAGACCCACCATGGGACGCGCCGCAGACGATCCTCGATCGTCCCGAGCGGACCACCCCGGCCGGCCCGGCGCTCGCCGTGCCGCGCGACCCACTCGTCCTGGCCGACGGCCGGGCCGGAGTCCGGGACTTCCGAGGAGTGGGGTGTCGAGTCGCTCACGCGCATTTCCTCCGCTGTCGGGACCCTACGCTCATACCTTCCGGATGTCCGCCCGCCCGAGCAATCCCTGCGGGCGGAAGATCATGAACGCGATCAGGATCGTGAACACGATCAGATCGGACCACTTCGTCGAGATGTACCCCTCGGTGTACGACTCGAGGAACCCGAGCATGAGCCCGCCCACCATCGCGCCCGGGATCGACCCGATGCCGCCGATCACCGCTGCGGTGAAGCCTTTCAGCCCTGCCACGAACCCGATCGAGACGGTGGTCGGAACTCGCAGTGCGAACATCACTCCCGCGGCGCCTGCGAGCGCCGAGCCGAGCACGAACGTGAAGACGATCACCTTGTCGATGTTGACTCCCATCATCGCCGCGGCCTCACGGTCGTACGAGGTCGCGCGCATCGCCTTGCCGGTCCTCGTGCGGTTGACGAGGAACCAGAGAATGATCATCAGCACGAAAGCGGAGCCGATCGTGATCAGCCGGAGCAGCGGCACCTTCACGTCGCCGATCTCGATGCCCTTGAGGTACAGCGCCCCGTTGTTGAATGCGAAGGTGTTGTAGTTCCTGGGCTGAGCGCCGAAGAGCAACTGCATCGAGTTGGCGAGAAAGAACGACACGCCGAGCGCGCTGATCAGCGGCGCGATCCTGGGCGCATCTCGCAGAGGCCGGTACGCGAATCGCTCGATCGTGACGCCGAGCACCGCGCAGCCCGCCATCGCCGCGAACGTCATGATCGTGAGGAGGAGCCAGACGGGCACCTTCGGATGTTCAGGGCCGCCGAGCGCATTCAGGACACCGAAACCGATGAACGTTCCGACCATGAACACGTCGCCGTGCGCGAAGTTCAGGAGCTTGAGGACGCCGTAGACGAGGGTGTAGCCGAGCGCGATCAGCGCGTAGACGCTCCCGAGCGTGAGAGCGTCGACGGTGAGCTGGATGAATGTGTCCACGGGGTCTCTCAGACAAGCCCGGGGGCGACCCGTTCTGGGCCGCCCCCGGACATTGCAACCGCTCATTATCCGCTTCGTTACTGAACGACCTTGTACGAGCCGTTGGGCTGGATCTGGAAGATCGTGAACCGCGCGTTGAGCGGGTCGTTCGTCTTCGTCGAGAAGGCGAAGTTGCCGCCGAGGATGAAGTTCTTGATCTTGACCCTCTTCATGTTGCGGAACACGTCACGCCGCTGGATCACGCCGTGGTGCTGCGCACAGGTCAGCTTGACCGCCTGCAGGATGATCTGGATCGCGCCGTAGGTCGGCGGTCCGAACGAGCCGACGGTTTCCCAGGGTTCGCCTTCATCCAGCCGGCGATGATCGGCTTGTTGTACGGGAACAGGCTGATCGGCGCTGCGAAGTTGGAGACGTACGAGCCCGGCACCTTGAACTGCGACGGGTCGTTCGATCCGTCACCGCCGAAGACCTTGGCCTTCTTGCCCTGCTCGAGCAACTGCTGGGCGAACGTCTGAATGTCACCCGGCTTCTGCGTCGGGAAGAAGACGACGTCGGTGTTGTTCGGCACCTTCGTCACGTAGGCCGAGTAGTCGGTCGTCGTGTTGGGAGCCGACAGATGAGTCACGTTGACGCCGGCCTTCTTCAGCACCTGGTCGACCGCGCCGGACAGGCCGACGGAGTACGGCTCCTGGAAGTCCATGGTCACGACGTTCTTGACCTTGAGCTTCGTGAGCATGAAGCGAGCGTCCGTCGGGCCCTGGATGTAGTCACCCGGGACGTCGCGGAAGAACGCCGGTGATCCGACCAGCGGGTCACCCGCGGTACCGATCGTCAGGTCGGTGTGCGTTGCCGACGGGGAGATCGCCGCCAGGCCGGCTGCGAAGAACGGCTTCGCGGTGGCCGCTGCGTCACCCGAGGTCGACGGCCCGAGAATGGCGACGACGCTCTTGTCGGAGATGTACTTCTGCGCGAGTGCCTGCGCCGGGGCGGGGCCCTGCTCGACAGGCGTGTCGCCGAGTGCGAGCTTGACCTTCAGACCGTACTTCGCGGGCAGCGTCTGGACGGCGTACTTCGCCCAGCTCGCCTGCTCGGTGCCCAGGAAGCCGGCGCCACCGGTCAGGGGCGTCAGGAACGGGATCGTCATGGTGCTGCTGCAGTTGATCGACTGCGAAGAGGCCGCGGAGGCCGCGACCTTATGGGCGCCCTGCGCGCTCGCCGCCACGACCGAAGTCATGAGCATGACGAGGGCGAGGCCGATCGCCTTCTTCATCTAGGTGTCCTCCTTAGTGGGGGCACGACGTTTTTCGATTGCCGGGGGTTGGCGCTGAAGCCGGGAGTGTCGTCCGTGACGCTCACGGTGTCAATGATCAAATCCCGAGCGCCTCGACCCAGCCCGCCGTGTCGAGGAACTGGCGAAAACGAATCGCCTGCTCCCCTCGGAGCGTCCAGATATGGACAAACGGCACGTCGAGCCGTTTGCCGGTCTCCTTTGCGACCCCGCGGTAGCGTCCGAGGACGACCACTTCGCCGCCTGCGTCGAGGAACTCGTCGGGCTGAGCACTGAACTCATCCCACCATTCGACGTCGAGGGGGTCGAAAATGTTGCGGCGAACCTCGTCGAGGCCGCGGTAGGTGCCGCCGTGGGGAAGGCCCTGAGCCTGCTGCCATTCGATCTCGGGGTGCATGTCGGCCATGACCCCCGCCAGGTCCTTCCGCGCGAAAGCGTCGTAGGAGCGCTTGACGATCTCGATCGAGCTCATCCGCGTAGGTTACGTCCCGATGCAGTACGCGATGCACGAATCCGAGGCCGCGGACGGCCGCCTCTTCGAATGTGCCGAGTTCGCCCAACGCGTCCGCGCCGTCGCCGGCGAGCACCGGGAAGACAGCTGCGACGAGGTGATCTACGTCCTCTCCGGCTCCGGCAGAGCCCGGATCGAAGGCCGAGAGCACGACCTGCGACCCGGCACCGCCCTGTTCGTCGCGCGTGGCACACCGTGGTCGGCCGACGGGGACGCGCGAGGCGTCTCCGTCCTGGTGCACGACCCGGCACCCGCCGCTGCGACCCACGCCGTCGTCGACCTGAACGCCGTCGAGGAGGGCCGTGCGACCGCCGGGCGCTCATTCCTCCTCGGCGCGAGGCCCGACGTCGGCTGCGAATCGGTCACGCAGTTCATCGGGCTCGTCCCGCCCGGCCGCGCCCCGGATCACTTCCACCGCTACGACGAGGTGATCTACATCCTCGAGGGCGAGGGTGTGCTCGAGATCGGCGGCGAGCAGGCGCCGATCAGGGCCGGAACGTGCATTCACCTGCCGCGCACGCTCGTCCACTGCCTCGCCAACACCGGCGAGACCGACTTGCGGCTGCTCGGCGTGTTCACGCCGGCAGGCTCCCCCGCCGAGGCCTATTACCCCGACGGCACTCTCGCCGCCCTCCCAGAAAGGAACTGACGATGCCGAGGATCGAACGGACCGCAGAGGTCGTCTGGGAAGGAAACCTCGCGCGCGGTGGGGGCGCGATCACGGGAGGCACCGGAGCGTTCAGCTCGCTCCCGTTCTCGCTGCCGAGCCGGATCGGCGACCCGGGGGGCAAGACGAGCCCGGAGGAGCTGCTCGCAGCGGCACACGGCGGCTGCCTGACGATGTCGCTCGCGGGCGAGCTCACCCAGGCGGGCACCCCGCCGACCCGGCTCGACGTCACCTGTCGAATCGTCATGGACGAGGTCGAAGGCGAAGGGCACCAGATCGTCGCGTCGCACGTGACGATCGGCGTCGACGTCGACGGCGCCGACGAGGCCGCGATCGCAGCCGCGATCGAGCGTGCTCACGCGGAGTGCCCGTTCTCGACGCTGCTCGGCAAGGCAGGCGTCGTGGTCGAGATCTCCCGCCGTTAGGCCCGACCTGCCATTCGACCACTAGCATCGAAGGATGGCGGCCGGGCGCGCAGGGATCGACAGACGCGCGATGACCGCGCTCTCGGGCGGTCATCTCGCCGTCGACTTCGCGTCGGGGAGCGTTCCGGCGCTGATTCCGTTCATGACCGACCGCTTCCACCTGAGCTATGCCCTGGCGGCCATGCTGCTGCTGGCCGCGACCGCGTCGTCGTCGCTCGTCCAGCCGCTCTTCGGCCTCTGGTCGGACCGGCGGGGCGCGCTGTGGCTGCTCTCCGGCGGGGCGCTGCTCGCCGCGGTGGGTGTCGGGGGCGCTGCGATCGCACCGGTCTATCCGCTCGTCCTGCTGCTCGTCCTCGCAGGCGGGCTCGGGGTCGCGGCGTTCCATCCCGAGGGGGCCAAGTTCGCCTCGTATGCGAGCGGCCACAAGAAGGCGAGCGGCATGTCGTACTTCAACAGCGGCGGGAACGTCGGTTACGCACTCGGCGCGTTCGCGACCGGTCAGCTCGTGGTCTGGCTGGGGCTCGTCGGCGGGCTGGTCGCGATGGTCCCCGTCTTCGTCGCCGCGCTCGCGCTCGCGCGTTTCGCGCCGTATCTCTCCACGCTCAAACCTCTGTCGGACAAGAGCCGCCTGGTGCGCGGCGACGACCAGCGGTGGGCGATGACGCTGCTCGGAATCGTGATCGCCTTGCGCAGCGTCGCCTGGTTCACCCTGCTCGCATTCGTCCCGCTGTGGGTCGTCTCGCTCGGACACTCGAAGGCGGACGGGAGCAGGCTGCTCTTCCTGATGCTGCTCGCGGGCGCCGTCGGGACGTTGATCCTCGGAGCGGTCGCGGACGTGATCGGGCTGCGGACGACGCTGGTCGTCACGCAGGCACTGATCGCGCCGCTGATCATCGTCTTCGTCTACGTCGGAGGCGTTGCGGGCGTGGTCGCGCTCATGCTCGTGGGCGTCTGCGTCGTCGGCACCTTCGGCGTGACGATGGTTCTGAGCCAGCTCTACCTGCCACGGCACGTCGGCATGGCCTCGGGCCTCTCGGTCGGCCTCGCGATGGGCGTCGGCGGTGTTGCAGCGGTCGTCCTCGGCGCGGTGGCGGACGCCGTCGACCTGAAGGCGGCGCTGACGATCTGCGCCGTCGCACCTGCCGTCGGGGTGCTCTTCTGTCTGAAGCTCCCAGCGCCGGCGAAGCGAGCCCGCCAGGCCACCGCACCGGCCGGAGCGCTCGAACCGACCGGCTGACCGCCCTCTGTGACAACATCGCGCCTCGAGAAGGGTGGCGGGATAGAGGGACGTTGGACACGCGGAGAGTTCGTGCGGCGCGCCGCCGGATCCGGCGCCGGAGCGCTGCTGCTCGGCAGTGCCGCCGCCTCCGGGCGGCTCGTCGAATCGGCCTTCGGCGCGACGAAGCCGACCGACACGCACCAGTTCCACACGCGGCCCGATCTCGTGCCGCCGGTCCTGAAGACCGTGCACCACGACCCACGCACGAGCGCCGGCTGTCTCTTCCTCGCTCCTCTCTCGGGACCGGGCCAGCGTGGCTCGCTGATTCTCGATCGCGACGGAGAGCCGCTGTGGTTCAAACCCTCGACACCGGTGGTCGCGCTGAACTTCCGTGCCGCGATCTACCGCGGCAAGCCCGCTCTGACCTGGTGGGAGGGCAAGACCGAGCACGGGCTCGGCGAGGGGACGCACGTCATCCTCGACCAGTCCTACCGCGAGGTCGCGCGCATCCCGGCGGGCCACGGACGGCCGTCCGACCTGCACGAGTTCCTGCTCACCTCGCGCGGCACGGCGCTCGTCACGGCCTGGGAGCGCGTCACCATGGATCTGTCGAGCGTCGGCGGCCTCCCGAACGGTGTGGTCGTCGGAGGAATCCTCCAGGAACTGGAGCTGCCGAGCGGACGGGTGCTCTTCGAGTGGCGCAGCCTCGACCATGTCGCGATCGAAGAGTCCCACGCGCCGATCAGCACGGACACCCCGTTCGACTACTTCCACATCAACTCGATCGAGCTCGACGCGGACGGCAACTTCCTCGTCTCCGCCCGCAACACCTGGGCGATCTACAAGATCGATCGTGGCAGCGGGAACATCATCTGGCGCCTCGGTGGGAAGAAGAGCGATTTTGCGATGGGCCCGGGAACGGTCTTCGCCTGGCAGCACGATGCCCGACATCACGGTGCGACCGATCAGCTCGTCAGCCTGTTCGACGACGGCGCCGCACCGCAGGTCCAGCCGCAGTCGAAGGCGCTCGTGCTGGCGCTCGACACGAAGCGGATGCGGGCGAGCGTCCACCGGAAGTACACCCACCACCCGCCGGTTCTCTCCCATGCGCTCGGCAGCACGCAGCTGCTCCCGAACGGGAACGTGCTGGTCGGTTGGGGAACCGCACCGTGGCTTTCCGAGTACACGCACGGGGGTGAGCTCGTGTTCGACGCTCACCTGCCGTTCGGCGGCCAGAACTATCGCGTGCTGAAGATGCCGTGGCACGGCCGTCCGACCGATCGGCCGGCGATCGCAGCGCGCCGCAGCCAAGGTCACCGCTTTGTCTACGCGAGCTGGAACGGCGCCACAGACGTGCGCGCGTGGCGCTTCGAGACCGGCCCGACCGCTTCGTCCCTGCCGACGGCGACGGCGACCCGCAGGACGGGGTTCGAGACCGAGTTCCAGGCACCGGCTGACGCGCGGTACACGGCGGTCGTCGCACTCGACGCCCACGGCAAACCGCTCGGCCGCTCGCAGACCGTGAACTTCAGCTGAGGAGCGGGCTCAGGCCCCACGTGCCGACGAATGAACCGCCGGGCTCGAGCACGATCAGGTCTTCCGTCGAGCGGAAGGCGTTCGGCGGGCAGGTCATCGGCTCGACGGCCAGACTCCGCCGGGCGACGTCCGGCAGCGGGTCGCCGGTGAACAGCATCAACCAGCGGTAGCTCTCGTCCACCCACAACGCGAGCCCGAGGCCATCGTCCGCCCGCCGAAGCTCGACGCGGGCGACCCCATCCGCGTCGCGTTCGAGGTCGGTGAACGCGTGGTCGAGTCGCGTCGCGCCGATCGGCCTCGCCTGAAGGAAGTCGTACTCGGTCCCCTGCACCGCACCGCGACCTGTCGGGATGCCGTGCTCGTTCGCAGACAGCACCGTTCGGCACGGGACGCGAAGCACGACAGAGTCGATCGTGTCGGTCCCGATCGTGAGATAGGGATGCGCGCCGTCGCCGAACGGGCACGGCTCAGCCCCGACGTTGGTCGCCGTTGTCTGCACACGAAGACCGGCCTGCGAGAGCGAGTACTCGATCGACGAGATCGAGCGAGAACGGATAGCCGGGCCGGGGATGCACCTCGTGGCGCACGACCACCCGGTTCGCCTCGCGCTCGGCGACCGTCCAGTTCTCCCAGCGCACGAAGCCGTGGATCGCGTTGCCCGCCTCGGCCTCGTCGAGCGGGAGCTGGTGCCGGCGGCCGCGGAACTCGTACGACCCGCCCTCGAGCCGGTTCGGCCACGGCATCAGCACCTGCCCCCGGCCGGACGTGCTCATCTCGGCAGGCCCGTAGCCGTCGAGCAGATCGGCGTCCCCGACCCGATACGACCGCAGCCCTCCGCCCACCTCGACGACGACGGCCTGCTGCTCGCCGGCTGCGATCTCGATCTGTGCCCCCGAAGGGGCGTTCATGATCGGTAGACGATCGCCTCGCGGCGCCCCGATGCGGCCGAACGGAGCACGGCATCGCAGACCTCGGCCGCCCGGTAGCCGTCTTCGAACGTGGCTCCGTGCGGCGCCACATCCTGGTCGTTCGCAATCGCAGCCAGCAAGTGGTGGAGCTCGTGCACGAAGGTGTGCTCCCAGCCGATCATGTGGCCCTCGGGCCACCACCATTCCCAGAACGGGTGGTCGGGCTGGGAAACGAGGATCGTGCGAAAGCCGCGCGTGCCTTCCGAGTGCTGCAGCTCGTTCAACCGCTCGAGGTCGAAGCCGAGCGAGCCCTTCGAGCCGTTGATCTCCCAACTGAGCGCGTTCTTGCGGCCGGCGGCGAAGCGTGTTGCCTCGACCGTGCCGACTGCGCCGTTGGCGAAGCTCGCCACCGCCTCGAACGAGTCGTCCACCTCGCGGCCTGGGAAGAAGGTGCGGATCTCGGCCGAGACCGACGTGATCTCACCCACGAGATAGCGCGCGAGGTCGATGACATGCGCCCCGAGATCCCCGAGCGCACCCGACCCGGCCGCGTCCACGTGAAAGCGCCAGGCGTCGTCGGTCGTCGTCCCCCACTCCTGCAGGTAGCGCCCGCGGAAGTGATGAATCTCGCCCAGCTCGCCCGAGTCGATCATCTGGCGTGCCAGTCGAACGGCGGGGACGAAGCGGTAGTTGAAAGCGGTCATGTGCTTGACGCCGGCTGCCTGCACGCGCTGCCAGATCTCATAGCTCTCGTCGGCAGTCCGGCCCAGCGGTTTCTCGCAGAAGACGTGCTTGCCCAACTCGGCTGCGGCAATCGTCGGGTCGGCGTGCAGGTTGTTCGGGCCGCTGTTGTCGAAGAGCTCGACGTCCGGATCGGCGACCAGTTCGTGCCAGTCGCTCACATGACGCTCGAAGCCGTAGCGCTTCGCCGCCACGGTGACGGCTTCCTCGTCTCGCCCGGCGAGTGACACGAGCCGCGGCATCAGCGGCGGCGGCCAGGTCATGTAGGCGAGCTTGCGGTAGGCGTTGGCATGCGCCTTGCCCATGAAGGCATAGCCGAGCATCCCGATCCCGATCGGGCGCACCGCATCGCCTGCCGAGCCCGTCGACCGCACACCGATGCCGCTGCTCATCCTTCGGCCTTCTGCATGGCTGCATCGAACGCGATCTCGGACGGGGCGAAGTCCGTGCGACGCACGAACGTGAGCGCATCAAGTGCTCCCCAGTCGCGATCCATGCCGCTGTCCTCCCATTCGATCGACAACGGGCCTTGATAGCCGATGCGATTCAGAGCGCGGAAGAAACTCTCGAAATCGACGTCTCCGTGGCCCGGTGAGACGAAGTCCCAGCCCCGCGCCTCTTCGCCGAAGTTGAGATGCGAGCCGAGGATCGACCGACGACCGTCGAGCCGCTTGATCGAGTCCTTGACGTGCACGTGGTAGATGCGATCGGCGAAGTCGAGCGCGAACTCTGCAGCGTCGAGCCCCTGCGGTGCGAAGTGGCTCGGATCGAGGTTGATGCCGAACGCCTCGCGGTTGCCGATTGCATCGAGCGTCTTGCGCGTCGTCACGAAGTCGTAGGCGATCTCGGTCGGGTGCACCTCGAGGCCGAAGCGCACGCCCTCCGCGTCGAACACGTCGAGGATCGGGCCCCAACGCTCGGCAAAGTCCTGGTACCCACGCTCGATCGCTCCAAAATCGTTGGGCGGGAAGGAGTAGATGAGATGCCAGATCGACGAGCCTGTGAAGCCGTTGACCTGCGTCACGCCGAGCTGCGCCGCGGCGCGCGCGGTGTCCTGCATCCGTTCAGCGGCGCGCCTACGGACACCCTCCGGCTCGCCGTCGCCATAGACCTCCGGCGGCAGGATCGCGCGGTGGCGCTCGTCGATCAGGTCGCAGACCGCCTGGCCTACGAGGTGGGCGCCGATCGCCCAGACGCCGAGACCGTGCCCTTCCAGCAGCTCGCGGCGCCCGCGCGCATAGCCCTGATCGGCGATCGCCTGGCCGACGTCGAAGTGGTCTCCCCAGCAGGCGAGCTCGAGACCGTCGAACCCCCAGTCGGCGCAACGCGAGGCCAGGTCGGTCAACGGTAGATCGGCCCACTGGCCGGTGAACAGCGTGCAGGGACGGGCCATCAGCTCTCCTTCGGTTCGTTGGGTGACACGGGCACTGCGAGGCCTGACGCGCCGAGCTCCGAAGAGGCCGGCTCGTAACCGGAGCGCGCCAGGAGCTCGAGGCCGAGGCGCGCGCGGCGAACACGCTCACGGCTCAACGCGATCGTCGTCGCCTCGATGTGCGTGCCTGCGGGGTAGACATCGGGCGCATTTCGCAGCCCGAACTTGACATAGACCGGTGCTGCAACGCGAATCAGCTCAGGAATCTCGTGGTGGCGCACGAAGCCGCCGAGGTTGTCGGGAGCCTCCACGTACACGTCGAGTGGGATGTCCACCGCCGCGCGGACGGCAGCGATCTGAGCCAGGGTCAGATCCGTCGGGAGGTTGATCGTCGACGCGCCGAGCCGTTCGAGCACCCGTGCCGCCGCCGGGTTCGCCGCGGGCAGCATCACCGAGACCTTCGCCTGCATCTCGACCGGCAGAAGACCGGTTTCACGGGCCTCCCGGAAGAGGTCGAGGACACCCAGGTCGGCGATCAGCACCGACCGGAAGCCGTGGTCGGCCGCGCGAAGGCAATCCTCGAGGTTCGCAACGACCTGCTCCTGGCCATGGGCGGACGCCGCCAGCGCTGGATGGGTGCGGGCACTCGCCGAGAGCCCCCACGCGGCATTCGGCCGGGCAAAGAGGGAAACCTCGACGCGAGCGTCGCGAGCGAACTGCGAGAGCTCGTCGAGCTCGCGGTCGGTCTGCATGAAGACGCCGGAGCCCTGCGAGACGCGATGCACGCGCACGTCGAGCCGCTCGGCCTGATCGAGCACGGCCTCGAAACACCGTGGTCCCTCCGTCGACGGGATCTCGACGCGAAACAGGGCACCGTCCGGGAATCGCTTGGTGGAGGAAGGCAGATCGTGCAGGTCACCGTCTGGCAACCCGGTCGAACGCAGGAACGAGCGCAGCGCCACTGGACGATCCTACGATGCTTTAGGTTGTCGTGATGAGGCTTGCCCCCGAGCTGGTTGAGCGGTTCGCGGCGGCCGCCGACATCATTCGCGAGCCCGAGCAACTGCGGACCTACGAATGCGACGGGCTCACCGGGCGACGTGTGATTCCCGCGCTCGTCGCCCTTCCGGCCGACACGGCGGAAGTTCAGGCAGTCGTTCGGATCTGCAACGACGCGAACATTCCGTTCGTCGCGCGCGGCGCCGGCACCGGCCTCTCCGGCGGAGCGCTTCCCGTCGCGGAAGGGATCGTCATCTCACTGGCGCGGATGAATCGCTTCCTCTCGGTCGATGTCGACCGGGGCGAGGTCGTCGTCGAGCCCGGCGTGACGAATCTCGACGTGACGCGCGCCGTTTCGGCCGACGGCTTCTACTACGCGCCCGACCCGTCGTCGCAACAGGTGTGCACGATCGGCGGCAACGTCGCCGAGAACTCGGGAGGGGCGCACTGCCTGAAGTACGGCTTCACCGTCAACCACGTGCTCGCGGCCGAGGTCGTTCTGCCCGATGGGGAGCTGATCGAGCTGTCGGTCTGGGACGAAGGCCCAGACCTGCTCGGCCTGTTCGTCGGCTCCGAGGGAACACTCGGGATCGCGACGAAGCTGACGCTGCGCGTTCTGCCTGCGCCGGAAGCGGTGTGGACGCTGCTCGCGGGTTTCGAGCACACGGACGCAGCCGGCGCCGCGGTCTCCGGGACGATCGCAGCGGGCATCCTCCCCGCCGCGATCGAGATGATGGACGCGATCACGATCGAGGCTGCTGAAGCCGCGGTCGGGGCTGACTACCCGCCCGGCTGTGGTGCGGTGCTGATCATCGAGCTCGACGGGCGGCGGGCGCAGGTCGACCACGACCTCGCCCTCGTCGAGGAGCTCTGCCGGGAAGCGGGTGCGGTCGAGATCCGGCTCGCCTCCGATCCGGCTGACCGGGCGGCGGTGTGGCGCGGACGAAAAGCTGCGTTCGCGGCGATGGGCCGGGTCAGCCCCAACTACTACGTGCAGGACGGCGTCGTCCCGCGCACGCGGCTGCCGGAAGTACTGCGCCGCATCGACGAGCTCTCGAGCGAGCACGGGCTGCGGGTCGGCAACGTCTTCCACGCCGGCGACGGCAACCTGCATCCGCTCGTGCTCTACGACGCCCGCATCGACGGGCAAGCCGAGCAGGCCGAGCGCTTGGCGAGCCGCATCCTCGAAGCATGCGTCGAGGCAGGCGGCTCGATCACCGGCGAGCACGGGGTCGGCTCCGACAAGGCCTGCGCCATGCCGCTGATGTTCAGCGAGGCGGACCTCGCAGTGATGAAACGCGTGCGCAGCGGCTTCGATCCGGCCGGTCTCGCCAACCCGGGCAAGCTGTTCCCAACGCCGCGGCTCTGCGGCGAGGTGCCGGGGCCGTATCGCGCCCACCCGCTCGAACTGGCGGGCCGTGCAGAGCGCTTCTGAGAACGGCATCGTCGAGCACGAGCCCGGCGACCTGACCTGCATCGTCGACGGCTCGATCCGCCTGTCGACCCTCCAGGCCGCACTCGGACGGCACCGGCAGAGGTTCTCGCTCGACCCACCCGGAGACCCGACCGTCGCGGACTGTCTCCTGTTCGATCTCTCGGGGCCTCTGCGCCACCGGTTCGGGACGATGCGCGACCTCGTGATCGGCGTCGGGGTCGTGCTGCCGGACGGCACCCGGGCCAACTCGGGCGGCAAGGTCGTGAAGAACGTCGCGGGCTACGACCTCGGCAAGCTCTACTGCGGCTCGGCGGGACGGCTCGGGACGGTCGAGCGGCTCGCGCTGCGGCTGCATCCCCGGCCGGCTGCCGCGGCGACGATCGTCGTCGGCGCCGAGCGTTGGTCCGACCTGCACCGTTCCGGGCTCGTGCCGAGCGCAGTCGACGTCGTCGACGACCAGATGTACGTCCTGTTCGAAGGCGCACCGCAGGCGGTGGCCGAGCAGGCCGATGCGCTCGGCGGCGACCGGGTAGAGCCCTGGGAGGAGGTGCGAGAGCTGCAGGCCGGTCTGGCGGGCCGCGCGCGCTGGGACGGTGGGAGCGCGCCCCTCGTGAGACCCGGCCCTCGCATCGCGTACGTCGAGACGGCCGAGCCCTCCGCCTGGAGGCCGCTCGCCGAACGCGTCCTGGAGGCTCTGTGCAGCCCGACCTGATCGCCGACTGCGTGCACTGCGGCTTCTGCCTGCCGTCGTGCCCCACCTACACCCTTTGGCACGAGGAGATGGACTCGCCGCGAGGACGCATCCATCTGATGAGCGGTCTCGTCGACGGATCACTCGAGCTCACCGACACGGTCGTCGAGCACTTCGATCGCTGCCTGGGCTGCATGGCGTGCGTGCCTGCCTGCCCGTCAGGAGTGCAGTACGACCGCTTGATCGAAACGACCCGCGCCCACATCGAGGCGCAACGTCGACGTGGGGTCGGCGAGCGGCTGCTGCGGCGCCTCATCTTCGACGTCTTCCCGCACCGCAGGCGGCTCCGCGCGGCACTGTTGCTTCGCCGTCTGCCCGCGCCCGGCCCGCTGCGCCCACTCGGTCAGGTTGCGCCGCCGTGGCTGAGCCCGGCCTGGCCGCCCGTTCATCTCCCCGGCCCGGGCCCTCGCGTCGCACTTGTCGCAGGCTGCGTGCAGAGCGTCGTCTTCGGCGACGTCAATGCGGCAACCGCACGCGTCCTCGCCGCCGACGGCTACGACGTGCACGTCCCCCGGGCGCAGAGCTGTTGCGGCGCGCTCCACGCCCACGCCGGACGCCTCGACGGAGGCGTCGCGCGCGCCCGCGAGCTGGAGGACGCGTTGACGGGCTACGACGCGATCGTCACGAACGCCGCCGGCTGCGGCTCGCACCTCAAAGACCACGGCAGCGCGCGCATCGTCGACGTCTCGGAGCTCCTCGCCGAGGCGCCGTCGCCCGCCGAGCGGCACCCGCTTCCGATCAGCGTCGCCTTCCAGGACTCCTGCCACCTGAAACACGCCCAGGGGCTCGCAGACGAGCCACGGGACACGCTCCGCGCGATCCCGGGCCTCACGCTCCTCGAGCCTGCCGAGCAGGATCTCTGCTGCGGCAGCGCCGGCATCTACAACCTCGTGCAGCCCCTCGCGGCGACGGAGCTCGGCAGCCGGAAGGCAGATTGTGTCCTCGCGACCGAGCCGGATGCCTACGCGAGCGGTAACCCGGGCTGCCTCGTGCAGGTCACCGCGGCGCTGCGGCGCGCGGGACGTCCCCTGCCCGCGTTCCATCCGATCGAGCTCGTGGACGCATCGATCCGCGGCATCGACGCGTCCGAACTGCTCGCGGCCGCGCGCCGCTGAGCGCTAGCGCAGCGAGGCCCAGGGCTCCTCGGTGGAAACATCGACGAGCCCATAGCCCCCTTCTCCGAGCGACGGCCCGATCACGACCTGAAGGTGCGCCGTCTCGTCGCCGTCGTTGTACGACGCGTGCACGATCCCCGCGTCGAGATAGACCGAGTCGCCCGGCGCCAGCGTCGTCGAATCACGCTCGATGAACTGCGTCACGCTGCCCTGTTTGACGATGATCATCTCCTCCTGGCCGTCGTGCCGGTGGAACGCGTGCCCTTCACCCGGCTCGAGCGTGACGTCCATCACAACGAGGCTCTTCGAGTGCGTGTTCACGGGGCGGCAGCGCCACCCGATCGTGCCCCAGTCGAACTGCTCCTGCTCGACATCGGCCTGCTTCACGAACGTGCTCATCTCGATTCCTCCTGGGGTGAGTGAACGGGTATCGACTTGAAGCGCTTCATGTTCTCCGTCATCGCGACTTCGGTCGGAAGCCGCTCCATCGACGAGGCGCCGAAGAAGCCGACGATCCCCTCGGTGTGCTCGATCACGTAGGCGGCGTCGTCGGGCTCGGCGATCGGGCCACCGTGACAGAGCACGAGGATCTCCGGATCGACTCGCTTGGCCGCGTCATGCATCGCCTGGATCAGGGGAACGCACTGCTCGAGTGTCTTCGCCGTCGACGCGCCGATCGCACCGCCGGTGGTCAGGCCCATGTGCGGCACGAGCACGTCGGCTCCCGCCTCGGCCATCGCCGTCGCATCCTCGGGCGTGAAGACGTAGGGGGCGGTGAGAAAGTCGCGCTCGTGGGCGAGCCGGATCATGTCGACCTCGAGGCCGTAGCCCATCCCCGTCTCCTCGAGGCCGATGCGGTACGTCCCGTCCATCAGACCGACGGTCGGGAAGTTCTGCACGCCGCTGAAGCCGATGCGCCGCAGCTCGTCGAGGAACACCGGCATCAACCGAAACGGATCGGTGCCGCACACACCGGCGAGCACGGGCGTCTGCCGGACGACCGGGAGCACCTCTCGCGCCATGTCGACGACGATCTCGTTCGCGTCGCCGAACGGCATCAGGCCCGCCAGAGAGCCGCGGCCGCCCATGCGGTAGCGGCCGCTGTTGTAGATGATGATCAGATCCGCTCCACCCGCCTCGGCGAGCTTGGCCGAGAGCCCCGTGCCGGCGCCGGCGCCGATGATCGGCACGCCCGCGGCGACCTGCGCGCGGAGACGAGCGAGCGCCTCGTCGCGCGTCACGACGATCCTTGGATCAGCTCGTGCAGCCGGTCGGCCATCGCGATCGCAAACGCCGGGTCGTTGATGTTCTCGGCCCGTACGTGGACTTCGACGCGCTCGTCGAGTGTCTCCTTCAGGCCGGCGAAGAGCGCCGCGTCCGCCTCCGGATCGTGGAACGGCTGACCCGCCACGTCGATCATCGAGACACCGCCGAGCGGGACGAACACTGCCGTTGGGCCGTTTGAGCCGGAGAGCTTGCGGCCGATCGTGCGGCCGAGCTCACCGGATTCCTCAGCCGTCGTGCGCATCAGCGTCACCGTCGGGTTGTGCACGTAGATGTTCCGGTCTGCGAACTCGGCCGGAACGCTCTCACGCGGGCCGAAGTTGACCATGTCGAGGGCGCCGAGCGAGACGACCTGCGGCAGGCCGATCGCCCCGGCCGCCTCCAGCCGCTCCGGCCCGGCCGAGAGCACGCCTCCCACCAGCTCGTCCGCGAGCTCGGTCGTCGTGGCATCGAGCACTCCCACCAGGAAGCCGCCCTTCGCGAGCGCCTCCATCGACTGGCCGCCCGCGCCGGTGGCGTGGAAGACGAGCACCTCGTAACCGTGCTCCTCGAGCCGTTCGCGCGCGGTCGTGACACAGGGTGTCGTGACACCGAACATGGTGGCGGCGACGAGCGGCTTCTCTTCGAGCGCCGGCAGATCCGACGCGACCATGCCGGCGATCGCCCCGGCGGCGTTCGCCATGATCCGCGCCGAAACGCGGTTGACGCCCGCGATGTCCACGACCGAATACATCATCGTCAGGTCGACCGCGCCGACGTACGGCCGCGTGTCGCCGGATGCCACCGTCGAGACGAGGAGCTTCGGCACGCCGACGGGCAGTGCGCGCATGGCACGGGCGGCGATCGACGAGCCGCCCGAGCCGCCGAGCGCGAGGATGCCGTCGAGACGCCCGGCGCCGTGCAGCTCGAGGACGACGGCTTCGGCGCCGGCACCCATCGCCGTGACGGCTGCCCCTCGGTCACTCGCTGCAGCGAGCTCGGCGGTGCTCGCCCCGACCGCGCGCGCGACCTCGTCGCGGCTCACGTCGGGCTGGATCCCGACGGGCTCGTTCACGCCTGCGTCGACGACGAGCACGTCGACCCCGTGCGCTTCGACCCGCTCGCGCAGGAAGGCGTACTCGATCCCTTTGGTGTCGAGCGTGCCGAGGAGGACGACGGTCGGCACTACGCACGCTCCGCGAGCGGCTCGACGCCGAGGTAACGCCTCTGCAGCTCCATGTCGGTCGAAAGCTCGGCAGCGGTCGTCTCCGCCGCGATCGTCCCGGCGACCATCACGAGTTGCCGCTCTGCGATCGCGGTCGCCATGCCAAGGTTCTGCTCGATCAGCAGGATCGCGAGGCCTTCCTGCTCGAGCGCCCTGAAGGTTTCGATCAGCTGCTCGATGATCGCCGGCGCGAGGCCCTCGGACGGCTCGTCCATGATCAGCAGGGACGGGTTCGTGATCAGTGCACGGCCGATCGCGAGCATCTGCTGCTCGCCGCCCGAGAGCTGCGCGCCGCCGTTGCGACGGCGTTCGGCGAGGCGCGGGAACAGCTCGTAGACACGTTGGATCGTCCACTGCTTCGAGCCTCGCCCCGCGACCATGCGCAGGTGCTCGTCGACCGAGAGCGACGGGAAGAGACGACGGCCCTGTGGGACGTACCCGATCCCGAGCTTCGCGATCTTGTAGGAAGGCTTGCCCACGAGCTCCGTTCCCGTGATAGCGGATCGATCCGGTGACACGGGCCGGCGGGATGCCGACGATCGCGTTGCACAGCGTCGTCTTCCCCATCCCGTTTCGGCCGACCATCGAGGTCGCGCCGCCCACGAGCTCGAACGACACATCCTCGAGCGCCTGCGCGGTCCCGTAGAACGCGCTCACGTTCTCGACGGCGAGCAGCGGCGCGTCAGCCATCGGGTCGGTTTCCCCGGCCGAGATAGAGATCGTGGACAGTCTGATTCGCGCGGATCTCGTCGGGCGTTCCTTCGACGATCACACGTCCGTCGTGCATCATCGTGACGCGGTCGGCGACGCGGAGAGCGACGTCCATGTCGTGCTCGATGATGATCAGCGTGATCGCCGGGTCGAGGCCGAGCAGCAACTCGGTCAGTGCGACCCGCTCGCCGCGCGAGAGACCCGAGGCCGGCTCGTCGAGCATCATCAGCCGCGGGTTGGAGGCGCGGGCCATCGCTACCTCCAGCTGGCGCTGCTCCCCGTGCGAGAGCGAGCCGACGGGCACGCCGACGCGCGGGCCGAGCCCGACTCCGTCTGCGAGCTCTCGTGCCCGTTGCCGCAGCTCGCGGTCGCGGTTGCCCAGCCGAACTGGGCGAAAGTGCCCGCCGCGCGTGCCCAGCACGGCGAGGTAGAGGTTGTCCTCGACGGTCAGCCCGTGAAACGAACGAGACTTTTGGTAGGTCCGCCCCATTCCGAGCTTGGCTCGCGCCCGGGGCGGCAACGTGCTGACGTCCTCGCCGAGGAAGTCGATCGTGCCCGAGCTCGGGCTCACGTCCCCGGAGATGACGTTGAACAGCGTCGTCTTGCCGGCGCCGTTCGGCCCGAGGATCGCACGCCTCTCGCCGTGCGTGACGTCCAGGTCGACGTCACGCACGGCGTGGAGGCCACCGAAGCGCCGGCCGATCCCCCGCAAGCGGAGGATCGGCTCGGCGTTCTCGGGCGTTGCTGCGTCGGTCACGCGCTCCGTCAGCCGGTGACCGGCGGGTGAATCGTCTTGCCGATCCACGGCAGGCTCCGCTTGACGCACCGCGGCCACGTGCGGCCGGGAGCGGGCGTGCTCGTGGAGAACGTGCCGCCGAACGTCTGAGTGACGCCCGGGATCTCGCCCACTGTCTTCGTCGCCAGCTTGCCGTCCTTGGTGAGCAGCTGTCCGTAGAAGACGTTGATCACCGCCTGGTTGTTCTTGTCCAGGTGGAGCGGGCCGTACGGGGTCGCGAGCTTGACCTTCCTGATCGCGGCCTGCAGCGACTTCTGGCCACCGGAGATGTTCCCGCCGACCGCCTTCAGGCCGTTGAGGAGACCCCAGGTGTTGACGTAGTAGCCGTACGTGAACGTCGACGACGCCTGCGGTGCGGCTGCGCCGAACGGCGGGATCGTCTTGAACGTCTTGCCGACCTGTGCGTTGTAGTCCTTCGCGGCCTTGGTCGCCAGGTCGCCGGCCGTCCCTGCTCCGCCGAAGTACGCGCCGGAGACACGGGACGACAACTGCTCGAACTGTCCCGGGGTGCCCCAGAACAGGTTGCCGATGAACTTCTTCCCGTCGATCGGGCCGTGTGCCTGCTCATAGGCCTTCAGGAACGGAACGAGCCCTGCTCCACCGACGGCGACGAATGTGCCGTCGACGTTGGTCGGCAGCTGCTGCGCGTACGAGGAGTAGTCCGTCGTGTTGAGCGGCGGGAACACCCGCTTCGTCACGTTGCCGCCCACGGCGCAGAACTCGGCGATGAAGCCGGCTGCAGACGTCCACGCGAAGCTGTAGTCGTCGGCAACGACTGCCGCCGTCTTCCAACCCAGCTTGTTGTGCGCCAGATCGCCGAGGCCGGCGTTCCACATCGCCCCGTCACCGTTGAACCGGAAGAAGTTCGGGGCCCGCACCTTCAGCGTCGTGTCCTGAGCGCCTGCGGCACCGTCCACGAACGTCTTGTTCGGATGCTGCTTCGCATAGTTCGCCACCGCGATCGACTCATCCCCCGACAGGGGCCGATCATGATGTCGGCGCCCAGCTGTTCCATCAGGCGCTTGGTCTCCTTGATCGCCGTGTCGGCCCGGTCGTTCGAGCAGCCGACGCCGACGAGCTTCAACGGATGGCCGTTGATCGAACCGCCCGTCCAACCGTCACGGGGCTTGTTCGGGTTCTTCGCCTTCGCGCCGGCGAACTGCGCCATTGCGGTGACGACACCCGCCATATCCTGATTGTCGAACGAGCCGAACGCGCCCTGACAGTCGGACAGGACCGCGATCTTGATCGTCGATGCATTGCTACGAGCGGTCGCCGTCGCCGCCAGCACCGATGCGGCCGTGAGGACCACCACCGCTGCGAGCGAAACGAGCTTCCACTTGCCCTTGAGAGCATTCATTCGGATGCCCTCCTCCTTTCGAGCCGTTGATTGGCATGGGGGGTCAGCTTGTGCCCAGGTAGAGACGTGCACTGGGCGAAAAAAGTGATGACTCGAGGTCGGCGGGGTTCAGGGCCTCCTTTCAGACACTGGGCTCCACCTGACCGACGGCGACCGGCGTGCGGTCGTCGGGGCCGTCGCGGCGCCTCCAGAAGAGGCCGACCGCGCGCTCCCAGAGACCGATGAGGCCACCCGGTGAGACGAGCACGATGATGAGGAAGATTGCGCCGATCAGCGTGTGGAACCGTGGCCCGATGAAGCTGATCTGCTGGGAGTAGTTGTTGATCACGACGAAGAAGAGCGCGCCGACCCAGGCGCCCTCGATGCGGTAGAGGCCGCCGATCACGGCGATCACGAGCACGTCGATCGTCGAGCCAAGATCGATCGAGGCCGGGTCGATGTGCCCGTTCCACCATACGAAGAGAACGCCGGCGATCGCGGCGACGAACGCCGCGAACGCGAACGCGACCGTCCGATGGAGCACGACGTTGTAGCCGAGGGAGGACATGCGGACAGGGTCGTCCCGAACGCCCTGGAGCGTCAGTCCGAACGGTGTGCGGGCGACGTAGCGGAGCATCGCGTAGACGAGGAGCGACGCGACGAGCGCCACGTAGTAGAGGCGGTTCTGGTGGGCCTCGACCCGGCCGATGAAGCTCGGCGCGGGGATGCCGCTGATCCCGCCGAAGCCCGAGACGTCCGTCACCTGGCCGAAGGTCAGGTTGGCGATCACCGAGTACGTCAAGCGTGATCATCAGGAAGTAGATGCCGACGCTGCGACTCGCCAGCGCTCCGAAGACCAGACCGACGAGGACGGCGACGACGATGCCGGCGAGCATTCCCCAGTACGGGCTCCAGCCGAGGTTGAGCCCCTTCGTGTTGCCGTTCGTCGTCGCGTTGCCGGCCACGAACCCGGCGATCCCGAACATCGCGACCTGTGCGAGCGAGACCATGCCGCCGAAAGCGTAGAGGAAGATCAGGCTCGCGGCGACGATACCGAGGAACAGCATCTGCGTGAGCAGGGCGCCGACCCAGTAACTCGAGACGATGAACGGGGCGATCACCGCGAGGACGAGCGCGACGAACGCCGACGACGCGATCCGGGGTGACACGCGTCATGCGGGCCTCCCGAACAGACCGAGCGGCCGCACCGCCAGCACGATCGCGACGAGGATGAAGGTGAAGATGATCGAGTAGTAGGTGTAGCTCGACGGCAAGTACGCCGCAGACAGGTTCGTCGTCAGGCCGAGCAGCAACGCGCCGATCGCCGCGCCTCCGAGCGAGCCCATGCCGCCGATGATCACGACGACGAGCGAGTAGAGGAGCCAGTTCGCGTCGACGCCCGGGCGCGAGGCTGGCGAACGACCCGCCGATGACGCCTCCGAGACCGGCGAGCCCCGCGCCGACCGCGAACGCGATCGCGAACGTGAACTGGATGTTGATGCCGAGAGCCGAGACCATCGCCCGGTCGTCGACTCCGGCTCGGATCACCATCCCCGTCCGCGTTCGGTTCAGCCACAGCCAGAGCAGGCCACCGATCGCGAGCGCGATCCCGAGGATGATCAGACGAGTCTTCGTGTAGACGATCCCTTCGACGCGCAGGTTCACGAAGGTGTCGAAGTTGCGCGGCCACGCGATGTCCTCGGCGACGCCGCCGAAGTGGGCGAGCATCTGGTCGGCGAGGATGATCGAGATCGCGATCGTGATCAGCGCCTGGCGCAGGTCCTGACCCTGGTTCCAGCGGAGGAACACCTGCTGAATTCCGACGCCCAGTAGCTGCGATCGCGAGCGTGGCCACGATCGTGGGCACGATCCAGTGTGTGAGGTTCACCTGCGCGCTCGTCAGCCCGAAGGAACCGCCCTCACCCGACCATGTTGCGTTGGAGCTTCAGCGCGATGTAACCGCCCAGCAGGAAGAGCGCGCCGTGCGCCATGTTGACGACCCGCATGAGGCCGAAGATCAGCGTGAACCCGCTTGCGACGACGAAGTAGAGCGCCGCCGCGGTGACCCCGTTCAGGATCGTGATCAGGAAGTCCTTCGGATCGTGGACCGCGGAGCCGAACGCGGTCGCCCATTTGCCCGTCGTCGGCGCGAGGAAGAGCACCCAGAGCGCCGGGACCAGGACCACGACCGCGAGCACGCACCAGCCCGCGATCCTGAGCACGCGCCGGCGAACGGCAAGTGCATGGGCACGCTTCGAGATGCCCTCGGGCCTGCCGATCGCGACCTCGCTCATCTGCTCGGCTCCAGGTAGAGGACCGCCCGGCGCGACTCATCGGTCTGGGGCACGCGGTCGACAAGCCGGCCGAGGGTTGGGTAGCGCTCCCGGTCGAGCGTCCCCGCGTCGTGCCAGTTCAGCTCGATCAGGTTTCCCGCCGGATCCCGGAAGTAGAGCTGCACCTGCCCGGAGGGAAGCTCGACGAGCTCGGCGCCCCACTCCGCCGACGCGTGCGTGGAGACGGCCTCGTAGGCCGCGTCGAAGTCGTCGATCGTGAAGCCGATGTGGTGACGGGCCGGAGCGGCATCCTCTTCGGCCAGGAAGAGGTGAAGTTGCAAATCACCGACGCGGAGCCACTGCACCGGCGTGTCGAAGATGGGGGTCGCGATCCGCTCCATCCCGAAGAGCGATTCGTAGAAGCGGGTTGATTCCTCGAGATCGTTGGCCGAGATGCTGACGTGGTTGATCCCGGTTGCCCGCACTGGCGCGAGTCTCCCCGGTTTATCCACATAGGTCAAGTGCGCACGAAACCACTTGTCGCGATAGGTTCTGGCTATGAAGTTCCGCCAGCTCGAGTGCTTCATCGCGGTGGTGGACGAGGGCTCGTTCACCCGCGCTGCGCGGCGCGTCGGCATCGCTCAACCGTCGCTCTCACAGCACATCAAAGCGCTCGAAGAGGAGCTGGACGGGACACTGCTCGAGCGTCTGCCGCGCGGCGTGTCCCTCACGCCTGCCGGGCGCGCGCTGCTGCCCGAGGCGCGCCTCGCCGTGCGGGCCCTCGAACGCGGTTGGCAGGGGGCGCGTTCGGCGCTCGCCCTCGAGCTCGGAGAGCTCGAGATCGCAACCGTGCTCTCGATGGCAGTCGGCGTACTGCCGGCGCACGTCGGTGTCTGGCACGAGCGCCATCCCAACATCTCGATCCGCATCCACGAGTTCCGCCATCGCAATCTCCTCGAGGACGCAGTCGAACAGGGCGTTGCGGACTTCGCGGTCGGCCCGCGGCCGATGCGGCGCTGGGACGGCCCACTCGAGACCGTGACCTGGGAGGAGTTCGTCCTCGTCGTCGAGAGCTCCGACCCGCTCGCTGACCGGTGTGACGTCGCGCTCGACGACCTGCGCGAGCGTGAGTGGGTGCTGTACCACCCGGATCACGGGCTCGCAGGCGTCGTCGACGACATCTGCCGGCGCGCGGGCTTCCGCCCGCGGGGCACCGTCCGTACGTCGCAGGCCGAGGGCGCGGTCCGGCTCGCGGCAGTCGGCGTCGGGGTGGCGCTCGTGCCCGACAACATCGTCAGCCCCGGAATCGACTGCGCGGTGCTCCACTTCCGGCCACGGTTGATCCGCGACGTCGCGGTGTACGCGCGGAGCGACTGGTCGCCGACCGCGGCTGCATTCGTCGACGTCCTCCGCTCGAATCCGCGCGCGCGCCCTGCAGGCGCTGTGCTGATCGAGCTCTGAGGCTCTCTACCATGGAGCCGATGCGCTTCGCACCGCTCGCCCTCGCGGCGCTCCTCCTCGCCGGCTGCGGCGGGTCCTCGTCACACAAGGCGACCTCCACGACGACGACGACGACGACCGCCCCGGTCCGCACCGAGCTTCGCGACGGCGCGCGCTCGGACGACGGGCGCAGGCCCAGTCGATTTCAAGCAGTTGATCGAGGCACATGTGGGCGGCGGCACCGTCACGGCCGAGGAGAACGGCACCGTCTCGTTCACCGAGCGGCGCGCCCGTCTCTACAAGCAGATCCCCGGCTCCCCGGTTCCACAAGAGCTGGTCATGCTCGGTCCGTTCATCTACGCGAACGCAAACATCCAAGCGGCGCTCGCAGACCCGTCGGTCAAGCCGTGGACCAAGCTCGACACGCGACGCCTGACCGCGGAGCAACGGCGAACGAGACCGGACGAGCTCGCCCACGTGGTCGCCCCGGTGTATCTCGCCGACGGCGTCGCCGTCGCCAGGCAGACCGGCAGAGGGGCGAACGGCACGACCCGGTTCACCGGAGTGGTCGACCCGGCCCGCCTCGCCCAGCGCGTGCCGCCGTCGGTGCGAGCGTCCATCTCGACCGCGGTCACCAACGACTACGCGGCGAAGCCCTTTCCCGCGACGTTCTGGCTGGACGACCGGGGGCGCATCCGACGTGTCCGCGCCGCCTACCGAACCCCGCAGGGATCGCGGATCATCATCGACACCTCGTACGCCGGCTTCGGCTCGAAGGTCGACGTCACCCTCCCCGCCGCGGGCGACATCGCGGACGTCAGCCCGTAAGCGCTCGCTCCCAGGCGAGTGCGGCGCCGAGGACGACCTCGTCGCTGGGCGCGATCAACTGGAGGTCGCCGATCGCGATCGCCGCCCAACCGAGCACGTTGAACGGCCGTAGGAACGCCGTCGCCAGGATGCGGATGTCGAGCTCGTCACAGTCAACGGGCGGAAGTTCGACCCCCAGCACCGGTGCGACGTAGAGGTCGACGTCCGGCTCGAGCCTGCGCCAGGCGCGGACCGAGGCGCGGGCACGCGTCGACCTCGGCCGGATCGAGGTCCTGCGCGAGCTCGAGCTTCGCGCGCACGTTCTCGCCGTACTCACCGGCCCGGGCAGGAAACGTCGCGCGATGCGCGTGCGCCGCCTCGTGGAAGAACAGGGGCCAAGTGTCGTCGGGTGGCTCCGGGATCGAAGCCTCGACGACTCGCGCCCCGAGCCCCTCGAGTTGCTCGACGTAGGCCTCGGCGGCGCGATTCTCCGGCAGGGCCGGCCCGCCGACCGAGGGCGGCCTGGTGAGCAGTCCGACGAGCAGCCCGTCGAGGCGAGGTTGCGGCATCGGCGCCACCGCGAGGACTGACCACATCGTCGCTACCTCCGCAACGGTCATCGCCATCGGCCCGACGGTGTCGAACGACGGGCAGAGCGGGAACACACCGTCGACGGGGATCCTGCCCCAGCTCGGCTTCAGGCCGACGACCCCGCAGCACGAGGCGGGCAACCGGATCGAGCAGCCGGTATCCGTTCCGACTCCGATGTCACACATTCCGGCGGCGAGCGCGGCGGCGTTCCCGCCAGAGGAGCCGCCCGTCGTCTTGCCCGGGTGGCGAGGGTTCTGAACCGTCCCGTACCACGGGTTCTGGCTGGTGACGCCCCACGCGAACTCGTGCAGGTTCGCTTTGCCTGCGACGACCGCCCCGGCGCGGACGAGTCGCTCGACCGCGGACGCCGTTCGCGTCGGGACGTGGTCAGCGTGCACCTGCGACCCGTAGGTCGTGCGGATCCCGGCCGTGTCGATCAGATCCTTCACGAGCAGCCGCCGCCCATGCAACGGGCCTGGCAAGGCGGGAGCCGGCTCCACCTCCGTGATCACGGCGTTGAAGGCGTCGCTCACGGGATCAGCGCGACGGCCTCGACCTCGATGCGCGCACCGGGAATCGCCAGGCTGCTGACCTCGACAAGCGTGCTGGCAGGCCGCGACTCGCCGAAGACCTCCTCCCGCACGACATTGACTGCCCGTCGGTCATCGATGTCGACGAGGAACACGGTCACCTTCACCACGTCCGCGAAGCTGCCGCCCGCCGCGGCCAGCACCACGGCGATGTTCGCGAAGACCTGCCTCGTCTGCGAAACGACATCGCCCGGCACGAGGTTCCCGGCGGAATCCACCGGGACGCAGCCCGAGATGAAGAGCAGGTCGCCTGCCCAGACCGCGTCGGTGTAGTGGCTGATCGGCTCGGCCAGTTCGCGCACACGTAGTTCCACACGTGCTCTCACGACACGCCCCGCTCGGCCGCCGCACGGATCGCGCTGAGCGTCGTCCGGGGCGTGATCGCCTCCGGGTCGATGCGCAGGGCGATCACCGCCGGCCGGCCGGACTCGAGCGCGCGCTCGAGCGCCGGCGCAAACTCATCGGTGCGTTCGACCGTCTCGCCATGCGCGCCGAATGATCGAGCGAAGGCGCCGAAGTCGGGGTTGACGAGATCGGTGCCGACGACGCGACCGGGGAATTGGCGTTCCTGATGCATCCTGATCGTGCCGTACATGCCGTTGTCGAGCACGATGATCAGGACGGGCAAGTCGTACTGCACCGCGGTCGCGAGCTCCTGCCCCGACATCAGGAAGTCACCGTCGCCGGAGAAGCAGATGACGTCGCGGTCCGCCAGCAGGCCCTTCGCGGCGAGAGCGGCCGGAACGCCGTAGCCCATCGCGCCGCTCGTCGGCGCAAGCTGGCTCGGATAGTCGTGGAACCGCCAGAAGCGATGCACCCAGACGGTGTGATTGCCGGCGCCGTTGCAGACGATCGCGTTCGGGAGGCGCCCGCGGAGGTGCTCGAGGCAGTCGCCGACGTCGACCGGGCCGGGAATCGGGTCGTGCCGCTGCCAGGCTTCGTAGTCCGCCCGCGCCTGAGCCGTCCACGCGCCCCAATGCGGCTCCACGCGTAGGTCGCGGACCGCTGCGCCGAACTGCTCCATGCCCGACAGGATCGGCAGCTCCGCCTGATAGACGCGCCCGAGCTCCTCGGCGCCGGGATGCACGTGCACGAGCGTCTGCCGCGGTTTTGGCACGTCGAGCAGCGTGTAACCGGAGGTCGTCATCTCGCCGAGGCGAGGACCGACCACCAGCAGCAGATCGGCACTTCGGACACGCTCGGCCAGGGCCGGGTTGATGCCGATGCCGACGTCGCCCGCGTAACTGGGCGAGGCGTTGTCGATCGCGTCCTGCCGACGGAACGCCGCGCCCGCCGAAAGCACGTTCGCCTCGAGGAACGTCTGCAGGTCGGCCGCCGCAGCAGGCGTCCACCCGCCCCCGCCGATGATCGCGAAGGGGCGCTCGGCCGCCTCGAGCAAGCCGCGCAGGGACTCGAGATCGGATGCGGCCGGGCTTGGCTGGATCCGGTGGAACGCCGGCGCGTCGGCGGCGTCGCTCACCGCGGCGAGCATGTCCTCGGGAAGGGCGAGGACGACCGGCCCGGGTCGGCCCGCGCAGGCGGTCGTGTAGGCGCGCGCGATCAGCTCGGGGATGCGGTCGGCGTGGTCGATCTGGGCCACCCACTTCGCGAGCGGCCCGAACATCCGCCGGTAATCGATCTCCTGAAACGCCTCACGTTCTTCCTGAACGGACGACACCTGCCCGACGAGCAGGATCATCGGTGTCGAGTCCTGGAACGCCGTGTGCACGCCGACCGCCGCGTGTGTCGCGCCTGGCCCGCGCGTGACCATGCAAACGCCCGGCCGGCCGGTCAACTTGCCGTACGCCTCGGCCATGTTGGCCGCGCTCGCCTCGTGGCGGCAGGTCACAAGCCGGATCGGCGAGTCGTAGAGGCCGTCGAGCAGCCCGATGTAGCTCTCGCCGGGAACGCAGTACGCGACCTCCGTGCCGTGAACCGCCAGCTGGTCGGCAAGCAACTTGCCGCCGGCGCGGCTCACAGACGGTGCTCGAAGTAGACGTGCGCCCGTTGGAGCTTGGGCTTCTCGTCGTCCGCCGGGTCGACGTAGCGAATCGTTCGCTTTCCCTCCCACTCCTGCGGCAGGACGAGCACCCGCACGAACGCCGTCTCCTCGGTCTCCGACGCCGCCGCGAAGACGGGGTCGGGGCCTGTCTCGTACCACCACTGGAACGGCCCGTACTCGTGCGACGAGCCCTGCGTGTCGATCCGGATGCGTCCCTTGAGCAGGACCCGAAGCCCGGGGCCTGGATGGGTGTGCAGATGCGCGACGCTTCCGGGCGGAAAGTCCACGCGGTCGCAACGCAGAAGCCATGCGCCCGGCAGTCGCTCGGTCAGCTCCCACACCAGTGCGCGCCCCTGGACCCGCGCCGCACCGAAGGTCGCCCGATCCGCGGCGACGTCGTAGACGACGCGGGCGCCCGGGGCGGTCTCGACGCCGTCGGGATGGTCGGCGAGCTCGAGGATCAATGGAAGGTCTGGCCCCCATCGATCACGATCGACTGGCCGGTGATGAAGTCAGAGCCCGGACCGCAGAGGAAGACGACGGCACCGACGACGTCCTCGGGCACCTGGTCGCGCTGGAGCGTCCGCGCCGACACCGAGACGTCGCGGAGCTTCTCGACCACCTCGGGATGCGCTTCGACGCCCGCCGACATCGTGAAGCCGGGAGCGACACAGTTGACCAGCACCTGATCCTTCCCGAGCTCCTTCGCGAGCGCGCGCGTGAGAGCGACGATCGCTCCCTTCGACGTGACGTAGTGGAGCAGGAAGGGCACGCCGCGGAACGGTGTCCCAGACGAGATGTTGACGATCTTGCCACCGCCCCGGGCTCGCATCACGGGCACGACCGCGCGGCACATGAGGAACATCGAGGCGACGTTGACGTCCATCACCTTGCGCCACTCCTCGAGCGGGATCTGCTCGAACGGCCGCATCTCGAGCGAGGCGTACACACCCGCGTTGTTGACCAGGATGTCGACGGTGCCGCAGCGCTCGACCACCTCGTCCACCAGGCGCTGGACGTCGTTCTCATCCGCGACGTCGGCGGTGATGCCGATGCCGTCGGCGAAGGACGACGCCGCCTCCTCGGCGCCCTGCAGGTCGGCCACAACGATGCGCGCGCCGGCGTCTGCAAGACCCTCGGCGATCGCGCGCCCGATGCCCTGTGCCGCGCCCGTGACGATCGCGACCCTGCCCTGCATCAGCGGATCGGCGAGAAGGCGGTCGGGATCAAAATGCGGTTCTGCTGGGTGTGCAGCAGCGGCTGCAGCCGCGCCAGGAAATCACGCCAGCGCTTGTCGGCCTGGAGGTTCGCCCGTCGCTCCTCACGCTCGGCGTAGCTCGCATAGCCCCACATCGACGTGTAGGTCGAGAGCGCGCCGATATCGGTCGTGAACACGCCGATCAGGTTGCCAAGGTGACGCTGCTGCAGTTCGATCCCCTCGGTCTCGTACATACGCACCACCTCGTTCAGCTTGCCGGTGAAGACGTGGTAGTCACGCTGCTCGACGATCACGCGTCGATCCCTCCCATGCAGAGGTACTTCAGCTCGAGCCACTCCTCGATCCCATACTTCGAGCCTTCCCGGCCGATCCCCGACTCCTTGACGCCTCCGAACGGCGCAACCTCCGTCGAGATGACACCCGTGTTGATACCGACGATCCCGTACTCGAGCCCCTCGGACACCCGCCACACGCGCCCGAGGTCACGGCTGAAGAAGTAGGCGGCGAGTCCGTACGGCGTGTCGTTGGCCTGGCGGATCGCTTCCTCCTCGCTGGTGAACCCCACCGGCTGTTTCGTGACGACGATCCGGCGGTCGTGCATATACGTGGGGATCGTGTCGCCGTAGACACGCTTCGCCTCTTCGCCGAACCACTCCAGGAACGACGCGGCGTACTCGATCTCCACCCGAGCCTCTGCGAGCGGTTTGCCCTGCTCGATCGTCATCAGCCGGGCGAGCGACTCGGTGTGCTCGAGCATCAGGTCGGCCCAGCGCCGCATGATCCTGGCCCGCTCCTTGGCGAGCAGGCCGCGCCACGCAGGCAGAGCTTCCTCGGCTGCGTTCAGCGCACGCTCCGTCTCGGCGGCGCCCATGCGTGGCACCTCGTGCACCGTCTCGCCGGTCGCGGGATTGTCGACCGCAAACGTCTCCCCCGAGTCGGCCTGAAGCTCGAGCAAAGGCAGATCGGCCACCGAGGTCACCCTCGGATCATAGGCAGGGTCATGCGTTCAACGCTGCCGCGATCCCGGCGCACGTCTCGACCACGGCGACGTTCTGCATCGCGTAGTTCAGCGCGGCGTGCTGCCAGTCGTCATCGACGGTCGAGGTACCGTCGGAGGCGACGATCGCGCGATAGCCGGCGTCGGCCGCGTGGCGGGCCGTGTGCTCGATCGACATGTTCGTCCACGCGCCGCTGATGATCAGGTTCTCGACGCCGAGCCCGCGCAGCAGGATGTCGAGGCGCGTCTCGTAGAAGCCATTCATGCGCATCTTCTCGACCACGTGGTCGCCCGGCTGCGGCTCGAGCCCGTCGGCAGGCGCAGCCCCCCATGTGCCGCGGACGAGCGCGTTCGCGCCCTTCACGCCCTCGAAGAGCGGTGCGTTCTGCTTCAGGCCGGGGGCACCGGCCTCGACGATGTACCAGATGTGAATCACGGGTACCCCGGCGGCACGGCAGGCCTCGGCAAGGCCGATGACATTCGCGACCACGTTCTGGCTCGTCGCGTGCGCCGGCGCACCCGAGTCGGCGAACGCGCCGCCTTCGATGATCACGTCGTTCTGGAGATCCTGGATCACCAGGGCCGACGTCTTCGGGTCGATGCTGTCCACGGTTCCGGTCTCCTAACGCATGTAGCCGAGCTTGTTGCCTGCGACCTTCATCTGCACGCGGTAGACCGAGGTCGAGGCCGGGATGTACAGGGTGCTCCAGTCGTCGCCGCCCCAGTTCACGTTGCCGACGTTCTCGGGCACCTCGATCACTCCGAGGTGCTCGCCGTCGGGCGCGAAGATCCACACGCCCTTGGGGCCGGTGACGTACACGTTGCCTCGTTCGTCGAGCTTCATCCCGTCGACGAGCTCACCGCTCGCCAAGTCCCCTGTGCCGATTCCCTCGGCGAAGACGCGACCGTTCGAGAGAGCGTGGTCAGGGCCGACGTCGAAGACTCGGATGTGCGCGTGCACCGTGTCGTTGATGTACAGCTGCGATTCGTCGGGCGTGAAGCAGAGGCCGTTCGGCTGGGCGAAGTCGTCGATCAGGAGCTGCAGGTCGCCACCATCGGCCGGAAGGCGGTACACGCCCTGGAAGTCGAGCTCCTGCTCACGCTCGAGCCCAAACCCAGGCATTCGTCCGTACGTCGGATCGGTGAAGATGATCGAGCCGTCGGCTGCGACGATCACGTCATTCGGGCTGTTCAGCTCACGCTCGCCCCAGTGCGAGGCGAGTGTCTCGCGCGTTCCGTCGGGAGACTCGCGCACGAGGGAGCTCGTGACGTGCTCGCAGACGATCAGGTTCCCGTGGTCGTCGCGCGTCATCCCGTTGCACTTGTTGCTCGGATCGCGCAGCACCGTGACGCCCTGGGTGGGATGCCAGCGGCGGCGTTTGTCACCCGGCATGTCGCTGAAATGGAGCGATCCGTCGGCCATCCAGATCGGCCCCTCCGTGAACGAGAACCCCGTTGCGATCTGCTCGACCTCGGCGTTCTCATCGACCAGCTCACGCACCCTGTCGGACTGAACCGAAACCGGCACTCCTGCTCCTTTGCCTCGATGTGACCGGGCCGCGCTGCGACCCGCGAGCGAACGTAACAGCCGCGCGCGAGCGCGTCCAGACGAAGGTTCAGCGTTCGACGTGGATGCGGCCCGCGGCCTCGCGGAGCGGTCCACCGAGCCGACCGGCACGAAGTGCAAGCGCCTCGCCGAGGATCGACACAGCGGTCTCTGCCGGACTCTCGGCGCCGATGTCGAGACCGGCCGGGCCGCGCAGCCGATCGAGCTGTTCCTGGGTGATGCCCGCCTCGAGCAGCCGCTCACGGCGTTTCGCCTGGGCGCGGCGACTGCCGAGCGCCCCGACGTAGAACGCCTCTGAGCGCAGCGCACTGGCGAGCGCAGGAATGTCGAACTTGTCGTCGTGAGTCAGAACGACGACCGCGGTATCTCGATCCGGGTTGATCTGCGCGAAGGCAGGCTCCGGCCAGTCGACGATGATCGCGTCGGCGCTCGGCACCCGCTCGGGGGTTGCGTACAGGGCCCGTGCGTCGACGCAGATCGTCCGCCAGCCCACCCGCTTCGCGGCGGCGCAGAGTGCTTCACCGGTATCGACAGCGCCGACGACGACGAGCAACGGTGGCGGTCCAAAGACCTCGGCGAACACCTGGCGACCCTCGTGCTCGAACGTGCCGTTACGGCGCTGCTCCGACGCGAGCGGCGCGAGGCCGAGCGGATCCTCCCCGATCACGTCGCCACGATCGAGGAGCACGAGCACCTTGTGCCCGAGGTCGCTGTCCCCGGCGACGACGGTGAACAGCACGCCTCGTTCGTCACCGTGGGCGAGGGCGAGCAGGTGGTCGGTGAGGGTCAATCCAGCCGCTCGAGGAAAACGTCGATCTCGCCGCCGCACGGCAGACCGATCCCGAGCGCCTGGTCGTCCGAGATTCCGTAGCTCAGCAGCCTCGGCTGCCCCGAGGCGATCACTTCGCGCGCCTGAACGGCGACGTCGTTCTCGACGCAGCCGCCCGAGACCGACCCGCACATCTCGCCCCGCTCCGAAATCGCAAACTTTGCGCCAACCGGACGCGGCGCCGAGCGGCGCGTCGCGACGACGGTCGCGATCGCGATTCTCTCGCCGCGCTCGCGCCAGCGCTCGACCTCCCCGACGACCTCCTTCACGCTGCATGCCTCCGTTCGATGCCTGCGAGGACTGTACCGAGTGCCTCCAGGCTGGCAAGATCGTGTCCGGAGACGAGCCGGTCGACGTGGCCGTACGCGGCGCGCATCCCGCCGGACAGAGGCTCGTAGTCCGGATGGCCTTTCAAGGGGTTGACCCAGACGACCGCGAACGCCTGACGCGCGAGTCGCTCCATCTGACGCTGCGACGAGCCCAGGGTCGCCGCGCTCGTACCCATCCGAGAGGACGACCACGACGGCGCCGCGGGTGAGCGCGCGCCGCCCCCACTCGTCGTTGTACGCCTTCAGCGACTCGCCGATGCGCGTGCCGCCCGACCAATCGGTGACCCGCACCGCTGCTGCCGCGAGGGCGGCCTCGGGGTCACTGACGCCGAGCTCGGGTGTGAGGCGGGAAAGCCGCGTGCCGAACGCGAACGTCTCCACCCCGCGTCCCGATCCGCGCGCGGCGTGGAGGTAGAGGAGAAGGGCGCGCGCGTAGGCGTCCATCGACCCGGAGATGTCGAGCAACAACACGAGCTTCCGCGGCGCGGAAGCGCGGCTGCGATACGCACGGGTCACCGGGTCACCCCCGGTCGCGAGGGAGGCCCGCACGAGCGCGCGCACGTCGAGCACGCCTGCCCGGCGATCGCGTCGCAGGCGGTGCGTTCGGCGCCTGGGGCGGCCCACGGCGATCTGGCGAATCAGGATGCGCGCCCGGGCGAACTCCTCGGACGTCATCGAGGCGAAGTCGCGCGTGCGTAGGAGCTCGTCGTAACTCCAGGCGCCAACCTCGATCTCGCCTTCGTCGAGCTCGGGGCCAACGCCGGGCGCGCCACCCTTGCGTCGCTGGCCTGCCCGCGACAGCGCTTCGTCCCGGCGCGAGCGTGGCTGCGTCGGCGCGCGCAGGAACCAGGCGTTGAAAGCACGATCGAACGTCTCGAGCTCCTCGCGGCGTGCGACCAGCGTCTGACGAAGCGTCCAGTAGACGTCTTCCTGGCGGTCGAGGTCGATCGCGTCGAGCCCACGGAGCGCGTCAGCGATGCGCCGCGGGCCGACCTCGAGGCCGCCTTCCCGCAGGACGCGCCCGAACACGACGACGTGCCGAACGACCGCGTGCTCACGGCGGTCTTCGTGCAGTTCAGGCACGTGCCGTGACGACGAGCCCGGCGAGCGCCTCGTCGCGAATCGACAACAAGTCATCGTGATACTTGAGCAGCGACCCAAGCGTCGCCTGCACGTTCTCCACGTCGAGCTCCTGCTGGCCGAGGGCGGTCAGAGCACGCACCCAGTCGATCGTCTCGGCGAGCCCCGGCGGCTTCTGCAGGTCGAGCGACCGCAACTCCGCCGCGAAGCGAGCCGCCTGCTCGGCGAGCCGGTCGGGCACGCCGGGGACGCGCAGTTCGACGATTTGAATCTCGCGCGCCACCGTCGGATGGTCGATCCAGTGATAGAGGCACCGCCGCTTCAGAGCGTCATGCAGCTCGCGGGTGCGGTTCGACGTGAGGATCACATAGGGCCTCTGCTTCGCTTCGATCGTCCCCAGCTCGGGCACAGTGACCTGGAAGTCGGAGAGCACCTCGAGCAGAAACGCCTCGAACTCCTCGTCAGCGCGGTCGATCTCGTCGATCAGGAGCAGTACCCGCCGCTCGGACTCGATCGCCTCGAGCACCGGCCGCCGGATCAGGAACTCGCGGCCGAACAGCTCGGACTCGTCGACCGTGCCCGCCTGCGCTGCCCGGATGTGCAGGAGCTGGCGGGCGTAGTTCCACTCGTAGACCGCGTGGGCGACATCGAGCCCCTCGTAGCACTGCAGCCGAATCAGCGGCGTCCCGAGCGCCCTCGCGATCGCCTTGGCCGCCTCGGTCTTCCCGACGCCGGCCTCACCTTCGAGCAGCAGCGGCTTCTCGAGAGTGAGCGCGAGGTAGAGCGCGGTCGCAAGGCCGCGGTCTGCGAGATACGACGCGCTCGAGAGCGCGGAGTCGAGCTCGTCGATCGACGCGAACTCCATCGAGGACACAGTAGAGGCTCGATGTATGCGATTGCATCCTTTCTGCGCGTCCAGCACGCGCTGCTTAGAATCGCTCCATGACGGCCGACGTGCTCTTTCCGACCTCCGCCGCTGAGGCGGCCACGCTCTACGGTGACGGAGCGGACATAACAGTCGTCGGCGGCGGGACGATCCTGCTGCCCGAGATCGCGGCCGGCCGAGTGCGGCCCGGACGGGCGCTCATGCTTCACCGCACGGGTCTCGACGCGTTGCGCGTCGACAACGACCGCGTCGTGATCGGCGCCATGGTCCCGATTGCAGCACTGCTCGATTCACCGGAAGCGGCTCTCTCGGGCGTCGCCCGCCACATCGCGGATCGCGAGGTGCGCCAGAGCGCGACGGTGGGCGGAAATCTGTCCGCAGCCGGTGGAACCGACTCTCAACGCGGAGATCTCGGGGCACCCCTGATCGCACTCGGTGCGCGCGTGCGGTCGGCCGGCGCCGGTGGCGAGCGCGTCGACGCAATCGAGGACTTCCTCACCGGCGACCGCACCCGGCGGCTCCTGCTCGAGATCGAATACGACCGCTTCGAGCGCCGCACCGGCTCAACGGGGCTCCGGCGCCGTCACGCCCACTCGTTCGCCATCGCCAGCTGTGGTCGCCTGCGCGCGGCCGGACGGCAGCGACCTTCGCGATCGCCGTCAGCGGCGTCGGCCCGACGGCGCTTCGGTGCCGGACCGTCGAGACCAGCCGTGACGCGGCCGACGTGCTCGACGACGTCGAGCCGGTCGACGACGCGGTGGCATCCGCCGCCTACCGGCGGGCGGTGCTGCCCAAGCTTGTCCGTGAGGCCCTCGACCAACTGGAGCTCACATGAAGCTGATCGTCAACGGTGTCGAGGAAGCGATCACCAGCGCTCCACTGACGCCGCTCCTCCATGTTCTGCGCGACGAGCTCGACATCACGAGCCCGAAAGCCGGCTGTCAGCAGGGCGGCTGCGGCGCGTGCACCGTCCTGGTCGACGGAGAGCCGCGCCGCTCCTGCCTGACCGCGGTCGCTGCCGTCGAAGGCGCGTCGATCACGACCGTCGAAGGGCTCGGCCAGGCCGGCACGCTCTCCACGGTGCAGGCGGCGTTCTACAGCCACTATGCCGCCCAGTGCGGGTTCTGTACGCCCGGCATGGTGATGGCGACGACGGCGCTGATCGAGCGCAAGGGCGGCGAGGTCGATCGGGAGGACGTGCTCGAGGCGCTCGGCGGCCACTACTGCCGCTGCACGGGTTACGTGAAGATCGTCGAGGCGGTCATCGCCGCGTCGCGCGGCGAGGTGCCGAGCATCGAGGACGTGCCTGTTCCGGTCGCAGGCGAGCCCGAAGTCCTGCCGAAGGGAAGCCCGGCATGAAGGCCGTCGGCGCACGCCTGCCACGTTACGACGGCGTCGGCCACGTGACCGGCCGGACGCAGTATGTCGACGACGTCCGCGTCGGCAAGACCCTCTGGGTGAAGGCGCTCCGCTCGCCGCATCATCACGCGTCGATCACCTCGCTCGACACGAGCAAGGCCGAGTCGCTGGCGGGCGTTCGCGCGATCGTCACGCACGCCGACGTGCCCAAGAACGTCTACGGCCATCTCGAGGGCCTCGGCGTCCCGGGCGACGAGCCGCTGCTCGCCGACGGCGAGGTTCGGTACAAGGGCCAGCCGATCGCGGCCGTCGCCGCCGACTCGGAAGCCGCCGCGCTGGCGGCCGTCGAAGCGATCGAGATCAGCTACGAGGAGCGCCCCGCGCTCTTCGACATCCGCCAGGCGCTCGACCCCGATGCGCCGCAGATCCACCCGTGGGGCAACGTCTACCCGCACTACGGCCCGTACAACCACCGGCGGGTGCGCAAGGGCGACATCGAGCGCGCGTTCGACGAGGCCGACCTGATCGTCGAGGGTGTCTACCGCCCGCAGGCAATCGAGCAGATGCCGCTCGAAACGCAGGTCGCGCTCGCCGTCCCCGAGGCGAGCGGACGGCTGACGATCTACTCGTGCACGCAGGCGATGTACTTCTCGATGGGCGTCGTCGCCGCGCACCTCCAGGTGCCGCTGAACAAGCTGAAGTTCGTCGGCGGCACCGTGGGCGGGGGCTTCGGCGGCAAGGTCGACACGGCCTCGGAGACGATCTGCGCGCTGCTTGCACTGAAGTCGCGCCGGCCCGTGAAGTGGCGCTGGACGCGCGAGGAAGAGTTCCTGGCCTCGTCGACGCGTGCCCCCTGGCACATCGAGCTCACCGACGCGGTCTCGAAGGACGGCTGGATCCTCGGCCGGCGGACACTCACGCTGCACGACTCGGGCGCCTACGCGCGCTTCTCACCGTACGGGCTCACGAAGCACGCGTTCCACCACTCGGGCGCGTACACGATCCCGAACCTGCGGTTCGACGGCTTCGTCGCCTTCACGAACCGGGTGCCGACGACCGCGATGCGCGGCTTCGGGGTCACGTCGGTGTCGTTCGCGACCGAGACGCACCTGAACCGCATCGCCGACCAGCTCGGGATGGATCCGTGGGAGCTGCGCCTCAAGAATGCGAACCGCATCGGTGACACGAGCGGCAACGGCGTCGTCCTGCAGGATCCCTCGACGGTGCCCGTGACGCTCGCCGCTGCCGAGCGGGTCGGCGTCGAGCTGCCCGCGTCATTCCGGGCGATGACGTCCGAGCCGCGGAGCGGTGAGCTCCTGCCGGAGCATCTGGTCGCCCAGCAGAACCTCGACGGAGAGGAAGCCTGATGGCCAAGCACAAGGGTCGCGGCTTCGCGACGATCGAGTATCCGACCGGCATGAACCAGAACGGCGACCCGAGCCAGGCCTGGATCAAGCTGAAGCCGGACGGCCGCGTCGACGTGTTCTCGGGGACGGTCGACATCGGCCAGGGCTCGAAGACCGTGCACACACAGATCGTTGCCGACGCGCTCGGAGTGCCGTACGACTGGGTGACGATGGACAACACGAACACCGACTCGTCGGCGGTGTGCACCGGCACGTTCGCCTCCCGCGGCACGTTCATCGGCGGCAACGCCGTGCGCCTCGCGGCCGAGAAGGTGCGGGAACGGATCCTCGACATCGCCTCCAAGGAGCTGGAGATCGATCCGGCCGACCTCGACATCACCGACGGCGAAGTGATCGCCCGCGGCGCTCCGCAGAAACGGATCAACGTCGCTGACGTTGCCGGTGCCGCCACCTACAACTACGGCGAGCTGATCAGTGGCTCGTCGACCGCGCTGAAGCCTTTCGCCGCGGTCGACGACGCAACCGGCCAGGTCGAGATCGAGCCGCATTCTGCGATCTCGTACGCCGCGTGCGTCGCGGAGGTCGAGGTCGACGACGAGACCGGAGAGGTCGTCGTCCAGAAGATGGTGCAGGTCTACGACGTCGGCCGCGCGATCAACCCGACGCTCGTCGAGGGGCAGATCGAGGGCGGCGCGATCATGGGCCTCGGGCTGGCGCTGACCGAGAACAGCTATCCGTACTACCCGTCGGTCGAGCACCGCGGCGGGCAGTTCGGCGCCTACCTCGGGCCTGCGCTGAACGACCTGCCCGAGCTCGACAACGTGATCATCGAGAACCCATCGGTCGATGGTCCGTTCGGGGCGAAGGCGATCGGCGAGATGGCCAACAACGCGCAGCCTCCCGCGATTGCGAACGCGATTCACGATGCGGTCGGCATCTGGATGACCGAGATGCCGGCGACGCCGGACCGCATCCTTGCTGCGCTCGCCGAGAAGCGCGAGCCGACGCGGGACGGCAAGCGCGTGATCTTCGACGAGCACATCTCGATCAAGACGATCTCGTCCGACGGCGGAGCGGCGTACTTCGGGACCGATGCCTGAGCAGCCCTCCGAGTCAGGGCCCTTCCGCACCTGGACCGGCCGCGACTCCTGGGAGTTCGTGGACGGCGTGCGACTGCATGCGATCGGCGGCGAGCAGGTGCTGCTCTGCCGCGTGCAGTACGAGCCGGGCAAGCAGGTGCCGTGGCACAAACATGACGACACCGAGCAGGTGATGTTCCTGCTCGAGGGCGAGCTCGAGATGACGATCGAGGACGCCACGACGACGGTGCGCGCAGGCGACGTGGTCGTCGTCAACCGCGGCCTGCACCACAAGCTCTACTCCGAGCACGGCGTCACGTTCATGGAAGCGCTCGCCCCTGTTCCGCTCGACCACGTCCCGGACCGCTCCCTCGACCTGGTCCTCGGCCCAGACGGCGGCGCACAGCACGTGGAGGCCTGACGGTTGCCGCTCGTGCGCGTCGAGCTGTTCGAGCGCCGGCTGACGCCGGAGCTCGAGTCGCGCCTCATCGACAGCCTGACCGAGGCGCTGCTCGAGACCCTCGAGGCGCCCGAGCTCCGGGACCACACGTGGGTGATCGTCGAGGGCCACGACGCGCACCGCTGGGGCCGCGGCGGCAAGCCCTGGGACGAGGCCGAAGGCTCCTGAGCTCCGTCCTCTAAACCGGAGCCGGAGAACCGACGAACGCCAGGTCGACCGCAGCTGCACCGGGGACGACCTCCGCGGCCTCGCGCGCATGCAGGAGCGTCGTGCGCACGATCAGCTTGGCGCGGGCGTAGTTGTCGATCACCGTAGGGACCGGCGACACCGGCCGGCCGAGCGCGTAGCCGGCGGCGTTGGCGCCGATCTGGCGGTACGAAGCGAGCGTCAGGGACGGCGCCATGCCGAAGAGCTCGAGATTGTCGAGCGGCTGCAGGTCGGCGCGATGGATCAGCGCGGTTCCCTTCGACTGCAGTCCGACGGCGATGCCGGATCCCGAGAGCAGCGCGCCGTCGTGACCGATGAACGCGACGTCCGCGGAACGGAGGATTCGTACGAGCCGTGGCGTGGCGCCGGCGCTTCGAGCGCCGTCGATCACCGCCTCGAGCACGTCGGCGTGGAGCAGGCCGTTGATCGTCGCGCCGAGCGCGTCCCCGAAGGCAGGCCCGAGCGCGACCACGACCTCGTCGGGCTGATCCCCGCGTTGCGCAGGCCCCATTGCGGACACAACCGGTGTCGCAGACGGAGCACCGCCGAGCAGGCGCGCGTCGACGGCGTAGGGCAAGCGCCGGAGGCGCTCCCACCGATCGCCCTCCAGCCGGTAGCCCGTCCCGGGGCCTGTGTACCGGTTCGGATCGTTGACGGCCGAGGCGATGGTGCCGTCGCGAGCGATGATCGCGGACGTCTGCAGGTAGTCGGCAGACACGCGCTGGCGCTGCATTTCGAAAACGGCGGCGGCGACATCCGGGAAGCCCCGGCGCTCGAGGGCGGTGGCGACTGCCAGACCGCCGATACGCTCGTCCAGCACACGGTCGCCCGCCAGCACGTCGGCCGCCCGGTCGCGGTCGGGCAGGTCACGAGAGTCGAGGCACGTCGTCGCGAGCCGCACCTCCTCGTCGCTGATCGCCGGGAAGGCGAGCTCGGCGAAGACCGCCTGGACCGCACGCGCCGCTTGCTCGCGCACCACGAGCGCGTCGGCCTCGGCGAGCGGCTCCAGTCCGGCGTCGACCTGCCAGTCGCGCTGCATGGTCAGCCACTCGTCGAAGTCGTGCGAGTCGTAGTTGCCGCCGCCGAACATGTTGTCGTAGCGCGGCATCGCCGAATAGCCCGAGGTGATGAAGTCGGCGCCCGGCAGGAACTGCCCCATCAGCTTGGCGGTCTTGCGGATCTCGGAGTGGCTCGCGATCGCGTCGTTGCCGGTCGCAACCTCGAGGTCGAGCCAGGCGGCGAGGACGTTCTCGGCGAGCACCTCGCGGGTCCCGCCGGGAACCGCGAGCGCCAGCGCGACGCACGAGATCGAGCCGTTCTGAACGCCCTGCGAGCCCGCCGCGCGGATCAGCGAGAGGCACCGCGCCTCGAGATAGAGCATCGACTTGCCTTCGGACTCGCCCATCAACGCCTCCGAGCCGCCACCGGAGGTGAACCGAACCTTCACGCCGCGCGAGGCGTAGGCCGAGGCGAGCAGGGCCTTCGACCACGGCGTGTCGTCCCCGTCGACGAACACCGATTCGGTCCCGTACACCGACAGTGTCTCCGCGTAGGTGACGAGACCCTGGATCGCGAGTCGCAGGTTCAAGCGCTCCTCGACCGCGCACTGGGTCATCACGCCGGGGCGCCCGGTCTGCGAGCCGATCAGCAGGGCGATCGCGTTCAGCGGCGCATACCGCGAGACGCCGACGGTCGTCTCGAGCTCGGCGAAGCCGCGCGCGGCTGCCTCGGCCGCGTCGGCGGCGAGCAGCGCCGGGTTTTCCTTCAGGTTCGTCACGTGCGCCTGGTTCGCGGGCGCGCGTCGTGCTCGTAGCTTCTTCAGCGCGAACATCAGCTCGACCGGGTCGAGCATGGCGATCACGCCCGCGAGCCGGGCCGGGGTCAGGCCGCGTGAGAGGCGCACGAGCGCGCTGCGGTCGACGTCGACGTCGACGAGCTGCCGCGCAATCTCGGCGTCGCTCAGTCCAGCCGCCTCGTGCGCGACCTCGAGGTCGATCCCGTAGCTCGCGACGAAGTGGTCGAGCGCATCCCAGTCCTCACGGGCACGGCCGTCGATCTCGACGATCGCCCCGTCCGAGATCACGAGCGACGGTGCCGGGTCGTTCGGCCCGTTCATCGCGACGAGGCCGAGCTCGGCCAGCGGCTCGATCAGGACCTCGCGCCGAAGCGGACGTTCCTCACGCGCGACGTACCGGGCCGAGCGCTCGTCAGGCGGCAAGGAGGCCCCGCGTCGCATAGACGCGCAGTGCATCACGAACGAACGCCGCGGTCAGCGGCGCGTCGAGCGACTCGAGCCGTTCGGCCCACGACTCGAGGTCGGCCGCAGACGAACGGCCCGGGCGCAGAGCCGTATAGATCTCGAGGATCGTGTCGTCCGGCAACGGCGCCAGCTCGGCCGCGCGCCGAAGGTTGTCGGCGAGCTGCGACCGGCCTGCCGCAGCGGCCACCTCGGCTTGCAGACGGAGTGTCGCCGGCGTTGCACGCAGCTCCGAGGCATCGAGACCGTCCTCGAAGCGCAACTCTTCGAGTGAGAGCCCGCCGGGCGTCGTGACGAGGTCGGGCCGTTCGGACCCGAGTGGGTAGTCGCGCTGCGGGTCGAAGGCCACCGAAGAAAACGGTATACAAATGCGCCATGAGCAACCACTACGACTTCGCAGGACGCGTCGCGCTCGTCACGGGCGGCGCGAGCGGGATCGGGGCGGCGTGCGTCGAGCGCCTGCGCGAAAGCGGCGCCGACGTGCACGTCTTCGACCTCGCGAACGGGGACGACGTGCGCGACTCGGCCCAACTGGCGACCGCAGTCGAGCGTCTGCCGCGTCTCGACGTGCTCGTCTGCGCAGCCGGTGTCGGTGGTGACTCGCTGCACACGGAAGAGGTGAGCGACGAGGAGTGGGAACGCGTTCATGCGATCAACCTGAACGGCGTGTTCTACGCCAACCGTGCCGCGATTCCGAAGATGAAGGCCGGCGGCTATGGGCGAATCGTCAACATCGCGTCGATCGCCGGCAAGGAAGGCAATCCGATGGCGGGCGCCTATTCCTCGTCGAAAGGCGCGGTGATCGCGCTCACGAAGGCGATCGGAAAGGACGTCGCCGGATCGGGCATCCTCGTCAACTGCATCGCGCCCGCCGTGATCAACACACCGATCCTCGGCCAGATCTCTGCCGAGCACATCGCCTACATGACGGCCCGCATCCCGCTCGGCCGCGTCGGCGAGCCGAACGAGGTGGCGGCACTCGTCAGCTGGCTCGCCAGCGAGGAGATGTCGTTCTCGACGGCCGCCTGCTACGACATCTCAGGCGGACGGGCAACGTATTGATCCGCTTCGTCCGCGCGCGAACCGACGAAGGAGGGGCACGGGTCGGACGCGTCGAGGGCGACCTCGTCAGCCTGCTCGACCACGACGAGCCACTCGCCGCGTTGCGCGGTGAAGGCTCGGTGGAGAGCGTTGTTCCGTTCGCGTCGCTCGAGCTTCTGCCTCCGATCGAGGCACCCGAGATCTGGTGCGCCGGCGTCACGTACGAACGCAGTCGCGACGCCCGCGTCGAGGAAGCGCAGACCGACGCGCGGGACGTCTACGCGCTCGTGTACGACGCAGACCGCCCCGAGCTCTTCCTGAAGGACGCCGCCATGCGCCGCACGGTCGGCCCCGGCGGGTCGATTCGCGTTCGCAGCGACGCCCGGTGGAACGTGCCCGAGCCGGAGCTCGGCCTCGTGCTCGGCGAGGACGGCACACCGGTCGCGGTGACGATCGGCAACGACGTCTCGAGCCGCGACATCGAGGGCGCCAACCCGCTCTACATCCCACAGGCGAAGATCTTCGCCGGAGCATGCGCGATCGGCCCCGCGCTCGCCGTGCCCGACGACTGGGACGCAGCGTTCGCGATCCGGCTGCGGATCACCGGGCCCGACGACAACGAGCTGTTCGCCGGCGAGACGTCGACCGGCAAGATGAAGCGCGCTCCGCGAGAGCTCGCAGAATGGCTCGTGCGCGACAACCCCGTGCCGCCCGGCTCGGTGCTGCTGACCGGCACCGGTCTCGTGCCGCCGGACGACTACACGCTCGAGGCCGGGCACGTCGTCGAGATCACGATCGACGGCATCGGAGTGCTCAGCAACCCGGTGGCCGCATGAGGTCGATACGGTGAGAGCGGATTCGGCCCGACACGAAAGGTGACCTGACGTGAGCGACGTCCTCGACGCACCATCCCGCGCGGCACGCCTGAACTATGTCAACGGCGCGTGGGTGCCGTCCGCCTCAGGCGCGACCTACACCAGGGTGAACCCGATGCGGCCCGACGAGAACGTCGGCGAGTTCTCCGCCTCCACGGAGGAGGACGCCCACGCGGCCGTCGCGGCTGCTTCGACGGCGTTCGCCATCTGGTCGAGGCTTCCGGCCGCCCGGCGTGCCGCCTATCTGAACGCCGCAGCAGGCGCGCTCGAAGCGCGCGCCGAGGAGATCGCGCGCGACATGTCGACCGAGATGGGCAAGCCGTTGCGCGAGGCGCGCGGCGAGACGGCCCGCGCCTCCCAGATCCTGCGCTTCGCGGCAGGCGAGGCGTTCCGCGCCGTCGGCGAGCACTTCGAACAGTCGCTCACCGGCGCTCAGGTGTCGACCCGCAGGCGCCCGGTGGGCGTCGTCGGTCTGATCACGCCGTGGAACTTCCCGATCGCGATTCCCGTCTGGAAGCTCGCCCCGGCTCTGATCTACGGCAACACCGTCGTACTGAAGCTGGCCTACGAGGCGCCGCTGACCGGGCTGCACGTCGCCGAGGCCTTCGCAGAGGCCGAACTGCCGCCCGGCGTTCTGAACGTGCTCACGGGCCGCGGCTCGACGGTCGGGGCCGCGCTCGTCGAGGATCCGCGGGTGCGCGCGATCTCGTTCACCGGCTCGGTCGCCACCGGCCATGGAGTGCGCGACCGCGCGACGAAGGCGGGCAAGCGCGTCCAGCTGGAGCTCGGCGGCCACAACCCGATGATCGTGATGGACGACGCCGATCTCGGGCGCGCAGTCGAGGCCGCATACGCGGGGGCGTTCTGGTCGGCGGGCCAGAAGTGCACCGCGACCCGACGCATCTACGTCCAGGATGCGGTCTACGACTCCTTCCGTGAACAGTTCCTCGCGCGGATCGATCGTGGCCGCGTCGGCGATCCACTCGACCCCGACGTGGAGGTCGGACCGATCGTCAACGAGGCCCAGTTCGACGAGATCGTCTCGGCGATCGGGCGCGGCCGGTCCGAGGGAGGCACGGTGATCGCGGGCGGCGAGCCGGTCGGCGAGCAGGGGTTCCTGATCCCGCCGACCGTGTTCGAAGGCGTCGGCGACCAGGCTTTCCTCTCGTGTGAGGAGGTGTTCGGGCCGGTCACCTCGCTCTACCGCTTCGTGAGCCTCGACGAGGCGTTGACGCGCGCGAACGCGGTCGAGTTCGGGCTGTCGACGGCGATCTTCACGTCGAACCTGGCCAGTGCGACACGGTTCACGAACGAGGCGGAGGCGGGGTTGATTCACGTCAACTCCCAGACCGCGGGTGCCGAGGTGCACGTTCCCTTCGGCGGCATCAAGGCGAGCGGCTTCGGACCGCACGAGCAGGGTCGCGCGGCGATCGAGTTCTTTACGGAGACGGTCACCGTCTACGTCGATCCGTGAGCGACGGCGACGAACGGTTTCTCGTCACGGGTGCACTGGGCTGCATCGGGGCGTGGACGTGTGCAGTCCTGGCTGAGTCCGGCGCCTCCGTGGTCGGCTTCGACCTGGGTACTGACGACCGGCGGCTGCGGCTCGTCGGCGCAGGAGACGTGCCGGTCACCCGCGGCGACATCACAAACCGCGCGGCCCTCGATCGCGTGCTCGACGAGCAGGCGATCACTCATGTCATCCACCTTGCGGCGTTGCTGATCCCGCAGATCAAGGCGAACCCGCCGCTCGGAACGGCGATCAACGTCGGCGGGACCGTCAACGTGCTCGACGCGGCGAAGAGCCGCAACATCCGTGTCGCGTACGCGAGCTCGGCGGCGGTCTACTCGCAGGTGGACGACCACGGTGGGCCGGTCGCCAACGACACGATCGGCCATCCGACCACGTTCTACGGCGTGCACAAACAGGCCTGCGAGGGTCTCGCGCGCATTTTCTGGCAGGAAGAGCAGGTCGCCTCGATCGGCATCCGGCCGTTCATCGTCTACGGCCTGGGCCGGGACTCCGGCCTGACGGCGTCGCCCAGCCTCGCGATGGCCGCTGCGGCCCGCGGCGAGGGCTCGCAGATCGCCTTCGGCGGGCGCACGCAGCTCCAGTTCGCGCCCGATACGGCGCGCGTCTTCGTGGCGGCCGCGCGGGCCGCAACCGAGGGCGCACGCGTGTTCAGTCTCGGTGGGCCTGCCGTTGCCGTCGCCGAAGCCGCCCAAGCGATCGAGGCGGCGGCGGACGTGACGTGCACGGTCAACGAGGCGGCGTTGCTCCCGTTCCCCGAGGAGTTCGACAACGGCGAGCTCGAGGACGTCGTCGGGCCTATCAGCTGGACCCCGCTCGAGGAAGGTGTTCGCTCGACGATCGACCGGCTGCGAGCCGCGCCGGACTGAACGACGCGTCCACGACGATCAGGAGCGCCGACGCGACGACGAGCGCCCCGAGGACGGCGTCGAAGCCACCCGTCAGGTCGCGCAGGCCGCCCAGAAGGAGCGGCGAGAGGGCGGAGAGCGTGTAGCCGACGCCGAGCATCATCCCGGCGAGCGCAGCGACCTCAGCGGGCCGGCGTGCGGCGTCGAGCGGCAGTGTCATCGTCAGCGGGAAGAGGGGACCGACGGCGAGGCCGAGCAGGACGGCCCATCCCCAGCCGCCGGCAGGCCACAAGAGGATTCCGAGCAGCGCGAACGTTTGCAGCGAGGCGGCGCCGGCGAGCCAGCCCCGACGAGAGCCGTAGTGATCTGCCGCCCAGGCAACGAGAAACCCGCACGGGATCGTCACAGTGTTCAGGACGGCGAGCAGTCCGCCTGCGGACGACTCGCTCCAGCCGCGTTCGACGTACGCGTCCGGCAACCAGGCGTTCAGGCCGTAGAACACCGACGACATGAAGAAGAACGCCGCCACCAGACGCCAGGCGAGCAGCCGGCGGAACGGCAGCCGCAGCGGCCGGATGTGTTCACGGCGGTGGGCCGGCACGGCGCGCGTCAGCCAGAGCCACAGCACTGCTAGCCCGGTCGATACCGCGCCGAAGACGAAGAGCGGGGCGCGCCAGCCGTCTGCGAGATGCGCGAGCGGGACCGCCGTGGCCGCCGCGACCGCGGAGCCGACCGTGATCCCGGTGGTGTAGACGCCTGTCGCGAAGCCCGGGCGGTCCGCGAAACGCTCTTTCACCGTCACCGGCAGGATCGCCCCCGCGAGGCCCATCCCGATGCCGATCGGGAAAGTCAGCAGGATCACGCCGACGGCGCCCGGTGCGATCGCGCGGATGACACCGAAGACGCCGATCAGCGCCAGCGCGAATGCAACGGCCATACGTGAGCCGATCCGGCCGGACACGAACGGCGCCGACGGCGCGAACAGCCCCATACAGAGCACCGGGATCGTTCCGAGCAGGCCTGCGACTGCGTGCGTGACGTCGAGGTCGTCCTGCACGAGCGGCAGCAACGGGCCGATGCCGACGAGTTGCGGGCGTAGCGCCAGCGCAGCCAGAAACAGCGCGACGAGCAGCGGCGCCCGCTTCACGGACTGCTAGAGCGTCTCGTAGAACGTGCGCTCGCGCGACTCCATCAGCTCGAAGAGGCCGCCGACCGCGAGGCGCTGGAAGTGCTCGCTCGCGCCGTGCGCCTCAAAGGCCGCCTGGTCGCGGTACTGCTCGTAGATGAGGAACGACCCTGCATCCTCCGGGTCACGGCACGGCACGTAGGCCTCGCAGCCCGCTTCCTGACGCGACGCCGCTGCGAGCTCGCCGGCGAGCTCGGCCGCGCGTCCCTCCTCGCCTTCCTTCGCCTTCATCCGCACGACCAGAACGAACGACATATCGCCTTCCTTCCCGATGGTTTTGGTGGCCGGCCTATCCGGTGACCGGGCTCGAGATCGATCCGACACCGTCGATCTCGATCGTGATCTCATCACCCGGCTTCAACCAGACAGGTGGATCGCGAAACGCGCCGACTCCGGCGGGCGTCCCCGTGATGATCAGGTCGCCCGGTTCGAGCGTGATCGCCTGGGAGATGAACGACACGATGTCGGCGACACCGAAGATCATGTTCGAGGTGTTCGAGTCCTGCATCACCTCGCCGTTCAGGATCGCGCGGATCGGCAGCGCCTGCGGATCGGGAACGGCACTCGCCGGCACGAGCTCGCCGACCGGCAGGAAGGTGTCGAGCGACTTGCCGCGGACCCACTGACCGTCGGCGAACTGGAGGTCCCGCCCGGAAACGTCGTTGGCGACGACGTAGCCCTCGACGAAGTTGAGGGCGTCGGCGACCGTGACGCCGCTCGCCCGACGGCCGATCACGACGCCGAGCTCGGCCTCGTAGTCGACCTGCTTCGAGATCGCGGGGATCCGGATCGGCTCCCCGTTCCCGAGCAGCGTGTTCGGCCACTTGGCGAAGAGCAGTGGGCGCTCGGGCAGCGCCACACCCTGCTCCTCCGCGTGGTCGCGGTAGTTGAGGCCGACGCAGACGATCTTCTGAGGAAGGTCGATCATCCGGGCGAGCCTACTATTCCCCTCTGGATGAGTGCGGCGATGTCGTCGTCGCCGTAGCCGAGCTCACGTAGCACCTCGACCGAGTGCGCTCCGAGCAGCGGCGGCGGCAGACGATGATCAAGACGTTCGTCGTCGACCTGCAACGGCGCGGCGACCGAGTCGACCCCGCCGGTCTGCTGCAACATCCCGTTGGCGCGCGTCTGCGGATGAGCTCCGGCGGTGGCGAGATCCTGCACCGGCGCGACGGGGATCCCGGAGAGCTGCTCCAGCCAGTGGGCAGAGGTGCCGTGGGCGAGCCGTTCGCGGATCTCCGGCAGAAGCTGCTCGCGGTTGACGAGTCGGTCCGGATTCGTCAGGAACCGAGGGTCGTCGGCGAGCTCCGGGCGCTCGATGCGCTCGCAGAGCAGGCGGAAGAGGCGGTCATTCGCGGCGGCGATCATCAACTCGCCGTCCGAGGTGGGAAAGACCTCATACGGGACGATCAGCGGGAACGCCGTGCCATGGCGGCCCGGCACGACACCGCTCTGGAGCACGGCGGTCAGCTGGTAGCCGACCAGTGAGAGCGCCGTGTCGTAGAGAGCGACGCCGACCTCGCGCCCGCGCCCGGTGGCCGTGCGCTCCAGCAACGCGGCGAGGATCCCGAGCGCGGCCCAAACGCCCGTGCCGATGTCGATCACGGACGCGCCGACGCGCACGCCCGGCCGGTCCGGCTCGCCCGTGATCGAGATCAGGCCCGCGAACGCCTGCATCAGCGGGTCATAGCCCGGTTCGCTCGAGAGCGGCCCGGTCGGGCCGAACGCCCGAATCGAGCAGTAGACGAGCCGGTCGTTTCGTCCCCGCAGCGCGTCGCTGCCGAGGCCGAGGCGCTCGTGCAGCGCCCTCGCGGAGCGACTGCACGAACACGTCGGCGCCGTCGACGAGCCGCAGCAGCGCCTCACGGCCCGCCTCATCCTTGACGTCGAGCGCGAGCGACCGCTTCGAGCGGTTCGCCGCGAAGAACATCACGCTGCCGCCCGCGAAGAACGGCGGCCCCCAGGCGCGCGCCTCGTCCCCACGGCCTGGATGCTCGACCTTCACGACATCTGCGCCGAGCCCCCCGAGAATCTCCGTGCAGGTGGGACCGGCGAGCGAGGACGTCACGTCGATAACGCGGATGCCGGCGAGCGGCGCGAAGCTCATCGCCGCGAATCTAGCCGAGTGCTCTGGTTAGGATCGAGGCATGACAACCACGAGCGCGCAACCGAAGCTCGGAATGAACATGCTGCTCTGGTCGACCGACGTGACCGGGCCTGAGCACGACGCGACCTTCGAACTGCTCCGCGAGATCGGCTACGACGGCGTCGAGATCCCGATCTTCGACAGCGAGGTCGAGAAGTACGGCCGCCTCGGCCGGCGACTCGAAGAGCTGGGGCTCGCGGCGCTCGGTGTCGGCGCCCGCTCCGAGGACGACAGCCCGATCAGCGCTGACCCGGAAGTGCGGGCGCGCGGGCTGGCGGCGACCAAAGCGGCCGTCGATGCCTGTGCCGCACTGGGCGCCTACACCCTCTGTGGGCCCCTCGGGGCACCACTCGGCTTCTTCAGCGGCGCCGGACCGCTGCGCGAGGAGCGCGAGCGGTCGGTCGAGGGCCTCCGGGCCGCCGCCGAGTATGCAGCGACACGCGACGTGACGATCGTCATCGAGTATCTGAACCGCTTCGAGATGTATCTCGTGAACTGCGCGGCAGACGCGGCCGCGCTCGTGCGAGAGGTCGACCACCCTAATTGCAGGATGATGTACGACACGTTCCACGCGCACATCGAGGAGGCAGACCCACGTGCGGCGCTGTACGCGTGCGCGGACGTGCTCGTTCACTTCCACGCATCCGAGAACAACCGCGGCACCCCGGGCACCGGCCAGGTCGACTGGGACGCCACCTTCGATGCGCTCAGCGAGATCGGCTACCACGGCTGGGTCGTGATCGAGGCTTTCGGCGACTCTCTCCCCGACCTCGCCGCTGCGACCAAGGTCTGGCGGAGAACCTTCTCGACCGAGGAGCAGCTCGCGCGCGACGGCGCAGCGTTTCTGCGGCCTCGCCTGCAGCAACTCGGAAGGGTCGCCGCGCGGTGAGTCCCGGTCGCATCCGTCACACCGTCAGCTTCGCATTGCAACACGCGGCCGGATCACCTGAGGAAACCGACTTTCTCTCGGCTGCGGGGGAGCTCGCAGCGATCGACGGTGTTGAGGCGTTCGAGCTGCTCCGGCAGGTCGGCCGGAAAAGCACGTTCCGCTTCGGCATCTCGATGGAGTTCGGAGACCAGAGCGCCTATGACGGCTACAACGCGCACCCAGCACACGTCCGCTTCGTCGCGGAACGCTGGATCCCGGAGGTCTCGGACTTCCTCGAGCT
>CAWJGF010000016.1:0-101000 GCA_963842335.1 uncultured Thermoleophilia bacterium | reverse complement strand
AGCCGGGCGGCGTCGTCTCGAAGCGCTCGAGACCGTCGTCTGGCAGCGTTTCCCAGGCAGCGACGGATCTGACGAAGATGTGCGCGCTCGCGCGCGCGGCGAACCCGTCGTCCAGGGCACTCGCTCGCACACTCGAGAACTCCGAGTTGGGCCAGCCGCCGCCGAAGAGATTCGAGCCGCACCTCGTGCAGAACGTCTTCGCGCTTCCTCCGGGTGGCTCGAAGGTCGTCAACAGGTCCGCGCCTCCGAGGATCCGGATCGAGGTCGAGCGCACGCGTCCGTTCAACGTGCCGGTGCCGCCGGAGAGCTTCTTGCAGCTCGCGCAGTGGCAGTAGCGAAGCGTCTCGGGTGCCTCGGAGACCTCGAACTTCACGCCGCCGCAGAGGCAGCTTCCTCGGAGAGCGGTCACGCGGGGAGCCTAGCCGTCGGTCTATCATCGAAACGTGGCCACGAACGGCAAGCTCACCGCGAAGGACTACAAGACCGACCAGGAGGTTCGCTGGTGCCCGGGCTGCGGCGACTACGCGATCCTCGCCGCGCTGCAGTCGTTCATGCCGGAGCTCGACATCCCGAAGGAGAACATCGTCTTCGTCTCGGGCATTGGCTGCGCGGCGCGGTTCCCGTACTACATGGAGACCTACGGGATCCACTCGATCCACGGCCGCGCACCCGCGATCGCGACCGGTCTCGCCACCTCGAGGCCCGACCTGTCGGTGTGGGTGGTGACCGGCGACGGCGATTCGCTGTCGATCGGCGGCAACCACCTGATCCACGCGCTGCGGCGGAACGTGAACGTCAAGATCCTCATGTTCAACAACGAGATCTACGGGCTGACGAAGGGGCAGTACTCGCCGACGAGCCCGCTCGGCACGCGCACCAAGTCGACGCCGATGGGCTCCCTGGACTGGCCGTTCAACCCGCTTTCGCTGGCGATCGGGGCGGAGGCTTCGTTCGTCGCGCGCGCGATCGATACCGACCGCGCGCACCTGACGGATGTGCTGCGGGCCGCGGCCGCGCACAAAGGCAGCGCTTTCGTCGAGATCTTCCAGAACTGCAACATCTACAACGACGGCGCGTTCGACTTCGTCCGCGAGAACAAGGAGAACCGCATCTACCTCGAGCACGGGAAGCCGATTCGATTCGGTGAAGACGGCGAAAGGGGTGTGCGGCAGCGCGCGGATGGAAGTGTCGAGGTCGTCGACGTGACGGACGAATCGGAGCTCCTCGTCCACGATTCGCACCATGCGGAACCGAGTGCGGCATTCGCCCTCAGCCGGCTCACGCAGTCGACGTGGGGGACGACGCCGATCGGCGTCTTCAGGGACGTCGAGCGCCCGGTCTACGACGAGCTGATGGCCGACCAGCTCAGCGCCGCGCGGGAGAAGCAGGAAGGCGACATCGCCGCCCTCCTGCACTCCGGCGATACCTGGACGCTCTAGCCGGCCGAGGAATCCGTCTTCCAGAGACCGATCGGGTTTCCCTCCGTGTCGGTTCCCGTGGCGAACCAGCCCATTCCGGGCACCGGCTGCGGGTCGTCGGCCTTCCCTCCCAGCTCGTTGACGCGTGCGGCGCCGGCGTTGATGTCATCGACCTCGAAGTAGATGCGGATCGCACCCGTGTCTCCGGAAAACACGGCTGCGCCGGTGTCTTCGCCGAGCCGGGTCATGTGGTACTCGGTCGGTCCTTCCATCGAGTCCCACTGCCAGCCGAAGAGGTTGCCGTAGAACTCGCGCGCGCGGTTCGTGTCCTGCGCGGGTATTTCGAAATGAACGGGCTTTCCAGCCATTGCTTCTCCTCTCTGACGCGGTGACTCCGACGATATCCGTTGTGCTACGGCGGTTGGGTTACGGAGTGGTGCCCGCGCGCCGGCGCGGCCTCGTCGCGAGATATTTCGCCTTCGCGTTCGCAAAGAACTCCGGATCACGCTCGTCCTCGTCGATGAGCCAGTCGACGAACGCATCGCTGTACTGCGGTGAGCCGAACTTCGGAACATGGACGAACTCGGGCCTCGTGTCTTCACTGATGGCGTGCACACGCCGGACGCTGAGAATGTCGAACGCGTTGACTTTGTAGCCGTCCAGCCTCGCGTTCACCTCTCGGATCACTTCCTTCTGGCGATACGGATGCGACTGGTCCGGGTCGACCTGTCCGTACAGCGGCGCGTGCGGGTCGGTCGTCAAGCGGATCAACGTCGGCCGCCCTTGCTCGTCTCGCTCGGCCGTCTCGATCACCGCAACCTCGGCACCGTCGGGCGCGTGCATCACCTGGCGGATGTTTGCGAGCCACTGTGACCGCGTCGCGTCGAGCTGGCGCTTGATGAAATCGCGGACGTCCGCGCCGGTCGCCGGTTCGCTCTTCGCGCCGTGGCGGAAGTAGAGGCCGCCTCTCGTGAAGGCGATGTGCTCTCCTCCGTCCGCGCTCCGGTGGCGTCCTTGCCGCGTGAACACGAGGGGCGAGACCGCGGCTTCGACGACCACGGCCGTCGCCGGACGGCCGCCGCGCGTCACCTCCTCGAGCGTGAAGGCCTCGAACTCCGGTTCCGCGTAGCGGGCGAGCTGCTCGTGGATCAACTCCTCGTCGACGTCGCCTCCACCGAGGACGACGACGCCTCCTCCAGAGTTGGCCATCGCCGCAACGTCTCGGACAAGCTCGAGTTGGGCGCCGCTCGAGCTCGGGTCGAAGCTTTCGTTCAGCTCGACACGCTTCGAGCTCCGCTTCGCCTCCGCCGCCCGCTTGACGAATCTCTCCGCGTTGGGGGCCACCCGCGCATCGTCGCACGATCAAGCCTTGAAGCCTTGACACATGCGCCGTGTGCGGCAACCCTTGGTGTCGATTAGAGGCCGCTTGAGGGTTGCGACGAAGGTGGGGGTCATGGCCTTGAAAGGCACCTGGGTCGGCGTGTGCGCCGTGGCAGTCGCCGCGGGCCTCCTCGGCATGCAGCCGGCCGGCGCGCAGGCTCAGGTCGCGCCGACCTGTGGTGCCTCTTCGTACTCGCTGGCGCTCCAGTCCCTGACGGGGCCGCCGCGCGCGGACCTGGTCATCCGGATCACCGCGAAGGTTCCGGACTGTGTGCTTCCGGAGTCTCTGAGCGGGCAGGTCAAGCTTCTGCCGTTCAAAGGCGCGCCCGCGAAGACACTCGACTTCGGCGACGTTCCGGCGCCCGGCGGCGTGGCCACCGTGAAGATCGGGCGAGTTCCGCGGCTCCGGCGTGTCCAGGCCGCGGTCTCGTTCGGCGCGGAGATCAGCCTCACCGGCCAGGCGAAGACGCTCCTCAAGCCCGACCTCGTGCTCACGCGCGCCTACACCGCGCGATCCGTGCTGCTGGGACGCCCTTTCTTCGTCGTCGCGATCGTCCGGGAGCGCACCAAGGACGTCGGGCTAGCGGCGATCGTCACCGTCTCGGCAGGCGGTACTGCACTGGCCACGCAGAACGTGACGGTGGGCGCTCGGCGCCGCGCGGTGGTGCAGGTTCCGGTCTCGCTCGCCCAGCTCGGCCGGATCCGGCTCACGGTCACCGTCACGCCTTCGGCTCGCGTCGAGACGACGCTCAAGAACAACACCCGCCGCACAGGCGTCGAGACAACCGAGTTCAGGCTGCAGGAGTCGGCGACGCTCGCGCAGAGCTTCGCCGGCTACGGCGGCCAGTTCAACCACCATGTCTACGCGGCGATCTCCCGGTCCGTCGGCGTCACCGACGACAACGTGGGCGACATGGAACGAAAGATGCGTGCGCTCCATCCCGAGTTCTCTCGCATCTTCTTCAACGGGACCGCCTTCAACGATGCCGACCGCATGCAGTCGTTCATCCGCACCGTCCAACTCGCGCAGAGCACGGGGACGGTGATCAACATCACCTGGCAGGGCGGGACGCTGAACGTCGCGAACGGGACTATTCCGAAGTTCGCGAACGTCCTGATCGACCTCGTTCGCAACCGCGGCATCACCAACCTGCGCTGGCTCACGCTCCAGAACGAGCCCAACCGCACCAAGATCACGAAGCAGGCCTACGAGGCGCAGTACCGGGCCCTCGACCCATACATCCAGAGCATCCGTGGCCAGGTCAAGTACATGGGCGGGGATCTCGTCCGCGGCCCCGACGTCGGTGCGCCGGATCAGGAGGCCTGGTTCCAGTACATGGCGACGAACATGGCCGACATCCTCGACGCGTACTCGATCCACGTCTTCTGGGACTACTGGGACACGCAGAAGCTCGTCGACCGGCTCACCGAGGTCCGGGCGATCGTCGACGCGCTGCCTGAGGCGGGCCGGAAGCCGCTGTACGTCGCCGAATACGGGGTTCGTGGCCTGCGCAAGTTCAACGATCTTCCCGCCGGCGACCCGGGCGTCTGGCAGGACGGCACGCCGATCACGCAGACGAACATCAGCGCCTTCCAGCACGCGTGGTTCGACATCCTTGCCGCGCGGCTCGGCTACATGGGGACGAGCAAGTGGGACTCGTACTTCGGGAAATACGACAACGGAACGCAGGCGTACTTCATGATCGGGAGCCCTGCGAACGGCTGGCCGCTCTATCCGCTCTACAACTTCGTCCACCTGTTGACGTCGACGGTGAAGCGCGACTGGCGCACGGTCAACGTCGACAGCGTTCCCGATACGTCACGGCTCCTTGCGGCCTACGTCGGCAAGAAGGGCGAGCACACGATCGTCGGCCTCGACACGGCGGGCGCGCAGCTCAACGCGCCCTCGGACCTGGAGGTCCCCTACACGCTCGGAGGTCTCCCACCGTCCCAGAAATTCCACCTCGCAGTCTGGAACGAGGCCGGCGACGGCGTTGTCGGCCCGTCGAAGATCGTCACCACTGACGCTTCGGGGGTCGTCACGTTCGCCGCGCCGCAGCACGGCGTGTTCGCGCTGACCTCGCTGCCGCTGGCCTAGGGCGCCGCCGGACGCGGTTCAGGTCCACTTGTGAGTTGACCCCTTCGGCCCGCGCTGGGAAGCTGTGGAGCGAGCTAACAGAAGGGGGGCGAGACATGCCGCAGAACCCACCAGAGGGGTATCCGCGCGTGATGCCGTATCTGCTGTACGAGGATTCAGACGCAGCGCTCGAGTTTCTCGTGAGCGCGTTCGGCTTCACCGAGAAGATGCGCCTGACCGGCGACGACGGCCGCATCAACCACGCCGAGGTGAGCATCGGCGACGGAGTGATCATGTTCGGCACGCCGGAGGGCGACTACAAGAATCCCAACGAGCTCGGAGGAAGGACGGGGAGCATCTACGTGTACGTCGACGACGTCGATGCCCACTACGAGCACGCAAAGCAAGCGGGCGCGACGATCGCGCGGGAGCCGGAGGACCAGTTCTACGGCGATCGGAACTACTTCGTGCACGACCCGGAGGGACACGAGTGGTATTTCGGAACGCACGTCCGCGAGATGTCCGAGGACGAAATGCGGTCAGCCGGGGTAGCGACAAGCTAGAGGAGGCACCATGTACGCACGCGTTGCAAGCTTCAACATGGACGAAGGGCTGGACGAGACGATCGACCAGGTTCGTAACGACGTCAAGAGCGGCAACCGACCACCCGGTCTCGAGGATGCAACGGGGATGATGATGCTCGTCGACCGCTCGAGCGGGAAGTCGATCGGGATCACGCTCTTCGACAGCGAAGACGCGATGAAGCGTGGCGACGAGGCGCTGAATGCGATGTCTCCGGGGGGCGGAGGCTCGCGGACGGGAGTCGAGTTCTACGAGGTCGCCGTCCAGATGATGAGCTAGCGAGCTAGCGACAGCCGGCGCCCGCAACTCGGCGCCGGCTGTCCTGTCGCTCGCTCAGGTGCTGTTGTTCGTGGTGTTGCCGTTGTCGTGATCGCAATGCGAGGAGCTCGACTGTGGCGTCGTCGTCGTGGCGGTCGTTGCAGTGCCAGACGACTTGGAGCTCGAGCTTCCGCCGCTTGCGGCGATCGCTACACCCGTGCCGCCTAGGGCCAACGCCGTGGCGGTGGCGAGCAAAGCGGCGTGCTTGGGTCGGAACACGTGTGACCTCCTTTCGGTCGTGGTGTTCCTCAAATGGAACTCCTGGCTCTTAAGAGCAGCCGAAGACGGATCTAAGAAGTCGGTGAGACTTCGGCAGGGCGCGAGAGGAGGTCGTACCTCAGGACTTCGCGGAACCCGAGACGTCGATAAACCGATTCGCCGAGCGCGCTCGATTGGAGGTACGCCAGCTCGGCTCCGTTTGCGAAGCCCTCGTGCACCGCATGAGCGGTGATGGCTGCGCCGTAGCCGCGACCGCGGTACTGGGAGGGTGTCGCGACATTGAAGACCCCAACGTCGTCATCGACGACAAAGCTCGCCGCCGTGGTCACGTCGCGACCGTCGACTCGGCCGAGGAACAACTCGTATCCGTCCAGGCTCGTGACCTCGAGCATGTAAAGCGGCGTCAGGAAACCCTCAGGCGCACCGAATCCCTCTGTCGCGATTGCCAGTGCCTGAGCGAACCCGTCCGCGGATTTGACGTGGACGACCTCGAGCTCCGACGCTGCGAGTCCCACCAGGTCACCGGCGTTCGCGACCATTCCCGGCATCCGCTCCACCGCAGTGAGCCCGAGCACGCGGGCTGTAGCGACCACGGCCGGCGTTTCCTCGTTCCGAATGAGGACGCCCGGTGCAATTCCGTTGGCCTCGATCTGCGCGAGGGCGTCGGGAAGCGCGGTCGCGGCAGAGTCCTCGTCGGGCCAGACCCCGTTGAACGAGGGGATCGGCAGCGTCGGGAAGGTGACGAAGGCGTAACCGTCTCGCCGTTCGAACCGTGCCCCTTCCATCACCGCAGCCAGGCGTTCAGCCACCGTGCAGAGCGCGAGGTGCAGCCGCAGGCCCTCGTTCATGCGACGACTCTAATCGGCGGCTTCGGAGGTGGCGACCGTAAGTCGTTCGCGGCGTCGCACCGGCGGGGTGATGAACACAGCAACGGCCGCACCCACGAGAGCGACGATCGCCGCGAGCGCGAAAGCGGTCGTGTAGCCGTTCGACCGAGGGGATGTTCGTTCCCCGGATCGTGTGCGCGGTGAGGAGGGCCGCACCGACCTGGCCGCCGACGACGCCGCCGACCGTGCGCGCGACGGTGTTCATCCCCGTGGCGACTCCGGTTTCCGTTGGGCGCACGGCCTCGGTGATGAGCGTCGCCATCGCCGCGAAGGCGAATCCCACACCGACACCGAGGATCAGCATCGCGGCGAGAATCTGCCACGGCCTGTCATGCCACTCGGCAAGCCCCGCGGCGGAGATGGAGACGAGAAGCATCCCCGCGGCGAGCGGCCATTTGAATCCGGTCCGCCGCCCGATCAGCCCGGCGATTGGTCCGGCGAAGAGCAGTGCGAATGAGCTTGGCAGGAGATAGAGGCCTGCCTTCGTCGCGCTCGCGTCGAAGCCGTAGTCGACCACCCGCTGTACCGCCGCCGAGAGACCGTGCGCCGTCTCGACGAAGTTCGGCACGAGCACGAACGTCCCGAACATCGCGAAGCCGGCGATGAGGGCCGTGATGTTCGTGAACAGGATCTCCCGACGGGCGAGCATCCGCATGTCGACCATCGGCTCTGTGACGTGCAGTTCCGCGTAACCCCAGGCGACGAGGAAGACGAGTGCCGCGGCGCCGAGGCCCAGCGTGCGGCCGGACGTCCAGCCCCAGCTTTCTCCTTCCGTCAGTGCAACCAGCAGCGAGATCAACCCGCCGGACATGAGCACTGCGCCGACGTAGTCGACGCGCGACGGTGTCTTCACCGGCGACTCGGGCACGAAGAGGTACACGAGCACCATCGCGATGCCGATTCCGACGGCGCCGACGATGAAGAGCCAGCGCCACGAGACGTTGTCGACGATCACGCCGGAGAGCACGATCCCGAAGCCTCCACCGATCCCGAAGACGGCCGACACGAGCCCGATCGCGACGCCGACCTTCTCGCGCGGGAACTCGTCGCGGATGATCCCATAGCTCAAGGGAAAGACAGCTGCGCCGGCGCCCTGCACGGCGCGCCAGGCGATCAGCGACCAGATGTTCCACGCGGCAGCCGCGCCGACCGAGCCGACGAAGAAGATCGCGAGCGAGATCACAAGCAGGCGTTCCTTGCCGTACTGGTCGCCGAGCTTGCCGAGGATCGGCGTTGCAACCGACGCGACGAGCAAGAAAACCGTCAAGACCCAGGTGACCCAGGTCGTCGTCGTGTGCAGGTCCCGCTGCAGGGTCGGCAGAGCAGGGATGACCATCGTCTGCTGCAGCGCGAACGCGATCCCGGCCAACGTGAGGATCGCGAGCGTCACGTTGTAGTGCTGTCGCTTGCCTGCCACTGGGCTTCGCAGCCTAACGATGCGACTTAGGATCCCCGGGCGTGACCCGGCTCTACACCGACGACGCCGAGCTCTACGACATCAGAGGTGACGGAGCCCGCTGGGAGACAACGGGCTCCGTCTTCGGCCCCCTCCGGACCGAACTTGGCTAGCCGCAGGCGCGCACAGTGCGGTCGAGCGTCACGAACCGGTCGAAGGCGACGCTCACGCGGACACGGATCGTGGAGCGCTTCTTCACCACCAACCGTGCGCGGAACGGTGACCGGCTGTCCGTCAGCATCTGCCGGCCGTTCACCAGGAACGTCGCCGACTGGACGCCCGGCCCGGAGGCCGTTGCCGTCACGACGCCGCAGTGGCCCCGGCGAGCGGCCGTGAAGCTCACGGCCGGGCGCGCCCGGCAGCTTGCGCCCGAGCACGAGACGAGGTTGTGCAGCCGCGCAGCGAGCGACGCTTTCAACGCGTCGTAAGCGGGATTCGCGTGCTGACTCTGAAGCTCGTCTGGATCCTTGCGCAGGTCGTAGAGCTCGCGGTCGCCGTTCGCGTACTCCGCGTACTTGTAGTGCTGAGTCCGGATCCCGTCGAAGTGGCCCGCACCTGGAGAGTTGTCGAGTAGGACGTCGCGGCCGATCTCCTTGCCCCGGTCGTGCCAGAAGGAAAGGAGCGACACGCCGTCCTCGGTACGACCGGCCCGCACGTTCGCGGCGTCGAGGATCGTCTCGGCGTCGTCGACGTTCATCGTCAGCTGGCTCCGGTGGACGCCGCGCGGCAGCGACTTGTTCGCGGTCCAGCGCATCAGGAGCGGCAGGTGGATGGACGGCTCGTACCAGAGCACCTTGCCGTTCGCGACGCGGTGCTCCCCGTGGAAGAAGCCGTTGTCGGACGTGAAGAGGATCAACGTGTTGTCGAGCTCGCCGGTCTGCCGGAGCGTCTCGACGATCGACGAGATCGCTTCGTCCACCGACATCAGCGTCTCGCGGCGCTGCTGCCAGTTCTCCTGGATCGCCGCGATCCGGCGCGCGTTCAGCAGCGGCCGGCGCCTGATCACCTGCGGCTTGTCGGAGACGTCGGCCTCGTTGAAGCTCGGCGGCTTTGGCAGCGGTGTCCCCTTCAACGCGTCGTGGTGCCGCGGTGCGGGAACGGGGGTGCCGAGCTGAGGCGGATCGTCGGGCTCGCGGGGCGTGCCGGAGTGATCTCCGAGAAATGCGACCCAGAGGAAGAACGGTCCCTGAGTCGCCCGGCGCTTGATGATCTCGTTTGCCTTGTCCCGGTAGACGTCGGTCTGGTAACACGACGGCTGCGGGGTGGCACAGAACGTGTGCAGCGTTCCGCCTTCGTTCAGCGTGTAGTTGTAGTACCGGTAGGTCGTCGGGTCGACGGATCCGTGCCACTCGCTCCAGCCCGGTGGGATCTCCGTCGGGTTCTGGCGGCCGTAGCCGTTCAGGAACTTGCCGAGGTGAACCGTGTAGTACCCGCCCCGCTGCAGCCAGACCGCGAGCGTGTTCGACTTGTCGAGTGCCTGGTAGCCACCCTGCGGCGGCGCGTTTCCGCGGACGTTGTTGTTGTGCGAGTACTGGCCCGTCAGGAAGGTTGCGCGCGACGGGCAGCAGAGCGAGAACGAATCGAAGTTGTTGTCGAACGTCACGCCCTGATCACCGATCAGGCGGCGGACGTTCGGAAGCACGGCCATCTCCGCGAGGGTCTGGTCGTCCGTTTCCAGGACGAGGACGTTGGGGCGCTGGGGAGCTGCGGCCGCCTGGGCGGTGCTCCCATGATGCTGGGCACCAACGGCGATTCCTGCGGCGAGCGCCAGCGAAGCCGCGATCGCGAGTCCGAGCCTGCGTTTCATCGGTATTCCCCCCTGTTGCGAAACCAGTGCTCCCGTTATTCCCGCTGGGTGTGTGGGAGCCGTGTCGCTCCCGCAAGGATTTCGTTAAGCAGCGAGCCGCTCTTCGGCCGCTCGCTCGTGGACGAGGACGCCGCCGCGAGAGCGAAGCCACACGAACAACGAGACAGACAAGCCGGCGACGCCGGCGACCGTGAATGCGAGCTCCGTCCCGCCGGCCGCTGCGAGCCAGCCGGAGAGAATTCCGCCCAGAGTGCCGGTGCCGGCAAACGCGAAGAAGTAGATGCCGATCAACCGGCCGCGAAGGTGGTCTGGCGCTGCGAGCTGGATGAGCGAGTTCGAGTTCGACGACCACGTCGTGAAGCAGATTCCCCCGAGGAACAGGAGTAGGGCGATGAGGACGGTGGAGTGCAGGGGTGCGATCAAAAGCTCGCTGAGAGCGAAGCCGCCGCTGCCGAGCGCGGTCGTTCCGACGGTGGCACGGCTCACGTGCGCAGACACGAGCGCGCCGATCAGTGCGCCCACTCCGAAGACCGCCGACAAAATGCCGAAGGTCTGCGGGCCGGCGTGGAGCGTGTGCTTCGCCAGCACCGGTAGCAGCACGTTGAAGTTGAGGCAGAAGGTGCTCATGACGAAGACGAGGACGAGCATCAGCGCGATCTGCTCCTCGTGCCGTGCGTAGGAGATGCCTTCCTTGAGGCCCGCCAGGAGCGTTCTCGGCCGCTCGCGGCGCTCGACCGCGTGGAACTCCGAAGGCCGCATCAGCAGCAGCCCGGCGATGACGGCCACGTAGCTGACCGCGTTGAGCGCGAAGCAGATACCCGTCCCGGTCGTGGCGATCAGGACGCCTGCCAGCGCCGGGCCGAAGATGCGTGCGCCGTTGAAGAGCCCGGAGTTGAGACTGATCGCGTTCGGCAGCTCAGCCGGGCCTACCATCCGGAAGGTCAGCGACTGGCGGGAAGGAGCGTCGAGCACCTGGACGAGCCCCATCAGCGCGGCGATGACGTAGACCTGCCACGGCTGCACGACTCCCGTGAGAGCGAGAACCGCCATCGTCGAGGCGAGCACCATCTGCGTGATCTGAGTTCCGATCACCGTCCGCCACGAGTCGAGCCGGTCGACGATGACTCCCGCGATCAGGCTGAAGAGCGTGAACGGCATGAACTGGCAGAGCGCCAGGATTCCGACCGCGACCGGGGAGTGCGTCAGCGAGAGGATGAGCCACGCCTGCGCGACGCGCTGCATCCAGGTCCCCGTGTTGGAGATGACCTGGCCGGCGAAGAAGAGGCGGTAGTTGCGGTGCTTACGGACGCTTGAGAACGTGCGGGCGCCTGCCCGGAGAATGGCTGCCGTCAAGCTTCGTCTCCCGCGAGCAGATGGGTAAGCGGCTCGATCGCCGCGTCGATCGCGTCGAGCTCTTCCGGATCGAGCGAGCGCAGCCGCGCCGACAGCCACGCCGTGCGCTTCGACTTCACGGAGCGCAGCACCTTGTGGCCTGCGGCCGTCAGCGTCAGCCCGACGCGGCGCTGATCGCCCTCGACGGGCGCTCGGCCGACGAGCCCTGCTTCCTCGAGCCGGGTGACGAACTTCGACATCCCGGGCACGGACATGCGCTCGAGGGCGGCGAGCTCGCGCACCCCGATTCCCGGTCGGACCTTGATCTGAACGAGGAGCGCGACCTGGCCGCCCGTGACCCCGAGCGAGTGGACCTCCCGCCGGAGCTGCCGGTTCAGGTGCAGGAGAACCGGGCGAAGGCGGTTTGCGAGGACTGTGGGATCTGACGCGACGGCTGGCATTTCGTTAACCAGGTTAACTAATCGTGCCGACCTCGCCGCGGCTTGAGGCCTAATCCCCCGTAGGGGGCCGCAGCGGCCTGTCCGCGAAGCGGACCAGGGATGGGGGCCTGGGTTTCCCCCGGAGCTTGAGGCCTATGCGTATGGGCAGAATCACCGTGTGGCACGAAAACCACTCGAAGATGTCGCCCGGGGCCTGAAGGTGCTCGGCGAGCGGCTGTCCCAGACGACGGGCGGCGGCGATCCGGCGGAATGGATCTCGGATCAGCTCCGGCGACCGGAGCCTGCGCGGACGATGCCTGAGCTCCAGGCCGAGCTCGACGCCCTCGTCGGGCTCGAGACGGTGAAGGAGCAGGTGCGGGCGCTGGTCGCCTTTCTGCAGGTTCAGGCCGAGCGCCAGCGGCACGGGCTCCCGGAGGTTGCGACCTCGCAGCATCTCGTGTTCCTCGGGAATCCAGGGACGGGCAAGACCACGGTCGCGCGGCTGCTCGCGGAGATGTATCGAGCGATGGGCTTGCTGAGCCGCGGCCATCTCGTCGAGGTCGACCGGGCCGGGCTCGTCGGGCAGTACGTCGGCATGACGGCGATCAAGACCGACCGGGTGATCCGGCGCGCGCTCGACGGCGTCCTCTTCATCGACGAGGCGTACGCGCTCGCGCCGGGAGACGAGCGCCAGGACTTCGGGCCGGAGGCGATCGAGACGCTTCTCAAGCGGATGGAGGACTACCGGCACCGCCTCGTCGTGATCGTGGCCGGCTATCCGCGCCTGATGCATCGGTTCCTGCAGTCGAACCCCGGACTGCGCTCGCGCTTCTCGCGCGAGATCACGTTTCCCGACTATTCGACTCGCCGATCTCGTGGAGATCACGCGGAAGCTCGGGGCGGAGTACGAGTATTCGCTCGACGAGGACGCCGTCGAGGCGCTGCGCCAGATTCTCGGTCGCGCCGCGCGCGGCGAGGGCTTCGGAAACGCGCGCTTTGCCCGCACGTTGTTCGAGCAGGCGCTCAATGCGCAGGCGCTACGGCTGGCCGGCGTGCAGGGCGGTGAGCTCGCAGACCTCGAGCGGTCGGAGCTGATGACGCTTCGCGGCGACGACCTGGTTGCCGCTGCCCGGGCACTGGGTGAGGATGGCCCCGACGAATCGCGGGCCGGGTTCTGGCGGCGTCGGCGCTAGGTCCGCTCGAGCTTCAGTTCAGCCAGGCCGCCACGAGGAACGCAATCGCAGCCGCGGCTGCCGCCGCAACGAGCAGCAGGTTCAGGGCGAGCAGGATCGTCAGCGTCTGAGGTCGCCGCTTCGAAGACCCGGCAGCTGCGCTTGAGGGTCGTCCCCAGCCCACCGCGCCGGCGAGCACGTTGGTGATGAACTGGTTGAGGCTGATGCCGCTGCGGTCCGCAGCACGCGCGAGCTCCTCGTGGAGGCCGGCGGGCATGCGCAGCAGCAGGCGCCCGCTATTTCTCGCCGACCGTTGACGCGGCTTCGCGGCGGCGTCTTCCTGCGGCGCTTCCCCGACGGCTTCTGGAGTCGCCATGCCACGAGTTTACGGGCTTCTCGTCGCCCGCACAACGCAAATCTCCCTCGAAATCGTCGTGAAGCTTGGCCAGTCCGGAGGCGATCAGCCTCGATGTGTGCGTCTGCGAGACGCCGAGCCGCGCTGCGATCTCGCTTTGCTGGAGATCGCCGAAGTAGCGAAAGCCCAACGCCTGGCGTTCACGGAGGTCGAGCGAGCGCAGGCCGCTCTCGATGGCGAGGCGATCATCGGTGGCGTCGAAGTCGTTCTGCGGCCCGGCGGCATTCGACGCATCTGCAAGCGTGAGCGGCGCCCGTGCCTGTTCCGCACGCAGCGTTTCGGCAAGCTCGTCCTGGTCGAGCTCCGCTGCAGCAGCAAGCTCCGACGACGTCGGGTCTCGGCACAGGTCGGCGGTGAGCTCGGTACGGGTCGTGCGCACGCGGACGCTCGCCTCCTGGTAACGCCGAGGTATCCGCATCGCACCGCAGCGATCGCGCAGGTGCCGCTTGATCTCACCGAGGATGTTCGGGATCGCGAACGCCGCGAACTCGACTTCCCGGTCGCGCTCGAAACGATCGACCGCCTTGATGAGGCCGATCGAGCCCACCTGCACGAGATCCTCGAGACGCTCGCCGCGGTTCGCATACGGCCGGGCGATCGACACGACCAACGGGATGTACGCCTCGATCAGGCGTTCTCGAGCGGAGAGGTCCCCCTCCTCCCGATACGCGCGTAGCAACTCCGCTGACGAGTTGCACGAGCGAGCCAACCGTTCCGCCGCAACGATCGTCATTTCTCTCGCCGCCACTGTAGACATTTCCAAATGCATTTTCAAATCGCGCGGGTGCACGCAACGAACATTGGGTACTTGTTTCTTCGATGGTCTCGTCTTCACACGGAGAACTGGTGGGAGGAAGGCAACATTCGCGAGGGCCAACGGGAAGCTGGGGAGGGCTCGCCCTGCTGCTCGTTGCTGCGCTCGCCGCGATTGCCTTTGCTGCGCCTGCGCGTGCGGACGAGAACCTCAAGACGAGCTCGACACCGCCGTTGCGGATCGATCGATCGGCAGCCGTTGTCATTGCCGATGTCGATGCGGCAGCGTTGCCCGACGTGATCGTTCCGGCGTCCGCTCCTGCAGTGCCGAGTCGCTGCGCCTCCGGAGCCGGTGACCAGCGAAAACCCTGCAAATGAGCTCCCCTCGGTAGACGACGCAGTGTCGCCGGCGGAAGCTACGACGCAATCCGGAGCGATATCACTCCCTGCTGTCGTGCAAGCGCACGTTCGTCGCGCGTCCCCTGATCCGGGGCCCTCACGCAGAACGGCCGGGGCAGTATCACAGCGTCACACCGCAGTATCAGCCGTCGCTCCGAGCGCCACGCGACAGTCGACCACGTGGCGCGGCTCCGAAAACGAACCGCCAGTCTCACCTCCCGCGCCCGACAGCCCTGAGGAGACGAACGGTAAGAGCGCCGGCAGCGATACCAATTACGGAACGAATTGCGCGGATCCGTCCACAGATACTGCGCCAATCTGCTCCGAAGATGGTGCTCATAACAGCGATTGGAATTGCGAGTGGATCGCGTACTGCAGCACAGAGATCCCTCCGGTCGAGGCGGTTCCGGCACTACCTGAATGCGCCGTTTCCACGCCGAGTGCGGGCCAGTATCAGCAGGCAGACGGGCAGTATCAAAGCGATGCGGCGTGTGAACCGGCTCCGGTCGAGACCGGATGCGCTGCAGCCGGTGCCGTCACGCCTGCGGTTTCCGCTCCGGACTCGACCGCCGCACCGGAGCCTGCAGACGTTTCGCCGACCCAACCCCAGCCTCCCGAGCAGCCGACGACAGCACCGGCGGTCGCGCGGCCGCGTGGTGGTACAGACGGTCGTGCCGCATCGCCGCTCACGACGGCCCGACAGGAAGCACGTGGCGATACCGAAGGCTGGTCGCAGGTGAGCACGAGCCTTGCGGTTACGACCGTGCCCGCCGCTCCGGCTTCCACTTCAGGGCAGGCTGCCGTGACTCGACCCGAGCCGGCGCCACGTGGCGATGTTCCCCCGCGCGCTGAGCCCTCGCCGGTCACTTCTGTGGCGCCGCGGCAGTTCCGTCTCGCACTGGCGGCGCCGCTCGGCAACCTCGCGAACGCTCCGGTCTCCTCACGGGGTGCAGCTGGTCGCGGCGATGCCTGGCTCCTCCTCTTCGCGGTACTGCTGGCCGGCGCCACGGCTTTCGGTCTATCGGCGGCCGGTTCGCTGACCGTGTGGGTGCCGGCGGTCGCCCTCGGGCTCTCGGCGCGCCTGCGGAGCAAGGGCTTCTCGCGTAAGGCGGGCAGCTCCGCGCAGCGTCGAAGGACGAATCGTCGAACGCGATCAGGTATCGCGATTAGTCGAGCCGTCGTGCGGTTCCCGGGATCTTTCGAGCTTGTCGATCTTGAAGGGCGTGACCTTCAGCTCGGAGCTGAGAATCGGTCCGCCCTCGTCGTTGTAGACGACCGTGTCAGGGCTCGACGCGGGATCCGCCGTTGAAGGACCGACTCCGTCGATCAGACCGAGCGCAGCAGCCTTCCGGACCGCCTCGATGCGGTTGCCGGCATCGAGCTTTCGCATCGCATGGCTGAGGTACTCCTTCACGGTGTGCCTGCTGAGGTGCAGGCGCTCGCCGACCTCAGGATTCGTCAGACCCTCGGCGACGAGTCGAACAACGCTCAGCTCCTGGCCGCTCAGCTTCGGTTCCTCCGTTCTGCGCGCATCGATCAGCACGGCCGCAGCGCGTGGATCGATCACGCTTTCGCCTGCAAGCACCCGCTCGATCGCTCGGCCCAGATCGAGGTCCTCCGCATCAGTGACGAGGAAGCCGCGCGCACCGGAGTCGAGTGCCGCTTCCACAGCTCTCTCGTCGCGCTCCGCCGAGAGCAGGATGACCGCGGTTCCCGGCTGTCGTTTCAGAATCGCCGCGCAGACCTCGGCCCCGGAGCCGTCGGGGAGCCGGGAGTCCAGCAGCACGACGTCGGGCTCGATGCTCGACTGCCGTGGCAACAGCCTCCGTGCCGCTCTCTGCCTCCGCGACCACGCTCGCGCCGCTCGCCACCAGTTCCGCGCAGATACCGCGCCGGACGATCCGGTTCGGCTCGACCACGAGAACGCGAGCGGCCATACCGGTGATGGTAGACCCACCTCATCGGGGGGATGGAAGACCCGCCACCCGGGGTCTACCGACGGACGGGCGGAAAGCGCCATCGTGAAGCGCATGGGGAGGGGGCGGTGTCGCTTCGCGCTACTGGCGTGTGTCGTGCTCGCTGGAGCGGGCCTGCACGCGGGCAAGGCCGCCGCAGCGGGTGAGGATCCTGGCTCCGGCGCGCAGACGAGCTCGAACGGCGCGACCGCAACCGCGCAGAACGTCAGCAACACGAGCCAGACCAGCACGGAGACCCAGACCGGCACCGGTGCCGGGCAGTCGCAGACGGTCACTCAGAGCGCACCGACCGAGCAGACGGCCAACGCGGCCTCGGTCTCCCACCAGAATTCGACCAACGCCTCGACCGGGGGCTCCTCCGGCCAGGCCAATCACGCCGCGGCCTCGAGCACTGCCGGGAACACCAACAACACGACCCAGCAGAGCGCCCAGACCCAGCAGGCCGGTCCACCGGAGTCGGCGGGCGGCCAGTCGCAGTCGACCTCGCAGAGCGCGCCGACGGAGCAGGCCGCGAACGCGAACGCAAACTCGACGCAAGTCGCGCCTACGAACGTCAACGTGGTGATCCGGCTCGACTCCCCCGGAAACGACGGCCCGGTGGCTCAGACGAACAGCTCACAGGCAAACGCCGATGCCGGAAACACGAACAGCCTCTCCCAGGGGTCCAGTCAATCCCAGAACGGAGCGGGATCGGCTGCAGGCCAGTCTCAGTCTTCGAGTCAGAGCGCGCCGACGACGCAGAGCTCCCAGTCGACGGCGACCTCGACGCAGGTCAACCCGCTGAACGCGAACATCGTGATCCGGAACAAGAGCCCGGGCGACGAAGGGCCGGTCAGCCAGACGAACTCCGTGCAGTCGACGGCGGGAGCCGCGAACTCGAACGCGGTCGATCAGGCCGCGAGCCAGCTTCAGAGCGGCAGCGGCCCGGGGAGCGGCCAGTCGCAGGGTGCTACGCAGAGCGCGCCGACCGTTCAGACGGCCGGCGCGACGGCGACCTCGGTACAGGGCTCTCCGACGAACGCCAGTGTGACGATCGATCCCGCCGCACCCGATCCGAATGGCTCGGGGGCGATCGGAACGTTGATTCAGGTCTGGATTCCCAACGACCCCGAAACCTCGCCGGCGAGCTCCCCTGCGGCTGGCGAGGTCGTGGGGGCAAACAGCTCGACCGCGACGGCATCCGCCGGCAACACGAACCACGTGACGCAGTCGGCCGTTCAACAGCAGGACGCCGGCGGAGGCCCGTCGTCGGGCCCCACCCAGGTGGGGGGAGCCACCCAGACACAGGTACTCGAACAGAGCGCACCCACGACGCAGACTGCAGCCGCACAAGCAACCTCCATTCAGGGGGGCAGCGGTGCGACCTCGATCTCGTCGGCGGCCGCGCAGGCGTCGAACGTGAGTGAGGTCACGCAGTCGGCCACTCAGATCCAGCACGGCGGAGTCGGGGGAAGTCAGGTCCAGGTGATCCGCCAGGAAGCTCCGACCACCCAGTGGGTGAACGCGGAGTCGACCGGAGGTTCAGGGCAGAGCCACTCGTCCTCGAGCTCGACGAACAGCGGCTCGAGTGCAATCTCGCAGAGTGCAGTGCAGGTCCAGGCCGGCGAAGGCAGCCAGGTGCAGATTGTCGAGCAGGACGCCGGCAGCCGGTCGTTCGGCCAGAGCCGCGCGACCTCGTTCGCCGTGTCTCGAGGGACTGCCCGCGCCACCTGGCTCGCGGCATCGAGCGGCAGTCCGGCCGAGTCCGGGTCGATCCGCTCGCAGAGTGGACGACGTGACGTGCGCGACACCGATCGGCGCGCGCCACAGGAACCGCGTGAGCCCAGCCCGCAGGAGTCGTCCTTGCTCGGCGCAGCCGGAAACGGCGCGCCGGGGGTCGCACTCTGGGCCTTCGCAGCTTTGCTCGTTCCGTTCTTCTTGACGGCCCCTTGGTGGGCTCGTCGCCATCGCTCGGCGGCCATCCGGCGGCTGCTGAGCGTCGTCTTGCGACTCGAGCGCCCGGGCTAGCCCCGGCGAGTCCGACGGACAGCTTCGTCCCGTCGGACCTGCCGCGGTGCTCCGGTGCGCCCCGGCAAAAACGGATCGCAACGACGACATGAAAAGGAGACATTCGAAACCATGAAACGCCATCTCATTGCGGTGGGCATCGCATTGATCGCCCTGGCCGCGTGGGTGGGGACGGCTTCGGCCGCCGCCGGTGATCCTCCACCGCCGGGCGCCAACCAGCTTCTCGGCCAACTGGCCGGGACGCTGCAAGGTGCGCCGGCAACGGGCACGGCGGGGCAGACGGCGTCGGATGCGAGCTTGCCGACCGGTTACGGCTACGGCGGCAAGATTCTCGCACCGGCCCCGGGCTCGAGCGCGGCGAATCAGACGGCCACGAACACTGGGACCGCTGATGCGTCGAACACGAGCACGACCACGCAGACCGCGACCCCGACGCAGACCGGCGGCAGCTCCAGCTGCACGGCCGGCTGTGGTGGTGCGGGGCAAAGTCAGAACATCGATCAGTCGGCGAAGACGAAGCAGGACGCCGATGCAGATGCGCTGGCGAAGCAGAACGCGGTCAACGCGAACGTCCCCATCGCAATCGCAGGCGGGAATGTGCTCGGCGGCTCGAGCGCGGCCAACCAGACGGCCACGAACACCGCCGACTCCACCGCTGACAACACGAGCAACACGACCCAGACCGCAACCCCCACGCAGACGGGCGGCAGCTCCAGCTGCAACTCGGGATGTGGTGGTAACGGCCAGAGTCAGAACGTCGACCAGTCGGCCAAGACCAAGCAGGACGCCGACGCCGACGCGAAAGCCAAGCAGGACCTCGTCAACGCCAACGTTCCCGTGAGCATCGCCGGAGGCAACGTGAACAGTGGCTCGAGCGCGGCCAACCAAACGGCGACCAACACCGCCACGGCCGACGCCTCGAACGACAGCACGACCACGCAGACCGCAACCCCGACGCAGACCGCCGGCAGCACCAGCTGCTGGTACGGCTGTGGCGGTAACGGCCAGAGTCAGAACGTCGACCAGTCGTCCAAGACGAAGCAGGACGCCGACGCTGACGCCAAGGCCAAGCAGAACGCGGTCAACGCGAACGTTCCCGTGAGCATCGCCGGAGGCAACGTGAACGGTGGATCCAGTGCAGCGAATCAGACGCTGACGAACACCGGGACTGCGGATGCGTCCAACGACAGCACGACGACGCAGACCGCGAAGCCGACGCAGACCGCCGGCAGCACCAGCTGCTGGTACGGCTGCGGCGGTAACGGCCAGAGTCAGAACGTCGACCAGTCGTCCAAGACCAAGCAGGACGCCGACGCCGACGCCAAGGCCAAGCAGGACGCGGTCAACGCCAACGTCCCAGTGAACATCGCCGGAGGGAACATTCTCGGCGGTGCGAGCACGGCGAACCAGACGCTGACGAACACTGGGACCGCGGATGCGTCCAACGACAGCACGACGACGCAGACCGCGAAGCCGACGCAGACCGCCGGCAGCACCAGCTGCTGGTACGGCTGCGGCGGTAACGGCCAGAGTCAGAACGTCGACCAGTCGTCCAAGACCAAGCAGGACGCCGACGCCGACGCCAAGGCCAAGCAGGACGCGGTCAACGCCAACGTGCCAGTGAACATCGCCGGAGGGAACATCCTCGGCGGTGCGAGCACGGCGAACCAGACGCTGACGAACACCGGGACCGCGGATGCGTCGAACACGAGCACGACGACGCAGACCGCGAACCCGACGCAGACCGCCGGCAGCACCAGCTGCTGGTACGGCTGCGGCGGCAACGGCCAGAGTCAGAACGTCGACCAGTCGGCCAAGACCAAGCAGGACGCCGACGCCGACGCCAAGGCCAAGCAGGACGCGGTCAACGCCAACGTGCCAGTGAACATCGCCGGGGGGAACATCACGGCGGTCCGAGCACTGCGAACCAGACGCTGACGAACACCGCAACCGCGGATGCGTCGAACACGAGCACGACGAAGCAGACCGCAACCCCGACGCAGACCGCCGGCAGCACCAGCTGCTGGTACGGCTGCGGCGGCAACGGCCAGAGTCAGAACGTCGACCAGTCGGCCAAGACCAAGCAGGACGCCGACGCCGACGCGAAGGCCAAGCAGGACGCGGTCAACGCCAACGCTCCCCAGAACATCTCCGGGGGCTATGTCAACGGCGGCTCGAGCACGGCGAACCAGACGGCGACAAACAACGCCACTGCGAACGCGCCGAACACGAGCACCACGACGCAGACGGCGAAGCCGAAGCAGACTGCCGGCAGCCTCAGCTGCTGGTACGGCTGCGGTGGATACGGGCAGTCGCAGGACGTCCGGCAGAAGGGCAAGACGAAGCAGGACGCCGACGCGGACGCGTGGGCGAAGCAGTACCTGCTGAACAGCGACGTCCCGTTCGCTCTCTCTTACGGGCGTCAGCCGAAAGGCGCGGTGATGACCTACTAACGAAGACGCTCCAAAGACGAAGCGCCGTGAGGCGCTAAAGACCGGGGCGGCCGTCCCGCCGCAGAGCGGTCGCCCCGGATCGTCTTCGCCAAGTGCCAGACCATGATTCAGACCACACTCGAGATCACGTTCTCCGACGGCAACTTCGCCGATGTCGCGGTCGAGACCAGTGCCGACGGCGAGCTGAAGCTGCAGGCCGAGCTCGTCGGCTTTGCCCATCTCGCGGCGACCGTCATCTCGTCACTCGGACGCGAACGCGCACGAGCGCTCGTCCGGTCGCTGGCCGACGGTGGCTCCGCGGACGACGAGCTGCGGCTCGAGGAGAGCTCCGGCGGAATGTTGAGGGTCGCCGCGAGCTTTCTGGACGCAAGAAGAGGCCCGCGGCTGTTCTTCGAGCTGAAGCCGCGTGATCTGCGTCGTCTCGGCGAAGACCCCGATCTGCTTGCAGCTCGCTCGGTGCTCGAGGTTCTTGGGGCTCTGGCGGGGAAACGCAGAGAGGACGCAGAGACTGCCGCGCGGCTGAGGGCGACCGCTGCCCTGATCGCAAGAGCTGCCGAGAGCGGATACGTCCGACAGGAGACGACCTTCGACGTCTCGTTGGCAGCGGCGGACCTTGCCTGGGGGGTTGTCGGGGCCGCACTCGGCCTGCCTTCCTGGGCTTCGTCGGACGACCTTCTCTGCCCGGCCTGCGGGTCACGCGAGCTCGAGTTTCGGCTCTGGCCGAGCGGCCGGTCCGCCCTGCGGTGCTGCGCGACCTGCGGAGCCGGTCTCTGGTTCCGCGCCGGCCGTCGGCCCCGATCTGTTCCAGATGCGACGTGGAAAGGATCGGAGAAATTGCGCGACGACCTGAGGGCTCTCTCGAAGAGCGCGTCGAAAGGGACTGTGTCTTCAGGTGACCCCGTTGCAGGCGCGCTGCTCGCCGACCTCCGGACTCTGTTCCGCGAGAACGGCTGGCCGTTCTCCGATGTCCGAGGCGCTCCCGTGCTGTTCAGCGAGCTGTCCGGCATCCTCGGTCGCTGGAAGTTCTACGCACATGTGGTCGAGGAGCAGGACCTGATCCTTCTCTACTCGGTCTGCCCGTTTCGGGTTCCCGAGGAGCGCCGCTCCGAGGTCTCGGAGTTCTTGACCCGGGCGAATTACGGGCTTGCGGCGGGGAACTTCGAGCTCGACTTTGCGGACGGAGAAGTCCGCTACAAGACAGCCCTTCAGCGGCACGTCGACGGGCTCGACGCCGCCACGCTGAAGCGTGCCGTGCGCGCGAACGGGATCGCCATGGAGACGTATCTCCCGGGTGTCGGAGCGGTGATCACGGGCACGGCTCCGGTGCCGGCGCTCGAGCGACACGGCGGGGCGGCCTAACAATCGGGATTGCAATCCATGAAAGACAGGTGTACCTTCGGTGCGGGTAACGATCACGAACGGGGAGGAGGAGACCGTGAACACGGCTCCTCGGCGAAGAGGATCGTTACTGCGGCGACCGCGTTGGGCCCTTGGGGCGGCCCTGATAGCGAAGCGCGGCCTGTGGATGCTGCTGACGCCTCGGCGTCACAAGGAGCAACGGCTGTTTTCGCGCGCGAGGCGTCGCGGCGCGTCGGTTGTTGCGCTTCGCCTGGCGGCGTGCGTCGTCGTCGCAACCGCACTGTGGAGCGCGGCTCCTGCGGTTGCCGACGACGTGCCGCCAGTTCCCGGGGTGACGACCACGACGGATGCACCGCCTCCGGACCCGTACAGTCCAGCGGCGCGGACGGCCAAACCGAAGCCTGCGGCTCGTTCCGTCACCCCGGCCGTGAGGTCGGCGCCGACCACGCACTATGTACCGCCCGCCGCAGTTGCTCCGGCCCAGGTCGCCCGCGCGCCGCGGCACAGGATCAAGCACCAGACCAAGGCGGTTCAGACAAAGCGAAGCGAGCGGCCAGGAGCCGAACCGTCTCGCCGCCGTTCAGGGTGAATCTCGCGCCGCTTCAGGCGGTCGTCGCGGCGGTCGAGCGGCAGCTCGTGCCCGGTAGCAATGGGCGCGACCGCTACCTCTGGCTCGCGGGGAGCTCGTTCGCGGTGCTCGCGCTCGCCGGGTTGTCACTGCTGATGCTGACGATGCGGATCGCACGCGACCGGGGAGTGATGGGATGAGGGTCGTCATCCGCCATCGTTGTTCTGGCTGCCTTTGTGGCACTTGTTCCCGCGGGAGCCACGGCCGCGGGTGGGGACATCAGTTTCGCCTGCATCCTGCGCCCGCGAATTGCTCCGGCTGGTTCAAGACTTCTGTCACCGTCGCTTTTCAATCACGCCAATGCCGGCAACTCGGTGTCCAACATCACTGGGTGCGGTGACCTGACGGTTAGCTCCGATACGTCGGGGGTTAGCCAAATCTGTCGGCAACGGTGAGCGACGGCACGAACAGCACTGTTCCCAGCGCGACCGCCTCGATCAAGAAGGACTCAACGCCGCCGGTCGATCACCGGCACGTCACCGACGCGCGGGCCCGACTCGAACGGTTGGTACAACCATCCCCTTGGAATCGGCGTCAACGGCAAGCGACGCGACGTCGGGACTCGCTGGATGCAACTCACTGACCTACTCGGGGCCCGACACGGCAAGCGCGAGCTTCACCGGATCCTGCACCGACAATGCAGGGAACGTCAGCGAATGGCGCTTCGTTCAGCTTCAAGTACGACGCGACACCGCCGGCCGTCTGTCTCTCGCTCTCTCGTGGCCCGGACTCGAACGGCTGGTACAACCATCCGGTCGACTTCCATGCATCCGGGAGTGACAACCTCTCGGGCATCGCCTCCTGCAACTCCGGCACGATCGGCGGAAGCGGATCGGTGGCCGCGAGCTGCACCGACAACGCCGGCAACAGCGGAGTGCCGGTACCTCGGTGAACTACGACGCGTCGGCGCCGTCCATCGACAGCGTGACGCTCGACCGTCCGCCCGACAGCAACGGTTGGTACAACCACCCCGTCAACGTTACGTTCCACGGCACCGACGGAGGGTCCGGCATCGGGTCGTGCAGCGCCGTGAACTACGCAGGCCCCGACACGACGGCACGACCGTCAACGGCACGTGCACCGACAAAGCCGGGAACCGAGCCGGCGGCACGTCACCATCGTTCAAGTACGACTCGACTCCACCGACCCTCACGAACGTCGGGTTCGATTGGGATGACGGCACTGCCACGCTGACCTGGACGGCATCGCCGGACACGAAGGCGATCGAGATCGACCGGACGCCGGGAACGGCCGGCGCAGACCCATCGGCAGTCTTCAAGGGCCTCGCCTCGAGCTTCGAGGATCGAGGCCTGAAGAACAAGGTCAAGTACGTCTACACCATCAACGTCTTCGACGAGGCCGGCAACAAGGCCACCGATACGCGTCAGCATCATTCCCGGAGCAAAGCTCTACTCGCCTGCCCGTGGGACGACGTTGAAGAGCCCGCCGCTGCTGGCCTGGCGACCCGTCGCGGGGGCTGCCTATTACAACGTCCAGCTCTACTACGGAGTCGGAGCGACCATGCGGCGTCTCTCCTCGGTAGGTGTCAGCGGCCGCAAGGTCATGAGCGTCTGGCCGCTGCAGCCGCGCTACCGGCTCAAGAAAGCGTGGAAGTTCAAAGGGAAGGCCCGCAAGCTCGCGCCCGGGCCACTATCGCTGGTACGTCTACCCGGGCGTCGGCAAGCGGACCGCGAACAAGTACGGGCCGCTCATCGGAGCGAGCGACTTCTTCATCGCGAAGCGTTAGTCGGTCAGTTCGCGAGCACGGGCCCGGGCTTGTTCTGGCCGCCTGTGCCTCCGACGCCGCCGGAGGCAAGTGCAGCGACCACAAGAACGAGCCACGCAACGAGACAGAGGATCAACAGCCGCATTGACGGTTGTGACGCTGTCGCGCGTCGGAGTTTGCGTCGCGCTCCCCTTAAAGGGTGATCGTCCGGATCTCCCACGGACGAAGCTCCAGTTCTCTGCCGGCAAAATGGACGGTCTGCGGCGCGTCGCTCTCGTTGACGATCCGCGCACGATCATTCAGAAACGCGGTCAGGACGACGCTGCCGTCGCCCTCGAGCCCCGGCCCGGCTGCCGATCGGAGCTCGCCGCCCTCCGCCGTACCGCGCGCGGTCAGGAAGGGATGGCGGTACGCCTCGGCGTGTTCGGCGATCGAGTCGGCGCTCGGGTAGTACGCGAACGAGAAGGAACGGGGGCCGCGGAGTTGTGCCGCCGGGATCGGGATCTCGGGGCCGGCGGGCTCTTCGCGCGACGGGTTCCCGTTGAGGCTGATGTAACCGATCGAGCGCAATGCGGTCAGCGCGAGCTCGTCTCCGACCACCTCGTACTCGGTGACGTGGTCGAGGAGGAGCGCGATCCCGCCGGCGGCGACGAAGCCGGAGGCCGGAAACGTCGGGACGGCGACCTCGCCGTGGCCCCCTTCCACCTCGAGGCTGCGCTCGACCACCGCGAACTGACCCTCGGCATGCGAGCTCTCCGCAGGCTCGAGCAGTGGCACGTGCACGCGCACCCGCTGGTCGTCGCAGGTGTTGTCGAGCTCCAGCCGGACGCGGACGAACGACTCGCCGGCCCGCTGCTCGAAGCGCGTCTGCGTCTCGACGCTCCGGTCGTCCCACACGTAGGTTCGGTGCAGCACGTCGACCCTGCGGAGCGGCCCGTCCTCGACGGTCTCGAGCCGTTCCTCGGTCGGAACGTCGACGAGGACGTCGTCCGCGGGCGCTGCGTAGTTGTAACTGTCGCCGACGTCCTTCCCGCGGACGATGCGGGTCAGCCGCGACACGTCCACGAATCGGACATGTCCCAGGGACTGTCCCTGGCACACGTACGGGACGGACACTGGTCCAGCCGAGCGGTGGCGCCGGAACGGCCGCGACGATCGTCCGCTTCGGCTGGGCGACGACGCGCAGCGTCCACTCACCCTCCGCGGTCGCAAGGCTGAGCTCGCCGACGAGCTGCTCGACGTCGAGGAACTCGGGGTCCGGCTCGTCACCCACCTGAAGGATCGCCTCACGGTCCTCGATCCGGAAGCCGTTCACGATCCGCCCGAAGATCTCGCGGCCGTGCAGGCGGCGTGCGATCACCGCCGCCACGTCTGCGCCGGCGAGCTTCGTCTCCCACTCGAACGGCGGCTCGCGGCGTACTTCCTGTGTCGGCAGGCGCGTGCCGTCCGGAAGCTCCAGCTCGACCGCCTCCCACTCATCCGGGACGACGACGTCGAGCTCGACGAGGTCGGTGCGCTCCCGCGGCGACGGATTCACGACCGCGAAGGCGCCGCGGGGAACCTCCGCGGCAATCTGCGCAACCGCGCGCTGCGCGAGCTCGCGGCCGATGTGCTCCGCCTCGGCGTAGCGCGCCAGCACCTGCGCCGAGGCGTCGTCCGTGGAACAACCGCAGATCGAGTCGTGCGCCGAGTTCTGGAACATGCGCGTCCACGCCTGGGCGAGAAACGGCTCCGGCCGATCGGTGCCGCCGTAGAGCGCCTGCAACGGCTCGGCGTAGCGCTCGAGCCACCGTTCCGCACGGGCACACGCCGCCTTGAGGTCGATGCGGGCCGAGATGACGCCGGGGAGCAGGTTCGCGCGCGCGGCGGAACGCAGCTCGCCGCGCCAACGGAAGAGACCGTCCGGCGCGGCGTCCGCGAGGTACGTCGCCGAGCGTGCCGACCGTCGCTCCGTCGGGGACACGCGCCGAAAAGTCGTGCACGAGCGGCTTGTGGTCGGTCCCGACCATGCCCAACACCGGATCGCTCCCGAACCAGGGACGGAAGCGCTCCTCGAACGGCCGGAGATCGACCGGGCCCGGGACGTCGAAGATGTACGCGGCATTGCCGTATCCGCCGGGCAGGTACTCCGCGACCACCGAGGAGCCGTCGATCCCTTCCCAGACGAAGCGGTGGAAGTCGACCGCGGCCGGGACTCCGCGCCAGACGACCGCCGTGTCGATCCCGGCCGCCCGGAGGATCTGCGGCATCTGCGCCACGTGCCCGAACATGTCGGGCAGATAACCGACGCGCATCGGACCGCCGAGCTGCTCCGCGCGGCGCATCCCCGCTTCGAGATTGCGCAGTGTCGTCTCGCCGTCGACGAGGAACTCGTCCATCAACGTCTGCCACGGGCCGAGTGCGAGCCGGCCGGCCTCGACGAGCGAGCGAATCCGCTCCTCCGACTCCGGACGGATCTCGACGTAGTCGTCCACCGTTGCGAGCTGACCGTCCAGGGTGAAGCTGAGGGTCTCGTCGGCCTCGAGCCGGTCGAGTAGCTCGTCGACGACCTCGACCAGCGAGATCCGGAAGGACTGGAACGGCCGGTACCACTCCCGGTCCCAGTGCGTGTGCGGGAACGAGAAAGACGCTCAGGTCTTCACGGAGCCTGCGAGCAGGCCCTGCACGAAGTAGCGCTGCAACGAGAAGAACACGATCAGAGGGACGATCATCAACAGGAACGAAGCGGCGCTCAGCAGGTTGTACTCCTGGCCATACGTGGAGAGGAGGTATGGGATGCGCACGGTCATAGGTGCCTTTCCGGCTGACCTGCAAGGAAGACCAAGGCCATCAGCAGGTCGTTCCAGACCCAGAGGAACTGGAAGATCGCGAACGACGCGAGCGCAGGCACGGACAGGGGCACGACGATCCGTCGGAAGATGGCGAGATTCGACGCGCCGTCCATGCGGGCTGCCTCGATCAGATCCTTCGGAAGAGTGATGAAGAAGTTCCTCAAGAGGAAGACCGCGAGTGGCAGTCCGAAGGCGGTGTGCGCGAGCCAGATACCGAGGAACGCAAAGGCACTGATCCCGAAGTGGGCGTGTTGAGGTGCCACTCGCGGAACAGTTTCAGCAACGGAACGAGCGAGGTCTGGATCGGCACCACCATCAGTGCGATGATGGCCAGGAAGAGCGTGTCGCGGAACGGGAACGGCACCCAAGCGAAGCCGAACGCCGCCAGAGCGCCGAGAGTGAGCGGCAGGAGCGTCGCAGGGATCGTGATGATCAGGCTGTTCACCCAGGCATGGCCCATTCCGGTCGCGTGGATGACCGAGCCGTAGTTGTGCAACGTCCAGTCCCACTGCGTGAATGCCGTGCCACCAACCGCTCGAGGCGATGTCGTTCGGCTTGCGGAACGATGTGATCCCGAGCCCGACCGTCGGGACGAGCCAGATCAGGGCGATCGCGATCAGCCCGATGTGGATCGGCGAGCGGGTGAGGAAACGGACGAAGCGCTCGCTGCGCGTCTGCGCGCTGATCGGAACAGCCTGTTCGACGGTCGCCATCAGGCCACGACTCGCTCGCTGCGGAACCGGCGGACGTTCAGCACCATGACCGGCGCGATGATCACGAGCATGATTACAGCGACGGCGGCGCCGTAGCCGGGCCGGCCGTTCAGGAACGTCTCCTCGTACATGGTGAAGGCGATCACGCGACTGGACGTGCCCGGGCCGCCGCCGGTCATGACGTAAATGATGTCGAAGACCTTGATCACGTTGACAAAGAGCCAGATCGTCACGACGGAGAGAGGCAGGCTCAGCATCGGAAACATGATGCGCCGGAAGATGTTCCATTCACCGGCGCCGTCGACACGCGCCGCTTCCATGATCTCCGCCGGAATCCCCTTGATCGCCGCGGAGAGCACGACCATCACGAAGCCGACCGACGCCCAGACGTACGCGAAGATCAGGCAATAGTTGACGAGGTTCGGACGACCGAGCCAGGCGATGGGGTGGAAGCCGTTGTCGAAGGCGTTGATGGTCGCGTTGAGGACGCCCGTGTCGGGGTTCGGGCTGTAGACGAAGAGCCAGATGATCCCGACGGCAGTCGCGGAGATCGCCATCGGCATGAAGATCGCCGTCTTGACGGCCCGCTCGTAGCGGACTCGCACGGCCAGAACGGCGAGGCCCAAACCGATTACAAGTGAGAAGCCGATGTAGAAGATGACCCAGTGGATGTTGTTGACCAACGCGCCGCCGTCGCTCTTGTAGAGGAGCTCTTGGACGATGTTGAACCCGTGGAACTTGCTCGTATCGAGGAAGTCGGGATCGTTCGTCAGAAGATCCTTGAAGTTCTTCAGCCCGAGGTAGTGGTCGAAGCCGAAGTTGAAGCTCCCCTCGTAAAACGCCAGGCGAATCGTGTAATAGGCGGGATAGATCGAGGAAGAGACCAAGCACGACGATCGCCGGTAGCACGAACAACAATCCCTGGAAGCGTCCGAAGATCGAGCGGGTTGTCACGCGCTGCCCTTCGCTCGGCGGCGGGGCGGCAACCGGGGTGGGGAGCGGCTGCGTGCTCATTCGTCCGCAGTCAAACAGAGTTGGCGGCGCCCGTCACGGGGCGCCGCCAACTCCAACTCGAACGGGCCTTAGAACTGGCCCTGGATCTTGTTCTGGAAGGTGGACAGGATGCTCTTGATGTTGCCCGGGTGCTGGATCACGTCCTGGAGCGCGAAGCCCCACGTGTCACCGAACGCTCCCGGAAGCAGGTCGGAGCCGTCGAACAGGAACGTCTTCGCCGTTGCCAGCTGAATCGACCTCGGCGCGGACCAGCTTGGTCGGGTAGGAGCTCGCCGGCACCTTCTTGTTCGGCGAGGTCACCGCTCCGGTGGACACCCAGATCCTTCCGGCGGGGCCGGTTGAGATGTACTTGAGGAACTGTCGAACCTCGGGCGTGTCCTTGAAGGCCGCTGCGAAGTCGGCAGCACCGACGACCGGATGGTCCAGCGATGCCTTGATCGTCGGCCACGGGAAGTCGCCGATCGTCGTGCCCGCTTTCAGGTTCGTGTTCACCTGCTGCGTTGCGATACCGCCGACGAAACCGCCCTCGAAGTAGAGCTGCGCCTTCGCACTCGTGCCGAAGACATCGCCGATCCCGCCGACGAAGCTCTGTCCCAGGACACCTTGGACGCCGTTCAAGACGTACTTGTTGTTGATGATCTGGGTCATGATCCGCGCCGCGTTCGCGACGGACGGATCGGTGAACTTCAGCTTTCCGGTGAAGAGGGCCTGGTACTTCGCAGGCCCAGCCGTCCGGGCGTAGATGTTCTCGAACCAGTCGGTGAGGGTCCACTGGCTCTGGCTCGGACCGGCGCCGACGGCCCACGGTGTCAGACCCTTCGCCTTGTACTTCTTCGTGATCGCAAGCAGCTGCGCCCACGTCTTCGGGATCTTGAAGCTTGTACTTCTTGAACGAGTTGGGCTTGTACCAGATGACGCTCTTCGAGTTCGCCTTGGCCGGAACGCCGTAGAGCTTCCCGCCCGAGCTACCCAGCTTCAACCAGCCGGCCGAGTAGTTCCCCTTCATGTACGCATTGCTGAGCCCGAGCGCTCGAGAGCGACTTCAGCGCGCCCTGCTTCGCGAGTGTCGCGATGTAGCCCGGCCTCGGCAGGATCCCGATTTCCGGCGGATTACCGGCGGCGAGCCGCGTCCGGATCTCCGGGATGAAGTCACGAGCCGAGGTGTAGTCGACCTTGATCCCCGTCGCCTTCGTAAAGGCGTCAGTTACCTTCAAAAACGCGTCCTTCTCGCTTCCGCCCCAGAGCGAGAGAACCTCGATGGAATTGGCACTTCGTTTCGTCGGTTTTGCACTGATCGCTGTCGCCGTCAATCCAGCGGCGATAACGGCAAGTGCGACGGCCGACGCAATCAGCGATTTCCGTCGCATCACTCGAATCCTCCTCCTAGTTAGACCCCTGTGTCTGCTCTCGATGCTATCTCCAACGGCTAGGACGTCGTTAGCTCGGAGCGGTTAGGTTCAGCTCGGTCTCCGGATCGAAGACGTGGAGCTTGTCGACCGCGATCGCGAACTCGACGTCCTCCCCGGCCTGGACTTTCTTGTCGGACGGCACGAGAGCCACGATCTCGTGCCCCTCGGACTGGGCGTGGATGAGCTCCTCGTGCCCGAGGTACTCGACGACGTCGATCTTGGCCGGGATCTCGCACCGCGCCGCTGACCCGCTGTGCCCGTTCAGCTCGAGATCCTCCGGCCGGAAGCCGATCAGCAGGTCACGGCCGCGATTCTGCTCCGCCGCCTTTGCGGCGCGGCCGGTGAGATGGAGCGTCGTCCCGCCCAGGGTCAGGTGCCCTTCGCCTGCTTTGGCGGTCGCGAAGTTCATTGCAGGTGAGCCGATGAACGCCGCCACGAACCTGTTGACCGGATTGTCGTAGAGCTCGGGCGGCGAGCCGATCTGCTGCAGCACGCCGTGGTTCATCACGGCGATCCGGTCCCCCATCGTCATCGCCTCGACCTGGTCGTGCGTGACGTAGATCGTCGTCGTTTCCAAGCGGCGCTGCAGTCGCAGGATCTCGGCGCGCGTCTGGACGCGCAGCTTCGCGTCGAGGTTCGAGAGCGGTTCGTCCATGAGGAACGCCGCGGGCTCGCGGACGATCGCCCGGCCGAGCGCAACGCGCTGACGTTGACCTCCGGAGAGGGCGCGCGGCTTGCGATCGAGCAGGCTCTCGAGGTTGAGGATCTTGGCTGCGTCCTCCACGCGCCGTTTGATGTCCTGCTTCGGCGTCTTCATGAGCTTGAGCCCGAATGCGAGGTTGTCGAACACCGTCATGTGCGGGTAGAGCGCGTAGGACTGGAACACCATCGCGATGTTCCGGTCCTTCGAAGGAACACGGTTGACGACGCGCGCGTCGATCTTGATCTGTCCCCCCGTGATCTCCTCGAGCCCGGCGACACAGCGGAGCGCGGTCGTCTTCCCGCACCCGGACGGGCCGACGAGGACGAGGAACTCGCCGTCCTTGATCAGCAGGTCGAGGTCGTCGACCGCAACTGTGCCGTCGGCGTAAGCCTTGGTGACGTGGTCGAAGGTGACGGTCGCCATGCGCTGCCGATGCTAACCGGCGAGAGCTTCCGCGCAAAGCCGTTGGAAGTGGGCGACAAGCTGCTCGCTCTCGGAAAGGACCCGGCCCTCGGTCAGGATCCCCGACCGAACCCCGCGCTGGACGCCTTCGACGAGCGCGCGGTCCTCGGTGCCGACCTGGTTGTCGAAGGCGACCAGCTCGTCGATCCACTGCTGGTCGACCTCCGGGGCGAAGAAGTAGTCGAGGAAGCGTCCGGTCCGCTCAGGGCCGAGCGGGAGCATCGGCCCGCAAGAGAGATTCGGATGGCCGGGAAATACGTTGAGCCCGAAGTTGGGCCAGAGAAAGTGGAACTGGCTACGAGGGACCTCGCCGTGTGCGAGGAACGAGTTGCCGTTCTGGCGCAGCGGCCCGACCTGGCTCGACACGAGCCCAGCCGCGGAGAGGCGATACGCGTCCGGGGAGACATCCACTGCTGCGCTGAAGCCCGGATGCGCGACCGCGCAGTGGTAGCACTCGAGGAAGTTCTCGCAGGAGATCTTCCAGTTCGCGTCGAGTTCGAACTCGGCGCGGAAACGGAATTCAAGGACGTTCACGTCGAGGATCTCCGCCAGTTGCGTCGGCACGTCGCCCAGCGCGTCCGCAAGGGGCACGGCCTCCGGATCCGGGTTGACGAAGACGAACGGGCCCCACGTGTCGACCTGGATCTGCTTCAACCCGAGCTCGTCGGTGTCGAAGCCGGGCTCGCGATCCGAGCGCGGCGCAGCCCGCAGCCGGCCGTCGAGGCCGTACGTCCACGCGTGGTAGGGACACTGGAGCGTCTCCCGCTCGCCCGAGCCGCTGGCGACGACGTGTCCGCGGTGCCGGCAGACGTTGAGGAACGCCCGCAGCTCGCCGTCACTCGCGCGTGTAACAACTACAGGGATCTGGCCGGCAGTCGCTGCGAAGAAGCCTCCGGTTTCCCCGATCTGTCCCAGGTGACCCGCGTATTGCCAGGAGCGGGCGAAAATCCGCTCGCCCTCGCGGCGCAGCACGTCGGCGTCGGCATACCAGGCCCAGGGCAAAGACCGCTCCACGCTTGAGAACTGTAATCTCCGGGCCGTGGCCGTCACGAAAACGCGAAAGCTGCCGCTCATGGAGCAGTTTTTCGCCGTCCGCCGCTTCTCCTCGGCCCTGGCCTTCTCGGCAGACGGCTCGCAGCTGCTGTTCGCCAGCAACCTCTCCGGTCAGTTCAATCTCTGGCGGGTCCCCATCGAGGGAGGCTGGCCCGATCAGCTCACGGCGTTCACGGACGAGACCGTCCGCGGCGCCGCAGTCTCGCCGCGCGACGGCAGCATCCTGATCTGCGCCGATCACGACGGCGACGAGTTTCACCAGCTCTATCTGCTCCATTCGGAGCGGGGCTGGCCTGAGAAGTTGACGGATGAGCCGCAGGTCCAGCACTACGTGAACGGCGGTGCCTGGGCGCGGGACGGAACGAAGTTCGCCTACGCCGCGAATGCGCGCAAGCCCTCCGACATGGAGTGCTGGGTCCGCGACGCCGCCTCCGGTGAGTCGCGGCCCGTGTTCGGCGAGGAGATGTTCTCTTTCCCGGGCCCATGGTCGCCCGACGGCACGAAGCTGCTCGCGATCGAGGCCCGGAACAACAGCGATACCTCCATCCACCTGGTCGACGTGGAGGGAGGCGGCTCGCGTGAGCTGACGCCGCACGACGAGGACGGCATCTTCGCCCCGGGGCCGTGGACCCGCGACGGTTCGGGCTTTTACATGGTCGCCGATGCAGGCAGCGAGTTCCGCGGCCTCGCGCTCTACGACCTCGCGTCAGATCGCTACGAGTGGGTCGAGGAGCCGACGCAGGACGTCGACGACGTCACGATCTCCGACGACGGCAGGGTGCTTGCCTGGATCGTCAACGACAAGGGCTACGACAGGCTGCGGCTGCGCGATCTCGACACCGGTGAGGACCTCCCCGAGCCGGAGCTGCCCGGCGGCGCGCGCCCGCACCTGACCGGCGCCGAACCGCCGTTGGCATTGTCGCCGGACGGCTCTCACGCGGCCTTGATCGTCTCGAGCCCGCGCCGTCCGCCCGAAGCCTGGGTCGTCGAGACCGCGACCGGAGGCGCACGTCCGGTCACCGACAGCCGGATCGGCGGCCTCAAGGAGGAGGATCTCGTCGACGTCGAGCTCGTGAGCTATCCGACCTTCGACGGCCGCGAGATTCCGGCCTGGCTCTACCGGCCCGACGTCGAAGGCAAGGTTCCGGTCGTCGTCTCGATCCACGGCGGCCCGGAGGCGCAGGAGCGGCCGGTCTACCAGCCGCTGTACCAGTACCTCCTGTCGCGCGGCATCGCCGTGCTCGCGACGAACATCCGCGGCTCGACAGGCTACGGCAAGTCGTACCAGCGGCTCGTGCAGCGCGACTGGGGTGGCGGCGACATGCAGGACTGGGAGCACGCGGCCAAGTGGCTGCGCGAGCAGGACTGGGTGGAGCCCGACAAGATCGGCGTCTACGGCGGCTCGTACGGCGGCTTCGCCGTGCTGACGTGCGTGACTCGCCTGCCGCAGTACTGGGCGGCTGCGGTCGACATCTTCGGTCCGTCGAACCTGGTCACGTTCGCGAAGGCAGTGCCTCCGACGTGGAAGCGGTTCATCGCGCGCTTCGTCGGTGACCCCGAGACTGAGGCGGACTTCCTGATGGAGCGCTCGCCGATCACGTACGTCGACAACGTCCGGACGCCGCTGCTCGTGATCCAGGGAGCGACCGATCCGCGAGTCGTGAAGGGCGAGTCGGACCAGCTGGTGGACAAGCTGAAGTCACTGGGTCGAGAGGTCGAGTACGTCGTGTTCGACGACGAAGGCCACGGCTTCACCAAGCGAACGAACGAGCTGAAGGCGTACGGCCTTGCGGCCGAGTGGCTCGAGCAGCACCTGCGCGCCTAGACCTCGCAGTAGTTCGCCGTCGCCCCTTGGGCTGGTCCTGAAACTCAGCTGCCGCCTGCGACGGCTTTCGCCAGTGCCTCGACGACCGCAGGATCGAAGTCTGTGCCGGCGCAGCGGCGCAACTCTGCGACCGCCTCCCGAGCGCTCCGCGCCTTCCTATAGGCGCGGTCCGTCGTCATCGCGCTGAATGCGTCGCACACGCGCACGATCCGTGCAACCAGGGGAATGTCGTTTCCCGCAGTTCCGTCGGGATAGCCGGTCCCGTCCCAGTCTTCGTGGCACGACCGCACGATGTGCCCGATGTCGCCGAGCAGACCGCCGACCTGTGAGAGCAGGCGCTCTCCTTCGATCGTGTGCTGCTTCATCACCGCCCATTCGTGGTCGTCGAGCTTCCCCGGCTTGTTGATGATCTCCGCAGGAACGCGAATCTTGCCGATGTCGTGCAACAGCGCCGCGAACTCCGCGTCGCGCCGGTCGCGCGCATTGAGTTGCAGCCGGTCGGACACGTCGAGGACGAGCGTCACGACATCGCGGCTGTGACTGCCGGTGTACGCGTCGTCGGCCTCCACGACGTCGCCGAGGAGTAGTGCAGTTCCCCGGTAGGCATGGCTCAACTCGAGCGCGTGGTCGATCCGAACCTGGCGCTCGCGCGCGAAGATCACCAGCAGTCCGATCAGCGGCAGAACGAAGGTCAGAGCTACCGGATGGTCGACCGCGACGAAAGCGACCAGGAGGCCGATCGGCGCGAGTGCGACGTCAACGACGAACGCCGATGACATGAAACGCGCGGCGAGCGGAAACGGGACATCGTTGACGAAGCGCTGATAAGGCGCCTGGATGAAGTAGTCCGCCGCAAACTGGGCTCCCAACGCCGCGATGTAGACGGGCCAGTGCTCGAGCCCGGGCCTGGCTTCCCCGGCGGCGGCGAGCACGATGACCGGGCCGATTGAGTACCACGAGTTCAGCGGAACCAGCAGCACCTTCTCGAGTGGCAGGCCTCGCCTGAGCAGGTCGGTGGCAGCGCCGACGAGGAGTCCGGCGCAGATCGCGAGCGGGACGTAGCCGAGCGGGAGCAGGAAGAGCATCGGGACGAACACGAGAGCAGTCGGCAGAGAGAGGCCGGTGCCCACCTCGAAGCGTGCATGCGACGCGGCGGCATACGCCAGGATCAGGCCGACGACCGTGACGAGACCCGGGGAGCGAGACGACGAAAGCCAGAGGGCCAAAGCACTTGCGGTCGCGAGAAAGGCGGTCGCGAAGAAGAGGCCCGCATAGAGGCTCCTGCCGCTCGGCCGCTCGGCCTCGCTTTCGCGGACGGCCCCGATGTGCCTGTCGACGTCCGGATCGAGGGTCGTAGCCGCCGGAGCGCGCTCGGTCGCAACGGAAGAGGCCGCAGTTGCCATGCCGCCAAGATCGGCATTCCGCCGTTACTGCTTGACGCGCGCGAGGGCGTCCCGCCAAGGATCCCTGAAACGAGTGATTCAGATGCCCCGGGAGGGTGATGCGAGCGCTAGGCCGCTGGCAAGACTGAGCGTTAGGCCCTTAAGGGGTTACTGCGGTAAGGAGGACGACGGTGGCGGCACGTCTCGGCTCGACGTTTCTCGTGGCGACTCTGGTGATGCTCGTCGCAGCGGCGTTCAGCGTTTCGACAGCGAGCGCGGGCGGTTCCCTGCTCGGCTTGAACAACGACTGCGGCTCGACGTCGCAGCCGTTCGCCCAGTTCGGCGACTACCGCTACTACACCTTCGGCGCGAACGGCGGCCTCGAGAACGGCGCGACCGGGTGGTCACTCTCGGGCGCCCGGGTCGTCTCCGGGAACGAGTCTTTCTACGTGCATTCGCACGGCGACGTCAACTCGCTGTCGCTTCCCGCCGGTGGCACGGCTTATACGCCGAAGCTCTGTATGGGCACGACGTCGACCGTGATGCGCTACTTCATCAAGGGCTCGGGCGACGGCTCCGTCCGGGTGGAGGTCGTGCTGCGCGGTCTTCTGGGCCAGGTGCTAGGTGTCTTCCAGGTCTCAAGGGTCTCGACCGGTTCCTCCTGGCAGGCAGGCCCGCCGGTGCTCAACCTCGACTCGCTGCTCGGACTGCTCGGTGTCTCGTCCGTGCAGCTCAAGTTCACGACGTTGAGCGGCACGGCCCAGATCGACGACGTCTACGTCGATCCCTGGGCCTCTCGAAACTAGAGCTAACGCGTCAGCGTGATCTTCGTCAGCCCGACCGGGCTGTCGACGTCGACGTGGCGAAGCGTCGCGAGACGAACTGCCGCGACCTGGCCGGGGACGACGGTCAAGAGCGGGCTCAGCCATTCCGAGACTCCCGGGACCAGCGGCAAGGCTGTGTCTGCTTGCTCGAGGAACGCGGCGTCGTCACTGATCGCGACCACCTCGGCTCCGCGCTCTCGCACCTTGTCGACCGCGACCTGCATGCTCTTCAGCGTCCGCCCCGACGGTGCGATCACGATTGCCGGACGACCGGCTTTCAACGCGGCGATCGGACCGTGGAGCAGGTCGGCAGAGGAAAACGCCTCGAACTGAGCCCCTGAGAGCTCGCGGATCTTGAGGGCGATCTCGAAGGCCGCGCCGTAGTTGACCCCACGCGCGACGACGCTTCCGCCCTCCATGTCGCGGTATCGGTCGAGCCTTTCCGAACGCGGCGAGCGAGTCTTCGATCTGCTGCGCGACCTTGCCGGGCATTGCCAGCAACTCGTCCAGCCGACGAGGGTCTCCCGCCGTCGAGAGCAAGGCCACCGCTGCGATCGAGTTCAGGTAGGTCTTCGTCGCTGCGACCGCGCGCTCTTCGCCGGCATGCAGCGGCAGCGTGTGATCCGCGGCGAGCGCGAGTGGAGACGACGGATCGTTCGTGATCGCAAGCGTCGGCCGGCTCTGCTTGCGCGCCTCGGCGATCACGGCGACCACGTCCGGAGAAGCACCCGACTGCGAGATGCCGACCACGGCTGCGGGCCCGAGCTCCGGCGGCGCGTCGTACACGGTGTAGAGCGACGGTGTCGCGAACGCGACGGGCAGGCGGTTGACGGTTCCGAACAGGTACTGCATGTAACGCGCGACGTTGCTCGAGCTGCCGCGCGACACGATCAGGAGGTAACGGACGTCCGCTCGGAGAAGGCGGTGCGTGATCTCCTGGGCGTTGAGCGCCTCGGCGTCGAGGAAACGCTGGAGCGCTGCCGGTTGCTCGCGCAGCTCCGCTTCAACCCACGACATCGGACACCGCCTCGCGGACGACGCCGCGCGCAGCGGTCAGCCGGGACCGCGCGGTCTTGGCATCGACACCTGCAAGCAGCGACACGATGGCGACCTTCGTATCCCCGTCTGCAGCCGCGATCGCCTCGGCGACCTCCTTGTCGGGAGCAGCTGTCGCGATCGCGACCGCCCGCTCTGCCCGCGCGCGCAGCTTTTCGTTCGACGCCTGCACGTCGACCATGAGATTCCCGAAGGTCTTGCCCAGCTTCACCATCGCGATCGTCGAGATCGCGTTCAAAACGAGCTTCTGAGCCGTGCCCGCCTTCAGCCGCGTGGACCCCGCGATCACCTCGGGGCCGACATCGATCTCGATCGACAGTCCGGCTCGTCGCGCGAGCTCGGAACCCTGGACGCAGGCGAGCGCGATCGTGAGCGCGCCTACCTTCGAGGCGTGCTCGATCGCGGCAAGGGTGTAGGGCGTGCGACCGCTCGCGCTGACGCCGAGCACGACGTCGCGTGGGCCGGCGTTCAGCCGCTCGAGCTCGCCGACGGCCGCTGCACCGTCGTCTTCCGCCGCCTCCTCGGCGCTCGTGACAGCCAGAATCTGGTCCGTCGAGAACGTCGGCCCGCACTCGGCCGCGTCGGCCTCGGCCGCGCGACCCGACGACCCGGCGCCGACGTAGACGAGCCTTCCGCCGGCCTCGAGGCGCTCGACGATCGCGTCGATCGCCGCGCCGATCGCATCGGCTCCACCTGCGACCGCACCCGCAACCGTGTGGTCTTCGTCGTTGATCAGGCGCACGAGCTCCGCCGTCGGGCGGAGATCGAGGTCGTGCAGCTCGACACGGTGCCGCTCGGTCGTTCGGACTCCACCGGTCAACGCCTTCGTCACCGCCTCCCAGACGAGCGGCGCGTCGGGCGTCGCGAGCTTCGTCATGTGCCCGCACGCTTCGTAGCCCCAGGTCCAGACGTCGTCGATTCCGGCAGCACGGGTCGCAGCGATCGCCGACTCCAACTCGGGTATCTCGTCGCGTGTGAGCCCGAAGCTCGGCAACCACATCTGAGCGTCGACGCCGTGACGGGCGCCTGTCTCGCCGAGCAGCCGCGCGAAGCGCCCGACGAACGACTCGGCCGACTCGTCGAAGTTCTTCCAGTAGGGATCGGTCGCCAGCACGGAGAGGTGAGGTAGCGACGCCACCGCGTCCCAGTCGCTGACACCGTGAGGCCCATCGGTGAGCGGGAGCAGGCAGATGGTGTTCTTCGCACCGCGCGCTGCGACGTGCGCGAGCATCTCACCGAGGAATTCCACGACAGACCTTTCACGGAACGCCTGGACCTCCGGTGTCAGACCAGCGGCCAGATCCAATCCGGAGAGCTCCCGGCAGACGTCGCAGCAGCAGGCCCAGCGCTCGGGATCGTCGACGCCGACGTGCTCGGGCACCGTCCAGTGCGGCTCATCCCAGAAGACGTAGTCGGTTCCCGCCTCGACGGCAGCGTCGGCCCACTCCTTGCAGAACGCGCGGTACACCGGGTTGTTGAGACACCCGGTCGCGACGCGACGTCCGTCGTCGAGCACCTGGCAGGCCTCCGGGTGAAAGGTCACCCAGCGGCTCTCGGCCTCGCCGCCGAACGTGCGGCCGACGCCCCAGGGGCACATCTGCACCTCGAGCCCGAGCTCGTGCGAAGCCGCGACGATCTCCGCCATCGTCCCGCGGTAGTACGCGAGGTCGTTCTCCGAGAAGGTGTGCAGCACCGCCGTGTACCCGCGCCCGGCGATGTCCTCGAGATCGCGTCGTGCATGGCGGGGAATGCGGACGCCGAAGTACGAGACGCCCGTGCGCGTCATGCCGGGTCTGCGACGAGTGCGGCCGCGACGACGACCGGCCGGTCGCGGCGCTGCGAGAGCTCGGCGACGAGCCGGTAGCGGTCGCCTCGGTACAACGAGCGCACGAACTCGACGGTCTCGCCCCCCGCAGTGCGCGAGGTGCGCTCGAAGAGAAAAGCGGGGGAGTGCAGAGGCACACCCAGGAGCTCCGACTCCTCCTCGTTCGTCACAGTGGGCTCGATCGATTGCATCCCGCTCTCGATCACGACGCCGTACTGCTTCTCGAGCAGCTCGTAGAACGATGCATTCTCCAACGCTTCGCGCGACAGTCCCGGGACGAGCGCAGCGGGAACGTGCAGAGTCTCGAGCGCCATCGGCTCGCCGTCCGCGAGTCGCAAGCGGCGGATGAGCACGACGCGGTCATCGGGGGAAAGCTTCAGCGCGCGGCCGACGGCCGCCCCGGCGTGCGCCTCCTTCAGCTCGATCGTCCGGCTGCCGGCCGTCATGCCGCGGCGGCGCATGTCCTCGCTGAACGACGTCAAGGTCAGCTGCTGGGCGATCTTCGGCTCGCTGACGAAGGTGCCGCTGCCGTGGCGCCGCTCGAGGTACCCGTCGCGGACGAGGTCGTCGAGCGCGGCGCGGAGGGTCAGGCGCGAGATGCCGAGGTCGCTGCTGAGCCGCCGCTCTGGCGGGATGGCTTCTCCGACCTGGAGCTGGTCGATGAGCTCGAGCACGCGCTGCCTGGTCAAGACCTGTTTGCTCATCCGTCCCCCATGGAAGCACAGGGGACCGGCCATGGTCAAGACCACTTCCTCGAACAAGCGCAGAAATTCACCCTCTTGACACGGTGATTGGTCTGTGCCAATCTCCCGCTCGTGGTTTGTGGTCTAAACCAATCGGGGAAGCCAGCGTGGCTCCCCATGCTCCGGGAGGCGACATGAAAGTTCGATTCCTCGTGGTGGCGGTCCTCGCTGCCATGCTCGCCATTGCGGCAACGACCGCAAGTGGCGGGACTTCGAAGGCCCAGGCCGGCAAGATCGTGGTCTGGCTGCAGAACGACGCACAGAACGGTTGGCCGGAGGCGGTTGCCCTCGCCAACAGGACCTTCAAGGCCCAGCATCCGGACGTCGACGTCGACGTCCAGTACCAGACGTGGGGCAACCATCTCCAGAAGTTCGACGCCGGGCTCGCCGGTGGCGACGCGCCCGACGTGATCGAGCTCGGCAACACGGAGATGACGAAGTACATGGCGGCCGGCGCCTTCAAGACGCTGACGCAGTCGGCATTTCCGAACAACAAGACCTGGCTCCAGGGCCTCAAGAACTCGGCCCAGTACAACGGCAAGCTCTACGGCGTTCCGTACTACGCAGGTGCCCGCGCGGTGATCTACCGCAAGGACCAGTACAAGGGTGCCGGCATCAAGTCGACGCCCAAGAGCCTCGCGCAGTTCGTGGCCGACGGGAAGAAGCTGATGAAGAAGTACGGGAAGGACAGCGGCTACTCGGCTGTCTACTTCCCCGGTAAGTACTGGTACTACGCGATGTCCTTCGTCTACGACTACGGCGGGAAGATCGCGGTTCGCTCGGGCGGCAAGTGGAAGGGGTCGCTGAACTCCCCGAGGGCACTCGCGGCGCTGAACCAGGTCGCGTCGATCGCGAAGTCGCTGACGCGGGCGAGCAAGACGACCGACGAGGCGAACCCGCAGCAGGCGCTCGTCTTCTCAAAGGGCAAGGTCGGATCATTCGTCGGCAACGGCTGGGAGTGGCCGTACGCCCTCGACGCGAAGCTCGGCAACCCGGCGCTCGAGCCGGTGATCGGGGCCTATCCCGATGCCGAGCCACACCCCGGGCAAGTTCATGCCCACGTTCCTCGGCGGCTCGGATCTCGCCGTCCCGGTGACGACGAAGAATCAGAGCCTCGCCGTCGACTGGATCAAGGCGTTCACGAGCACCGCTGTGGAGAGCGAGATCGCCAAGACAGGCAACATCGCCAACACGACGAAGCTCCTCGCCTTCAACGCGTCGAACCCGAAGCTGGCTCCGTTCGCGCGCGCGGCGAAATCCAGCTGGTTCGTCCCCACGAGCCCCAACTGGGCGAATGTGGAGAATGCGAACGTGCTCCAGAACATGCTCGTCAAGATCTTCACCGGCCGGGCGTCGGTGAAGGCAGCAGCAACCAGTGCAAGTAGTCAGATCACGAGGATCCTGAACACAGGCGCGTGAGTCGCCTCGCGCCCGAAGGAGCAGCCCTGTCGTCCGTCGCCGAGAGCGAGTTCCCACTCGCCTCTCGGCGGCGGCGACGCCTGACACGGCAGCGCCTCGGGCACGCCGCTGCGCCCTACGCCCTCCTCGCGCCTGCGGCGGTGGCGATCGGCGTCATCCTCGGGTATCCGATGTACCTCCTCGTGAGGATGTCGTTCGAGAAGTACGGCCTCTTCGAGCTGATCCGCCACCAGGGCAAGTGGGTCGGCACGGCGAATTACGCGCAGATCTTCCACGACTCGGAGTTCTGGCACGTTCTGCTTCGCACCGCGCTCTTCACCGTCGTGAACGTCACGCTGACGATGGTGTTCGGGACGGGGATCGCCTTGCTGCTGCTTCAGGTGTCTCGGTGGCTGCGCGTCGCGCTCACGACCGGGCTCGTCCTCGTGTGGTCGATACCGGTCATCGTTGCGGTGGACATCTGGCGCTGGATGGTCGACTACGAGTTCGGCGTCGCGAACTGGTCACTGCAGCACCTTCACGTCGGGAACTTCATCCGGCACGACTGGTTCGCGAATCCGTGGAGCGGCTTCGCCGTGATCACGGCGCTGATCGTCTGGGGCGCGATCCCGTTCATCACGATCACGATCTACGCAGCGCTCGCCCAGGTGCCGCAGGAGCTCCTCGAGGCGGCCGCGATCGACGGTGCCCGTCCCTGGCGGATCTTTCGCGAGGTGACGATGCCGCTGCTGATGCCGATCTTCGTCATCCTCACGAGCCTGTCGATCATCTGGGACTTCCAGGTCTTCCAGCAGATCTGGGTGATGCTCGACGGCCGGCCGACGAGCGACTACTACACGATGGCGATCTACGCCTTCCACCAGTCCTTCCAGATCAGCGAGTACGGGCTCGGCGCTTCGATCGCGGTCGTGATGGTGCTCTTCATGTTCGGCGCGACGCTCGTGTACCTCCGGCAGATGCTGCGAGCGGGGGAGATTCGGTGACCTCCGGCACCCAGATCGCACCCACCCCGATCCTTCCGGTTGCGCCGCGCATCAGCGGGCGCCGTCGCCTGCACAAGCTGGGCTGGAACGTGCTCGGCGTGATCGTGCTCGTCGTGATGGTCTTTCCCGTCTACTGGATGGTCGCGACGGCGTTCAAGCCGGGACAGAAGATCTTGAGCTACACGCCGCAGTGGATTCCGACGAGTCCGACGCTGTCGAATTTCCGGGATGCCATCAATCAGCCGTTCTTCTGGGATGCGGTGAAGAACAGCGTGATCGTCGTCACCGTCGTCGTCGCGCTGTCGGTCACGCTCGCGTTCCTCGCGGCGCTTGCGCTGGCGAAGTTCCGTTTCTACGGGCGGAAGGGGTTCATCGTCCTGATCCTCGGTGTGCAGATGGTGCCGCTCGCCGCCCTGATCATCCCGCTCTACATCCTCATGTCGCGCCTGCACCAGGTCGACAAGCTGACCGGCGTGATCGCGATGTACCTGACGTTCGTCCTGCCGTTCACGGTCTGGACGATGCGTGGCTTCCTGCTCGGCATTCCCAAGGATCTCGAGGAGGCCGCGATGGTGGACGGCGCGACCCGCTTCGGCGCATTCGTCCGAATTCTCCTGCCTCTCGTCGGCCCCGGTCTCGTCGCGACGTCGATCTTTGCCTTCATCCAGGCCTGGAACGAGTTCATCATTGCCTACGTGTTCCTCCACACACCGGAGAAGCAGACGCTGATGGTCTGGCTCGCCTCGTTCACGACGCTGCGCGGAACGGACTGGGGCCCGCTGATGGCGGGTGCGACGCTCTGCGCCATCCCGGTGGTCGTGTTCTTCCTGCTCGTGCAGCGGCGGATCGCATTCGGGCTCACTTCCGGGGCGGTGCGTGGGTAATGGCCCAGATCGAGCTCGTCCACCTTTCCAAGGTCTATGGCGGCGACGTGATCGCGGTCCGTGACCTCAACCTCGAGGTCGAAGAGGGCGAGTTCGTCGTGCTCGTCGGCCCGTCGGGGTGCGGCAAGACGACTGCTCTGCGCATGATCGCCGGGCTCGAGGAGATCAGCTCGGGCGAGATCCGGATCGGCGGCAAGGTCGTGAACGACCTCGCCCCGCGCGATCGCGACATCGCGATGGTCTTTCAGAACTACGCGCTCTATCCACACAAGACCGTCTACGACAACCTGGCGTTCGGGCTGCGCATGCGGAAGGTGCCGAAGGAGGAGCAGAAGCGCCGCGTCGAGGAAATCGCGCGCGTGCTCGGCCTCGGTGACATGTTGCAGCGACGGCCGGCGCAGCTGTCCGGTGGGCAGCGGCAGCGCGTCGCGATGGGGCGGGCGATCGTTCGCGAGCCGAAGGCGTTCCTGATGGACGAACCGCTTTCGAACCTGGACGCAAAGCTGCGCGTGCAGATGCGGGCGGAGATCGCACGCATTCAGCAGGCGCTCAAGGTGACCACCGTCTACGTCACACACGACCAGGTCGAGGCGATGACCATGGGCAACCGAGTCGCCGTTATGCGCGACGGCAGGCTGCAACAGGTCGACACGCCGCAGCGGCTCTACGACGCACCGGTCAATCTCTTCGTCGCGAGCTTCGTCGGTTCGCCGGCGATGAATCTCTTCGAAGCCGGCCTTGAATCGGACGACGGGAAGCTCGTCTGCCGAATCGGGGACATGGACGTCGAGCTTCCGTCCGATCTCGTCGCGGAGCGTCCGTCGCTCGCGAACTACGCCGGCAGGCGGGTCGCTGTCGGTATCCGTCCCGAAGACGTCCGCGAGGCTGCGGGCTGGGACGGCACCCGGCTACGTGGCCGGATCCTGCTCGTCGAGTCGCTCGGCTCGGAGCAGCTGGTCCACATCGAGATCACCGCAGCACCGCTCGAGCGTTCGGACCTCGTCGACACCGCCGCCCAGCTCCCAGGTCCCTCCCTGGGTGTCGACGACTCAGAGCGGTCGGTGACGCTCCTCGGCCGCTTCGACCGGCATCTCCTCCTTGCGCCGGGCGAAGCGGTCGAGGTCGCGATCGATCCGCGTCTTCTCCATTTCTTCGATCTGGAGACCGGGGCAGCCATCTCCAGGGTCGACGTGCCGGTCGCGACCCCGGTCGCCGGGTAGCCGTGCGACTCGGAGTCGGGGCAGCGCTCGTCGACGGGAGCCTGGTGCCGGGTGACGTCGAGGTGGCCGACGGCCGGATCGCCGGCGTCGGCTTGAGCTCCGCCAACGGGAGTGGCGTTGCCGCTCCCGGTTTCGTCGACCTGCAGGTCAACGGCTTTGCCGGAGTGGACTTCTTCTCGGCCGACACGTCGGGCTATCGCAAATCTGGCGAGGCCTTGCTCCAGGGAGGCGTCACCGCCTACCAGCCGACGTTCATCACTTCGCCGGAAGACGAGCTCACCGCCGCGCTACAGGAGGTGCCGCAGAACGGTTCCGTGCCGCGCATCATCGGTGCGCATCTCGAGGGACCGTTCATCTCGGGCGAGCGGCTCGGCACGCATCCTGCCGAAGCGCGGCGCGATCCCGACTGTCGGCTCTTGGAACGGTTGCTGGCCGCCGGGCCGGTGAGCCACGTGACGCTGGCGCCTGAGCTTCCCGGTGCGTACGAGCTGATGGAGCTCCTGAGGAAGCGCGGCATAACGGTCTCGTGTGGGCACTCGAACGCGACTGCCGCAGAGGCACGCGATGCGTTCTCGCGCGGCGCCAAGACGGTGACGCACATCTTCAACGCGATGCGCCCGTTCGCGGCGCGTGAGCCGGGCCTCGCAGGTGCGGCGCTCGTCTCGGGCGATGTTGTCGTGCAGGTGATCCTCGACGGCGTACACCTCGCCGACGACACTGCGCGGCTCGTGTGGCAGGCCGCCGCCGGCAGGGTCGCCCTCGTCACCGACGCGACCGCCGCAGCAGGAGCCGGCGATGGCAGCTACACGATCGCCGGCGTCGACTTCGAGGTCGAGAACGGCGTCGCCCGCAGCGCCGAGCGAGTGCTCGCCGGGAGCACCGTGCCGATGATCGAGGCGGTGCGGAACCTCGTGCACCTCGGCGCTCCGATCCAAGCGGCACTGTCCGCTGCCAGCGAGGTGCCGGCGCGCATCGCGGGCCGGCCGGAGCTCGGCACCCTCAGGCCCGGATCGGTCGCAGACGTCGTCGTTGTCGACGACAGCCTCGAGATCGTGCGAGTGCTCGTCGGCGGTGACGACGCGACCGGCTGAAACGGCCGACTACTTGTTGCGGATGAGGAGGGTGTAGCGAATCGACACCGTTGCTCCGAGCGCATCCTTGACGGAGACGGTGAAGTGGAACGATCCGGCGCGTTTCGGCAAGCCGGTGATTGCCCCCGTCGCCGAGTTCAGCCTCAAGCCGGCCGGCAGCTTGCCGGACAGCAGGGCCCAGACCGGATCCTGACCGCCCGCAACGCCGACGTTACCCCGATAGCGCTTGCCGACGGTTCCGCCGGCGAGCCGCGTGGACACGATGCGCAGCTTCGGCAACACGGTCACGGCTACGGTCACCTGCTTCGTCGCGCCGTTCGCGTCGGTGATCGCGATCGTGAGGTTGACGACGCCGGGCTCGCGAGGAGAGCCGAAGATCTGGCCCGTGGCGGAGTCGAAGCCGATTCCGAACGGAAAACCGCTGACGGGGGCGTAGCGGTACGGCGGTACGCCGCCGGTCACGCCGAGCATGGTCGGCACCGATGCCGAGTAATTCGTCCGCACTTCGGCTGTCGGCACAGTCGGCGTGGCGTTGACGGTGATGCCGGGGATGATCGTGAGCGACATGCCCTTCGAGGAGGAGCTCGTACCGTCGCTGACCGTCGCCGTAAAGGAGTAGCTCCCCGGAGCCGTCGGTGTGCCGGAGAGGTGCCCGTCGTTCGAGAGAGTGAGACCGGAAGGAAGCGCGCCCGCAGTGACCGACCAGGTCTTTGCCGTTCCGCCGCCGGAGGCGGAGAGCATCACCGAATACGAGAGGTCGGCCTCGCCGTTCCCGAGCGTGGAGGACGTGATCACGAGCGGCGGGGCGCCGCCCTGGATCTTGATCACGAACGGCGCGTTGCCCTCGCCCTCGATCCCGCAGTTGTCGGTCTGGCGGATGTAAAAGGTGTAGGTCCCGGCCTGGGTCGGAGTTCCGGTGATGTGTCCGCTGGACGACAGGCTGAGCCCGGGCGGAAACGCGCCTCCGACGACCGAATAGCCATACGGCGGGCAGCCGGTGCCCGGCTTCCAGGACACCGTGTGGGAATACGGCGTGCCGACCTTGCCGACCGGGGTGAAGTACGACTCGTCCGTGTAGCCGCCGGCCGACGCAAGGGGGGTGTAAGCGCCTGCGAGCAGGGCAACGAGGACGAAAGCCTTTAGGAGGCGCATTGCGTTCGTATCGGAGAGAAGCTCATCTGACTTGAGCGACAGTCTGCCCGCCGCGGCGGTCGGCTGTCCTGCCTTCTGTCTTACTGGCGGGATGAGCGTCCGGCTCAATCAGATCGGAGACGTGGACCGCACCGCAGCCGAAGACTGGATCCGCGCGCACGTCGATCCGGTCGGCGCGATCGAGACGGCGCACGAGCGACCGTGGTCGACGGTTCTGCGCGTGCCACTCGCCGACGGTGTCACCTGGTTCAAGGCCTGCGCTCCTGTCCAGGCGTTCGAGCCGCGCCTCACCGCCGAGCTCTTCGCACGCTGGCCCGACCGGCTCCCGGAGGTACTCGGGCACGACGAGGAGCGGGCGTGGCTCCTTCTTGCCGACGCGGGCACACCGATCCGCGTGTTCGGCAACCCGCCCGAAACATGGCTTGCCGTGATGCCGCTCTGCTCCGAGCTCCAGCGCGGGGAAGTTGCCCACGCGAACCAGCAGATCGCACACGGTGTTCCGGACCTGCGCGTTCCGACGCTGCCGGCACGTTACGAGCGTTTCCTCCAAGGCGAGCTGCCTCTGAAGCAGGACGAGATCCAGCGGCTGCACAAGTTTGCGCCCCGCTTCGCGGAGCTCTGCACCGAGCTCGCCGCACACGGCGTGCCCGACACAATTCAGCACGACGACCTCCACCACGCGAACGTGTACTCAGATGGCAAACAGTTGCGCCTCCTCGACTGGGGCGACTCGTCGGTCGCGCATCCTTTCTTCTCGCTCGTCGTGACGTTCCGCTTTCTCGAGGAGATCAACAAGCTGCTGCCGTCCGACCCGTGGTTCGCGCGACTGCGCGACGCGTATCTGGAGGCGTGGGGCAACGGTCACGAGGAGACGTTCGCCCTCGCGATGCGCGTTGGCAAGTTCGCGCACGCGTTCGCGTGGGCGCGGCAGCGGGATGCCCTGCCGCCGGAGGAACATCCTCGGTTCGACGAGTGGTACCAGGTCGTCATTCGGCGCGCACTCACCAAGACGGGCGGTGACTAGCGGCCGACCCAGATGTCGCGCTGGTCGACCACGAGCCCTTCTGGGTCGAAGCGCAGGAGCGAAACGCCGAAGAGGTCCTCGGTCCGACCGTCGGTGAGCGTGGTCTGGCCGTTCCACGGCACGGCGGCCCGATCGCCGTCCACGATCGGCGCTCCGAATTCGCACTCCGCTGACTCCTCCTCGTCGAACACGCGAGTGAGGTAGCCGGGCTCAGGCTCGCGAAACGGATGCTGCTGCCAGTACACCCCCTCGGCGTAGAGAGCCGCGATGGCGTCGGCGTCGTGCTCGTGCCAACCGCGTTCCCACGTCTCCGCCCAGCGCTGCGCAGCCTCCCGTGTGTCCACGTTGCGAGTTTAGATCCGCTCGATCACAGCCGGAGTCGATACCGGCGCTCCACGGGGCGAGCATCGGGGCCCATCCGGATCTGAACAACCGCCACCACATGACCTCGCACGCGGCCGGCGTAGCGGAGAGCGAGGAACGTGCGCACGCCGGGAGGCAGGGCGGGCCGCGCCGTGACTTGTAGCCGCGCGACTCGATCGCCGCGGCGCAACAACGAGGCTTTTACGTGCCCGCGGAGTTGCACGGTGACGTTGCCGCGGTTGACGATCGGGACAAAGATGAACCGCAAGCCACGCCTCCGGTGGACGCGAACACCGCCCAGCGCGAGACGGCGCACGATCCTTCCCGGCATCCTCACATTGACGCGGACCCCAAGCCTGAGCCGAAGAGCGACGCGGCTGCCGTGCTGGGGGCGCGTCGTCAGTAGGACCAGTACTTGGTGGTCACCGGGTTCGGCGTCCGGTCCCGCCTTGGCGCGGACCGTCAAGACTGCGCTTCTTCCCGGGCCGAGGAGCAAACGTTCCGGTGAGATCTGGAGCCACCTCGTCACGACGGTTCGCCGACGGACGTCGACGACGACCTGCTCGGCGCCGTCGTTTCGCACGTTGATCCTCCTCGATCCGGGTGCAGCGAGTGCGAGTCGTGCAGGCGAGACGGAAAGGGCGACGCGAGGCCGATCGGCGCTGACCGCCTCTGCGGCAGAGGCGGTCAGCAAAAGCCCGGCGAAGGCGGCAAGCCCGAGCGTTCTGTTCAACGAGCGAGCGCCGTGAAAGTCACGGTTGCCGAGTAGTGGCCGGTCGCGACGAGCGGCAACGGAGCAGAGAAGCCGATGTTCGTCGCCCAGATATCGCCACCTGCTGCACTTGCCGCGGACTTCGTGCCCACGGTCAACCCCGTCGCCGGCGCGACCGGGATCGGAACGAGTGCGCCACCGCTGAGGCCGCCTCCTAGCGTTCCACCGGCCGGTGCGCTCGCCGACAGCGCGAGCGGAAGGTCGGTCGGGGCGAAGGTCGTCCGAGCGACCGCGAGCGAGTAGCCGGCGGCGTTGTTGCTCGACACGGTGACCCGCTCAGGAAGCGGCGCCGGCCGATCGCCGGACGTAAACGTTCCGAAGCTGAGGGACGGATGGTCGAGTGACACGGTGAGGACGGAAGCCACGTTGAGATCGACGTTCACGGAGCCGCTCGGCCCGGAGGAAGGCGTGCCGGCACACACGTGCGCAGGGGAAGCTGAGTTCCGTGGCGCAGGCGTGGCCGCCGTGAAGTCGGCGGCGTTGTCGTTCGTGTCGGCGCAACCGCTGTTCGCACGAACCGCGGCCGTGCTGTTGGAGAGCGCCGCAGCGGAACCGGAGCCCTCGAAATCGCTCGCATCGCCGTAGCCAACGAGATCCTCTACGAGTCCCGAACAGCTCCCGGCCGAGGCCCCACACGTGAGCGCGGCCGTGCCCGTAACGAGCGCAATCTTCCCGCTCGCTGCGCCGAGGTTGCTCGTCCCGGTCGCATCCGGAGTCGGAAGAGCGGCGCCGACGTCGGCGTTCGATGCAAGCTGGACCAGGTAGGAGCGGCCGGGCGCGATTGTTCCGGCGAGGGCGGTCGCCTGCCACGTCGTTCCAGCGGCCGTGGCGTACTGCACTGTCGAGCCCGCTAGGTCGACGGTGGCTGACCCGGCGTTGAAGAGCTCGACGTAATCGTTCCGAAATGTGGCGCCCGCGTTTCCACCGCCTCCGTAAACCTGGCTGATGACGACACCGCTGGACCCGGCGGCATCGGCTGCGGCAGGAAGGAGGAGCAGCACTCCGAGGATGACGACCAGCAGGACTCTTGACATGCGCACTCCAATCGGTTGAAAGGCCAGTGGCCTTCCGTCATAGATCGAAGCGGAAGCGAGCGAAAGGGTACGTCAGCGTTTCGGCGCACTTACGGCGCGCTTCAGTCACAGTGGGACGAGTTCAGCGCTTGCGGATCCGCCGGATGCCGACGATCCGCGAGCCATACGACGAGCTTCCCAACCTCACCACCTGAACGACGGTACCCGAGTGAGGCGCGTGGACCATTTGCCCGCGCCCGATGTAGATGCCGACGTGACCGAGGCCGGAGAAGATGAGCACGTCGCCGGGCCGCATGCGCGAACGTTCGACGCGGCGGCCCGTGTCATACAACGAGTAGGAGCTGTGTGGGAGTGCGATGCCAAGCCGGCCGTACGTCCAGTAAACGAGGCCCGAGCAGTCAAAGCCGCTCGCCGGCGAGGTGCCTCCCCAGCGATACGGCACTCCCACTTCTTTGACGGCAATTGCCGCCGCGCGATCGCCGAGGGTTCGAGTCATCCGCTTGTGAACGTCCTGCGAAGGTGCGTGTTGCGCGGCCGCCGCTGCCGGCTTGTGCAGACCAGCAACGGTGCAGCAGAACAACGTCGCGGCAAATGCGCACGTCAGCAGGCGGCTGCGGAGAGAGTTCGGCACGGGAGAGGATGAACAAAGGGCCGCGAAGAGAGAGGGGCAGCCCTGGGCCTGTTCTTGAGCGTCGGATGGTACTGAGGAGGCCTGCCTTGTCGACCCCCTTTAGGTACTGCGTGGCAAGCGTCACAACCAGAAAGGTCCTCTGATCACGCTTCGCTACGTAACCTTGGGCAGCAAGGGAACGATCACGTACCTGGTCAAGATCGATGCGAACAACACCCGCACGCCGGCCCGTTGGACGATCACCTCGGCAACGAAGGCGTTCAAGGGAATGCGGGGCGAAGGTATTGAGCGCGAGAACCCGCCCCAGTACACGGTACAAACGCTGATTGGCACAGTGACGAACTGACCGCTGTTTGAAGTCCCTTACTGCGGTGGCCCGCTTGCCAGCGTGACGCTTGCGTTCCGCGTCTGTCCGCTTGCGTCGAAGTAGGTGACGGTGACCTTGTCGCCGGGCTTGTGCGCGAGGATGATCGGCGCGATGTCGCTGGGGCCGCTCACCGCCCTGCCTGTGACCGCGATGATCACGTCGCCCGGAACAAGTCCCGCCGCTGCCGCCGGTGCTCCTGGAACGACGGCGACGATCGTTGCGCCCTGGCCCCCAAAGGATGGGCTGTTCCCAAGTTGCACGCCCAGGAACGCTGTGGCGCCGATGTGCACCGTCGTCGACGACTTGCCCGAGACGATCTGCTTCGCGATCGTCGTTGCCTTGCCAATGGGGATCGCGTAACCGTCGTTCGAGGCGGAGGCGAAGGGGGAGCTCGATGCGGCCGTGTCGATTCCGACCACATGGCCCGCGCTGTTCAGCAGCGGCCCGCCGGAGTCTCCCGGCTGGAGCGCGGCGTTCGTCTCGATGAGCCCGGTGAGCTGTTCGGTCGTCCCGCTGTCGCCCTGAACCGTGATCGACCTGTTCAGCCCGGTCACGTGGCCCCGTGAGGACGTGAGCCTCCCAGTGCCGCCCGCATTGCCGACCGCGGTGACGCGTGCGCCGACTTTGAGGCTCGAGGCGTTACCGGTTGTCACCGTCTTCAGATGCGAGGCCTTCTGTAGCTGCAACACGGCGACGTCTGCCGTCGTGTCGTAGCCGACGACCCGCGCCGTGTAGGTGTGCGTCGTCTTCGGGACGACCACCCGGATCGTCGTCGCACCGGCGATCACGTGATTGTTGGTCAAGATCCTTCCCGACGACGTAAGCACGATCCCCGTGCCCGCCGCGGCTGCATTCTGGTAGGCCAGGTTCGTCTCGATGACCACGGCGCCTGTGCCGATCGGATGACTCGTCGTTCGTGTTGCCGCAAAGGCAGTGCCGGTCCCGATCGCCGCGAGGGCGATGAGCGTGGCGAGGGCGGTGCGGATGTGGATGCGCCCCATGATCAGTTGTCCTTTCGCTCGCTGATGAGCTCATCTCAGCAGCCGCGACTAAGCGGAGGTTGAGCGCCAGCTAAGAAGTCCCTAAAGAGTGAGGACGTCGCCCGCGCGGCTCGAGGGAATCGCACGATTTCGTAGGGATTTCCCCCCTTCACCGCCGCTCCGCTGCTCCTAGCCTCAGGCGCAAAGACCTGGGAAAGGAGATCGACGATGAAGGCAGGACGGAGACGAATCCCGACAGCCCTCGCCACCGCAGCCGGGGTGCTGCTGGCTCCAGCGACTGCACATCTCTGCGGCCAGCCTCGGGAGCTGGAAGACGTACGGCGGTGCTATTCCAGACGAGCAGGCACGAGCGTGCATCGACACTGCTTTCGCGTGCGGCATCAACTTCATCGACACCGCGAACGTGTACTCAGGCGGTGCGTCCGAAAGCTTTCTCGGCGAAGTGCTGTCGAAGCGCCCGCGGGACTCCTACATTCTCGGCACGAAGCTCCGGTTTCCAGTCGGAGACGGGACCGGCGAAGGACCGTCGGCGGAGCAGGTGCACAAGCAGATCGACCTTTCGCTGGGCTGGCTGCAGACGGACTACGTCGATCTGTACCAGTGTCATCGGGACGACCCGGACACGCCGCTCGAGGAAACCATGGAGGCGCTCACCGACGTCGTGCGAATGGGAAAGGTCCGCTACATCGGTTTCAGTGAGTTCACTCCCGAGCTGATCCAACGCTCGCTCGAGCTCACGCGCGAGCGCGGCTTCGAGAAGTTCGTCTCGTCACAGCCGGAATACTCGCTGCTCTGGCGGGCTCCGGAGGGCGAAGTGATCCCGCTTTGCCGCGAAAACGAGATTTCCCAGATCGTCTGGTCGCCACTTGCGGAGGGCGTCCTCACCGGCAAGTATCGACCCGGCTCGCCTCCACCGGCGGAGACGCGTGCGACCAGTGAACGAATGAGTGCGACGATCGGCCGGCGCCTGGATGACGCAACGCTGGAGCAAGTGGATCGCCTCCGCTCGATCGCCGAGCGACTCGGCTACACGACCGCTCAACTTGCACTCGCGTGGATCCTGCGCGAGGACAATGTTGCCGTCCCGATCATCGGCGCCTCGCGGCCCGATCAAGTCCGCGAGAACGCTGCCGCGGCCGACATCGATCTCGACGCGGAAACCATCGCCGAGATCGAGGCCGTCTTCGTCTGAGAGGCGAGCCCCTCGAGATTCCATTTAGCCCATCAGCGAGACCGATGCGTGCTAGGACCCGAGCGCGTGGGCCAGCTCTCGGAGCGTTCCGGGTGCATCGAGGCTCCCTATTCGTAGGAACCCTTCATTACGCCGGTTCAGGCGCACTTCGCCACCGCGGCACTCCACGGTCCTAATCGCATCTAGTGGTACTGCCAACCTCGTCGAGCCATTCCCTGAGAGAAGCGCATGGAAGAGCGCAACCTCGAGCTTGCCCACGTGCCGCGGGCCGTGCTCCTCTTTCCACCAGACGGCGTAGCTATGTCGGCGCATGTGCCAAGGGTGCGCTCCCTCAGGCGGTGTCGCATCAGCAGCTCGGCGCAGAAGCGCTGCGGCAAACCCGCAGATCATTTGAGGCACCGAACGGATGGCGACGAAGCCGGGCTTGCCGACACTGAGCTCAATGTTTGCGAACGAAGGAGAAGTCATGCAGCACCGAACGAGAATTCGTGGCGCGGCACTTGCATTCGCTGCGCTGGCTGCCCTCGCGATGACGGCGGCGGCCCCCGCAGGTAGCAGTGCGACGATCACGATCAGGCATCAGATGCGTGGTTGCCATTCCTGGTCGTTCAACTCCGGGCTCTTCAAGCCGTCGCTGTCCGTCAGTGTCAAGCCCGGCATGGTGCTGAAGATCACGAACAACGACGTCATGCCGCACATGCTGGTTCAGACGGCCGGCTCGAAGTTGCGGCTCGTACACCCGAACATGAAGAAGATGGGATCGTCAGCGACTGTGACGCTGGCACAGAAGGGCGTCTACCGCTTCACCACCAAGCCGGGCGAGGACTACGCTTGGGCCAGCTCGATGAAGACGGTCGGCGAGGACAACGTCCTGCGGCTGATCGTCCGGGTGAAGTAGGTTCGGGGGCGTGCACCCATTCGAAGTCGCAGCCGTCCGGGAACGGCTTCGGGAGGCCGGTGGTGGCTACGAGATCGTCCACGACTCCGCCGGCCTCGAGGTGGGCGTCTACGTGCTCGTCGCCCCGGAGCCCGACCGACAGCAGCCTCACGAGGACGACGAGCTCTACGTCGTGCTCGAAGGCACGGGTGTCCTCGAGGTGAAGGGTGAGCAGGTGGCCGTCCGAGAGGGGAGCGCGGTCTTCGTGGAGGCACACGCCGAGCATCGCTTCACGGCGTACGAGCACCTGAGCGTTTTGGTCATCTTCGAGCGGAAGTCTGCGGAGAAGCCGTAGTCCTCAACCGCATTCCCGCTGATGTCGCGGGGCTCCAGGAACGGCACGCTGAACAAAACGCCGAACTAGGAGGCTTCTCATGAATCGCCTGATGATCGTTGCTCGTTTGGTAGACGGCGCGCACGAGGATGCTGAAGCACTCATCGCCAATGGTCCGCCGTTCGATCCGAACGACCTGGGCTTCCACCGTCACGCGGCCTATTTGACTGCCGGCGAGGTGGTGTTCTTGTTCGAGGCTCCGCAGGTCGAATGGATCGTCAACGACATCGTCGATGATCCGATCGTCGCCGAGACCTTTGGTCCTTGGAAGGACCTCATCGAGGGGACACCAAGGCTCGCTCACGAGCGCTTCTACTGGTCACGCGACGAGGGGCGGCTCGGCGTCGGGCTCGGGCTCGATTTTTAGGCGGACTCGTCGGCGAGAAGACCGCTCGACAATGCGTAACGCACGAGTTCCGCTCGCGTCGAGAGCCGAAGCTTCTGCATGATGTGAGCACGGTGCGATTCCGCCGTGCGTACCGAAATGTAGAGCGTTTGCGCAATCTCCTGATTCGTATGCCCAAGCGCGAGCAGTCGCAGCACCTCGCGCTCCCGTTCGGATAATGGATCAGCCTCGGCCGCCGCTCTCTCCTCGGCTTCCGCCGTGACCATGCGGGCACCAAGACTGGGGTGAACATATCTGCCGCCATTCGCGATCTCACGAACCGCGGAGACGACCTCTTCATCGGCCGCCTCCTTGAGGACATAGCCGCTTGCGCCGGCACCGAAAGCCTCGCGGACGTAGCTTGGATCGTCCTGCATCGAGAGAACGAGCACCTTCGTTTCGGGTGACTCCTTGAGGAGCTCGGGCAGAGCGTCGATCCCGCTCGAGCCTGGCATGACCACGTCGAGCAGCATCACGTCGGGTTTGAGAGCGCGCGCTCGGAAGATCGCGTCCTTCGCATTGCCTGCCTCACCAACGACCTCGATGTCCTCATTCGCATCGAGGAGAAAGCGTAACCCCGACCTGACGACTGCGTGATCGTCGACGACGACGACTGTGATCACAGGGGCACCTCGACGACGAGGGTTGTTCCCGAGCCTTCGGCAGCCTCGATCTTCAGACGCCCGTCATGGAGTTCCGCGCGCTCGCGCATGCCTAACAGCCCCAGACGATCTTCGCGGGTATTGCGGGGATCGAAGCCGCGGCCGTCATCTTCGATCACCGCCGTGACCGACCCCTCCCGACGAACGAGCAGAACACTCACTTTCGTTGCGTCCGCGTGTTTGACGATGTTCGTCAAAGCCTCTTGCACGATTCGGTACAGCGTGGTCTCGAGCTCAGCTGGGAGCCGATGCTCGCCTAGCCCGGCCTCCAGTTCAACGGCGATGCCGGTTGTCTCCGAGTACGTCTGCACGAGCCTCTCCAAAGCAGGCACAAGCCCGAAATCGTCCAACGCTGCCGGACGAAGCTGTACGGCAAGCTTTCGTACGTCCTGCAGCGTCGCCACGACGAGCTCGCGCACGTCGCTGACTGACTTCTGGAGCCCGTCGCCACTACCCGCCTCCTCGACGGCACGCAGGGCGAGGAGGATCGAGGTCAACGCCTGGCCGGTTTCGTCGTGCAGTTCGCGCGCCAGCCGGCGGCGCTCTACCTCCTGGCCCGCCACGACCCGCCCCAGCGCATCGCGCGCGACGCGCCGCGATAGGTCAACCGCAATAGCGGCCCGGTCTGCGAACTGCTCGGCCAGTCGAAGGTCGGCGCTATCGAAGCGTTGATCAGAGCCGAGCTTGTCGTGCGCGACGAGCACACCGATGGCCGCACCGCGCAGGACGAGCGGCACGTAAAGGCCAGTTCTGGCGCCCATCTTTCGTGACGCATCCTGATCTACTTCGGGGTCCTCGAGCAGTGAGTCGACTCGCTCGCTGTGACCTCGTTCCAACACTCGGCCTGTCTTTGAGTCGCGCATCGGGAAGACCAGGCCTATGAACGCCTCTGCTCCATCGCCGTCAGCAGTCTCGATCCGGAGCTCGTCCCCAGCCGGCAGTGCGATCGTGACGAGGCGCGCACCAATCAATTCACGGAGTCGACGGGCTACGAGATCCAACAGACGGGGCAATTCGAGCTCGCTCACCATTGCGTCGCCGATTTCGTTCAGGGACTCGAGCTGGCGCGACCATTCCGTCGCAGATTCGTACAGACGTGCGTTCTCCACCGCGACCGCAGCCTGTGCCGCGAGCAATGTGACGATTTCCTCGTCCTCGTCGGTGAAATCGCCGCCGCCTTCCTTCTCGGTGAGGTACAGGTTGCCGTAAGACACTCCGCGTAGGAGGATCGGGACGCCGAGGAAGCTGCGCATGGGCGGGTGGTTGGGCGGAAATCCGACCGAGCGCGAATCCTCACCGAGGTCGTGGAGACGCAGCGGACGCGCGTCACGAATGAGCACGCCGAGGATTCCGCGGCCGCGAGGGAGTTCGCCGATCGCGGCGTGAGTGGCTGCGTCGATGCCGTGCGTGATGAAACGCTCCAGGGCGGTTCCGGCTCGGTCGATCACGCCCAGGGCCGCATAGCGGGCGGCGGTGACGCGTGCCGCTGCCTCAGCGATTCGCTCGAGAACAGCGTCGAGTGAAAGCTCCGCGTTGATCGCGATGCCCGTCTCGATCAGCGCCCGCAGCCGGTCGGTCTCTGTCCGCGTTGGCATCGGTCGAATGCTCGCAGGCTCAGTAGAAAGCCGCAATGAGAGCACGGAAGGCCCCCAGTCGGTCGGCGGCTCGGAGCGGATGGCGTGTCATAGCGGGTGGGCTTGACTTCGGAGCAACCGGAACCACCACCAGAGGACTGGAGGCAGGAAATGAGCACCATCACAGCTGAAAATCGTGCAACAAAGACAGTTCGCCAGAGGAGCGATCTCGCTCGGAAGCTCTTCGAGTGGGGCGGCTTCGGCGCAGGCGCGGTCCTCGTCGCATTCGGCGTCGCGGCAATCGTCATGGGCTTCAGCGGCCGTGCAACGGTCACGGACAGCCTCAAGCAGGAGAAGATTGTCGGCAGCGCCGATATGACTCCGGCCTTGATCGCCAAGGAAGCCAAAGAGGCAGGCCTCATCAACGTCGCCAACATGCCGACCGTTTCGGTCGCGGGCAAAGCGATCAACAGCGGCCCGAGGGCACGGGCGTTCGCGAGCTACATGCGAATCCACGCGCTCGAGGCCACTGGTGGCTACACGTACGCCCAGATGGGCCGCTTCACGGCCAAGCCGAACACTCCAAAGGCCCAGCTCGCAGTGGGCGGCGGCACGGACAACCCCGCGTACGCCCTGATCGACCAGGCGAGCAAGCAGCCGGTCGCAAACGGCGTCCGCAATCTCTGGGTCACCGAGACCGCGCTGACAACCGCCCTGAACACGTCCTACATGGCCGACAGGCTCGGATTGTTCGGGATCGTCGTCGGCGTCGCGCTGCTGCTTAGCGGGATCGGCTTCATCGTCCTGGCCTTCGCAGCCCTGCATCGCAAGCAAGTCGCCGTGCACTCGATCTAGACGCGGCACAAGCCGGGCCGGCGCCCGGTGGTTTCCGAGACAGGCGCCGGCCCAACTCCCCGAACCGCTCCCGCTTCGTCGGGAGCGGTTCCCTTTTGCGGACGCTTTCAGTAGAAGCCCGCACCGAGATTCGGGCAGGGCGCGGATGCCGGGCGAGCACTTGCGCCGGAAACTGGAGTCATGAGCCAGATCGGATTGAATTGCACGCTTCACCTAGCCCAAGGGGCCACCGAGCCTTGCACCGGCGAGCGGTGCGCCTTCTGGGAGTCCGGCGGGGCCGTCGCAGCGGGGGGTTGCCTGATCGAGCGCTTGGGCGTGGAGCTACGTCGGTCCGATTTGGCGGCACGGGATCGCTGCGAGGCCGAGGCGGCGCACCGCGAGTTCTCTCGTCGCATTGGCTACGAGCTCTAGCGAAGGAGGTCTGCAATGAAAGCCCTCATCTATGACGGCCCAGGCGAAAAGGTCTGGGACACCAAGGCGGATCCCGTGATCGTCGATCCAAGCGATGCGATTGTCCGCATCGACTCCTCGACCATCTGCGGCACCGATCTGCACATCCTGAAAGGCGACGTTCCCGAGGTGACTCCCGGGACGGTGCTGGGTCACGAAGCGGTCGGGACAATCGTCGAGACTGGCGCCGCGGTGAGCACGTTTGCCGAGGGCGACCGCGTCCTTGTGTCGTGCATCACGTCCTGCGGGAGATGCCGATTCTGCAAGGAAGCTCACTACGGTCTTTGCACAGGCGGCGGAGGCTGGATCTTCGGCCACCTGATCGACGGGCTCCAGGCGGAGTACGCGCGCGTGCCCTTCGTCGACACGTCGGTCTACAAGGTGCCCGAGGGGCTCTCGGACGAGCAAGTCCTGTTCCTTGCGGACATCCTGCCGACTGCCTACGAGGTCGGCGTCCTGAACGGGAAGGTCGACGCCGGCGATACCGTCGTCATCGTCGGGGCCGGCCCGATCGGCCTCGCCACGATCATGACGGCGAAGCTCTACACGCCGGCACGCATCGTTGCGATCGACCTCGCCGACTCGCGACTCGAGAAGGCGCGGGTCTTCGGCGCAGACGTGACGATTAACAACGGTCGCGAGGATGCGGTCGCGATGATCCAGGAGCTCACTCACGGCCTGGGTGCAGACGTCGCGGTCGAGGCCGTTGGTGTCCCTGAGACGTTCGAGCTCTGTACAGCGATCGTCCGACCCGGCGGGCACGTCGCGAACGTTGGAGTTCACGGGCACTCCGCAACGCTCCACCTCGAGACCCTGTGGATCAAGGACATCACGATCACGACCGGTCTCGTGGACACGTTTACGACTCCGCGGCTTCTGCAGCTGATCGCCGAAGGGCGCCTCGATGCGACGCCGTTTGCGACGCATCACTTCGCGCTCGACGAGACGCTCGAAGCGTATGACACCTTCGGCGCCGCTGCCGAGACCGACGCCCTCAAAGTCGTGCTCGAGGGCGAACATGCGGTTCGCAATCCCAACCGCGTGGAGCAACTCGAAACCGTCTTGACGTAAACGAAACCAGTCACGCGGCTGGGTTGTAGAGGCCCGCACCTCGTTGCGGGCCTCTGTCTTGACGTTGCGCCTTTCCCGCACGCGTTTTCGGTGAGCTTGCGGATGTGTTGTGGGGGACGCCAGGCGAAGACTTCGAGTTCAACGGACGCCACGCCAACGAGGAGGGACAGATGAGTACCAAGGTCGCTATGAACGGATTCGGGCGCGTTGGCCGCGCGGCGTTTCGCGCCGCCTATGAGCGCGAACTAGGGGTCGAGTGGGTCGGGATCAACGATCTTGCCGAGCCCGCTGCCCTCGCCCATCTCCTCAAGTACGACTCCGTCTACGGTCGGTTTCCCGGCCGAGTCGAGGTCGGCGAAGGAGTCATTCGGGTAGACGATTCGGAGATCCCGGTGTTCGGGGAGCCAGACCCCCGCAAGCTCCCGTGGGGCGAGCTCGGCGCGGAAGTCGTGATCGAGGCGACCGGACGCTTTCGCTCGGGGGAGGAAGCAGGGAGGCACCTCGAGAGCGGCGCACGCAAGGTGATCGTGTCAGCACCGGCCAAAGACGTTGACGCGACGATCGTCCTCGGAGTGAACTTCGAAAAGGTCTACGAGCCGGAGTCGCATCACGTCCTCTCGAATGCGTCGTGCACGACGAACTGTCTCGCTCCGGTCGCAAAAGTCCTTCACGAGAACGTCGGCATCCGTCACGGGTTGATGACGACCATTCACGCCTACACGGCGGACCAAAGGCTCATCGACCTTCCGCACAAGGATCTCCGGCGCGCTCGGGCAGCGGGTCTGAACCTGATTCCAACCTCCACAGGGGCTGCCAAGGCGATCGGCCTTGTAATCCCCGAGCTCGCCGGCAAATTGAACGGCTTTGCCGTTCGTGCTCCTATCCCGACCGGCTCGATCGTAGATCTCACCATCGAGGCCGGGAGACCCACGTCGATTGACGAGATCAACGCGCTGTTTTCCGAGCACGCAGACCAGGGAGATCTGGCCGGCGTTCTGGCCTACAGCGAGGAGCCGCTCGTTTCCTCCGACATCGTCAAGTCGCCGTATTCCGCGATCTTCGATGCACCGCTGACCTGTGTCGTCGACGGCACTCAGGTCAAGGTCGTGGCGTGGTACGACAATGAGTGGGGATATTCCAACCGGCTGGTCGAGCTCGCTACGCGGTTGACTGTCGAGGTCGGAGTGCTCGCGTGAAAAAGGGGCGCAACCACACTCTCTCCATGGGGAGATCCGCACCCGTTTCGCCGGTTCAGGCCGTATCCGACGTCGTTCTACGCGACGGCTCGACCATGCGCTTCCGTTCACCCCGGCTCGAAGACGCGCCGGCGCTGCTCGACTTCTTCCGCGGCTTGTCCGATCGGAGCCTCTATCTCCGCTTCCACGGGCACCCCACCGTCGACGAGCGACTAGTCGCGCCCATGCTCGAGCCAGACTGGACCGAGCGCGGCGCGCTCGTCGGAATGGACGGCGAACGGATCGCGGCTCTTGCGACCTATGCACGCCTCAGAAATGCGGGAATCGCGGAAGTGGCGTTTGCGGTTGCCGACGAGCTGCAGGGACGAGGGATCGCGACGCGCATGCTCGAACGACTGGCCGCGCTCGCCGGCTTGGTCGGCGTCGAGGAATTCCTCGCTGAGGTGATGCCTGACAACGGCGCCATGCTCCGGGTCTTTGCGGAGGCCGGCTTCCAGACTTCACGGACCACCGAGAGTGGAACCACCGAGGTTCGCCTTCGACTCGCCTCGACCGACACGCTCGTCTCCCGTATCGATGAGCGCGATCACGTCGCAGTCGCGGCGTCCCTGAAACCGTTCTTCTCGCCGGATAATGTCGCTGTGATCGGTGCGTCGCCGCGTACCGGGTCAATCGGTGGCGAGCTCTTCCGGAACATCCTGCGCGGCGACTTCGTCGGCGCCGCATATCCGGTGAATCGCTCGGGCGGCTCGGTTGCAGGGGTTCGCGCGTACGAGTCAGTGGCCCAGATTGGCGAGCCGGTCGATCTCGCCATTGTGTGTCTCCCGGGCGAAACCGTGCTCGAAGCCGTAGCCGAGGCGCTTCTCGCAGGTGTACGGGCTCTCTGCGTTATTTCGGCAGGTTTCGCGGAGACCGGGCCGGCCGGACGAGAACGTCAGGAACGCTTGGTCGAATTGGTGCGCGCAAGCGGCGCGCGCCTGCTCGGTCCCAATTGTCTTGGAATTGCGGTTTCAGCATCGCGGCTCAACGCCACCTTCGGCCCGAGGTCGCTACCGGCGGGCAGGGTTGGCTTCTCGTCGCAGAGCGGTGCCCTCGGTCTTGCGTTGTTGGAGCGCGCTGCGGAGCGGGGACTGGGCCTCTCCGCTTTCGTTTCGATTGGCAACAAGGCAGACGTTTCGTCTAACGACCTGCTCGAGTACTGGGAGGATGACGCAAACACCGATGTCGTTCTGCTCTACCTCGAATCCTTCGGAAATCCGCGCAAGTTCGGTCGTCTCGCTCGCCGCGTAGCTCGCAAGAAGCCGATTGTGGCCATGAAGGCCGGCCGCACAGCAGCCGGCGCTCGTGCGGCCAGCTCGCATACCGCAGCGCTTGCAGGGTCGGAGGCGGCGGTCGATGCGTTGTTCCACCAGGCAGGCGTTTTGCGGGCAGACAGTCTCGAAGAGTTGCTTGATCTGACCAGCCTGCTTTCGACACAGCCTCTTCCGCGCGGCAACCACGTCGCGATCCTGACGAACGCCGGCGGCCTGGGCATCCTCTGCGCGGACGCTTGTGAGGCCGCGGGTCTCTCGCTGTCCGAGCTCTCGAGCAAGACGCTCGAACGCCTCGAGTCGATTCTCCCACGAGAGGCGAGCGTCACGAACCCAGTCGACATGCTGGGTTCAGCTCTGGCCTCGACGTACGCGGACGCGCTGCCGCTCCTGCTCTGCGATCACACCGTCGACGCCGTTATCGCGTTGTTCGTCCCTCCGGTGGTGGCCGGCGCCGACGAGGTCGCATCCGCGATCGTCCGCGCCGTTGAGAACGCAGGGGACGCGGAGAAGCCTGTATTGGCCTGCGTGATCAGCGCGGATGGAACGCCGGCCCAGCTGCTCTCGGGAGTTGTTGCTCCGTTCTCGTTCCCGGAGTCTGCGGCACATGCACTTGGACGTGCGGCGGAGCGTACCGAGTGGCTGAGAAGGCCTCAGGGTCGCACTCCGATCTTCAGAGACATCGACCGACGAGCCGTGCGCAAGCTCGTCGAAGCCAATTCCGAAGGCTGGCTCGATCCCGATCTCACGCGCCGACTCCTCGCGGCTTACGGATTGCCGCTCGTTTCCGAGTGGTCTGTCGCGACCGTGGAGGAAGCAGTCATGACCGCGGACGAAATCGGCTATCCCGTTGTTGTCAAGACTGCGCAAGCGGGCGTGCACAAGACCGAAAGCGGAGGCGTTGCAATTGACCTTCGAGACTCCGACGCTGTCCGCGAAGCTGCACAGAGAATCGGCGCGCCTCTTCTCATCCAGCCGATGGTGCGAAGTGGAGTTGAAGTTCTCGTCGGCGCCGTTCAAGACCCTGTGTTCGGCCCGCTCATTGCTCTCGGACCGGGTGGCACGCTCGCCGAGCTGATCGGCGACGCTGGCTTCCGACTCGCGCCCTTGACCGACTACGACGCACAGGAACTCGCCCACACCGGGAAAGCCGGCAAACTGCTCGCCGGCTTTCGGGGGGCAGCTCCTGCTGACAGGGAAGCCGTCGAGGATCTCCTGCTTCGTGTCTCTCAGCTTGCGGAGGATCTTCCAGAGGTGTTGGAGCTCGACCTGAACCCTGTCTTCGCTGGGCCCAGCGGTTGCGTCATCGTGGATGCACGGGTGCGAATCGGACTGCCTCAGCCCAGGGAAACGCTCAAGACCTGGTAGCCGCACTCCGTAGAACGCCGTATCCGGAGTCGGGCCGTCACCGATGGCAGGGCCCTAGCGACCGTCGCAGACTGGAGGTAGAAGCAACCAGAAGGGAGAGGCGTCAATGTCGGCACTTGCGTCCGAGCCGCTGGAAGTTGTCGCTCTCGTGGAGGGCCCGATTCGGACCCGCCCGGAGTCGCCGCGGCTCGTCTCGACGCCCCGGCCGCGCCTCGGAGGACGGTCTTTACCTGAGGAGCTGCTTGAGATCTGGGATAGAGCGCTCACGGCTGCAGACGTTGCGCTTACCGCGACGACGTTGATGAAGGTGTTCGCGCCGAAGGAGCTTCGACAGGCCCGACAGCGTCTTCACGAAGAGCGCCGTTGGCTAACGGTTCAGGTGGCTTTGGCAAAGAAAGGTGGCGGATGATGGATCGCAAGAGGAAGACGTTCACCAATCATGAGGCGCAGCATGTAGGCGAGGAGATTGGCATCGACTGGAACAATGCTCCGTTCGACGTCGAGCAGTTCCGCATGGGGATGGATGTCGAACTGGAGCACGGGCTCGACAATGCGATCACCAATGTGACGGACGATGATCCGGTTGTCACCGGCAAGATCGCGCTCGCACACCTAAATGAGTTTTCCGACTACTACACCCGACTCGCCCGAATGGAAACCGAGGCTGAGCAGGCCGCTACCGGAGCGGAGTAGCGATCCAATGGCCGTCGACCTCTACTGGCTGCCATTGGGGGCGGGCGGTCATTCAGTCCGACTGAACGGAAAGATCTTCGAAGCCGTAGCGGCTCGCCTCGAGCGGCGCGCGCCCCGCGACCTCTATCACTCAGGCCTCGTGGTAGGCGTGCCCGAAGGACGGTACGTGATCGAGCAGGCGCCAGTCCAACGCGGCGATGCCTCGGAGCGTGGCGTCGTTGCCCAAGGAGCCGTCGGCACCCGCTGGGCGAAACGCTTCCGGATCTTTCGATACGAGCTGCGTGTCTGGCGCAATGGGGTAATCCCCGACCTCGCAGAAGCCGTCGAAAGCCCACAACGACTAACGGACGATCCGGTCTTGTCGCGGCGACTGCTCGACCTAGTGTCCGTCGTACCGACACCCGTGTGGGGCCGTGACGAACTGGGTGCGGGCGAGATGTGGAACTCGAACTCGTTTGTCTCGTGGCTCATTGCACGCAGTGGCCTGGACGCCGAGTCGATTCGTTTCCCGCAGGGTGGGCGCGCTCCGGGTTGGCATGCTGGGATCGTGGTGGCGGAGCGATGAGGCCGCGCACGTCCGTCCTTATGGTGCTCGCGTCGCTCGGCTTCCTCTATTCACTCTGCCGTCGACCCATCCTCACCTGGGGGGCGACTAGCGAAGAGGCCAGATCGCGTCTTCCAGGGGATGAGCTCCTAGAGGACGCGGATGGAATTTCGACGCGTGCCATCACGATTGATGCGCCGGTCGCCTCGGTCTGGCCGTGGCTTGCGCAGATGGGTCCGTCGCCGCGTGGCGGCGCTTACACGTATGACTGGATCGAGAACTTGTTCGGCCTTGACATGCATAGTGTCGACCGCGTCCTGCCGGAGTTCCAGCATCCTGAGGTGGGCGACACGATCGGCCTCGGGGCCAACCAGATGCGACTCGCGCGGGTTGAACCCGAGCACGTGCTCGCGTGGCGCTCGGAGGATGGCAACTGGGTCTGGGCGTTTCTGCTGGAGGAGAGCAACGGCGCCACGCGGCTGATCAGCCGCAATCGCTTCCGCCTGCCGACGCTCGCCGCGCGCGTTGGGATGCTGCCAATGGAGCCGGGCTCCCTCCTAATGGAGCGAAGGATGCTTCGCGGCATCAAAGACCGCGCCGAACGACTCGCGCCAACCGCTCGCCAGGCCTAGCGAGACCCTGCGGGAGTCCGTCGAGAATCCTCGGAGGCTTCCCAGGTCGTCTGGGCGGCGCGTGCGGAGGTCGCGCTTCTACGCCTTGATGATGTTGTGTACCTCAAGCACTTCCGGCTCTCCCGGATTGATGTTCATCTCGGCAAGAATCGGGCGGAGGCTTGCTCCGAAGGCGTTGAGCTGCTCCTGCGTGTCCCAGACCTGACTGACCTTGAGCTTGTCGCCCGAGCCGAAACAGAGCTCGTAGTCGAGTCCGTCTGCTGGAAGAACGCCCTTATCCGTGAGCCGGCGGACAACTTCGTCGTACTGGTCCGCGGTCAAGGACGGTGGGGAAAAGCGGATAACCAAGCTCACTAGAGCCTCCATGTTTGGGGTCGCACCTGACCCTAGCCTGTTGTTGGTCGGGAGCGGCGCTCGCCGTGGTGATGTTGTCGTGACGTTGCGTTTGTGTTGCGCGCTCATGTTGCTCGTCTAGTGCGGCTTGAGCCGCGCCCGGACTTGCTCATAGCATCGACGTTGGGGCACGGATTCCAGGGAGAGGAGAGTTCTCATGCGATGGCGTCGGGTGGTAGTAACAGGCGCGCTGGCTGCGCTCGCGAGTGGAGCGTTGTTGTTCGGTGCGGCGGCAGGTGCTGCGTCGTCGGTGAACGTACCCTGCACTGGTGGCGGATCGGCGCTGGCGGCGGCGGTTGCCGCGGCGAACGGCTCTGGTGGCGGGACGATCAATCTCGACAAGGGCTGCACCTACACGCTCAGCGTGAACAACATGGACATGGGGCCGAATGGGCTGCCCGTGGTGGTCTCTGCGATCACGATCAATGGCAACGGCTCGACGCTCAGCGGTGACCACCGAGTCCGCGTACTCGTCATCGACGGCGCAGACGGCGGCCGGCTAACGCTGAACAACATCACGATTACGGGCGGCAACTCGCCCGGTCCCGGCGGCGGGATCTTCAACAACGAGGGCACCACGACGCTTAACCGCACGCTCGTGACCGGCAATACGAGCGGTGCCGGTGGAGGTGGGATCGTTACTGGCACGATCGGATCTGGCCCGGTCGGCGTGATGACGTTGAACAACAGCGAGGTGAGCTGGAACACCGTGACCGGTGAGCAGGGCGGTGGCGGCGGCGGGATCCTGAACCACGCTGGAACGTTGACGCTGAACTCGAGCACCGTCGATCACAACACCGCTCCCGGAGGCGGCGGTATTGCAAGCGGCACCGGCAGCGGCAACACCGAGGGCGGCAGCCTGGTCACGCTGAACAAGAGCGTGATCAGCGATAACAGCGTCTTCGGCGGCCAGTTCGCCGGTGGCGGCGGGGTCGCTAACGGCGGCACTCTGGTCAGCAACAGCAGCCAGATCACGGGGAACGCTGCGCCTGGGGGCCCCGGCGGCGGGCTCCTGAACCATGCCTCTGCGACGCTCAACAAGACCGTCGTCTCGGGCAACACCGCGCTCGACGACACCCTCGGGAATACCGGCATTGGCGGCGGGATCGCCAACTTCAACTTCGGCATTCCCGGCGCTCCCGAGCCAACGCTAGTGCTGAACAACAGCACCGTGACCGGCAATGCCGTCTCCGAGGACGGGATCGGCGGTGGTCTTGCGAATCCCGACTTCTTCGGGCCGGGGTTCGTGACGCTCAACCACACGGACATCAGCGGCAACACGCCGGACAATTGCTTCCCGCCCGGAACGATCACGGGCTGTACCGGCTAGAGCCGAGAGAGCAGCAACGCGCAGCCGCCTCGGAGACGACGCAGGGTTCGGGGCGGCTGCCCGCCGATTTGCGGTATCTCTCGTTCACTCGGTTGTCGCGTAGCGCGGTCAGCCACCGCTGATTGCCGCAATGACGTCCACACGTGACTGCTCCGCGACGGGCGTGTCGAGTTTCGCGCGCTCGCGGTTCACGTACACGTGAATGTGACGGCGGAGCGTCGGTCCGGGCTCGCAGAGACGGTCTCGAATCCCCGGCCAGTCCTGCTCAAGGTAGTCGATCACGTCGCGGACGGTGGCCGCCTGCACGTTGACCTGTCGTGGCAGCCCCGGGAAGAGCGGCTCCAGCGTCGACGGGAGACGGACGTCCGCCATTACTCGATCGCAGCGACCTCGACCGAGGAGATCGGCGGGAGGTAGTCGGCAATCTGCGTCCACGTGTCGCCTTCGTCGGCGCTCGCAAAGAGCTGCCCGGTGCTCGTCCCGAAGTAGAGACCCGGTGCGTCCTCGGAATCGACAGCCATCGCCTCGCGCAAGACGCCGACATGCGCGTCGCGCTGCGGCAGGCCGCGGTCCAGGGCTTGCCAGCTCGAGCCGGCATCGCGCGTCCGCCAGACGGCCGCGTGGCCTTCCGGCATCGTCCGTCCATGACCCGGATCAAGCGGGATCACATAGAACGTGTCGCGATCGTGTGGATGCGTTGCCGCGGCGAATCCGAACTCCGTGGGCAAGCCTTCCGTGATCTCCGTCCACGTCTGACCTGCGTCGTCGCTGCGGTGCATGCCGACGTGGTTCTGCTGATACATGCGGTCGCCGTCGACGGGCGAGCGGACGAGCTTGTGCACGCAGAAACCGACCTCTTCGTGCTCGCGCGGCCAGTCGGCGCGAAGCCCGCGGTTACGCGGCGACCACGACTGCGCGTAGTCCGTCGTCTCGAACAGGCCGACACCCTGCACGATCGCCCAGAACCGGTCCGCGTCCTCACGGTCGAACATCAGCGCCGAGATGCCGAGATGACCGGGCGGCTGATTCGAAGGATCGTCCCACGTCTCGCTTCCCGGTTCTCCGGCGAGGGTCGACAGCAACGACCATGTTTGCCCTTCGTCGCTGCTTTCGAAGATCCCGGGCGCTTCGACGCCGACCAGCAGACGGCTGTCGCTCACGGCGAGCGTTGAGACTTTCGAGACCTTGCGGCCGGACTCGGCGTCGTATGCGATCCCCTCGCTCGAGTGCGTCCAGGTCTCGCCGCGATCACCGCTCCGCCAGATCGCCTGACCATGCCATTCGCTTGCGGCCGCGGCGTACACGGCGTCGCTCTTCGGATCGTGGATCACGTGGTACACCGGCCATCCTTCGCAGAACGGGCCTTGGAGCTCCCACGTCTTCCTGTCGTTGCTTTCCAGGAAAAAGGCGCCTTTGCGCGTGCCAATCAACAGCAGGGTTCGTGACATCGTGGTCGTACCTCCCGGTCGTAATCCAAGGGCCTATCTATCAGACCCGCAGTGCGGCGAAAAATCATCTGTCGCTCGCCACGAGTTGAGATCAGGCCGCTGGCTGGACGGACCAGATCAGCAGATCGAGGATTCGCACCTCGGTCAGGCCGTGACCGCGTGTCGTGATCTCCTGCCGGACCGCTCGCACCGCTGCCGAGTTGTGGTCCAGGTCGCGTTTGTAACCGCGGACAAGCGCGAGGGCGCGTTCTCCGAACGAAGCTTGGGCGCCGAGGTCGTCGTCCTGCAGGTATGCCTGGACGACGCTGTCGAGCATGGGGATCAGCGCAGGGCGCTTTGGGTGGAGCGCTTTCGTCATCTTCGAGAAGCCGACCCCTCGGATGTCCGCGAACGCGTCGAAGAGCTGTGTCAGCGTCGGCCACGGCACCGTGTTCTGCCGCGCGGCCAGCGAAGCATTGGAAGCGATTCCCCGTAAGGCTCGCTCGATTGCGCAGCGCCGCTGGAGGATCGTTGCAATCTCGGCCGCTGAGATTCGGGCCCCGCCGCGGTTTGCCAGCCTGAGGTCGGACTCGTCGAACGACGTTGGTCGCGAAGGGTCGCCGACGTCGAAACGCCATGTCTCGAGGAAGCCGAGAACGACTCTCAATGGATCCTCGATGCGAACGTCGTTCCGAAGGACGACCGGCCGGATCGAATCCGTCGTCACTAGATCACCGGTCTTCGGGCGTAGCACTTGCGCGAGACCTGGCGGGACCGCTTCATGCCGAGGTAACGCGGAAGATGTGCCACATCCCCGGCACACCTTTTAGCGCGCGGGCGCCCCGATCCTCAAACTGGATCCCCGAACCGGCGACCAGATCTCTTACCGTTGAGGTCACGAGCACTTCACCAGGCCCGGCGAGTGCGAGCGTACGTGCGCCGATGTGTACGGCGATCCCGCGCACGTAGTCTTCGACGAGCTCGACCTCCCCCGTGTGAAGCCCGATCCGAACATCGAGCGCCAGGGCCTGAACACGCTCGGCGATGGCGTAAGCGGATCGGATTGCGCGAGCGGGCCCGTCGAACGTCGCTAAGAAGCCGTCACCAGCCGTGTCCACCTCTCGGCCACGGCCGAGCTCCAATTCTCTGCGGACGACGGCGTTGTGACGGTCGAGGAGGTCACGCCATGCGCGATCGCCGAGCTCAGCGGCCCGCGATGTAGCGCCCACAATGTCTGTGAATAAAACGGTGGCTAATACCCGGTCGGGCTCCGCGCTGTGCCGCACTCCGGTCAGGAATTCCTCCACCTCGCCGAGAATCGCTTCCTGGTCGCCCACATACGGGAGGTTGTCGCGACCGGGCAAATGCACGTAGGTCGCGTCGGGGATGGTTTCGGCGAGGTAGCGCCCATGTTCCACTCGGCGATACGCATCTTCCTGGCGCTGGATTATGAGCGTCGGCGCCTGGATCGCCGGCAGCACGTGTCGGACATCTGCTTCCCGCTGTGCGCGAAGGAAAGCGCGAATCGTTCCCGGGCTTCCCGAGAGTCGTTCCTGCTTCGCCCACCAGACCTTGAATGACGCATCGTTCGCCACGGAAGGCGCCACGCGTGGGAGGAAAACTCCGCTGCCCCATCCTTCGTGGGCCAGGCGCATCAGCTCGTCGTAATCCTCGGGTGTCCACCCCCACGGGAAGTCATCGGCCCACATGCTGCGCGCGTAGGCACCGAAGAGGACGAGTGCGGACGTCCTTGCAGGATGAGCGGCGGCGCACAACGTCGCCAGGCCGCCGCCCTGGGACAATCCGAACAGCGCGGCCCGCTTGGAGCCAACCGCGTCGAGCACTGCCAGTACGTCGTCAATCTGTTCTTCCAGCGTCGGAAGGTCAGCCGCTCGGTCGGAGAGGCCGGTGCCTCGAACATCCAAAACGATGAGTCGTGAGAACGACGCGAGTCGGTGGAGGAACCGGGCAAACGACGGCTCTTCCCATTGGTGCTCAACGTGGCTGAAGGCACCCGGGAGCAGAACGAGATCGAGGTCTGCGTCACCGACGGTCTGATAGGCGATGTGGACATCGCCACTCCGCGCATAATGGGTCTCGAGGGAGCCCTTCATCCCGGCGTGTCCACCGACCGCGGCATAGGCCGAGTCTAGGACGTTGGCAATTCGCAACCGCGGGCGACCTGGCGGGCGCGGCCGCTAGGTGGGCTCGCGCTAGATTCTCCGTCGTGGAAGGTGGTTGCACGTGTGGGGAGGTCCGCTACCGGCTGGCGTCCGAGCCGCTCTTCGTGCACTGCTGCCACTGCCTGAGCTGCCAGCGGCAGACCGGCAGCGCGTTCGTGATCAACCTGCTGATCGAGCGCGACCGCGTCGAGGTGCTGAGCGGCGAGCCACACGCGGTCGACGTTCCACGCGACAGCGGCGGGATGCAGCGCATCTACCGCTGCCCGAACTGCCAGATCGCGCTCTTCAGCGAGTACACCCACCCGGAGGTGTGGTTCGTACGCGGCGGGACACTCGATGAGCCGAGCAGCGTCACGCCCGACGTGCACATCTTCACCCGTTCGAAGGTGGACTGGGTGCAGATCCCGGAGAGGGCGGCGACGTTTGACGTCTTCTACAAGCTGGACGAGCTCTGGCCGAGCGAGAGTCTAGAGCGCATCCACGCGCTCGGAAACGACTGACAGGATCGTCCCAGCAGGGGGCCGGCCCGCAATCAGATTCGGGCCGATGCGGCCGACATGTGCGGCTGTGCCCCCGCGATGGCGTCGAATCGAAGAATCCTCGCAAGTCATCATGGCCGCGGAGCAGCCGGACTTCCGAGGTAAGAGGGACAGCTCAGGCCGACTGCTTGGCCTGGAGCTGTGAATGCGCGAGAGCAGCGGCAGCGACGTTGCCCTTCTGTTCGTACAGGCGTACGGCCTCGCCGAGAGCGACTGCTGATTCCACTGAGCGCGCTTGCGCCCCGAGGACGTCGGCGAGGACGAGCATCACGTTGCCGCGAAGGTCGAGCAGGTCGGTGGAAGCAACGAGCGCAGTCGCGACGCGGGCGTGAGACTCGGCCTCCGCAAGCTCGCCCTGGAGAGCGAGCACGCGCGCATGGGCTAGGCGCCAGTACGCGGTGGAGGAGAGCGAGGCATGTTCGGGAGGGGAGGGAGTCGCTCGGAGCACCTGAGCCGCCTCCTCGCCTCGCCCGATCAGGCATAGGGCCCCGGCAAGTCTCGCGGCGTGCACATCGGCGCTGTCGAAGTCGCCGATCGCCCGGGCGATCTCGATAGCGCGGCGGTACGCCTGCGCAGCCCGGGCCGGCTTCCCGGCGAGCATCTCGATGAGACCCTCGGCATTCGCCATGGCGATCAGCGGCCGGGGATGTGCGATTGCCTCGAGGAGGCTAACGGTGCGTTCGACGAGCTCCCGCGCCAGGGCGAACTCGCGTGCCATAGCCCGGAGGACGCTCAGCACCCAGGTCGCGCCCACGGTGCCGACGAGGCTCTCGGGAGCATTCTCCAGCAGCTCTTCGCAGCGGGCAATCGCAGACGGAACCGGAGTCGGCCCGGCGAGAAGCGCGCCGGTGACCGCCCATTGGCCACGAACGTACTCCCGGTTGACGCCCGACTCGCGTGCGTAAGCGAGCGCCCCTTCGGCTGCGGTGAGCGCTTCGCCTGCGCGCCCGAGGTCGACCAGTGCGTGTGCGATGACGGCCGAAGCGCGTGCTGCGCCGAGCGAGTCGTTCGCACGCTCGAAGATGGACAGCGCACGTTCTGCATCGCGCATCAGCCCGGGAGCGTCGCCTCTCAATTTGTTGTAAGCGAGCTCGAGCCGCGCGTGCCATTCGCCCGTGGGATCTCCGAGCGCGGCCGCCCTCTGAACCGCCTGATCGAGCACTCGCTGTTGACGCTCGAGCTCACCGATCGGCCCGAGTGCTGAGCCGAGCATGTTCAGCAACTCGATGCTCGCGGGATCTTCGCGTGGCAGTAGCTCGACGGCCCGCGAAAGCAGGGAAGTCGCTGCGACGAAGTCCGTACGTTGGAAGGCGCGGCGGCCGGCCGCGGCGAGCCTGTCCGCGGCGCGCGCGGCGAGCTCCCGGAGAGAATCCTGATCGGCGTCGAGCTCCAGTCTGTACTGGCAAGCCCGCTCGAGGTGGTAGCCGACGATCTCCTCGAGCTCGGCGATGTGCGTGCCCGCTCGGCGCTCGAGCCAGTCCGCCAGGCGCTCGTGCAGCTCGGCGCGGAGCGCCTTGGGCAGCCGTCGGTACGCAGCCTCGTGGATGAGCGCATGCTGGAAGCGGTAGCCGGTCTCTCCGGGGAGGACGGCGCGGTCAGGGTCGACGAGGCGCTTGTGCATCAGCGCGTGGAGATGCCTCGAAGCTGACGAAGCTGCACGAGCGGGCAGGAGCTCCGCCACCGCCTCGAGCGTGAACTCGCGCCCGACGACGGCCGCCCGCTCCAGGACGGCGCGTTCGCCCGGGCCGAGGCGATCGAGGCGTGCGGCCAGGATCGCGTGAATCGTTGGCGCGGCGAACGCGACCTCGGTTCCACCGTCCGCGGCGAGTAGTGCGACGAGCTGCTCGGCGAAGAGCGCGTTGCCCTCCGCGACGTCCACCACACGGTGGCGAACCTCCGGGGTCAGGCTCAAACCGAGCGGCAAGTTGGAGATCAGCGCCTCGGTCTCCTCGGGCGAAAGCGGCCCGAGCTCGACGGTCGTCGCCTCTTGCCCTGGACGTGTCTCCAGTAGCTCCGGGCGTGCGAGACACAGGATCAGGAGGGGGACGTCTCGAGTCGTCCGGGTGACGTAATCGAGGAGGTCGAGCAGCGCCGGCTCCGCCCAGTGGGCATCCTCGACGACCAGGACGTGCGGCCGCGACTGGGCCAGCGTCTCGAACAGCCGGCGAAACGCCCACACGGTCTCTTCAACAGGCCGGTCCTCCCCCGTGAAGCCGAACGCAGCCGCGATCGCGTCGGCGACGACAGCGCCGTCGCTCTCTCCGTCCAGGAGCCTGGCCAGAGCTTCACGTGTCTCGCCACCGGCCGCCTCGCGGACCATCTCGCGGAGCGGCCAGAGCGTGATCCCCTGGCCATAGGAGAGACAGCGGCCAACCAGAGTGGTCCCGCGGTCGGCTACTTCCTCCAACAGATTGCCGGCGAGCCTCGATTTCCCGATCCCCGGCGGTCCCACTATGGTCAGGAGCGCCGGCTCACTGTGCACGACCGTGTGCTCGAACGCCTCCAGGAGCTCGGCGAGCTCTGCCCGCCGTCCCACGAGCGGCGCTTCGAGGCGCCGTGCGAACGGCGGCGCATCGGGCAGCAGCGTCCGAAGGCGGAACGCCGCGGCACCCGGCGACGGCGCGACGTCGATAGCGTGGGCGACGAGCCTCCGAGTCGGATCGTCGAGGACGATCTCCGCGGGCGCCGCGACGTGTGCCAGCCCGAGCGCCGAGCCGGCGACAGTGCCGAGCAGCGTTGCGCTTTCGGAGGCGACCACCTCGCCCGTGGCGATCCCGATGCGCGGCCCGAGCTCAGGATCGCCCGCGAGGAGGTCGCGGAGATCGACCGCCGCCCGAACGGCGCGGAGCGCATCGTCCTCGTGCAGCGACGGAAGGCCGAAGGTGGCAGTCACCGCGTCGTCCTGCTGCGCGGTCACCGAACCCTCGTGGCGCCCGATCACACCGAGCGCCTGTTCCAGCGGTCCCGCGAGGCGCGGGGCAAGCGCCTCTGGATCGGCTGCGTCACCGCCGACGCCGCCGAGAGCCACATGCACGACCGTGACGGTCTTCCGGACGGGGGCTGCCACCGGTACGGGCACGGAAAGCGGCGCGACGCCGAGCGAGAGCTCCTGCTCTAGGATCGCGCGCTCGAGGCCGCGGAGCTCGAGGCTCGGCTCGAGCCCGAGCTGCTCTACGAACGTTCGACGCGCGTCGCTATACGCGGCGAGCGACTCCGACTGTCGCCCCGCGCGGTACAGCGCGAGCATCAACTGGGCGCGCAGACGCTCCCGAAGCGGGTGCTCGCCGATCAGTCCCTCGAGCTCGCCGACGAGCTCTACGTGACGTCCGAGTGCGAGGTCGGCGTCGATCCGAGCTTCGAGGCCGGAGAGCCTGAGCTCGTCGAGACGCGCGATCTCGACTTGTGCGAACGGCTCGTAGACGAAGTCTGCGAGTGCAGGACCGCGCCACAGATCGAGGGCCTCGTGGAGCAGCGCGGCCGCGGTCGGGGCCTCGCCTGCGGCGATCGCCTCAATTCCCTCTCTGACGAGTCGTTCGAAGCGGCGCGAGTCGAGCTGGTGCGGCTCGAGCTCGAGCATGTAACCAGCCGGAAGGGTGCGTACCAGCTCGTTGCCGAGCGTCTTGCGGATCTGCGAGACGTGGACCCGCACGGTCTGCAGGGCCGTTGGAGGAGCTCGCTCGCCCCAGAGCTCCTCGATCAGGCGGTCGCTCGAGACGACCTGGTCGTGGCGGAGCAGCAGGATCGCGAGCGTCGCGCGCTTCTTTCGCCCGCCAAGCCCGACGGCTCGACCGGCGTCGAGTACCTCAAACGGACCGAGGATCCGAAACTCCATTCGCAACCCCCGTCCGCGACGCTAGCACCGGGCGATCCCGGAGTCACCGCCACAGCGTTTATCCGGCCTTTATCGCCCCGCTCGATGCTCGTTGGCAAGTCAACGGCAAGGGAGGGGAACGATGAGACGAATGATCTTGTTGGCGGTCGCTACGGCGACTCTCACGTTTGGTGCTTCGAGCGCGACGCCGGCGGCCGTGTCGACGAGGGCGACTGCGGCCGTGGCCGTCGACGCGGCGCCGGTCGCCGCCTGGAGCACAGAGGCCAGACGGGCGATCGTCCCGGCCGGCCCCGGCCGCATCTTCGGTCCGGAGAACTACGGGAACAAGTTCCCCGGCGAGGCGGCCGTGTACATGGGGATCGTCCACGCGGCGATCTACGACGCGGCGATCGCGATCGAGGGCGGCTACAAGCCGTATGCGATCAAGCTCAAGGCTCCGCCGGAGACGTCGCCCGCCGCGGCGATCGCGACGGCGGCGCACGACACTCTCGTCGGGCTGCAGCCGCAGCTCGGACTCACGCCGGCGCAGCAGGCGATCCTCGACGGCGACTACGTGGCCTACGTCGGAGATGTTCCCGATGGCGAGGCAAAGGCGAATGGGATCCGCGTGGGCCAAAAGGTTGCGGCCGCCGTGCTTGCCCTGCGCGTCAACGACGGCCGCGAGCGGAATCCGACGCTCGCCGACCTCAATCCACCTGCGGCAGGCCCCGGTGTCTGGGATCCGGGCTCGGCTCTGGCGCTGGGTCTGCGGCTGCCGGGGATGCAGCCGCTCGCACTCGAGAGCGCTTCGCAGTTTCGGCCGCACCGGCCGTACTCCTTGGCGAGCGACGCCTACGCAAAGGACTTCGCCCAGGTCGAGGAGCTCGGGCGCCTCGACAGCGCGGCAAGGACCGCTGCTGAGACCACTGACGCCCGCTTCTGGACCGACCACGACCTGAGGCAATGGAACGACGGCATGCTTCGTCTCGCCGCGGCGCGGGGCCTCGACCTCGTGAAGACGGCGCGGATGCTCGCGATGGCGCACGTCGCTGGAGGCGACGCAATGATCGCCTGCTTCGACGCCAAGTACCACTACTGGTTCTGGCGGCCCTACCAGGCGATCCCGCGGGCGGACACGGACGGGAACCCGAACACGGAGGCCGATTCGACCTGGGAGCCGCTCGGCGCGACGCCGAACTTCCCCGAATACCCTTCAGCCCACGCCTGCCACAGCGGCGCGGTGACGAGGGCACTGCGCTCCTTCTTCGGCACCGACAAGGTGCAATTCTCGCTCGACAGTCGAATCACCGGCACGACTCGCGACTACAACCGGCTCAGCGACGTGGTCAAGGACGTCAACCGGGCGCGGGTCCTGGTCGGCTTCCACTTCTTCAGCTCCGACCAGGCCGGAGCCGCCCTCGGCCGCAAGGTCGCGAAGTACGACCTCGAGCACGCGTTCCGGCGATGACGGTCGTCGACGAATCGAACAGCGGCTCGCGCTACAGCAGGCGTGGATTCCTGAAGCGCGCGGGGATTGGCGCGGGCGCGATCGCAGTCTCCGGCGGCGGTGCGTTCGCGCCGGGCGCCCAGGCGGCGCGAAGCAGGACCGTCACCACGAGCCCGACGACCTTCGGCCGGCTCTTTCCCGACCTGCCCGCCTTCGCGCCGGCAACCGACCGGGTCAGGGATGCATTGCTCGCGTTGGGCGCCCCTGGCGGGCCGCTCGACGCGAACGACGACCTGAGCAAGGGCCCGAGGCTGCTGATCACGGATCTCGGCCTAAGCGCGAACAATCCGAACAATCCGGCCCACACGGCGGGGACGACGTTTCTGGGTCAGTTCGTCGATCACGACATCACCTTCGACACGAGCTCGGTGATGGGGGTGCCGACCAATCCGGGCAGCTCGCCGAACGGGCGGACGCCATCGCTTGACCTTGACTCGGTGTATGGGGCAGGCCCGGTCGCGAGTCCACAGCTGTACGACCCCTCCGACCGGGCGAAGCTGCGGATCGAATCGGGCGGGGTATTCGAGGATCTTCCTCGCGACGCCGGCGGCTCGGCGATCGTGGCCGACCCGCGTAACGACGAGAACCTGATGATTGCGGGGCTGCAGTGCGCATGCATTCGCTTCCACAACAGCGCGGTCGACTGGGCGCGAGCGAACGGCTATGCGGATGCGGCGTTCGAGCAGGCGCGGCAGATGACGACATGGCACTACCACTGGGTCGTCCTGCACGAGTTCCTGCCGTTGATCGTCGGCCAGGAGCTGGTCGACGACGTGCTCAAGAAGGGGCGCCGCTTCTACAAGCCGCGCATGCGCGAAGGCTTCATTCCGGTGGAGTTCCAGGCGGCCGCGTACCGCTTCGGCCACAGCATGGTGCGGCCGTCGTACCGAGCGAATCTCAAGGGCGACGACGGCAACCCGTTCTTCGCGATGGTCTTCGACCCGGCCGGCGAGGGGCAGTCGGATCCGGTTGATCTCCGCGGCGGTACTCGCGCCCCCCGCCGCTTCATCGGCTGGCAGACGTTCTTCGACTTCGGCGACGGAGAGGTGAAGCCGAACAAGCGGATCGACACGAAGATCTCGACGCCACTCTTCCATCTCCCGCTTGGGGCCATCGCGAGCCATGACACGCCGCAGTCGCTGCCGCAGCGCAACCTCCTACGCCAGCTGACCTGGAGCCTGCCCTCGGGCCAGAGTGTCGCCAAGGCGATGGGCTTCGAAAAGCTGACGCCCGACGACCTGAGGGACCTCAAACCGTACGGCTTCAACAAGAGCACGCCACTCTGGTACTACGTCCTCCGCGAAGCCGAGTTGCGCGCCGACGGGCTCACGCTGGGCAAGGTCGGCGGCCGCATCGTCGCGGAGGTCCTGATCGGACTGATCCAGAGCGACCCCAGCTCGTTCCTGGTGCAAAAGCCCAATTGGACGCCGATACTCACCGGAGCGGGAACGTCGTTCCGGATGAAGGACTTCCTCTCCTTCGCCGGGGTCGACCCGGCCAGCAGGCATGAGGCGAGCCCAGCCCGAGCTTGAGAAGGCCGTTCAATCCGCGCTCGATATCGTCCTGCTTCGTTTCGCCGAATACCACAACCTCAGGACTCGTACTGCCCGGAGTAGCCCTCCGTCACCTCGTCCTTGTGCGCGGCAAATGCGGCCAGGACCTCTCCCTTCTCCCGCTCAGGCACGTTGAAGTGGTCAAGCGATCGCGAAAGCTCGGCTGCGACTTCGTCGAAGATGTCGGGAGAGATCTCCAGGGCCCGATGCGCTTCTTCCAGGCCGAGGTGAGTCTTGCCCGGCTTCGTGGCTGCATAGACCTGGGGGCCGCCCGCAACCTCGCAGACCCAGAGAGTGCGCATGAATTTCAGCCCTGGAAGCCTGTCTAGATCGTTTGTGCTCCATTGATCTAGTTCAGGGTCCTTCGACCCTTGACCCGCGATCGGGTTCCGTACGACCGCGTCGCTGAAGTGGTCGATTACCGCTGCGATAGCGAACGCGCCACCGAGCCGTTCGTAGAGACTCGCTTCCGTCATGCCTTACCTCCCGGACTGGACACAGACTCCTTCTCAGGCCATTACGCGGGCGACACGCCGACGGATGTCACCCAGCGGCGGCAGTCGCGACCGTGGCACTGATCTAGGTCGACCACTCGCGTGTCTCTTCCGGCAACACGTCCGCAATCCGCCTAAGAGGGGGCCGGAGGGTTGAGCGCGGTGCGCCTTCGGGCGTACTGTTCGGGCAGCGATGGTGCCGGCCATCGGTGAGCTCGAGCGTGGACGTGAGTCGTATGCGACGTCAGCGTGGCTGGATGCGTACGAGTCGCTGTCGCGCGCCGATCAATTGGAGACGCTCGGAGCAGAGGATCTCGAGTTGCTCGCGAGGTCTGCATACATGGTCGGCAACGACGACGATTATCTCGCCGGACTCGAGCGCGCGCATGACATGTACGTCAGGGCCGGCGAGACCCCACGTGCGGCCCGTTGTGCCTTCTGGATCGGCCACAATCTTCTCTTCCGCGCTAACACGGCCCGCGCGACGGGCTGGTTCGCTCGCGCCCAGCGGTTGCTCGAGCGCGACGCGCAGGACTGCGTCGAGCGCGGCTATCTCCTGATCCCGGTCTGGTTGGACCAGATGAGGAGCGGGGACTACGATGGTGGCTTCCGAACGGCTGCGCAGGCGGCCGAGATCGGCGAACGTTTCGGCGACGCGGATCTCGTCTGGCTTGCGAGAGATGAGCAGGCTCGCGCGCTCGCGAACCAAGGGCGTCTCCGCGATGCCCTAGCGCTCGTGGATGAAGTTTTTGTGGCCGCCGTCGCGGACGAGCTGTCTCCGATCGTTACAGGCATCGTCTACTGCAACACGATTGCCTTTTGCCGCGACGTCTACGAGCTGCGTCACGCTCGGGAGTGGACCGAGACGCTGACTCAATGGTGCGAGCGCCAGCCCGAGATGGTTGCTCACAATGGACTCTGCCTCGTCCATCGCGCCGAGATCATGGAGCTGCAAGGCGCGTGGGACGAGGCACTGGATGAGGCTCGGCAAGCGGCCGAGCGGTTCACGCGCGGTGTCCTCAACGAGCTGGCATGCGGCGCGGCGCTCTATCGGCAGGGCGAGATCCACCGCATGCGGGGCGAGTACGCGGCTGCGGAGGAGGTGTACAAACGGGCAAGCCGGTGCGGATACGAGGCGCAGCCGGGGCTTGGGCTTTTGCGCTTGGCTGAAGGCAAGGCGTGGGCTGCTGCGGGTGCCATCCGGCGCGTCGTCGGCGAGACGACGGCGTCGCTCCTACGAGCGCGGCTCCTCCCGGCTTACATCGAGATCATGCTCGCCGTGCGCGGCTCCGACGAGGCGCGCGCTGCGAGCCGTGAGCTGGATGAGATCGCAGCGGATCACGGGGCCGAGGCGCTCGGCGCGATGGCAGCGCAAGCTCGTGGCAACGTGGCGTTGAACGACGGCGATCCGTCGGCGGCCTTGGCCCCACTGCGGGCGGCTCTGACTGTGTGGCAAGAGCTTGCCGCACCTTACGAGATGGCGCGCACACGGTCGTCAATTGGGTTGGCGTGCCGCGAATTGCGTGACGAGGACACCGCCGTCCTGGAGCTGGAAGCGGCGCGGGAGATCTTCTCGGAGTTGGGAGCACGCCCCGATCTGGCTCGGGTCGACGCGTTCCTGCGACGAGCGTCGTCCCCAGGCGCCTACGGACTTAGCGAGCGGGAGCTGGAAGTCTTACGGCTCGCCGCGGCAGGACGGAGCAATCGCGAGATCGCCGCCATGCTTGTCATCAGCGAGCACACCGTCGCTCGCCACATGCAGAACATCTTCAACAAGCTCGGCGTTTCCTCGCGCACGGCGGCCAGCGCGTTCGCCGTCGCGCATCAGCTTGTTTGACCGCCTCGCATGGTCAGAAATGACCACGCGCTGCATCGGAGCCGAATTGGTCGATCCAGTCGATGCGACTGTCGCAATGCGCCCTTACCGTCAGTGTGACTAACCGCCGTTGGAAGGAGCGTCAGATGTATGTGGTCGCAAAGCACCAGATCGAGGATGCCGAGAGATTTCTCGCCCTTTCACAAATCGCCGCCGAGCAGGCACCGCCTGGTGTGTACGGACGCCAGTTCTATCCCAGTCGCGACAGGACCGAGGCGGTCTGCCTCTGGGAGGCGGACTCGCTTGAGACCGTCCGGGACTACCTCAACTCGCTCGTGGGTGAGGCGAGCGAGAATGCGTACTTCCAGGTCGGCACAGACCACGCGATCGGCATCCCGGTACCGATCGGCTTGTCGCGCGAGATCTCCTTCGAGAGGTTCTCGGGAAGCGCCGCAGAGAACTATGAGCGCTACTTCGTCCCGGCCATAGGAGCGCCGCTCGCGACAGACCTAGTCGAGCTCGCAGCGCTTAGTCCCGGCGAGCGCGTGCTGGATGTCGCCTGCGGAACCGGAGTGGTGGCGCGGCACGCTCTCGAGCGCGTCGGCCACGGTGGAAGAGTAATCGGCACCGACATCAATGCTGGGATGCTCGCCGTCGCGCGCGCCGCTGTACCGGGATGCGAGTGGCGTGAGGCGAGCGCTGAGAATCTCCCTTTCCCCGACGAGACCTTCGACGTCGTCCTTTGCCAGCTCGGGCTTCAGTTCTTCGCCGACAAAGCGAAGGCCGTACGTGAGCTCTGGCGAGTCCTCGTCCCCGGTGGACGTCTATATCTCAACGTCCCTGGTCCGACGCCTGCGCTCTTCGCTGCGCTCGAGGACGCGCTTGCGCGCCGGCTCGGTTTGGATGCGGCCAATTTTGTGCACACGGTTTTCCGCCTCCATGTTGCGGCTGATCTGCGAGAGCTGCTCAGCGGCTCCGGCTTCGCGCACGTCATCGCGCGGTCAAAGATCGCGCCCTTCCGCCTCCCCGCTCCCGAGGACTTTCTCTGGCAGTACGTGCACAGCACGCCGCTCGGAGCTGCCGTTGCTCAACTGGACGAAGAAGTACGCGCTGCTCTGCAGTACGAGGTCGTCGCCGCGTGGCAGCAATTCACCGACGACGGTACTTTGATTCTTCAGCTCGGCATCACAACCGCCTCGGCACGTAAATGAAGCGCATCTCTGCCAGTCGTCGGTACCACGTGCCTGCCGAGCGTGTCTTCGCGTTCGTCACGAACACCGATAACTGGTCGAAGTTCTGGCCAGGTTACGTGCGCCTCCAGCCTGGTTCACGGTGGAACGCGAGTGGTGACGAAGCGCGGCTCGTGATCCGGCTCCTTGGCCGCGAGCGCGAGCTCACGCTGACGCTGACGAAGTTCGAGCTGAACCGGCTCGTTGCCTACACCAGCACGCAACCCGGGCTGCCTGACGCGCACCATGAGCGGCGGTTCGAGCGCGACGCGGACTGCTTGGTCTATCGCCTCGTCGTGGAGTACGAGCCACGCCGTTGGATCGCCTGGATATTCGACGCCATGCTGCTCCCGCGTGCAATCCGGCGCGCGTTTGAACACACCCTCACGGCGCTCGAGCAGGAGTTTCGTCGCACCCCCGCTTAACCCGGCGCAAGCTTCTAGCGGGTGCGACGGGACTCGAACCTGCGCTTTACCCCCGTGATCCGCCTACGGACAGGGCGTCAAGACGCTGATCCTCGGTCATGACGCTCGGCATTTCTTCGCGCGACAACGCCAGAGCATTCGCCGGTGCTCCGCGGTACCACGCCAGCCTTCGGAATGTCCGGAACGGTAAGTTGATAGGAGATCCGTGATGACGCACGCGCAGGACTTCGACTTCTACGTCGGCACATGGAAGATCCATAATCGGCGCCTGCGCAACTCGCTCGCCGACTCAACGGACTGGTACGAGTTCGAAGCGACGTCGCGGGCACGACCTGTGCTTGGCGGAACAGGCAACTTCGACGAATTCGACGCTCCCAGCGAAGGAATCTCCGGTGTCACGCTTCGCCTGTTCGATCCCGAGCGGGACGAATGGTTGCTCTACTGGGCGGGCAGCCGGGGCGGTCCGCTGGGGCCTCCACAGGTAGGTCGAATCAACGGCAATCGAGGCGAGTTCTACGGCGATGACGTCCTCGGCGGCCGGCCAATCCGCGTCGTCTACATCTGGTCGGAGATCACGCCGACCTCCGCGCGCTGGGAGCAAGCCTTCTCGCCCGACACGGGCGAAACGTGGGAGACGAACTGGATCATGGAGTCGACGCGGATCGACTGACTCAAGCGTGCTCTTCTTGCGCAGCGGCGAGCACGTTTTCGAGCAGCGCACGGGGTGGCTCAACTCCGAACCGCGCACGCCAGGAGATAGAGCTCGCGATAGTCCTTCCGAGTCAGCTCGTAGCCCGCGTGAACCAGCACCTGAACCTCGGGGCTCAGGCAGCGCACCGGCTTCTCGTCGACGCTCCCCCGACCTGTAAACCCTGCGCCCCGGATAGACCCACTCCATGCCGTCATCCATCTGATAGATACCCCCGCCCTCTGCGTCAAAGGTGACTGGGTGAACGTCGACCTGGCGCCCGTGCACATCGACCAACACGAAGCGCATCGGAGGAGTTCCCGCTACGAGCGAATATCCCAGGCTGTCGAGCAGCTCGATCACCCGGCTCGCGTGTTCGAACTCGACCACGATGTCGAGGTCGTCGTGGTCGCGGGTCTGGTGTTCGAGCAGCGCGTCAACACCCAGCCGCCGTCCAGCCAGACATCGATTCCGTCGGCCTCTAACAGGCTGATGATGGCTAGCAAGGTCCGCGAGTCCATCGGCGCGCTCGGCTGCCGACCGCGGTAGGCCCTCTGTGGCACCGGGCGACTTTAGCGAAGGGCTTTTCTGCGTCACCCCCACCGAACGCGTAGGTCAGGCGTCATTGCCGCACGCTCCGCCCAGCGTGTTCGGCTCGCGGCCTTGCGACCCTTCTGCGAATCAGGATCTCTTTCTGCGTCGCGAAGCAATCTGCGAATCAGCCGGTCGGAGCATCGTGTAGATCAGTAGCCCGACGAACGGGACGACGAGCATGCCGATTGCCCAAGCGACCTTTCCAACTCCAGAGAGATCCGGTCGCCGGAAGAACACTCCGAAGACCGCGCGCACCCACATCACCAGGAAGAGCACGACCAACGCGCCGATAAGGAGCCGCAAGAACATGCGTTGCCGTGACTCTACGCTTCGGCTCTACCCCGGGAGTCAGTTACGAGGGAAGGTGCGAGCTGCCGACGCGGCCGACATGCGCGGCCGCGTCCTCTACGGCATCGAGTCGCAACGAGAGGAGCGGGAGCGACGGGACTCGAACCCGCGCTTTACCCCCGTGATCCACGAGCGCGAGGACGCGTCTAGGACTGGTAGGTGCTACCTCGAGCGAGGCCGACGCCCACCCGGCTAGACGCTGTTGCGGAGGTGCCGGATTTGGCGCGCGGGCGTCAGAACGCAGCGCGAGCGATAGCCCGCTCGCGGACAGCGACGACGTTGAGAGCAGTGACCGCCCGCTGGAATCCCTTCAGCGTGAATTCGCCGACTAATTCGACCTCGACTTCGTCCTCGACCTCAGCGTAGAGCCGCTGGGAAATGAGGATCTGGCCCGCGGCAGCTTCGTCCGCGAGCCGGGACGCGAGGTTCGTCACGGCGCCGATCGCCGCATAGTCGAAGCGCCCTTCGAACCCCACCTCACCGCACGTCGCGTAGCCGAGCGCGATGCCAGCGCCGAAGTCGAGATCGTAGCCGCGCTTTCTCCACGTTGATGTCAGCTCTGCCATCTCCGCGCGCAGCGCGCAACCCAGTCGTACCGCGCGCATCGCGGCATCGGGTACTTCGATCGGGTCATTGAAGAAGAGCTGGACGCCGTCCCCCTCGATGAAGCCAACCGTCGCGTCGAAGCGCTTGACGAGCTCGCCGATCGTGCCGTGGAACTCGCCGAGCACGCGCATGAGCTCCTCCGGCTCCACCGCGTCGACGAAGGTCGTCCACCCGCGCAGGTCGGCGAAGAACATCGCGACCTGCCGGCGATGGCTTCGCAGAATCGACTCGTCGCCCTCGGAGACGATCGCGTCGGCGAGCTGCGGCGAGAGGAAGCGGCGTAGCCGCTGTAGCCTTTCGAGCTCATCGAGCTGCGTTTGCACGCGCTCCTCGAGTGTTCGGTTCAGCTCCGTGATGGTGTCGTGATAGCGCTTGATCCGGAGCAGCGACCGAATGCGCGTGAGCAGTTCGTCACGGTTGAACGGCTTTAGGATGAAGTCGTCCGCTCCCGCCTCGATGGCCTTCCTCTTTTCGGGCCCTTCGCTCGCTGTGAGCATGATCACCGGCAGCATCGCGGTCCCCTCTTGCGCGCGCAGCTGCCGACAGACTGCGTAGCCGTCGGGCTCGGGCATCATCACGTCGAGCAGCACGAGATCAGGTTTCGCCGAGACGACGCGTTCCAGCGCGGTGCGGCCGTCCGTAGCGGAGATGACGTCGTAGCCGTGAGCCTCCAGCACGGCCTGCAGCAGGCGCACGTTCTGCGCAACATCGTCCACGACGAGAAGCCGTGCTGCGTGGTCGCTCATTGATTTGCTCCCTCGCAGTAATGCTTCACTGTGGCGATCAAGTCGGCGACCCTCACCGGCTTGGAGAGGTAGCCGTTGAAGCCCGCGGCGAGGAAGCGCTCGCGGTCGCCATCCATCGCTTGCGCGGTCAGGGCCACGACTGGCAGGGATGCGGTCCGCTCGTCCGCGCGCAGCCGGCCGAGTGTCTCGACTCCGCCGATGTCCGGGAGCTGGATGTCCATCAGGACGAGGTCCGGAGAGTGCGCGGTGGCCAGCTCGACCGCTTGTCCGCCGGTTGTCGCTTCGAGCGTGCGGTGGCCGCTCGCTATGAGGACGTCCCGAAACAGTTTCATGTTCTTCTCGTTGTCCTCCACGATGAGAATCTGCACGCCCGCCATTTCTAGATGCCGTTCGTCGGGAGCGTGAACACGAACGTGCTGCCCCTGCCGAGTTCGCTGTCGACCCAGATCCGGCCGCCGTGTAGCTCGACGAGTCGCTTCGAGAGCGCTAGGCCGAGACCCGTTCCCTCGCCCTGCTCGATCCCGGCTTCGGTCTGCTGGAACTCCTCGAAGATACGCCTGAGATCCTCGCCGGCGATACCGCGTCCGGTGTCGGCCACCGAGACGCTGACCTCGCTGTTAACCTGCTTTGCCCGCACGTCGACCGACCCGCCCGGAGGCGTGAACTTCACGGCGTTCGTGAGCAGGTTGAAGATCACCTGCCTGATGCGGCGCTCGTCGCCGGCGACGACGTCGACGTCTGGGTTGGCGGCGAGCGTCACCTGGACGCCATCTCGCGTTGCGCGCTCGCGCACCATCGCGACGCCGCGCTCGAGCGCGTCCTGCAACGAGAACGGTGCGAGCTCGAGCTCGACCTGCCCTGCTTCGACTTTGGAGAGGTCGAGCACGTCGTTGATGAGCGAAAGCAGGTGGTTCCCCGAGGACAGGATGTCGTCGAGGTACTCCGCCTGCTTCTCGTTCACTTCGCCGACCATTCCGTCGCGCAGCACCTGCGAGAACCCGATGATCGCGTTCAGCGGTGTCCGTAGCTCGTGCGACATGTTGGCGAGAAAGTCCGACTTGTGCTGGCTGGCTGTCTCGAGCTCTCTGTAGAGGCGCCTGAGCTCGTCGTTCATCTGGTTCACGTTCTCTGCCAGCGCTCCCAGCTCGTCGCGGTTCGTGACGTCGACGTGTCCCGAGAAGTCGCCCGAAGCGATTGCAGCCAGCCGCGAGTCGATGCGCTGCATCGGCCCGATCACCGACCACGAGAGGACGAACCCCAGGAGCAGCGCGAGAGCGATCGCTCCTGCCGCCACTCCTATGAAGAGATTGCGCGAGTTCTCATATGCGCTCGCGTTCTGGGCGATGACGGCGTTCGTCCGCGCCGTCATGACGTTCCCGAGCTCGGTTGCGTTGTCGTTGAGGTCGATGGCCAGCAGTTCGGCCCGCGTCCTGAGAGACGGAACTCGTTTCGGAGCCGTGCGGCCGGCCGCGACGATCTTTTGCAACACGTCTGCGAGCTGCCCGCTGGTTGCTCGGATCCTGCGCAAGAACCGCTCGTCCTCGGGTGGCGGGCGAAATCCGAGATTCTCGGGAAAGGTGGAGGCGGGAATCTGGGCGGCGGCGCTCGCGATCGCCCGGTCGTCGACGGCCGGGCCCCCTGAGCGGACTTCCTGCTTGTTCAGGTCGGGGAAGACCTTGTAGAAGTCCCCTCCGACGTTCTGGGCGAGCAGAAGGCGAACATGCGAGGCGTCGCTGCGAAGCTTGCCGTATGCGAAGGCTCGAACCTGAAGAGTCCTGAGCGTCTCCACCCGTTTGTTGGACTCTCCGAGGAGTCGCAGCCCCAACACTCCGAGCACGACGACGAGCAGGGCCGTGCCAACGAACGCGATGAGCAGCTTGGCGTGGACGCCGGCAGGCGCGCGGCCGACAGCCCGGACGACCGGGTTGTCGGCAGGGCTCAGCAGCCGGCGCTTCGAGGCACCGGCTGCCGCGTCCTGCTTCGCGACGGGTTCCGCCGACAAGTGCTCAGATCTTCAGCTCTGACGTGCTGCCGACGAAGTTCGTGATCAGCCAGCGGCCGTCGATCCTCGCGACATCGAGATTGCCGGCCGTGAGCGCTGCGACCTTCGCCGTCCGGAGGTCGATGAAGTGACACTCGAAGTGGAGCGTGCCGCGGTCTCCGTCGACGGTGACCTTGAGCTTGTAGGCCGGGTGGTCCGACAACCAGTGCGTTGTCGGTTTAAATGCCTTCGACTTCAACCAGACGCGACGGATCTGGGCCCTTCCCGTCACGGTTTTGCCGGGGGCGAACGTGCCAGTCGCATGGGGCGCGAACAGGCTCACCATCTCGCGGATGTTCTTCTTGGATATCGCTTCGTGGAAGGACCGCTCAATCTTGCTGATCTCGTAGAGGTCGACGCGCCGTTGGGCCGCTGCCGCCTCGCCCGAGGTCGCGCTCGAAGCTCCACAGCCCGAAAGCGCGATGACGAGCGCGCCGAGTACGTATCCGACCAACAGTGTCCGCATTTGCCTGCCGCCTCCTTTTGGCCCGGAGTGCTCGAGCCGGGCGTAACGATGTTCACATACCGGAAAACGTCCGTCTAGGTCTCGCATCAGAGAATGGAACGCCGGCGCGTACCTGCCAACCGTGCTTGCCGGGGTTTCCGTCGGATGCTGGCACGGTGGTTTCGGCTTCAGGCGCGATCGGTCCCCAAGTACCGGCGCACCTGCTGGGGAAACGCTCGGACGTCGATCGGCTTCTGGAGATAGCCGTCGAAATCCGTTGCCAGGAGCCGGTCGCTGCCTCCGGCTATCGGCGAGGCGCTGAGCGCCACGACCGGTATCCGTCCAGTTTCCGCGCCGCCGCGAAGCTTGCGTGCGACGTCCGTTCCATCCATGTCGGGAAGCCGCAGGTCGAGGAGGATCAGGTCCGGTCGGCGCTCGACCGCGACGGCGATCGCTTCGTCCCCGCGGGCGGCCTCGAGCGTCCGAAAGCCGGCTGCGCGAAGCACTTCCCGGGCGAGCTTCCGATTCTTCTCGCTGTCATCGACGATGAGTACGAGCGGCGGATCCCCAGGCCGTCCGGTGTCGCGCGCTTGTGGAGAAAGAGGCGTCATCGCCGTATCCTCAAGCAGTGCCTATCCGAATCGTTCTCGCCGAAGACCAGTACCTCGTCCGCGAGGGGCTCCGGAGTGTGCTCGAGACGCAAGAGGGGCTCGAGGTCGTTTCGGTGTGCGGCGACCTCGACTCGCTGCTCGTCACCGTCGCTGCAGAACGCCCCGACGTCGTCGTGACGGACATCCGCATGCCCCCGGGCAACACCGACGAGGGGATCCAGGCGGCGACCCGGCTTCGCGAGACGGACCCCGAGGTCGGTGTCGTCGTCCTCAGCCAGTACGCGAATCCTGGTTACCTGCTCGCGCTCCTCAACGGTGGCAGCGAGCGGCGCGGGTACCTCCTGAAGGAACGCGTAAAGGATCTCGAGCAGCTCGCTGCGGCGATCCGGGCCGTCGCGGAAGGCGGCTCGGTGTTCGACCCGAAGGTCGTGGAAACGTTGGTGGCGGAGAACGCGCGGAGCGAGGAGTCGCCACTCAACGAGTTGACTCCGCGTGAGCGGGATGTGCTGCGCGAGATGGCCGAAGGGAAGAACAACGCAGCGATAGCGCGTGCCCTCGTCTTGACCGAGAGGTCGGTCGAGAAGGTGATCCACTCGATCTTCCTCAAGCTCGGGCTGACGTGGGAGCCGGCGGTCCACAAACGGGTGAAGGCCGTCGTCCTCTACCTCGCGGAGAGCCACTAACCTCATCGCGACAGCGGCAGCGAGCCGGAGATGCGGGTGCCGTCACCAGATCCCGAAGTGACAGCCAGTCGGCCACCCAGCGCCTCGACACGGTCCCGCAGATAGTTGAGCTCCGCATCCGAGCTAGCGATCCCGACGACCTCGAACGCGAGCATGTCCTCGCTCTCGCGCACTCTGATCCTCGCGCCTTTCTCGCCGCGCCCACGCGCAAGCAGGTTGCACCAGCACAGGTAGAGCGTCATCACAACTTCCGGCGGGTGGGTCGAGGGAGCTACGACGTCGACCGAGGCAGGGACGCCGGCGCTCACCGCAGCCGAGCGCAGCAACATTCCCAGGCCGCCGGCTTCGAGTGTCGCCGGATAGATGCGCTGCGCAAGTAGCGAGGTCTCGTCGAGCGCGTGCTGAAGATCGCGACCCATCTCGTCGAGGAGCGTCTTGGCTGCCGCCGGGTCGGAGTCCAGCGCTTGCCCGGCGAGCTGCAAGTCGACCGCGAGCGCGATCAAGTGCTGTTGTACGCCGTCGTGTAGCTCACGTTCGACCATGCGTCGGTCGGCATCCGCGGCCAGAACGAGCCGCTTCAGAGCTGCACGGAGCTCCTCGACTTCGACGCGCAATCGTTCGAGCTCCCGTTGCACGTCGAGCTGCTTCGCCTGCAGGTTGATCGCCTCCTAACGATGACTGACGAATTTGTCCGCCACTGCGCCGCGGGCGTCAAGTGGGCCACCATCCTCTCTCGCTGGGAGGGCAGCCTCCCGAGCACTCACCTGCGGGCACGGTAGGCCACGCTGCAGCGGCCTCCTACCGTCGACGGCGGAAGATCCGACGAGAGGAGAAACCGATGACTGGAGGCAGAAAGCGGTTGGCGATCGCGGCCGGCCTGGTCAGCGGCGCGGCTGTGACGGTGGTCGTCGCGCAGGCGCTTGCAACGCCGGGTTCCGGCGCGGTGAGCAACTACGTCGCGCGCGGGCCGGTGTCGCAGTCGGTCGTGATTGGGGTACCGGAGAGCAAGACCGCGACGAAGACAGTACGCGTTCGCGTCGGGCGCAAGACCGTGACGAGGCGCGTGAGCTTCACGTACCAAACGGTCTCGTCGTTGATGACGTGCGGTGCGACGGCATGTGACACCGCGTATCAGCAGCTGACCATTCCCGCGGGCGGGTATACGGGCTGGCACACGCATCCAGGCCCGACGTTCGTCGCGGTTGCGCAGGGCGAGGGGACGCTGTACCACGCCATGTCCGGCTGCCCGGCGACGAAGTACGCCGCCGGCGCTGGATTCATGCAGCCGCCGACGGAGGTACACAACATGCGGAACGAGGGCTCGACGCCGCTCGTGTTGTGGGCGTTCTACGCGCTGCCGCCGGGGACTACGAATGCGGCGATTCGCATCGACCAACCGAAGCCGGCCGAGTGTCCGAACATTCCCTAGCTCGGCTCGAAGCGGACGCGGCGCGCAATGCGCCGCGTCCGGCCGCGGGCGTCGTTGCAACGCTCGCCGCGGCCTCCGCAACGCTGCTCGGGACGACCGTCGTCGCCGACGGTCCCACTGCGCTTCAGACCGCGGGCGCTCTGGCCGTGTCGGCGTTGACGCTTGCGGTCGTCCCGCTTGCCGCGCGCGGCCGACACGTCCCTGCATGTCGATCGCTGCCGCGTTGCTCTCGCGCAGGCGCGGCGGCGATTCACTATGCCGTCATCGCAGACCATCTCGAAGAGTGGTGGGCATTTGGAGTGTTCTTCGCCGCGATCGGCGTCGCCCAGCTGCTCTGGGCAGCGCGCGTCGTTGCTTCACCATCGCGTCTCATGATCTGGCTCGGCGTGTTCGGCAACGCCGCCGTCGTCGCACTCTGGATCGTCACGCGAACGGCCGGAACCCTCATCGGCCCTGACGCAGGCATGGCCGAGTCCGTGGGTGTGGCCGACTCCGTGGCGACGGCGTTCGAGGTCGGCGTCATCGTCGCCGGTGTGAGGCTCGCGGAGAGCATCGGATCGAACCGCGGTACGGCCCGGCGCGTTGTCTGGACGTTGGGCGGCCTGACGTGGGTAGTGACAGCCGTCGCGCTCCTGTCTGTCCTCGGCGTTGCGCCCGGCCTCATTCCGCCAGCCGAGTAGCACGCCGGGAGTAGAGAGCGGGAGCGACGGGACTCGAACCCGCGACCTCCGGCGTGACAGGCCGGCGTTCTAACCAACTGAACTACGCCCCCAGGGGCAGCCAGTCTACCTCGCATCGCTGGCCGGTCAGGGATGCGCTGCCCTCGCGGCGCGCCAGGAATCCGAGGACGCGAGTAGCCTCTCGACCGTATGACCAAAGTCGACCTGATCGCGCTCGGCTTCGTCGCCTTGACGGCCTTCATCGGCTGGAAGAAAGGGCTGATCTCAACCGCCCTCTCGCTGGTCGGGATCGTCCTCGGCGCCTGGCTCGGCTCGCGTCTCGCTCCCGAGCTCCTTCAGGGCGGCAAAGACTCTCCGTACACACCGCTCGCGGCTCTGGTGGGCGCGGCGGTGGGAGCGATCCTGCTCGAGACGCTCGGCACGCTGGCGGGGTCGGCGCTTCGCTCCAGAGTGCGGAGGCCGAAGCTCACCACCTTCGACGCAACCGGCGGTCTCGTGCTCGGGACGGTCAGCGGGCTTGCGATCGTCTGGGTGCTCGGGGCGGTCGCGCTGCTCTTGCCCGGGCAGACGGACCTTCGCCGCGGTGCGCAGTCCTCGGCGCTTCTGCAGCGGCTGAATGAGGTGGTTTCGCCGACGGATGTCCTAGGCGTGCTTGCGCGGATCGATCCCTTCCCGACCATTGCCGGTCCGGCCGGGCCCGTCGCCCCGCCTGACCCACGGCTCGCGCATGCGGTCGGAGTGCGTCGCGCGTCACCAAGTGTGGTGCGCGTGCTTGGAACGGCTTGCGACGTCGGAGTGGAGGGGACCGGCTGGGCCGCGCGGCCGGATCTCGTCGTGACTGCGGCTCACGTCGTCGCGGGCCAGAAGGACACCGTCGTCGAGCTCCAGTCCGGAGGCCGTCTTCCGGCGGACGTCGTGGAGTTCGATACTCGCAACGACGTCGCCGTTCTGCGAGTGGGGAATCTCGGACTGCGCGGCCTGCCGCTCGCGACGGCGAGGGCCGGCACTCCTGTTGCGGTGCTCGGATTTCCCGAGAACGGCCCCTTTACCGTCACTCCCGCCCGGATCGGTCGCACTTCGGTCGTGCTCGCAGACGATGCGTACGGGTCCGGCCCGGTCACGCGACCGATCACCGCGCTCCGCGGGCTCGTTCGGCACGGAGACTCCGGTGCGCCCGCCGTCAACTCGCGCGGTGCCGTCGAGGCGATGGTCTTCGCAGCGCGCATCGGCGCGGTCGGGGGCTACGGCGTTCCGATCGACGTTGTCAGAACCGATCTCGATTCGGCCAATGCGGCGCCGGTCTCGACCGGCAAGTGCGCTCCCTAGCCCAGCAGCTCGAGCACGCGCAACGGACGCCGGAACGGCGCGACGAGGTAGACCCCGGCGGCGCGCTCCCGCGACGCCTCGATCAGCTCGCGCGCGTGCTGGAAGCCGACGTCTGCAGCATCTGAGCCCGCGCGCTCCAATGCGTTCTGCAGCGACTCCGGGACGAGGATGCCGGGCACCTCGTTGTGCAGCCGAAGCGCGAGCCGGTGGCTCGTCAGCGGAAAGACCCCGACAAGGACGGGGATCGGCCACTTGCCACCCAGTTTCTCGACGAACGCGTCGAGGTAGTCGACGTCGAAGACGATCTGCGTCATCGCGAACTTCGCTCCCGCTTCGAGCTTCTTCTCGAACCGCTTCAGCTCGACGTCCATGTCGTCGGGCGTCGGGTTGACGGCCACGCCCGGGAAGAAGGAAGTCGGCGCGTCGATCGGGCGGCCGTTGAAGTCCTCGCCGCGATTGAGGTTCGTCATCAGCTGCGTCAGGCCGATCGAGTCGATCTCGTACACACCGCGGGCGCCCGGATAGTCACCGACCTCCGGTGGATCGCCTGTGACGGCGAGCACGTTGCGGACACCCTCCGCGTGCGCGCCCAGCAACATGGACTCGAGCCCCATCACCGACCAGTCGCGCGTCGTCAGGTGCGGAATCGTCTCGATGTCCGCACGGCGCTCGATCGTCGCGGAGACCATCAGCGAGCTCATGCCTGCGCGCGCGGTCGCGTTGTCGTTGACGTCGACCCAGCCGACACGACCTGACTCCTTCAGCGCCGTCGACACTTCGATCAACCCAGCGCTGTTGCCACCGAGTGGCGGGTCGAGCTGTACCGAGATGACCCACTCTCCTGCGCTGAACGCGCGCGTGAGCCCGGTCTCGCGCTGCTCCTCGCCCAGCGCCACGACGAGTTCCGGCGTGTCGAACACGAGCGGCGCCCGCGGTTTGCGTTCGTCCTCGACGGCCGAGCGGATGGCCGTGATCTCTGCGGGTGTCGTGCCGCAGCAGCCACCGATCACCTTCGCGCCGAGGTTGCGCGCATGCGCGGCGAACTCGCCGAAGTACTCGGGTGTCGCATGTGGATAGATGACGCGACCGCCCGTCATGCTCGCGAGCCCGACGTTCGGGAGCGCCGCAAGCGGCTTCTCGCTCTGGCCCATCTGCTCGAGCGCGGCGAGCGCGGCAAGGAGGCCGGCGCCGTGATTCGCGCCGATCGCGGCGACGTCGAGCTCCATCAGCCGAGCCGCTGCCTCGGCCGCCGTCACGCCCGCGAGCGTCTCGGCGCTCTCGTCGAACGTCAGGAGCGCGACGATCGGCAGGCTCGACACGCTCCGCACCGCCTCGACCGCGTCGACGACCTCCTCGAGGTCGTAGAACGTCTCGACCATGAAGACGTCGGCGCCGCGTCCGTCGAGCACAGCCGCCTGCTCGGCGAAGAGCTCGCGACGAACCCGTGACGTGGCCGGCTCACCCAGAGGGCCGATCGAGCCGCCGATGAACACGTCGCGGCCGGTCATCTCCCTCGCATCGCGCGCGAGCTTGACCCCCGCGGAGTTGATCGATTCGAGCTCGTCCTCGAGGAAGTGGTGCGAGAGCTTGCGGCGGTTGGCACCGAACGTGTTCGTCTCGATCAGGTCCGAGCCGGCGTTGATGAAGCTCACATGGAGGGAGACCACCGCGTCCGGCGCTCGGAGGTTCGCCTCCTCGGGGCTCCGCAAACGTGGCACGGCGGCCGAGAGCAGGGCGCCCATGCCGCCGTCGGCGACGATGACCGGGCCCTGATCGAGGCGCTCCAGAAAACGGTTCCGAGTCTGCACTTCGGCGGGCACATCGTCTCCTTCCAACTCGCTCGACACATCCACCCGGGCTTCCGCCCGGCCGGGATTGGCACCTTGCCGCTGGAGGCAGGTTGCCGAGGCTTCACAGGGCCGGATCCCTCAGCCTCTCTCGATGCGGAGCGGGACGGTGCCCGCTACCGAGACGGAGTATAGGCACCCGATCTTTCGTGAAGTAGCCCAGTCAACCGAGAACGGGTGATGGATGAAGCGACCCCTCCTAGCGATAGTTGGAATGCATACCGAGTGAGGCCCCGATGCGGCGGGGGCAACCTCGGAGAATCTCCTTCCAAGGAGACCCAGGAGGGGCCAGGCGGCGGCCCCTCTTGCGTTTTTCAGGCTCGGTTCAAGGTGGAAGGCCTCGCTGCCGATGCCCGTCTTGACTCCAGGGCACGGGACTGACGGCAATCACTCCTGCGGCCTGCGGAGCATTACGGCGGCGGACGAGGACTCCGCCGCCACCTACTTTGTGGTCGATGGCCCGCTCCGGAGCAGAAACCAGAGCGGGTGTTGGACGGTCGCGTAGGCGAAGCCCACGCGACCTCTCTGGTCGGCGCCGAGGAGTCGGCGCCTTCGCTCTTCCTTCTAGGTGTCGTGGACCACCCGGCCTTCCATGCCGCCGGCGACGGTCACGACCTGGCCGGTGACATGGCCCGAAAGAACGGGTGAGGCGAGGACGACGACCTGCGCAGCCACGTCTTGGGGCTGCGCGACCTTCCGCAGAGCCATCGTGCGCGAGACGCGGCGCACCTGCTCCTCCGACACGTGCCCGCGGGTCATCGGCGACTCGGTCCAGCCGGGAGCCACGGCGTTCACGCGCGCGAGTGGGCTCTTGCGCACGACCTCGTTCTTCAGGCTCAGCAGCAGCCCGCCGAGGATCGCCGACTTCGCCGCGGCGTAGTCCGCGTGGCCTGCCTCGCCGACGATGCCGGCCGTCGATCCGACGAGGATCAGCGAGCCGTCCCCTTCGAGCTGCCGGAGAAAGCCGCGCGCGGTGAGAAAGGTCGCGGTCAGGTTGGCGTCGAGCGTCGCGCGCCAGCGCTCGAGCGGCAGCTCCCAGACGGGCAAGTCCTCAGGCGGCCACGCTCCCGCGACCGCTGCGCAGACGTCGAGCGCGCCCGACTCGGCGAACATGCGCTCGACCTCTGCCTCCTGGGTCAGGTCCGCTCCGACAACGCGCGTCGAGCCTCCCAGTTCCGCCGCGAGCGCTTCGGCGCGGTCGCGGCCCTGGTGGAAGTGCACCACTACCTGCGCACCTTCGGCGGCGAATGCACGGGCGCACGCCGAGCCGATGCCGCCCGAGCCCCCGGTCACGAGCACGCGCTTCCCCTTCAGCCCTGTTTCCATCTGTGGGATTCTCTCTGTTGTGGAGCGCGAACGGATGACCTGGGACGATCTCGGCAGCGCCGTCGAAGATCTGACGAGCCAGATTCACGCCGACGGCTTCAGCCCGGATGCGGTGCTCGCGCTCGCCCGAGGCGGGTTGCCGTGCGCAGGCGCACTCGCGTACGCGCTGGGCGTGAAGAACATGGCGACGTTGAACGTCGAGTTCTACACCGGCGTCGACGAACGCCTGGCCGAGCCGCTTCTGCTTCCACCCGTGCCCGACCTTGCGCTGCTGCGCGCCGAACGCCTGCTCGTCGTCGACGACGTCGCCGACACCGGCCGGACGCTGGCCCTTGCGCGCGACTTCTGCGCAGAGCACGGTCTCGAGGTACGGACGGCTGTCCTGTACGAGAAGCCGCAGAGCGTCGTGCGCTGCGACTTCGTCTGGCGCCGCACCGAGCGCTGGATCAACTTCCCGTGGAGCGCAGCCGCGCCGGTGCTCCAGTGAAGGTCTTCATCGTCAGCGACATGGAGGGCGTTGCCGGCATCGTCAAGTGGCAGCAGGTCGACGGCGTCAAGGAGAAACGCTCCTACCACGAGGGCCGCGAGCTCTACACCGAAGAGATCAACGCGGCGGTGCGCGGTGCAAAGGCAGCGGGCGCGACGGAGATCGTCGTCATGGACTGCCACGGCGCCGGCGAGGAGTGGACCTTCAACTCGCTCGTTCCGGACAAGCTCGATCCCGACTGCGAGTACGTGGTGCAGAACGACTGGACGGAGTACACGGAGATGCTGGAGCAGGGCTGCGACGCGGCACTCTTCGTCGCGATGCACGCAAAGGCGGGAACGCCGGACGGCGTGCTGTCGCACACGGTCTCGGGCCAGGCCTGGCGGGACCTTCAGTTCAACGGCGTCTCCGTCGGCGAGACCGGTATCAACGCGGCGCTCTGCGGCCAGTGGGGCTGTCCCGTCGTGCTCGTCACCGGCGACGAGGCGGTCTGCAAGGAGGCGACCGAGCTGCTCGGCGCCGGTCTGACCACCGTCGCCGTCAAGAAAGGGCTCGGCCGTTTCAGCGCCCGGCAGCTGACCCCGCTGAAGGCTCGCGAGGTGATCGAGGACGGCGCGAAGCGTTCGCTGAAGGATCTCTCGGCCGTGAAGCCGTACGACCCGGGCCGGCCGGCCGAGATTCGCGTCGAGTTCACCACACCCGATCGCCTCGTCGAGTACCGCAACAGGCGTGGCACAGAACAAGTCGACGATCTGACGCTCGTGTCGAAAGCGGACGACTGGTGGTCGGCCTGGTCGCAGTTCTACTTCTGACGTAACGCGTCACACTCCCGACACCATGTCCGACACCGGGCCGTGGCCGGAGTGGCAACGTAGGCTTAGGGCGTGCCTGCGGTGAGCCGGATCTCGATCGCGCCCGTCAAGGGGCTGGGCCTGCTCCACCCCGATGCGGTGATGCTCGAGGACACCGGCGTTCGCGAGAACCGCCGCTTTCACATCGTCGACGAAGACGGACGGCGCTTCAACCAGCTGCGGGACGGAACGCTCGTCCAGGTCCGGCCGGAGTACGACGCCGATACCGAGCGGCTTGCGCTGCACTTTCCGGACGGAACGGTCGCCGAGGGCCGCGTCGCACTCGGCGAGGAGGTCACGACCGACTTCTACGGCCGGCCCGTCCCCGGCAACACCGTCGAAGGCCCGTGGTCGGATGCGCTCTCCGCCTGGCTCGGCCGCCCGCTCCGACTGATCCAGTCGGAACCGGGCCTCGCCGTCGACCGTGGGCGGGGCCACGTCTCGCTCATCTCCACCGCGTCGCTCGAGGAGCTCGGCCGCCAGGGCGACCGGCACGAGCCGGTCGACGGCCGCCGCTTCCGGATGCTCTTCGAGCTCGACGGGTGCGACCCGCACGAGGAGGACGGGTGGGTGAAGCGGCACCTGCGGATCGGCGAGGCTCTGGTGAGGATCCGCGGTGACGTCGGGCGCTGCGCGATCACGACTCAGAACCCGGAGACAGGTGAGCCCGACTTCGACACCTTGCGGACGATCTCGGGCTACCGCCCGTTCACCGAGAACGAGGCGGGCAGCAGGCACATCCCGTTCGGGATCTACGGCGAGGTCACCGAGCCGGGGCGCGTGACAATTGGCGACGCCGTCGAGGTCGTCGAGCTGAGCCTGCTCGACCAAACCTCCTAGCCCTGACACAATTCCACCATGGCTGCCGTCACGAGCTTCGTAGTCGACGAGAACGACCTGGAGCCGTCCCGCGAGGACGGGGACACGGCGAGCGTTCGGATCGCCTTCGACGCCGCCAACGGCTGTGAGCGGCTGGAGCAGCGGCTGATCCGCTTCGGCCCGGGGCGCTCGACCGACCGGAAGCTCGAAGGGCAGCAGGAGGTGCTCTTCGTCGTGGCCGGGCGAGGACAGCTCCATCTGGACGGGGAAACGCACGCTCTCGAGCCGGAGATGGGCGTGTTCATCGCGCCCGGAGAGACCTATGCGGTCGAGAACACGGGCCAGGAGGACTTGCACGTTCTCTCCGTTCTCGCTCCGGAAGACCGGGAGGCGGCGAGCGGCGAGCGCAAGGTGACGGTTCGCTTCGCCGACCAGCCCGAGCTCGACGCCTCGAGCGAGCGGACCTTCCGGTACCTCGTGAACGAGGACGCCGGCTGCTTCGACGTGACCCAGTTCATGGGCATCGTCCAGCCGAGCAAGGCGCCCTTCCACAGCCATAGCTACGACGAGGTGGGATACATCGTCTCGGGCGAGGGAACCGCGCACGTCGGCGGGCGCTCAATCCCGCTCCAGGCAGGATCTTGCTTCCACCTACCGCCGGACGAGCTGCACTGCATCGAGAACAGCGGATCCGGGCCCATGCGGATCCTCGGGGTGTTCCATCCTGCGGGCAGTCCGGCGAATCGATCGTATCCCGACAACAAGTAGGCTCGAAAGGCGTCACAAGTGGGGAAGACCGGGGTAGACACTCAAGGAGGAAACGAATGAGGAGAAGGGCATCTGCGACTGCGGCCTTGCTGGCGCTTGGAGCCGCACTCGCGATCGTGGCCGGGGCGTACGCAACCCCAGAGCGGGCTGCCGCACCGGCAGCGCAATCGGGTAGCGACGCAGCGTCAGTCAAGTGCGGCAAGACGCGCACGATCGGGTTCATGGCTCCGATCACCGGTCCCGCGGCGTCGATCGGCGTCCAGCAGGCCGCATTGGGCGCAGTACTACGTCTCGACGTACAACAAGACGCACAAAGGAACGAAGTTCAAGCTGCAAACGGAGGACACACAGCTTGGTGCTCCGACGGGCACTGCCGAGGCACTGAAGGGCGCGCAGGCACTCGCCGGCAGTCCTAACGTCCTCGCACTCGTCGGTCCTGCCGGCAGCAACGAGATCGTCGGAGTGACGAAGACCTTGATGGACGGTGGTCTCGCATGGGTGTCCGGTTCATCCACCCGGACGACGCTCACGACGGACGGAACGCGCACCGGCTACATGTTCCGCACCGTGCCGCCGGACGCCGTCCAGAGCACGACGGTGGCGAACTACATCTCGAAGAAGCTGAAGTACAAGCGCGTGTACATCATCGATGACCAGGAGACCTACAGCACCGGCCTGGCCGATGCTGTCCAGGCGAAGCTGAGGGCAGCTGGTGCCACCGTCGAGCGAGACGGCGTCAGCCAGCAGCAGTCGGACTTCTCGTCGCTGATTGCGAAGATCGCGCGTGACACGCAGATCGTCTACATCCCCTGGCAGTTGCCGCCTAAGGGTCAGGCGTTCGGCAACCAGATGAAGGCTGCCGGCAAGGGAAGCATCAAGTTGATGGGGTCGGATGGCCTCTTCGATTCGTCGTTCGCCAGTGTCGGCGCGCATGTCTACGACACGAACTTCCCGTTGAACCCGAAGTCCAAGATCATCACGGGCTTCAGGAAGCAGCACGGCGGCGACGGCGAGTACTTCGGCGCACCGTCGTATGCGGCCACGCAGGTCGTTGCGACCGCGATCAACCGCGCGTGCAAGACAGGCACGACCACGCGGGCGAAGGTCCGGGCAGCGATCAGGACGACCGCGATCCCCGCCAAGGCGTCGCTGATCGGGGTTGCGCTCCGCTTCAACCGCAACGGTGATCTGTCGACGCTCCAAGGGTTCGGCCTCTACAAGTCGAACGGGAAGGACTTCGTCCCGATCCCAGGCTAAGAGGAGAGCAGTTCCATCTTGACGAGTGCGGCCCGTCTTCCGACGGGCCGCACTCGTCTGTGAGACATTTCGTTTTGTGAACTGGAGCCTGTTCTTCGACCTGACGGTCAGCGGGCTGACGCTCGGGAGCCTCTATGCGCTGATTGCGCTCGGCTACTCGATGGTCTACGGCATCCTCAAGCTGCTGAACTTCGCCCACGGTGACGTCTACATGATCGGCGCCTTCGTCGGCTGGTACACGCTGCATGCCCTCGGCGGGCCGCTGAACCCGACGATCAGCGGAGCCGCGGTCCTGTTCGTGATGTTCATCGTCTCGATGTTCGGCTGCGGCGTTCTGGGCGTCGCGATCGAGCGCTTCGCCTATCGGCCGCTCAGGAACGCCCCGCGAATCGCCCCGCTGATCAGCGCCCTGGGCGTTTCCATCTTCCTGCAGAACAGCGCCCTGCTGATTTTCGGCGCTAGCTTCAGGGACTACGACACCTTCGACCTGATCGGTGTGAAGACCTTCAGCGTCGGCCAGCTTTTCTTTTCTGTCACCCAACTCCTGGCGGTCGTACTCGCGATCCTCTTGATGGTCGCGCTGACCATCTTCGTCGCGCGCTCGCGGCTGGGTAAGGCGATGCGCTCGACGTCGTTTGACCGAGAGGCGGCATCGATGATGGGGATCGACGTCGACCGCGTCATCGCGGTGACCTTTTTCATCGGGTCGGCGCTCGCGGGGGCAGCGGGCGTGATGTTCGGCCTGGTGTTCGGCCAGATCTACCACTACATGGGCTTCATCGCCGGGCTCAAGGGCTTCACCGCAGCCGTGCTCGGCGGAATCGGCAGTATTCCCGGCGCGATGGTCGGCGGGCTGATCGTCGGTCTTGCTGAGTCGTATGCAACGGGCTACCTCCCGCAAGGCTCGACCTTTCAGAACCTCTATGTCTTCGCGCTCCTGATCGCGGTGATCC
>CAWJGF010000015.1:0-208321 GCA_963842335.1 uncultured Thermoleophilia bacterium | reverse complement strand
TCGAAGTCCTCGAAGTAGCGCATCGTCGAGACGCTATCGCTAACGTGCCGCGATGCGCACGCGCAAGCTTGGGCCGCTCGACGTCTCGGTCGTCGGGCTCGGCTGCAACAACTTCGGCCGGACGGTCGACGCGGCAGGCACCCAGGCCGTTGTCGATGCGGCGATCGAGTCGGGCGTCACACTCCTCGACACGGCGGACATCTACGGCAACAAAGGCGGCAGCGAGACCTTGCTCGGAAAGGCGCTCGCCGGCCAACGTGACAAGGTCGTGCTCGCAACGAAGTGGGGCGCCGACATGGGGCTCGGCGTCGAGCGCCACGGCAGTCGTGACTACGTTCGCTCGGCTCTCGAGGCGTCGCTTGCCCGGCTCCAGATTGATCGCGTCGACCTGTACCAGCACCACCAGGAAGACCCCAACACGCCGATCGAGGAGACCTTCGCCGCATTGAAAGAGCTCGTCGATGAAGGTCTCGTACGGGCGGTCGGGACATCGAACTACGAGCCGGCGAACGTCGAGCGGGCCGCGGCGGTCGCCGCCGACATCGGCTTGCCGTACGTGTCGGAGCAGAGCGAGTACTCGTGGCTCGAGCGTGGCGCCGAGGACGAGCTGCTGCCGGTGTGCAAACGGCTTGGCCTCGGCTTCATCCCCTACTTCCCTCTCGCGAGCGGGCTCCTCACGGGCAAGGTGTCGCGCGAGCATCCGCCGGCCGAGGGCACGCGTCTGCACGGACGAGAACTCGACGACGCGAAGCTCGCTCGGGTCGAGGAGCTGCGTGCCTGGGCTGAGGCGCACGGCCATTCGCTGCTCGACCTCGCGATCGGCGGGTTGCTGGCCCAGCCGGCCGTCGCTTCGGTGATCTCCGGCGCGACCAAGCCCGAGCAGGTGCGCGCGAACGCGCAGGCCGGCGCATGGGAGCCGACTCCCGCCGAGTACGACGAGCTTGCTGCGCTGTAAGACCTAGCCCAGCTTTGCGACCACGTGCTTGATCTGCGTGTACTCCTCCATCGAGTACGCCGACATGTCCTTGCCGTATCCCGACTGCTTGTAGCCGCCGTGGGGCATCTCGGAGCCGATGGGGACGAGATGGTCGTTGAGCCAGACCGTTCCGAACTGCAACTTGCGCGCCGCGTTCAGCGCGCGGCCGATGTCGCGCGTCCAGACGGACGCCGCCAGGCCGTAGCGCGTGCCGTTGGCCCACGCGATTGCCTCGGCGTCGTCGGCGAAGCGCTGCACGGTCACGACCGGGCCGAAGACCTCGTTCTGGACGATCTCGTCGTCCTGCACGACGTCTGTGACGATCGTCGGCTTCACGAAGAAGCCGCGCTCGCTTTCCGACGCGCCGCCCGTGAGGACGGTGGCGCTCTTCGCGCGATCGAGGAAGCCGAGCACGCGCTCCTGCTGGTCGCGTGAGATGAGGGGGCCCATCTCGACGTCGTCGCCGTCCGCCGGGTCACCGACCTTCAGTGATTCGATCGCCGGTACGAGCGCCTCGAGCAGTGAGTCGTAGATCTTCGGCCCCGCGATGATGCGCGTGCCGGCGGTGCAGTCCTGGCCCGAGTTCCAGTAACCGGCGATCTTGATGCCCTCGGCGACCTGCTCCGGGTCGGCGTCGTCGAAGACGACCATCGGCGCCTTGCCGCCGAGTTCGAGATGCACACGCTTGAGGGTGGCGGCCGCGTTGCGAGCGATCAGCTTGCCCGTCTCGATGTCGCCCGTCAGCGACACGAGGCCGATATCGGGATGCGACACGAGCCGCTCGCCGGTCGGCACGCCCTCGCCCGTGATCGCCTGCAGCACGCCTGCCGGAATCACGTCCTTCGCGAGCTCGAGGAATCGCAGCAGCGAGAGCGGCGTCTGCTCGGCGGGCTTCAGGATCTGCACGTTCCCGGCCGCGAGCGCAGGGCCGAGCTTCCAGACCGCCATCATCAGGGGGTAGTTCCAAGGACAGATCCCGGCGACGATCCCGATCGGTTCGCGTCGGATCATCGAGGTGTAGCCCTTGATGTACTCGCCGGTCGACTTACCCTCGAGGTTGCGTGCCGCTCCCGCGAAGAACCGCAGGTTGTCGGCCGAGAACGGCATCTCGTCGCGCGACACCATCAGCGGTTTGCCGACATTCTGCGACTCGACCTGCGCGAGTTCCTCGGCATTGTCCGAGATCACGTCCGCAAGCTTGAGCAGCAGCTCGGCACGCTCGCCGGGGGTCGCGTCGAGCCACTCCGGGAGTGCCTTCTTCGCGCGCTCGACCGCGGCGTCGACGTCATCGGCGGAGGCGTTCGGCACGGATGCGATCGTCTCGCCCGTGGCGGGATTGATGACGTCGATCAATGCGCTCTCGGTCGTTGTTGCCATGTGAGCCTCCTTATTCGGTGCGCAGGATCCCGCTCTCGCGGGTGAGCCGCTGTGCGAGCGCGACGGGGATGATGGTGACGGCAAGGATGATGAAGACAACCACGTTCACCTGAGGCAGTTGCTGCCCGAGGCGGATCTGGCCGAAGATCCAGATCGGCAGTGTGTTCTGGGCACCTGCGGTGAACGTGGTGACGATCACCTCGTCGAAGGAGAGCGCGAACGCAAGCAACCCGCCGGAGATCAGCGCGGTCGAGATCGTCGGGAACGTGACGTAGCGAAATGTCTGGATGCCGTCGGCGCCGAGGTCCATCGAGGCTTCGGTGAGCGAGCCTGGAACACGGCGCAGGCGCGCGATCACGTTGTTGTAGACGACGACGACACAGAAAGTGGCGTGGCCGATGACGATCGTCCAGAGCCCGAAGTTGAACTTCCAGAACGTGAAGTACGAATTGAGGGCCATGCCGGTGATGATCCCGGGCAACGCGATCGGCAGGACGAGCAGGAACGAGATCGACTCGCGGCCGAAGAAGCGGAACCGGTGCACGCCGAACGACGCCGCCGAGCCGAGCACGAGCGCGATCGTCGTCGCGAGCGCAGCCGCCTTCAGCGACAGCCACAGCGCTTGCTGCATGTCGCCGTTGTGGATCGCCGGCGAGAACCACTTCGTCGTCAACCCGGTGATCGGCCAGCTCTGGACGTTCGATGGGTTGAACGCATAGAGACAGATGACCCCGATCGGGACGTAGAGGAAGAGGAGGACCAACGCCACCCAGACGCGGAGCCCGATCCGTGTCGCGCGGCTTTCCACCCCTACAACGCCTCGAAGGCACCGAGCCGGCGCGCCAGTACCAGGTAGACGCCCATCACGACGAGGGGCACGACGGCGAACGCGGCCGCGAACGGCAGGTCTGATGATCCGATCGCCGAGTCGTACACGACGTTGCCGATGAACTGGCTCGAGGCGCCGCCGACCAGGATCGGCGTGATGTAGTCGCCGAGTGTCAGCGCGAACGTGAAGATCGAGCCGGCGATGATGCCCGGGAGCGCCAGCGGCAGGATCACCGAGCGCAGCGTGCGGCTGCCCTTGGCGCCGAGGTCGCGCGAGGCCTCGATGTAGGAGTGGGGGATGCGCTCGAGCGCCGCGTAGACCGGCAGGATCATGAACGGCAGCCAGATGTAGGAGAACACGAGCCAGACCGCGGTGTTCGAGTACGCGATGTTGGCGGACGGCAGGCCGAGCTTGTGCAACGACCAGTTCAGCAAGCCGTCGTTGTTCAAGATCAAGCGCCACGCGTAGACACGTGCGAGGTACGACGCCCAGAGCGGGAGGAGCACGAGCACGAAGAGGAATGCACGCGTACGCCTTGAGGCAACCCGCGCCATGAAATATGCGAATGGGAACGCGATCAGCGCGTCGGTCACCGTCACTGCGGCGGCGATCTTGATCGTGCGCAGTGCGACCGTCCGATAGGTCGGGTCGTCCACGAGGGTTCGGAAGTTGTCGAGCGTCCAGTGGTGGATGAGCTCGGACGTGAACGGGTCGACCGTCCACAGCGACGAGACGAAGAGCGCGACCAGCGCCGCGATGTAGACGATGAGAAACGCGAGGACAGGCAGGGCGAGGAGCGACAGCCCCTTCAGCCAGGGACGGCGCCAGAGCGCGCCGCCGAATCGGCGGCGCGCTCCGGTCCTGACCTGCGCTACCCCTTCAGCTGAGTCCAGGCCCTCTGCCACGCCGTGTAGTCCATGCAGTCCTTCTGGCCGTTGCCGCAGTCGGCGATCGGTGTCTTCCAGAAGTGGATCTGCTTGAAGTACTTGAGCGGCGCGTTCGCGTGGTACTGCGCGCACGAGCCCTTGGACAGCTTGTCCATGATCGCGCACGCCTTCGAGTTGACGGGCGTCTCACCGAAGTAGATGGCCTGTTCGGCCTGCACCTTCGGCGTCGAGATCCACGACAGCCACTTCATCGCGCAGTCGAGGTTCTTCGTGTGTGACGACACCATCCACGTGTCGAGCCACCCCGTTGCACCCTCGCTCGGGATCAGGTCCTTGACCGGCGCCTTCGCGGCGATCAGGGTGTTCGTCTGGTACGGCCACGAGGCGCCGATCACCGCGTCACCGTTCTTGAACAGGTCGATCTCGTCCGAGGCGAGCGCCCAGTACTTCTTGATCAGCGGCTTCTGCTGCTTCAGTAGGTTGATCGCCGCCGTGAACTGGGCCTTGTTCAGCTCGTACGGATCCTTGATCCCGAGCGACGGCTGGTGCTTCATCAGGTAGAGCGCCGCGTCCGCGATCTGGATGGGGTTGTCCGGCACCGTGACCTTGCCCTTGTACTTCGGGGAGTAGATGGAGCTCCATGACGTCGGGGCCGGCTTCACCTTCTTCGTGTTGTAGAGGAGCGTGTTCGGCCCCCACTGCAACGAGATGCCGTAGTGCTTGCCGTCGATCGTGTTGTTCGGCGGCGACTGAAACGCCTTCCCGAAGTTCTTGAAGTCGGGGATCTTCGACGGATCGACCGCCTGGACGTCCTTGCCGTAGATCAGGCGCAGGCTCGCATCGCCGGAGGCCGAGACCATGTCGTACTGGCCGCCGCCGCCGGAGCGCATGAGCGTGACCATCTCATCCGACGAGCCGGCGTACTTGGCGTGCACCGTGCATCCGGTCTTGGCGGTGAACGGCTTGACCCACTGAGGCTGGGTGTAGCCCTCCCACGCGATCATGTTCAGCGTGCCGCCGTGCTGCTTGGTGACGCCTGCCGCGGGGAACATGAGTCCCACCGCGAGCACCGCAGCCAGCGCCCACATGCGCTTTGTCATTTGACCTCCTGAAGGGATTGCTGATTTTGGGGGGTGATCTCGTATGCGTCCTCGTCGCGCCAGCCGACGAGGACGTGCGCTCCGGGCGCGAGGGACGAGCCGTCGTTCTGACGGATGACCGTCAAGCGCTCCCCTGCCGCTGTATCGACGAGGTAGCGTGTGAACGCGCCGACGAACACGACGTCTTTGATCGTCGCCGGCTCGCCGTGACCGTTCAGCGTGATCCGTTCGGGCCGCACGCTGATGCGACGTCCGCCGCGCTCGATGATGTTCGACGTCCCGACGAATCCGGCGACGAACTCGGTCGCCGGCCGCTCGTAGATCTCGGTCGGCGTGCCGACCTGTTCGATTCGGCCCTGATTGAAGACGGCGACGTGGTCGCTCATCGTCAACGCCTCTTCCTGATCGTGCGTGACGTACAGGAACGTCATGCCGAGGTCTTGCTGCAGCGCTTTCAGGAACACCTGCATCTCCTGGCGCAGCTTCAGGTCGAGCGCTCCCAGCGGCTCGTCGAGCAGCAGCACTTTCGGTCGGTTGACGATCGAGCGCGCGAGCGCAACTCGCTGTCGCTGGCCGCCGGAAAGTTGCACGGGCTTGCGGTCGCCATAGTCCTCGAGGCGCACCATCCGCAGCACCTCCGCCACTTGCGACCTACGTTCCTTGCGTGCAGTGCCTTTTACCTTCAGGCCGTAACCCACGTTGTCGCTGACTGTCATGTGCGGGAAGAGGGCGTAGTCCTGGAAGACGGTGTTGACGTCACGGCTGTACGGCGGCTTGTTGGTGATGTCCTCGCCGCCAAGAGTTATCCGGCCGGCGTCGGGTTGTTCGAAGCCGGCGATCATGCGCAGCGTCGTCGTCTTCCCCGAGCCAGACGGGCCGAGGAGCGTGAAGAACTCACCGTCGGCAACACGAAGGTCGACGTCGTCGACCGCAACGACCTCACCGTACGTCTTGCGCGCTCCCTCGACGCCGACGTCAGCCGACAAGGCAGCGCTCCAGGATGTCGAGCCCTTGCTCGAGCTCGTGGTCGCCGACCGAGAACGGGACGAGGATTCGGATCACGTTGCCGTAGATGCCGCAGGAGAGGAGCAGCAATCCCTCGTCGCGCGCGGCAGCGGTGATGCGCGTCGTCTCGTCACCCGTCTGTTCGGGAAGCTCGATCGCAAGCATCGGGCCGATCCCGCGCACGTCGGAGCCGGCCGGGGCCATCGCGGTCAGCCGCTCGCGAAGGCGGTCGCCGATCTGCTCGGCTCGCGGCCGGTTCTCCGCGAGCGCGTCGAGGATCGCGAGCGCCGCCGCGCACGAGAGCGGATTGCCTCCGAACGTGCCCCCGAGCCCTCCCGGCGGAACAGCGTCGACGATCTCGGCGCGCCCCGTGACGGCCGCGAGCGGCAGCCCGCCGCCCAACGTCTTGCCGCTGACGGTCAGGTCGGGCTCGATGCCATAGTGCTCGATTGCCCAGACCGGTCCGGTGCGGCCGCAACCGCTCTGCACCTCATCGTTCACGTAGAGGATCCCGTAGCCGTCGAGGATCTCCTGCAGGCGCTTCGGGAACTCCGGCGTCATCGGGATGAACCCGCCCTCGCCCTGCACAGGCTCCAGCACGGCGCAGGCAACCGATTGCGGATCGACATCGCCCTTGAAGAGATGCTTCAGCGCCGCGATCGCATCGGCTTCGCTGACTCCGCGGAATATGTACGGCGCGGGTGTCCGGTACACCTCGGGCGCGAACGGCCCGAATCCCTTCTTGTACGGGACGACCTTCGAGGTCATCGTCATCGACAGCAGCGTGCGGCCGTGGAAGGCGTTGTCGAAGACGATCACCGCCGGGCGGCCCGTGGCGACGCGCGCGATCTTGACGGCGTTCTCGATCGCCTCCGCGCCGCTGCTGAGGAGCAGTGACTTCTGATCCTCACCCCGGCACGGCGAAAGCTCGGCGAGCCGGCGGCAGACGTCGACGTACGGCTCGTACATGCCGACCATGAAGCACTGGTGCAGGTAGCGGTCGACCTGGGTGTGCAGCGCAGCGACGACGGCGGGCAGATTGTGGCCGAGATTCGCGCAGCCGAGACCGCCGGCGAAGTCGATGTACTCCCGGCCCTCGACGTCCCAGATCCGCGCGCCTTCAGCGCGCTCGACGACGAGCGGCGGTGTGGAGACTCCGCGCGCGACGTATCGCTCGCGGGCCTCCTGGACGCGCTCCGTGGCGCTGCGTTCCTGGAGAGACACGACCTGCGTGACTGTATATGGCGTATTCAGCCGGCGAAAGCTCGCGGGCGGGTTCGTCCGGTCGGCAGGCCGTGGATTGCCGGAGCGCCCGATACGATGCCGCCGCACGGCGCCTTGGCCGAGTGGTTAGGCAGCGGCCTGCAAAGCCGTTTACAGCAGTTCGAATCTAGCGGGTTCATCTCGCCGGTCGTGAATTGCCGGAACGCCCGATACGATGCCGCCGCACGGCGCCTTGGCCGAGTGGTTAGGCAGCGGCCTGCAAAGCCGTTTACAGCAGTTCGAATCTGCTAGGCGCCTTCTTCAGCTTTTCATCGCCCCCGGCTACGGGTCCGGCTGCCACTCGATTCCCTAGGATCGAGCTCGTGGATCGGCTGCGGCCTCTGTGGGACTTCGGTGATCTCGACCTCAGCGAGCGCCGGTTCACTGAGCAGCTCAATCGTGAGGTCGACGACGAAGGTCGGGCGGAGGTGCTGACGCAGCTGGCGCGGGTCGAGGGGCTGCGCGGCGCGTTCGACCGATGCGGCGACCTGCTCGATGAGGCGGCACGGGTCGGCGCCGGGCGCGCAATCGTCGACGTACGCGTCGCGCTCGAGCGCGGCCGGATGCTGCGGTCGAGCGGCGACCCGACCGCCGCGTACCCGCTCTTTGTGACCGCGTTCGAGCTGGCTGCCGCTGCCGGCGAATACTACGCCGCGGGCGACGCGGCGCACATGGCGGCGCTCGCTGCGCCGGACGACGAGGGGTTTCGCTCGTGGACGACGCGCGGCATCGAGCTCGGCGAGCGCGAGCCTGCGGCGGCCTACTGGTGCGGGCCGCTCCTGAACAACCTTGGCTGGATGCTCCACGAGCGGGCGCGCCCGACGAGGCGCTCACGGTGTTCGAGCGCGCCCTCGCGGTCCGGGAAGAGGATCAATCCGATGAGTACGCCATCGAGATCGCGCGCTACGCGGTCGCCGTCGCGCTCCGCGCGCTCGACGCCGGCAGAGGCGGCGGACCGGCTGAGCGTGCGTCGCTTGTCCCTCCGCGCGGGTCGCCAGGATCCGTACTTCCATGAAGAGTTGGCGGAGACTACGCCGCTCTCGTCGGTCCAAGCTGCCGCGGAGCAGGCACGCGGGCGCTCGAGTTCTTCGCTCGGATGTGACGCCGACCCAACGCGCCCGCTCGAGGAGCTGAGCGGAGCCGGTCCTCCCGCCGCCGACGCTGACCGTATTCTCCGGCACGTTTCGACCGCGGTGCGAACCGACGGATGGAAGTTCGCCTCGCCGATCGATTCGGCGAGCCCGAGTGCTCGGAGGTGCCGCTGGGTCGGGGCCGTCGCGCGGGCGACGTGGAAGGACGCCCCACCGGCGACGACCGTCTGGCGCAGCTTCTCGATCGTACGTCCCGCGGTCACGTCGATCGAGGTCACAGCCTCGAGATCGAGTACGAAGCACTTCAGCTGCCGGCCGTCGAGCAACGACAACGCGCGGGTGAGGAAGTAGTCGGCATTCGCGAAGAACAGGGGGCCGTCGAAGCGGTACACGATCACGCCTGGCGCCGCCTCCAGGTCATGTTCCTCGTCCACGCTGTGAAAGCCATCGACGCCGTCCACCGAGCCGAGCACGGCGTCGTGGGGACGTACGACGCCGCCGAGAAACACCGCGAGCGAGAGGCCGACCGCCACCAGGATGCCGGTCAGCATCCCGAATGCCACGACACCGATGAAGGTGGCGATCGCGAGCCCGAACTCAACTCGGTCGGCGGCATAGAGCTCACGCAGCTGCCGTTGCTGGAACAGGCCGAGCGCGGCGAAGATCACGATCGCCGCCAGAGCGACCTGCGGCACGTTCTTGAGGATCCCGGTGAAGAAGAGCAGGAAGACCCCGACGGCAACGCCCGCGAGCATCTGAGCCAGCTGGGTCCTCATGCCCGAGGTGTCGGCGACGGCGGTTCGCGACTGGCTCGCCGAGGTCGGGAAGCCCTGAGTGAAGCCGACCGCGACGTTGCCGACTCCCAGCGCGATCAGCTCGCGATTCGCGTCGACCGTCTCGCCGTGCCCCTCGCCGAAGGCGCGGGCAGTGAGAATCGCCTCGGAGAACCCGACGAGCGCGAGCCCGGCCGCGAGCGGCACCAGGTCCCCGAAATTGGCGAACCCGACGTGCGGATAGTCCAGGCTCGGCAGCCCCTTTGGCACCGAGCCGATCGTCGACACGCCCTTCTGGTCGAGGTCGAGCAGGACGACCGCCACGCCGGCCACGCCGAGCACGATCAGCGCGCCGGGCACCTTGGGGCCGAGCCGGGCGGTCAGTGCGAGCACGCCCATCAGGGCCAACCCGAGGACGAGTGTGCGCCAGCTCGTCTCCCCAAGCTTCGAGATCACCCCCCAGAGCTTCCCGGCCGTGCTCTCCTCGCTGACGGAGATGCCGAACAGGCGCGGGATCTGGCTCGCGATCAGGATCACGGCGACGCCGTTCATGAATCCGACCAGCACCGGCCGGGAGAGGAAGTCGGCCAGCATGCCAAGCCGCAGCACGCCTCCGAGAATCATCATCGCCCCCATCAGCAGGGCGAGCATGGCTGCAAGCGCCGCGTACTTCGAGGTCCGCCCAGCCGCGAGTGGTGCGAGCGCGGAGGCGGTCAGGATCGCGAGGCCCGACTCCGGGCCGACCATCAGCCGCCGCGAGCTCGCAAACAGCGGATAGAGCAAGAGTGGCAACAACGCTGCATACAGCCCCACGACGGGCGCCAGGCCGGCGAGCTCCCCGTACGCGAGACCCTGAGGCACGATCACCGCGAGCACCGTCATCGCGGTGATCGCGTCCCGGAGGAGCCAGCCCCGTCGGTACGCCTTCGCCTCCGCAAGCGCCGGTGCAAAGAACTCCCGGGGCCGGAACCGGCGCAGCGACGCAGTCACGAACGACACCGGCCGAGTCTATGACGCTCCGCATCGGCTCCGGCAGCGCAGCAGCGACCACCGCGACATGGCCAATCGGGACATGTCCCGGGGACTGTCCCCAAGACATGTCCCGACGGGACAGCTTGCGTCCGATCATCGTTGGCCCGATTAGGATCGGCGGATGAGTTTCTCCGGGTCGTCGATCCAGAATGCGATCTACATCGCCCAGCAGCCGCACGACTGGCCGATCACCGCCGACGACTGGGAGCGCGCCGCGGAGCAGAAGCTCGATGCTGGCGCATTCGGCTACATCGCAGGCGGCGCCGGCGCCGAGACCACGCTGCGTGCGAACGTCGACGCGTTCGGACGCTGGCGCATTCGCCCCCGGATGCTCACCGGCAACGTCATCGCGCGACATCTCGGTGGACGTGCTCGGCCTGCGCTCACCCGCACCGTTCCTGCTCGCTCCGGTGGGCGTGCTCTCGATCGCACACGAGGAGGCTGAGGTCGGCGTCGCGAAAGCGGCCGCAGCCTCGGGCGTGCCGATGATCCTGTCGAGCGCGGCGACGCACTCGATGGAGAACGTCGCGGCGACGAACGCGCCGCGCTGGTTCCAGCTGTACTGGGTGAACGACCGCGACATCTGCGCCAGCTTCGTCCGCCGGGCCGAGGCCTCCGGCTACAGCGCCATCGTCGTTACGCTCGACACTCTCACGCTCGGGTGGCGCCCCCGCGACCTTCGCCAGGGGTACCTGCCGTTCATCAGAGGCGAAGGCTGCGGCCAGTACTTCAGCGACCCGGTGTTCCTCTCGCGACTCGAGCGGACGCCTGAAGAGGATCTCCTCACCGCGGCCGCCACGATGCTCGCGACATTCCCGAATCTCGGGCTCGTCTGGGACGACCTCGACTGGTTGCGCGGGCAAACGACGCTGCCGATTCTCGTGAAGGGCGTGCTCACCGCCGACGATGCCGAACGCGCGCTGCAGCACGGGGTCGACGGCCTCGTCGTCTCGAACCATGGCGGACGCCAGGTCGACGGCGCCGTCGCCGCGCTCGATGCGCTCATCGAGATCCGCGACGCCCTGCCGGAAGCCGTCGTGTTGATGGACGGCGGCATCCGCTGCGCCGCCGACGTGCTGAAGGCGGTGGCGCTCGGCGCCGACGCGGTGCTGCTCGGACGTCCGTATGCATACGCGCTCGCCGTCGGGGGGCAACGCGGCGTCGAGGAGCTGCTCCAGAACCTGATGGCGGAGATCGACCTGAACCTCGCCCTCGCCGGCGCGACCAGCATTCGCGACCTCGACCGCTCAACATGGCTCTCGAACGCGGCGTCGTCCTAGCCGAGCCCGGGCGCGTCGCGCTCGAAGAGATCCGCGTCGAGCCACCGGGGCCCGGCGAGGTGCTCGTACGGATCGAGGCGACCGGCGTGTGTCACACCGACGCGCACGTGATCGCGGAGAACGGCTGGCATCACGCGTTCCCGATCCTGCTCGGCCACGAGGGAGCCGGCACGATCTCGGCCCTCGGCGAGGACGTGTCCGGGCTCGCCGAAGGCGATCGGGTCGTGCTCGGCTGGAAAACTGCCTGCGGCACGTGTGCGATGTGCCTCCGCGGGGAGCCGCGGTACTGCAGGCGACCTCCGTCCGCGCCCGGAAGACTCTTTCGGGCGGACGGCTCCGAGTTGTCGCCGGTGCTCCGGACGGGCACGTTCGCGACGCATACCGTCGTGCCTGCGGTCGCTGCCGCGAAAGTGCCGCGCGAGCTGCCGGTCGAGCAGGCGTGCCTGCTCGGCTGCGCTGTTGCCACCGGCGTGATGTCGGTGCTCGAGACGGCGAAGGTGTGGGAGGGGGCTCGAGTTGCGGTGATCGGTTGCGGTGCCGTAGGTCTCTCCGTCATCCAGGGTGCGCGCATCGCCGGAGCGTCCGAGATCCGCGCGATCGACCTCGACGAGCGGAAGCTCGAGCAGGCGCTCCGCTTCGGCGCCACCGACACCGGCGAAGGCCCCGTCGAGTTCGTGTTCGACGTCGTCGGCCGCCGTTCGACCTTCGAGCTCGCACTGTCGCTCGTCAGCTCGCCCGGCACGGTCGTCCTGATCGGGCTCTCGCCGGGAGGCGAGAAGGCGGAAGTCGACCTGCCGAAGCTCTTCGGGAAGCGCGCACGGATCCTTGTGTCGCACGGCGGCGATCATCTTCCAACGGATTTCGGGCGGCTCGCCGACTGGGCGCTCGAGGGCAAGCTCGACCTCGCGGGAATGGTGACGCGAACGGCGCCGCTCGAAGACTGGGCGGAGGCGTTGCAGGCGATGCACGACGGCAACGTGATCCGAACGGTGCTGCTACCCGAGCAACGCGCATGAGATCGATCGATGTGTTTCGGGCGATCGTGGCGGGTGAGCGCGAGCCGCCGCCGGTCGCGAAGTTGATCGGGATGCGGATGACCTCGGTCGAGGCGGGCGCCGTGACCTTCGAGCTCGACGTCGGCGAGGAGCACACGAGCCCGCTCGGGACGGTGCACGGCGGGATCCTCTGCGATCTGGCCGACGCGGCGATGGGCTGCGCGCATGCGTCTCAGCTGGACGACGGCGAGACGTTCACGACGCTCGAGCTGAAGATGAACTTCCTGAAGCCGGTGTGGTCGGGACGCCTCGTCGCCGACGCGCGGGTCCTGAAAGCGGGGCGGACGATCGGTCTCGTCGACTGCCGAGTCACCGACGAGAGCGGGTCGTTGGTGGCCTACGGAACGTCGACGTGCATGACCCTTCGTGGAGTTGCCGCGGCGGGTCGCTAGAGAAGTAGGATCGAGGCATGGAGCTGCGCGACACACCCGAAGAAGCCGCCTTCCGCGACGAGCTGCGCGAGTTCATCGCGCAGAACCTTCCCGGCGCCTCGCCAGGCGCGCTCGGCGCGGCGCTTCGACGACACGGACCTCGACTGGAGCCGGAAGCTCGGCGCCGCAGGCTACGCCGGCCTGACGTGGCCCAAGGAGTACGGCGGCGCCGGTGCCCCGTATGCGCATCAAGCGATCTACCTCGAGGAGCTCGCTCGCGCCGAGGCGCCGTCGCACCTCGGAGTGATCGGCCTCGGCATGGCCGGCCCCACGATCATCACGTGGGGCACGCCGGAGCAGAAGGAGCGCTACCTCGCGAAGATCCTGAGCGCGGAGCACATCTGGTGCCAGGGCTTCTCCGAGCCCGACGCCGGTAGCGACCTTGCGGCCGCGCGCACGCGCATCGAGGACAAGGGCGACCATTTCCTGGTCAACGGCCAGAAGGTGTGGTCATCGTTCGCGCACATCGCGGACTTCTGCATTCTCGTCGGCCTCGGTGATCCAGAGGCGCCGCGGTACAAGAACCTCAGCTACGTGATCGTCGACATGCACGCCCCCGGTGTCGAGGTGCGGCCGCTCGTCCAGATCACAGGCCACCCGGAATTCAACGAGATCTTCTTCACCGACGTGAAAGTGCCGAAGGAGAACATCCTCGGGACGGTCGGAGACGGCTGGCAGGTCGCGATGACGACGCTCCTGCATGAGCGCGGCACGCTCGGCTTCGCGCTGTCGGCGACGCTCGACGTCGCGGTTCGCAAGCTGATCGCGCTCGCGAAGGAACGCGAGCGTGACCGACCCGGTCCTGCGCGACCGCATCGCACGCGAGTGGATCGAGCTCCAAGCGTTGAAGTACACGAACTACCGCTCGCTCACCGCCCTCACGAAGACCGGCATCCCAGGCCCCGAAGGCTCGGCATCGAAGCTTGTCTGGTCGGAGAACAACCAGCGCCTCACGAAGCTGGCGCTCGAGATCCTCGGGTCGCACGCACAGCTGACGAACGGGGGCGGGACCTCCGACGGGTACTGGCAGTACCAGCAGCTCCGCTCGCGCGGCAACACGATCGAAGCCGGCACGAGCGAGATCCTCCGCAACATCGTCGCCGAGCGCGTGCTCGGTCTGCCAAGAAGCAGGTGAAGGAGCGTCGGCAACACATGGATTTCTCGTTCACAGCCGAGCAAGACGACCTCCGCCGGGAAGCGCGCACGTTCCTCGAGGCGAATCCATCCCCCTCGATGGAGCAACTCTCCGAGCTGGGCTGGGTCGGGATCCTGCAGGGAGACGACTTCACCTTTCTCGACGCAGCTGTGCTCTTCGAGGAGCTCGGCCGCACGCTCTACGACGGGCCGTTCGTGTTGAACGAGGTCGCGGGCCAGCCTGGCGACGATGTCTGGTCGATCGAGATCGACGGGTTCGTCCCGCATCTCGGTCAGGTCAGCCGTGTCCTGACGCCGTCGATGCACGCCGAGCGCGCTGAGGGTGAGACGCTTGCGACCGTCGACGAGACGCTGGGTCTCGGCCGGCTGTCGCCGAACGGCGCCGAGGCGGCGCAGGGCGAGTGGACCGACGTGCGCAGGCGGCTGCTCGCGGCGCTCGCGCTCGAGGCTGTCGGGATCGGCTCGAAGGCGAGCGAGCTCGCGCTCGCCTACGTCTCGGAGCGCGAGCAGTTCGGCAAGAAGATCGGGAGCTACCAGGCGATCTCGCATTCCCTCGTCGACGGCTATGTCGCCGTCGAGCTCGCCCGGTCGCTTGCGTACTGGGCCGCGTGGTGCGTCGCAGAGAACGATCGCTCAGGTCGATCTTGCCGTCGCCGCGGCGAAGTCGCAGGCCGCTGAGGCCGCCGTGCTTGCGTGCGAGAAGTCGATCCAGGCGCACGGAGGGATCGGCTTCACCTGGGAGCATCCGCTGCACCGCTACTACAAGCGTGCGCTCTGGCTCGAAGGCGCGCTGGGGTACGGCCGCGAGCATCGGGCCGAGGTGGCTGCATCCCTACTGTCCTCGTAACCGGCGCTTCGACTGGAATCGGGGCGGCGACGGCGGGCTCGCCTCCGAGGGCTTGGTTGGACTGTCTACGCGTCGGTGCGGCGGAGCGGCGAGGCGCCGGACGGAACAACAGAGCTCGTCTTCGACGTCACCGATCCGGTGGCGATCGGCCACGCGGCGGCGCGTGTCGACGAGCTCGATGCACTCGTCGACAACGCCGGGCATCGGGATCGCGGCGCCGCTCGAGTTCCTGCCGCCCGATGAGTTGACGCGCCAGCTCGACGTGAACGTTGTCGGTCAGCTGCGCGTGCTCCAGGCGTTCCTGCCGGCTCTGCGGCGTTCGCGCGGGCGGGTCGTCCTGATGGGCTCGGTCGGCGGCCGCTCGGCCCTGCCGTTCCTCGGCGCGTATGCGATGTCGAAGTTTGCACTCGAAGCGATGGCCGACTCGCTGCGCGTGGAGCTCGCGCCGTTCGGGATCCACGTCTCGATCATCGAGCCCGGGACGATCGCGACGGCGATCTGGACGAAGCCGCAGCGACCGATCGAGGAGTTCCCGCCCGAGGCGGCGCAGCTCTATGGCGAACGGGCCGAGAAGTTCCGGCGGCTCGCGACCGAGCGCTCGGCTCGCAGTGGCGTGCCGGCTGTCGAGGTCGCGAAGGCGGTCGAGCACGCGCTCACCTCGCCGAAACCGAAGACGCGCTATCTCGTCGGCCCGGACGCGAAGCGCCGGGCTCGGCTCGAGAAGCTGCCGACCCGGACGCGCGACCGGGTGCTTGACCCGGTTTCTCTTCGGCGGCTAGCCAGCTCGCCTCGATACGTGGCCTGACCGGTCGATTTTTCCGCCTCCGTTCGAACCGGTTTCGCGGGTCGTGCGAACCACACCGGAAGCCTGGTCAACGAGCGAGAGGAGTCATGCAATGTCCGATCCGTGGATGCTCGAAGAGGTGGACACCGACGGGGCGATCCAGGAGGCCGCCGCCAAGGTCGACGGCGGCACACGCCTGGCGTTCCTGAAGAAGGCCGGCATCGGCGCCGGCGCAGTGATGATGGGCGGCGGCGTCGCCGCTGCGCTGCCGTCGCTTGCGAAGGCCGGCACCGCGCCGAGTGACGTCGCGATCCTGAACTTCGCTCTGACACTCGAGTACCTCGAGGCGGCGTTCTATGCCGAGGCCGTCAAGTATGCCGGCGCGTTCGATGCCAAGACAGCGCATTTCGCCCGCGTCGTCGCCAAGCACGAGGCCGCGCACGTCGCGTTCCTGGAGAGCGCGCTCGGGACGGCCGCAGTGAAGAAGCCGACCTTCGACTTCAAGGGCAGTAACCATGCGAAGGCGTCGTTCCAGGCGACGGCGCAGGTGCTCGAGGACACCGGCGTGGCGGCGTACTCCGGCCAGGGCGGCAACATCAAGTCGAAGGCCATCCTCGGCGCGGCGGTCTCGATCCTCACGGTCGAGGCACGTCACGCGAGCTGGATGCGGACGCTCCGCGGGATCGACGGCGCGCCGCTCGGCTTCGACAAGTCCCAGACCAAGGCGCAGACTCTCGCGGCGGTCAAGGGCACCGGCTTCATCGTCGGCTAACGCGATTTTCGTGCTGGAAGGGCGACTGCGGCCGTCCTTCCAGCACGCTTCCTGTCCCGTTCGGCCACGGCCGGTGTCAGACACGGGAACTTTCTGTCCACAGCCTGCTCTAAGTGACAGGGCCGGTGTGCCCGCTTAGGATCACGCGCATGGCCTACTCCATTGCGTCACTCGATGAGCTCGGCGAGGGCTACGGCTTTCGCAAGATCCGCCAGCCGCTCGGCGTCACCGCGTTCGGCGTGAATGCACTCGTCCTACGGCCCGGCTTCGAAGGGCCGAACCACTACCACGACACCCAGGACGAGCTGTACTTCGTCCACCGCGGCACCGCGATCTTCACGTTCGACGGCGAGGAGCACGAGGTGCCCGAAGGTGGGATCGTGCACGTCGAGTCGACGACACATCGCATGATCACGAACCGAGGCGAGAGCGACCTCGTGCTCTTCATCGTGGGCGGGAAGGGCGGCTACGTCGAACGCGACGGGAACGTCGTCAGCCCGGAAGATCTCGTCAAACGGCAGGCGATGAACGAGGTGCAGCCGTGAACGGTCTGATGATGGACTTCCAGCTCACGTTGCCGGCGTTCCTGCGCCGCTCCGAGTCGTATTTCGGCGACAAGGAAATCGTCAGCCGGATGCCCGACCGGAGCTTCCACCGCGCCACGTACGCGGAGACAGGTCGGCGCGCGCGTGCACTCGCGGTCGCGCTGCAGGGACTCGGGCTCGAGCGCGGCGACCGTGTCGCGACCCTGTGCTGGAACCACCACCAGCATCACGAGGCCTACCTCGGGATCCCGTGCGGCGGCTTCGTGCTCCACACCCTGAATCTACGCTTGCATCCGAACGACCTCGCGTACATCGCGAATCACGCAGGTGACCGCGTCGTGATCGTCGACCGGAGCCTCGTGCCGCTGCTCGACCTGTTCGTCGGCCAGACGAAGATCGAGCACGTCTTCGTCGTCGAGGATTCGTACGAGGAGTTGCTCGCCGGAGCCGATCCCGACGCCTGGAGCGACCCCGAGCTGAACGAGAACGAAGCGGCTGCGATGTGTTACACGAGCGGGACGACCGGGCTGCCGAAGGGCGTCCTCTACTCGCATCGCTCGACCGTGCTGCACACGCTCGGCGTCGCCGCCGGCAATCCGATGAATCTCGGGATCTCCGAGCGGGACACGATCCTGCCCGTCGTGCCGATGTTCCACGCGAACGCGTGGGGCTATCCCTACATCGGCAACATGATCGGCGCGAAGCTCGTCTACCCCGGCCCGCATCTCGACCCGGAGAGCCTGCTCGATGCCTTCGTCGAGGAGCGGGTCACCTGGACTGCGGGCGTGCCGACGATCTGGCTCGGCATCCTCGCGCTGCTCGATGCGAATCCGGGCAAGTGGGACCTCTCGCACATGAAGGGCATGCTCGTGGGCGGCTCGGCCGCGCCGCGGGCAATGATCGCCGGCTTCAAGCAGCGACATGGGCTGAACGTGGTTCACGGCTGGGGCATGACCGAGACGTCGCCGGTCGCGTCGACGGCACAGCTTCCCGGCGAACTCGCGCACGCAGACGAAGAGACGCAGTTCGACTACATCGCCATGCAGGGCATGCCGCTGCCGCTCGTCGAGCTGCGCAACCGCGACGCGGAGGGCAACGTGCTGCCGTGGGACGGCGAGTCGATGGGTGAGCTCGAGATTCGCGGCCCGTGGGTTGCGGCCGGTTACTACGACACGCCCGAGCAGGCAGATCGCTGGACCGACGACGGCTGGTTCAAGACCGGCGACGTCGTCTCGATGCACCCGCGCGGCTTCATCCAGATCAAGGATCGCTCGAAGGACGTGATCAAGTCGGGCGGTGAGTGGATCTCCTCGGTCGAGCTCGAGAACGCTCTCATGGCGCATCCGGCGATCGCCGAGGCGGCGGTGATCGCGATCCCGGATGAGAAATGGGACGAGCGGCCGCTTGCTGCGGTCGTCCTGCGCGAAGGTGCGACTGCGACCGGCGAGGAGCTGAAGGCGTTCCTGGCCCCGGACTTCGCGAAGTTCTGGCTGCCGGACCGCTACGAGTTCGTGGCGGAGATCCCGAAGACGAGCGTCGGCAAGTTCCGCAAGACCGAGCTGCGTGAGATGTTCACCGACGCGACGTCTCCGGTGATCGCGCCGTGATCAAGACGATCTGGCTGGACAACCCGCCCGTCAACGCGGTCGGGAAGACGATCATCGAGACGCTGTGGAACGAGCTCGAGTCACTCGACGGCGACGTCAACGTTGTCGTCCTGCGCGGTACGCGGTGACCGTGCCTTCTCCGCCGGCGCAGATATCAGCGGCTTCGTCGGCGACGCCGACGACGGTGGACGGCCCGCCGGGATCCAGCCCGTCGCGGACCTGATCGAGCGGACGCCGGTTCCTGTGGTCGCTGCGATCCACGGGTACTGCCTCGGCGGCGGCCTCGAGCTCGCACTCGCGTGCGACTTCCGCATCGCGACCCGTGACGCCCAGCTCGGCTTCCCGGAGGTCAACCTCGGCCTCCTGCCGGGCGGCGGCGGCACGCAGCGGGCGCCACGCCTGATCTCGCCGGGACGCGCGCGGTGGCTGACCATGTCCGGCGAGCGAATCGACGCCGAGACGGCCGAGCGGTGGGGACTCGTCGAATTCGTCGTCGACGACCTCGACGCCGGGATCACGCGCTACGTCGAGCCGCTCGACCGGCAGAGCCCGCATGCGCTCCGGCAGATCAAGGCACTCCTGCACGAGACGCGCGACGCGCGCAGCGACGACCGCGAGGTGGAGGCCTTTGCCGCGTGCCTCAGCTCCGACGACGGGCAGGAGGGCGTCGCCGCATTCCTCGAGAAGCGGCAGGCGAACTGGACCGGCAGATGAAGGCGGTCGTCCTCCGCGAGGTGGGCGGCGACCTGGCGCTCGAGGACGTGCCCGGACCCGGAGGGGGAGAGCATCGTCGACGTCCGCGCCGCGGGGATCAACTTCGCCGACGTCCTCGTTCGGCGGGGCCTGTATCCGCAGATGCCCGACGCTGCCGCATGTGCTCGGCAACGAAGTTGCCGGCGACCTCGACGGGCGGCGCGTCGTCGCGCTTTCTCGCAACGCGGGCGGCTACGCGGAGCGCGTCGAGGTCGATCCGCAGTGGACGTTCGACCTGCCGGACGGGGCGTCGTACGCCGCCGGCGCCTCGTTCCTCACGACGTATCTGACGGCGTACATCCCGCTGCATCATCAGGTGCGCGTGCACAGTGGCTCGATCGGTGCTCGTGCATGCCGGCTCGGGCGGTGTCGGCACCGCGGCGATCCAGCTCGCGAAGCGCCTCGGCGCGCACGTGGTCGCAACGGCGAGCTCCGACGAGAAGCGCGCCTATGCGCGTGCGCAGGGCGCCGACGGCGCAATCGGGTACGACGAGCTCGACGCGCTCTCGGTCGACGTCGTCCTCGACACCGTCGGCGGCGACACGTTCACGCAGTCCCTCTCGATCCTGAAGCCGCTCGGCAACATCGTTGCGATCGGGTTTACGGCCGGCCTCTGGCCGGATCCGAGCGTGCAGTGGCTCGTCGGGCGCAACGTCGGCGTGCAGGGCCTCTTTCTCGGCCGGCTGATGAAGCACGACCCGGAGTTCGTGCGCGACTGTGCCGCCGACCTGCTCGCGCATGTGGGCTCGCGGCGAGATCGACCCGGCCGTCGGCGCGACCTTCCCACTCGCCGCCGCGTCGGCGGCGCACGCGCTGATCGAGTCGCGGAAGCACGTCGGGAAGGTGGTCCTCGAGCCGTGAGAGCGCTCGTCACCGGCGGTGAGGGCGGGCTCGGCCGGGCGATGCGCGCGAAACTGGAGCGCGAGGGCTACGAGGTCGAGTCCCTCGATCTCGTCACCGGCTTCGACGTCACCGACCCGGCAGCGTGGGAGCGCGTCGAGTCGGTCGACCTTGCCTGCCTGAACGCCGGCGTTCTCACCGCCGAGACCGACCTCACGAAGCTGACCGACGAGCAGTACCGGCGAGCCGTCGAGCGTGAACGTCGACGGAGTCGTCTTCGGCGTGCGCCGGCTCGCGCGCGTGATGAACGGCGGCACGATCATCGCCACGGCCTCGCTCGCCGGTCTCGTCGGCATGCCGCTCGATTCGATCTACTCGCTGACGAAGCACGCTGTCGTCGGCTTCGTACGCAGCATCGCGCCGCAGATCGAGCCGATCAAGATCAACGCCGTGTGCCCGGGAATCGCCGACACGCCGATGCTCGACCAGCACGATCAGCGCGCGACCTTCGCCGCGGCGGGCTTTCCGCTGCTGCGCCCCGGACGATGTTGCCGAGGCGATGTGGCTCGCCGCCACGAGCGCCGGGACGGGGGAGTGCTGGTTCGTCCAGCCGGGCCGCGAGCCCGCGCCGTTCCGGTTCCCGAACGTCCCGGGCCCGAGAAGCGCGGGCGCGACGGTCGGACTGCCGCCGATCGCGCTCTAGTTCAAGCCGGGGTCGAACGGCATGTCGACCATCAGCTCGAACGGGCCGCCCTTGCGATGCAGGACGGTGCGCCAGAGCTCGTCGGGATCGTCGACGAAGGCGTCGTCGGGCTCGGCGGTGACGACGATCCAGGCAGGCTCGTCCAACTCGGCCTCGAGTTGGCCCGCACCCCAGCCTGCGTAGCCGGCAAAGAGGCGCATCGGCTGATCGCGAGCTCGTCCGGTTCGGCGTCGGCCGGCATGAACCCGACCCGGTCGAAGATCGGCGCGGCGGCCGCGTCGACGTCGTCGAACTCGGCGAGCACCATGAATGCCTCGGGTTGGACCGGGCCGCCGACGAACACCGGATCGCCGGCGCCGGGCAGGCCGGTGAGTGACGGCATCGCAGCGGAGGCAGGGACGTCGGAGGGACGGCTGAGGACGAGGCCCATCGCGCCGTCCTCGTCGTGATGCGCGACGAGGACGACCGTCTTCCGAAAGTTCGGATCGTGCAGTGACGGCGCGGAAACCAGCAGTTGACCCCGGAGACTGTTCAACTCACTAACTGAACTGCCACCCCTCGCCGTCCCGAAACGCTTTCAGGATGCGCTTCGCGACGACCTGTCGGTGGACCTCGTCCGGCCCGTCGTAGATTCGTCCACCGCGAGCCTGCATGAGCATGTTGGCGAGCGGAGTCTCGTCGGTGAGGCCGCGGGCGCCGTGTACCTGTACCGCCCGGTCGATCACGTCGTTCAGGACGCCCGCCGCGAAGAACTTGATCGCCGAGACCTCGACCCGCGCCTCGTCGCCGCCGTCGATCTTGTGCGCAGCGTCGAGCGTCATGAACCGGCACGCCTGGATCTCCGCGTAGCTGTCGGCGATCCAGTTCTGCACCGTCTGCTTGTCGGACAGCGGCCCTGTCGACGTCTGCGCGCTGCAGCGCGTACTCGCACATCAGCTCGAACGCGCGCTGCATCTGACCGAGCCAGCGCATGACGTGATGGATGCGGCCGGGGCCGAGGCGCTTCTGCGCGATCAGGAAGCCGGCACCCGGCTCGCCGAGCGTGTTGCTGATCGGCACGCGCACGTTCGTGTAGCGCACCTCGCAATGTGTCGACCAGCCCTTGCCCTCGTGACCCATGACGGTGATCGGCTTGACGATGTCGACGCCTGGGGTGTCGGCGGGGACGATGATCTGTGTCGCGCGCGCGTGCGGTGCCGCGTCCGGGTCGCTGACCGCCATGACGATTCCGAAGGCCGCGCCTTGCGCTCCCGACGAGAACCACTTGTGGCCGTCGATCACCCAGTCGTCGCCGTCACGGACCGCGCGCGTGCGCAGTGTGGTCGGGTCCGAACCGGGAACATCCGGCTCGGTCATCGAGAAGAACGAACGGATGTCGCCCGCGACGAGCGGACGGAGCCAGCGCTCCTTCTGCTCGCTCGTCCCGAAGTTGTGAAGGATCTCGGCGTTGCCGGCGTCGGGCGCCTGGCAGCCGAAGACGAGCTGGCCGAAGCTCGAGCGGCCGATGTGCTCGTTCAGGTACGCGTAGTCGAGGAAGCCGGTGCCGGTGCCGCCAGCTTCGGGTGGCACGTGCGGCGCCCAGAGGCCGAGCTCGCGCACCTCGTCGCGGAGTCGACGCAGGAGCTCCTTCGCCTTCTGCGTCCTGTCTCTCGATCGCGGCCTCGTTCGGGAGCACGCGGTCGCTCATGAACGCGCGAACCTGCTCGAGCCGCTCGGTTGGCGGTGCCCAGGCGGTGGCTGTCATGTCGTAAGCATCGCACAGGGGTTAGATTCAAAGCCGTGCGGCTTGGCTTCTACATGGGCTATGCACCCCCGGGCACGAACCCTCTGGCGTTGCTCGAGCTCGCGCGCGAGGCCGAGCGGCTCGGGTACGACTCGGCGTGGGCGGCGGAGGCGTGGGGAGTCGACGCGATCACGCCGCTCGCGTGGCTCGGCGCGCAGACCGAGCGCATCAAGCTCGGCACGGCGATCATGCAGATCCCCGGCCGGTCGCCCGCGAACGCTGCGATGACGGCGGTCACGCTCGACCTTCTCTCCGGCGGCCGTTTTCTGATGGGGCTCGGCACTTCCGGGCCGCAGGTGGTCGAGGGGTGGCACGGGCAGGAGTGGGGCAAGCCGCTCGGGAAGACGCGCGAGTACGTCGAGATCGTGCGGTCGATCGTGCGTCGCGAACGGCTCGAGCACCACGGAGCGCACTACGACATCCCGGTCCAGGGTGGCACGGGCCTGGGGAAGCCGCTGAAGTTGATGGCCCGCCCGCTGCGGACCGAGATCCCGATCTATCTGGCCGCGATCGCTCCGAAAGCCGTCGAGCAGGCATTCGAGATCGCCGACGGCTGGCTCCCGATCTTCTGGTCGCCCGAGCAGGCGCGCAACGTGTTCCCGTTGGAGCGCGGGCGCGACGGATTCGACATCGCGCCGGCGGTGCCCGCGTTGCTCACCGACGACCTCGAGGCGGGGCGGAACACGCTCAAGGAGTACTACTCGTTCTACATCGGCGGCATGGGGGCCCGTGGGAAGAACTTCTACAACGATCTCTTTGCGCGGTACGGGTATGAAGCGGAGGCGCGCGAGATCCAGGAGCTCTTCCTGGACGGGAAGCAACGAGAGGCCGCCGGCAAGATGCCGGATGCATTCATCGACGAGGTGGCGCTGGTCGGCCCCCTCGACCGGATGCGCGACCGGCTGGCCGCCTGGCGCGAGAGCGGCGTGTCGACGCTGCTCGTCTCGACGCGAGACGTGGCGACGCTGCGCGCGGTGGCCGCGGCGGCGGCCGGCTGAGTCGCCTTTATTTACTTGCTCAGCGCGGCGAGCGCGGTCTCGGCGAGCAGCGGCACACCCGTTTCGAACATTGCGGCACGGGTGTCCTCCTGTCCGAGCTCGCCGCGGATGTAGCGGCCATAGATCGCCTCGCAGAAGACCGCGGCCTTCCAGAGCGCGAGCGCTTCGAACCAGCCAAGTGGCTCGATCTCTCGTCCACTCGCAGTGGCGTAGCGGCTGACGAGCTCGGCCCGGGAAGGGAACCCCGGTGTCGCGGTGACCGGCGAAGAGCCGAGCGCACTCACGTGGCCGTTCGGCTCGCTATAGGTCGCGAGCAGGTAGCCGACGTCCGCGCGCGGATCGCCGATCGCGCCCATTTCCCAGTCGAGGACCGCGATGATCCTTGTCGGGTCGTCGCGCGAGACCATCATGTTTCCCAGTCGGTAGTCCCCGTGCACGACCGTTGACGGAAGAGGCTCCGGAAGGTGCGCGGTCAGATGGCGCCCGACTTCGTCTACGGCCGGGATCTCGCGGGTCTGGTTGATCTCCCACAGCTGTGCAAAGCGGCGCACTTGGCGCTCGAGGTAGCTCCCGGGCCGCGCGAATGCGGCCAGCCCCGGGGAGCTCACGTCGGCGGCGTGGATCTCGACGAGCGCATCGACGAGGTCGAGGCCAAGCGACTGCCGCTGGTCTTCGGTCTCGAGCCCGGTCGGAAGCTCCTCCGTGATCACGTGACCTTCGATGAAGCGGGTCACGTAGAACGGCACGCCGAGCACGGATTCGTCCTCGCAGACCGCGACGATGTCGGCGAGGCGGGCGAATCCTGCCGCGCGGATCGCTTCTTGCAAGCGGGCCTCTCGCACCATGTCGTGCGCAGAGGGTGGGAGGGGTGGCCGGGGTGGGCGGCGCAGCACGAACCTTTCGCCGCGCCGCTCGATGAGGAAGGTGAAGTTCGAGCCGCCGCCGTCGCCGATTCGCGTCGCGGTCACCGGCCCCGAGCCGAGACCGCGCGCGTCGAGGAAGGTCTCGACGCGCTCGGGGACGATCAGCGGCGACAGCGCACTCATCGCTGCGATGCTACGCGCGGTGAGGAGGCGGCTCTACTTGATGCGGCATGCGGAGGTTTCGTACGTCGGCGAGCGCGACCCGGAGGTCGTGCGCCTGACCGAGCGTGGACTCGAGCAGGCTGCTGCCGCGCGGGATGCACTCGCCGACGTGGCGTTCGATCTCGTCGTGACGAGCTCGTTGCCGCGCACGGTCGAGACCGCAGGAGTCGTGGCGGCTGGGTTCGAGCCTCAACAGTGGGCCGACTTCGCCGAGTGGCGGGGCGGGCGGCTGGACGATGTTCCGCGTGAGGAGCTCGAGCAGCTCTTCGTCGGCTCGCTCGAGGTCCGCGACGAAGGCGCGCGGTTTCTCGGCGGCGAGTCGCTCGGCGAGGCACTCGATCGCGTACTGCCGGCGTTCGAGCGCCTGATCGGCGAGGAGTGGGACACGGCGCTTGCGGTCTTTCACGGTGGCATCAATCGCATCCTCATCTCCCACGCACTCGCCGGTGGCCGCACGTACTTCGGCAACTTCGAGCAGGCGCCCGCGTGCATCAACGTCCTCGACCTCGGCGCGGCGGACGAGTACGACGACCCGGGGTGGATCGTGCGCACCGTCAACTACATCCCGTACGACCCGCTCCATCCGGCGCGCACGACGACGATGGAGCACCTCTGGTCCGAGCTGAAGCAATGGCTCGACGAGCGCGCCTAGCCCTTCGGGACGTGCCGCACCGAGACTCGTCTCTTCGCCAAACGATGGTCAAGAAAGCGTGACAAGTAGTCCACAGTTCGGCGCGGACCAGCGGTCGCTGCCACGTAAGCGCCGTCGGCGACCGGACACGGCTTCCCGAGCCAGTCCCACCGGCGCAACCGGCGTCAGAAAGCAGGTCGGTCTCGCGCGGCGCCCCGGATGTGGTCTGACCAAGGTTTTCCGAAGTGCCACAAACGATCCACAGGTCAGCCGCCGGCGATGGCTGCCACGCCTGTGAGGGCGACGGCGATGCCGATCTGCTGGGAGCGCGTCAGGCGCTCGCCGAGGACGATGTGGGCGAGCAGCACTGTGACGATCGGGTAGAGCGAGCCGAGCACTGCGACGAGGGAGAGCAGGCCGTGGCGGCTCGCGAAGGCGAACAGCCCGTTCGCCGTCACATCCGCGAGGCCGACTGCGGCAACTGCGGCGACGGACGTGCGCGCGATGTGGAGCGGCGCGCGGAGGGCCAGCGCGGCGACGGCGAGGAATGACAGCGACCCGACCCGGGCGCCGAGGAGGGTCGAGAGCGGGTCGCCCTCGCGACTGCCGAGCCCGAGGAAGTAGACGAAGAGGCCAAGCGCAACCGCCGCGGCGAGTGCGAGGACCACGGCCCGTGCGCGATCGGGCGACTCGGCGCGGCGTTCCTCGACCGACGCGAGCACTGCGCCGGCCAACGCGGCGACTGCCCCACACAGAGCGAGCGCCGACGGCCGCTCGCCGGTGGCGATCGCGATCGCGAACGGCACGACGGCCCCGCACGCGACGAGCGGCGAGACGACGCTCATCGTCCCGAGCGCGAGCGCGCGATAGAACGCCGCCAACCCCGCGCCGCCGCCGATTCCCGCGAGACAGCCGAGGAGGAATGACCGTTCACCCACATCGCCGCGCACGGCGACCGCGACGAGCAGTGCGACGAAGCCCGCACCCTGGGAGAGGATCGTGACGCCGAAAACCGGCAGCCGCTTGGTCAGCGAGCCGCCGGCGAAGTCGGCCGTGCCCCAGACGAGGGCAGAGCCGAGCGCGAGTACGAGCGCGAGCCCGCCCAGATCAGTTCAGGCGCTCGACGAGCATTGCCATGCCCTGGCCACCGCCGACGCACATCGTCTCGAGCCCGATCGTCCGGTCCATCGTCTCGAGGTCGTTCAGCAGCGTGTTCATGATCCGCGCGCCCGTCATCCCGTACGGATGCCCGAGGGCGATCGCCCCACCGTGCGGATTCAGCTTGTCGCTCCAAGGATCGACGCCGACCTCACGGCAGACGGGGAGCACCTGCGCGGCAAACGCCTCGTTCAACTCCATCACGTCGACGTCGTCGATCGTCATGTTCGCCTGCGCGAGCACCTTGCGCACGGCTTCGATCGGGCCAACACCCATGATCTCGGGCTCGACGCCCGACACACTCGAGGCGATGATCCGCGCCCGCGGCTTCAACTCCAGCTCGCGCGCCCGGTCGGCCGACATGACGATCACCGCCGCCGCGCCGTCGTTCAGCGGGCACGCATTCCCGGCCGTCACCTTCCCGCCCGGCTTGAAGGCAGGCTCGAGGGCCGCGAGCTTCTCGTACGTCGACGACGGCCGCGGGCCGTCATCGCGCGCGACACCCTCGTACGGCGTCACCTCGCGGTCGAAGAAGCCTGACTCCTGAGCCGCAACGGCGCGCTCCTGCGACTGCTGCGCGAAGCGATCCATGTCCTCGCGCGAGACGTCCCAGCGCTCGGCGACGTTCTCGGCGGTCAAGCCCATCGGGATGTAGACATTCGCGATCGGCGCGTTGTCGCCGAAGAGCGCCGGGTGGATCTCTTCCTCCGACTTCGGGTAGCCGCTCACCTGGCTGATCGACTCGACGCCCGCGGCGACGAACGCCTCGCCCTCGCCCGCGCGGATCGCATGGAATGCCATGCGGATCGACTGAAGGCTCGAGGCGCAGAAGCGGTTGACGGTCGTGCCGGGAACGGACGCCGGCAGCCCGGCCAGCAGCGCGACGCGGCGGCCCAGGTTCATGCCCTGCTTGGCCTCGGGAAAGCCGCAGCCGACGATCACGTCGACCAGTTCCTCATGCGACAGCTCCGGCACCTGTGCGAGCGCCGTGCGAATGGCGAATGCGCACAAGTCATCGGGACGGGCATCCACGAGCGAGCCCTTGGCGGCACGGCCGATCGGCGTGCGCGCAGTTGAGACGATCACAGCTTCTGGCATGGGCGCATCTTGCCGCAAAGAAAAGGGCCGGCGCGTGCCGGCCCTTCTCTCACTGCGTCTGGTCGCGGAATCAGGCGCCGCGGCCGTTGATCAGCTTGCCGACCGGCTGGAAGACGTTGTTCTTGTACTGAACCAACGTCACCTGCGAGATCGGGTACTGGTACCCGCCCTTCGTGAAGACCTTCACGCCGGGCAGGACGAACGGATTCGCGTTCTTTGCTGCTGCGGAGAAGTTCATGTTGCGTGCAGCCTTCATCAGGCCCGCGCGCGTCAGGTTCTTCCCGGCCGCCTGAAGCACCTTCACGGTCGTCCACGCCTTGGCGACGCCGTAGAGGTTCAGTCCGTCATTGGCGTTCCCCTTCGGGTCGTACTTCGCCATGATCTGCCGGTAGAGCTTCATGCCCGGTGCCTTGCTGTAGATCGGGTTCGCCGGGTCCAGCAGGTAGTTGACGGTGAGCGTCCCGTTCGTGATGTTGGAACCGCTCTTCGTTGCGACGGTGAGGAACGTGTCCGTCGCCGAGACCGAGTTCGTGATCACATGTGCCGGGGCCCACCCGAGCTTGGTCGCGATGACGTACGCCTGGATCGTCGGCGTCGGCGTCGCGAAGATCACGAACGTGTCGGCGCCGGATGCCTTCAGGGCCGCCACCTGAGCTGCCGGTGCCGTGCTGCTGAGGTCATACGGTGCCGTCGCGATGATCTGCGGCTGGTGCTGCCCCGTGAGGCCCGCCTTCAGGCCGCGCAGGTAGTCGTTGCCGTAGTCGTCGTTCTGGTACAGGACACCGAGCTTCGCGCCCGGGAGGTTCTTCGCGACGTACTTGCCGTAGATCGCGCCCTCGGCCTCGTAGTCAGGCTGCCAGCCGATCGTCCACGGATAGGTCGACCAGTCGCGGTCGAACGTGGTCGCGCCCGTGGAGACGAAGAGCTCCGGCACCTTGTTCTGGTTCAGGTACTGGCGCACCGCCGTCTGCGGCTCCGTGCCAAGGCCACCAACGAGCGCGAACGCGTGATCCTGCTCGACGAACTGGTGCGTGAGCTGGACCGTCGTCGCGGGGTTATAGCCGTCGTCGGAGTACTTCCAGTTGATCTGGCGGCCGTTGACGCCGCCGTGTGCGTTGACGTACGAGAAGTACGCGCCCATGCCCGCGGGAATGGGGGCGTATCCCGACGCCGGACCGCTCAAGGGGAACGTTCCCTCGAGCAGGATGGACTTCGCCGTAACGCCCGGCGTCGCCGAAGACGTCGCGCCGGCCGTCATGACGACTGCGGCCGAGGCAGCGAGCGCTGCGACGATCAGCAGGAACGTTCTCTTCATGCGCCTTCTCCTTTGGGGAGTGACCTGGGGGGCTTGTGCGGGACTATACGAGGGTAAGACGTCAAACAGAAGCGTCCGTTAGGGGGTTTTGGGGCCTTGGGCGCTATCCGCCGCCGGTGTTCGGGGGCCGAGCCGTGCGACGGCCGCCGAGACGCCGGCGATGAACCGCCCGACGAGCCCGGCGATCCCTGACGGGGCCACGTAGAGGACGAGGAGGAGCACGACCCCGTAGACCACGAGCGGGGAGCCCGGCGCGCGCGTGTTGATGTGGTGCACGCCCGACACGAGGTCGAGGATCGCGGGGCCCCAGGTGATGCGGATGAACTCGACGAACAGGGCGCCGAAGACCATGCCGCCGATCGAGCCGGCGCCCCCGAGGACGACTCCCACAAGGAGGAGGATCGAGAGGTCGATCGGGAACGTGTCGGGATTCACGTAGTTCACTCCCATCGCGAACAAGCCGCCCGCGATGCCGCAGAAGAACGCCGAGATGCCGAACGAGAGCGTCTTGACCCGGGCGGTCGAGATGCCGTTCGCCGTGGCTGCGATCTCGCTGTCGCGCACGGCTCGGAGGGACCTCCCGAGGCGCCCCCGCACGATCAGGTAGGCAAGTGCGAGCATCGCGAATGCGACGATCCACGCAACCCAATACAGCCAGACCGACGGATTGGTTTTCAGCCCGAGCTCCGAATGCAGCGGCGGCAGTGCCTTGCCGAGGCCACCGCCGGTGAAGTGCGGAAAGCGCTTCAGAAGCCCGATGAACGCGAGCGGGATCGCGAAGGTCGCCAGGGCGAGATAGGGCCCCGCGAAACGCGTGGCCGGTAGACCGAAGGCGAGCCCGGCGAGCCCGGCGATCACGCCGGCCATGGGGAGTGTCCAAAGGTCGCGCCAGCCGTGGTCGACCACGAGGAGCGTCGTCGTGTACGCGCCGATTCCCATGAAGGCGCCGTGACCGAGGGAGATCTGCCCCGTGAACCCGGTGAGGATGTTGAGGCCGAGCAGGGCGATCAGATAGATCGCGACGAACGAGAACTGGAAGGTCCGGTAGTGCGTGGAGAACTGTGGCGTGACGAGCACGGCGAGAACGAGGAGCGCGAGGCCGGCCGGTCCGAGGTAGCGCCTCACACGCGCCTCACGACGGCGCGGCCGAAGAGGCCCGCCGGCCGGACGAGCAGCACGATGAGCAGGATGCCCAGGGCGAGCGGCAGCTGCAGCTCCGGCGTGATGGGATGGACGTAGGTGCCGAGCAGGTTGAGCAGCACGCCGAGCATCAGGCCGCCGACCACCGCTCCGACCGGGCTCTCGAGCCCTCCGAGCACCGCAGCCGCGAAGGCGTAGATCAAGACCGCCTGCATCATGTTCGGTGTCAGGAAGATGCTGGGAGCGACCATCATCCCGCTGACGGCGCCGAGCACGGCCGCGAATCCCCAGCCGAGCGCGAGCAGCCACGAGGTGCGGACGCCGAGCAGTCGCGCCGCGGCGGGGTTGAGTGCGCCGGCACGCATCGCGAGGCCGAGCTTCGTGAAGCGGAAGAAGAGCCAGAGCACCGTCACGCACGCGATGACGACGGCGAGCGTGCCGACATCCTGCTTCGAGATGTGGACGCCTCCGATGACCCACGTCGACGTCGGGAATGGGCTTGGATAGAACTGCAGTTGCGGCGACCAGATCCACCCTGCGAGGCCGTTCAGGATCACGAGCAACGCGATCGTCGCCATCACTACCGTGAGCACGCTCGCTTTCTCGAAGGGCCGGAAGACGACGCGTTGCAGGCCGACCCCGAACGCGAACGCGATCACGAGCGTTGTGAAGAACGCCGGCCAGAACGAGAAGCCGTGGTGTGTGATCAGCGCCCACGAGATGTACGTGGTGAACATCGCCATCTCGCCCTGCGCGAAGTTGATCACCTCGGTCGCCTTGTAGATCAGCACGAGTGCCAGTGCGAGCGAGCCGAAGATCGCTCCTTGAGCGAGACCCGAGATCAGCTGTTGGAAGAACTGCTGCATCAGAAACCGAGGTAGGCGGATCGTACGGCGTCGTTGGCGCGAAGCTCGCCCGAGGTGCCGGCAAGCGTGATCTCGCCTGTCTCGAGCACGTACGCGCGGGCCGCCGCCTGCAAAGCGATTGCGGCATTCTGCTCGACGACGAGAACGGCGAGGCCTTCCTTCGCGTTCAGATCGGCGACGACGCGGAAGACCTCGCGCGTCACGAGCGGTGCGAGCCCGAGCGACGGCTCGTCGAGCATCAGCAGCTTTGGCCGGAGCAGGAATGCGCGCGCCAGCGCGAGCATCTGCTGCTCGCCGCCGGAGAGCGTGCCGGCCTGTTGAGAACGACGCGACTCGAGCCAGGGGAAATAGGCGAGCACGGTGCTGAAGTCGGTGCGTCCGCGTCGGAGATACGCGCCCATGCGCAGGTTCTCCCAGACGGTCAGCTCGGCGAAGATCCCGCGCCCTTCCGGGACGTGCGCGATTCCGGCCCGGGCAACCGCCTCGGGGCCGGCTCGAAGCCGCTTGCCGCCGAACACGACCTCGCCGCTCCGGCGCACCGTTCCGGAGACGGCGCGCAGCGTCGTCGTCTTGCCCGCGCCGTTCGCGCCGAGGAGTGCGACGACCTCGCCTTCCTCGACGGCGAGCGAGACCCCGTGAAGCGCTTGCACCTGGCCGTAGCGTGCCGAGACGTCCGTGAGCTCCAGCAGCGGCGCCATCCAGGGCGGTAGCTTCTCAAAGATGGTCGACTTGGCAAACGGGATCCGCCGCGTCACGTTCGCGCTGCCCTTCGGGATCAACCATGTGCACTGCTATCTCCTGCCCACATCGAGTGCCGGCTGGACGCTCGTCGACACCGGTCTCGGCACCCGCGATGCCGAGGAACGCTGGCGGCCTGTCCTCTCTGAGCTCCCCGGTCCAATCGAGCGCATCGTCGTCACGCACATGCATCCGGATCACGTCGGCGGTGCTCGCGATATCGCCGGGGTCAGTGGGGCGCCTGTCCTGCAGGGGCGCGAGGACTACGCGCAGTGCCTGAGTGCGTGGGGCGAGCGGAGCCCGCAGCGGTTCCTCGACTACTGGATCTCGCACGGCATGCCCGAGCACGAGGTGTCGGGGATCATGCGCGAGTCGGGACGGCTCGTCGAAGCTGTCCACTGGGCCCGCGACCCGGAGCTCCTCGAGCCGGACGATGAGGTCGACGGTTGGCGCGTCGAGGTGCTGCGCGGCCACGCCGACGGTCATATCGTGCTGCTGCGCGACGGGGTGATGATCGCCGGTGACACGATCCTGATGGGGATCACGCCGGCGATCGGCCTCTACCCGGACTCACGTCCGGATCCGCTCGGCGACTACCTGGTGACCCTCGAACGGATCATCGAGCTCGATCCGCGAGTCGCCTATGCCGGTCACAAGGATCCGATCGAGGATCCCGCCGGCCGCGCGCGCGAGATCATCGAGCACCACCGCGAGCGCCTGGACGGGACGGCCGCGGCGCTCGACGGGCGCCCGTCGTCGGCGTACGAGGTCTCGCTCGCTCTCTTCGAGCGCGAGCTGTCACCGACCTTGCGCCGCTTCGCCACGGCGGAGTCGCTCGCGCACCTGGAGCGGCTCGTGCGCGAGGGCCGAGCAGAGCGCGCCGAGGGCGGCTACGTGAGCGCCCGCACCGCGGCGGGCATCCCGGCCGCCTCGCCGTGAGCGGTGGGCGCCACCGGGCGCCGATACCATTCAGGGCATGAAGCCGCTCCGCATCGGCGTCCTCGCGCTGCAAGGGAACTTTCGTGAGCACGCGCAGATGCTGCGCGGTCTCGGCGTGGATGCGGTGGAGGTTCGCAAGCCCGAGCAGCTCGAAACGCTGGACGGGCTCGTGATCCCGGGCGGCGAGTCGACGACCTTCATGCGGCTGATGGGTCTCTACGGCATCGACGAGGCTCTCCGCCGCTTCGAGCAGCCGGTCTTCGGGACGTGCGCCGGGATGATCGTGCTCGACCGCGACCATCTCGACCTCGTCGACATCTCCGTCCGGCGCAACGCGTTCGGCCGCCAGGTCGCATCGTTCGAGACGGATCTCGACGTCGCCGGGCTCGACCGGCCCGTGCGGGCGGTGTTCATCCGCGCGCCGTGGGTCGAGGAGGTCGGCCCGAACGTCGAGGTGCTCGCTGAGGTCGACGGGAGACCGGTGCTCGCACGCGAGGGGCGCTTCCTCGTCGCGGCCTTCCACCCGGAGCTGACCGACGACCCGCGGCTGCACGAACAGTTCCTGGAAATCGTCAGGGAGGAGCAGGGTGTCAGGGCATAGCAAGTGGTCGTCGATCAAGCACAAGAAGGGCGCGGCCGACGCGAAGCGCGGCAAGCTCTTCTCGAAGCTCTCGCGCGCAATCATCGTCGCGGCGAAGGAGGGCGGCGGCGACCCCGCGAACAACCTGTCGCTTCAGAATGCGATCGAGAAGGCGAAGTCGTACTCGATGCCGAAGGACAACATCGATCGCGCGATCGCCAAGGGATCCGGCGCCGACGCAGATGCGGACGCGTTCGAGACGATCGTCTACGAGGGCTACGGGCCTGAAGGTGTCGCGGTGATCGTCGAGGCGCTGACGGACAACAAGAATCGCACCGCTGCCGATGTCCGCCACATGTTCGCGAAGAACGGTGGCAATCTCGGGGCGACCGGCGCGGTCGCGTGGCAGTTCGAGCGCCTCGGCGTCGTCGTGGTGACGGCCGAGGGGGTCGACGAGGAGGAATTGCTGCTCGTGGCGGCCGACGGTGGCGCCGACGATGTCGAGCGGGACGGCAGTGTCTTCCAGATCACGTCCCCACCAGAGGCCCTTTCGAGCGTCCGGGGCGCGATCGAGGCGGCCGGCCTGACCGTCGACTCCGCCGAGCTGATGCTCGTCCCGAAGGTGACCGTCGCCGTCGAGGACGAGGCGAAGGCGCGGCAGGTGATGCGCCTGATCGACGCGCTCGAGGACAACGACGACGTTCAGGACGTCTACGCCAATTTCGACATCCCGGAGCAGGTGCTCGAGGCAGTCGCAGGCTGACCGCCGGCCCCTGCCAGAGCCGTGCCTCGAGCCGCGCAGGAAACGTCCGGTTCGGTGCCTAACGTGTCGTCGTGAAGGTTCTCGGCATCGACCCAGGGACGGCTGCGTGCGGGTACGGGATCGTTCATGTAGACGGCGGGCGTATCACAGCCATTTGCCACGGGTGGTGGCGCACGTCGCCGCGGGAGCGGCTGGAAGCACGTCTGCTCACGATCTTCGAGGGCGTCCAGGCACTGATCGCCGAGCACATGCCGGATGCCGTCGCCCTGGAGGAATCGTTCGTCGGCGCAGACGCCCGCATCGCGCTCTCCGTCGGGCAGGCGCGCGGAGCCGTGCTCGTCGCCGCGTCGTCCGCCGGGCTCGCGTGCACCGAATATGCGCCGGCCCGCGTGAAGCAGGCAGTGTGCGGCTACGGCCGTGCCGACAAGGAGCAGGTGGGGAAGATGGTGAAGGCGATCCTCTCCCTGCACGAGGTCCCGCACCCGAATCACGCCGCCGACGCGCTCGCCGTCGCCATCTGCCACGCGCTCGCGCCTCCGCTCCTCAGGGCGGTGTCGTAGTTGATCGCCCGTCTCCGTGGCCGCATCGCGGGCCGCACTTCGGGTGGTCTCGTCTTCGATGTGAACGGCGTCGGCTACCTCGTCAACGCCGCTCCATCGGTTGCACGGCTCGGGGACGGCGAGATCACGGTCGAGATCTACACCGTCGTGCGCGAGGACGCCCTGCAGCTCTACGGTTTCGCGACCGCCGAGGAGCGCGAGGTGTTCGAACTGCTGATCGGCGTCTCAGGCGTCGGCCCGAAGGTCGCGCTCGCGATCATCTCGGGGTCGACACCGTCCGAGCTCCGGCGGGCGATCGCGCTCGACGATGTGAAGCGCTTCCAGGCGATTCCCGGCGTCGGGCTCAAGACCGCGCAGCGCGTCGTGCTCGAGCTGAAGGAGAAATTGACTGTGCTCGATGTCGCGCCCGCTCGCGGCGGCGATCTCACTGCCCGCGATGCGCTCGTCGAGCTCGGCTGGTCGCTGCTCGACGCCGAGCGTGTGCTCGCCGAGGTCGATCCCGACCTGTCGATCGAGGAGCAGGTGCGGCACGCTCTGCGGCAGGCAGCATGACGCAGTTCCTCGCGCCGGTGCTTGGTGACGCCGAGGACGAGCTCGAGCGCTCACTGCGGCCGCAAACACTGTCCGACTTCGTCGGGCAGGAGCGCGTCAAGGAACAGCTCTCGATCGCGCTCGCTGCGGCCAAGGCGCGCGGGGAGGCTCTCGACCATGTGCTCTTCGCCGGCCCGCCCGGCCTCGGTAAGACCTCACTCGCGCAGATCGTGCGCAACGAGCTCGGCGTCGGAATCCGTCAGGTTGCCGGACCGGCGCTCGAGCGCAAGGGCGACATCGCTGCGATCCTCACGACGCTCGAGCCTCGCGACGTGCTCTTCGTCGACGAGATCCACCGTTTGAACCGCGCCGCCGAGGAGATCCTCTACCCGGCCCTCGAGGACTTTCGCCTCGACATCATCGTCGGCCAAGGCCCGGCCGCACGGACGCTCACGCTCGACCTGCCGCCGTTCACGCTGATCGGAGCCACCACCCGGACCGGCCTCCTGACGACACCGTTGCGTGACCGCTTCGGTCTCACGTTTCGGCTCGACCTCTACGACGCAACCGAGCTGGCGACGATCGTGCGGCGCTCCGCGCAGATCCTCGCCGTCGAGATCGACGAGGATGCCGCCGAGCTCGTCGCGGCCCGCTCACGCGGAACCCCGCGGATCGCCAACCGCATCCTGCGCCGCGTCCGCGACGTCGCCGAGGTTCGGCACGAGGGGATCGTGACGACCGCGATCGCCGAGGAGGCCCTGGCACTGCTCGAGGTCGATTCGGCCGGCCTCGAACGTTTCGACCGGGAGCTGCTGCGCTGCGTCGTCTCGAAGTTCGGCGGCGGGCCGGTTGGCCTGTCGACGCTTTCGGTCGCACTCGGCGAGGAGCAGGAGACGATCGAGGACGTCTACGAGCCGTTCCTGCTCCAGCTCGGCTTCCTGCAGCGGACACCGCGCGGGCGCATCATCACCGACCTCGGCCGCGCCCATCTCGGCGTCGCCCCGTCGACCTCGACCCTGTTCTAGAGCAGCTCTTCAGGCCCCTGCGGATTCCACCGATAGTGAGCGGGTGACAACGACCTCCCGTGCCGACGCCGCGGCCGCGTCGGTCGGCGCCGCCGACCTGTTCGTGCTGCGCCGGGTGACCGACAGCCAGTTCGTCCACTTCGGCGGCAGCGGCCGAGGAGCCGGCTGGGCCGGGCTGATCGAGGTGGATGCTGCTGATGAGGCGCCGCTCGCCGGCGCGCTTGCAAGCCGCGAGCCGGTGCGTCTTGCCCACGGCGGCAAGGAGCTCGTCTTCGGCCCGTACTACGCGCGGGCGGCTGCGTTCGTGCCCGTGTCGAACGACGTCGTCGTCGTCTTCGGCTGCGAGCGCGACGAGCTCGCCGCCGCAACCGACGATGCGCTCAAGGCAGCCGGGATGCTGGCCGCCGACGCCGTCGAGTCGGTGTCGCCCGCGAAGCGGCTCGCCGACGAGCTCGAGGAGCTCGAGGCCGTGCGTGCAATCGCCGGCATCGACGTCTCGGAGATCGCAGAGACGATGCGGGCGGCCGCGCTCGTCTCGGCCGAGGCCCTGTCGTGCGAGGTCGGAGCGATCTATCTCGCTGACGGCGACCGGCTCGAAGTCATCGACCGAGGATGGACGCTCGAGGCGCCGCGCGAGACGATCGCAGCTGCCCTTCGCAACGTGCTGAACGACGGGCGCTTCCCGTACTGCGTCCAGGACGCGAGCCTCGTGCCGCTTCCGTCCCCGCTCGACACCGAGCACGGCGTCCGCTCCTGCTACCTGCTCGAGTTGACCGGGATCGCCCGCGGTGTGATCTTCGTCGCGCACACTGACGCAGCGGCCGCGTGGCTTCACCCTGCTCTGCCGTGCGGCTCGGGCTGCGGCTCGCCCAGGTCGCGTCGGCTCAGGTCGGCGTGGCCCTCACGCGGGATTGGTGCTCGGAAGAGGCGGCTCGCCTGCACGCGGAGTTCGGGAAGCTCGACGCCGCTTCATGAGACCCAGCGCCACCGGTGCCGTCAAGACCGCCATCACGTCGAACCAGACGTAGCCCGCCGCGACGCCGCTCGGAGGGTTGCCGTCGGGGATGCCGAGCCCGGGGACATACGGTGCCCAGCGCCACGTCCCGATCGCGGTGCCGTAGAGCTCGAGCGAGGCGACGACGAGGAAAACGCCCGCGTAGATCGCCCGGTTCCTCGAGCGCCACAGGAAAAACAGGAGAATCGGCACTCCGATCGCCCCCGCGACGTCGAGTTGTGGCAGCACCGCGAGGCCGAGCAGTCCCCAAGCGACCGCGGCGGCGGCCGCGACGGCGACGAGCGCCCGCGTGTGGCGCTGCGTCGCGACCGCGAGCCCGATCCCGGTCAGATAGACGATCCCGTGGGCCGGCGGGACGAAGAGCGGCAGATTGTGCAGGCGGTAGCGGTAGACGCCCCAGAGCAGCGACCCGGTTGCCTCCCCGATCGTCGCGAACGCGACCACGCCGAGCGCCTGCGCTCGGCGGTCGAGCGGCACCTGCGTGAGCGCCGCGATGAGCACGGCCCACGTGACGATGCCGAGCGCAAGCTGCTCGGGGTAGTCGGCGAAGTGGTCGAGCGCCAGGAGCGCCGCAAGGTACGCGGCGCCGAGGACGACCGTTACGGCTGCTTGAACTGGAGCTCGTGCCACGAAGGGACCGGTGCCAGTTCGAGCAGCGGCCGGCCGCCGCCGCCGGGGTGTTGGTAGGCGAACTCGGCGTCGCTCTCGTCCCAGACCACCTCGAGCGCACCGCGCTTTACCTGGTGGTCGAGCCACGCGCCGCGGAAAATCAGCTTGCGCAGCCAGTAGACAAGCGACTCGCCGCCGACGAGTGACACCCGCTCCCAGTGACGGACGAGGTAACTCCCGAGTCGGGAGGCAGGCTCGTCGATCACGCCCTGCGCTGCGAGCGTGACCAGGTCGGCGATCTCGTCTTCGTCGAGTTCCGGGCTCTCGACCACGCCGAGTTTCACGGCCGCGGCGACGACCCGGCCCTCGAAGTCGGTCTCGCCGAACGAGAAGCGATAACCGAGGAACTCGACGACGTAGTCATTACCGGAGCTGTAGTTCGCGTCCGGAGCGGGGAGCGAGTCAGGCACGATCTCATGGTAGTGATCCTCGCCGCCGCTTCCAGAACCGAGCGCCTCGTGATCCTGTTGCCCGTCTTCGTGGTCGGGGCGGGCCTCGTTGGCGCTGTTCTGATCCTGCTCGGACGGGCGTTCGCGCAGACGGTTCGCGAGTCGGGCCACCCGCGGATGGTCGTCGGCGGTCTCGTTGTGCTCGGAGTCGCAATCGGCGTGCTGACATGGCTCGGCGTGACGTTGCCTCGCGAGGGCTGAGCTACGCGGGCTGTGAGCTAGAGGATCGCGACCGGCGTCCCGACGGGGACGCGGTCGAAGAGCCACTCGGCGTCCGGGATGTGCATCCGGACGCAGCCGTGCGACGCGCTGTAGCCGATCGAGGTGTCGGCGTCGGTCCCGTGAATGCCGACTCCGGGCGCCGACAGCCCCATCCAGCGCGTGCCGAGCGGGTTGCCCGGGCCTGGTGGAACGGGCTTCAGGCCCTTCGCCCACGCGTCGTAGGTCGGCGGGTACCACCAGGGATCGCGCTGCTTGTCGACGATGCTCCAGAGCCCGGCGGGGGTGGGGTAGATCGACTGGCCGGTCGCAACCGGCAGGGTGCGGACGAGGCTTCGGCCGCTGTAGAGCTTGAGTGTGTTGGCCGCGCGCGTGACGACGATCACGTAACCGAATTTCGCGACCGTGCGGGCCGGGGACACCGGACGCGTGAGAAGCTGAAGCGCGGGGCGGTTGGTGCTCTGCAGAGCTTGCCCGACGGCTGCACGCATGGTCGCTGACTGGACGGCGAGGCCGGCGCGTGCAGGCGCGAAGACCGGACCGTTGTCGTTGGCGCCGGTCACCTTCGCGTCGACCGGCGCACGGTCGTAGCGATGAGCGAAGGAGCCAATCAGCTTCGCGACGCGGGCCTTCGAGTAGCGGGCAGGCAGTGCGATGTGGCTTCGCGGTGTCGCGGCGAGCGCCGAAGACACGGCCGTGTCGACGCTGAAGCTCGCACCGACCTTGGCGAGCGGGACGACCGTCGACTCGTTTCCGAACCGGATCGTCAGGGGCCGGTTGAAGGCGGTGTCGATTCGCGCGCGCGCGGGCTCGGCGCTGAGGCCGCCCACGTGCACGCCCGCAACGGACACGCCCGGTGGGATCAACGCCGTCGGCTGTGACGCCGGTGCCGCGGCGCAGGCAAGCCCGGCGGCAAAGACGAACGCGGCGGCGATCCTCAGCATCGGGCGCCTAATTCAAGCAGTTTCCAGCGGATTTGTGAATCGCGCCGTCCGACGGTGACCGTACTCTCGCTACCCCGATGACTCGTGGAACCTGGGACCTCGCAGCGTGCACGCAGGCCTCCGTGCGGGGCCTCGCGCAGGACCTTCAGATCGACGATGTCACTGCTTCGGTCCTCGTGCGTCGCGGCTATGCCGATCCCGCCGATGCGCGCCGTTTCCTGGCGGGCGCGTTGCCGGGCCACGATCCGTTCGCGCTCGGCGACATGCGCGACGCGGTCGAGACGATTCACGCAGCGGTTGCTGCCGGCTCCCGGATCTGCGTCCACGGCGACTACGACGCCGACGGCATCTGCGCCACAGCGCTTGCGGTGCTGCTGCTCCGTGAGCTCTGTACGGAGGAGAACGGGGCCGAGGTCGCCTGGCATCTCCCGTCACGGTTCGAGGAGGGGTACGGCCTCAACGCCGACACCTTGACCCGGCTGGCCGCCGAGGGATTCGATCTCGTCCTGACGGTCGACTGCGGCATCACGGCCGTCGCCGAGGTCGAGCATGCTCGCTCGCTGGGACTCGACATCGTCGTCACGGATCACCACCGCCCGGCCGAGGCGTTCCCGGCCTGCGCGGTCGTCGCGCCGCTCAAGGGCGACTACCCGTTCAAAGGCCTGTGCGGTACCGGCGTCGTCTGGAAGCTCGCCCAGGCGCTGCTCGGCCCCGAGCACTCGTTCCTCGAGCGCCACCTCGACGTGGTCGCACTCGCGACGATCGCCGATGTCGTGCCGCTGGTCGACGAGAACCGCGCACTCGCGCTCGCGGGGCTTCGGCGGCTCGCCCAGACCCAGAAGGTCGGTCTGCGCGCGCTCATGCGCGTGGCCGGTGTCGATCCAGCGGCAATCGACGAGTCGTCGATCGGCTTCCGGCTTGCCCCGCGGATCAACGCCTCGGGGCGTCTCTGCCGGCCCGAGGCCGCACTCGCACTGCTCCTCACGGAGGATGCCGACGAAGCAAAGCGGCTCGCGGAGGAGCTCGAGTCGCTGAACCGGGAGCGGCAGGCAGTCGAGGAGCGGATCCTCCGTGATGCGGTCGACCAGGTCGAGTCATGGCCAGAGGCACGCCGGCGCCGGCGTGGCTATGTCGTCGCGGGTGAGAACTGGCACGAGGGTGTGATCGGCATCGTCGCCTCGCGTCTCGTCGAGCGGTACAACCGGCCCGTCGTGATGATCGCCGGATCGGGCGACGAGTGGAAGGGCTCGGGACGGTCGATCCCTGCGTTCGACCTCCACGCGGGGCTCGGCGCGTGCGCCGCGCATCTCGAGCGCTTCGGCGGGCACCGTGCGGCTGCCGGCCTGACGATCGACGCAGCCCGCGTCGAGACGTTCGCGGCGGCGTTCGCAGCGCATGCCGATGCGGTGCTCAGCGAGGACGACCTCCGGCCGGTGACGCGCGTGGACGCGATCGTTCCCGGCTCGAAGCTCGGGCTCGACCTCTGCGCCGAGCTCGGCCGGCTCGCACCTTTCGGCCTCGGCAACCCCGGCGTGCTGCTGCTCGTCGACGGTTGTGAGCTGGCCGACCTCTCGACGGTGGGCGACGGGAAGCATCTGCGGTTCCGCGTGCGTCACCGCGGCCGCGACTCCGGCTCGGCGATCGCGTTCGGCATGGGCTCTCAGCTCGACCGTTTCCAGGCCGAGGGCCGCTACGACATTGCGTTCCGATTGCAGGAGAACCGCTGGAACGGCGTCGTCTCCCCGCAGCTCGTCGTCCGACGAGTCTTCGATGCACGTCGACGGGTTCGAGGCGCTTCGTGACTGGCTCGCCGCCGAGTGGAAAGCGGGCGAAGGCGCGTGGACGCCGCAGGCGCGGGCGATCTTCGCCGAGCTCGAGCTCGTGGAAGGTGCGAAGCAGAGTCTTTCGAAACGCAGTCTGCTCGAGTCGGCGACGTTTCGCGCGCTGCTCGAGGAGAACGTCGAGCTCGCACAGGCGGCCTAGCCCCGGGGACGCTCGAGGCTTGGTCTATGCGCGAACGATTGCGGCGCGGCTCGTTCGGCGGCGCTCGGACACCGGACGGGCCCCGGACGCAGCATCGAGCTCCCGGAGCATCCGGGCAATGCGAATGAGCTTCTTTGTCTCTCTGCGCCGCGCGAACATGGGCTCCTCAGGTTCATCGGCATAACTCTGTTTCCTCCTTGAGGGATACGCTCCAAACGGGGGATGGGCGCTCAAATTCGAGGGGTACACTGGAGGCAGTGGCAGTCCTCGAGCGGCATCAGGAACTCGTCGAGGAGCTGCTCGCCGACGTCGAGGCCTACAAGCCGGACGCCGATCGCGAGCTCCTCACCCGGGCGTTCGACTACGCCGCGAAGGCGCACGCCGGCCAGGTCCGGCAGTCGGGTCAGGAGTTCATCTACCACCCGTGGGGCGTCGCAAAGATCCTCGCGGGCCTCCAGCTCGACGAGCCGACGCTCGCGGCAGCCCTGCTGCACGACGTGGTCGAGGACACGGGCACCGACATCGAGGAGCTGCGGGCGGAGTTCACCGACGAGATCGCGACTCTCGTTCAGGGAGTGACGAAGCTGACGCGTGTTCGGTTCCAGAGTCGCGAGCACGCCGAGGCCGAGAACTACCGCAAGCTGATCGTTGCGATGGCGGAAGACCTGCGCGTCATCCTCATCAAGCTCGCGGACCGGATGCACAACCTGCGCACGATCGAGTACCTCGGCAGGCAGAAGCAGCTCCAGAAGGCTCGCGAGACGCTGGAGGTGTATGCCCCGCTTGCGCATCGCCTCGGTATCCATGCGATCAAATGGGAGCTCGAGGATCTCTCCTTCCAGACGCTGCACCCGCGCAAGTACGAGGAGATCAAGCAGATGGTCGCCGAGCGGCGGACCGACCGCGAGGAGCACGTGCGCGAAGCGGCGATGGTGCTGCAGAAGGAGCTCGACAAGGTCGACATCCCCGCGGAGATCTCGGGCCGGGCGAAGCACTTCTATTCGATCTACGACAAGATGGTGAAGAAGGGCCGCGAGTTCAACGAGATCTACGACCTGACCGCGATGCGGGTGATCGTCGAGCGCGCGGGCGATGAGGGAACGCGCGACTGCTATGGCGCGCTCGGACTGATCCACTCGCTGTGGAAGCCCATGCCCGGCCGCTTCAAGGACTTCATTGCGATGCCGAAGTTCAACGCGTACCAGGCGCTGCACACGACGGTGATCGGGCCGCAGGGACGGCCGCTCGAGATCCAGGTCCGCACGCGGGAGATGCACGAGACGGCCGAGTTCGGCGTCGCCGCTCACTGGCTCTACAAGCGCGGGAAGAAGAACAAGGACGCCGAGTGGGTCGCGTGGGTGAAGCAGTTGATGGACGAAGGGACCGCCGACGAAGCCGACCCGCGCGAATTCATGAAGACGTTCCGCACCGACCTCTTCGAGGAAGAGGTGCATGTCTTCACCCCCAAGGGGCAAGTGAAGACGCTGCCGGCCGGCTCGACCCCGATCGACTTCGCGTACGCGGTGCACACCGACGTCGGGCACCGCACCGTGGGCGCGAAGATCAACGGGCGCATCGTGCCTCTGCACTACGCGCTTCAGAACGGCGACTTCGTCGAGATCCTCACCTCCAAGCAGGGGCGCGGCCCATCGCGTGACTGGATGTCGCTCGCGAAGAGCTCGCGCGCCCGCAACAAGATTCGTCAGTGGTTCTCGCGTGAGACGCGTGACGACACCGAGCAGAAGGGCCGTGACTCGCTCGAGCATGCGCTGAAGGCCCAGAACCTGCCGTACGCGAAGCTGCGCGGCTCGGCCACGCTGGCACAGGTCATCCGGGAGACCGGCTTCAAGAAAGCCGAGGACTTCTACCTCGCGCTCGGCTCCGGCAAGCTCCAGTCCGGCGCGATCGTGAACAAGGTCGTGCAGCGGCTGAAGACCGAGCAGGTCGCCGAGGAAGCGCCGGTCGTCAAGGCGCCGAAGGCGCGCGAGACGGTCTCGGGCACCGAACTGGGGGTCGTCGTGCAGGGGGTCAGCGACGTTCTGATCCGCCTTGCGAAGTGCTGCACGCCGGTCCCCGGCGACGAGATCGTCGGGTACATCTCGCTCGGCAAGGGAATCACGATTCACCGTGACGACTGCCCGAACGTGAAGGCGCTGCGGCGCAGCCCCGAGCGGTTCACACCCGTGTCGTGGGACGGGGCGGTCTCGGCAAAGAGCTTCCGGGTGCAGATCGCGGTCGACTCGTGGGATCGCCCGCGGCTCCTCGAGGACGTCGCACGGACGTTCGCCGAGCACGGCGCGAATATCGTCAGCTACGGCGGGCTCGTCGAGGATCAGCTCGCGAAGAACCGGTACACCGCCGAGGTCGGAGATCTCAAGAGCCTGCGGGCGCTGCTCACCTCGCTTCGCAATCTTGACGCCGTGTTCGACGCATATCGCGTTACGCCGTCATGACCCGTGTGCATCCCGTCGCGACCGCCGGCTTCGGCGCGGGAGCGGAGGTGTACGAGCGCGCGCGGCCGTCGTACCCGGTCGAGGCGGTTGCGTGGATGGCTGCCCGCACCGGGCTCGGCCCGGGGATGACGATCGTCGATGTCGGCGCGGGCACGGGTAAGCTCACCCGGCTGTTGCCGCCGCTCGGCGCCCGCGTTGTCGCCGTCGAGCCCCTGCCCGAGATGCGTGCGCAGCTGCGCGAGGTCGTCGACGGTGTCGAGGCAATCGATGGGACGGCCGAAGAGCTGCCGTTGCCTGACGCCTCGGCCGATGTGATCTCGGTCGCGCAGGCGTTCCACTGGTTCGATCTCGACCGGGCGTTGCCGGAGCTCCACCGCGTGCTGCGGCCCGGCGGCCACCTTGCTCTCTTCTGGAACATGCGCGACCTCGAGGATCCTGTGCAGGCGGGAGTCGAAGAGCTCCTACGGCCGCTGCGCGCCGAGGTGATACCGCAGCACGAGGGGGAGTGGCGTGCCCCGCTCGAGAAGTCGCCGTACTTCGGGCCGGCAGAGGTCGGGCGATTCACCTTCGTGCAGAGCTTCACGGCTGACGATCTCTGTGATCGCGTCGCCTCGACCTCGTTCGTCGCCGCGATGCCCGCGGCCGAGCGCGCGGAGCTGCTCGGGCGGGTGCGCGCGCTCACCGTTGGCCTGGTTGAGCCGTTTCCGTTTCCCTATCGCACCGAGGTTCAGCTCGTCCCTCGGTCGAGTGATCCAGCCGCGAATGAGCGGGGTACCTCGAACCAGGGATAGCGCACGCTGGGCCGCTCTCCTACAACGAGAGAAGGGGGGAGAGGCAAGGCAGCGCCGTCCGCTCGGACCTGGAGAGAGTCCGGGCGGACGGAGCGCCGACGGTACTCAGCTGGGCTGGCCGTCGTGCACCATCGTCCAGACCGGGCGACCCTGGGGCGAGCCATCCGCGCGCTCCGCGACGTCCGGCTCGAGCGTCACGCGTGCGCCTCTTCGAAGGACGCAATCCGGTCACGGAACGCATCGGGCACCGGAACCGCTTTGCGCTCGGCGAGGTCGATGCACACGAGCGTGGCTGTTGCGGTTGCCATCAGTACGTCCTCGGCATCGTCTTCGATCCGATAGGCGGCGTGATCGTAGGTGATGCTGGTGCGGCCGATGCGTTCGACCCGGACGAACACCTCCAGCAGATCGTCGAAGCGGGCGCCGGCGTGGTACTCGACGGTCGTCGCGCGCATCGCGAGGTCGGCGTTGCCGAAGTAGCCGCGGCCGAGATGACGGTGGAACTCGGTGCGCGCGAGATCGAAGTACGGCATGTAGCGGCCGTAGTAGACGACCCCTTGCGCGTCGGTGTCCGAGAACCCGACACGTGCGTACGCCGCATACCCAAACGGAGGCTTGCGTCCGGTCACGTGCCCAAGCTCGATCATCGGGCGATCCTAACCGCCTCCGAGCCGCCGTCAGCCACGTCCCCCGCAGCCGTGTCCGTCGCCGCCACGGCCGGTGCCAGGCACCGTTGTGGAACTGCAACAACTTTGCGCCAATTGAGCGACGGACACTGGTGGTCGAGACCCCTCGTTGCTTACCTTGGCGACGTGGGGAGACCTCACCGGATCGAAGTTCCCGACGGCTACTACCACGTGCACACGCGCGGCAACAATCAGCGGGACATCTACTTCGGGAACTGGAGCGGCAGGCTCTTCGTCCGCGAGCTCGAGCGGGCGTCGAGGCGTCAGGGGTGGCGCGTTCTTGCGTACTGCCTGATGCGAAACCACTACCACGGCGTGCTCCAGATCGGCGACGGCGGGCTCTCCGACGGGATGCGCGATCTGAACAGTCGCTTCGCACAGACGTCGAACTGGCAGAACAACCGCTGCGACCACCTGTTCGGCGGGCGGTTCAAGAGTCACCTGATCGAGACGGAGACGTACCTGCTCGAGTCGTGCCGCTACGTCCTTCTGAACCCCGTGCGCGCCGGGATCGTCCGCGACCCACGCCACTGGCGGTGGAGCAGCATGCGCGCGGCGGTGGGCCTCGCGCTTCCCTCGTCGTGCCTGGATCTGGCCGGCTTGCTGGAGCCGTTCAGCCGCCAACCGGGCCGCGCCGCGATGCTCTTCGGGCAGTTCGTCGATGCCGGTCTGTACCGGCCATGTCCGGTGCCAGGCACCGATACGGGGAGGTGACCAGCTACGCGCGGATCACGCTCAGCACCTCGTCGAGTCGGCGGTTCATCTGCTCCTCGGAGCGCGCTTCCAGGTTCAGGCGCAGCAGGGGCTCGGTGTTCGACGGGCGGACGTTGAAGTGCCAGTCGTCGAACGAGATCGAGAGACCGTCGAGATGCGAGACCTGCCCGTCGGCGCCGAAACGCGCCTCCAGCTCCTCGAGCTTCGACGGGACATCGGCGACCGGCGTATTGATCTCGCCGGTGATGAAGTAGCGGCTGCGAAGCGACGCGAGCACCTCACTGAGCCGGCCGCGCTTCGAGATCAGGTCGCACATCAGCAGGAAGGGGATGACTCCTGAATCGGCCTGGGTGAAATCGCGGAAGTAATAGTGAGCCGACACCTCGCCGCCGAAGACGGCGCCCTCCTCGCGCATGCGCTGCTTGATGTAGGCGTGCCCGACGCGGTTGATGAGCGCGACGCCGCCCGCCCGCTCGATCGCCTCCGGCACGGCCCACGACGCACGCACGTCGTAGATCACCTTGCCGCCAGGCTCCTTTGCGAGGATCGACTCCGCGAACAACGCGGTCGTGAAATCCCCAGGGACGAAATTGCCCACGTCGTCGACGAAGAAGCAACGGTCAGCATCGCCGTCGTACGCGACGCCGAAGTCCGCGCCTTCGCTCGTCGTCTTGTCGATGATGAACTGCCGGTTCTCCGGCAGCAACGGGTTCGGCTCGTGGTTCGGGAACGAGCCGTCGGGGTCGAAGTAACAGCGGACGACCTCGAGCATCGGGAGACGCTCCAGCACCGGCGGCAACATCGCGCCCGCCATGCCGTTTGCCGCGTCGATCACGACTCGGAGAGGCCGAAGCGACTCGACATCGACGAACGACAGCACGCGATCGACGAACCTCGCCCAGATGTCCTCGTCGCGAATCTCCCCCCGTTCGGCGTCCCGCCACTGCGCCGCGAGGGCGCGGTCGCGCACATCCAGCAGCCCGGACTCACCGCCCACCGGCAGTGCGCCTCGCCGGACGATCTTCATGCCCGTGTACTCCTTCGGATTGTGCGACGCCGTCACGGCGATGCCACCGTCGAGCTCCAGTGCCCCGACCGCGAAATAGAGCATCTCGGTGCCAACCATCCCGATGTCGAGCACGTCCGCGCCCCCGTCGGCCGCCCCCTCACGCACCGCCGCGGCCATCGTCGGGCTCGAGAGCCGCATGTCGCGGCCGACCGCGATCCGCCTCGACTCGAACTGGTCCACATACGCGCGGCCGATCGCATACGCCCCCGCCTCGTCGAGCTCGCTGCGATAGAGCCCGCGCACGTCGTATGCCTTGAAGGCCAGCGGATCGAGCATGCGACCGATGCTATGTCAAGGTCGGCACCGGCTCGCGGAGAGCACGAATCAGGCGCCGAGAATGCTCTGGATCTCTCGCGTCGACGCCTCGTCGGGCGATTCGGAGATCACCGTTGCAGGCCGCTCGAACGCGGCGAGTGCGTCGCGCATCGGCTCGGCGCGCAGCGTCCCCTCGCCGTACGGGAGGTGCTTGGTCTCGTTGCGGTTCGCGAACTGGATGTCCGAGAAGTGGATATGGAACGGCGCGCCCGGCTCGATCACCGCGTCCGCCTTTGCGAGAGCCTCGACGAACGGCTCCGCACTGGTGAACGCCCCGTCCGAGGTTGCGTGCATGTGCGCGAAGTCGATCACCGGCCGAACCCAGTCGAGCCGGCGGGCGATGTCGCAGACATCGTCGATCGAGCCGAGCTCACGCACGCGTCCCATCACCTCGATCCCGAATGGCACACCGCGGTCCTTCGCCTCGAGGCGCTCGCGCAGCTCGGTAAGTTGCTCGACGACCGCGTCGAGCGCGGCCTCTCGCGTCCGTCCGAGCAGGAAACCTGGGTGGAACACGACCACCTCGGCCCCGGCCGACTTCGCGATCCCCGCCGAGTGATCGAGCATGCCCACCGCCATGTTCAGCTTCTTCCCGCGCTCGGCATGACCCATGAACCCGGCGATCGGCGCATGCACCGACAGGGCGATGTCGTTGTCACTGCAGCAGCGCGCCGAAGCTCTCGGCGAACGCATAGTCCATCCAGAACCGCCCCTCGAAATCGATCTCGCAGGCCGAGAAGCCGCGAGCGAGCAGTGCGTCGACCGCCGCCTCCGGCGATTCGCGCGACGGGACGCGGGCGGGGCCGAAATGCAGATGACGAGGCACGGGGTAGCGAGGGTATCGCCGCGAACAGCCGGAAAGCGTCGATCAGGCGCTCGGGTCCGTCCGACGGCCTTTTTACTCTTCGCGGCATGTCCACCCGCCCCACCCGGATCGACCTGCTCGAGCTCGATATCGACCTGCGCCTCGCCGACCTCTGGCGGGAGGCGGCCGGCATCACCGACTGGTCCCTGGACGTCGTGGCCGCATTCATGCGCGCGGCCTACGGCAAGGGCTACTGCGACGCGCTGACCGAGGACGCGCCGGGGGCACTTTGTGCCGATCACGGCTATCGCGTCCCGGCGCGCAAGCCGTTGCCGACCCCTGCCGACGCGTAAGCACGGCTAGACTTTCGGGCGTGACGATGCGTAGTCCCGCGCGGCTGATCGTCGCGCTCTCGGTGGCGGCCGTCCTCGCCGTTTTCCTGCTCTATACGGCCGTCGACGGCCATTCGACGCCGACGCTCACGCCGAGCCAGGTTGCGACCCATCGCGGCGCGCTTTCGATCGTGGGAGCGGTCGTCGGGCCGGTACGTGGTGACTCGCACAGCGCGAGCGGCATGCGGTTCGGGCTGAAGGACATCTCGGGTCGAAGCGAAGTCGTCCCCGTCGTCTACCACGGCTCTTCGCCGCCGCCGCTGTTCACGGTCGGGCGAAGCGTCGTCGTCAGCGGCCGCTACACCGGCGATCACCTCACGGCGGACGGCATCCTCACGAAGTGCCCCTCGAAGTACACGGCCAAGCCCGCCGCATAAATGGCTGAACTCGGTCGCGCGGCGCTCGTGGTCAGTCTCGGGCTGTCGGTCTACGCGCTTGTCGCCGGCGCTATCGCCGCCGTTCAGAACCGGCGCCGGCTCGCGACCTCCGCGCGCAACGCACTCTTCACCGCGTTCGGAACCACTCTGATCGCGGCGGCGGTGCTTGCGATCGCGCTCGTGCGTCACGACTTCTCGTTCGTCTATGTCGCGTCGCACACGAATCGCTCGCTCCCGACGGCGTACGCGCTGAGTGCGTTCTGGGGTGGCCAGGAGGGGTCGCTCCTGCTCTGGCTCCTTGTCCTGACCGGCTACGGCGCGCTCGCGGTTGCCGTCAACCGGCGGCTGTTGCGCGATCTGATCGCGTGGGTCGTGCCCGTCCTCGGGGGAATCGCGACCTTCTTCGCGTTCGTGCTCGTCGCGGTGGCGAGTCCGTTCGACACGCAGACGGCCCCGGTCAACGGCGCCGGGCTGACGCCGAGCCTGCAGAACCCGTACATGGTCGCCCATCCGCCGATGCTCTACCTGGGCTACGTCGGGCTCTCGATCCCGTTCGCCTTCGCGGCGGGCGCGATGCTGTCGGGGCGCACCGACGAGCGGTGGATCGTCGCGACGCGGCGCTGGACTCTCGTGGCCTGGATGTTTCTCGGCTTTGGCCAGTTGCTCGGCTCGCACTGGGCCTATACCGAGGTGGGCTGGGGTGGCTACTACGCGTGGGACCCGGTCGAGAACGCCGCACTCATGCCGTGGCTCGCCGCAACCGCGTTCCTGCACTCCGTGATGATCCAGGAGCGCAAGGGCATGCTGAAGGTCTGGAACATGGTGCTCGTCGCGCTTGCCTTCGAGCTTTCCGTGTTCGGCACGTTCCTCACCCGCTCGGGTGTCGTGAACTCGATCCATTCGTTCTCGAAAAGCCCGATTGGCGGTTGGTTCCTCGCGTTCGTCGTCATCTCGACGCTGTTCTCGGTCGGGTTGATCCTGTGGCGCCTGCCGCTGCTCAAGGCGCGGACGAAGCTCGAGTCCGCGCTCTCGCGCGAGGCCGTGTTCCTCTACAACAACCTGCTGCTGGTCGCCCTCTGCCTGACGATCTTGTGGGGCGTAATGTTCCCGATCGTCACGCAGCTTTTTCGCGGGGAGACGCGGACGATCGGACGGCCGTACTACGACTTCTTCTTGCGCTCCTTCGGGCTGCCGTTGCTGCTTCTGATGGGCATCGGCCCGCTCATCGCCTGGCGGCGCACGAGCATGCGAGCGCTCGGGCGAGCGCTGGTGTGGCCGATCGCGACGGCCGTTGTCGCCGGCCTGCTCCTGGTCGCTGTCGGGGCGGGATCGTCGACGCCTGGGCTGATCGCCTACACCTTCTCGGCATTCGTCCTCGCGACGATCGTGGTCGAGCTCGTGCGTGGCACTCGGGCCACGGGGTCGCTGTTCTTACTCGTCTCGCGTAATCGGCGTCGTTATGGCGGTTACATCGTGCACGCCGCGATCGTGCTGCTCGCGATCGGGATAGCCGGCTCGAGCGCATTCGGGACGACTCGTGAGGTGCGACTGCAGCAGGGGCAGTCGGTGAAGGTCGCCGGCTACCACCTCACCTACCAGCGGATCGACCCGATCACGAACGATCCGAACCGTACTGGCGGCTACGCCGTCATGAACGTCGGCGGCCACTGGCAAGGGACGCTGCGAACGGGCGACATCACGTACACGGGTTTCCAGGAGACGGATCGTGACGTCGGGATCAAGACCGACTGGCTGCGCGGCGAGGACGTCTACGTGATCGCGGATTTCGTCCCAGGTTCGACGGCTGTCGACTTCAAGATTCTCGTCAAACCGCTGGTCAACCTGATCTGGGTTGCCGGCTTCGTCTTCCTGTTCGGCTCGCTGGTTGCGCTGTGGCCTGACGCGCGTGAGCAGCGGCGGCTCGTCACGCGTCTCGCACCTGCGCGCGCGTGATCGGCATCGCGCTCGTCCTAGGGGTCGCTCTTGCGGCCGTCGCCGTCGTGCTCGTCGCGCTGCCATTTTTGCGCGAGCCTGTCGTCGAGGATGACCGGCTCGATGCTCCGACTGCCGACGAGTCACGACAGCTCGGTCTCGTCGAGGAGCGCGACCGTGCGCTCGCGGCCTTGAAGGAGCTCGAGTTCGACCACCGCACAGGGAAGGTTGGGGACGAGGATTACCGCGAACTGCTCGGCCCGCTCCGGCGCCAGGCGGCGAGCGCGCTACGAGCGATCGACCGCGAGCCGCGCTACCGTCCCGAGATGAGCTTCGAGACTCCCGAGATCCCGCCCGAGCCGGCTCCGGCGCCCGATGAGGGCACCCCGCCAGGCCCGGTCATCGTGCCCGAGCCTTCACCACCGCCCGACGAGGCGACACCGCCGAGCCAGCCGCAGATTCCGGAGCCCGGCCCGCAGGAGTAGCCCCCGGCCGCGGCGAATCGTCTGCCATGCGGCGACTGACGCTCGCAATCATTGTTCTGCTCGTGATCGTTGTTACGCCCGCGTTTGGCGACGACATCACGAAGAAGCACCAGGTCGACACCAAGATCTCGAGCCTGCAAGACCGGTTGGCGACGCAGAAGCAGCATGAGCAGTCGCTCCGCAACGAAGTCAACGACTTCACGACGCGTATTCGCGCACTCGAGGGAAAGGTCGGTGATGTCTCGCTGCGACTTCAGACCCTCGAGGCCGATTTGTCACTCCATGAGCGGCGGTTGAACGCGCTCAATGCGCTCTTCGCGATCCAGAGCAAGCGGTACGGATTCCTCGAGGACCAGTACCGCGAGTCGATATCTACGCTCGACCGCCGGCTAGTCGACATCTACGAGTCCGATCCCGCGTCGACTCTCGATGTGTTCCTCGGTGCGCGAAGCGTGCAGGATGCGCTCGACGAGGTCCAGTACATGAACGACATCGGCGAGCAGGACAAGCGCATCGCGCGCGAGGTTGCGACTGCCAAGGCGCAGGTGAAGGCGGCCCGCGCCAAGACGAGGTCACTGCGTACGAGTGTGCAGGGCGAGACAGCTGTCATCTCGGCGCGCACTGCGCAGACCCGAGACGTGCGCGACGAGCTCGTTGGTGCTGCCAGCGATCTGTCCGCGACCAAGAGCCAGAAGCTCACCGACCTGTCGCAGCTGACAGCGGCCGAGAGCGCGGAAGCAGGGGAGATCGACGCGCTGCAGGCCTCCTCGGCCGCGATCGGGGCGAGGATCCGGGCTGCGCAGGCTCAGCACGGCTCGAGTGGGGCGACCTCGACCCCGTCGGCGGCCGGCCTGATCTGGCCGGTCAGCGGCCCCATCACGAGCCCCTTCGGCTGGCGCTGGGGACGCATGCACCAGGGGATCGACATCGGTGCCTCCACGGGCACGCCCATTCACGCAGCGGCCGCCGGCACGGTCATCTATTGCGGCTGGGAGGAGGGCTACGGCAATTTCGTCGTCATCGACCACGGTGGCAACCTGGCCACCGCCTATGGCCACCAGAGCGCGATCGCGGTGACCTGTGGCGAGACCGTCGCGCAGGGGCAGGTGATCGGCTACGTCGGTTGCACGGGGCACTGCACCGGGCCGCACCTGCACTTCGAAGTCCGGATCGACGGCAACCCCGTCGATCCCATGGGGTATCTGTAGGCACCGGGTATCGGTAGGCACCGGGTATCGGTAGGCACCCGTCGTAGGGCCGCTCCGGCCGGTGCTGACGCCGAGCCTCGGCGCCAGGCAGCTACGTGAAGCTGCTTGCGCGCTACCAGCGGTACCAGCGCGCGCCTTCGGCGCCGCGGACGAAGAACCCGATCAGCCAGATGATCGCGAGGATGATCGCGACCCAGATCAGGAATTTCACGGCCGCGAAGCCGACGACGAACAGGATGATCACGACCAGCAGGGCGAGTAGCAGCACGGACATGATGAGACTCCTTCGAGGTTTGTGAGCGCTTTCGAGCAGGTTCCTCTGCCCGGGCCGCTACCCACGAAACCGAAACCGCCTGAAGTTCGTTCTTCCTTGAAATCGGTGTGCGCACCGAGGGCGCGGGCGTCTGCTGGGCCGGCCGCCGCAGTGCCGAAAGTCGTCTCCCGACGATCGGGCGCCTCAACCCTGGGGCGCCCGTTTTTTTCTTCTGCTCGGGTCAGACGAGGCCGGCGGTCTGGGCGAGCAGGAAGAAGTTCAGGAGGATGATCACCGACGCGACGAGCGACGCGGCGACGGTCGTCACGCGCCGGTTCACGAGGGGCCCCATCACATCTCGCCGCGCGGTGAAGATCACGAGCGGGACGAGGGCGAACGGGATCCCGAAGGAGAGCACGACCTGCGAGAGCACGAGCGTCCGTGACGGGTCGACACCGAGAGCGATCACGATGAATGCCGGCACCATCGTCACGAGACGTCGAAGCGTCACGGGGATCTGCCTGCGGATGAACCCTTGCATCACCACCTGCCCCGACAGAGTTCCAACCGCCGAGCTCGACAGGCCGGAGGCGATCAGTGCGAGCGCGAACAGCACGCCTGAGGCACTTCCGAGGATCGGCTGCAACGTCTTATGCGCCCCCTCGAGCGAGTCGACGTGCAGGAGCCCAGTCCTGAAGAAGGTCGATGCTGCCATCACGAGCATCGACACGTTGATGACGCCGGCAATCGTCATCGCGATCATCACGTCCACCCGGGTGTAACGGAGCAGCGTTTGCGCGTCCTCGTGAGTCTCCGGCACGAGTCGGTCCTGCGTGAGCGCGGAGTGCAGGTAGATGACATGCGGCATGACCGTTGCGCCGATGATTCCCACCGACAACAGCAGAGCCTCACTGCTTCCGAACTGCGGGATCACGGCGTGGTGCGCCACCTGGCCGAAGTCGGGGTGCGCGAAGGTCAGCTCTGCCACGTAGCACGCGCCGATCACGCCGACGAGCACTGCGATCACCGCTTCCAGTATGCGTACGCCGAACCGCAGCAGCGCAAGGATCGCGAAGGCAGCAATGCCCGACGCGACCGCGGATGGAAAGAGCGGCAAGCCGGTCAGGAGGTGGATGCCGATCGCGGCCCCGAGGAACTCGGCGAGGTCGGTTGCCATCGCGATCGCCTCGGCCTGCACCCACAGCCAGAACGAGGTGCGACGCGAGAATTGCTCGCGGCACACCTCCGGCAGATTGCGTCCCGTCGCAATGCCGAGTTTCGCGGACAGAACCTGGATCAGCATCGCGAAGAGGTTGGCGACGACGATCACCCAGATGAGGCGGTAGCCGAACCGCGAGCCGGCGGCGATGTTCGTCGCGAAGTTGCCGGGATCGATGTAGGCGACGCAGGCGATGAACGCCGGCCCGAGGAACGGCAGGATCCGGAAGCGCGTGCGATGGAGGGCCTCGTCGACCGTCCGCAGGCCGGGGGGCAGCACATCGACGCGTGACTCGATCACGTCCGGATGTTAGCCGGACCTAAAAATCAGGTCGAGCGCACGAGCCGCAGGTCGGGCAGGTTGCGGAACCGCTCGTCGATGTCGAAGCCATAGCCGACGAAGAACTCGTCGGGAATCGTGAAGCCGACGTAGCCCACTGGAAGGTCGTCGACGAGCCGGCGATACGGACGGTCGAAGAGAGTCGCGGCCGTGAGCGTTGCCGGGTTGCGTAGCTCGAGCGAGCGCACGAGGTAGTGCATCGTCAGCCCCGTGTCCACGACCTCGTCGACGATCACGATGTGGCGACCCTCGATCTCGGTGTCGAGATCCTTCAGGAAACGGATCCCGTCGTGACTCTCGTGATCGGCGCTGCCGTAGCCGGCGAGCTCGATGAAGTCGAGCGCATGGTGGATCGGCATCTCTCGGGAGAGATCGCAGATGAACGGGATGCAGGCCTTCATGCAGCCGACGAGAATCGGCTCGCGGCCGGCGAAGTCGCGCGCCAGGTCGGAACCGAGCTGGCGCACGCGTGCTGCGATCTCGCGCGCCTCGAGGTACACGTCGCCGATGCGCTCGTCGAGCGGTGCAGGCGTGCTCAGGATGCCTTCCGCAGCCCGTACCGGGCTGCGAGCCGTCCGAAGTCCCGTTCGTAGAAGAGCTTCACCTTGACGTCGGGGTAGAGCTGTCGGATCTTGCGCAGCTTCCGGTTCTTGCGGGTGACGAGCGACTGCTTCATGACCGTCACCTCCAGATAGAGATCCTGGTCCGGGAGGTAGAAGTCGGGCGTGAAAGCCTCGGTGACGCGGCCCTCCGCATCGCGGGCGAGCACGAAGGTCGTGGGCTCGTATTCCCACGGAATTCCGTACCAGTCCAGGATCTTCGCGTACTCAAGCTCCGCGGGATTCGCGAACCGCGGGGGCTCTGAGCCGCAGAATGCCTGGAAAACAGGCGTTTCCGGCAGCACGAAGGCCAGGGTAGCAATCGCTTCGGATGCTCTAGAGTCGTCGGAGTGGGACCGGTGACGATCGCTCATCTCTCAGATCTCCATTGTGGCGAGCCGCAGTTCGTCCCGGACCTGATGGAACGGGCGATCGCCGAGATCAACGACCTGACGCCCGACATCGTCGTCTGCTCCGGCGATCTGACCACCTTCGGGTTCAAGGAGGAGTACGCAAAGGCGAAGGCCTACCTCGACCGGATCGAGTGCGAAGCACTCGTCGTCATCCCCGGCAATCACGACTCGCGCAACGTCGGGTACGTGCATTTCGAGGAGCTCTTTGGCGCGCGGAACTCGGTTCTGCGCCGCGCGGGGGTCACAGTGGTCGCCGTCGACTCGACCGAGCCCGACCTCGACAACGGCCAGATCGGCCGTGGGCGCTACCGCTGGATCGAGGATCAGTTCGCCGCCGAGCCTTCCGACCTCCGCATCTTCGTCCTCCATCACCACCTCCTTCCGATCCCCGGCACCGGGCGCGAGCGGAATGTGGTCTACGACGCGGGCGACGCGATCGAGTGCCTCCAGCGCGCAGGCGTGCACCTCGTGCTCTCGGGGCACAAGCATGTCCCCTATGCCTGGAAGCTCGAGAATCTCTTCGTGATCAACACGGGCACGGTGTCCACGCTGCGCCTACGCGGGGAGACGCGCCCCTGTTACAACGTGATCGAGGTGACGGGCACGCACGTCTCCGTCTGGAGGCGTTACCCGTTCCACGGTCAGGAGCGGATCATCCAGTTCGACCTCGCGACCGGCGAGTACGAGAAGTACACGGGCCGGATCGAGCGCGAAGTGACCGCGAAACGGTGACCCGTGCGATTGCATTGATCGACGGAGAGCACTACGCGCCGGTCGTGCGCGACGCACTCGCCGCGCTGCCCTACGACTTCGTCGGTGCCATCATGGTCGGGGGCACCGAGAAACTGCGTGACGACGCCGACTACGGCGTTCCGCTCGTCTCGGGCTTCGAGGGCGCCGAGATCGTCGTCGACCTCTCGGACGAGCCGGTGCTCGGACCGGCGGAGCGATTCCGCTGGGTCTCCCGGGTGCTCGCTGAAGGCCTACCGTACGTCGGCGCCGACTTCCGCTTCGACCCCCCGCAGTTCGCGCCATTCGAATTGCCGTCGATCGCCGTGATCGGAACCGGCAAGCGAGTCGGCAAGACCGCCGTCACGGGACATCTCGCTCGGCTCCTCGACCGTGACCATGACGTCGTCGTCGTCGCGATGGGCCGGGGCGGGCCGCCCGCGCCGGAGATCATCGAGACACCGCAGGGAATCGCAGAGCTCGTCGCGCTCGCACGCGCCGGCCGGCACGCGGCGTCCGACCACCTCGAGACGGCGGTACTCTGCGGCGTGACCACGATCGGCTGCCGTCGCGCCGGCGGCGGGCTGGCAGGAGCCGTGTTCGATTCGAATGTCGCGGAGGGAGCACGGCTTGCCGCCGCCCGCGGCCCGGACGTCGTCGTCTTCGACGGCTCCGGTGCCGCCATTCCACCGATCGCCGTCGATCACCGGGTGCTGGTGGTCGGCCCCGGCCAGGACGCCGATGCCTATCTCAACACGTACCGCAGATTGATCTCGGACGTCGTCGTTGCTGTGAATTGCCAGGTGGACGGGGCGATCGCGACCACGCTTCGGCTGCGTGCAACCGAGCCACTCGAGGGTCGCGTCGCGGTCTTCACCGCCGGCGCGACCGACGTGGCGCACCTCGAAGCCGACGTCGTGCACGTCTCGTCGAACCTCGCCGACCGCGCAGCACTGCGGCGCGAGCTCGAGACGGTGGAGGCCGACACCTACCTCGTCGAGATCAAGGCGGCGGCAATCGACGTCGTCGCCGAGCATGCGCTCGCCGCCGGCAAGCGAGTCGTCGCGGCCGCCAACGACGTGGTCGCGCTCGACGGAGACCTCGACGCGGAACTGCTCGCCCTCGTCGACGACCGGGTACGGGTGTGAGCCAGCCCCGCCACGGCGAGCCACTGCCGCTGGGCGACGATGACCTCCCGTACTCGAAGGGCTTGATGGCGCGTGCGCTGATCGCAGCGGGCGTCCCGGCCGACCGCGCCTATCAGCTCGCCCGCCGGGTGGAGCTCGACCTGGCCGAACGCGGTGCGACATCGGTCGAGGTCGAGCGTCTCGAGGCCCTTGCGCAGGAGATCCTCGGCCAGGAGGAGGGTAAGCGCGCGACCGACCGCTTGCGAAGGCTCTCCGACCTGCAGACGCTCGACATCCCGATCATCGTGTTGATCGGCGGTTCGACCGGGACCGGCAAGTCGACCGTCGCGGCAGAGGTCGCACACCGCCTGGGGATCACACGCGTCGCTTCGACCGATTTCATCCGGCAGACCATGCGGGCCTTTTTCTCCCGCGAATTCATGCCGACGATCCACTACTCGAGCTTCGAAGCCGGCGAGGCATTGGACGACGAGGTGACGGGCGATCCGGCGATCGTCGGCTTCGTCGACCAGTCCCGGCACGTGTGCGTCGGCGTCGACGCGGCGATCAGGCGCTCGTTGACAGAAGGATGGTCGATGGTGCTCGAAGGAGTTCATCTCGTACCAGGGTTGCTGCCGGCCGAGCTCGAGGGAGCGCTGCTCGTGCACGTCGTCGTCGAGATCGCCGACGAGGACGTGCATCGCATGCACTTCCACGTTCGCGACGTCGCGACCGGTGGCATCCGCGCGATGGACAAGTATCTGGCGCGCCTGCCCGACATTCGCCGTGTGCAGACCTACATCGTCGGGCGAGCCCGCCGCGAGAATGTCCCCGTGGTCGAGAATGCGAACGTGGAACGCACGATCGACACCGTGATCGAGCTCGTGATGCAGGCTTTCGAGCGATCGAAGGTCGCGTGACGGAGGCTGCGTCAGAAGAGGGCCGGCGGCCGTGTCAATGTGAGACCTTCGCGCGCGTCACCGAGCGCGCGTCGCTTGCAGCCGCCCGCTGGCTCGGCCGGGCGGACACGGACGCTGCCGAGGAGGCAGCGTTCACGGGTGCGCGGATCGCGCTCGAGCGAATGCCGATCAGCGGGCAGGTCGTGATCGGCGCAGCGGAAGGGGCCGAGCAGCTGGCCGCCGGATCGATCGTCGGCGCGGGCGGGGAGGAGTACGACCTGGCCCTCGATCCGCTCGAGGGCCGCAACGTCGTCGCCCGCGGCGGTACCAACGCGATCTCGATGATTGCGGCCGCTCCGCGCGGCTCCATGCCCTCGCTGCCCGACATGTACATGCGGAAGATGGCGGTCGGCCCGCGCGCCCGCGGCACGATCTCGCTCGACCGGCCCGTCGGTGACAATGTCCGGTCGATTGCGGAAGCGTTCGGGCGCATGGTCAACGATGTGACGGCCATCGTTCTCGACCGGCCCCGCCATCACGATCTGATCGAGGAGATCCGGGCGTCGGGCGCGCGCATCAAGCTGATCCAGGACGGTGATGTGACCGCGTCGATCAGCGCGGCTGTGCGCGGCACGAACGACCATCTGGCGATCGGGATCGGCGGCACGAGGCAGGCCGTCCTCGCCGCCGCTGCCCTTCGCTGCCTCGGCGGTGAGCTGCAGGCGCAACTGTGGCCGACGCGCCGCGCCGAGATCGCCGAGGCGCAGGCGCACGGGATCGAGGACGTCGAGCGTGTGTTCACGATCGACGACCTCGCCCCGCAGGAGGTGATCGTGGTCGCGACCGGAGTCTCGAACGGCGACCTGCTGAGCGGCGTCCGATTCCTTGCCGACTCGGCGCGCACCCATTCGCTCGTGATGTGCACGCGTTGCAACTGGGTGCGTTTCGTCGACGGCATTCACTTCTTCGCGCGCGACCGCCGCGAGGAAGTCCGTCTGAGCTAGCCTGCGGACATGCCTACCAAGGAAGATGTCGTCGAAGCGCTGCGCCAGGTCGAGGATCCTGAGCTCGGGATGGACATCGTCGAGCTCGGTCTGTTCTACGACGCCGAGGTCGACGGGCCGAAGGCGAAGGTCACTTACACCCTGACGTCGATGGGCTGCCCAGCAGGCCAGATGATCCAGGAGGACATCGAGCGCGTCGTGCGCGAGATCCCTGGCGTCGAGGACGTGGAGAGCGAGCTCACCTTCGAGCCTCCGTGGACTCCGGACAAGATGTCCGAGGACGCGAAGTTCATCCTCGGCTTCGGCTAGAGCCCGACCTATCCGACGACGCGCATCTCGTATCGGCTGATCTTGCCGTCGCGAACCGTCAGTTCGATCCGTCGGCGACGCTCGTGGGCGACTTCGCCAGTCTCCTTCCACCGATAGACGTGGACGATTTCCGATCTGACGGCACCGTCGCCGAGGTCGACAACCTCGCCGATCGCGAGCTCGACGTCGAGGTGCTCCGGCGGGAAACCCCAGATCAGATGCTCCCGAATGTCGTCGACCCCGCGCAAGGTTCGCTCCGGGGTGATCCATTCCACATCCTTGGCGACAAGCGGGTACACCGGCTCACGGTCACCGCTTGTCGCAGCCGCTCCCACCGCTCTGAGGAATCGGGTCGCGACTTCGACGTCGTGCGCACCCATCGGCTTTATCGTAATCGGGTGGTCAGCGAATCGGGCGAGTCGTGCTGCGGACGACGAGGTCGAGCGGCAGGGTCTCCACGTGTACGGGAGCCGGCTCCCCGGCAAGCGCCTGAAGGAGCAGTTCGGCGCCCCGACGACCGCTCTCGAAGAGTCGCTGACGGACCGTGGTCAGCCCGACGTACGAGGCAATCTCGATGTCGTCGAACCCGATGACCGACAGCTGCTCGGGCACGTCAACCCGCAGCGCGCGCGCGGCTTCGAGCACGCCGAGCGCCTGGACGTCCGACGCGGCGAAAATCGCAGTCGGCGGCTCGGGGAGCCGGAGCAACTCGTCCGCGATGCTTCGCGCGACATGGCGGCTCTGGGTCCCCTTGCGCACGTAGTCGGGACGGATCGGGACACGCACGGCCTCGAGAGCCTGTTTGTACCCGGTCGTCCGGTCGCGGCTCGACTGGAAGCGGAAGGGGTCAGCCGGCTTGTCGCCGATGAACGCGATCCGGCGGTGACCGAGGTCGAGTAGATACTGCGTCGCGAGCTTGCCGCCCGCGACGTCGTCGATCACCACACTTGGGAGCCCGTCATGCCGCGCGTCGATGAGCACGCATGGGATCGCCTCGGCTCTGAGCCGTCGGACCTCCTCGTCCGGTGGAATCAGGGAGACGACGAGTAGGCCGTCCGTCCGATGGGCGTCGGAGAGCAGACGGAACGCGCGTTGCTGCCGATCTGCCGACTCGACGTCATAGAGCGCGAGGTCGTAGGGCGAGGACGCGAGGGCCGTCACGATGCCGCGGACCCGCTCGATCGGCGAGGCCTCCGTCAGGAACGGCAGCACCACCCCGACAACGAGCGTGCGCTTGAGCGAGAGGTTCTGGGCGACCGAGCTCGGGCGGTATTCGAGCGTTCGGATCGCCTCGAGCACCCGCTCGCGGGTTGCCGTGGCGACGTTCCCTCGGTCGTTGACGACACGGGAAACCGTGGCGATCCCGACGCCCGCCCGCGCGGCGACGTCGGCGATTCGAGCGGCAGGTCTAGGAAACGCTTCCATTGGGAATACCTTTGTGCCTGCGACAAGGTCGAAAGTCAAGGGTGTAAGGCTTGACTTTCCTGAAGATGGAGGCATAATCTCGCCGCCCCCTGTTCCTGAAAGCGCTTCCAACCAGAGGACGCGTGTGATCGCTGCGGAGCCGCTCGGCGAACGCGACGACCGGCTCCTGCGCCGTTCTCGATAGCTCGAAGGAGGAACGTTGCAGTGAAGGCACATCGGAAATCCGGCATCAATCGCTCGACGGCCTTGCTCCTGCTTGCCGTGGTCGTCGCGCTCGCCGTCACGGCTGGCACGGCCCTCGGGTCGCAAAAGAACGAAAAGGCAACGACGATCACGGCTCTGATCGGGAGCTCCGGCCCCGCGGAGACGTTCGCCGTCACCAACGCCGCCAAGGCGTTCACCAAGCAGACGGGCATCCAGTTGAACGTGATCGCCGCCTCCGACCTCGGGCAGCAACTCGCCCAGGGCTTCGCCTCGGGCAACCCGGCGGACATCTTCTACCTCGGCAACGACCAGGTTGCGACCTACGCGAAGGCAGGCGACCTCGCGCCGCTCGACACGCTGAAGAACGTCAAGTCCTTCTATCCGAGTCTGCGCGCCGCCTACACGTACCAGGGCCACCTGTATGCAGCGCCGAAGGATTTCTCAACGCTCGCGCTCGTCGTCAACACCAACTCCTGGAAGGGAGCGCACCTGACGAGCAAGGACTACCCAACGACCTGGAAGCAGCTGGCCGCGGTGGCGAAGAAGCTCACACGTAACGGCCAGGTCGGCCTCTGCACGAACCCCGAGTTCCATCGGCTCGGCGTCTTCATGCTCCAGGCCGGTGGCTGGCTCGTCTCGAAGGACGGGAAGACGGCCACGGTCAACAGCAAGGCCAACGTCACCGCCTTCAACTTCGTGAAGTCGATGATCAAGGCCGGCTCGATGAAGCTGACGAACCAGATCGGCGCCGGCTGGGGCGGCGAGGGCTTCGGGAAGAAGGAATGCGCCATGACGATCGAGGGCAACTGGATCTCCGGCGCGATGAAGGCCGACTACCCGACCGTCCCCTGGAAGGCTGTCGAGCTCCCCGCAGGCCCGACCGGGAAGAAGGGAACGCTCCAGTACGACGGCGGGTGGGGTCTCGCTGCGGCGTCGAAGAACAAGGCCGAAGCGATGGCAGCGATCTCGTACCTCACCGCCACAAAGGTCGAAATGGGCAACGCGAAGGCCTTCGGCGTGATGCCGTCGGTCAAGGCCGACGCGAAGGAGTGGAAGAAGCTCTATCCGCAGTACGCGGCATTCCTCGCGGGTGCCGACTACTCGACGAGCATCCCGACGGTCCCGGACATCGCGACCGTCCTCGGTGACTTCAACCAGCAGCTGCAGGCACTTCCGTCGACCGATCCGAAGTCGATCCTGAACCGGGTCAACGGCGAGCTGCAGTCGATCCTGAAGTAAGAACGTTCCGGCCAGACGAAGCGGTGGAGCCCGCCGGCGGCGATCGATCCGCCGGCGGGCAACGCCCGACATCCCACGGACGAGGAAGGAGGGCGAGAGGTGGCGACGCGCGTCGCGGGAGGCCGTTGGTGGCGGTGGCGGGAACCCGGAATCCGGGGGCATCAGGCGGCGGCTGGCTGGCTCTTCCTTGCTCCCGTAATCCTCATTCTCGGGGTGTTCCTCGTGGTGCCGATCATCATGGCGGCCTGGGTGAGCGTCTCCGACTGGAACGGCAACGGCAGCCCCTTCGGCGCGAACGCGCACTACGTCGGCCTCGCGAACTACCGCCATCTGCTGACAACGCCCGGACTCGATCAGAACAACTTCGGCACGTCGATCCGCAACAACGTCTACTACGTCGTCCTCGTCGTTCCGATCCAGACTGCGGTTGCGCTCTTCCTGGCTGTCCTCGTCAACAGGCGCGTGAAAGGGGTCGGCTTCTTCCGAACCGCGTTCTATTTCCCGTCGGTCACGAGCTCGGTCGCGATCACTGTCATCTTCCTCTTCCTCTTTTCGCCGGCCGGCGTGATCAACAAGCTCCTGTCGTTCTTCGGCGCAACCGGGCCGGCCTGGTTCTACGACCCGCGCGGCCTCTTCCACGTCATCCTCGGCCAGTTCGGCGTCCACCAGTCGAGCTCGCTCGCGAACCAGTTCTTCCTCGGCGTGAGCTACTGGGACTGGCTGGCGGGACCGAGCATCGCGATGTGCGTCTTCATCATCATGGCTGTGTTCACGACGTCGGGAACGTTCATGCTGATCTTCCTCGCGGGGCTCCAGCACATCGACGAGTCGGTGAACGAGGCGGCGGCGCTCGACGGTGCGTCCGAGTGGAAGAAGCTCCGCTACATCACGGTGCCGATGATCCGTCCGGTGCTCTTCACGGTCGTGACGCTTGGTCTCATCGGGACCTGGCAGGTCTTCGACCAGATCTACGTCGGAACGAAGGGAAGCCCGTTGAACACGACGTTGACGCCGGCGTTTCTTTCGTTCAACGAGTCGTTCAACAGCAATGACTGGGGCGTCGGCGCTGCGATCGCTTTCATCCTCTTCGCGATCATCGTCTTCTTGACGGTCGCGACGCGGCTTCTCACTCGCAACCCGGACCGCGTGCCTCGACGGCGCCGCTTCGGGCCGACGCAGGGCCTCGGCAACCCAGACGCGTCGCGGGTCGTGTCGGCCGAGCCGGGAGGCGCCCCATGAGCAGCATCAGCGCAAGGAGCTCCGGCGCACAGAGCTCGGGTGCAAAAAGCTCCGGTGCGAAAAGCGACGCGCGCGCCGTGCGGGGGCGTCGTGTGGGACGCGTGCTGACCTACAGCTTCCTGATCGCCGTCGCAATCGTCTACATCTTCCCGTTCGTCATCTCGGTCGCCACGTCGTTCAAGACGGAGCCGGACGCGACCGCCAACCCGCTCGCCCTCGTCCCGAACCCGCCGACGACCAGCGCATTCCACGAACTCTACGTCGGCGAGGATTTTCTCCTGTGGGTGAAGAACTCCGTGATCGTGACGCTGAGCGTCACGTTCCTCCGCGTGTTCCTCGACAGCCTTGCAGGCTATTCGCTCGCACGTCTTCGGTTCCGCGGACGCGGTGCAGCCTTCGCGACGATCGTGGCCGTGATGGCGGTGCCGGGCATCGTGCTCCTGATCCCGAAGTTCCTGATCATCCGGCAGCTCGGGATCTATGACACCTACTACGGAATGATCATCCCGCTGCTGGTGGACGCGGCCGGCGTGTTCATCATGAAGAATTTCTTCGAGTCGATCCCCGTCAGCGTCGAGGAGTCGGCCCGGATCGACGGCGCGAGCCTCTTCCGCATCTATTGGTCGATTGTGCTGCCTATGGCCCGTCCAGCCCTCGTGACCCTCTTCATCCTGTCATTCCAAGGATCGTGGAATGAGCTATCGCACTTCATCATCTCGACACAGAGCGCGAGCCTCGACACGCTGACGAAGGGAGTCGCGCAGCTCGCCTCCGGGGAACTCGGCTCCGGCAACCGCTATCCCTTGAAGCTCGCGGCATCGATGCTGATGACGATCCCCGTTGCGATCCTCTTCTTCGTCTTCCAGCGCCGAATCATGAATGCCTCCGCCGGCGCGGTGAAGGAATAAGGAGCTCGCCATGGCCGGAATCACCTTCGACGACGTCTCCAAGATCTACGGTGACGGCCACCGCGCCGTCTCCGACCTCAACCTCGCGGTCGAGGACGGCGAGTTCATCGTGCTTGTCGGCCCGTCCGGTTGCGGCAAGACGACGGCGCTGCGCATGATCGCGGGCCTCGAGGAGATCTCGGGCGGCGAGATCAGGATCGGCGAGCGCGTTGTGAACAACCTGCCGCCGGGCGCGCGCGACATCGCGATGGTCTTCCAGAACTACGCGCTGTACCCACACATGACGGTTGCCGAGAACATCGGGTTCGCGTTGCGGATGCGGAAGGTGCCGAAGGCGGAAGCCCGGAAGCGGATCGCGGAGACGGCGCGCATCATCGGCCTGGTCGACCACCTCGACCGCAAGCCGGGCCAGCTGTCCGGCGGCCAGCGCCAGCGTGTGGCGATGGGGCGCGCGATCGTGCGCGAGCCACAGGTCTTCCTCATGGACGAGCCGCTCTCGAACCTCGACGCGAAGCTTCGCGTGCAGATGCGCGCCGAGATTTTGCGGATTCAGCGACATCTCTCGGTCACGACGGTGTACGTCACCCACGATCAGGTCGAGGCGATGACGATGGGCGACCGCGTTGCGGTAATGAGCAAGGGGCTGCTACAGCAGTTCGACGCGCCGCAGCGGCTGTACGAGCGGCCGGCCAACCTCTTCGTCGCGAGTTTCATGGGCAGTCCGGCGATGAACATTCTCGAAGGATCGCTCGAGCGTGAAGGCGATGCCCTCGTGTGCCGTGTTGGTACCGCAGCGTTTGCGTTGCCGCCCGAAGTGCTGGCGACACGCCCGGCTCTTGCGAGTCAGGTCGGCAAGCCGATCGCGGTCGGCATTCGTCCGGAAGCGCTCGACGAGCCCGGCCGACGCGACGGCCACGACGGGGGCCGGCTGCTCGGACGCGTCCAGGCAGTCGAGGCACTCGGCCCCGAACAGCTCGTGCACGTCGAGATCGACGCCAAGCCCGTCCTCGTCGAAGACGTGCTCGATGGCGTCGACGACGTGGAGGGGGACGGGGAGCTGGCGGAGCTCGGAATCGAGACGGACGGTTCCCACGCCACCGTCGTGGCCCGGCTCGAAGCGTCGGCGATCGTCCGGCCTGACGAGCCGATCGAGCTTGCGGTCGACCTCCGTCACATCCATTTCTTCGATCTCGCCGGCGGGGAGGCGATCGGTGTCTGAGACCACGACTGCGACCGGCCAACTGCGGCTCACGCTTCTCGACGGGTCGACCTTCGTCGTCTGCGACCAGCGCGGCGATGTCGACGGCGTTTCCGCGGCGTCCGGCTTCTTCGCCGCGGATACGCGTTTTCTGTCGCGCTCGGTGCTGACGATCGGCGGCGACCGCGGAGACCCCGTTGCCTTCGAGCAAGTGGCGCCGCATGTAGCGGTCTTCGACCTCGAGTGGGAGACCGGGGTGGCGGTGCGGCGTGAGCTGTTCGTCGGTCGTGGTCTCGAAGAGGTGGCAACTGTCTGGAACCGGTCCGACCTCGAGGTGGAGGTGGTGCTCGAGCTGGAGCTCGCATCGGACTTCGCTGACATCTTCGCGGTGAAGCGCGTGGAGGACCTCGGCGCGCCGGGCATATCGGAAGTGGCGCCGTCGCGACCGGAGCGCTGGCGGAGCGCGCGCACCGTCGAGTTCGCGGACGAGGGTTTTCCGGCGCGGACGCTCGTGCATCTGGACCCGGCGCCCGACGATGTCGACGGAGGCGCAGCGCGGTACAGGCTGCGGCTCGCGCCCGGGGAGCGCTGGCGCCTCGGCGTCGCCGTGCAGTGGCTCCTGAACGGGGACTCGGAGCTCGATGCTGCCGCGTTCGAGGCTGGGCTCCGAGACGATCGACGGGACCGCGACGCGTCGCTCGCTGACTGGTGGCGCTCGGCGCCGCGCTTGAGCGCACCGGCCGAAGCCGCGCTCGAGCTCACATGGGCGCAATCGCTCGCTGACTTGGCAGCACTCCGGCTGCGCTGGCCAGGGAGCGGCATGGTTCCGGCGGCGGGACTGCCGTGGTTCATGACGCTGTTCGGCCGCGACACGCTCATCACCTCGTTCCAGGAACTGCTGGTCGGTCCCGAGGCAGCCGCCGGCGCGTTGCGCGCGCTGGCGAATGCGCAGGCGGACACTGACGACCCCGAGCGGGATGCGGAGCCCGGGAAGATCGTCCACGAGTTGCGTCGAGGGAAGACTGCGCTGATCTGGACCGACCGCTATTACGGCACGGTCGACGCGACGCCGTTGTTCCTCGTCCTGCTCTCGGAGCTCTGGCGCTGGACCGGCGACGACGGAATCGTCCTCGAGCTGGAGAGCGCGTCGCGTCGCGCTCTCGATTGGATCGGTCACTTCGGCGATCGCGACGGCGACGGTTTCGTCGAGTACCTGCGGCGCGCCAGCCACGGCATCGACAACCAGAACTGGAAGGACTCGTACAACTCGATGGTTTTTCACGACGGCTCGCTTGCGCATGCTCCGATCGCACCAGTCGAAGTGCAGGGTTACGTCTACGACGCGAAGCTGCGCAGTGCAGAGCTCGCCCGGCGCGTGTGGCGGGACGAGGCGACAGCGGTGCGCCTCGAGGCCGAAGCGGCGACGCTACGCGAGCGGTTCGACGCGGCGTTCTGGCTTCCGGAACGCGGTTGGTACGCCCTCGGCCTTGACGCCGACAAGCGTCCGGTCGACGCGCTCGCGTCGAATATGGGCCATCTCCTGTGGAGTGGCATCGTCCCCGCCGACCGCGTTGCGGAGATTGCGACAAAGCTCGCCTCAGGACCGCTCTGGTCTGGCTGGGGGGTCCGCACGCTCGCTGCCGACGAGCCCGCGTTCGACGCGCTCGAGTACCACAACGGAACCGTTTGGCCACACGACAACTCGCTGATCGCGCTTGGCCTCGCACAGGCCGGTCGCCGGGTCGAGGCGGAGCGCATTGTGCGCGCACTCCTCGACTGCGCGCCGTTCTTCGACTACCGGCTGCCGGAGCTGTTCGCCGGCGGCGAGCGGCGGCGGGGTGAGGCACCGGGGGTCGTTCCGACCTCCGCGCGGCCGCAGGCGTGGGCCGCCGGGACTCCGCTGCTTCTGCTTCGCGCCCAACTCGGGCTCGAGCCAGACCCCGATTCCCGCACGCTCCGGGTCACCGCGGACGAGCTTCCGGCGTGGCTCGAAGGCTTCACGCTCGATCGCATCCCCGCATTCGGGCGGCAGTGGCGCGTGCGGGTGCAGAATCACACCGCCGTCGTCGAGTCGTAGTCGGGGCCGCCCGGACGTACGGACCGCGAGGCTGGGCCGTTCGATCGTGCGCCCACGAGCTGCGGGCGCGTTGGCCCAGGCGTCTACTCGGTCGAGGTCCCGTCACGTTCGCAGCGCTGAGCGCGCGACCGCCCAGACCCGCCTGACCGCCCGCGCGGAGCAGTCGCGTTGGGCTTCCGTCACGGTTCCGCCACAACGGCTGCCGTCGAGCGGCCGCGACTGTAGGCGTCGAGCAGGCAGATGGGTCGACGCCGGATCGAGCTCTGCCAGGGGTCGATACCCGCCGGGGACTTCCATCCGAAGCGGTTCAGCCGCTCCATCTTCGCGAACCCCGTCCGAATCCGCACCGTCTGCGGCCAGATTCGTTACTCATTTGTTGCGCTTTCGTCGCAACGGCTGCCGTCGAACGGGCCGCGGGCCGCCGCGAGCAGGCCCGCGAGCGACCAGTCCCGAGGGCCGCTGATCTCTCGGGCGTGTCGGAGAAGTGATCCGCCGGCGCACTGTGCCCGAGTGGGCGGGGGTCGTTTGCAGCACACCAGGCGTTCGGCGGGCGCCTGGACCGCGCGGGTCGGAGCGCGGCTCGGCCATGCCTGGCACGGCCCGCCCCAGCGCGCCGCCGAGCGCGGCCGGGCGACACAACGCTCAGTTGGTGAGAGCTTCTAAGCCAGAAAGGCCGCAAATCGAGCCTCGCCGTTCCTTCCTCGTTCATACCGAGAACCCACTCGGGCTCCGACGTCCCGCGCCGATGGTGAGCGCGCAAGCACGAATATCCCCCCATCTTTGAAGGAGAACGTGGAGCTCATGAGGCAGCGGATCAGCATCATCATCGGGATTGCGGTTTTGGCGTGTGTGGCGGTGTCGGCGGCGGCGGCCGGGACGTTCACGACGACGGCGACGGTGTCGGGGACGGCCGGGATCTCCTTGACCTTGCCGTTGAGCGCATCCCTGACCGACACCCTGGACGGAAGCGATCAGACGGTCACCTACAGCCCGCTTTTGGGTGTCGTCGACGCGCGTGGTAGTGGCGCGGGTTGGAACCTGCAGGTCTCGGCGACCGCTTTCAGTGACGGTTCCGGGCATACGCTTGCCCCGGGCACGGTGACCGCTGCGGCGCAGGTCTGCCATTCGGGTAGCTCGTGCACGGCGGCGACCAACTCGGGGATCACGCTGCCGTTGACGATCACGGCTGTGGCGGCGAAGTTCTTCAACGCAGCCGCCCTGACCGGTCTGGGCAAGCTCGACGTCACCCCGACGATCGCGGTGGCGATCCCCGGCTCCTCCTATGCGGGCACCTACACCTCGACCGTCACCCTCGCAGCAACCACCGGCCCCTAGGGGCCACAATTCTCTCCGACGAAGCCCCTTCTCCGGCAACCGCTGCCCGAGGAGAAGCGCTGTCAAGGGACGACCGAGCGCCCCGGCCCATGCCGGGGCGCTCGTTTGCTTCTAAGGGATCGAGAGCACGATCTTGCCGAGCTGCTCGCCGGCCTCGAGACGCTCGTGCGCTGCCCGCGCCTGCGCGAGCGGGTACACCCGGTCGACCTTCGGGCTGATCTTCCCCGCCGCCACGAGGTCGTAGACCCGCCGGAAGTCCTCGGGTGTGCCCATCGACGAGCCGAGGATCGAAAGCTGCTTCCACCAGACGCGGTGCAACGCCGCGGGAGGGTTCGGCCCGGTCGTGGCGCCGCAGACGACGATCCGACCTTCGGGTCGGGCCGCGTCGAGCGTTCGCTTCCAGGTCGCTTCGCCGACGTCGTCGACAACGACGTGGGCGCCACCAGCAGTGATCTCCTTCACGCGTGCGACGACGTCATCCGTCCCGTGGTTGACCGTCGCATCCGCACCGAGCTCGCGCGCCTCGGCGAGCTTGGCATCGCTCGACGACGTGACGACGACAAACGCACCAAGCGCCTTCGCGATCGCGAGGGCCGCGGTCGCAACGCCCCCGCCGATGCCCCAGATGAGAACCCATTCACCCGCCTGCAGGTGCGCCCGGGTCACGAGCATCCGGTACGCGGTCAGGAAGACGAGTGGGAACGCGGCCGCCTCTTCGAAGCTGAGATCGCCTGGCAGTGGATGCACGAACGCGCGTGGGACGGCGATCAGCTCGGCGTGTGTGCCGTCCATCGTCTCGCCGACGATATGCATTTTGCCGCCGCTCCAGATCCCCGGGTTGATCACCACACGCTCGTCCGTTCCAGCGATCACACCCGCACCGTCGGCGCCGAGAATGCGCGGCTTTGGCACCGAAGGGAGGCCTTTGCGGACCCAGACGTCGAGATGGTTGAGACTCGCCGCCCGCAATTCGATGAGCACCTCACCGTCGGCAGGCGTTGGATCGGGGACGTCTTCGTAGCGCAGCACCTCAGGGCCGCCGTCCTCATGGATCCGAATCGCCTTCACGAGTGCACAATCCTCGCATGACGACGGCCGAGGTCGAGCGGTTCGGTGAGGAGCTCGGCTTCGACGCGCTCGGGGTCGCCCGCGCCGAGGCGTATGCCGAGACGGAGCGGCACATCATCGAGCGCCGCGAGCGAGGGCTGTTCGCGGGGATGAAGTTCACGATGGCGCGGCCCGAGGAGTCGTGCCATCCGGAGACGCTCCTGCCAGGCGCCCGCAGCGTCCTCTCGGCGGCGCTCTGCTACTGGCTGCCAGAAGAGCCGCTCGAGCCGGGCGTAGGGAGGCTCGCGCGCTACACGTGGGCCGATACATATGCGGAGCTGCGCGACCTGCTCGACGAGCTCGGTCGCCGCCTCGGAGGCGCCTACCGGGTGCTGGTCGACGCGAACCAGCATGTCGACCGCGAAGCCGCGGCGCGCAGCGGCGTCGGTTTCTACGGCAAGAACACGATGCTGATCACGCGACGTCATGGCTCCTGGGTAGTACTCGGCACGCTCGTCAGCGACGTCGAGCTCGAACCGACGCCGCCGCTCGACGCCGACTGTGGCTCGTGCCGCCTGTGCATCGACGCGTGCCCGACCGGTGCCCTCGACGAGCCGGGAACCCTCGACGCGACCAAGTGCCTCTCCTACTGGACGCAGGCGCCGGCTTCGATTCCCGAGCCCTACCGGGCCGAGCTTGGGCCACAGGTGTACGGCTGCGACATCTGCCAGGACGTGTGCCCGTGGAACCGCGGCGCCGAGAAGCGCCGCGGTGGGCTTGACGAGAGCTCAGGCGGGCATGTTGATCTCGTGGAGTGGCTCGAAGGCGATGGGCAGGCGGTGGTCGACAAGTTCGATCGGCTCTACGTGCCCCGCAACGATCCGCGCTGGCTGCGGCGAAATGCGCTCGTCGCACTGGGAAACACCGGGACTGAGGAGCATCTGCCGCTCCTCGAGCGGTTTGTCGCTGGCGAGGACGCCTTGCTCGCCGAGCATGCCGAGTGGGCGCTCGACCGGGTGCGGGAACGCGGGTGAGAAGCTCGAGCGACCGTCCGCTCGAGTGGTGGATTGCGATCGTCCGGCTCATCGCCGTGCCGTTCGCGGTGGTTCAGGTCGGGCTGACGAGCGGCTATCCGACGAACGGCGCGCGAGATCTCGCATGGGCGTTCGCCGTTGTGTTCGTGATCGGGGCGATCGCCCTGTACGCACGAGTCGGCGAGGAGCCGACGCGCCGGTTCCAGCTCGTCGCGCTCCTCTTCGACTTCGGGATCATCTCGGCGTTCACGGTTCTCTACGCGTTCGAGTCTGGGACGCCGACACGGCAGCTGCTCTACCTCGCGATCATCGCCGGCGCGGCTCGCTTCGGGATGGAGGGTGGTCTCGCAACCGCGGCTGCGGCAGTGCCGATCGCGGCGTGGTTCGAGTACCGGCGTTCCAACTACTTCAACGTCCCGTACCGCATCGACTTCGTCACCGTTCAGGCGGGTGCGGGCGTGCTGATGGCGCTCATCGTCGGCTGGCTCGTCGCCCGGCTCGACGAGCAGCGGCGCACGGCCGAGCAGCGCGCCGCCGAGGCGGAGGGTCTCCGCGACGAGCTCGGCAGGCGCGCAGACCTCCTGGATGCGGCGAACCGGTGTGCGCGAGCGCTCAGCTCGTCGCTCGACCTCGACGAGGCGTTCGGCGCCTTCATTCGCGAGCTGCGCGGGCTCGTCCCGTTCGATCGCATGGCAATCGTGCTCGCCGAGAGTGGGGCGGCGCGCGTGATCGCTACGGCGGGCAATCAGGCCGGGGACGTCATGCCGCCCGGCACCGTGCTGTCCCTTGAGCGAAATCTCCTGGCCGACGTGATCGCCAACGGGACAACCGTCTACCGAGAGGACATGGCCGAGCCTCGGTACGCGGAGGAGGAGCAACTCGTCGAGCTCGGTGTGCGCAGTCGAGTTGTCGCGCCACTGCTCGTCGGTGCCCGATCCGTGGGCCTGATCTCAGTGGGGCGCGGCCAGCCGTATGCGTTCGAGGAGCACGAGCTCGAGCTTGTCTCGCTGCTCGGGCGGCTCGCCGCATCCGCGATCCAGAACATCCGGGCGTACGAGAGCGAGCGCCGGACTGTCGAGGAGCTGCGCCGCCTCTCGGCGCTCCGCGCTGATTTCGTCTCGCTCGTCTCGCATGAGCTGCGCAGCCCGATGGCGACAGTGATCGGCGCCGCCCGCACGCTGCAGACACGCTGGCGTGAGCTGCAGCCGCAGCAGCGCCAGGCCTTCCTGGCGCTGATCGCCGACGAGACCGCGCGACTCTCGACACTGATCGGCGACGTCCTCGACACGTCGCGCCTCGACGCCGGGACTTTCAGTTACACGTTCACCGACGTTGATGTGGGGGCGCTCGTGCGCGACTCGGTCGCGAATGCGTCGGTCGCGCAGGACGAGGTGCCGATCGTCGCCGAGGTCGGTGTCGTCGAGCCCGTTCGCGCCGACCCTGAGCGCCTGCGCCAGGTGATCTCCAACCTGATTGACAACGCTGTCAAATACTCGCCCGCGGGCGAGCCGGTGGCGGTGCAGGTGGCTCCGCGCAACTCGTCGGTCGTGATCGCAGTGACCGATCGTGGGCCGGGCATCGCGGCCGACGATCAGCGTGTGATCTTCGAGAAGTTCGGCCGGGTCAACCGGAGCGGCTCGGTGTCGAAGCCGGGAACCGGCCTCGGTCTCTACATCGCCCGCTCGATCGCCGAAGCGCATGGCGGCACGCTCGAGGTCGCATCGGCGCTGGGTCGCGGCGCGACCTTCGTGCTCGAGTTGCCGCTTTAGACCGTTTTCAGACTTTGGTCTTGTTCGGGCGCAGCTCGAGTGCCAGCGCGCGCGCTCTGATCGCAACCTGTGCGCGTAGGTCGGCAGGCTCCAGAACGATCGCCTCACCGCGATACGAGACGACTTCCCCTACGAGCCATTCGGCGCTTCCCACCGACTTGTCCGAGAGCGCGGATCCGTCGACGAGCGGCCGGGCACCCTTCTCGACCTCCCAGCGCGCGACCGCGGGCGAGTACCAGATGCGTGCCGTGGTCGCGTGGTGAAGCTCGGAGATGTCGAAGCCCTCCCGCGGCGTGAACGTCTTGCGCATCACCTTCGCCTTGCGCATCCGGTCGAGACGGTACGAGCGAGGCTCGTCGCGCTCGACGTCCCAGGTGTGGACGTACCAGTGAGGCAGGCGGCGTTCGATCGAGTACGGCTCGAACGTGCGCGTCACGACCTCCTGCTCCTCGGGCTTCAGATACTCGATCTCGACGAGCTTGTGCTCGTCGATCGCCTGGCTGAGCTTCGCGACGAGATCCTCCTCGTCGCCGATGTGCGGCGCGGGTGTCTGCGCCAGGTCGAACGCCCCGAAGGTCTCCTCGAGCTTCGCGCGGACTCGGTCGAGGGGTGAGTGCGCATCGGCTGCGATCATCGGGCCGACGAACTCGAGCGCAAGCCGGATCGCGCGGGCCTCGAGCGGTGTCAGGCGCGGCGACCGGCGGAACGTGTCGCCGAAGAGCTCCTTGTCGACATGCACCTCGTCGCCGTGCAGCTCGGCATAGACGGCGTAGCACCCACCGCCGAAATTGACGAGGTTCAGCAGTGAGAGATGCTCCTCGAGCTGCTCGGCGGGGATCGAGAAACGGTCGACGAGCTGCTGCGCCGGGATCACGCCCTCGCGCTCGTCGCCACACGCAGTGAGGAGGAACGCGAGGAGTGACTGCAGCACGCCGAACCGCTCGGGCGCGACTGGGCCGGCCGGCCGGTCGGCGACCGCGTCGCTCTCTCCTCGTACGACCTCGCCGGCCGGGGTCGGCGGCGCGCCTTCATGCGCTGCGCGTGCGGCACGCGCGCCCTCGACGACGAGGCGTCGGAGCTCCGAGGGCTCGAGCGGGACTGCGCGTCCGTCCTGGCGGAGGATCCAGCGTGCGAGCTGCGCCGTAGAGGCGTACTGCGTCACGAACACGTCGCCCTCGACCCGGTTGCGTTCACCGCGTCCATAGGCGCGCTCGACCCACCACGCGGTGTCGGGCGCCACTTCGATGCGCGCCTCGCCGAGGATGTCGCCGAATTGCCACTCGGCGCGGCCGCGGTACTGCTCGACGTCGAACTCGGGTGGCAGCCTGAAGTCACGCTCGCGCCGTGTCGCGAAGCGGATGTCGGAACGGATGCGAGAGACGCGGAAGGTGCGGATGTCGTTGCGGTCGAGGTCGTTGCCGATCACGTACCACGAGCCGTTCTCGGGCAGCAAGGCGTACGGGTTGAGCGTCCGCTCGATCTCCTCGTCGCGGTAGATCGACCAGTAGCGGAACTTGACTGTGCGCTGTTTCGAGATCGCGCCTTCGAGCTTGCCGAGCCTGCCCTGCAACTCAGGGGTGTAGTCGGGATCGCGGACCTCGACTCGCAGAGCCGTGCCGGTCGGACGCGCAGCGAGATCGCCGGCCGAGCGACCGAGTGCGAGGTTCTGGAGCGCGAGGCGCAGCGGCTCCGCATACGCGAAGCGGCCTTCCAGCAGGTAGAAGCAGGTCTGCAGCGCCGCGAGCTCTTCATCATCGAGCTCGAGCTCCGGCAGGAAGTAGCGCTCCGAGCGGAGCGTGTAGAGCTCTTCACCGGTGAACTCGTCCCGCTGTGAGTCGAGCGGGACTCCGAGCTGCACGAGCTCTGCGCGATCCGAGTAGAACCGGCGTGCGAACGCCTCGTCGCTCATCTCCTGATAGCCCTCGACGTTGCCCTTGATGTCGCGCGCGGTGAGTGGCCGCCGCTCGGCCATCAGGAACGCGACCAGCGAGAGCTGGCGGATCAACTTGTCGGTGTCGTGGCTCATGCGTGCTCCCGGAAGGCTCCGTCGAGCCTACGCCGAGCAGCGAGCCTAGCGCAGGGAACTACGCCGCGACTTTGCGCTCGAGGTGCTGGTGCGACGGGCAGTAGTCGCGCTCGGGCAGGGGAGTGCGCTGGCACGGCTTGCCCTTGCGGGTGGTAGCGCGGCAGCGCGCAACACCGCCGTCGAAAGCGCCGGCTTCGATCTGATCCTCGACGAAGCTCACCGCCGCGTTCACGCCGTGGTTGACCGACCAGGCAACCTGCTCCTGCACCGTGATCGGAAAGTAGCGCCGGATGTCCTGGAAGAGCGCCTTGTCAGGCTTCGCGAAGTAGTGCGGATCGGCAGCGAGCCGCTCCATCGTTCCCTCGCACGCGGCGAGTACCTCGCGGCGGTACTCGAGCTGGGTTCCCGAGTCGACATACGGGTCGATTAGATCTTTGATCGAACGGTAAATCGCTCGCGAGTACTGATACATGCAATTCTGAATATGCAGGATCCGTTCATCCATTCGCGTCTTCGATTCTCCTTGAACTGTATCCGCAGCCGTTTTAAGAAGCGGTAAACCTTGGCTGAGCGGCGCGGCTCGAGTGGAGCTTACACGCTGCCTCTGGCTGTTACAAATGTTTCCAATCTAGAAAACGCCCGTTGTCCGTGCAGGACGTCTGTACCCGGGTCACGCAGGGGTTACACATCGCCGCTTCTAGCGGGCGATCTGGCGGGAGTAGGCGCCGCCGAAGCTCGCCTGGCGAGCCGTCGAAACGGCTGCGTCGGCGTCGGCCTTCGAGCCGTAGATGCCGGTGAAGACGACGAAGTACCCGGGCTGGAGACTCGCGAAGCCGCTCGAGTCGAGGATCCCGACCTGGCGCAACCCGGCTCCAGCCGCTTTGCTCGCGGCGGCGAGCGCCGCCGGGCGGCCGTTCAGCTTCGGATACGAGACGAGCACGATCGTCCACCCGTTCGCGTCCGCCGGCCAACGCAGACGTCCGTTCCGGGCGCCCGCCGCGCTCGTCGTGCCGGTCGGCGGTTCGGGCGCGGTGGGCAGTGAGGAGGTGTCCACGCGCGCGGGTGTCGTCACGGTCGTGATGGCCGTCGGCTCGACGACTGGAACCGTCGCGATGGCGGTCAGCGTCGCGCCGCGTGCATCGCGATCACTCGTGATGACGATCGACGCCGCCGCACCCGCGGCCGCGACGGCCAGCGTGGCGAGCGAGATCCACACCCAGTCGCCGGGGTACCACCCGATGCGCCGCATCCACGTGCGTCGCAGCCGGGGCAGGCCGCCCGCGACCTGTGGCAGGCGCAGCCCGCACTCGAGGCAGTAGCTCTGATCCGCTGCGCGCGGCGAGCCGCAGCGTGGGCAGGAGCCGTCCGCCGCTTCGATCGCACTGCGGCGGTCGTCGCGGCCGGCCATCAGGGATCAGAGCTCGGTGCCGGCTCGATGATGGTCTCGTCGTTCGCCGGTGCTTCCGCGTTCGCGCCGGCCGGACGGCCGCAGTTCGGGCAGAAGTGGGATGCGCGCAGGAGCGGCGCGCCGCACTCGCAGCGCGGTGCGTGGGCGCCGCGATCGAGCAGGGTCTCGAGGTCGGCGATGCGGGCGTCGATCCCGATGACCTCCGCCGCTCGCTCGGCGAGCAGGTCATCCCGGAAGCCTCCCCGCCGGTACATCTCGACGAGCAGCCCGCCGAGGTCGCGAAGCACGTCTTCGCGGGCCTTCAGAAGGGCGCGCCGCTCGCGGCGAAGCACGCCTGCGGCGGGCCGGCGCAGGGGGACACCCTCGTCGGCTCGGCTGCGGCGGAGGAGCGGGGACACCCGCCCGAGTGTAACGACGGGGTTGGCGTGCACTCAGGCTGGGGGCTCGTGCAGTACTACAGCTGCAAGACGACGAGTCGTTCCTCGGTCATCTCGCGCACCGTCCATGCGGGACCTTCCTTCGTGTTCCCGGATGCCTTGACGCCGCCGTACGGCATCTGGTCGGCGCGGAACGTCGGCGCTTCGTTGACCGTGATGCCGCCGAACTCGAGCCGGCGCGAAGCCTCCAGGCAGGCGCCCAGGTCGCGACTGAAGATGGCGGCCTGCAGGCCGTAGCGCGTCGCGTTGGCGCGTTCGATCGCGTCGTCGAGGCTCACGGTGCGGGTCAGCGTGACGACAGGCCCGAAGACCTCCTCACACTGCACCTTGTCGTCGTCGGCAGGGCTCGCGAGCACGGTGGGGCGGAGGAGGCCGTTGCCGTCGAGCTCACCGCCCGTCAGCACGTCGCCCTTCGACTCGCGGATCCACTCGAGTACTCGGTTGCGCTCGTCCTCGCTGATCACGGGGCCGACATCGGTCGATTCATCAGCCGGATCGCCGACGCGCAGAGCCTCGACTGTCGGGACGAACTCGGCGAGGAACTCGTCCCATGCTTCGGCCATGACGAAGATGCGCTGCACCGAGATGCAGCTCTGGCCGGCGAACGAGAACGCGTTCGTGGCGAGCTTCGCCGCCGTGCCCGCCGGTGCGTCGGAGCAGACGATCGCAGGCGTTGCGTTTCCGAGCTCCAATTTCACGCGTTTGCGATGCGCTCGCTCCGCGATGCCCCAGCCGACTGCACCCGAGCCGGTGAACGTGATCAGCTTCACGCGCTCGTCCTCGACGATCGCGTCGCCGATTGCGGACGCCGACCCGGAGACGACGTTGATCCAACCAGGGGGCAGGCCCGCCTCCTCCTCGAGCGAGGCGAGAAAGAGGGCCGAGAGCGGCGTGGCCGAGGCGGGCTTGAGAACGACGGGGCAGCCGGCGGCGAGCGCCGGGGCGATTTTGTGGGCCACCAGGTTCAGCGGGAAGTTGAACGGGGAGATCGCGCCGACGATCCCGATCGGCAGGCGCAGGGTGAAGCCGAGCTTCCCTTCGCCGGCCGGTGAAGCATCCATGGGAACGACTTCGCCGGCGAGCTTTCGTGCCTCTACCGCCGAGAAGATGTACGTCGAAACCGCACGTTGGGCTTCGATACGCGCCTGCTTCAGCGGTTTGCCCGCCTCCGCGGAGATGAGTTGAGCCGCCTCCTCCTGGCGCTCCTCGAGGAGCTTCGCCGTCGCGTCGAGGATTCGCGCCCGCTGGTGCGCGGGCAGCGGCTTGGCCAGTGCGCCCGCGGCCGCGTCGAGCGCCTGGCGGGCCTCGGCGGCGCCGCCTTTCGCGATGCGCGCGATCACCTCGCCCGAAAACGGCGAGCAGACGTCCGTCCAGTCGCCCGTCTCAACCCGTTGCCCGGCGATCAGCAATCCGTGATCGGTCGTGGTCGTCGCCATGCCGCAACTGTAATGCGAGGATTCTCTCCGTGAAGCCGCGTAGGTCGATTCGCTTTTGGCTGCCCGTTGCGTGGGTCGCCGCGACGGTCGTGATGGCGTTGACGGTCGGGGTTGCCACGTCGCACGACCTCATCTTTCTCTGGCTCGGGGTCGGGATGGCGGCATTTTCGGCGACTGACTTGCGGCATCGTGTGCCGCGGCTCCTGATCGAGTGGGCCCCGTTCGTCGCGGTGCTGTTCATCTACGACCGTCTTCGCGGCTTCGCCGACGGCCTGCTCTTCCACACGCGTGAGACGCCTCAGATCCACGTCGAGACCGCACTCTTCGGCACGCCGGCGCCGACGGTCCGGCTGCAGCATCTCCTGTGGCATGGCGCGCATCACCTGCACTGGTGGGATTACGCGACGTGGTTCACCTATCTCACGCACTTCTTCGCAACGCTCGTCGTCGCGTCGGTGCTGTGGACGTGGGCGCACGATCGCTTTGCGCGCTACGCGACGATGGTCTGTGTTCTTGCGCTGACCGGCTTCGCGACCTACGTGCTCTATCCGGCGGCCCCTCCGTGGCTCGCTGCGCGCGACGGCAATCTCGGTGAGGCGAACCGCACGATCGCGATCGTGTGGAAGGAAGTGCCGCTCGCTCACTTCGGCTCGCTCTTCGAGAAGGGCCAGCACTACGCGAACAACGTGGCGGCGATGCCGTCGCTCCACGCGGCGTACGCACTGCTGATCACGCTGTACCTCTGGCGGCTCGTTCCCCTGTGGGCGCGTATCCCTCTCGCCCTTTATCCTCCGGCGATGGCGTTCGCGCTCGTCTACTCGGCTGAGCACTACGTCGTCGACTGCATCGCAGGCTGGTGCTATGCGATCGTGACCTTCGTCGCGGTCAACCGCTTCTTCGATTGGAGGGCCGCTCGTGCGCACTTCGAGCCGGCGCTCGCGGATTGAACGTCAGGCCCCTGCATTTCTGTGACGTCACAGTCGAGGGCGAGCTCTGGCCCGTGTTCGGCTGGGCGATCGACGCGCCCGCGGGCACGATCCTGGTCGACACAGGGATGATCGATTCCACAGCGGAGCTCGACCGGGATTGGGGGCCGGTGCTGCGCCCGTGGCCGCTCGCGGAGGAGCCCGTGGCCGTCATCAACACGCACCTGCACTTCGATCACTGCGGCGGCAACCGCCGCTTCGCGGGAACGCCGACGTTCGTGCAACGCGCGGAGCTCGAGGCGGCCGTGGCGCCGGACTACCTCGTCGAGTGGGTGCACTTCCCCGACGAGTCGTATGTCGAGGTCGACGGCGACTCGACCCTCTTCGATGGTGTCTCGGTTCTCTTCACGCCGGGCCATTCCCCGGGGCACCAATCTGTCGTCGTCGAGGGCGACGACGGTCTCATCGTGCTCGGCGGCGACGTGACGTACTCGATGCGCGAACTGATCGGCGGGACGACGCCCTCGATCCTCCGGATCCACGAGCTCGCGCCTGAGCGGGTGTACCTCGCCCACCACGTCCAGCCGTGGCTGCCGGGCTAGATTGTTGGCTGGGATGGACAGCTACATCGTCGACGCTGTTCGTTCGCCGATCGGGCGGAGGAACGGGACGCTGTCGGTGCTGCGCGGCGACGACCTCGCGGCGCAGGTCCTGAACGGCCTGCTCGCCCGGCACGACCTCGACCCGGCCGAGGTCGAAGATGTGCAGATGGGCTGCGTGACGCAGATCGGCGAGCAGGGGTGGAACATCGGTCGGATGGCAGTTCTTGCCGCCGGGTGGCCGGTCGAGGTGTGCGGCACGACGGTCGACCGTCAGTGCGGGTCGTCGATGCAGACGAACTTCAATTGCGCGACCGCGGTGATGGCCGGACAGCTCGACGTCGTCGTTTCCGCCGGTGTCGAGATGATGTCTCGTGTCGCGATGGGGTCGAACGGCGGATCGATCTCCGATCAGGTCTCGGACCGATTCCAAATCGTGCCGCAGGGGATCTCGGCCGAGCTGCTCGCGCAGGAGTGGAAGCTGAGCCGCGACGCGCTCGACACATACGCGCTCGAATCGCACCGTCGCGCGCTCGCCGCTTCGGATAGCGGCAAATTCGAGCGCGAGATCATCCCGATCGAGCTGCCCGCTGCGGGGGCGGGCGATGCAAGCAACAGGGTGTTGCAAGCCGCAGGCTCGGCCCTCGCGGCCCCGCCGGCCTTCGCTGTCGACGAGGCGCCACGGCGCGAGACGTCGGCCGAGAAGCTCGCCGCGCTCGCACCGGCGTTCAGGGCGGACGGCGTCGTGACCGCCGGCAGCTCGTCGCAGATCGTCGACGGCGCAGCGGCCGTGCTCATCGCCAGCGAGGCGGCGTGCGCGCGCCTTGGCCTCGAGCCGCGCGCGCGGTTCGTCTCGTTCGGGCTCGCGGGCGTCGACCCGACGCGCATGCTCCACGGGAACCCCCAGGCCATGCAGAAGGCCGTCACGAAGGCAGGGCTGACGCTCGACGAGATGAGCGTGATCGAGATCAACGAGGCGTTTGCGTCCGTCGTGCTGCAGACCGTGCACGACCTCGATCTCGAGGAACGCAGCGAGGACGTGAACCCGAATGGCGGCGGCATCTCCCTGGGCCATCCACTCGGCGCGACCGGGGCGCGCATCACCGCGACGCTCTTGAACGAGCTCGACCGGCGTGACGCTCGTTATGGCATCGCCTCGATGTGTGTCGGCTTCGGCATGGCGATCGCCGGCGTGGTCGAGCGACTATGAAGATCGGCGTCGTCGGCCTCGGCGCGATGGGCTCCGGCATCGCGCAGCTCGCGGTGGAGGCGGGCTTCGAGACGGTCGGGCGTGAGGTCGACGCCGACCGTGGCGAAGGGGCGCGCGTTCAGATCGCACACTTTCTGACGCGGAAGGTCGAAAAGGGAACACTCGAGCAGGAAGCGCGGGACGCGGCGGTCGAGCGTCTGCAGGTGACGACCGAGCTGCCCGATCTGGCGGACTGCGACGTCGTGATCGAAGCCGCGTTCGAGGATCTCACCGTCAAGCATGAGCTCTTCGTCGCGCTCGAGGCGGTCGTCCGCGACGACGCGATTCTCGCCACGAACACCTCCGCGCTGTCGGTGACCGAGATCGCCTCGGTGCTCACCCGGCCCGAGCGCGTGGTCGGCATGCACTTCTTCAACCCCGCGCCCCTCATGCCGCTCGTCGAGATCGTGCGAGCCGAGCGGACGGCCGAGACCGCCTTCGAGACCGCGTACGAGCTGGGCGCGAAGCTCGGCAAGACCCCGATTCGGTGCACGGACACGCCAGGCTTCGTCGTCAATCGCGTCCTGATTCCTCTACTCAACGACTGCGTGCGCGTGCTCGACGAGGCAGGCGTGACGCCGGAGGATCTCGACGCAGGGATGAAGTACGGCGCCGGCTGGCCGATGGGGCCGTGCGCGCTGCTCGACCTCGTCGGCGCCGACGTGCACGTGCATGCGAGCGAGGCGCTGTACGAGAAGCTGCGCGAGCCGCGCATGGCGCCGCCGGCGCGCCTCGTCCGCATGCTGCAGGCCGGCAAGCTCGGCCGCAAGACGGGCGAGGGCTTCTACCGGTACTGAGAAGCTCTCACTGGATCAGCGTTGTGTCGAACGTCATTCAGTGAGAATTTCAAAAGGGACATGTCTGGGGGACAGTCCCCAGGACATGTCTGTCCGGGACACTGGGTCGCTTTCCGTCCGGGCCACTGCCTAGCCTCCGCGGCATGGCGATGTGCCACGTGTGCCGCCGCAGTCTCCTCGCCGGCGAGCGGTTTCGGATCTGGCGCGGCGAACGGCGCGATCAGCCCGTTTGCGTCGTCTGCGAGCCGGCCGCGCGCCAGGCAGGCTGGGTGCGCGTCGTCGATGCGCACGAGGTCGTGCGCGTGGGAGGTCTCAGCCGGTCGGTCCGTCGCGTGGCGTAGCGGCCTCGCCGCGCGCCGGAACGGTGCGCATCTCGACGCCGAAGCGTCGCGCGGCCGCCGAGATCGTGCTTCCCTGCACCACGACCGATGCGAGCACGACCACGAACACCGTGTCGTAGATCCGCTGCGCGTCGTGCACATGCTGCGTGACCGCGAACGCCGCCAGCAGAATCGGCACCGCGCCCTTCAGCCCGCCCCAGGTGACGAACAGCCGCTCGCCCCGTCGCAGTCGCGTGGGGGCGAGGAGGGCACCCGCCACGATCGGGCGTGCGACGAGCGCAAGGAACGCCGCGATCGCGAGCCCGTCGAGCCAGCGACTCGCGGTGAGCGACGAGATGCCGACCGTCAGCCCGAGGGCGATGAAGACGACAACCTCGGCGAGTGTCGCGAGCCCATCCTGGAACACCTCGATCTCGTGCTTGAACGGCGCCCGCACGTCGCCGACGATGAGGCCGGCGACGAAGACCGCGAGAAAGCCGGATCCATGAGCGACGGTCGTCGCGCCGTAGACGACTCCCGCGAGAGCGAGGGTGCGCACCGTGTGGAGGCCCGCGGATGGCAGCGCGACCCGGCGGAGTAACACGCTCTCGAGCAGACCGCCGGCGATCCCGATCGCGAGGCCGATCGACATCTGCTCACAGAACACGCGGACGACGACCCAGAAGGTCGCATCGCTGTGGGTCGCGAGTTCGAGCAGCCCGAGCATCAGCGCGATCCCAACAGGATCGTTCGCCCCTGACTCGCCCTCGAGAATCGTGCCGGTCCGTCCGCCGATCTCACGGTCGCCGAGCACCGAGAACACGACGGCCGGATCGGTCGGGGCGATCGCGGCCCCCAGCAGCCCTGCTGTGATCCAGGAGAGCCCGAAGACGCCGTGGACGAACAGCGTCACGAGGCCGGCGGTCGCGAACGTCCCCAGAATCCCGAGGGAGACGATCGGCATCGCCGCAACGCGAAACCGCCGCAGGCCGATCGATGAGCCCCCGTCGAACAGGATGACGATCAGAGCGACCGTCCCGATCTGTTCGACGGAGGCGATCGAGACGTCGAGCGAGGGAAAGAGCGCCGAGGCCGCAGAGGCCACGACGAGAAACAGGGCTGCGGAGGGGATCGATGTCCGGGCGCTCAGCTTCGACCCGGCCAGGGCGGCGGAGAGCGCGCCCGCGACGAGCAGCACCGTCAGCCCAAAACTCGTCAGGTCCTCCACGGCGAATGACGCTACAACTTGACCGTGAAGCCCGACGCCCGCGCGAGAGTGTCCAAAACTCCTTACGTTTCGCTCATTCAGGGCATAATTCGGAGGGAAAGACTGTTCTTGCCAATGCGGAGGCTCTCTCTCATCCTGCTCTCATGCCTGATCGTCGCTCCGGCGGCGTTGGCGGGCGCCCGCGCGACCGGAGACGGTGTACTCGAGGTCAGCAACGTCGACGGCACGGTCCTCGTGGCCGGCAAGGGCGTGCTCTGGGGACAGATGCACGTCGGGAGGCTCGTCGTCAACGACCCGATCCTGGGCGATGGCACGACGCTCGTCTCGGGTTGGGAGAAACGAGTCCCCGGAGCATGCGATACCTGCACGGTCTACAGCGGCAAGGATCTTCACTTTCGCGTCACGGGCGGCAAGTACCGGCTCTACTTCGACGGCGCGGGCATCGACTTCAGCGCGGTCGGCGTCGGCACCGCGGCGCTGACCGGCGACGTGTCGGCTCTCGACGCCGGTGACTACGCACTCGACGGTGGGAAGTGGACGTCGGTCCCGTGGCTGAAGCGAGTGGTCACGTTCGGCGTGCAGCCGGCTCCGGTCGGCCCGTAGTCGCGTGAGCGCGCAGACGCCGAACATCCTGGTGGTCGAGGACGAAGGCTCGATCGCGTCGTTCGTCTCGCTGTACCTCAAGAACGCCGGCTACGGAGTGCGCACCGCCTCGACCGGGTCGGACGGGCTCGCGCAGGTCGCCGCGCAGATGCCGAATCTGATCGTGCTCGACCTGATGCTGCCGGACATCGATGGAATCGAAGTCTGCAAGCGCATCCGGCAGACGAGTGATGTGCCGATCCTGATGCTGACCGCGCGCGACGAGGATGTCGACAAGATCATCGGCCTCGAGGTCGGCGCGGACGACTACCTGACGAAGCCGTTCAATCCGCGGGAGCTCGTTGCCCGCGTGAAGTCAATCCTTCGTCGCGCTGCGCCCGATCGGCGCGACCACGAGACCGAAGTGATCGAGCACGGCGACTTGCGCGTCGATTCGGGACGCCGCGAGGTGAAGGTTGGCGACAACGAGATCCAGTTGGCTCCGAAGGAGTTCGACCTCCTATGGGAGCTCCTCGATCATCGTGGGCTCGTGCTCACGCGCGACCAGCTGCTCGAACGGGTGTGGGGTTATACCTTCGCCGGCGATACGCGCACCGTTGACGTGCATGTCCGTCAGCTGCGCCGCAAGCTCGAGGACGCATCGCCGATCGTGACGGTCTGGGGTGTCGGCTACAAGGTGTCGCCCGCGAAGGACGCGAAGAAGAACACGGCGAAAGCCTGAGCTTCTGTGCTCAGCTCGCTCCGCGTCCGCCTGCCACTCATCTTCCTTGCGGGGATCCTGATCGCGGGTCTGATCACGACCGCGATCTCGGTCCGGCTCTTCCAGCAGTTCGCACATGACCAGGCGCTGACGAAGCTGAGCCGCGAGGCGCACGGCATCGCGCAGCTGTACTCGCCCGCATCGAGCTACGGAAACCCGAAGGACACACGCGCGCCGACCACGTTCGACGCAGACACCCTCGAGCAGGCCACCGGCGACAAGATCTACTTCGTCGGGCCGAAACGGCTCTTTCCCGGGCAGATCGCTGGGCTGCACCGTTTGCCGCTCAAGACGATCGACTGGACGTCAGGCCGTTCGCTTGCATTTGAGTTGAAGCCACCGGGGGCGCGGCGAACGTACCTCGCGGTTGCCAACCCGATCTTCCTCACGAAGCAGGGGACGACCACGCCGATCGGCGCGATCATCGTCGCGACGCCGAAGACCGACGTCAGCCACAGCGTCGCTGCACTGGTCGAGCGATTGGCGATCGCGGGACTGCTCGGTCTGCTGGTCGCCGGCCTATTCGGCTGGTATCTCTCGCGGCGCATCGTCCGGCCGGTGTTGCAGCTCTCCTATGCGGCCGACGAGGTCGCGGCAGGGAACTACGCCGTCGCGGTGCCGAAGAACGCGCCCGGCGAGCTCGGGCATCTCAGCGAGCGTTTCGGTGAGATGACAGAGCGACTCGCCGAGGTCGAGGTGATGGAGCGCAACTTCCTGATGTCGGTGTCGCACGAGCTGCGCACGCCTCTGACCGCGATTCGAGGGCACGTTGCCGCCCTCCTGGAGGGGGTCGTCGTCGATCCCGAGCTGCGCCAGTCGTCTCTCGAGACGGTCGAGCTCGAGACCCACCGGCTCGAGCGGCTCGTCGGCGACATTCTCGATCTCGCGAAGCTCGACACCCATCGATTCACGGTGATGACGGAGGAGGTCGACATGGCGACCCTCCTCGAGCAGGCGTTTGAGCGTTATCGAGATGAGGCGCAGCGCCGCAACATCGACTACCGCCAGGACGTGCCCGAACAGCTGGTGATCATCTCGGACGGCGATCGCGTTCTCCAGGTGGTGGGGAACCTCCTCTCGAACGCCTTCAGGGCCACGCCGGACGGCGGGCGAGTCTCGCTCGGGCTCGCGCAACGAAACGGGACGGTGCACGTCGCAGTCGAGGATTCAGGCCCCGGCATCCGCCCCGAGGCACGCGAACGGCTCTTCCGCCCGTTCGTCTCCGAGCTCGGCGGAGGGACGGGACTCGGTCTTGCGATCGCGAAGGAGATCTCGGCTGCGCTCGGCGGGCGGATCGAGCTCGAATCCGAAGTCGGACGTGGCTCGAAGTTCGAGCTCGTACTACCGGCGAACGGTGCTCAGCCGAGGTCGGCTGTCGGCAGGCGGTAGACCGCCGCGCCCGGCTCTTCGGCCTGCAGGAGCTCCTCGATGCGCTCGAGCCGGGCGTTCATCGCCCGCCAGCCCTCGGTCAGCAGCTCGACGAGCAGCGCGAGGTCGTCGACGCGGGCCGCGCGCTCCGATTCGATCGTCGCTTCGATCGACCCGAGCCGTCGGACCGCGTTGTTCGAGAGCCCCTTGACCTCGGCCAGGCGACGCGAGATCGGGGCGGCCTCCTCGCGGAGGCCTTCACGTAGGGCGTTCCGGATCTCTTCCATGCGCGCGAAGCTACCGTCCCCACCGGATGGAGAGCAGCGAGCTCGACTACGACCTGCCGACGGAGCTGATCGCACAGCACCCAGCGGCACGGCGGGACGAGTCGCGCTTGCTCGTGTACAGACGTTCTACCGGCGAAGTCGAGCATCGCGTCTTTCGCGAGCTGCCCGAGCTCCTGCCGCCGTCACTCGTGGTGGTGAACGACACGCGTGTCGTGCCGGCGCGGATCCCGATCGAGCGACCGCGCGGGGAGGTGCTGCTCCTCGAGCAGCTCGAAGGGGATCTCTGGGAAGCGCTCGCCCGGCCGACACGGAAGCTGCGCGCCGGGGAGCGGTACGGGGAGGTGGAGTTCATCGAGCATCTGGGCGAGGGTCGTTGGCGGGTTCGCGTGCACGGCGATCCAGGGGGGAAGGCACCACTGCCCCCGTACATCACAGAGCCGCTCGAGGATGCGGAGCGGTACCAGACGGTCTACGCCGACGAGCGTGGGTCGGCAGCGGCGCCAACCGCAGGGTTGCACTTCACGCCGGAGCTGCTCGCGCGCCTCGAGGTGGAGCGCGTGACGCTCCACGTCGGCCTCGACACGTTCCGCCCGTTGCACAGCGAGATCGTCGAGGAGCACTCGATTCACGGCGAGCGGTACTCGGTGTCGAGTGAGGCGTGGTCTCGGATCACGCGCGCCGATCGGGTGCTTGCCGTCGGAACGACCACCGTGCGGGTGCTCGAGACGCTGGCGGCAGGCGGCCCGTTGAGCGGCCGGACGGAGCTCTTCATCACGCCGGGCTTCGCGTTTCGGCGGGTCGATCACCTGGTGACGAACTTCCACCTGCCGCGCTCGACGCTGCTCGCCCTCGTGATGGCCTTCGCAGGCGTGGAGGAGGTGCGGCGCCTGTACGCCGTCGCGATCGAAGAGCACTACCGCTTCTACTCGTTCGGCGATGCGATGCTGATCCTGTGACTGTGGATGAAATGTCGCACTGTCGTAACCCTCGATTGGCGAACAGCCATGGATCGGCGAGTGCTGCCTGCGAGTTGTTCGCGTCTCTCCACACTTGGTCAGACCACTGGTTGTCCGGCCCGGACCTGGCCGTCGAGGAGAAGAGTCGCCTCTACGCCTGGGGATTCGGCCACCGGACACGGCCACGCGAGCGCTGTCCCGCTCCGGGTCGGGGTTTGAGCGCGGTCTTGAGCGCGGTCTTGAGCGTGGTCTCGAGCGGCTGTGGACGAAATGTCGCACTCTCGTAACCCTCGCTTGGCGACAGGTCGTGGCCCGGGGAGCTCTGTCTTCGAGGTGCAGGCGACCGACGGGGCGGCGCGGGCCGGGGTGCTGCGCACCGCGCACGGCGAGGTCGAGACGCCGGTCTTCATGCCCGTCGGCACGAAAGGAACCGTGAAGACGCTGCATCCCGACGAGGTGCGCGATCTCGGGGCGCAGATCCTTCTCGGCAACACCTACCACCTGCACTTCCGGCCGGGCGATGAGCTGATCCGCGAGCTCGGTGGCCTGCATCGCTTCATGAGCTGGGACGCGCCGATCCTGACCGACTCCGGTGGCTTTCAGGTGTTTTCACTGCGGGACACGATCCTGAAGGTCGACGACGAGGGCGTCACCTTTCGCAGCGTCTACGACGGGACCGCGACGCAGTTCACGCCCGAGCTCGCCGCCCGCATCCAGGCGAACCTCGGCAGCGACATCGCAATGTGCCTCGACCAGGTACCGCCTGCGGGTGTCCCGCGCCGGGCGCTCGAGGACTCAGTTCGGCGCACGACGGAGTGGGCGAGACGCCAGCGCGATGCGCCCCGCGCCGACGGCCAGCTGCGCTTCGGGATCACCCAGGGCGGGATCGACGCCGAGCTCCGCCGCCGCTCGAGCGAAGAGATCGCCGAGCTCGACTTCGACGGCAACGCGATCGGCGGCCTTGCGATCGGCGAAGACCGAGGGCCGATGTTCGAGGCCACCGCGGTAAGCGCGCAGCTTCTGCCGGCGGAGAAGCCCCGCTACTTCATGGGGATCGGCGACCCCGTCGGCATCCTCGAGGTGATCGATGCCGGCGTCGACATGTTCGACTGCGTCCTGCCGACCCGCACCGCGCGAACAGGCAGCGCGCTTACGAACGAAGGACGCCTGAACCTCCGAAACGCCCGCTTCGCTCGCGACGAAGCGCCACTCGACGCGAGCTGCGATTGCCCGGCCTGCGCGCGGTTCACCCGGGCGTACATCCGGCACCTCGTCAACCAGAACGAGCTGCTCGGCCTGCGCCTGCTCTCGCTCCACAATCTACGCTTCCTGATCGAGCTGACCCGGGGAGCGCGCGACGCGATCGCCGCCGGCGGGTTCGCCTCCTACAAGCGCGAGCGGTTGGAAAGGTTGGCGTGGACGGATTCCTGATCCTGATCGTGATTCTCGGGGCCATCTGGGCGTTGTTCGTGCTGCCGTCGAAACGCCGCCGCAACCAGCACTCCGCCATGCAGGACTCGATCGAGACCGGTGACGAGATCATCACCGCGGGCGGCCTGCACGGCGTCGTCGAGGAGCTGAGTGAGGACACCGCTCAAATCGAGATCGCACCGGGCGTCGTCGTGACGCTCGACCGGCGCGCGATCGCGGCGGTTGCCAGGGAGATCGAGGTCGAGGTGGAAGCCGACCCCGACGCCGAAGCCGAGCCCGAGGCGCAACCCGCGCCCGAGCCTGGCGGGGACGATCACACCGAAACTATCCCCGAAACACCCATGGAACCCCGCTAACCTTCCGGCCCGTGACGTCCCGGCGTAGCCACCTCGTTCTCGTCCTGCTGATCGTGCTCGCGCTCGTCGGTGTCGGGCTCCTGATCGTTCCCGGCTCGCCGCTGCACCGGTCGGTGAAGAAGGGACTCGACCTGCAGGGCGGCCTCGAGGTCGTGTTGAAGGCGCAGCCGCCCAAGGGGCACAAGCTGACGCCGGACGACCTGACCCGCTCCGTGTCGATCATGCGCAACCGCGTCGACAAGCTCGGCGTGGCCTCACCGGAGATTCGCACCCAGACCCCGGACGAGATCGTGATCGAGCTCGCCGGCGTGCACAACCCGCAGCAGGCCGCGGCGATCATCGGCCAGACGGCGCAGCTCGAGCTGTACGACCTCGAGCCCGCCCTCGTCCCGCCGTCGGTGACGAGCACCGGGGTCCCGGTCGCAACCCGCAGCCTCTACCAGTTGCTCTCGCGCGTGCAGGCCTCCGCAAAGGTCGGCTCGCCGAGCGAGTACGTGCTCTTCAAGCCGGTGAAGGTGCATTCGACGACAGGAACCGGCAAGAACAAGAAGACGACGACGACCACGGTGTGGGTCCGCGCGGCAGGGCCGGTCGAGCAGCTCCATCGCGATCCCGTCACGGGCAATGCCGGCTTGCTCGATTCGTATGCCGGCAAGATCCCGAAGGGCTTCAAGGTGCTGCCGGTCCCGCGCCGGACGACGGTGATCACGTGCACGAGCCTGAGTGCCGCCGTCTGCCCAGGCGACCCGGTCGGCGTGCCACCGGCGGGACTGACCGACTACTACCTCTTCAAGCACGGCCTGTACCCGCTCGACCGCTACGGCCCGTATCCGAACATGACCGGCAAGGACCTGAGCCTCTCCGGCACGCGCGCGGACTTCGATCCGACCTCGGGCGCGCCGATCGTGCTCATGCAGTTCACCGGGAAGGGCAACAAGGCGTTCCACAGGGTCACGAAGAACGAGGCGGTGCGCGGGTCGATCCAGAACGTGCAGCAGCACTTCGCGATCGTCCTGGACAACGAGATCCGCTCGTTCCCGTCGATCGATTACAAGCAGTATCCGGACGGCATCGACCCGGCCGGCGGCGGCGCGCAGATCACGGGCATGGCGAGCGCCAACGAGGCGAAGAACCTCGCCCTCGTCCTGCAGACCGGCGCCCTCCCGGTCAAGTTCGTCCCGCTCGAGAACACCGAGGTCTCGGCGACACTCGGCAAGGACTCGCTGAACCAGGCGCGCGATGCCGCGATCGGCGGCCTGATCCTCGTCGCCCTGTTCCTTCTCATCCTGTACCGGTTCCTCGGCCTCGTCGCGGTGCTCGGCCTCGGCATCTACGCCGCATTCATGTACGCCGCGATCCTGCTCTTCGGCGTGACGCTGACGCTGCCGGGATTCGCCGGCCTGATCCTCACGATCGGTGTCGCGGCCGACGCGAACGTCGTCGTGTTCGAACGCATCAAGGAGGAGTCTCGGTCCGGTAAGTCGATGCGCGCCGCGATTGCGAACGGCTACGCCAAGGGCTTCCGCACGATCATCGACGCAAACGTCGTGACGGCGATCACCGCGCTGATTCTCTTCGCCGTCGCGACCGCCGGCGTGAAGGGCTTCGCGCTGATGCTGCTGATCGGCACCGTGGTGTCGCTGATCACTGCAGTCGCAGCGACGCGGGCGATGCTCGGATTGCTCGCCGGCTTCAAGTGGTTCGACAACCCGAGCTTCATGGGCGCGCACCACTCGCAGCGCGGGCGCTTCCTCCAGATCGACTTCATGAAGCGGACGATGCTCTGGTTCGCGATCTCCGGAGTGATCCTCGTCGTCAGCGTCGCGTCGCTCGCGACCCGTGGCCTCAACCTCGGCATCGACTTCCGCGGCGGCGTGCAGATGACGTTCAAGACCGCAACGCCGACGCCGATCGCAGATGTGCGCGCGCAGACCGCTGCGATCGGGCACGCGAAGGACGCGGTCGTGCAGGGCCGTGGCGCTTCGTCGAACGGCGGCGAGGACTTCAAGAGCTTCCAGGTTCGCCTGAAGAAGCTGAAGCCGGCCGAGCAGACGACGCTGACCAACGACTTGAGGACGAAGGTGAACGCCGAGGGGGTCAGCACCAAGAACGTCTCGTCGAGCTTCGGGCGGCAAATCGCGCGCTCGGCCGTGATCGCGATCATCTTCTCGCTGCTCGTGATCACGCTGTACATCACGATCAGATTCCGTGGGCTCGCGTTCGCGATCCCCGTGATCGCAGCGATGTTGCACGACGTGCTGATCACGGTGGGCGTGTACTCAGTGACCGGGCGGGAGGTGACGGAAGCGACCGTCGCTGCGGTGCTGACCGTGCTCGGGTACTCGATCTACGACACGATCATCATCTTCGACCGGATCCGCGAGAACGTGCCGATCATGCGGCGTGCGTCGTTCGCAACGATCACGAACGTCTCGTTGTGGGAGACGATCCGGCGTTCGCTGGCGACGACCTTCATCACGCTGCTCCCGGTGGGTGCACTCTTCTTCTTCGGAGGCGCGACGCTGCAGGATTTCGCCTTCGCGTTGCTGATCGGCGTCACCTCTGGTGCGTATTCATCGATCTTCATCGCTGCACCGCTCCTCAACTTCTGGAAGGAACGCCGTGATCCGGAGTACGTGCGGCGGAGGGGACAGGCCATGCCGGAGGGTGTGCGTGCCGACCGCTTCCTCGCTGAGGCCGAGCAGGCCGCGGCCGCCGAGCCGATGCCCGAGACACCGCTCGACGTGATCGAGGACGGCGTCACGTCGATCACCGAAGGACAGGACGCAAAACTCGAGCGGCGCCGGCAGCGGCGAAAGTCACGTCCCCATGGACGAGCCCGGTAACGGCCCCTCATCCGAGCGTGACACGCTCGACCGGGTGCTCGCCCTGCTCGGCCCGCGGTTCGACGACGCACGCTCGCTGCTCGATGATGCGACCTCGCGCTGGCGTGGTGACTACGTGCGGGCAGGCGAGGGCACGCGCCAGCGGATCCAGAGTCTCGCCCGCGAGCTTGGGCTCGTGACTCGCGAGGACTGGGACGAGCTCGAGCTTCGCATCGCCCAGCTCGAGCACCGGCTCCGCCTGCTCGAAGATCCCGATCCCCGCCCCTGAAAAAAGGAGGCGCGTCGTCCGTAACCCCTGCTACTTTGGGGGTATGGAGCACGAATGGTCGTGCTCCTGTGAGATCGCGTCTCCTGCTTTCGGACACGATCTCGGCGTCCGAAGGAGTTGAGACAAGTGACTGATTTCCGTTCCCTCGGGGTTTCCCCCGCCGTGTGCGAATTGCTCGCTGCGCGCGGCATTGCAGCCCCGTTCCAGATTCAAGGCCTCGTCATCCCCGAGGCGCTCCGCGGCGGCGACGTTCTCGCCAAGAGCCCCACGGGCTCGGGCAAGACACTGGCCTTCGCGATCCCGATCGCCCAGCTCGTCGACCCGGACGCGGAGAAGCCCTTCGCGCTGGTGCTCGTGCCGACGCGTGAGCTCTGCGCGCAGGTGACCGAGGAGTTCGCGTTGATCGCCGGGGACAAGGTCAAGGTTGCGTCCGTGTACGGCGGCGTGCCATTGAAGGCCCAGGCCGACGACGCGAAGCGTGCACACGTGCTGGTGGCGACCCCCGGCCGGCTCCAGGATCTCGTCGACCGTGGCCTCGTCACCCTCGACCACGTGCGGATCCTCGTCCTCGACGAGGCTGACCGCATGCTCGACATGGGCTTCAAGCCGCAGGTCGACAAGCTTGTCCGGCGGCTACACGACGACCGCCAGACGATGTTCTTCTCCGCGACGCTCGACGGTGAGGTCGGTGAGCTGGCGCGCCGCTACACGCACTTCCCGGCACGCTTCGAGGGTGAGCTGCCGGCCGATCGCCGCTCAGGCGATGTCGACCACCGGTTCGTTGCGGTCACGCAGGACAACAAGGTCTCGACGCTCGTGGAGCTCCTGAAGCAGGACGAAACCGGCCTTGCGCTCGTGTTCGTACGGACGAAGGCAGGCGCCGACCGGCTCGTCGAGAAGCTGCGTCGTCACGACGTCGACGCGGCGGCGATTCACGGTGACAAGGGTCAGGCGCAGCGCGAGAGCGCGCTGCAGCGGTTTGATACCGGCAAGGTGAAGACGCTCGTCGCCACCGACGTCGCCGCACGGGGCCTCGATGTCGACGACATCACGCACGTGATCAACTTCGACCCGCCCGAGGAGCCCGACGTGTACACCCATCGCGTCGGTCGGACCGGCCGCGCCGGCCGCGGCGGCGTCGGAATCACGCTCGTGCTGCCCGAGCAGCAGGCCGATGTCAGCCGCGTTGCGCGTTTGCAGGGCCACGTCGAGCGGTTCGAGGAGACCGGCATGACAGTGGCCCGGCCGCGGCTCGTCTACAAGTCGAAGCGCGGGCGCGGATCGAAGTGGTAGGCGGCGAACGGCTCACCGCGAAGCAGGCCGACGCGCTCCGCGAAGAGCTGGCCGACCTCGAAGGGCCGCGTCGCGAGGAAGTCGTGGCTGCGATCAAGACCGCGCGCGAGTTCGGCGATCTCTCCGAGAACTTCGAGTACCACGCTGCGAAGAACGAGCAGGGTTTGCTCGAAGCGCGTATCCGCACCCTGCGGGCGCGGCTCGATACCGCCGAGATCGTCGAGCAGGCCTCGAGTGACGCGGTCGGCATCGGCTCGGTGATCGATGTCGAGACAGATGACGGTCAGACGATGACCGTCGAGATCAGCGCTGTCGGCGGCTCCGGAACGGTGTCGCCGACCTCGCCGCTCGGCACGGCGCTGCTCGGCCACAAGGTCGGCGAGACGGTCGACGTACAGGCTCCGCGCGGGGCGTGGCGCGCGACCGTCAAGCGCATCCAGTAGCGGGCGATGCCGCCCGGAGGGGTGCCTTTCGTGGGGCGTGTAAGACTTAGGGCGTGGCGACGCGCCCGAAGCAGCGGACGATCGGACGTCTGAGCGAGATCGCACAGGTCGCCGTCAAGCACGGTTTCGGCTACGCCATTGACGGTCGCCGCAACATCGCGGCGGGGGAGGGGACGGCGCGCGGAAGGCACTTGCGCGAGATGCTCGACGAGCTCGGGCCGACCTTCGTGAAGTTCGGGCAGCTGCTTTCGACGCGGCCCGACATCGTTCCACCCGACATCATCGTCGAGCTGCGCGGGCTCCAGGACGACGTGCGTCCGTTCCCGTTCGCCGACGTCGAACGGACGATCCGCGAGGACCTCGGTCAGCCGATCGAGCGGCTCTTCCTGGAATTCGACGAGGCGCCGATGGCGGCCGCGTCGATCGGACAGGTGCATCGCGCGACGCTTCCGAACGGCCGCACGGTTGCGGTGAAGGTGCAAAGGCCGAACGCACCCGGGCAGATCGACTCCGATATCGCCTTGATGTACCAGGCCGCGAAGCTCGTGAAGGAGCGGATCCACGCGCTCGACTTCATCGATGCGAACGCGATCGTGGACGAGTTTGCGCGATCGATCAAACATGAGCTCGACTACCGCCTCGAAGGGCGAAACGCGATGGGCTTCCACAAGAACTTCGCCGGCCATCCGCATGTCGCCGTGCCGAAGGTCTACTGGTCGTACACGCGCTCGCGTGTGCTGACACTTGAGTACCTGGACGGTGTGCAACTCGCCGACCTCGATGTCGAGCACTGGACGATCGAGCAGCGGCGACGCCTTGCCTATCTGATCACCGAGACGTGGATGACGATGATCTTTCGCCAGGGTTTCTTCCACGGCGACCCGCATCCTGCGAACATCCTCGTTCTCTCTCCTGAGCGCATCGGTCTCGTCGATTTCGGGCTGACGGGGAAGCTCACCGACGAGGACATGTCGAAGCTGACCCGGCTCTTCATCGATGCTGCCTCCGAGAACATCGAGGTGCTGCCGAAGCGGCTCGGCGATCTCGGCGTGCGCTACGACCTGCATCGCGAGGAGGAGTTCGTCGCCGAGTTGCGCGAGCTCTACTACCGCTACTACGGCGCAACCCTGCAGGAGATCGACCCTGTGCAGGTGATCCGGGAGGGGTTCGGGCTCATCTACCGGATGAACCTGCGGCTGCCCACCCGATTCGTGATGCTCGACAAGGCGATTGCGACGGTCGGTTCCGTCGGCGTCGAGCTCTACCCCGAGTTCAATGTCTTCGAGGTCGCAAAGCCGTATGCGCGCGAGCTGATGATCTCGCGCTTCACGCCGCGCCGGGTCGTCTCGCGCGCTCGCCGGGAGGGGTGGCAGCTGATGCAGATGACTGCCGATCTCCCGTACCAGCTGCACGACACGCTCGAGCAGGTGCGCGACGGCCAGATCGAGGTCGGCTTCGTGCACAAGGGGCTCGACGATCTGCTCGCGAAGCTCGACACGCTCTTCAACCGGCTCGTGATTGCGCTCATCGTCACCGGCGGCCTGATCGGCTCGAGCCTGATCGGCATCTTCGCGAAGACCGGCCCGCACGTGCTCGGCCTGCACGTCGTCTCGGTGATCGGCTTCGGTCTGTCGGCGGTACTGGGCGTCTGGCTCCTCTGGGGTGTCATCCGCTCCGGCCGGCTGTAGCTCCTCCCGAGCCCCGAGTCCGTGCACGGCGTAGGCCGATCGAGGTCGCGTTCTTGACAGATACCGCGCTGCGATATATCGTTGAGATAGATGGAAGCATCGTCGGTTACCTGGGCGGTTCTCGGACTGCTGACCCGCCGGCCGATGAGCGGCTACGACATCAAGCGCCAGATCGACCGGACGATTCGCCACTTCTGGGCCGCAAGCTACGGCCAGATCTACCCGGAGCTCACCCGCCTCGAGGCGGCGGGCTGGATCGCCGGTGAGGACGCGGCGAACGGCGGCCGCTCGCGGCGGTTGTTCACAATCACGCCGGCGGGCTCGGACGCACTCCGACGTTGGCTCGTCGGCGACGAGACTCGGATCGAGTTGCGCGACGAGTCGCTCCTGCGTCTCTTCTTCGCCGATGCGGCGCCGCTCGAGCTCGGGCTTGGTTTGTTGCGCGCCCGGCGCGCGGGTTATCAGGCGATGCTCGAACAGCTCCGGGCGCTCGACGACGGAACCGGACCTGACCCGCCGTTCATCGATCTGGTCTACCGCTGGGGACTCGACTACTGCGAATGGGGAATCGAATGGTGCGACCGGCAGGAACGCCGCTTGCGCGCGGCAGCAGCCTGATCGACCTGCCCGAGCCTACGTGGCCCTCGCTGCTCCGGCGTGGCCTCCCGCTCGTGACGATCGAGAGCGTCGTTCCGGTGGTGGTCTTCTACGGCGCCTGGCGCGTGGGCGGTCTCGTGGCCGCGATCGTCGCCGGCACGATCGTCGCACTCGCCATCGCTGGCTGGCAGATGCGCGCGGAACGCGGCGGCGCGATCGCCCTCGCGACTGCGGTGTTCGTGGTCATCCAGGCGCTCGTCGGTCTCGCCGCGCACAGTGCAACGGTCTACCTCGCGCAACCGGTGGTGTTGAGCGTCTGCTGGGCGCTCGTGTACTTCGGCTCGGTGCTCGTCGGCAAGCCCCTCGTCGGTGTCTTCGCGAGCGTCTGGTACCCGTTTCCGCCCGAATTTCGTGCCAGCGCGCCCTTCCGGCGCGAGTTCGGCATGCAGTCGGTCGTCTGGGGCGTCTATTGCCTCGCGCGAGCCGCGCTGCGCCTCGCCGTTCTGCTCGGGTCGGGCGTCGGGAGCTTCTTGCTCGTGTCGGTCGTGACCGGTGCGCCGTTCGTGATCGTCCTCGCGCTTTGGGGCGTGTGGCACGCCAGGCGGACGTTCAGTCGGCTCGAGGGGCCGTCCGTCGCGGCGTCGTCTGCGCCCGCCGTCTGACGAACCGTGGCGCCGCCCGGCGGAGCGAGACCCTCGCCGCTTTCGGGGGAGAGGGTCCGGGTCTCGCCGCAGTAGCCGAAGCCGGAACGCCTGTCGAGGACGTCCGCCGTAGCTCCGACGCGGGAGTCTTTTCCACCCACGGCCGGTTTCCTGCTTTCTACCGCACGCGGAGCAGTGGCCAAGTGCAGGTTCTCCTCGGCCCGTCGATCGAAGGAGGAGGAGGGACAGGCCAATAACCACAGAGTCGCCCGAGGCGCGGGCTTCCTCGGGTTGGGTCACCTCGCCTGGAGTGGCGTCGTCTGGGCCGGACGTCTGAGGAACGATCGGCACACAATCGTTCGAATGGACAGCTAGGCGCCGCATTCACGGCGGGTTACCGTCGCACACATGTCGACTGCCGCAACGCTGCTTCTGGCCGACGCCGAGCCCGCCACCCGCGGCTTTCTCGAGCGCCACCTGCCGCACGACGGGTTCGAGCTCGTGGGCGCGCATGCGCGCTTCGATCTCGTCCTTGCCGGCGATGTCGCCGGCGTCGACCGTTGGGTCGATCGTGCGCCGGTGATCGTGCTCGGCCGCGAGCAGTCGGATGCCGTCGATCGCATCCACGCATTCAGGCAAGGCTGCGACGACTACCTCGGGCAGCCGTTCGAGTACCAGGAGCTCGTCGAGCGGATTCGCGCGGTCCTCCGCCGGGTGCGGCCACGCCTGGACGACGTGGTCGATGTGCCGCCGGTGCGCATCGACGTGCGTACGCGTGTCGTTCGGGTGAACGGCAGCCGGCTGCAACTCGCACAGAAGGAGTACGAACTGCTGCTGTGCCTTGCGCGCGAGCCCGACCGCGTGTTCACGAAGGCCGAGCTCCTGAGGGAGATCTGGGGCTACCGGGCGGGCGCGAGAACGCGGACCCTCGACTCGCACGCATCGCGGCTGCGGCGGAAGTTACGCGATGCGGGGTCGACGGCCGGTCTCGTCGAGAACGATTGGGGGGTGGGCTACCGGTTGCTGCCTTCGCTACCCGAGGAATGAGTCTGCAGTAGCGTCTTCGTCGACTTGAATCTCGACGAGTTCGGACAGATCACGAGCCTGCTCGTCTCGCGCGGCGGCGAGCTCGTTCACGAGCAGTACAGGGAGGGCGACGCAGAGACGCTTCGCAACACGCGGTCCTGCACCAAGACGGTGGCCGGGATGCTGCTCGGCATCGCGATCGAGCGCGGGCTGGTCGACGGCGTCTCGATGCCGGTGCACTCGCTGCTCGAGGAACGCGCACCGGTACTTCATCCCGATCCACGTAAACGGAAGATCACGTTCGAGGACCTGCTCACGATGAGCTCCTGCCTCGAGTGCGACGACTCGAACGCGTTCTCGGCCGGGAACGAGGAGCGGATGTATCTCGTCGAGGACTGGGCGCAGTTCGCGCTCGATCTGCCGATCCGCGCCTTTCCGGGCCGGGCGGAAGGTCGCGGGAACGCACCGTCCACGCGCTCCTTCAGCTACTGCACCGCCGGCGTCGTGCTGTTGGGGATCGCTCTCGAGCGGGCGGCCGGTGAGCCCCTGTCGGACTTCGCCCGGCAAGCGCTGTTCGCGCCGCTCGGCATCGACCGCGCCGAGTGGCCGTCGACGCCACTCGGTGAGACCTCGACCGCGGGCGGCTTGCTGCTGACGAGCCGTGCGCTGGTCGAGCTTGGATCCCTCGCGCTCGGCCGCAACCCGGGAATCGTGCCGGTCGAGTGGCTTGCCGTCTCGACCCGTCCGCAGGCGCGCATCGACGAGCGCACGGACTATGGCTATCTCTGGTGGCTGCGCTCATTCGGCGGGCACCTCTCGCAGTACATGACGGGGACGGGCGGCAACCGCGTGCACGTCTTCCCGTCGCTCGAGCTCGTCGTCGTGATCACGACGACGAATTTTCGGGTTCCGGATGCGCACGCGCTCAGCGACCGCCTGCTCGTCGAACTCGTCCTGCCGGAGTTCGGATGACGTCCCCGGTCGAGGCGCCGAGAGTCACCACGCTCGAGCTGTTCTTCGACCTCGTCTTCGTCTTCACCCTCACGCAGCTGACGACGGTGCTCTTCCGCGCACCGAACGCGCGCGGCCTCCTTCAGGTCGTGTTGATGCTCGGCGTGATCTGGTGGATGTACGGCGGCTATGCGTGGCTGACAAACGCGGTCAGCGCGCACACACTGCCACGCCGGTTGCTGCTCTTCGCCGCGATGGGCGCGTACTTCGTGCTTGCGCTCGCGATCCCGACCGCGTTCAAGGGCACGGGTCTCGCTTTCGGCCTCGCCTATCTGCTCATCGTCGTCATCCACATCGCGCTGTTCACCCGTACGGCGGCCGTGAGCGCGGCCCGAGCGATTCTCATGCTCGCGCCATACAACCTCTCGGGCGCGTTGGTCGTGCTAGCCGGCGGTGCGATCGGTGGAACGACGCAGTACGTGCTCTGGGGCGCGACCGGAGTCCTTCAGTGGCTGACGCCGCTCATCCGCGGCACGAGCGGCTTCCTGATCGAGCCGGCGCACTTCGTGGAACGCCACGGGCTCGTCGTGATCATCGCCATCGGCGAGTCGGTCGTCGCGATCGGGTTCGGCGCATCTCAGCTCACACTCGACGCTCAGCTTGTCGCCGTCGCGCTCGTCGGCCTCGCGCTCAGCGCCTGCCTGTGGTGGCTGTATTTCGGCGGGGACGACGAGCGCGCGGTGCACGCCTTGCTCGACTCTGCCGCAGTTACAACGGGCGCAGGCCGCTCTTCGCGCGTTCGGCTACTGGCACATCCCGATGCTGCTCGGGATCATCGCGATTGCCGCGGTCGAACGTGAAGCGACCGCGCAGCCGTTTTCCTCGCTGAACTGGGCGAGGGCGACGATTCTCGCGGGTGGCGTCAGTGCGTACCTTGCAGGAGACGTCGCCTTTCGATCCGAGCTCTCGCTCGGACGCATCCGCTGGCGCGCGGCTGCGGCGTTGCTAGCCCTGGTCGCGATTCCGATCGGCGTTGCGTTCTCGCCGTTTGCGGAGATTGGATTCCTGGTCGCGTTGCTGATCGGCGTCATCCTCGTCGAGGCTCGGCGGCCGTCCCACAAACCCGAAGGAGAGCTATGACGACGGTAACCCCGCACATCGTCGTCCGGAAGGCCGGACGAGCCGCGATCTGGTACGAGCAAGCGCTCGGTGCGAGCCTCGGGAATCGGATCCAGATGCCCGACGGGCGCTACCTGCAGATCGAGCTGCGCTTCGGCGACGCTCGCGTGCTGATCGCCGACGAGTTCCCCGAGTTCGGTGCCATTTCCCCGTTGACGCTCGGCGGCACCTACGGCGCTCTGACGATCAGCGTCGATGACGCCGACGCGGCCTGGCAGCGTGCGCTCGCCGCAGGCGCAACCGAGTTTCATCCGCTCGAGGACGCGTTCTGGGGCGAGCGTCACGGCCAGATCCTCGACCCGTTCGGCCATCGCTGGGGTCTTGCGCAGGTCCTCGAAGAGGTGCCCCCGGCGGAGGTGCAGCGGCGCGCGACGGCACTCTTCGGTGGGGCGGCCGGCTGACCGTTGTGCGGTAATATTGTGCGGTAACCTCGGTCGCCTGAGCCAGACCGCCAAAGCCGATCTTCTGCGCCGTCTGCACCACGCGCCGCCAATCCTCGTGCTGCCGAACGCCTGGGATGCCGCCAGCGCCAAGGCGCTTGCGGCGCTGCCTGGTTGCCGCGCGCTCGCGACCACGAGTGCAGCGGTCGCCGCGTCCCTTGGCTTCGAGGACGGAGAGCAGACCCCGGTCGACGAGATGGTCGGCGCCTGCACGCGTATCGCCGCCGCAGTCGACCTGCCGGTGACCGCCGATCTCGAACGCGGCTACGGTGACCCGGCCGGAACGGCGAGCGCAGCGTGGGGCGGCGGCCTCGTCGGGATCAACTTCGAGGACTCGACCGGTGGCGCGCTCGTCCCCGTCGACGATCAGGTCTCGGCGATCCGCGCGATCCGCGCTGCGGTCCCCGAGCTCGTGATCAACGCCCGCGTGGATGTCTTCCTGCAGCAGGAGGGCGGTGTCGACGCCGCCGTCGGCCGCGCCGAGGCGTACCTCGCGGCGGGTGCCGATTGCATCTACCCGATCCTGTGCCCGGCCGAAGCGATCGGCGAGCTCGCCCGCAAGATCGACGGGCCGATCAACGTGCTCGCGCATCCTGGCAGCCCCGGCCCGAGCGAGCTCGAGGCGCTTGGTGTCGCACGCATGACGTGGGGCTCAGGCCTGGCGAGCCTCGCCTACGCCGAAGCGGCTCGCGTCGCCGCGGCCGCGCTCTCCATTTAGAACAGCAGCGTCGCGCCTTCGAGCTCGAGCAGACGGCGCTTCACGTCGAGGCCGCCGGCATAGCCGGTCAGCGAGCCGTTCGCGCCGACGATGCGGTGGCACGGCAGGACAATCGGGATCGGGTTGCGGTTCATCACGGTGCCGACTGCGCGGGCGGCCCGCGGCCGGCCGACCTTCGCCGCGAGCGTGCCGTACGTCGACGTGCGGCCGTACGGGACAAGCGCAAGCTCGCGCAGCACGTCTGCATGGAACGGTGCGACGCGCAGGTCGAGCGGCAAGTCGAACGACGTTCGTGAGCCGTCGAAGTACTCATCGAGCTCCCGGCGTACGTCGTCGAGCGGCGAGCGCAGCACGCGGACACCGAAGATGCGCGCGAGCTCATCCTCGTGTCCCTCCGGATCGAAGTAGATGCGAGCAAGCCCGCGGTCGGTGGCGGCGACGAGCAGGCCGCCGATCGGCGAGTCGACGATGTCGTAGCGGACGTCGACAAGCCCCTCGCGCACCGCGAGCTCGCGGAACCGCGCGTCGAGGTCAGGCGTGACGTTCATAGGTCCTCCTCAGTCTGCGGACGCCGGACGACGCCGCGGCGCGCGCGGCTTCTTCCGACGAGCCAAGCGCGTCGCCAATCTGGGCATAGGGAAGGTCGTAGCCGTACCGCAGCACGACCGCTGCACGCTCGGTGGGCGGAAGATCGCCGGTCAGGTGCTCGAGGTCGTGGAACGCGTCGCGGCGCAACTCCGCCACGGGCTCACCCTCCAGCGGTAGGGGCGGCTTGACGCGGAGGTCGTCCATCGCGACGTTCGTCGCGATCGTGAAGACCCAGGCGCGCAGGTGCCGCCCGTGCTCCAGCCGGTCGTAGGCGCGCAGCGCGCGCAGGAATGTCTCCTGCCAGGCATCCTCGGCCCGTTGGCCGACCAGCCGGCGGAGGTATCCGAGCACTTCTTCGCGGTAGGCGAGATAGAAGCGCTCGAAGGGTGGTATCGGCGACGGCATTTGCTTTAGGGCCACGTTCCCCATCATCGACTGAAACGTGGCAGGGTGCGAAATCGTGAGATGCGCCGTCATCGGCCACGTGGAGTGGGTCGAATTCGCCTGTGTCCCGCAGGTTCCGGAGGCCGGCGAGATCGTTCATGCGGGCGAGATCTGGGCGGAGCCGGCCGGCGGAGGCGCAGTGGTGGCAAGTCAGCTGGCGCGGCTCGCCGGGGGCTGCGACTTCTTTACGGCACTCGGCGACGACGCCCTCGGACATGCGGCAGAGGACTCTCTGCGGCGCCTCGGGCTGAACCTCCACGTCCAGCGGCCGGCAGCAGCCACGACCCGCCGAGCGTGGGTCCACGTCGATTCGGACGGGGAGCGAACAATCACGGTGCTGGGGGACAAGCTGCTGCCGGATGCGCCCGACGAGATCGATGCGTACGACCTCGTCTTCTTCGTCTCCGGGACCGTTCCGGCACTCCGCGCCGCGCGCGGCGCGGGGTTCCTCGCCGCCACGTTGCGGGAGTCGCCGACGCTGCACGCTGCCGGCGTGCCACTCGATCTGCTCGTCGGCAGCGCGGTCGACCCTGGCGAGCGTTACGCGGGCACGCTCGACGCACGAACCGTCGTGCTGACGGAGGGCGACGCGGGAGGGAGTGCGAACGGCATGCGCTATGCGGCCGCGAGCCCGCCCGGCCCGGTGCGCGACAGCTACGGCGCCGGCGACTCATTCGCTGCGGCGCTGGCGCTCGGACTCGCGCGCGGAGACGAGGTCGCGGCGGCGCTCGAGCTCGCCGCCCGAGCCGGTGCGGCGGTCGTGACGGGGCGAGGCCCGTACACGACACAGCTAACGTGGCCTGCGTGACCGCAGTCGTCTCGTGGATCTCGTTCACGCCGGTGAAGGCGCTCGCGCTCGAGCACGTCGACGAGATCGACTTGCTCGAGTCCGGCCCGCGCGGTGACCGCCGGTTCTACCTCGTCGACGCACGCGATCGCCTCGTGAACAACAAGGACGGGCACGGCCCGCTGCAACTCGCCCGTGCTCGTTTCGATGAGTCGACGAGCGCGCTGACGCTGCAGCTCGCGGACGGCCGCGAAGTCGGCGGCCGGGTCACTCCTGGCGAAGACCTGCAGACGAGCTTCCACAGGCGCCCGAAGCCCGCGCGGCGAGTTGCGGGACCCTGGGACGATGTGCTGTCCGAGCTCGCCGGCGAGCCGCTCCGGCTCGTAGTCGCAGACCATGGCTCACCCGATCGTGGTCGCGGCGGCGCCGCGACCCTGCTCGGAGTCGCCTCATTGGACGCCTTGGCCACCGAGCTCGGCGTCGAACGCGTGGACGGGCGGCGCTTCCGGATGAACTTCGGCCTCGAAGGGCTCGAACCACACGCCGAGGACAGCTGGGTCGGCCGCCGCGTTTGCATCGGCGATGCGATCGTCGTGCCGCAAGGCCACGTCGGCCGTTGCTCGGTCACGACCCAGAATCCGGAGTCCGGCATCGCGGACCTCGACACGCTGAAGGCGCTCGCGTCCTACAGAGGCGCTCTCCAGAGCACCGAGCCGCTGCCCTTCGGGGTGCACGCAGCCGTCGCCGAGGCCGGCCGGGTCCGGGTCGGCGACCCGGTTCGACCCGTCTAGAAGGGCTCGCGAGCGGTGGAGGACGGGGGCGGAGCTTTGCCTTTGCGGGGTTTACAAGTGGAGTAAAGTGGGGTAGAGTGGGGCGCAGTGGAAGCATGCTCCTCGGTGAACACGACCACACCCTCGACGACAAGAACCGCCTCACTCTCCCCGCCAAGCTTCGGGAGGAACTCGGGGATGGCGTCGTCGTCACGCGCGGGATGGACGGCTGCCTCTACGCGTACGCCGCCGGGGAATGGGACGGGCTCGCGGAGCGAATCCGGGCGCTCGACCCGCTCAGCCGCGAGGGGCGCATGATGCACCGTCACTTCTTCTCAGGCGCGGTCCGGGCGGACCTCGACAAGCAGGGGCGGATGGTCTTGCCGGCCGCCCTGCTCGAGACCGCGGGCATCCACCGCGAGGTCACGGTCGCGGGCGTCTACGACCACCTCGAAATCTGGGACCGCGCCAAATGGCGGGTCCACCTGCACGAGGTCGAAGGGAGTGCGGAAGATGTTGCCGAGCGTCTTGCCAACTGAGACAGACCACGTCCCCGTCCTGGCCGACGAAGTCGTCGGCAACCTCGACCCGCGTCCGGGCGAAACGGTGGTCGACGCGACGTTTGGCGCAGGCGGTCATTCGGCGCTGCTCGCAGCGCGGCTGCGCGGCGACGGCAAGTTGATCGCGATCGACCGTGATCCGACCGTCGCGCCGTACTTCGAGCGCGTGCGCCGCGCAAGCGCGGTCAAGTCACGCCTGCTGCACGGAGAATTCTCGGCGACCCTTCAGCAGCTCGCCGACAACGGCGTCCAGGCGGATGTCATCCTGCTCGACCTCGGCGTCTCATCGATGCAGCTCGACCGGCCGGAGCGCGGCTTCTCGTACGCCGTTGATGCACCGCTCGACATGCGGATGGACCCGAGCGCGAGCTATTCGGCTCGCGAGCTCGTGAACGAGTCGGGAGAACGTGAGCTGGCCGACATCTTCAAGCGCTACGGCGAGGAGCGATACGCGCGTCAGATCGCCCGGGCGATCGCCAGGCGGCGCACCTCGCAGCCGTACGAGCGCACGGGCGACCTGGTGGAGACGATCAAGGCCTCGATCCCCGCGCCGGCGCGCTTCGGCGAAGGACATCCGGCGAAGCGGGTCTTCCAAGCATTGCGCATCGAGGTGAATGACGAGTTGGGGGCGATCGAGCGTGCGCTTCCCGCCGTACTCGAGATGCTCCGGCCTGGAGGTCGGCTCGGAGTGATCTCTTTCCACTCACTCGAAGACCGGCTCGTGAAGCGCTTTCTGCGCTCGCAGGAGCACGGTTGCACATGCCCGCCCGACTTCCCCATCTGCGTCTGTGGCTCCGAGCCGACGCTCCGCGCCACTCCACGGCGGGCGATTCGCCCGTCGGCAGCCGAGATTGCGCGCAATCCTCGCGCGCAGTCTGCGCGCTTGAGAGTGGCGACGAAGGTTGGCTAGCTGGTCGCACGCCGAGCAGGCTGTTGTCGCCGAGCCCGTTCGCCGTGGGCGGACAGCTGCGGCGCCAGGAACACGCAAGCGCGCGAAAGCCCAGCAGGCCCGCGCGCGCAGCGGCATTCTCTGGATCGCGGTCAGCGGGATTCTGCTTGCCGGCGTCGTATTCGTGAATGTGGCGGTCCTCCGGTTGAACCTGGCACTCGATTCGGCGAACTCGGAGCGTACAAAGCTCCGTGCCCAAGACGCGGCTCTCTCGTCCCAGCTGTCGGGTGAGCTTGCGTCGTGGCGCATCCAGGCTCGCGCCTCGAAGGAACTCGGCCTCGTCTACGCCGACCCCGGACAGTACGGCTACGTGAACCTCGCGAAGTAGTGAAGGACCGGCAGGCCAACCGCCGGATCCGCCTGCTGCTCGCGACCTTTGCTCTCATCTTTGCGGGGACGCTCGCCCGCGCGGTCTGGCTCCAGGGAGTCAACGCCGCCGCACTCGGCCGCATGGCCGAGCGCCAACACCATGAGACCGTCGCGATCCCTGCCGGTCGTGGAACGATCTTCGATGACACCGGAGTGCAGCTCGCGATCGGCGAGCAGACGGAGACGGTGTATGCCGACCCGCGCCAGATTGTGAACGCTCGCGCTGTCGCGGTCGCCGCCCACAAGTTTCTCGGGGTCGATTCGAACACGCTCTTTCCCCTGCTGCGGAACAAGAAGACGGGCTTTGTGTACGTCAAGCGCTTCGCCGATCCAAAAGCTGCCACGGCCTTCCTTGCCAAGCGCTTCACGGGCGTCAACGGCTACCCCGAGGAGCGGCGCACCTACCCGCAGCGCTCCGTGGGCGCGCAGGTCGTCGGCTACGCCGGAACCGACAACCAGGGTCTCGGTGGGCTCGAGATCGAATACAACAAGCAACTGGCCGGGAAGCCGGGGAAGCAGACGATCGTGCGCGATCCGTTCGGGCGCGCGATCGACGTCATCAGCACGACGCCCGAGCGCGAGGGACGCAGCATCGTCACCACGCTCGACCACACCATTCAGGCCAACGCCGAGGCGGTGCTGCGCCAGACCGTCGCCCAGTGGCATGCGAAATCGGCGACCGCGGTCGTCCTCAATCCTCGCACGGGCGCCGTGCTTGCAATGGCCCAGGCGCCGGGCTACGACGCGAACGATGCGAATCGCGTCTCGTTCGCCGTGCAGCGAAACCGTGCGGTCACGGACACGTTCGAGCCGGGCTCGACATTCAAGCTGGTGACGATCACCGGCGCTCTTTCGTCCGGGCTCGTCACACCGCAGACCAAGTTCGTGCTGCCGTACTCGATCCCGGTCTCCGACCGCATCGTGCACGATGCCGAACCGCGCGGGACCGAGACGCTCACCGTCTCCCAGATTCTCCAGCACTCGTCGAATGTCGGTGCGGTCACGATTGCGGAGAAACTCGGTCCTGCAGCGCTGATGGATTGGATCGGCAAGTTCGGCTTCGGCAAGCAGACCGGCATCGACTTCCCCGGAGAGAGCGAGGGCCAGGTGCTGCCCCTCGACAAATGGTCAGGGTCGACGATCGGCAACGTGCCGATCGGTCAGGGGATTGCGGTCACGCCGATTCAGCTGGCCTCCGCGTATGCGGCGATCGCGAACGGCGGCATCTGGACGCAGCCCCATCTCGTCGACCGCGTGGGTGGGCACACCGCGCGCAGCTTCAAGCGCCGCCGGATCGTCTCGCCGGCAATCGATGCCGTCTTGAAGACGATGCTCACCGGTGTCGTCGACGAGCACGGGGCCACCGGCAACGCCGCCGCGATCCCGGGCTACAGCGTCGCGGGCAAGACCGGAACGGCTCAGAAGCCAGGCCCGCACGGGTACACGACCGGCGAGTACGTCGCGTCGTTCGTCGGCATGGTGCCGGTCGCGCACCCGCGGCTGGTCGTCCTCGTTACCGTCGACGAGCCGACGCGGGCGATTTTCGGCGGTGTCGTCGCCGCTCCCGCGTTCGCGGAGATCGCGAAGTTCGATCTCCAGTACCTGGCCGTCCCGCCCGACGCCCCGCAGACCCTCACGAAGTAACACCGGCGAGATGGACGTCGTGATCGAGCCGCCGCGAGAGGAGTGGGGCAGTGAGTTCAGCGCCCTCTCGTCGCGCCTCTCCGCAGCGCTCGCTGACCTCGTGGTGCGCATCGACCACATCGGTTCGACCGCGGTTCCGGGCCTCGCCGCGAAAGACGTGATCGACGTGCAGGTGATCGTTCGCTCGCTCGAGCCGAGCGCGGAGCTTGCGACCGCCTTTGCCGCGATCGGGTTCACGCAGAAGCTCGGCACCTTGAAGCACCGTGATCACATTCCCGCGGGTTGGGAGGGGGATCAGGCGGCGTGGGACAAGCTGCTCTTCGGGCCGCCCGAAGGTGAGCGGCCGAGCAACGTCCACGTTCGCGTCAGCGGGTCGCCGAACGAGCGCTACGCACTGCTCTTCCGTGACTTCCTGCGCTCGAACGATCGCGCCCGCGATCTCTGGGGCGCCTTCAAGGAGCACCTGGCGGACGAGGTGAAGGGGGACCGGGACCTTTATGCGGATCTCAAGGATCCCGCAACGGACATCCTGCTTCTGAGCGCCGAGGAATGGGCACGCACGTCGGGGTGGCCGGCGCCGGCGGCGTAGGCTCGCGGTCGTGCGACGCCCCTCCGGTCGGTCGCGCGAGTCTCAACCTTCAGCCGAGGGCCGCTCCACCTCCGGACCGATGCTTTTTGGCGATCGCCGCGGGATACTGAACGCGTGACGAGACGTCAGCAGGTCGCCGACGGCGCGCTGGCCGCTGCCGTCGGGATTGGGTGCACGCTCGAGGTGTGGGCGCCGAACGTGTTCGGGTCGACGCACATGAACGGACCCCGCGTCGCCGTCTTCGGCGCGTACCTGGTAGCTGTCTGCGCCCTCGCGTTCCGGCGGCGCTGGCCGCTCGGCTGCGCCCTCGTGGTGTCGGTCGCTCTCACGAGCGAGTGGCTCGTCTTCGGCTCTCCCGAAGGTTTCGGCGTCTTTGCGATCCCCCTGATCGCGAGCTACTCCGTCGCTGCGCACGAGGACCGGAAGAGGGCGTTGGCCGGCCTGGGCGCCCTCGCAGTCACAGGGTTCGTCTGGACCTGGCGCGATCCGGTCGACACCACGCTGCGCGAGCACATCCAATCGAGCGTCTGGCTCTCGCCCATCTTGATCGCATGGCTGCTCGGTGCGTACCTGCGCACACGGCGCCTGTATGTCGCCGAACTGCACGAACGGGCAGACCGCGCGGAGCGCGAGCGGGAGGAACGCGCCGCCGCAGCGGTGTCGTCGGAACGCTCGCGGATCGCGCGCGAGCTGCACGATATCGTGGCCCACAGCGTCAGCGTCATGGTGGTACACGCCGAGGCTGCCGACGAGATGCTGGAGCGGCTCCGGCCCGACCGCGCGCGCTCGTCGGTCTGGACGATTCAGGAGACCGGGCGTGCTGCGCTGACGGACATGCGCCGGATGCTCGGCATTCTGCGAGAGGCAGATTCGACGCCGGCGCTGACGCCGCAGCCGGGCATCGCCAACCTCGAGTTGCTCCTCGTGCAGGTGCGGGAGTCGGGCCTGCCCGTCGAGCTCGCTGTGGTGGGCGTGCCGAGGCCGCTGCCCCCGGGGGTCGATCTTTCCGCCTACCGGATCGTGCAGGAGGCATTGACGAACTCGCTGAAGTACGCGGGGCGCGCACGAGCCCGGGTGGCCGTGCGCTACGCACCGGGCGTGTTGGAGCTCGAGGTGTCGGACGATGGCGTGGGCACCGCGAACGGCGCGGCCGGCGGGCACGGCCTCGTCGGTATGCGAGAACGGGTCACGCTTTTCGGCGGCGAGCTCGACGCCGGCCCGGCGCCCGGCGGCGGCTACATCGTGCGCGCGCGTCTGCCGTTGAGGGGGGAAGTGTGATTCGCGTCCTCATCGCCGATGATCAGACGCTCGTGCGTGACGGCTTCCGCATGATTCTCGACGCGCAGGAGGACATCGAGGTCGTGGGGGAGGCCGCCGATGGCCTCGAGGTCGTCACCGAGGCACGTCGCCTGCATCCGGAAGTCGTGTTGATGGACGTCCGGATGCCGGGACGAGACGGGCTCGAGGCGACCCGTGAGTTGTTGGCAGAGCTTCCCGAAACCCACGTTCTCATCTTGACGACGTTCGATCTCAACGAGTACGTCTACGAGGCGATGAAGGCTGGCGCGAGTGGATTTCTCCTGAAGGACGTGCCCCGGTCGCAGCTCGTGGAGGGTGTTCGCACCGTCGCCGCCGGCGATGCGCTGCTCGCGCCGGCGATCACCCGGCGGGTGATCGAGCAGTTCGTCCGCCGGCCGCCGGTGTCGGCGGGGTCACTGCCCGCTTCGCTCGAGGAGTTGACCACGCGTGAGCTCGAAGTCTTCCGGCTGGTTGCTCGCGGTCGCTCGAACGCCGAGATTGCCGCGGCACTGTTTGTCACCGAGGCGACGGTGAAGACGCATGTCGCCCACGCTCTGGCGAAGTTGAACGTGCGCGACCGCGTCCAGGCCGTGGTGTTTGCATACGAATCCGGCCTGATCGAGCCGGGAGATGACGGCGTGGGCTCGGCAGGCGAGGAGAGACCCTCAGCCTCCGGTTGAGAAGAGCGTGCAAGAAGATCAGCCCTTCGCGAGCTCGAATCGTCCCTGCGCCCGATGAGATTCGACGCGTGACTCCCTAGCCTCCGGCTCGACAGAGCTACTCGAAGACAGAGCTCGATTCTTCAAGGAGGCAAAGATGGTCACCACGAGCGGCACGACGAGCAAGGCGGGGGCGGTACTCGCGGGAGTGGGCGGCATTGCGTTCGGTGTCTTGACACTGGGCGGGGTGCTCGTCGCAAACGCGCCGGGTGGAAGCTACAGCGCGTCGAGCGTCAGCAACTACCTCGCCCACGGTCATCGCATCGTCGTTCTCGTCGTCACACATCTTGCGCTCCTTGGAGTGCTCGGCCTCGTCGCGTTGCTCGCGTACCTGCGCGATGCAATCAGCGCGCGGCCAGAGAACCGTGCGGCGGGCAACATCGTCTGGGGCGCGGGGCTCGTCGCGGCGGCGTCATACGCGATCGGGTGGAGCGTCATCGGCGGCCAGGTAGTCGCGCATCTCGAGGGCGGGACGATCGCGATTCCTGCGCCGGTGACCTATCTGATCTCGGAGGTCGGGGTAATGTTCATCTTCGGTGCCGGCTCGATCCTGCTCGGCTTCGCGCTGATCACGCTGATGGTGAGCTCCCGCGGTGTGCTGCCAGCGTGGCTACGGCGCCTGACGTTGCTCGCAGGCGTTTGCGGTGTCGCCGGGCTTGCGTTCTTCCCGTTCTTCATCCTCATGGTGTGCATGGCCGTTGTGGGAGTGTGGCTCGTTGCAGCCGATCGGACAGTGACGACGCCCGTCGCTGCCCTCGAGTCGGCGAGCGTTCGCTAGTCGAACGGCCTTTCAGAGCCCGTTTGCACAGCGGTTTCTGACATTCGGCGGGGGCGGCTTCAGCCGCCCCCGCTAGGCTCCGAGCCGATGGACTTGAACCGCCTCGCGAGCGCGATCGGTGCCGCGAACGCGCCGTCCGCAGAGATTCACGACCTGGCCTACGACACGCGGGCAGTCAACCCGGGGGCGCTCTTCTTCTGTATCCCTGGGGCCAGGGTCGACGGGCACGACCTGGCCGGCGCGGCGGTCGAGCGGGGTGCAGTCGCTCTCGTCGTCGAGCGGGAAGTCGCACTCTCCGTCCCTCAGATCGTTGTGCCGAGCGTCCGGCGCGCGATGCCGGTGGCCGCGGCGCTCTTCTTCGGGGAGCCGTCACGGCAACTCGAGGTTGTCGCCGCGACCGGCACGAACGGGAAGACGACGACGGCGTTCCTCCTCAACTCGATCCTCGATGCTGCCGGCCGCAAGCCGGCATTGCTGACGAACATCGAGCGGCGGGTCGGCGGTGTATCGCTCCCGACGGGGTTGAATACCCCCGAGTCGATCGACCTGCAGCGGCTCTTCCGTGCGATGCTCGAGGCCGGAGACCGCTCGTGCGCGATGGAGGCCACGTCGATCGCCTCCGCGAAGGGCAGGCTTGACGAGACTCGGTTCGCGGTGCTCGTCTTCACGAATCTGACACAGGACCACCTCGATTTCCACGGGACGATGGAGGAGTACTTCGCTGCGAAGCGGGCGCTGTTCGACCAGGCGGAGCATGCCGTCGTCAACGTCGGGGATCCCTGGGGGCAGCAGCTGGCACGGGACCTCCCGCGCGCGCGCACGTTCACCCCCGACGACGATCTCGAGGGTTTCGCGTTGCAGCTGCGCGGGCGGTTCAACCGTGCGAACGCGCTGGGTGCGATCTGGGCCGCCCGCGAGCTCGGGATCGAGGAGCGCGCGATTCGCACCGGCGTCGAGTCGCTTGCCGGCGTGCCCGGCCGCTTCGAGACGGTCGACGCCGGTCAGCCGTTCACGGTGATTGTCGACTACGCCCACACCCCCGACTCGCTGGAGAACGTGCTGTCGACCGCACGCGAGCTGGGTGGGCGCCTCACGGTCGTCTTCGGGGCCGGCGGCGACCGCGACCGCGAGAAGCGACCTCTTATGGGGAGAATCGCCGGCGAGCTCGCTGACCGCGCGATCGTCACGACCGACAACCCGAGATCCGAGGAGCCCGCGGAGATCGCGCGGGAGGTCGCACACGGAACGCTCGAGATCATCCTCGACCGCCGCGCGGCGATCGAGGCGGCGCTGGCCGACGCGGCGCCGGGAGACGTCGTCGTGATCGCCGGCAAAGGCGCGGACACCGAAATGGAGCTCGCCGCCGAGAATGTGCCCTTCGACGATCGCGCGGTTGCTCGCGAGGTGCTGGGGTGATCCCGCTCGAGCTGAACATGCTCGAATCGCTCGGGAGGGTGATCACCCGACCATGGACCGACGTCGTCACCGGCATGCAGATCGACTCGCGGCGGATCGAGGAGGGCGACCTGTTCGTTGCGATCGGCGACGGTACCGATTTCGTCGAGCACGCGATCGCGCGCGGAGCGGGCGCTGTGCTCGTGCCGACGGACCCGATCCTCGCCCTCGCTGCGATCGCCGGCCAGGTGCGCTCGCGCTCGAAAGCCCGCGTCGTCGGTATCACCGGCTCGACGGGCAAAACTTCGACGAAGGACATTCTCTTCGCGCTCTGCGCGCCGCATCGAAAGACGATCGCGAACGAAGGCAACTACAACACCGAGATCGGTGTCCCGTTGACGCTCTGCCGGATCGACGAGGACACCGAGATCTGCATCTGCGAGCTCGGCATGCGCGGGCTCGGGCAGATCGCCTGGCTCGCGTCGTTCGTCCAGCCCGACGTGGGCGTGATCACGAACGTCGGACCGGTGCACCTCGAGTTCGTCGAGACGATCGAGAACGTCGCGCGCGCGAAGGCCGAGCTGATCGAGGCGCTGCCGGCGGGTGGGATGCTGGTCGTGCCCGACGAACCGTTGCTCGAGCCGTACCTCACCCGCAGCGACATCTTCGTCCGCCGGGTCGACGCCGCCGCGGTGCTGCCATTCGCGACCAACTACAGCGCCCGCCATCAACTGGCGAACACGCGGACTGCGATTGCGGTGGCCGAGTGCCTCGACGTGCCGCTGCCCGAGCGGGAGTTGCACGTCGAGTTCTCAAAGCTGCGCGAGGAGGAGCGGCCGCTGCCGGGCGACGGCCTGCTGCTGAACGATTGCTACAACGCGAACCCCGTCTCGATGCGGGCTGCGCTGCTCCACCTGGCGGAGAAGGGTGCCGGCCACCGCCGGGTCGCTGTTCTCGGAGATATGGCCGAGCTCGGCGTCGAGGCGCCCGGCTACCACGCGGAGATCGGGCGGCTGCTCACGGAGCTCGGCATCGAGCGCGTGATCGCGGTCGGCGAGCTCGCACGCGCCTACGGTGGCGACTGGGTGCCAACGGCGGCCGACGCCGTAGCGCGCGTGCGGGCCGACCTGCGGCCGGGTGATGTCGTGCTCGTGAAGGGCTCGCGCTCGGTGGGACTCGAGGTCGTCGCGGAGAACTTGCTGAACTAATGGCCAGAGTCCTTGTCGCCGCGCTCGTTGCCATGATCATCGCGATCCTCGGCGGCCCGACGTTCATCGCGTTTCTGCGCCGGAACGAGTTTGGCCAGCACATCCGCGAGGAAGGGCTCCAGCACCATGCCCCCAAGCAGGGCACCCCGACGATGGGCGGGCTGCTGATCATCGCGGCCGCCACGATTGCGTTTCTCCCGCTCTCCGACTACACGCTGCCGGCGCTGACGATCTTCGGCACGACGCTTGCGTGCGGCAGCATCGGGTTTCTCGACGACTACATCAAGCTGCGCCACCGTCGCTCGCTCGGGCTGAATGGCAGGTGGAAGATGCTGATGCTGCTCGGAATCACCGTCGCCGTTGGGTATGCGACGCACCATCAGCACCTCAGCCACGACGTGTATGTCCCGGTTGCGAACTTCGCGATTCCCCTGGGGCCGTTCTGGTACGTGCTCCTCTTTCTGATCATCGCGGGCGCGGTGAACGGTGTGAACCTCACCGACGGTCTCGACGGCCTCGCCGCCGGCACCTCGATCATCGCGCTCTCGACCTTCACCGCCATGGCCGTCACGATCTATATCCGCTCGAGCACGGCGCACCACGGGCGCATCGAGAACCGGCTCGACGTTGCCTTCATCGGCGCTGCGCTGATCGGCGCCGCCGTTGGCTTCTTGTGGTTCAACGCGTTCCCGGCCGAGGTGTTCATGGGCGACACGGGCGCGATGGCGATGGGCGGTGCGATCGCCGCGATGGCGATCATGCTCAAGGTCGAGTTGCTGCTGCTCTTTGTCGGCGGCATCTTCGCGATCGAGGCGCTCTCGGTGATGCTGCAGGTGATCTCGTTCAAGTGGTGGGGGAGACGGATCTTTTTGATCGCCCCCTTGCACCATCACTTCGAGATGAAGGCCTGGTCCGAGACGAAGATCATGGTGCGCTTCTGGATCCTCACGGCGATCTCGTGTGCGGCGGGTTTCGCGCTCTTCTACAAGTACTTCCTCCAGTTCCGCGCGCACAGTTGAAAGCACTCGTCTACGGCCTCGCTCGTTCCGGTCGCTCGGCCACCGAGCGGCTCCGGGAGCGCGGCGACGAGGTAGTGCAGGTCGACCGCTCGCTCGGCAACGAGAACGAACTCTCGCTGCTCGAGGGGGTCGAGCTAGTCGTCAAGTCGCCGGGCGTCCCCGGAGACGTACCGCTCGTGGCCCTGGCTCGCACGCGCGGCATTCCCGTGTGGTCCGAGGTCGAGCTCGGAGCGAGTCTCCTCGCAGGCAACCGCATCGTCGGCGTGACCGGCACGAACGGCAAGACGACGACGGTGGAGCTGCTCGGCGCGATCTTCCGCGCGGCAGGCCGTGACGTCGCTGTCGCCGGAAACGTCGGCACCCCGCTGACTTCGATTCGCAACGCGGAGTGGGTGGTGTGCGAGCTCTCGTCGTTCCAGCTCGAGGACGTCCACGAGCTCGCCTGTGACGTCGCCGTGCTGCTGAACCTCGAGCCCGATCACCTCGACCGTCACGGCTCCTTCGAGGCGTATCGGGACGCGAAGCTGCGGATCTTCGAGCGAGCTCGCGCCAGGGTCGTCCCGCGGGCGCTCGGGCTCGAGGGTATCGAGTTCTCGGCCGCCGACGAGCTGCCGGCCGAACCGCTGATCAGGGGCAGTCACAATCGCGAGAACGCTGCTGCCGCGACTGCCGCCGCCCGTGCCGCAGGGATCGCAGACGAGCCGATCGCGGAAGCGCTGCGCACCTTCCCCGGCGTGCCGCACCGGCTCGAGCTCGTCGGCGAGCGGAATGGCGTGCGGTTCGTGAACGATTCGAAAGCGACGAACGTCGCGGCGGCACGGCGGGCACTCGAGGCGTACGCGGATGAGCCCGTGCATCTGATCCTGGGTGGGTCGTACAAGGGCGAGGACTTCTCGCCGCTCGTTTCGTCGATCGGCTCGAACGTCCGCTCGGTCCATCTGATCGGCGAGGAAGCATCTCGCCTGGCGGAGCTGATCGACGGGCACGTCGACGGCACGCTGGACGCTGCCGTTGCGCATGCGGCTGAGCTCGCCGCGCCCGGCGACGTCATCCTCCTGAGCCCGGCCGCGGCGAGCTACGACCAGTTCGAGAACTTCGAGGCACGCGGCGACGCTTTTCGCAGCCTGGTTCGTTCTTAACCAGGTTCCCGAGTTCCTCGAAGGGTGTGGCGGTTCGAAGCTCGGCAACCTTGGGTCAAGGACTCGGGGCGGAGTCGCAGAAACCAGCACTGTGAAGCGGCGCGAGCTCGATTCCAGACTCTTGATTCTGGTCACACTGGCGCTCGTCGCATTCGGTCTCGTCATGGTCTATAGCGCGACGTCGGCCGCAGCTGCCGTCGGCGGCAAGGATCCGAACTACTACTTGAAGCGCCAGGGGATCTACGCGGCGTTCGGGATCGTGCTGATGCTCGTCGCCCAGCGCTGGGACTACCGCCGGCTGAAGCCGCTCGCCCCTGCGCTCGTGCTCGGCTCGCTCGTGCTGCTGGCCGCCGTGCTCGTCATCGGCCCCGCGATCAACGGCGCCCGGCGGTGGATCTCGCTCGGACCTGCCGTTTTCCAGCCTTCCGAGCTCGCGAAGCTCTCGCTCGCGGTGTGGGTGGCCGCGTACTTCTCGAAGCGCCCGGCGCCGCGCGACCTGAAACAGCTCTGGCGTCCGGTCGGTGCGCTGACGGCGGTCTTCTGCGTCCTCCTCATTCTCGAGCCGGACATGGGCACCGCGATCGCGCTGCTCGTGATGCTCGCCGGGGTGCTCCTCGTGGCCGGCACGCCGGCGCGGACGCTCGGCGCCGCGATCGCGATCGCCGCCGCACTCGGCACCGCGGCGATCTGGTTCGAGCCGTATCGCCGCGCGCGCTTCTTCGCTTTCCTGCACCCGTGGCACGACGCACAGGGAACCGGCTTCCAGATCGTCCAGGCGATGATCGGGATGGGGTCGGGCCACTTCTTCGGCGTCGGTCTCGGTCAGGGCGTCCAGAAGATCTTCTACCTCCCTGAGGCCCACACCGACATGATGCTCGCGAACATCGGCGAGGAACTAGGCCTGGTTGGCGTCACCGCGGTGATCGCCGCCTACGGCCTGTTCGCGTACGCAGGCCTCGATATCGCCATGCGCTGCAAGGATCCATTCGGAAAGCGCCTCGCAACCGGCCTCACCGTGCTCGTCTGCGGGCAGGCGGCGATCAACATCGCGGCCGTGATGGGGATCGCTCCGCTGACCGGGATTCCGCTGCCGTTCCTCTCCTACGGAGGGTCGAGCCTCGTTGTCCTCCTCGCTGGGGTGGGAATCCTCCTTAACATCGCTCATCGTGGCGGTGCAGCAACAGCTTCGGTGTCTGATCGCGGCCGGCGGGACGGCAGGTCACGTGCTGCCGGCGCTCGCGATCGCAGAAGCGCTGACGGAGCGGGGCGTACTCGTGACGTTCGCCGGGTCGCCGGAACGGGTCGAAGCGCAGCTCGTTCCTGATGCGGGCTACGCGTTCGATCCCTTCCGGGTAGAGGGCTTTCCGCGGCGGCCGTCGATCGCGCTTGCCCGTTCGCTGCTGCTCGCCGGTGCGGCGCCTCACGCCTGCCGCGCGATCCTGCGGCGGCGGCGCCCGGACGTCGTCCTCGGCGGTGGTGGTTTCGTCGCCGGTCCGATGGTCTTCGCTGCGGCGACGCTTCGCATTCCAGCGGCGCTCACGGAGGCCGATGCGCACCTCGGTCTCGCGAACCGGCTCGCGGCTCCTTTCGCACGCCGACTCTTCCTCGCCTATCCGATGGACAACCGGTATCGCAGGAAGTCGCGTGTGGTAGGCCGTCCGATCCCGGCGCGCGCCGTACCGATCCCGCAGGAGGATGCACGCGCGATCTTCGAGCTTCCAGAGGTTGGGAACGTCCTCGGTGTCTTCGGCGCGCTCGCAGGAGCGCGCGCGATCAACGATTTCGTCGTGGACACCTGGGGGAAGGCAGGCCCGCCGATTCTCCACATCACCGGAGAGCGAGATTTCGCGAGCGTGCGCAAGCGCGTTCGGCGCGACGACTACCGCGTTCTGCCACAGACGGATCGCTTTGGAGCGGCGCTCTCGGCCGTCGACCTGGTACTTGCGCGTTCCGGCTCGACCGTCTGGGAGATCGCGGCGGCGGGGCGCCCCGCGGTGCTCGTTCCGTATCCGTTTGCGACCGGCGACCACCAGGCGCTGAACGCACAGCACTTCGTGCGCGCGGGCGGTGCGATCATGGTTCGCGAGCTCGACCTCGACGACGTCCCCGAGCTCGTGCGGTCGCTCCTCGAGGATCCAGCCCATCGGCAGCGGATGAGCGAGGCGATGCTCCGGGTCGCACGGCCCGGAGCAGCGGCCGAGATCGCGGATGAGCTGATCGCTCTAGGCCGGCCGTGAGCGCGCCCTTCGCCGGCCGACGGCTGTGGTTCGTCGGGATCGGCGGCGCGGGCCTGAGCGCGTACGCCCAGCTGGCGCGCGCCTGGGGCGCCGAGGTGGGCGGCTGGGACCGCGTCGACACCCCGTACCTCGATCAGCTCCGCGACATCGAGCTCGCGATCACGCCCGAGCCCGTCGTCCCGGGCGGCTGGGAGGCGGTCGTCTCGTCCGCGTATCCGGGTGTCGCCGGCCTGCGCCGCGCCGAATTCCTGCGCGAGCTCGTCTCGGCCCGGCCGTCGATCGTCGTCGGCGGCACGCATGGCAAGGGCACGACTGCCGCGATGATCGCGTTCGTCCTGCGAGAGCTCGGCCACGATCCCGCCTGGCTGATCGGCGCGCCGGTTCCACAGCTCGGTTCGAACGCGGGATCCGGGAGTGGCAGGCTTGTGGTCGAGGGTGACGAGTCCGACCGCACCGTCTTCGCGCTGCCGGCTGAGATCGCGGTCGTCACGAACATCGAGCTCGACCATCACACCGAGTACGCCTCGCTGGCCGAGCTCGAGTCCGCCTTCGACGAGTGGCTGGCGGAGGCGGGCTCCGTCGTCCGCGACGCGCCCGCCTACGACGGAGCGCTCGCCCTTCCGGGCGAGCTGAACCGTCTCAACGCGGGTAGTGCGCTCGCGGCGCTTGAGCTCGCCGGTGTCGACCGCGACGAGGCCGCCGCCGTGGTTGCGCGGTTCACCGGAACCGGCCGGCGGTTCGAGGTGCACGACCTCGACGCGCTGACGGTGATCGATGACTACGGCCATCACCCGTCCGAGGTGGCCGCGACCATCGCCGCGGTGCGCGAGCGGTATCCCGGCAGGCGGCTTCGCGTCCTCTTCCAACCGCATCTCTACTCGCGCACGCGTCACCTTGCGGATGAGCTGGCCACGGCACTTGCGGCTGCCGACGACGTGACGGTGACCGACATCTATCCGGCTCGCGAAGCGCCTGTTCCCGGCGTGACCGGCAAGCTCGTCGTCGACGCCCTCAGTGACCGAGGCGTGCTCGCAGGCTGGACGCCGTCGGTCGAGGCCGGAGCCGAGCGCCTGCGTCGGCGCGCGCAGCCTGGCGACGTGCTCCTGATAGTCGGCGCGGGAGATGTCGACCGGGCCGTCGGCCTGCTGCAGGACTAGCGTTCCTTCGATGGAGGAGCACGTCGCGCTCGCGCGCTTCACGACGATCGGCACTGGCGGACCGGCGCGGTTCTTCGCGCGGCCTGAGTCGCTCGAGGAGCTCGTCGAGACGCTTCGCTGGGCAGCCGAGAACGACGTGCTCGTCGAGACGATCGGCCTCGGCTCGAACCTTCTCGCTGCCGACGACGGTGTCGACGCGCTCGTGCTCAAGCTCGCCGGCGAGCTCGCGGCGGTGCGCGTCGAGGGCCGGACACTCATCGCCGGAGGCGGGGCGTCGAACGCCGTCGCACTCCACCGGGCACGCGCGGCGGGCCTCGGCGGCTTCGAGTTCGCTGCGGCGATTCCCGGCACGGCGGGCGGGGGAGTGCGCATGAACGCGGGCGCGTACGGTCGCGAGTGGCGGGAAGTCATGGTCGAGGCCGTCGTCGTCGACGCGGCAGGCGCACACACGCTGCCCGTCGAAGAGCTCGCTCTCTCATACCGTCACTCTGGCCTCTTGCCCGGGCAGGTCGTCGCGGAGGTTCGCTTCGAGCTCGAGCCGCGCCCGCCGGACGAGGTGAAGGCGTACGCGGCCGAGCTCCTCGCGCAGCGCAAGGCGACGCAGCCCACCAATAAGCGCACCTTCGGCAGCGTTTTCAAGAACCCGTCCGAGGGAGCAGGCGCAGGGCAACTGATCGAGGAGTGTGGGTTGAAGGGCCTGACGTTCGGCGGGGCTCAGATCTCACCGCGCCACGCGAACTTCATCGAGAATCCGGGCGGCGCGACGACGGCCGACTGCATCGCGCTCATGGCCGAGGCTCGGCGCCGCGTACTCGACCGGTTCGGAGTCCGGCTCGAGCACGAGGTTCAGTTCCTCGGCGCGCTGGGGCTGCCAGCGCTGTAGGGGAAGGGCGGGTCACGGCGAACTGGGGCGGAATGGCCGGTCGGAAGAGGTCGAGCGCTCGCGCCGCCGTACTGCCGGCGCGCCGCGCTGCGCCCGAGCTCTCGCGTCTCGCGCCCTCCGGCCGGTCGATCCTGATCGGCCTCGCGCTCTTTGCCTTCGCGGCCGGCGTCTATGCGGTCGCACGTGAGACGTCCGTCTTCTCGGTCCAGACGGTGGAGATCCGTGGCGGGACGCCTGCGATTCGTGCGGCGGTGCGCTCGGCACTGGCGTCCGATCTCGGCAAGAGCCTGCTGCGGATCGACGGCACCGACCTCGAGCGTCGCCTGGCGCCGCTCGCCGACGTTCATTCCTTTCGCTACGACCGTGCGTTCCCGCACACCCTGCGCGTCGTGGTCCGGCCCGAGCGGCCCGTGCTCGTCGTGCGGCGCGGCCCCGATGCGTTCCTCGTTGCGGCGAGTGGGCGGGTGTTGCGGCCACTCGCCCATCCGCACCGCTCGAACCTGCCGCGGCTCTGGCTGAAGAAGGACGTGACGCTGCAGCCCGGTGACGCGCTGCCGGGCATCACGATCGCGGCGCCAGTCGTGCTCGCGTCGCTCAGAGGGGCTGAGCTCCCGGGTGGAGTGAAGGACGTCCGGCTCGGCACCGGCGAGCTGACGCTCGATCTGAACGGAGGTCTCGAGGTGCGGCTCGGCGACGTCGGTGACCTGCGGTTGAAACTGGCAATCGCACGCCGGATCCTGCGCGCGACGGGAGCGGCGGCCGACGGCACGGGGTACCTCGACGTCAGCGTCCCCGAGCGTCCTGTCCTGTCCAGCAAGTCTCAAGTCGGAGGTTGAGGTTTATGGTTAGGATAGTCGAGACTCAAGCTTTCTCCGTTGACAAGACAGGAAACCCCCCGTACGCTCCCGAAGGAAGGAGGCGCCCGGCCACCCCAACCCTGCAGTCCAGCTTGAGGTCGGGCCACACCCAATGAGAGATCGTTCCGGCAACTACCTGGCCGTGATCAAAGTCGTCGGCGTCGGCGGCGGCGGGACGAATGCCGTCAACCGAATGGTCGATGCCGGCCTGACGGGCGTCGAGTTCGTGGCCGTGAACACCGACGCACAGGCCCTCCTCATGTGCGAGGCCGACGTGAAGATCCATATCGGCGCGAAGGCGACGCGCGGGCTCGGCGCCGGCGCGAACCCCGAAGTCGGGAAGGAAGCCGCGACCGAGTCGCGCGACGAATTGAAGGAGGCGCTGAAGGGCGCCGACATGGTCTTCGTCACCGCCGGCGAGGGCGGCGGCACCGGGACCGGTGGCGCGCCGATCCTGGCGGAGATCGCACGCGAGCTCGAGGCGCTGACCGTGGGTGTGGTCACGCGGCCGTTCTCGTTCGAGGGCAGGCGGCGATCGCAGCAGGCGGAGCAGGGCATCTCCGAGCTGGCCGACAAGGTCGACACGCTGATCGTGATCGAGAACGACCGGTTGCTGCAGGTCGTCGAGAAGAAGACGCCGCTTTCCGACGCGTTCAAGATGGCCGACGACATCCTTCGCCAGGGCGTCCAGGGCATCACTGACCTGATCACAGTGCCCGGGATCGTCAACCTCGACTTCGCCGACGTGCGCACGATCATGCGTGACGCCGGCTCGGCGCTGATGGGCATCGGCAGTGGCGAGGGCGAGAACCGTGCCGGCGAGGCCGCGCGGCATGCGGTGAGCTCACCCCTGCTCGAGTCGTCGATCGAAGGCGCGACCGGGATTCTCCTGAACATCAGTGGCCCGGCCGATCTCGGTCTTTTCGAGGTCAACGAGGCCGCCGAGGTCGTGACGGGCGCCGCCGATCAGAACGCGAATGTCATCTTCGGCGCCGTGATCGACGAGAACCTGAGGGACGAGGTGCGGGTGACCGTGATCGCCACCGGATTCGGCACCGAACGCCGCCGGCGCCGCGGGGCGCGGGCAGGAGCGACCACCGGTGAGGGCTCGCCCCTCGGCGGCCGCGGCCCGGAGTTCGATCCCGGCACCTCGCTCGACGTGCCGTCCTTCCTGCGCGACGAGTAACTAACCCCTTGTCACGATCGTTGCTCGCGACCCGTCCGCGCGGGCCACGGTCGGTGTCAGACGCGATCGCAGACCATCCACAGGCCGATCCGCCGGGGTAGCGCCGTTTTCGCGCGCGAGGGGTGTCGGCTCCGGCCAGTGGGCTGTGGAGTGCTCGCAACAGATCGGACATGTCTGCAAGGGCGTCACAAAGTTCGCCTGCCGCGGGTTGAGCGGTGGCGAGGCGCGATTCGGTCGGGCAGCCGCGCCCGCGGCGGGCGGTTAGCATCGCGTTCGGTGCAGACCCTCCGCCGGACCCCGCTTCACGACCGCCACGTCGAGCTCGGCGCAAGGATGGTCCCGTTCGCAGGCTGGGAGATGCCGGTGCAGTACGAGGGGGTGATCGGCGAGCACAAAGCCGTCCGGCTGGACGCAGGCGTCTTCGATGTCTCGCACATGGGCGAGATCGAGGTCGAAGGCCCGACGGCACGCGACCTGCTGCAATCCGTCCTCTCGAACGACGTCGACAGGATCCAGCCGGGTGACGCGCAGTACACGCTCTTGACGAACGAGTCGGGCGGGATCATCGACGATCTGATCGTCTACCGGCTCGACCACCACCGCTACCTGATCGTCGCGAACGCGGCCAACGTGGAGGCTGTCCATCGCTGGCTGGCGGAGCGCGAGCTGCGTGGCTCGGACGTGCGCGACGTGTCGAGCGACTATGCGCTGCTCGCCGTGCAAGGCCCGAACGCGCTCGCGAAGCTCGGCCTCTCGCCCGGCAAGGCATTCACCTGGGCGATGGGTGAGATCGACGGCGTCGAGGTGATGATCAACCGGACCGGGTACACCGGCGAGGAGGGTGTAGAGCTTGCCGCGATGGACGAAGACGCTGTGCGGCTCTGGGACGCGATCCTTGCGCGCGGCGTTACGCCGTGCGGCCTGGGCGCGCGGGACACCCTGCGGCTGGAGGTCTGCTACCCGCTGCACGGAAACGACATCGGGCCGCAGTGGGACGCGATCTCGTCGGGCCTCGGTTGGGCGTGCGCGCTCGAGACCGAGTTCAACGGCGTCGAGCGGTTGCGCGAGGTGAAGGAGCGCGGCCCGGCGCAGAAGCTCGTGCCCTTCGTGATGACCGAGAAGGCGATTCCGCGCCAGGGCATGCCAATCGAAGGCGGCGGCGAGGTCACTTCCGGCTCACATTCGCCCATGCTCGATGTCGGCATCGGCCTCGGCTATGTACCGGCAGCTGCCGCGACCCGTGGATCCGAGCTCGTGATCGACGTGCGCGGCAAGCCGCGCCGCGCGGAAGTGAAGAAGAAGCCCCTCTATTCGAAGGAGCCATGAGTTGGCCGCGAGCGAGTCGTATCCCGAGGAACTTCAGTACCACCCCGAGCACGACTGGGCTCGAATCGACGGTGACGAGGCGGTGCTCGGCATCACCTGGTTCGCGCAGGACGCGCTCGGCGAGCTCGTGCACTACGAGCCGCCCGACGTGGGATCGAACGTTGCGAAGGACTCCTCGTACGGCGAGGTCGAGTCGGTGAAAGCCGTCTCCGACCTGATCTCGCCGCTCTCCGGTGAGGTGCTCGAGGTGAACCAGAAAGTGATCGACGCGCCGGAGACGGTGAACGATGATCCGTACGGCAACGGCTGGCTGATTCGCATCCGGATGTCGAACACCGAGGAGCTCGACCAGCTGCTTGATGTACCCGGATACAAGAAGGTGCTCGAGACCCAGTGAGCTACCTCTCGCTCACCCCTGCCGATCGCGAGGAGATGCTCGCCGCGATCGGCGTCACCTCAATCGAAGAGCTCTTCCGCGACATTCCGACAACGGTGCGATTCGCACGCGAGCTCGAGATCGCGCCGGCGCTCACCGAGTCCGAGCTCCAACGGCACATGGAGGAGCTCGCGGCGAAGAATGTCGTCGACGAGGTGTGCTTCCTCGGTGCGGGCATCTACGACCACTACGTGCCCGCGGTGGTCGACGCCGTGCTGCAGCGCGGTGAGCTGTTGACCGCGTACACGCCGTACCAACCGGAGATGAGCCAAGGCGTGCTGCAGGCGGTCTTCGAGTACCAGACCGCGATCTGCGAGCTCACCGGGATGGATGTCTCGAATGCCTCGGGCTACGACGGGACGACGGTCGCCGCCGACGCGTTGTTCGTCGCGAAGCACGCAACGGAGCGGTCGAAGATCGTCGTGACCGAGGCGACCAACCCGCAGGTCCGCCAGGTCGTGAAGACCTATGCGCCCGGCTTCGGGCTCGAGATCGTCGAGGTGCCGCACGAAGGCGGCGCTACCGACCCGGAGCGTGTACGGGAGGCGGCGCAGGATGCGGCAGCGGTGATCTTCCAGCAGCCGAACTTCTTCGGCTGCCTCGAGGCCGCCCCTGAGCTCGCCGCCGCCGCGAACGAGAACGGCGCCATGTCGATCGCGCACGTCGATCTGATCTCCCTCGGCGTACTCGAGGCGCCCGGCGCCTACGGCTGCGCGATGGCGATCGGCGAGGGACAGTCGGCCGGCAACTCGATGAGCTACGGCGGGCCGCACTACGGCTTCCTCGCCGCGCGCTCGGACTACATCCGGCGCCTGCCGGGCCGCATCGTCGGTGAGACCGTCGACCGCTCGGGTGAGCGGGGGTACGTGCTGACGCTCCAGACGCGCGAGCAGCACATCCGCCGAGAGAAGGCGACCTCGAACATCACGACGAACCAGACCCTGCTCGCACTTGCTGGGCTCGTCCACCTGAGCCTGCTCGGCCCGCAGGGGCTGCGCGAGCTGGGCGAGGCCTGCATGGCGCTTGCCGGCTACGCGAAGTCCGAGCTCCAGGCGGCCGGTCTCGAGCTCGCGTTCGGTGAACGGGCGACGTTCAAGGAGTTCGCGGTTCGCACCGGCCGGAACGCGCGTGAGGCACTGGCCGAAGCTCGCACCCACGGGATCTACGCCGGCTACCCGCTCGGGCGCGACTATCCCGGGCTCGACGACGTGCTGCTCGTCGCGGTCACCGAACAGCGAACGGTCGACGAGATCGACCGGCTCGTGAAGGCGTTGGCGGCATGAAGCTGATCTATGAGAAATCGCAGGCGGGCAGACGCGGTATCGGCGTGCCGCAACCCGACCTGCCCGTGCCCGAGATCCCCGCCGAGCTCGCGCGCGCACACCCGCCGCGCCTGCCGGAGCTCGCCGAGCCGGAAGTGCTTCGTCACTTCACCGAGCTCTCGACTCGCAACTTCGGGATCGACACCGGCTTCTACCCGCTCGGCAGCTGCACGATGAAGTACAACCCGCGCATCAACGAGCGGCTTGTCGGCTTGCCGGGCTTCGCAAAGCTTCACCCACTTGCTGAAGACGACGCGGCACAAGGCGCGCTCGAGCTCGAATGGGAGTTGCAGGAGATCCTGCGCGAGGTGACTGGGCTCGATGCGGTCTCGCTGCAGCCGGCGGCCGGCAGCCAGGGCGAGCTCACGGGGCTGATGCTCTTCCGTGCGTACTTCGCCGATCGCGGCGAGGACGAGCAGCGTCGCAAGATCGTGATCCCTGACACCGCGCACGGCACGAACCCGGCGAGCGTGACGATGGCCGGGTATGAACTGACGGCCGTGAAGACGGATCCGCGCGGCAATATCGATGTCGACGACTTGCGTGCCAAGGTCGACGAGCACACTGCGGGTCTCATGCTCACGAACCCTTCGACGCTCGGTCTCTTCGACGAGAACATCGAAGAGATCCGCGACATCTTCCGGAGCGCCGGCGCGCTCATGTACTACGACGGGGCGAACCTGAACGCCGTCTGTGGGATCTCACGTCCGGGCGACATGGGGTTCGACGTGGTGCACATCAACCTGCACAAGACCTTTTCGCAGCCGCACGGCGGTGGTGGGCCTGGCGGCGGGCCGATCGCCGTGCGCGAGTTGCTGGCGCCCTACTTGCCCGCGCCGGTGGTGGAACGAGACGGCGCGACGTTCCGACTCGACTACGACCGGCCGAAATCAATCGGAAAGGTGCGCGGCTTCTCGGGGCCGTTCGGCGTCTTCGTTCGCTCCTACGCGTTCATCCGCTCGTACGGGCCTGGGCTACGCGAGATGAGCGAGGTCGCAGTGTTGAACGCGAACTATCTGCTCGCGCGGTTGAAGGATGCGTACGACGTGCCGTTCGATCGGCTCTGCATGCACGAGTTCGTCCTGTCGGCGCGAACGCTGAAGCGCGAGCAGGGCATCAGCGCGCTCGATATCGCGAAACGGCTGATGGACTACAACTTCCACCCGCCGACGATCTACTTCCCGCTGATCGTCCCCGAGGCGCTGATGGTCGAGCCGACCGAGTCGGAGGCGAAGGAAACGCTCGACGCGTTCATCGACGCCATGCTCGCGATCGCGCGCGAGGCTGTCGAGGATCCGCAACTCCTCCTCGACGCTCCCCACGACCGCCCGGTGCGGCGCCTCGACGAGGTCCGCGCGGCGAAGAACCCGGTCGTGCGGTTTGGTTTCGAGGCTCACAAACCCGAGCAGGGGGCGAGTCGACCGTCAACTCGAAGTGCAGAAAGGAGCCTGAGCCTGATGCCCGAGAACCAGTACCACGAGCCACCGGAAGAGCTCACGCAGCCGACGCGGACATTCGCGCGCATGATCACCTCGCTGGTCGAGGAGGCCGAGGCGATCGGCTGGTACGAGCAGCGCATCTCGATCGAGAAGGACGCTCAGGCGAAGGCGATCATGGAGAACGCGCAACAGGAAGAGTTCAAGCACTTCGCGATGGACCTCGAGTTTCTACTTCGTGCCACACCGAAGTGGCGCGTCGCCTGCGAAGGCGTGCTCTTCCAGGATGGCGACATCGTCGAGCTGGGCGAGAAGGCGGAGAAAGCCGAGGACGACGCCTAAGCGTCGTCGCTCGGCCAGAAGTCCTCGAGCAGGTCGGAGTCGCCGGACTCGCCGGCGCCGAACGCGAGAAACTCGATTCCCCCGGAACCGCCCTCGAAGGCGCGCGGCGTGTCAGGCGAGACGCGGATCGAATCCCACTGCTTCACGTCGACCACCTCGTCGCCGATCTTCATCCGGCCGTCGCCCGAGATGACGACGTAGATCTCTTCTTGATCCGCGTGCTTGTGCCCGAACGGCTGGCGAAAGTCCGGCTCGAGCTTCTGGTAGCTGAAGCCGGCTTTCTGCGCGTCGAGTGCCTTGCGCCCGAAGCGCGCCTCGACCTGCGGAGAGAGCCCAAACTGCTTCGCCGAGTCGTCGATCTCTCTGATGTTCTTGATCGCGTAGTTGCTCATGACGTCACGGTACCCAGGTCTGCAACTCTGTAACGATGCAAACGCGCAAGCTCGGAAAACTCGAGGTTTCGGCCCTCGGCCTCGGCTGCATGGGCATGTCGGAGTTCTACGGAACAGCCGACGAGGCGGAGGCGATCGCGACGATTCACCGGGCAATCGAGCTCGGGATCAACTTCCTCGATACAGCCGACATGTACGGCCCCTTCACCAATGAGCAGCTCGTCGGTCGCGCGATTGCCGGCCGCCGTGAGCAAGTCGTGCTCGCGACGAAGTTCGGCAACGAGCGCAATCAGGACGGGAGCTTTGTCGGTATCAACGGCAGCGCCGACTACGTCCGGAAGGCCTGTGACGCAAGTCTCGCCCGGCTTGGCGTCGACCACATCGACCTCTACTACCAGCATCGTGTCGACAACGGGACACCGATCGAGGAGACGGTCGGCGCGATGAAGGAGCTCGTCGATGCCGGCAAGGTTCGCCACCTCGGCCTGTCGGAAGCGAGTGCCGCAACGATCCGTCGCGCGCACGCCGTGCATCCGATCACCGCACTCCAGAGCGAGTGGTCGTTGTGGACGCGCGACCCGGAGGCGGACGTGATCCCCACCGTGCGCGCGCTCGGCATCGGGTTCGTCGCGTACAGCCCGCTGGGGCGCGGGTTCCTGACCGGTCGGATCAGGTCACACGACGACCTCGACGAGGGTGACTTCCGGCGCCGCGGCCCACGCTTCACCGGCGAGAACCTGGAGCAGAACCTCGAGCTCGTCGCCGCCGTGGAGGAGATCGCCGCGGAGAAGGGCGTCACGGCCGGCCAGCTCGCCCTCGCGTGGGTGCTCGCCCAGGGCGATGACGTCGTCCCGATTCCGGGCACGAAGCGCCGCAGCTACCTCGAGCAGAACGCGGCCGCGGTCGAGGTCGAGCTGACCCAGGCTGACCTGCGCCGGCTCGACGACGCGTTTCCGCCCGGCGCAGCGGCCGGGGATCGGTACCCCGACATGTCGACGGTCAATCGGTAACGAATCGGCCTCGAACTGGTCTGTAGTACGACCACTCCGAAAGGAAAAACTTGTCACAGAAGATCGTGAAGACGGAAGCCGAGTGGAAGGCCGAGCTGACCCCCGAGCAGTACCACGTGCTGCGCGAGAAGGGGACGGAGCGCCCGTTCACCGGCGAGTTCGACCACACCTTTGAAGAGGGCACGTACACGTGCGCCGGTTGCGGCGCGCAGCTCTTTGCGTCCGATGCGAAATACGACTCGGGCTGCGGCTGGCCGGCGTTCTCTGTCCCGGCCGACGCCGAGGCAGTCGAGGAGGAGACCGACGTCTCCTACGGCATGACGCGCACCGAGGTGATGTGCGCGGCCTGTGGCGGCCATCTCGGCCACGTGTTCCCAGACGGCCCACAGCCGACCGGGTTGCGCTACTGCATCAACTCGGCCGCCCTGAAGCTCGAGGAAGAGTAGCCGGGGCTGAGATGGGGGGCCCTGCCGCACAGGGCCCCCGCAGCTAGCACTCTGACGGATCGCGCGCCCGGCGTCTACGAGGCCGCAGCGGTTTCAGCTTCGCGCTTGCGGCGCGAGGTCGCCGAGGCACGCTTCGAGCCTGAGAGCTCGACCTTGCGGAGTCGGATCGACTGGGGGGTCACCTCGACGCACTCGTCGTTCCGGATGAACTCGAGCGCCTGCTCGAGCGAGAGCGGCCTCGGCGGGATCAGCCGGATCAGCTCGTCGGCCGACGACGCGCGCATGTTCGTGAGCTTCTTCGGCTTCGAGGCGTTCACGTCGAGATCCTCGCGGCGGGCGTTCTCGCCGACGATCATGCCCTCGTACAGCTCGTCGGTCGGCTTGATGAAGAGCGAGCCGCGCTCCTGGAGGTTCTCGATCGCGAACCCGGTCGCCTGCCCGCGGCGGTCGGCGACCAGGCTGCCGGTCGGACGCGTCCGAATTGCGCCGTGCCAGGGCTCCCAGCGCTCGAAGACGTGGTGCATGATCCCGGCGCCACGGGTCTCGGTGAGGAATTCAGTCCGAAAGCCGATCAGGCCGCGCGCCGGCACGAGGTACTCCATCCGCGCCCAGCCCGTACCGTGGTTCACCATCTGCTGCATCCGTCCCTTGCGAAGCGCGAGCAGCTGGGTGACGACGCCTACGTATTCCTCGGGCACGTCGATGGCGACGCGCTCGACCGGCTCGTGTTTCTTGCCGTCGATCTCCCGCACGAGCACCTCCGGCTTGCCGATCGTCAGCTCGAATCCTTCGCGGCGCATGATCTCGGCAAGCACGGCGAGCTGCAGCTCACCCCGGCCTTGCACCTCCCAGGCATCGGGACGGACCGTGGGGAGGACGCGCAGCGAGACGTTGCCGACGAGCTCCTGGTCGAGCCGCTGCTTCACGAGGCTTGCGGTCAGCTTGTTGCCCTCGGTGCCGGCGAGCGGAGAGGTGTTGATCCCGATCGTGATCGAGAGGCTTGGCTCGTCGACCGAGGTCACGGGGAGCGGGCGAGGGTCGACGGGGTCGGCGATCGTCTCGCCGATCGTCACCTCGGGCAGGCCGGCGAGTGCGACGATCTCGCCGGGGCCGGCTTCCTCGGCGGGCACGCGGTCGAGTGCTTCGGTGATGAAGAGCTCCGTCACTCGGGCGTTCTCGATCTCGCCGTTCGCGCGGCACCAGGCGATCTGCTGCCCTTTCCGGAGCATGCCGTGGCGGACCCGGAGCAGTGCGAGGCGACCGACGTACGGCGAGGCATCGAGGTTCGTCACGAGCGCCTGGAGCGGGTGGTCCGGCTCGTACGACGGCGGCGGGATCGTCTCGAGAATCGTCTCGAACAGGGGCTCGAGATCGTCGGCGAGCGCGTCCGGGTCGACGCCTGCGCGGCCGTCACGCGCGATCGCGTAGATGATCGGGAACTCGATCTGCGACTCGGTGGCGTCGAGGTCGAGGAAGAGCTCATAGACCTCGTTCACGACCTCCTCGACCCGGGCGTCGGGCCGGTCGACCTTGTTGACGACGAGCACGACCGGCAGCCGCTTCTCGAGTGCCTTGCGCAGGACGAACCGTGTCTGCGGCAGTGGGCCCTCAGATGCATCGACCAGCAGCAAGATGCCGTCGACCATCGTCAGTCCGCGCTCGACCTCGCCGCCGAAGTCGGCGTGACCCGGCGTGTCGATGATGTTGATCTTCACGTCGGCGCGTTGCACCGAGGTGTTCTTCGCGAGGATCGTGATGCCCTTCTCGCGCTCGAGGTCACCGGAGTCCATGACGCGCTCTGCGACATCCTGGTTCTCCCGGAACGAGCCGGATTGCCAGAGCATCGCATCGACGAGCGTCGTCTTGCCGTGGTCGACGTGGGCAACGATGGCGACATTGCGCAGGTCGTTCCGCTGGGCGAGGGGCTTCTTGGTCACGGCGGGCCAGGGTAGCGGGGCGGCTCGGGCGGTCCGTCTTGGGCGGTCGTCTAGGGCACGGGGCGAGGCCGGTTGTTGATCCGCGCGAAGCCCCAGGCAAAGAGGACGCCGCCGGCGAGGAGGAGGACGCCGCCGACGATCGCCAGTTCGATCGCCTTGCGTGTGAACGCAAACGGGACTTTGAGGGTCGCCCCGTTCGCGCTGACGATCGCCACCAGCCGCCCTTGGCGGTAGCGCAGACCGGCGAGCGTCGACGACTCGAACGGAGCCGCATCCGACTTGCTGAGACCCTCGATTGTCTCCGTGGAATTCCGGCCGGTCGCGACGCTCACGTGGTACACGCGCCGAAAGCCGTTCCCGCTCGACTCGGTCCACCCGGTGAAGACGAGCGCTGTTCTCGACGAGCAGTCGGGCGAGAGTTGCCGGCCGCCGCAGAGCGCGAAATCGCGATCGGCGAGCTGCCCCGAGTCGCGCTCGTCGTAGTAACCCACACCGGCCCCGAGCGCGATGAGCAGAACGCCGACGACAACCCGCGGCTCGTGCGCAGCGCTTCGCAGCAAGCTCACGCGCGCATGGTGTCACTCGCGGCCAATGTCCGCAGCGGAGAAGGCTGGTTGTCAGACACGCGCGCGAGACCGTGACTGCAACGCACGAGACCGTGACGTTCTCTGCACAGCTCGCTTCGGGGTTCGGCCTTTACGCACGGCTTACTTTTGGCTCGTCTCGGGCTGACGTGGTGTGCGCATGGTGAGGGCGAAGTTCGAAACCCGTGCTGTTCAACAACCCTCTTGCCCTTTCGACCGATGGAGATGACCAGATGCGTAAGTTCCTTCTGCTCGCCGCCCTCACCTTGACGGCCTGCGCGATCGTGCCGGTGGCGGCCCTTGCGGCCACTCCGATCGACACGGTGAAAGCCGACCTCGCCAAGCTGACGGCCGACGTTCAGACCAAGCACGACGCCGTCGTCGCCGACGCCCAGAAGCTCCAGGCCGATGCGACCTCACTCGTCGGCACGTCCGACAAGAAGGCGGCGCGCGCGACGATCAAGGCTGACGCGCAGAAGCTGACGACCGACTGGCACTCGCTGCTGAGCGTTTGTCTCGCCGACAGGGCACAGCTCCGCGCCGACATCGCCGCAGCCCGCCTGGCGGGCGACGGCGGTCACGGCCGGCTGCACCTGCTCGTGCGCCAGGCGAATCTCTCGATTCGCGCGACCAATCTCGAGATGCGCGCTGCGGTCGCGCGCGCCCGCGCGGCTGTTGTGGGGCTCCGCGCGAGCTTCAGGGCCGCAGGCCTGCCGGCACCGAGCGTGCCGCTGCCGCCGGCGACCCCGTAACGCGAGCAACGCCCTGAGCCCGGTTCGGTCCAGCCGAGCCGGGCTCGAGGCGTGCCGCGACCCGCCGGGCGCGCACGGGAGAGTGCACGCGATGAAAGGATCGTTGGCGTGACGCACACGCTGCGCCGGACGATTCTTCCCGTGCTCGCATTCGCGGCCCTCGGCTGGAGCCACTCGGCGGGGGCCGGGCTCCCTGCCCAGCGCGCCCTCGCCGCACAGTACGCCCCGGTCGTGCGACTCGTCACCCAGCCGAAGGAGTGCGGCCCGGGCGAGCCTTACCGCCCGCTGGACGTCAACCTTCTCTTCGGCGCCGACACGGTGTCGCTGCGCGGTCCGTGGAACCGGACCGACCTGATTGCGGTCGGCCCGACGGCATCGCAGATCGGGAAGGGACTTGTCGACTATCACCTCGACTTCCCGGGCAACGCGCTCGATCCCGGCTGCGGCTACGAACAGTGGTCGCGGGCGATCTCCGTGGGGTCGAAGCCGACCGTCTACGCGCATGTCGCCACCGACGCCGGTCGTCCGGGGAAGCTCGCGTTGCAGTACTGGCTCTACTACGTCTTCAACGACTGGAACAACCCACACGAGGGCGACTGGGAGATGATCCAGCTCAACTTCGACGTGCCGACGGCGGCCCAGGCGCTGCAGACGAGTCCCGTAGAGGTCGGCTACAGCCAGCACGAGGGCGCCGAACGCGCCGCGTGGGGTGACAGCAAGCTCGAGCTCGTCGACGGCACCCACCCCGTCGTCCACGTCGCCGCCGGGTCGCACGCGAACTTCTTCGACCAGGCGCTCTATCTCGGCAGCTCTGCCTCGGAAGGCGTGGGCTGCGACGACACGAGGGCGCCGGCTTTCGACATTCGCCCGGTTGTGCAGACAATCCCGAGTGATCCGGTAGCGGCGCGCGCGTCGTTTCCCTGGATCGGGTTCCAGGGCCGCTGGGGTGAGTTGCAGCGGGCGTTCTTCAACGGCCCGACCGGCCCGAACCTGAAGCGTCAGTGGACGGAGCCGATCCAGTGGGCGGAGGGGTGGCGCAGTCGCAGCTACGCGATTCCCGCCGGCGGTGTCCTCGGGACGAGGGCAACAGGCTTCTTCTGCGGCGCAGTCGCCGGCGGCTCCGACATCTTGCGCCGGTTCGTGCACGCGCCGCGCTCTGTCCTTCTCGTGCTTTCGATCCTCGTCGCGCTGGTGCTGCTCGCCCTCTCGCGCGTCACGTGGCGTCCAACCTCGCCGCTTCGGCTCGCACGCCGGCGGGCGTGGGGGCAGATCATCGCCGCAGCGGGTCGCATGTATCGGCACCGTCTCGGGCTCTTCATCGGGATCGGGCTCCTGCTCGTTCCGATCTCGTTGTTCGTCGCGCTCCTGCAGACCGCCGTCCTCAAGCTCTCGAGTGTCACGGGGATCGCCAACGAAGGTCAGGGAGGGGGCGTCCTCGTGCTCCTGGTCGTCGGCTTCGGGACGGCGCTGACCCTGCTCGGGATCGGGCTCGTCCAGGCTGCGACGGCGCGCGCGCTCGTCGAGATCGATGCGGGACGGCCCGTCGGGGCGCTCCGCGCGTACCGGCTCGCAGCGCGCAGCGTCGTACCGCTGCTTGGCGCGCTCGTCATCGCGGCCGTGACCGTTCTCCTGCTCGCCAGCTCGTTGTTCTTGCTCCCCGTCGCCATCTGGCTGGCCGTCCGGTGGGCGCTGATCGCACCCGTGATTGCGCTCGAGGACCTGTCCGCCGTCCAGGCCCTGCGGCGAAGCGGGCGGCTGGTCGGCAAGGACTGGCTGAAGGTCGGATCGCTGACGATCGTCGGTGCCGCTGTGGCGCTCGTGTCGGGGCCGCTCGTCGGCGCGCTCCTCATCATCCTCACGGACGCCCCGCTGCAGTCACTCGATGTGGTCGCCGGAATCATCTACGCCCTCGCGATGCCGTTCGTCGCGCTGACGACGTCGTACGTCTATTTCGACACACGAGTGCGCGATGAGCTCGGGGTCCTCCCGGGACCCGACCGTCTGCCGGCCGAGATCGAGCTCGGCACCATCGCGACGACGCCGGGCCTCAGGCGATCGTCGTGACGTAGGCGCCGACGAGGCTCGCGGTTTGCTGGTCGACTCCGCCCTCACGGCGCCCGGCGTGACCGTCCTGGAAATGCGCGAACGCCGCGGTCGAGGCGATCGGGTTCATCTCGTCATCACCGTGGTCGTGGAACGACACGTGCAGGAACGAGTCGTCGGCGAGCCGAAGGACGATGTAGCTCACGTTGTCCGGCTGGTCTGCGGCGAGCTCCGCAAAGACCCCTTCGACCCGCCGCTGGTTCTCGTCGGCCGCTTCAGGCGATTGCATCGCGTAGCGCGTAACGAGTCTCTTCTTCATGGATTCTCCCTGTTGGATACGCCAACCAGGATAGTCGTCGGTCCGTCCGGTCAGGCCGTCGCAGCGAGCTGGCCACAGGCGGCTGCGATGTCACGCCCACGCGTCAACCGGACGGTGGCGGGAACGCGCCCCTTGTCGAGCACGTGCTTGAACTTGCTGATCGAATCGCGCGACGAGCCGTCGTACATCCCGGTCGGGTTGTACGGGATCAGATTCACCTTGAACATGTTGCGGTCGAGCAGCTCGACCAGGCCGTTCGCGTGCTCGACGGAGTCGTTCACCCCAGCGAGCATCACGTACTCGACAAACACCTTGCGCCGGCGAAGTTCGAAGTAGCGGCGGCACTCGGCGACGATCGCCTCGAGGGGATAACGATCGTTCACCGGCATGATCTCGCTGCGCAGGGCATCGGTCGGGGCGTGCAACGAGAGTGCCAGGCGAATCGGCTCCTCGACCTCGTCGACGAAGCGCGTCAACCCGGGCAGCCAGCCGACGGTCGAGATCGTCGAGCGGCGGTGCGTCACTCCGAGGTCGGGAAGCCGCTTCGCGGCGGCGATCACCGCGTCGAAGTTCAGCATCGGCTCGCCCATGCCCATGAAGACCACATGGTCGATTGCCTCGATGCGCCGGAAATGCAACGCCTGGTCGAGGATCTCCCAGGCGGTGAGGTTCCGCCGAAATCGCATCTGGCCCGTCGCGCAGAAGGTGCAGGTGAGCGGACAGCCGGACTGCGACGAGATGCACACCGAGCGGCGGCCGTCGCGATAGCGCATCAGCACTGCCTCGACGGGATGTCCGTCGTGCGTGTGAAAGAGCGCTTTCACTGTGCCGTCGGCTGAGTGGGCGTCGTGCACCAGTTCGAGGGTCGAGAACGGCACGCGGTCTGCCAGCTCTGCGCGCGTCGCGGTCGAGAGGTTGGTCATCTCGGCGTACGACGGCGCGCCATGGGCGGTCCACTCCCAGACCTGGCGGACGCGGTAGCCGGGCTGGCCTCCGAGCACTTCCGCCACGAGATCGAGATCCATCAGGACACCGTAGCCCTGGGGTCGCTCAGGCGGGAAGCGGATCAGCTTTCAGTCCACGTGCGTAGGATCGCGTGGTGATCGACCTGCGCTCGGACACGATGACCAAGCCGTCGCGCGCGATGCGCGATGCGATGGCGAACGCCGAGGTCGGCGACGAGCAGGAGCGTGAAGACCCGACGGTGCTCGAGCTCGAACGGCGGGCGGCGGTGCTGCTCGGTCAGGAGGAGTCCGTCTACCTGCCGACCGCGACCATGGGCAACCAGATCGCCCTCGCGATTCTCGGCGAGCGCGGCAGCGAGCTGATCGTCGAGGAACGGGCGCACATCATGGTCAGCGAGCTTGGCGGCGCGGCGATGCATTCCGGGCTGCAGACGCGAGGGCTGCCGGGCTACCGGGGCCGCCTCACCCCGGCCCAGCTGCGAGCGACCGTCAACCCACGTGACGACCACGACTACTGGACGCCACGAACATCGATTCTCGCAGTCGAGAACACTCACAACACCGCCGGCGGCACCGTGTGGCCGCTCGACGAGCTCCGCGAGCTCGTCGCAGCGGCGCGCGAGCTCGGCCTGCGAGTCCACCTCGACGGTGCACGCTTGATGAACGCAGCCGTTGCGGCCGGCGCGCCTGCGTCAGAGATCGCCGGCCTCTTCGACACCGTCACCCTTTGCTTGTCGAAGGGCCTCGGCTGCCCGCTCGGAGCGTTGATCGCAGGCTCGCATGAGCTGATGCGGCGCGCGCGTGTCGAGAAGCACCGCTTCGGTGGTGCCATGCGTCAGGCAGGGATCGTGGCGGCTGCGGGGCTCTACGCGCTCGATCACAATGTCGAGCGGCTGGCCGAGGACCACGCGCGAGCCTGGCAGCTTGCCGAGGCCTGGTCGTCGGCGGGGCTTCCCGTCGATCTGGAGCTCGTCGAGTCGAACTTCGTGCAGCTCGACGTCGGCGGGCTCGGCCTGGCCGAGGCCGAGGCGCTCGAGCGGCTCCGCGAGCACGGCGTGCTGCTCTCGCCCACGAAGCCCGGCGTCCTGCGCGCCGTCACGCACCTGGACCTGAGCGATGACGACATCGTCCGGGCAGCCGATGTCGTTCCGCAGGCGCTGGAGGCCGGTGTCCGCGCCTAGCGTTGAACTGGCGCCGGCGCTCGACCGGCTGCTCGCGGAGCGCCAGGCCGACCGCCTGCCGTCGGTGGCGGCCGCCGTGACCCGCAAGGGCGAGCCCGTCTGGTCGAGCGCCGTCGGAAGCGCGAGCTATGCCGAGAGCCGCGAGACTACGCCCGAGACGCAATACCGCATCGGGTCGATCACGAAGACCTTCACCGCCGTCGCGATCATGCAACAGCGCGCGGAAGGCAAGCTCGAGCTCGATGACCGACTCGAGCAGCACATCGACGGGATCGAGAACGGGTCACCGACGATTCGGCGGCTGCTCTCGCACCTGTCGGGCCTGCAGCGCGAAGCGGGGGAGATGTTCGTCACGGGCGAGTCGCCTTCGGAAGACGATCTGATCGCCTCGATGCGCGACGTGGACTTCGTCCTGCGTCCGGGCGAGTCGCACCACTATTCGAACCTCGCGTTCGCGCTGCTCGGTCAGGTCGTTGCACGCAAGAGCGGGCGGCCATACATGGCGTACGTGGACGAGCGCATCCTGGCGCCACTCGGCCTCGCGCGCACGAGCTGGACGCCCCAGGCCCCGGCGGCGCAGGGTTACCTCGTCGACGAATACGCGCGCACCGTCTGGGTCGAGGCGGAGACCGACATGGCAGGCACGGCGGCGGCAGGCCAGCTCTGGTCGACCGTCGGCGATCTCGCGCGCTGGGCGGCGTTCCTCGCCGCGGGCAACGACGACGTGCTCGCCGCCGACCTCGTCGAGGAGATGTGGTTCCCGCAGGTGATGTATGACCCGAGCGACTGGACGCTCGGCTGGGGGCTCGGCCTGATGCTCTACAACCAGGGCGGCCGCATCTACGCCGGCCACGGCGGCGCGATGGCGGGGCACCTGGCCGGGATCTGCGTTGACCGCAAGACCCAGACCGGCGCAGCGGCGCTGACGAACTCCGGGACGCGCGGGAACATGGAGATGCTTGCGATCGCGCTCGCGGCGAAGACAATCGAGTTGTGGCCGGCCGCGATCGAGGCGTGGCGGCCGGAGAACGAACCACCGGCCGACGTGCGTCCGCTCCTCGGACGCTGGTGGTCCGAAGGGAACGAGTTCGTCTTCTGGTGGGAGGGCGGAACGCTGCGCGCGAAGGTCGCGGCCGCTGCGACCGGCAAAGGTGAGACGACGTTCGCCCGCGACGGTGATGGCTGGATCGCCGCCAAGGGGCGCGAGCGGGGCGAGCGGCTGCGCCGCGACGGCGACCGCATGATCTGGGCGGGATACGCGTTCACGCGCGCCCAGGAGCCGTTCTCAGCGCTCTAAATACTGGACGCGAAGAAGTACGTCACGACGGCCGCGCCGTAGAACGCGACGAGCACGACGCCCTCCCAGCGTTTCGCGACGCCGTCCCAGATGACGGCGGTCGCCACGGCGGCGGCAGCGGCCATCGTGAGGAGCTCGATGCCGCGGAACGACAGCGGTAGCCCCTGTCCGACGGACCACGACAGCAACGCGACCGTGGGCGCGACGAATAGCGCGACCTGCATGGACGACGTGACCGCGATCTCGGACGCGAGCTCCGTGTTGCCGCGGTGAGCGATGACAATCGCTCCACCGTGCTCGGCTGCGTTGCCGACGATCGCGACGATCACGGCGGCGATGAAGAACTCGTTCAGGCCCACCGCATGGCCGAACGCCGTGAGCGAATGGACGAGGATCTCCGAGATGAGGGCCGTCGCGACCGTCGCGACCAGCAGCCAGATGATGGCCTTACGGAGCGACCAGGAATCCGCCCGCACATTGCCGCGTTCGGCATCCCGGTGAATGCGCAGATTGCGCACGGTGATGACGATGTAGACGGCGAGCAGCAGGACCGCGACTGGGATCGTGACGACGAACAGCGTGTGCCGCGTGTGCCCGCCGGTCCACCGGGGGATCGACGGAATGAGCAACAACAGCGTCGCGCCGAGCACCGCCAGGAGCTGCCAGCGCAGCGAGCGTGTATCGACCTTTCTCTCACCGCGGCCGAAGAACATCGCGATGCCGAGGACGAGCAAGATGTTCGAGACGACGGAACCGGTGATTGCGCCGCGTACGACGTTCGGCAGCCCGTCCGCGATCGCAAAGAGCGCGATGATCAGCTCCGGCGCGTTACCGAAGCTCGCGTTCAGGAAGCCACCGACGCCGTCGCCGGTGTGCGCGGCTGCGTGCTCGGTCGCCTCCCCGATCAGCCAGGCGAGCGGCAGCAAGGCCAGGGCCGCGAGCACGAACAGGACCGTCGGCCCGGCGTGCAGCACGAAGCGGGCGATCAGGACGAGAGGGGTGAGGGCGAGCGATGCCCAGAGGATCCTCCGCACGACGGGGCTACCCTAGCCAGCCATGGTGGAAGCGGTGCTCTTCGACTGGAACAACACCCTCGTGGAATTCACGTGGGACGACGACCTGCTCGTCGCGGGCCACGAGGCTGCGCTCGCGGCGATCAGCCGCCCGGACGAGGGATTCACCGAGCGCTACCGCGAGGTCGTGCTCGAGCGTGCGACGACGCGCGACGACTACGGCGACCTCCTTCGTGAACTGCTCGGCGAGCTGTCACCGGAAGAAGTCGATCGCTTCATCGACGTCGAGCACGGCGTATGGCGTCCGGCCCACGCAGTCCTCGGCGCGGCGCAGGCGCTGCTCGAGGCGCTCCGCGGACGCGGCCTGAAGACGGGCATCGTCGCCAACTCGTGGCCGGATCCGGGCCGCGTGTTGCGTGCCGATATCGCAGCCTTCGGTTTGACCGATCTGCTCGACGTCTGCGTGCTCTCGACGGAGGTCGGACTCGTCAAACCGGATCCCAAGATCTTCCTGCGTGCGCTCGCCGAGCTCGAGGTCGACCCGCTCGCCGCGATGTACGTCGGCGACAGCCTCACGAGTGATGTGCAAGGAGCGGCAGAAGTGGGCATGACGACCGTCCAGGCACTGTGGTTCAGAGCAGACGACAACCTCTCCGGGATCGAGCCCGACTTCCTGGCGTTCACGCCCATGGATGTTCTGAACGCGGTCCGGCGACTAGCGCTCTGAGCACCGAAAGTCAAGTCTTGCGGTCATCCGCAACCGCTCGGACAATGCGGGTATGACACCCGAGCAGACCGCTGCCCCAGCGCTTCCGCTTCGTCCTCAGGACGAGATGGAATGCCGCCGCTGCGGTGTCCATTGCGACAAGGTCGTCTACCCCGGCGCATGCCTCTCACGCGGTTGTCCGTTCGTCTACTCGTACGAGGCCTGGGGCCACACGTACGTCGGCTGCATGCAGAAGATCTACGAGGTCGAGATCGACCTCGACATGCTGCGCGCGGCAGAGGATCACAAGGCCGGCTTCGGCGCCATTCGTGCGATGCAGCGGCCGTTGCCGATGTGCAAGGCCGAGATCGAGCGCACGTACGAGTCGCGGGCGGACGAGCTCGGCTGCATCAACCCGGAGTTCGACGAGTTGCCCGTGGGCAAGCCGACGTTCCGGGTGTTCGCACAGCTCAAGTCCGACTGAGGAGCGCGTCCTCGCGGCGACGTCGCACGGTGCGCACGATGAGCGCGACGAGCAGCCCCACGAGCGCCAGTGGGATGCCGAGCACGAGGACGTAGACCGCGCCGATCCCGAGCCAGAGCAGTGCCCGCCAGAGCCAGTGGAACGGGCTGCGGTGCGTCTGCTGCGCTGCTGCGTGCACCGGCGGTGTCGCGAGGGTGAGCCGGACGGTGGCGAAGCTCGCCGTGCGAACGGTGTTCGCCTGGATGCGCTGGAGGCTTCCGATCCGCGCGGTGAGTGCGGCGATCTGCCGCACGACCTCGGGCGTCTGCGTTTGCGCGCGCAGGTCGGTGAGCTCGCGCTGGAGGCGCGCGATCGTGCGGCTCGACGCATCGAGGCCGGCCTGGAGATCCTGCACGTCCACCTGCTCGCCGGTGATCGTGCCGAGTTGCGAGAGGCGAGTGACGGCCCGCTGCACGTTGCGCCGCGGGATCCTCAGCACGAGCTCTGCGTGCGCGGTGCGCCCTTGCGAGGTCGCGTGCACCGAGGTGGGGTGACCGCCGAGGGCGGTCGCGATGCGGAGGGCGTGCTGCACGCCGGCCGAGACACCATCGGGTGTCGGCACGCGCAGGATGAGCGTCGCGCCGTAGCGCTGCACGCGGGTCCCTGAGGGTGGAACCGGGATGGTGATCCCCGGGGCCTTCGCCGCACCGGACGACCGGGCCGCCGAGCCGGAGGATGGTGCGGCCTCGCCGTGGACGATCGCCGGCTGAGCGAGCGTCAGTCGGTCGGAAGCGGCGGCCGGATGATGCGCCGGCCGCGTGAAGACGATCGTCGCCGCGATCGCGGCGGCGACGGGAACGGCGAGGACGAGGGCGCGGCGCCAGGTGAAGCGCGGGGCGCGCGCGGTCGTGTCCGAGGCGGCGATCGCGCGGATGCGCTCGCGCACCTCCGCGGGAGCGACGATGCGCGCGGCGCGCAACTCGGTGACGAGGTCACGCTGCGACATGGAGGGCCTCCTCGAGTTTTCGAAGCGCCCGGTTCAGGCGCGTCGTGCAGTTGGTGGGGGAGATCCCCAGGATGCGGGCAGTGGTCGGGGCGTCGAGGTCGAGCACGACGCGGAGCGCGACCACCTCGCGCTCGCCGGCCGAGAGCACGCGCAGCGCCGACTCGAGGTCTGCGGACAGGCCCTCGGCGAAGCGCTCGTCGATGCGTTCCGGCGTGGAGGCGAGCTCCTCGCGGCGAACGCGGCGCTTCTCGGAGCGAAAATGGTCGAGCGCGACGGTGCGGGCGACCTGGCAGAGCCACGTGCGCGCCGAGCCACGTTGCGGGTCGAAGCGGTGCCAGAGACGCAACGCGCGCTCGAAGGTCTCGCCGGTCAGGTCGTCGGCGGCGCCACGGTCGCCGGTGAACCAGGCGAGGTATCCGTAGACATCGTCGAGGTGCGTCTCAGCGGCCTGCGCGAAGGTCATCTGACTCTTCATACGCCGCCGACCGGTCGACTGTCACATGTCTCTTCACGAACTGGCTGGAAAGGCGAGCGAACAGCGAGCGAACGGTGTCTGACACCAGCCATCCTGACGCCCACCAAGCGTTTGGGGAAAGTCCACCACGGGTTTCGTGCGTGTGTCTGACACCGGACGTGGCCGCCCGGGACAGGTCCCGGGGACTGTCCCCAAGTCATGTCCGTTTTGGACGAGCTCGCTTCCGTTTCGGCTTCGTCCAGCGGGCGTGCAGCTCGCGCAGCTTGCGGATCTCGTCCGCGTTCGGGCCTGACTTGTCGGTGCCGGGCACCTCGAGGTAGGCGCCGAGATGTTGCACCTCCGGATGGGCGAGGAAGGCGCCGAGACCCTCACCCATCACGCCTTCGCCGATGTTCGCGTGCCGGTCGCGGTTCGAGCCGAGCGCGGTCTCGCTGTCGTTGATATGCAGCGCGCGCAGCCGGTCGAGTCCGATCCGCGTCTCGACCTCCAGCATCAGCGCGTCGACCGCCTGCGGGGTCGTGACGTCGTAACCCGAGGCGTAGAGGTGGCACGAGTCCAGGCAGATCCCGAGGCGCGGATGGCGGCCTGCGCGCTCGAGCAGCGCTTGCAGCTCCTCGAGCGACCGCCCGATCGTCGCGCCCGTCCCCGCGGCGTTCTCCATCAGCAGCCAGGTGTCGCCCTCGCAGTGCTCGAGGATCCGTTCGAGTGCGGCACCCGCGCGCTCGAGGCCCACCTCGAACCCGGCGCCGAGATGCGACCCGACGTGGAAGATGACGCCGTCGGCCTCGATCGCGCAGGCCGCATCCATGGTGTTGCACATCGTGACGACCGACTTCTCGTAGATCTCGTCGTCAGGTGCAGCGAGGTTGCAGAGGTAGAGCGCATGGCAGACGACGCCGCCGATCTCGGCCTCGCGCCGTCGCGCCTTGAAGCGCTCGATCGACTCCGGTTTGTGGTTCGTCGGCCGCCACATCCGCGGGCTCTGCGTGAAGACCTGCACACAGTCGCCGCCCATCGCCTCGATGCGGTCGATGGCGGTGTCGATCCCGCCGCTGGAGGAGACATGCGCCCCGAATTCCACAGCCGCCTACGATAGAGACGCAATGAGCGTCCGCGTCCGTATGGCTCCGAGCCCTACCGGCTTCCTCCACATCGGAGGTGTCCGCACGTTCCTCTTCAACTGGCTCTTCGCGCGCCAGCACAAGGGCGAGTGCCTGCTGCGCATCGAGAACACCGACACGAGCCGCGAGGTTGCGGAGTCGGTGGAGCAGATAAAGGAGTCGCTGATCTGGCTCGGCATCGACTGGGACGGCGACGTCACCTTCCAGCTCGACTCCGCAGAGAAGGCCCGCGAGCAAGCTCAACGGCTTCTGGCGGAGGGGAAGGCTTACGAGGACGACGGTGCCATCCGCTTCCGTCAGCCCGAGGGCTCCGTCGCCTGGAACGACGCCGTCCGCGGACGCATCGAATTCCAGAACGAGAACCTGCCCGACCTCGTGATCGTGCGGTCGGACGGGCGGCCGACCTACAACTTCGCCTCACCGGTCGAGGACCTGATCGACGGGATCACGCACGTCATCCGCGGCGAGGACCACGTCTCGAACACGCCGTCGCAGATCAACATCCTGCGTGCCCTCGGAGCCGAGCTGCCCGTCTACGCGCATGTGCCGAACATCAACGGCGCCGACGGGCGGAAGCTCTCCAAGCGCCACGGAGCCGTCTCGATCGATGCGTTTCGCACCGCCGGCTACCTGCCTGCCGCCCTGTTCAACTTCCTCGCTCTGCTCGGCTGGAGCTTCGACGACAAGACGACGATCATGTCGCACCGCGAGCTCGTTCAGCGCTTCACGCTCGACCGTGTCGTGTCGAGCCCGGCGACGTTCGACTACGAGAAGCTCGACTGGATGAACGGCGTCTACCTGCGCAACCTGCAGCCCGACGAGTACGCCCACTTTCTCTGTAAATGGCTGGCCGAGCAGCAGATCGAGTGGCCGACGACGGAGGTCAACGCAACCGTGCCGCTGATCCAGGAGAAGATCGAGAAGTTCTCGCAGTACCCCGACTTCGTCCGTTTCCTCTTCGAGCCTGTCTCACCCCCGGCGGGAATCGACACCCGCATCACCGATGCCGCGCGCGAGAAACTTGCTGGCGTCGACCCGTGGGACGCGGCGACGATCGAGGAGGCGCTGCGCGCGCTCTGCGAGGAGCTCGGCGAGAAGCCCCGGCAGGCGTTCGCGCCGATTCGCCTCGCCGTCACCGGCTCGAAGATCTCGCCGGGGCTCTTCGAGAGCCTCGAATTGCTCGACAAGGACGAGGTCCTTGCGCGCCTCGCGGCTGCGTCGGCTGCTTCTACAGCTGCCGCGGACGCCTGAGCGGCTTCGGCGGCGCCAGCGGGTCGAGGGCGCGCTGGAAGTCACGCCATCCCTTCAGGCGATACTGGAGCGAGGCGCGCGGCAGGGAGAGGTCATCGGTCTTCTCCGCCGGTCCACGCGCATCTTGCGGGTCGGGAACGCGGCGTAGCATTTTCAAGAAGTAAACGGCCGACTGCCGTCGGCGGGTACGGCGTCGGCGTCGAATCAGGGCCGGTAGGCGAAAACCGAGCAGCACACGGCGACCATCCCGAGCCCCCAGACGGGCCAGAGGCCGAGCGTCGCACCCGCGACGAATGCAACCGCGCCGAAGAGGGCGAGCAGGAACGCGACGAGCGGCCCGACGATCACCCGCTTTGCGGCCCTCGGCGGCTCGGGTGGCGTCTTCGGCGGCGTGGCCAGCCGCAGTCGAGCGAGCCGGACGCGAAAGAGCGCGCCGCGCCATTCGTGTAGCAGCGGCACCACTCCTTCCGCTCCCCACACGGATGCCGCTTCGACGATCTCGGCGGTCGCATCACGCGCGCACGCCAGTGCGTCGGAAAGCTCGGCATGAGCGGTCGCAGCGCCGGGTGGGGGACGCAAACCGTAGGCATGCTCGCTCGCGAGGTGCAGCGCGTACTGCAGGCGGCGCAAGGACTCGGTCGCCGGGGCCTCCTCGAGCTGCTCCGGCTCGCCCGCGATCACGTCCAGCCGCGTCAGCGTGCGCGCCAAGCCAGACCAGAGCTCGCTCATGGCGACTGCGTAGTGCTCACCGGTGCCGGTCATCGGCCCCAACGCCAGGATCGTACCGTTACCATCGCTGCCCGATGGCCGCCTCTGGGGTTAAGGCGCTCGTCGTCGACGATGACGCGGCGCTTCGGTTGCTTCTGCGAGTGAACCTGGAGCTCGACGGCTTCGCAGTGCGTGAGGCGGCAACTGTCGCCGAGGCCGAGTCGGCGGTTCGGGCCGAGCGCCCCGACGTGGTGCTCCTGGACGTGCATCTCGGCGGCGAGGAGACGTTTGCGCTGCTCGATCAGCTCCGCGGCGACGGGATCGCAGTCGCGCTCGTGACGGGGTCGGTCGATGTCGAGCTCTACCGAGGGCGCGCGGACGCGATCATCCCCAAGCCGTTCGATCCTCAGGAGCTCGTCGAGATCGCGCGCCGGCTCGCTAAGGTTGGCCGATGAGCGCAACCTCAGTTCTGAGCCCCACGGAGTTCCAGTCGCGACTCGAGCGCTACCTTTTCGAGCGCTCTGAGGAGTGGCGCGCGGTTCGCGTCGGCGAGAAGGAAGTCTCCGAGCAGGCAGAAATCGTCCGCCGGTTCGCCGACCTCTTCAGCCGCGAGCAGCTCGACGCGCTGCAGGAGGCCGAGAGCCAGGCGGGCGGAGACGATCGAGAGCTGCTCTACCGGCTGCGCAAGACCTGCGAGTCGGGCCTCATCTCTGCGCAGCTCGCCGAGCGTGAGGATGAGCTCGAGAATCGACTGCTGGCAGAGCGGGTGACGTTCAAGGGCGAGGAAATGCCGCTCCGGAACGCGCAGGCGAAGCTCGCGGTCCTGCCGGAGTACTCCGACCGCGAGGAACTTGGCTCCATCCAGTCTGTCGCGAGCGCGAGGTTCAACGAGGAGCGCCTCGAGCTGCTCCGCACGGGGGAGGAGCTCGCGGCCGACTACTCCGGGATCGCCGACGCCGTCGAGCGCAACGACGAGGAGAAGGCGATCTCGCTGCGCGAGCTCTCGCGGGTGCTCAAGCAGGCGAGTGATGACTCGACGCAGAGCTACGAGGCGTTGCGTGGGCGCTGGTTCACCGAGCTGCTCGGGGAGGAGCGCGACGATGTTCCCTCGAGCTATCACACCGCATGGATGCGCCGGCTCTCGCCGCTCGAATCCACCTACACGAAGGATCGCGCGACCGAGATCTGTCTGAGGACACTGGAGGCGCTCGGCTTCGACCTCACCGCCCAGACGAACATCAAGCTCGATCTCGACGACCGCCCGCAGAAGTCACCCCGCGCGTGCGTGATCGCCAGCGACCCCCCGAAGATCGTGCACCTGATCACCCGCGCGCAGGGCGGCCTGCACGACTACCAGGCGTTCCTGCACGAGGCCGGTCACGCCCTGCACTACGGAGGCTGCGATCCCAACCTGCCGTACATCTTCCGCCGCATTGCGCGCGACCACGCGTTGACGGAGATCTTCTCGTACATCGTCGAGGCGATCTCGCGCGAACCGGAGTGGCACGAGCTCTACTTCGGGCTGTCGCCGGAGCAGGCTCGCGACAACGCCGAGGCGACGACCTTCCTCGAGGCACTGCTCTTCCGGCGCTACGAGGCGAAGCTGCGCTTCGAGCTCGACTTCTGGACGCGGTTCCCGTCCGACGGCGGCACCGACGCCGGCTACGAGGAGTACCTCACGGAGGCGACCGGGGTGCGCTACCGGCGTGACGGTTACCTCTCGGACATGGACGCCGGGTTCTACTCGGCCGACTACCTACGGGCCTGGATTCGCTCCGCGCAGTTGCGCGAGCATCTGGTGCGCGAGAACGGCGCCGACTGGTGGCGCAGCCCCCAGACGGGTGAGCTCCTGCGGACCCTGTTTCGCGAAGGTACGAAGCCGACCAGCGAGGAGATCGCCGGCCGGCTCGGCTACGACCCGCTCGACACAAAGCCGCTCCTGCACGAAGTCGGCGCGTAGCACGCTCGGGCGGCGAGCGCCGTGCAACAGGAGCCGACCTGGACGAGGCCGCCGCGGCCGAAGCGCCCTCGGCAGTTGCTGCGCACGTGGATCGAGATCGGGGCCGTTGCGACGCTTGCGATCGTCGTGCTCGTCTTCATCGGCTTCGTCCTCGACCGGGGGCACGGGAAGGTCGCACCGCCCCCGAACACGCTGGTCGTCAGCCAAACCGAGGACTTCGCATCGCTCGACCCCGCGCTGGCGCAGACAACCGAGGCGTGGGAGCTCGAGTACGCGACCTGCGGCAAGCTTCTCAACTATCCGCCACGCGCAGGGTACGCCGGGACGCGGCTCGTGCCCGAGTTGGCCTTGGCACTGCCGCGCGTCTCGCCTGACCGGCTGACCTACACGTTCATGGTCAGACCAGGCCAACGGTTGAGTGACGGCGAGCCAATCACCGCGGCGTCGTTCGCGCGCGCGCTCGAGCGCGCACGCTCGCCCGAGCTCCTGTCACCTGCCGAGCCGTACCTGCGCGAGGTGTCCGGCTGGACCGCGAGAGGACAGAAGTTGACGATCAGGCTGAAGACGCCGGCGCCGGACTTCACCCAGCGAATGGCACTGCCGTACTTCTGCGCAGTGCCTGCGTCCGCACCGAACCATCAGGTCGAAGCCCTTCCGTCGGCAGGCCCGTTCATGATCTCCACCTACAGGCCCGGGCGCTCGCTCGTTCTGAAGCGGAATCCGTACTACAGCGGGCCGCGCCGTCCGACGATCTCGGCGATCGACTATCAGTTCGGGGCGTTCGGCTCACAGATCCGCCTCGAGCTCGAGCAGGGCTCGGTGGACTACGGGGAGATCTCACCAGCCGCATTCCAGGCGCTCGCGTCGAAGTTCCGTGCCGACCGCAAGCACCTCTTCGTCGCTCCGCAACCGGTCGTCGCGTATCTCGCGCTCAACACGCAGCGGCCGCTCTTTCGCGATAACCCTCAGCTCCGCCGTGCTGTCAACTACGCACTCGACCGGCCCGATCTCGCACGTCTGTTCGGCCAGGGTGGGGCGACGCCCACCGACGAGTACCTGCCGCCCGGCTTTCCAGGGTACGAGGCGAAACACGTCTACCCGGTCGGCGCGCCCGATCTCGCGTCAGCGCGCCGGCTTGCGCGCGGGCACCTCCGTGGCGGCCACGCGGTCTTTCTCTCCTGCGGGTCGCAGGACTGCAAAGACCGGGCTGTCGTCGTCGCCGAGTCGTTGAAGAAGATCGGTCTGCACGTCCGGATCGACTCCGCGCCTGGCCTCGGGCAGTTCACCCTCGCGGGCGTCCGGGGAACGCGCTTCGACATCGCCGATGTGATCACGAGGCCCGACTACGGCGACCCCTATGCACTCGTCGACAAGCTCCTCGACAGCCGCGTGATTCGCGATGTCGGAAACACGAACGTGTCGTACTTCGAGAGCGCACGCTTCGACCGGGCGATCGACGCGGCACAGCAACTCACCGGCGTCGCCCGCGACCGGGCATACGGCCGCCTCGGGCTCGAGGTGGCACGCTCGCAGGCTCCGCTCGCGGCGTACGCGGTCCTGAACGCGCGGGTCTTCGTATCGACGCGTGTCGGCTGCGTGACCTACCAGTCGGTGTACGGCCTCGACCTCGCCGGCGTCTGCCTCTCGCGCTTCCGGCCGGACGCCGGGTGAGCCTGGTACGCGCGGGAGTGCTTCGCTACACTGGCGCCCGCTGCGCACGGCCCATTCGTCTAGTGGCCTAGGACACCGCCCTCTCACGGCGGCGGCACGGGTTCGAATCCCGTATGGGCCTTTAGGAACCCGCACCGCTAGGCAAAATGGCTTAGCTGTGCGGGTCAGAAGCGCCAGGGATGCCATCGAGCGTCATGCGGTGGCCCGTCGGTCGCCCAATGGAAGCGGCGACTTCTCCCCCGTCAGGTCCCCAACCTATGGTTCCGGAGTGAGCGAACTCAGCGAGGCCGACCGGCGGACGCTCTGGGAGCAGTTCGTGGTTGAGCACAGGACGGCATACGAGACACTCGACACCTCCGTGCGCACGCTCGCGGCCTCCGGGGTCGCGATCACAGTCTCCCTCGCGACAGCTCTAAAGGCGATGTCGCCCGCAGGTGTTTGGGCGGTCATCTTTTTCCTCACGAGCCTCGGGCTGAACCTCGCTTCGTTCGTGTTCGTAACGCAAGACATGCGCGCTCGAATGGATGCGCTCAAGAAGCACAACAGTTACGTCGGAGCGGAGCGCAGCGGTTGGACGAAGTGGATCTCGGTCGGAAACATTCTTGGAGGCGTCGCCCTGATCGCAGGCGGCGTCATGCTCCTGCTTTTCATCACTCGACACGTAAAGGGGTGAGTCTCGATGCGCGACAGACCTGACGCCGGCGACGGTGAAGAGCGCGGACCGAGGATCGTCCCAAACATTCCGCCGGCCGAACAGCCGCCACCTGCACCCATCGTCGTGCCGATCGTGCCTCCTGACTCATCTCCTGATAAGCCCTCGGGCCGATCCTCCCTTTAGAGCGGCTCGACCTCGAGCACGCCGCTCTCCGCCCGGTCGACGAACTCCGCGATGCGCTCGGGCGCCAGGACGGCGGTGACGCGGTAGCGGCGATTCCCATCCGCGATCAGGGTGTCGCCGACCTGCCAATTCTCCGATGCGGCGGTCTCGAAGGTGCCGGCGTCATCGCCGTCGGCCAGCCGTAGTTCGTATTTGAACCCCATCTCACGCTCCTTGCGGGCTGGGGCCGGACGGCAACTAGAACCCTAGTCAAAACGAAGCGTGGAACGTTCGGCGCGCCGTATGGGGGAGGGGCCCCATACGGCAGCGCCCACGATGTTCGATTCTCAGGCCGCCGGAAAGTTAGAAGAGACGAGAGGGGTGCGCCACCAGACCCCGAGCCAGTTCGCGCCCGGCGGCACTCCCCCGCGATCGTTCGATTCCCGGGTCGCTGGAAAGTTAGATCGCTCTCGGATGACCTTGCGCCGTCAACGTCAGCCTTCCCGAGGCCGGACGGCGACGAAGAGACTCGCGGCCCCAGGGTGCGCGGCCGCCTACGTGAGTCGGTGCGGCATCTATCCGGAGGCGCCGCGGCGTTCTATGGTCTGGAGCGTGATCACTTCCGGGTTTGACTACTCCTCGTGGTGGGTCGAGGCTGGCGTGTTCGGTCTGATGGGTGGCGGCATGGCCTACCACCTGATCCATGACGGGGGAGCACCGTTCTGGTGGGTCTTCCCGGCTGCGGCCGCGATCCGGATTGGCTGGTTGATGGTCAAGAGACCGCCTCCGCGCAAGCAACGGTTCAGCCGCCGCCGCGAGTCCGTCGACCGCTAGGACATCTGTGCTCCTCGAGAGAGGGGCCGGACGCGACCGAGGCTATGACCGGCGGTCATTTTCTCACCCCAGCGTTGCCGGTTAGACCACGTCAACTTCGACCTCGACGAAAGAGGGCCGCACCCTCTGGCCCAGGCCACGGGTGCGGCCCCTCGACTCGGGACTGGGAAATACCGAGTCGCGAATGGGCAACGGTAACGGCCGACTCCTGACGCCAACCTTGCCGCACCGGAAGGTAAGGGGACGGGACGTTTTTGTCCTACTCGGTGAAGGACGTCCCCAGGATCAGAAGCACTCCAGCGACGACAATGACTGCTGCTCCCACCCAGCCAGGACCGATGTGAAGGAGTCGGCGAGAAACAAACGCCGGGATGGCAACGCACGCGACGAATGCGAAAGCCAACTCAATCAGGTATCCGGTTCGGGGCGCCTGATCCCGCGGTCCGCCGAAGCCCTGTGCCTCGAACAGTGCCGCGAGCACGCAGCCCACTGCGAACAAGGCTCCCAGACCGCACGACGTTGCCACGACCAGGTACCTCAGCGGACGCATTTCAGAGGGCGGCCGGGAGTGAAGTCGACGTTGACGTGCGCTCGTCGAGCCGTCTCACAGCATCGGGGTGTTGAACGTCGCTTGCGACAGCGCGATGAGCAGGAGAACAAACGCCTCGACGCACGCCAAGCTCGCCGCGACGATCGAGCCAGCCGCGACTTGTTGACCGGTCAGCTTGGAGCGGTTGCCAACGAGGTAGGCCAGACCGGCTGGTACGCCAACGAGGATCGCGAAAGCCCACAGGATCAAACCGGCGCCGACGAACCTGTCGGCGAGAACGGCGAAGCAGACGACCGCGATCAGGCCGCATGGCGGGCAGGCCGCGATCGAGAACAGGAAGTAACGGGAAGGTTTCACTCGCTTGCCCTTTCGCACGTCGTACGCGAGACCGTAGGTCCCGTCCACCGCGCTATCGGCGAGCGGACTGCATTCCTCGATAGACGGCGCCACATCAGCAATGTCCAGACGGCCCTGCAAACCGAACACAGGTTCGTGGCGTGCCCTGTGACCGGGGGATTGATATGTGACCGATTCGCGTCCAGGATGAGCTGACCTACTGCGGAACCGAAGGAGAGCACACGATGAAGCGCGTGGCGACTGTGATCGGAACGGCCGGATTGCTGGCAGCCGGCATGACAGCCGCCGTGGCGCTCGGCTCAGGAAGCGGCGCGAGGGACGGAACGGTGTCGACGACCACGACGAACGCCACCACGGCTCAGACCACCACGGTCCCGAAGGTCTGGCTGTGCCACCACACCGGGTCGTGGAAGCACCCCTACCACCTGATCCACGTCTCGGGCCACGCCGTTGCAGCGCACCGCCGCCACGGCGACGTCGACCCGGGCGCAGGTAACTCCTGCCCGACCGCGCAGCCCGCCGGCACCAAACAGCACGGCAAGAGCGGTGAAGACCGCGGCCAGTCTGGAAAGGCTCACGGCAAATCGGCAGCCAACGGGAAAGACGACGCCGACTCCGACGACAACCCGGCAACCAAAGGCGACTAGCTCAGGAACAAGGTAAGGGAGCGCCGCCGGGGGAAGGGCCCCAGACGGCAACACCCACGTGGTTCGATTCTCGGGTCGCCGATGTGGCCCTGCTTCAGTTGTCTGACCGAGACGAAACGCGGTTTGCGAAGACACCCGCAGTTGGCTTGTCGAATCGTGGACTCCGTGCGAGGTAGGCAGCGGCTCGAGAACGCACTAGGATCGAGCGGCACGTCACTGCGGCTAGGGAGAAGACGATGGAAGGCTCAGGCGACGACCGGAGCGAAGGCGAGCGTGATGCTCGCCGGGAACGCGGAGATTGGTTCGCTCAGCAGCTTGGCGGAGGCTGGGCAGAGGTGCAACCAGGGATCTACCGGTTCGTTGCTGCCGTCAGAAACGAGCCGCCGATCCCGATGAGGTCTCCGTCGGAGCGCACTTCGGACAGCGACATGCTCGAAGCGCTCAGCCCGGCGGAGGGTGACCCTGAACCATCGCAGCCGGCGCGTCGCCTGTTTCGTCGACGAGCTCGGACGGTCGAATGACACCCGGCCGGCGTGTCTTTCCGAACCCTTCGGCCGTCGAGACGAAACCTATGGTCGCTGCGGCAACGACTCGTTCCGACCTGCACAGCTTCCGGCTCGCGCACCCAGTGGTTCGACGCTCGTCTCGCCTCGAGGTGACCGCTGTCTCGGTGCTGTTGGTTGTTTCGCTGGCGCTCTGGTTGCTCGTCATCCCGGCCGAGTTCATTGTTCGACTGACGGTCTGAGCCCGGTCTCCTCTTCGGAGGAGGGCGCAACCGCCGTTCGTTCCTCTCGACGCACGCTCAAAGCCGCAAAAACCTGCATGTTCGTGCTATAACACGCAGATGCTGACGGCTGAACGCAGACAGGCGATCCTCGCGCGGGTCGAGCGTGACGGCAGGGTCGTCGCCTCGGAGCTGGTGGCCAGCCTCGGCGTGTCCGAGGACACCGTCCGCCGCGACCTGCGGGACCTCGCCGAGCAAGGCCTGCTGCATCGCGTTCACGGCGGCGCGCTGGCCTCCGCGCCGCCGACCGGTTCGTTCACGCATCGGCTCGAGGTCTCACACGAGGAGAAGGCTGCACTCGCCGAGGCGGCGCTGCCGCTGCTCGTCGGCGCACGCGTGATCGTCCTCGACGGCGGCACGACGACGCTGGAGTTGGCCCGCCGTCTCCCCCTGCTCTACGACGGCACCGTCGTCACCAACTCGCCGCCGGTTGCGTCGGCGCTGGCGAACCACCCGAAGGCCGAGGTCATGCTCGTCGGCGGCCGGCTGCTGAAGGACGCGCAGGTCGCGGTCGGGGCGGCCGCCGTCGAGGCGTTCCACACGGTGCGGGCGGACATCTGCGTGCTCGGCATCTGCTCGCTGCATCCCGACGTCGGCGTCACGACGCCCGACGACGAAGAGGCGTACGTGAAGCGCGCCATGGTGGCCTCGGCCGGCGAGGTGATCGCGCTCGCGACGGCGGACAAGCTCCGCACCGCGAGCCCGTGGGTCGTCGCGCAACTCGCGGACATCGACCACCTGGTCACCGACGGTAGCGGCGAGCTGACACGCCCGTATACGAGCGCCGGCATCGACGTGGTGGCCGTATGACGCCGCGCCTGGCGACGTTCACGGTCTTCGCGATCAACGGCGCGATGATGGGAACGTGGGTCGCGCACATCCCGTGGCTGCAGGACCACCTCGGGATCTCGAAGGCGACGCTCGGGTTGTGCCTGCTGTGCATGGCCGCGGGCGCGCTCGTCTCGATGCCGCTGACCGGCCACATCCTCGACGGCCGCTCGAGCGCCTCGGTGACGCGCGCCGCCACGCTGATCTTCTGCCTGATGTTGCCGCTGCCGCTGCTGGCGACGAGCCCGATCACGCTCGCCGCGATCCTGTTCGTCTTCGGGGCGAGCGGCGGGGCGATGGACGTCTCGATGAACGCGCACGGCGTCGCCGTCGAACGCGAGCTGGGCAGGCCGATCATGTCGTCGCTGCACGGTGGCTGGAGCGTGGGCGGGTTCCTCGCGGCGGGTCTGGTCGCGATCACCGCCGCGGCGGGAGTCGACCCGCGGCTGGAGAGCCTGCTCGTCGGGGTTGCGCTCTGGGTGGCCGCGCTGTGGATCACGAGGCGGCTGGGGAGCGTATCGGCCCATTCCGAGGCGAGGAGCGGGTTCGCGCTGCCCTCGCGCGCCGTGCTCCTGATCGGCGGACTGTGCTTCCTGGCGATGATGACGGAGGGCGCGATCGGCGACTGGAGCGGGATCTACCTCCGTCACGACGCCGGCGCGAGCGCCGCGGCGGCGGCGACGGCGTTCACCGGCTTCTCCCTCGGGATGGCCGTCGCGCGCCTCGGCGGCGATCTGCTGAATGAGCGGCTCGGCGCCGCGACGCTGATGCGCGGCGGCATGGCGCTGGTGGCGGTCGCGCTCGGCGGCGTGCTGCTGATCGGCGAGACGGTGCCCGCCGTGATCGGCTTCGCCGTCTGCGGTCTCGGCATCGCGAACGCCGTGCCGCTGCTCTTCAGCGCGGCGGGGCGGCTCGATCCGCCCGGTCCTTCACTGGCCGCCACCTTCACGATCGGCTACACGGGCTTCATCGTTGGCCCGCCGCTGATCGGTCTTCTCGCCGATCGGGAAGGGCTGCCGAAGACGCTCGCGCTGCTCGTGATGGCGGCGCTCGCCGTAGCCGCGTTGGGCGGCCGTGCCACGGCGACGAAGCCGACGACGAGCTCTCCCGACGGCGATCTGCCGACTGCCGCCCCGGAACTCGAGGCTGCGATCCACTAGTCGTCCGCGTCAAAAAATTTAACCTATCCAAAAATTTTTTAATATTCTATATTATTCTCGTCCTCGAATCAAATATCCTGTCGCTTCTACGATTGGTTTCATAGTTGTCGTGAGCGCTGTTTGAGCTGTCTGTGTGAGCGTCGGCGTTATCGCAGAGCTCGAGCGGCGATCGCTCGTGAGAGATTCGTGTCGGCGAGTAGGCCTGATGCGCGTCTGTGTGAGAGAGTGTCGCTCGTGCCGAGCTCGTCGCGTGTCGAGAGATCTCGCGTCGTCGCGAGAGTCGAAGTGAGCGTCGGTCCCTCGGAGCTGATGAGTCGTCACGAGCTCATCGCAGATCTCGAGTGCGAGCGGTGCGCAGACGCGATCTGCGTCCGTTCGGAGTAGTCGAAGAGATCAAGCAGTCCGTCGGAGCGAGAGCCGCCGTCGGCGACGAGTAGAGTCGAGGCCTGTCGCACCTGATCGCGAACGCGACGGCGCGCGGGAGGCCCCGGCCCGGCGGTCAAGGCGGCGGCCCACACTCCGCGAGAAAGGTGGGCTCCACGCACTGCTTCCCTCTCCTGTCCGGGTACTGTCGGGGAGGCTGCGTGAGACCGCTGACCGCGCTCTGACGTGTCGCTGACAGCGGGCGCGCGCAGAGGACGACCACACCATTGCCGGACGACGTCGCTCAGGCGACGCGCAAGCGCCAGAGTGCGTCGTCGCCGAGCGGCTGACGTACCGCGCTGCCGGCCGCGACGAGGCCGAGCAGGGCCTCTTCGACGCCCACACGGTCTGGGGCGTCGTTCCCCTCAGTCATCAGCGCCGCGGCCTCCTGCGTCGTCACTCCTTCCGTGAAGTGCTCGAGGAGTGGCAGCGGGTCAGCGGGAACCGGTGTGCGTTCGATTCCCGGCTCGAGATTCGCCACCAGCACGTCGTAGGCCTCGACCGGCTGGAAGCCACCCGCAACAAGTCGCCGTCCGTCGAGCTCGAAGACGACTGACGGAGCGGTGAAGCGAACAGGCCCGTCCGTGGCGGCGGTCTTGCCTTGCAACTCGGCGGCCGAGCCCGCTGCCGTTCGCGCCTCGGCCCGGTCGCGCTCATATGCGTCGGTCACGAGCGGATCATCGAGCCGTGACACGACCGCGTCGGCGTCGACCCCGGGAATGGTCCGCAGGAGCGCCGCGAGCTGATCGTCGTCGTCGAGCAAGAGTGGTGTCGTGAAGTTGGCCAGCTGCAACGCGCGGAACACCCGCCATTCGTCTCCCGATCGGTGGAGTCTCGCGGCCACGACCGCGCGGCATGCGCGGGCGGTTGCGCTGATGCGCTCCTTCGGCTGGGGCGCGAAGGGCATTCCGTACCGCTTGAACCGAAGCTGTCCGAGCGCGCCGCGAAGGGGTGTGTAACCACGGGCGACATACTGCGACGCGTCTTCGGTCAAGCCGATCACGACGAGCCGCCAGTCGATCCCCCGGCCGTAGCGCCATTCCAGCACCCTGAGCGCCGGCAGCGCCGAGTAGGCCCAGGGGCAGGCCGGATCGCTGTAGAGCGTCGCCTTGATTGCCATCAATGCTTGATAGCACAAGGACTGGTACTGGGGCGGCGCCTTACGGAAAGGAGAGAGGATCGTCATGGATTTTAGAAACGAATCGAAGAGAAGCAAAGACGAAATTGTTTATATGCTCTTCGGCCTCGGCCTGGCAGGCGCGGTCCTGCTCGACGCGCTGATCGTTCGCTCCGTGCTCGTCCCGGGCCTGATGTGGCTAGGCAGAGCGTCCTGCCTCGGCTCAACGTCGTAGGCACGTCGAGGACGAGACACACGAACAGCAAAGGGCGCCAGCAGTTTCCGCCGGCCGTCGCCCCGGGAGAGGCCGCCGCGTAGACCGCGCCGCAGTTGTCTCACCGAATCGTTGCCGGCTCCGTAGCCAGCCCGAACAGCTCGTGGTAGTTGTCGACGAACATGTGCTCGCCCTTGATCGCCGCGGTTTTTTCGGCGCCCGCGATCTCGTCCTGCCCGGGGAGCTCCGAGGCGCCGCCGCGTGGGCCGAGCGGGATCACGATCGCGGGAGGACTCGGCTCGTAGGCCTGGAGTTCCCCTCCCTCGACGAGCGCGCGGATGTTGGCGACGACGGTCTCTGCCTCCCGGCCCGCGCGGCCCGCGGTCTTCAGGTCGGCGGCGGCGACGTCGCCGAGCGCGAACACGTTCGTGTGCCCCGTGACCTGGAGCTCGGGCGTCACCTCGATCGAGCCGTCGGCGAGTCGTGCGCTCGCAAGGCCGCCGCGCAGGTAGTCGCTCACGGGGGTGAGCCCGTAGCAGCGAAACCAGATGTCGGCCTCGATCGTGCGGCCGGCCGAAGTCGAGACCGCGAACGGGCCGAACGTCACCGGCGGGCTCTCCGGCTCGGCGGTCAGCGCCTCGCCGAGTACGAACTCGACGCCTCGCTCCTCGAGTTGCCGACGGACCTCTGTCCGGAGCTCTTGCTTGTAGGGGCCGGCGAGAATCTCGGGCTCGGGCTCGAGGATCGTGATCTCCTTCTCGGGCCAGCGATCGCTGATCTCACCGCCGAGCTCCAGGCCGGTTGGCCCGGCGCCCACGATCAGCACGCGCTCTGCCTGCACCAGCTCTTCGTGGCTCGCGCGGTAGCGGCGGAGAGCCGTGGCGGTTTCGTCCGTGCCGGACTTCGCCGGGTAGGGGTAGGTTGAACCGGTAGCGAGGACGATGAAGTCGGGGGTCAGGTCGGTCCCCGATGCGAGGGTGATGCTGCGTCCGTCGACTGCGACGGCGCGGTCACGAAGGACCAGGCCGTGTGCGAGCAGCCGGTCGTAGGACAGAAAGATTCTCGGAAGCCACTCGGGCTCGACCAACGCCCGTAGCGCTGCGACGTTGTGGACGAACGCGTCGCGCGGCTCGACCAGGGTCACGTCAGCGAACTCGTCGAGTGCCCTCGCGACGTTGAAGCCGCCATAACCGCCGCCGACGACCGCGACGCTCGGACGCACATCTCTACTGGCAGTGCTCATCTCGTATACCCCCAGGCGACGGAACTCAGTTTCCTGCGCACGGCACACTTGCGTGCGCACACAAGTTTCTCAGGAGGCTAACGCAGCGGGAGGGCCCGCCGCACCGTGACGGGCCGGTGACCTCCGCAGGCGGTGGACCGCGCGCGCGGTCGTATCATCGACAGATGGCGCTTTCGTCGCTGCTCGCCGGCTCGGCCGTCGCGCTGCTGCTCGGCCTTCCAGCCGCATCAGAGGCGAACCGGACCACCCCCAGCAGCTGCCCGATGAGCCACGTTCACTACGTGCCGTATCGTGGTGTCGAGCCAGGACTGGGCGCTGTGCCGTGGGTGTCGAGCGCTCCTGACGGTCGGTTCAAGGCCCATCTCTTCTTCTACGACCCGACGATGTTCCCGTGGGCGAAGGAGCACTTACTCGGAGCCCGGATCTTCACGACCAAGAAACAGCGATCGATCAACCCGAAGGTGCTCTGGATTACACGGAGCACGGGCTACACACGGAAACTCACGATCCAGGGCGAACGCCTCGACGCCACCGGTTCGTTCTCGGAAACCTACCGCGGCTTTGGCGACTACCCGTCCTACGTGAGCGTGCCGGCCCCAGGCTGCTGGAGAGTGACGGTGACCACTGGACGGGTCACCGGCGCATCGTCTTCTCGGCAACAGACTGAGCTTGCCCGAGGTGACTGGTTCAAGCCGATCAGGATCTGAGATAGGCGAGCACCGCAAGCACACGTCTGTGATCGTCGTTCGACGGTGGCAGCCGGAGCTTCATGAGGATGTTCGCCATGTGCTTCTCGACCGCGCCGACGGTCAGCACGAGCTCGCGGGCGATCGCCGCATTCGAGCGTCCCTCTGCCATGAGGGCGAGCACCTCGGATTCGCGCGGAGTGAGCGTCCCGATCGGCCCACCGGCCTCTTGGCGAGCGACGAGCTGGGCGACGACTTCGGGGTCGAGTGCGGTGCCTCCGCCTGCGACGCGGCAGACGGCCTCGACGAAGTCTTCGACATCCATGATCCGGTCTTTGAGCAGGTAACCGATGCCGCCGCGCCCATCGGCGAGCAACTCCGCCGCGTAGGCTTGTTCGACGTACTGAGAGACGATCAACACTGCAGTCTCGGGTGCGAGGTCGCGTAACTTCAGCGCCGCCCGCAAGCCTTCGTCGCGGAACGTGGGAGGCAGTCGGATGTCGACGATGGCAATGTCCGGGCGTTCGAGCGCCACCGCTTGCACGAGCGCCTCGCCATCGGCGACGGCGGCGACAACCTCGAAGCCGTTGTCGCGGAGCAGTCTCGTGAGCCCGTCGCGCAGGAGCGCGAGATCTTCGGCAATCACGACCCGCACGGAATCACCGCCCGAACAATCGTGGGGCCATCGGGAGGGCTCGTGACCTCGAGCGAGCCATCGAGCGCCTCGACTCGCCGACGCAAGCCCGCTCAGCCCTGGCCCTTTGTCGTTCGCTCCACCGCTGCCGTCGTCCGTGATCTCCGCCTCGAGTACGTCTCTCTCGCGGCGGATCGCGATCTCGACGTGGCTTGCGTTCGCGTGCTTGCCGACGTTGGCAAGCGCCTCGGCGACGACGAAGTAGGCGGCGCTCTCGACGGACGGCGACGGGCGCGCGTCGACGTCGACGTCAAGCTTGATCCGGAGCGGCGATCGGCTCGTGAGCGCGGCGACGGCCGCCTCGAGGCCTCGATCAGCGAGCACAGGCGGGTGGATGCCGCGCGCGAGGTCGCGCAGCTCCTCGAGCGCCTCGCGTGCGCCACGGCGCGCGTCCGCGAGGAAGGCTCGGGCAGCGACCGGGTCCGATGAGAGCTTCTGCTCGGCCATGCCGAGGCTCATTCCGAGAGCGACGAGTCGTGCTTGCGCGCCGTCGTGGAGGTCGCGCTCGATCCTGCGCAACTCTGTCTCCTGCTGGTCGACCGCGCCCGCTCTGCTCGTCTCGAGTACGGCTATGCGCTCGGCGAGATCGCCCTCGCGGATCGAGCGGATCACCCGCGCCGTGAGCTGGCCGACGAGCGCTACGAGGAGGACGAGCATCGGCCACACGGGCCAGAAGTAGCCGCGCGAGCTGGAGGCCCACACGAGGACGAAGAACACCGCGATCCCAACCGAGACTCCGGCCGAGATCGCGAGCCGCTGTCGGATCCCGAAGCGGGCGAGGAGATCCTGCCGTTCGAGGACGATCACAATCCAGGCGTAGATCGCGACGCCGATCCCGAGGGTGCAGATCGTCCAGATCGGCCAGAAGTAGGCCCGGGAGGTCGCGGCCCAGATCACGATCTCGAGCACGCAGATGACCGTCACCGTGACGAAGGCGATCGCGAGCGGCCGCAGACGAGACCGCGGCAACGCCTGCGGCCGGGGCGGAGTCGCTCCGACGCCGGCCGAGCCGGTGTCGCCGGAGAAGGCCCTGGCGAGCAAATGCCATGCGGCTGCGAAGGGACGCAGCAGGAAGGTCGCGACCACCACGACGATTATCCCGTCATCGAGGAAGCGACACGCTCACTCGAGCGTGTCGCTTCTTCAGGACCCGAGGTCAGGGGTGGGCCACCAGGCATCAGTCCACCTGCCCGGCCGGCAGCCGCGCAGGGCGTTCAAGGTCGAGCCGCGGCAGCCAGCGCAGTGACCGTGGCAGGTACCAGTTCCAGTCGCCGAGCAGCTTCATCGTCGCCGGGAGCAGGACGCCGCGGATGATCGTGGCGTCGAGGCCGACGGCGACGGCGAGCCCGACTCCCAGTTGCTTGAAGTCGAGCGTCGAGAGAGTCGCGAAGATCGCGAACACGGCCACCATCACGAGCGCGGCGCTGGTGACCGTGCCGGCGGTCGCGCGGATGCCGCGCTCGACCGCCTCCTCGGTCGAGGCCCCTCGGTCGACAAGCTCGCGGATCCTGCTGATGATGAAGACGTGGTAGTCCATGGAGAGCCCGAACAGGACGGTGAAGAGAAAGAGCGGCAACCACGTGAGGACGGCGCCGTTCGAATGAAAGCCGAGTAGCCCCTGCAGGTGGCCGTCCTGGAAGACCCACACGAGCACGCCGTAGGCCGCTCCCACCGAGAGCAGGTTGAGCGCGATCGCTTCGAGCGGGATCACGATCGACCTGAACGTCACGAGCAGGAGCAGGAAGGCGAGCCCGAGCACGAAGGCGAACACGATCGGCGCGCGCGACAGCATGGCCGATCTGAAGTCGGCGTTGCCCGCTGTCTCGCCGGTGACTGCATACTCGGCCCCGTTCAACTTCCCGAGCGCTGCTGGGATGACATCTGAGCGGAGCGTGCGTAGAGCCGCGAACGACATCGCGTCGTCGCCGTTCCCGGCGAGTGGCATGTCGATCTGCGCCACGGTGTGCTGCGTGTTGACGGTCATTCGGATCGGCGATTCGATCGCTCCGGAGGCGAGTGCGCGGCGCCGGAGGTCGGCGAGCGCCGCCTTCGCCGTCGGTGTGGCGAGATTGCTCGAGCGGACGACGACCGTCGCCGGCGAAGGGGAGCCCGGGAACGCATGCTGGACGGCGTCGTAGGTCTGCACGATCGGAAGGCTCGTGGGGAGGTCGCTGAAGCCGGTCAGCCTCACATGCATGCCGAACGCCGGCAGTGCGAGCAGGACGAGCAGCGTCGCCGACGCGCCCGCCGCGACGAGCGGATGCCGGAGCGAAGGCCGCAGCAGGAAGCCCCAGAGCCGAGACTCGAGCCGGTCACCCTTGAAACGCTGCAACATCGTTTTTCGAGTGGTCAGCCGAACGAGCAGTCGCGGCCGGCGGCGACCGACGGCCATGACTGCCGCGGCCAGGACGGCGATGAGGCCGCGGTCGACCCGGCCGCCGAGCTTGCCGAGGAGCGCCGGCAACACCGTCAACGACCCGATCATCGACATGAAGACCACGATCATCGCTCCGATCCCCAGTGACTCGAAGATCTTCGAGCCGGCGAACAGCAGCCCGGCCATCGCGATCAGCACGGTCATTCCAGAGATCAGCACTGCCTGGCCGGACGTCGCCGCAGCCCGCAGGAGCGCTTCACGCCCGGCGTGGCCCGCAGCTTGCTCCTCGCGCTCGCGCTTCACGTAGAAGAGCGAGTAGTCGACGCCGACCGCCATCCCCATCAGCAGGATCACCGAGCTCGTCGTATCCGAGGCGTGCGCGACGTGGCTCACGATCGCCGACAGCCCGACCGAGCCGAGTACCGCCGAAAGGGCAAGCAGCACCGGGATGCCGGCGGCCACGAACGCTCCGAACGCGAGCAACAGGATGAGGAACGTCAAGGGCACCGACAGCCGCTCTGCACGCGCGAAGTCCTTGCCTACCGTGCTGTTCACGCCGAGATCTGCACTCGCGCCGCCGAACTCCCGGATCAGGAACCTCGGATGCGCCCGCTGCACCGCGGCGACCGCGGCGAGTACCGGCTTCACATGTTCGTCGGCGCCGTCCGGGTCTCCGTTCAGATCGAACTGAATCAAGGCGGAGTGGCCGTCCTTCGACGGCACCGGCGCCCGGAGCTTTGTCACCTGCGGGCGGGCTGACAGGGTCGTCGACACCTCGTTCAGCGCGCGGCCGAACGACTTGGAACGCACCGTCGTCATGGGCGACTGGACAAGCACGCTTTCGCTTGCCGCCGGCTTGATTCCAGCATCCGCAAGAATCTGCTCTGCGTGCGCGGTCTCGCCGCTGCTCTGTTCGACGTCGGTCAGCGTCTTGGTGCCGACGCTGACGCCGAGCGCGACCGCGCCCGCGACGAGGAGCAGCCAGCCAAGCGTCGCGGTTTTCCAGTGCGCCGCGCTCCAGTGCCCGGCGCGAGCGGCGAGATTCGGTCTCATCGGGTGTGTCCCCCTCAGGTTGGTTGCACGCACCCCCGCACGCTGCCGCGCCGCAGCGCCCACGCCAATCCCGCCTCCCGGCGTCTCGACCCTGGGGCCAGCACCAGACTTGGACGTGCAAACCGGCCGACGCTCCCGCAAGCCGGTTGCGCTGGTTGAACCTGGGATCGAGAGGGCAGGGGTGACCGGTCGGTCGCTCGCGGTCGAGGACGTAGTCTCATCGGAGTCAATCCGAGGAGGCGAGCATGTCGAGCACTGGCACCGCGAACGGACAGATTCCGTTGATGTTGATCCACGGGGCGTGGCTCTCGTCTCGTAGCTGGGAGAACTACGTCGACTACTTCGGCAAGCATGGCTTCGCCGTGTCAGCGCCGGAGTGGCCGCGCAAGCAGGGCGAAGTTGAGGAGATGCGCGAGACCGCTGACCAGTGGGCGGGCCTCGGCGTGCAAGAGATCGTCGACCACTACACGGAGCTGATCCAGGCGCTCGATGAGCCACCGGTCTTGATCGGTCATTCCTACGGCGGGCTGTTCGTCGAGTTGCTACTCGACCGCGGCCTGGGTCGAGCGGGTGTGGCGATGAGCCCGGCGCCGCCAAAAGGCATCCTCGCGCTGCCCTTCTCGACGTTGAAGGCCGGCTCCCCGGCACTCGCTCACCCGTCGAAGTGGCACGGCGTCGTCGCGCTGACACTCGAGGAGTTCACCTACGGGTTCGTCAACACCTACCCGGCCGAGGACGCGGCCGCAGCCTACGAGCGGTACGCCGTTCCCGAGACCGGCCAGATCTTCTACGAGGCGGGGTTCGCAAACTTCCATCTCCATCCGCCGACCGAGGTGCACTTCAAGAACGCAGAGCGCGCGCCGCTCCTGATCGTCGGCGCAGACAAGGATCACACGGTCCCGGCCTCGCTCTCGAAGGCCCAGTTCAAGCGGTACGAGAAATCACCGGCGAAGACCGACTACCTGGAGTTCGCAGGCCGTCCGCACCTGCACATGACAGCTCCCGACTGGCAAGAGGTTGCGGTGGCGATCGACAGCTGGCTCGCCGGGGCGCTCGACGCTTCCGCGCCGGCGTAGGTCCCGTCTTGGCAGTCCGGAGAAGTTGATGGATCTCGAATTGAATAGGAAGGTCGCCGTCGTCACCGGCGCCAGCAAGGGAATCGGCCTCGCGATCGTGCGAACATTCGTGGCGGAGGGCGCGTTCGTCGTCGCCGGCGCTCGCACCGTCGACACCCTGGAAGGGATCAGCGGCGTCACTCCGCTCGCGGTGGATCTGGTCGACCCCGCAGGCTCGGAACGTCTCGTCGCCGCAGCGGTCGAACGGCACGGACGAGTCGATGTTCTCGTCAACAACGTCGGCGGAGTGACCGTACGGACCGATGGATTCCTCGAGATCACGGACGCGGACTTCGAGCACTCGTTGCAGCTCAACTTCTTCGCGGCGCTGCGGGCCACCCGAGCGGCCGTCACCAGGATGCTCGAGCAAGGCGAGGGGGCCATCGTCAACGTCGCCTCGGTCAACGCGTTCTTCCATCCCGACGGTCTCGTTGTCGACTACGGCGCGGCGAAGGCCGCCCTGCTCAACGTCGCCAAGGCGCTCTCGCAAGAGCTCGGCCCCAAGGGGATCCGCATCAACAGCGTTTCCCCGGGCCCGGTCGCGACCGACCTCTGGCTCGGCGACGACGGCGTTGCGGCCGCTCTCGGGGCCGCCGGAGGTGTCGACCCGGCCGCCGTACGGGACCAGGCCGTCGCTGCCATGCCGACCGGTCGCTTCACCACTCCGGACGAGGTCGCGACGCTCGTCGCGCTGCTTGCTTCGCCCCGAACGGCCAACGTCACCGGCTCGAACTACGTGATCGACGGCGGGCTCGTCAAGACGATGTAGCGTCGGCGTGGCCTCTGGGAACCGTCTGACTCGAGGAGCCCACGCCGACGCACGCGATGAGGCTGCGAAACGCGGTCATCCGCGTGCACGAACGCTCACCCCAGGGCGATCCGAACTACGTCAGGTGGCCCGTTCCGTGAAGACCGCTGTCTTCATGCGCCGAATTCGAGAATACGTTCAACCACTGCGCGTGAATTCGCGCAGTCTCGCCTGTTCCTCGAGCTCAGGAGTCGGCAGGATCGGCGGGGATCTTCGGGGTGACCGCGATCGAGAATCCCTGATCGGACTCGTTCTCGAGGCCAACGACGTACGAGGTCAACGGCGTGCGCATGATCGGCACAAGCTGCGCGCGAACCGTGTTCAACTCGCGGCGGGTCTCGAGGTGCTGCCTCTGCAGTTCGGAGATCTGCCGCTCGGTCACTTCGTTCGGATACTGACCGTGCCGGTCCATGAGCTTCACGAGGCGCCGCTCGATCTCTGCTTCCTGGTCTTCGAGCTCGATGACGCGCACTGCGAGAGCGTCAAAATCTGGGAGTTTATGGACGGCCATTTGCGGTCCTTCTTTCGACTTCGGCGGCGAAGTCCTGCAACCGCACGATGCGGACACTTCGGATGATTGAGGTTAACTCGCCCTGCGTCAACGCGGATCACTCGAACGGGTGACTGCAGGAATCTGACTTTGCAACCATAAATCGGTGCCGACGAGCTCGCACGCTTCGTCGAGGCCCGCCGTTTGCAGGGGACGATGTGGGTGTCACTGCTCGGCAACGCATAGACGTCCATTCCCGGGCGAGCACAGCGAAGCCGGGAGCTACAGTGGAGCAGGGTCCTGACGAACTTCGAGGGTGGAGGGGAGTGACGGAAATGAGTGGAACGGTGGAGAAGGCGATCCTTGCCGGCGGGTGCTTCTGGGGGATGCAGGACCTGATCCGGAAGCGTCGTGGCGTGCTCTCGACCAGGGTGGGCTACAGCGGAGGCGACATCGAGAACGCGACCTACCGCAACCACGGGACGCATGCCGAGTCGATCGAGATCACCTTCGATCCCGAGCAGACCTCCTACCGAGACCTGCTCGAGTTCTTCTTCCAGATCCACGATCCGACGACGGTGAACCGGCAGGGCAACGACGTCGGCATGAGCTATCGCTCGGCGATCTTCTACCTCGACGACGAGCAGCGGCGAGTCGCCGAGGACACGATCGCCGATGTCGAGGCGTCCGGCCTCTGGCCGGGCAAGGTCGTCACGGAGGTGACGCCGGCGGGTCCGTTCTGGGAGGCCGAGCCCGAGCATCAAGACTATCTCGAGCACTACCCGAATGGGTATACGTGCCACTTCCCACGTCCGGGCTGGGTGTTGCCGCGCCGCGCCGACACACTCGCCGGCCGGGCAAGCGCGTCGGCGGGCTGACCACAGCTCGCGGGCGCGAGGATTTGCCCGCGGCTCAAACGTGACAGGCTCATCGTCACTCACCCGCAGATGATCTGAGGGCGAGCAGTCGATGGAGGTTCCGCATGGTTGCGAGAACGACGACCTGGACAGGATCACCGGAAGCGCTCGACAAGTGGACGGCACACGTCACCGATAGGGTCAGCAGCTTCGTCGCCGGCCTGCCTGGTAACGCCGGCGGCGCGTTCTTCGTCAACCGTGACGATGGCACTGCGCTGACACTGACGTTCTGGGAGAGCGAGGCCGCTGCGGCGGAGACGGACAAGTTCGCCGACCAGAGCCGGGCGAGCACCGTCGAAGCGACGGGCGTCGAGCTGCTCGCGCGAGGCGCCTACGACGTCGTCATGAAGATCGATTAGCCAGGACAGATCGTTCTTGTCAGAGCCGCGTGCGACGCCGGATGCCGAGCCGTCGTTGTACGGCGCGGTCGTACTCGCCATCCTTGCGCGCCGCCCACACGAACAGTGCGAGCACGACGACGACGGTGATGAACGTCGAGATGCTGGCGATGATGAGAGCGGCCGTGCCCACCCGACGTAGTCTTCCCGCCGCGCCTCGAGTTGAACCAGATGCGGGTCGAACCATCGAACGAAGTGCGACGCGCCGGCGGGTTCGGCTACGACGTGACGCGTAACGCGACCGGCGCGACGGTCACCGGGGCCGCAGGCTGCCACTTCTGTATCGCGGCGGTGATGGTCGTCGGACCCCCGGGGCGGCTGTCGACCGTGAGCTCGCCGCCGAGCAGCTCCAGACGGCTCCTCATGCTTCGTAGCCCGACGCGGGCCGTGGACTGCTCCCAGGCCCCGGTGTCGAACCCGCACCCGTCGTCCTGCACGGTCAGCAGCAGAACACCGGCCAGTCCTTGCAGTTGCACCGTGACATTCTCGGCACCGGAGTGCTTTGCGATGTTCGTGAGCGACTCGCGTAGGACTCGGTCAACGGCAATGCGCTGCGAATCCGTGTGCAATTCGAGGTCGCCGTACGCAGCGACCTCGACGACGATCCCCGGGCAACGCTGCTGGAAGGCCGCGACCTGTTCTTCGACCATCGCGAGCAGGTCGGTGTGACCTGCCGCGCTCTGCTCGAGCGAACGCATCATGCCGCGCAGCATCTGCTCGGTCTCGACCAGGCGCGCCCCAAGCTCCTCGAACTCGCCCGCAAGAGAATCAGCGCGTTCGGATGAGTTGGAGACCTTCTTCCTCAGCTCGTGCAATCCGTAGCTGAGCGCGATCAGTTCCTGCATCGGGCCGTCGTGAACATCGAAGGCCATGCGAACGAGCCGCCGCCGCAACCCTTCGACGACCGCGTCCAGCTCGGGCTCGACCCGTCCTGCCGTCGGCTCCGACCGCTGCAGCTGAAGATGCCGCACCGGCACCGTCACTGGGACCAGCTCATCACCATAGCGCCGCGTGCTGCGAGGTTCCTGAAGCCGCGAGTCTGAGTGTTCAAATCTGTCCTCTGTTTCTTGTGCGCCGCGCGATGAGCGCGGGCTGCACAGCCGCATGACCGAACTCCCTCAAACCTAGGTGTGCCATTACGCCCACGGAACACCCAAAAGGTGGTTGACAACGGCGCTTGACCGGCCGGGGCGAATACCGCACGAGAGCCCGAGGTTTCGCCGTGCGGCCTGAGATGTTTATCCAGCGCGGGCGGGCGCGTCTCTGCCGCAGAGGTCGCCCGCCTGTCTGCTGTCAGTCGTCCGCGTCGCTCTCGTCGAGGCGGAGCAGGCCGACGGGAACGAGGACGGCGCAGCGGCGCAAGTCACCGGGGAGAGGCGACGCCCGAAAGCGGTCGACGACGAACGTGCCGTCGTCCGTCTCGAACACATCACCGACGGCCGGAGGCGGCTCGTCGGCTTCCACGAATGCGTAACCCGCCGGGCGGGAGTACAGCCGAACATGTGTCGTCGCGGCCGTGATCGCGGCACCGTCGATCCCTTCGAGCGCCTCGACCGCCGCGAGCTTGCGCTCGGCCCGGTCGAGGGCCTCGGCGACATCGCGCAGCTCGTGCATCAGCGCGTCGATGTCTTCGCGGCGTTCCTGCCCGGTGACGCGGGAGAAGAGCGTCAGGTCGAGCCTTGGCCGTCGTCGTGACTCGGGCTCAGTGTCGTCCGGCTGCATCCTTCCCAGTTCTTAGCATGGGCGTGAGCCCCTTGTTTCGTGCTCCGGCTCAGGCGTTCAGGTCGCGGACGCCCTGGATCATCCAGAACGCATGCAGCCAGACCGCGAGCAGGATGAGCGCGAGCGCGAATACCGTCAGGTAGAGAAGGGCTGCGCCGCTCGAGACGATCGGTGCGACCTGCAGGATCGCAACCGAGATGCCCGCGCCGATGACGCGGCGCAGCAGCGATTTCGGGGCAAGCTGCGGAAACCTGACGGCGACCCAGACAGCGAGCGCTGCGGTGCCGGCGAACAGGGACATCGTGAAGATGCCGCTCACGGTCGCGTGCCGAACTCGCGCTGCGAGCAGGTCGGGCAGTAGAACGCGAGCGCAGGTGGCTCGTCCGTTTCCGGATCATCCGCCCGGTACGCGCGCCAGCCTTGCCAGTAGAGGCCGCTCGAGCTCTTGCACTCGATACAACGGACGGTCGCCGCCCTGTTCGCTTGACCCCGGCTGCTCGCCTTCACTGTTTTCCCCCTCGCCCCTGATCCAGAACCGCTGCTCGCAGGCAGCATGCACCGAACGATCCGCGCGAACCACGGACGAAGGGACCTGGAGGTTGCCACCTTCGTCGTGCCTCGATCGAGGGATGGCCACTTTCGTGCTAGCGCCGCGTGCGGAGGCCCTCCTCGGCCTCGGCGAGCTCGGCGGCCGCGCGCTCGGCCTCGGCGCGCTTCGCTTCCGCCTCCTCGACGAGGATCGTGCGAGCCCGCTCGGCCTGCTCCGCGGCGACCTCGGCGTCGCGGGCCTCGGCTGCGAGACGGCGCGCTTCGGCGCGCAACGCGGTCACGCGTTCGCGGGCGGCTCGCCCTACCTCGTCGCTGCGGCGGCGCGCGGGCTTCACCGCTTCGAGTGGGCCGAAGCCTACGGCCTTGAGCTCGTCGGTCAGGCGTCCGCGCTCGAGGAGGAGCCGGGCGTGGTCGTCGACGGCGGCGGCACGCAGCGTCTGACCGAGACGGTCGAGCAGGGTCGGAGTTGCCCGCCCCCCCAACCGTTTGCGGGCGGCCGCCAGGAGAGCGCGAACAGCATCCCGCTCGGCCGCCGACGCCTCGGCCACGTCGTCGGCCCGGGCCTTGCCGCCGAGGGCCTGCTGCTGAACCGTGCGCAGGCGTTCGCCCGCCGCGAGCAGCTCACCGATTAGTTGACCGTCGGTGCGGACGAGGCTGTTCGCTGCCCAGGCGACCGCACTCGGCTTCTTCAACGCACGCACCTCCGCCGCAACATCGGCCTGGTGAGCCTTCCTCAGCCTCGACGCCAGGTCGTTGCGGGCCTTTGTGTACTGGTCGAGCGGCAGTGCGTACAGCGCGTCGAGCTCGTGCTCGAGATCAGGGACGGATGCGAGCGGACGCGTCACTCCGAAGCCGCAGCCTCGGCGCCGTCGGCGAGCAGCCGCGCCCGCAGGATTCGGTCATCGCCGGGCGTCGCGCCGAGGTTTGCCTCGACGAGGAGCGCGGACGAGCGGCTCGCCGCGGCGGCGAGCAAGGAGGCAGCGCGCGCGTCGGGCTGGAGGTCCGGCTTGCCGTGCTCCGCGAGGGCGGCCGCGAGATCGGCGACGTCTGCGCAGGCGGCCGCGATGCGCAGCGGAACGTCGGCGGCGAGCGCGAGGGCGCGGCCGAGATCGAAGTCGTCGCGCCGCTCCCGTAGCTGCTCAAGGGCTGCCATGAATGCGTGCGCGTCTTCCGCAGCGAGTGCGGTCAGCCGCCGCCGTAGGGCGGCTCCCTGGGCGTCCGCACCGCCGTCGCCCGAGAACCGCGCCACCTTCGTGCAGAGGGCCGCGGCCATGGCGCCGACGAGCGCCGCGGCCGAGCCTCCGCCCGGGGCAGGCTCCTCCGCAGCGAGCGCGTCGAGCAGGGCTTCGATGTCAAGAACGTCCATGAGCCCGGGATCGTTCCACATCCCGGGCTCATGAACGTCAGAGCTAGAGCAAGCGGAAGCGCTCGCGCAGCTCGTCGAGGACCGGCGGAGTGGGAGCGATACCCACGTCCGCCAGCGCCGATTCGAGGTCAGCAACGACACGCGTGCGGTAGGCGGCGTCCGCTGCGGCCCGCTCGACGATGTCGTCGATTCCCCTGCGGGCAGCCGGGAGCTCTTGCGCTGCCTGGACCCATCCGCGCGGAGCGGGTGGGAGGGCTGCGATCAGCCTGGCAAGTGCGTCGTGGTCAGATGCGTTCATCGAATCACCCGACTTCAGGACGAGCGGGCTCGGTGTTTTCTTCCAGGACGGCCTTCAATTTCTCCAGGCACCGTGAGATTCGGCTCGCGACCGTGCCTGCGGGCAGCTCGAGCGCCTCGCCGATCGTGCGGTAGCTCTCGTCCTGCGCGAAGAACCGGTCGAGGATCTCGCGGCAGTTCTCCGGGAGCGACGCCATGGCGTCGTGGACCGTGAGCGCCTCGTCGAGCGTCGCGAGGGTGTCGTCGAGCTCGGCCGGCTCGAGCTCGTCGACCGGCGCCTCGCGTCCGCCGGCCCGTAGCTTGTCGATGCAGGCACGGCGCGTCAGCTGCGCAAGCCAGGGCCGGAAGGCCTCATCGTCGCGAAGCCGGTCGAGGTGCGTGTACACCCGTGTGAAGACGTCCTGGAAGACGTCCTCGGCGTCGTGTTCGGCAAATCGGAAGCCCTGGGTGCAGATCGCGAACACGTAGCGCGAGAAGCGCTCGACGAGCTCGTCCCACGCAGCCGCCTCGCCGCGCCGGCAGCGCCCCACGAGCTGGGCATCAGTGCCTGTTGCGGCAGCCATATCGTCCGAGCATAAAAGAGATAAAAGGAGAGGGAGGGCGGATGCCCTCCCTCTCGGGTCGTACGGGTGGGGTCCCGGCTACGCCGCCTTGACGAGACTGTTCGGCGGGACGATGACCTTGAGGGTCGTCGACTTGCCACCCTTCACCTTGTAGATCGTGACCGGATTCGACGTCACATCGCCGTTCGCGTTGAACGAGAGGTTGCCGAGGATGCTGTTCTTCAGATGGATCTTGAAGACCTGCTTGGTCACGTCCGAGCGAGTGCCGTTCGACTGCGCGATCGCCGCGACCATAGCCTCGGCGGCCTGCGCTGCGTACACCGAATAGGGATCCGGCGGACGCTTGTCGGCCTTCGTGAAGTTCTTCACGAAGGCGGCACCGGCACCCTTGAGTGCCGTGTTCGGCAGGCCGGCAACCGAGACAGACATGCCTTCGGCGGCCGAACCAGCCTCCTGCACGGTCGCGGAGACCGGCGTGAAGCCGTCAGGGGCCATGATCTTCGCACCGGGAGCACCGGCCGACATGTCCTTGATCAGCTTGCCACCGTTCTCGCAGATCAGACCGCCGAGGAACACACCCTGTGCTCCCGACGCCTTGACCTTGACAGCGAGCGCCTCGTACGACGACGCCTTGCCGTCCCATGCAGTGAACCCGGCGATCGTGATGCCGAGCTTCTTCGCGGCGTTCTTGAAGTTCGTCGCAACGCCGAGGCCGTAGGCCTCCTTGTCGTTCAGAATGAACACCTTCTTGACACCGATCGACTTCGCGTAGAGCGCGTCAGCCGCACCCTGGTAGTCGTCGGCCGCAACGACGCGCGCATAGTTGCGCTTGCCGGTCGGGTAGTACTTGCCCGGCTCGCCGGCTGAGGTGCCCGGTCCACCGTGCGTCAGGCCGACATACGTGTTCGCCGGGCTGATCATTGCGATCGGGCCGTTCGCGGCACGGTTCAGCACCGGAACGATGATCTCGGCAGCACCGGAGTTGAACGTTCCGATGACGCCGATGACGCTCGAGTCCTGGGCATAGTTGTTCGCGTTTGCGGACGTCTTGCCCGAGTCCCACTTGCCTGCCTGAGCAGTCGAGTCATCGCAGCTCTGGTAGGCAAGGGAGTACTTCCCGGCCTTCCAGTTGTGCTGAGCCAGGACGAACTTGATCGCCCTGGTCATCTGCGTGGTCTGAGTACGCCCTGAGCCCTGAAGGGGCAGGTCGGACGCGATCAGGTACTGACCGCTCGGGTTCTGGATCGCCGAACAGGACGATGCCGGCAGCGGCGTCGCGCCGCTCCGGGCAATGGCCCCGCTAACCGTCGTCGCGAGTGCGACGATGGCGATCAGCGCGGACGCTCCCACGCCCACATACATGCGCTTCTTCACTCGTCCTCCTGTCTGGGGGGTCAGGGGAATTGCGCGAAGCATAGAGAGAGACGGCGACATCGCCAACCCGATTCGGCCCGGGGGACCTCGTTTTGCCTCAAGGGAGCACTACCCTGATGCCGAAAAGCACAGCCCATGGCCTCGTTTTCGCCCACCGCTCCAGCCCTTCCGGCCCTCACCGGGCGGGCCCGGCCCGCCCCCGCGTCGCTGACCTTCCTCGCGCTCGGTGCGGTTGCGATCGCCGTCTACTTCGTTCTGCCTCCGGACGCCCAGTCGATCTACTACGTCGGCGTCGGGTTCGCGTCGGTCGTCGCCGTCTACCTCGGCACGATCTGGAACCTCCCCCGTGGACAGCGTCTCGCTTGGTACTTCTTCGCCCTCGGGCTGCTCGGGCAGGTCGCGGGTGACGCGATCTTCGCCATCTACGAGGTGGAGCTGAACCGTGAGCCCCCGAACCCATCGGTCGCCGATCTCTTCTACCTCGCCGGTTACCCGCTGCTCGCCCTGGGCGTCTTCCTCGTCCTCCGCCGTCTGGGTGGGCAGGCGAGCCGCGCCGCGGTCCTCGACACGATCGTCGTCTTCTGCGGCGTTGCGCTCGTCCAGTGGGTGTTCTTCATCGACCCGTACAACCACATTCACTTCGGCAGCGAGGGCACGCGCCTCGTCTCGATGGCCTATCCCGCGATGGACGTGCTGCTGCTCGTCGCGTTCGCTCAGCTGCTCGTCGGGCCTGGTGGACGGACCGTCGCCTATCGCCTGCTTCTGACGAGCCTCGCGCTCTGGGTGATCGCCGACGAGATCTACGGGCTGAACACGGCTTCCTACCAGGGCGGCGACTGGATCGATGCGCTCTGGCTCGGCTCCTACGTGGTGTGGGGAGCGGCAGCGCTCGACCCGTCGATGGCTCGGATCGCCGAGCCCGACCGGCGGCGTCTGCCGCGGCTCACGAACACGCGGCTCGCCCTGCTCGCGGTGGCACTGCTCACGGCACCGGCGATCTTGCTGATCGAGCGCTCGGCGCATCACCGCGTCCACTCCTACGTCCTCGGCGTCGGCGGGGCAGTGCTCGCAGTGCTCGTCCTCCTGCGGCTCGCGGGTCTCGTGCGTGCGGTCGAACGAGCGAGACGCGCCGAGCGCCTCGCGCGCCGTGAAGCGGAGCAGGCGCAGCAGCTGCTCGCGTATCAGAACGAACAACTCGTCGAGCTCGACACACTCAAGGACGAGTTCGTCTCAAACGTCTCGCATGAGCTCCGGACGCCGCTCACCTCGATCTCGGGGTACGTCGAGCTGATGCTCGAAGACGAGCACGACGAGCAGAAGCGGAACTACCTCGGGATCGTCGACCGCAATGCCGAGCGGCTCCTCGGGCTCGTTTCCGACCTCCTGTTCTCGGCGCGATTGCAGGGCGGCGAGCTGGAGCTCGAGCGGAGTGACGTCGACCTGCGGCGGCTCGTGCTTCAGACCGTCGAATCGGCACGTCCGCGCGCCGAGGCAGCCGGCGTCAAGCTCGAGGCCACGGCCGCTGAGGTTCCCGTGATCTCGGGCGAAGCGGCGCGGCTCGCCCAACTGCTCGACAACCTCGTCTCGAATGCGATCAAGTTCACGCCGCCCGGAGGACGAGTCGGCGTTGCTCTGTCGGCACAGTCGGGCCTCGTCCACTTCGAGGTCTCCGACACCGGGATCGGGATCTCCGAGCAAGAGCGCGAGCGGCTCTTCGAGCGCTTTTTCCGCTCGCAAAACGCCCTGGAGCGCCAGATCCAGGGGACCGGCCTCGGTCTCTACATCTCGAAGGCGATCGTCGAGGCGCACGGGGGGCGCATCGGGGTCGACAGCATCGACGGTGAGGGCACGACGTTCGTCGTCGACCTGCCCATCCCGTCGTGAGCGAGCAGCCGCTGATCCTCTGCGCGGACGACGACGAGGACATCCTGTCGCTTGTGTCGTTGCGCCTCGAACGAGCGGGCTTCCGCGTCGTCCAGGCCGTCGACGGCGACGCCGCACTCGAGGCGGTTCGCGCGCACCGGCCGACGGTCGCGGTGCTCGACGTGATGATGCCGAAGCGAACCGGCTACGAAGTACTGGCGACGCTGCGGGCAGATCCGGCGCTCGCCGGGTTGAAGGTGATCCTGCTGTCGGCTCGGGTTCAGGAGTCAGACGTCGAGCGCGGGATCGACGCAGGCGCCGACGCATACCTCGCGAAGCCGTTCAAGGCAGCCGAGCTCGTCGCCAAGGTGCAGGAGCTGCTCGCGGACTGAATCTCGTCGCGGAGGGCTAGTCGCGCCGGTAGCGGTAGCCGAACCCGCGCACCGTCTCGATCGGTGCAGATTCCGGGGCTTCGGGCGCGAGCTTCTTGCGGAGGTAGCCGACATACAGCTTCACCTGGTCGCCCGAGACGCCGTAGGGGTCGCCCCAGACGATCTCCAGCAGTTGGTCGCGGCTCAACACCTGGTTCGGGTTCTGCACGAATGCGGCGAGCAGCTTGAACTCGAGCGGCGTCAGCCGCACCTCGCGGCCCTCGACGACGATCCGCCGTTGGCCGTAGTCGACCTGCACGAACTCGTCGGCGTAGGTCTCGACGACCTCCGACTTCCCGCCGCTCCGGCGCAGCAGCGCCTGCACCCGCGCGAGCAGCTCCTGGCGGCCGAACGGCTTCGCGACGTAGTCGTCGGCGCCCGCCGTCAGGCCTCGTACTTTCTCGAGCTCCTGTGTCCGGGCAGTCAACATCAGCACGGGGACGTCGGAGAGATCGCGGATCCGCTCGAGCGTCTGGTAGCCGTCCATTTCCGGCATCGACACGTCGAGAATGATCAGTGAAGGCGGGGTCGCGAAGAGGCTCCGGAGCGCCGCGCGGCCGTCTTCCGCCTCGTCGACGGCGTAACTCGCGCGCTCCAGCAATTCCCGCAGGAGCAGGCGAATGTCGGCGTCGTCGTCGACGACGAGGACGCGGGGGCGCGCATTCATACCTGCTTCATACCATCCCGTCCGCGCAATCCCTGCGAGCAGGATCGACTCTGCAGGAGTGGCTCGGGTACTCATCTGCGAACCGCACGCCGATATCAGCTCCCTGCTCGAACTCGTCGTCCGCCGGCTCGGGCACGAGCCCGTCGCGTACTGCGGCGACGCTGTCGACTACATCGCAATCGACGTCGCGGTCGTCGAGCCGGGAGTCGAATCCGGGCTTCGGCTCGCGACACGCCTGCGCGCTCAGAACGTGCCGGTGCTCTTCACGAGCATCTACGCCCCGGAGAAGGAACTGCTCGCGCTGGAACCCGTGGCGTACCTGGTGAAGCCGTTCCCGCTGTACGCGCTCGAGCGCGCCCTTGCGAGTGCGCTTGCGACGCTCGGCCCGAGGGCCGCGATCGCGACCGGTTAACAGCGAGCCCGCCGACCTGGCGATTCGGCACGTTAAAGTCACTGCCTCGTGAAGCTGACCCGTCTGCTTCCCGTTCTGCTGCTCGTCGTTGCGTGCGGGTCGAGCTCCAGCACGAATGTCTCCGGCACGCGTGTCTCCAGCTCAGCGGTCGATGCATCGCCGCAAACCCTTCGGACACTGCCTGGCCTCGAACCGCCGAAGCTCCTCGTGACGCAACCGGCCCAGAACGTCGCGCCCGGGCTCGTGTTCATCGCCCAGAAAGGCGGCGGGCCGTCCAGCGGTCGCAGTCGTTGGGGATCACGTCTATGCGAGCTCGAACGGGCGCGGGGACATTGCGACTTGGCGCGTGCTCGCGGGGCCTGACGGAGCCCACCTACAGCAGGTGGCAACACATCCCTGGGGCGGCCTCGAAACCGGCATTCCGTTGACGACCCGGCCGAAGGCGGTTGCGGTCGAGGCGGTCACCGCGGACGGGCATGCGGTTGGTCGATCAGTCACGCTCAGGGGCTGAGCCCGGCGGCTACCCTGACTGAGTGGGTCGCAAGCAGCTCGTCGTCCTGATCGTCGTGCTCGTTGCAGTTGCGATAGCCGTGGCGGTCGCTGCGGCCTCCCGCGGTAGCAGCCACAACGGCCCGCGGGCAAAGCCGGCGGCGCCGGCGGCCATGTCGAGCGGCGTCGGGGACGACGACGCGAATTCGATGCGCCGGCTGCAGCGGAACAAGCTCGTTCGGTCGCACAAATGACGCAGCTGTCGCGTCGCGAGCTCCTGAAGCGCGGTGCGGCTGCACTGGCTGCTGGGAACATCTACTCGCTGCTCGACGGGATCGCGGCAGCGCCGGTACGCGCCGCAACGACCGCCGCGCGCACACGCGAGCAGTATCTGCTGAGCGGGCTGCAGGTCGTCCAGGAGCTCGGCATCGACGTCATCGTCCCGCCGCTGCACCACCGGATCGTGACCGCCCGCCTGCGGATCTCGGGTGCGAGTCACTTGCATGCGGCACAGGCGCGCCTCGAGCATGCACTCGCGACGGTCGAGGCGCGTTATCCGTCGACACCGGCCGGGCTGGGTGTCACGGTCGGCTGGGGTCTGCCGTACTTCCGTCGCCTCGTCCCGAGGCTTGCCGACGGACGCAAGTACCCGGCGTACCTGCCGGTTGACCGGCGTGCCTCGAAGGGGACGGGCAAGCCGCTGGCTGCCGTGCTCGAAGCGACTCCGTTTGCGAGCGATCCGGCCGGACTCCACCTCGGGACCGACGATGTCGTCTTCCTCTTCCGCAGCGACGTCGTCGCCCATATCGATGACGGCCAACACGCGATCGTCGATGCGCTCCACGACCTGTTCTCGGTGACCACGATCCGCAACGGGTTCGTCGGCGGTGGATTCGGCGCGGGACCCGGACTGGCGAAGCAGATGGCGCAGGCGGCGAGCGTGCCGGGGGCGGATCTGATGGTCGACGGTGTGCAGATGTTCCTCGGGTTCACCTCGACCCAGAAGGCCGCGATGGCGCCCGACCGGATCGCCAGCTTCGAGACGCTTCCCGGTCTCACCGACCAGAAACTGAAGAGCTACTGGAGCGGCGGCGCAGCAATGCACGTCTCACACCTGAACGAGGACCTCGAGCGCTGGTGGCAGTCCGTGCCGTTCACGGATCAGCTGCGATCGATGAACCGCCCGGGTCTCACGGTGCCTGACAAGACGTACACGATCGCCGAGGACGTCAGCCGCGTCGAGACGGCGGCAGATGTGCGAAGCGACTTGAGCCACTTCGGCGGCGTCGGCCACAGCGCCACGCTGCAAACGGTCACTCGATTGCCGACGGACGTTCGCGATGCCTACGGCGTCGTGCGGCCCCGCGGAGCTGCGGTGATCTCGCGTGCCGACTTCAACACACTGGACAACCCGTTCTCGCAAAGTGTCGTTGCCGGTGAGGTCTCTGCGACACCGTCGGCGGGCGTGCATTTCGTGGCTTTCGCACCATCGACCGACTTTTTCAACCGCGCGCGCCGGGCGATGGACGGCGCACTCGGCGACGGTTCGAAGCTGCCGATCGACCCGCGCTCGACGGCCCAGGGATTCAACTCGTTCGTCCACGCGACGCACCGGCAGAACTTCATCGCACCGCCGCGCGCGCACCGATCCTTCCCGCTCGCGGACCTCGCGCGTCGCGTTACCCGCGCGTGATCTTCATCGACCCGGCCCAGGACACCGTGTCCTGGCACGAGTCCGCGGTGCGGTAGCCCTCGTACGGCTTCGTCGGCTGCGAGCAGTTCTGTTCCGGCACGTAGAGATCACCGGGACCGGGATGCGCTGTCCCGACCGCGAACGACAGCGACGCGTGCCTCTTCAGAGCCTTCAGCTTCTTCAGTTGCACGATCAGATGCCCCGCGAACTGATCGTTGCGCACGTTCAGCGGGCACTGCACCGAAACCGGCAGCGAGACAGGCGGCGCGGCGATCGCGAGCACGAGCGACGTGGCCGTCTTCTTCACGAGCGTCAGTTCCGCCGGCCCGGTGGCGACGAGATCGGTGTCACACGTCTCTTGCATCACCCAGCCGTCGGGCGCTTGATCCAGAGGCAAGCCGCACGCGTCTTTCACGTGCGTGCCGGTGAAGTGTGACCCGGCGATTTGTGCGGGCCGCTCGCGGAGGTTTCGCGCGGTGGGGGTGAAGCCGGCCCATGACGCCGACCACGAGACCGTGGCCGTGACGTCGACGTGCTCCGCCGAGTTGCACGCGCCGCTGTCCTGGATGTTCTGCTGCTGATCGACGTGATGCTCGGTGCCCGACCCGGTGAAGGTGATGCTGTAGGTGGGAGCCGTCGCTGCCGATGCCAGAGAGGCACCGACCGCGGCGACCGCCGCCAGGAGGGCGAGCACGAGGCGCACCCCGAAGGAATACCGGTTTGAACCCGTGCCGCGCAAGGGAAAATCGGTAACGTTGCTAACTAATCGGATGAAAGGTCGTCGTAGGTAGCTGATGGATGTGGCTGGAGGTCAATTGTGCGCCCGTGCCCGCTTTTGGGTGTCTCTTCGCGCGGACGATGAGCTCTCGGAGCTCGAGGGTGCGCTGCTCGACGCGCACCTCGGTCGCTGCGCCAACTGCCGCGAGTTCGCTGCGGCTTCGGACGCGTCGACGCATGCCATTCGGGCGGCGTCATATGTGCGACATCCCCCGGTAATGCTCGACCTGCCCCGCTCAGCCAAACGGCTCGTTGCGGGTGCGGGAATCGCGACACTCGTTGCGGCGGCGGCGATCGCGGGTGTCGTCGTCCGCGGGGCCGTCTCTCCTGGTTCGGCGGGGTCGTCGGCGGTGCATTCGGTCGCCGTGGTCGCAAGTGTCGAAACGCCCGATCAGCTTCGCCGCCTGCGCCGGACGACGCTCCTGAACGAACGTCGCCTGCCGCGCGACCTGTCGGCCGAGCCGGCGTAGCCGCCCGCAAGCCGGCAGCGAGGTTCAGACGCTCGCGGGTTCGTCTCGTCGGGATGACATGGATGGGGACGGGTAGCTCTAGGGTCGGTGCGCATGAGCACCGGGACTGAAGCACTCGCGAGCTGGCGCGACGGCGCGACCAAGGACGCGATCTTCGAGTTCGTGCGCCGAACGTGCGGTGACGGCGCGGATGCCGTGCCGGTCGAGGAGCGGATTGCAGTATTCGACAACGACGGCACCCTGTGGTGCGAGCAGCCGATGCCGATTCAACTCGACTTCATCCTCCGCGACCTCGTCGCGGCGGCGGAGGCGACGCCTGAGCTGCGCGAGCGGCAACCGTGGAAGGCGGCGTACGAGCGTGACTACGCGCTGGCTCGGTGCGCTGATGGCCGAGCACTACGCAGGCGACGACACCAACGTGCAGTGCTGGCTGCCGGCATCCTCTCCGCGTACGCCCGGGTGAGCGTCGAGGATTTCGATACCCGAGCCGGTCGAGTTTCTTCGCACCGCTCAGCATCCGACGTTCGGTCGGCCGTACCTCCGGTGCGCGTACGCGCCGATGGTCGAGTTGCTCGGCTATCTCGAGGCAAACGGCTTCACGATCTCATCGTGTCGGGCGGCGGCCGCGATTTCATGCGGCCGATCAGCCAAGAGGTGTACGGCATCCCGCGCGAGCGGTGATCGGCAGCGCGCCTGCGCTCACCTACGCGAGTGACGAACAGGCGCTCGATCACCCACACGCCGCGCCCACTATCTCACACGCCCTCGAAGCCGATTCGATCTGGAGTCGCACCGGCCGCGGGCCGCTGCTCGCGCCGGCGAACTCGAACGGCGATGTACAGAGGCTCGACTTCGCCCAGCACGCGGACAAGCCCTCGCTCCGTCTGCTCGTTGAGTCGCCCCGCGACTCTGTCTTCGAGGTACAGGCAGCCAGCGAGTTGTTTGCGTCTCTTCACACTTGGTCAGACCACGTCTGTCCGGCCCGGACTGGCCGGCGAGGAGAGCAGGCGCGTCCAGGACTGGGTGTTTGGCGACCGGACATGGCTCCGCGAGCGCTGTCCCTCTGGACGACGGCTTGAGACGGCTCGAGCGGCGGGAGGAAATGTCCGCCTTCCAGTAGCCTCGTTTGGAGGTCGGCGGTGCGCGACCGGCGCAGGCTGTACTTCAGCGCACCCTGAACTGACTGCTTCCAAGCAGGCGGCCGTAGAGCGCCTTTGATCGCGGACCGCGGCCCGGCCAGACGTACCAGCGGTACATCCCGCGCGCGAGGCGATAGGTGTGGCCGTTGTACGTCCAGCTACCCGGGATGCGCAGCGACGGCCGGACTGGCCACACGCTCATCACCTTGTGCCCGTGGAGGAAAAACTGGAGGTTGTAGTAGGTCGCGCCTGGCTTCGCGATCCACGCGAGCAGGCTGCCTCGCCGTACGACCGCGCCGCTTTTGGGCGCATACAGCGCCGTCATTTTCGCAGTGATCTTCGAGACGGCCGTGTTCCCGGCGTCGTCCTGGCTACGGAGCGTGTAGTGATAGGCGACGCCTGGGCGGAGACCCGCGTCCCGGAAGCTCGCTGCGTGGCCGGCGTAGACCGAAGTCGTGCCCTTTCCGTTTCGGCCGGGGGCACGGGTCACCGAGACGACCCGTGTGTCGGCAGGTTGCTTCCAGCTGAGCGTGGCCGAGCCGTCGCCGAGCGCAACCGCGATGTCACCGAGATGAGGGGCGGTCGCGTCGTACCGCAGCGTCGCTGAGACCTGCGTGGCGTTGCCGGCGTTGTCGGTGCACTTCCCGGTGACCTTTGCCGAGCTGTCGTCCGGGCCGCTGTAGGTTCGCGCGTCCGTGCAGCCCGCGAGCCCCGACAGCCCGTCGGTTCCCGCGAAAGCCACCGCCACGGGATGGTTGTACCAACCGCCTGCGTCGTCGGGATTGCGCGCGATCTTGGCGCTCGCCGTCGGAGGTGTGGCGTCGTAGTGCAGAGCGTAGGAGGCCGCGGTGCGGTTGCCGGCTTGATCGACACAGCTCCCCGGAATCGACCCAGCGCCAGTGTCGGGGCCTGAGTAGGTAGTCGAACCGGTGCACGAGTCGATCCCCGAACCGGAGTCGGTCCCGGAGAACGCCACGGCGACCGGATGGTTGAACCACCCGTTGGCGTCGGCCGCACGTGCCGCTGACGCCGTGACAGCGGGCGGTGTCGCGTCGTACTTCAGCGCATAGGTTCCCGGAGCACTGACGTTGCCCGCGTTGTCGCGGCAGGTGCCGCTGACTGTCGTCGAAGAGACGTCTGGCCCCGAGTAGGACGCGGAGGTGCAGGAGGCGACGCCAGAGTTCGCGTCGGTGCCGGCGAACGTCACGGTCGTGGGATGGTTGAACCAGCCGTTGTGATCCGGCGCGCGGTCGGGAGTCGCTCCGCTGATGGTCGGAGGATCGGCGTCGATCTTGAAGTTCAGCGTGAGCGTTTGCGTCAGCGGGCCCGATGTCGCCGTGCACGTCCAGGCCGGCGACGTGGTCGCCGTGAACGTCTTGACGGCGGGACAGGTCGTGTCGGTCGCGCCGGTCACGTCGATCTTCACGGTGACGTTGCTTCGATACCAGCCATTGTCGCCCGTTGTCCCAGCTGTGATCGTCGGTGTGATCACCGGCCCGTCGGCATGGCCCGGCTCCGCCACGAGTAGGAGCCCCGATTACGACGAGGAGTGCAGTGACGATGCCGAGCGCGACGAGAGATCTCATTCCGCCGTCTCCTGCTGCCTGCTCCAGGCAAGCACGAGGCCCGTGCCGCTGGCGGCCGCCGCCGCGGCAGCAAGGAGTGCGAGCGCGGCGAGGATTGGCGCGGAGTCGTCACGAATCGATCCTGCGACCGACCCGAGCCCCGCCGGAACGTCGACCGCGAACGGCGTCACGTCGCGAACGACGACGGGGTGGGGGTGGTGGGGCAGTACGTGGCGCGGATGGCGATTCGCCGTTCGGGTCTTGGTTGCCACGACCGGCGATGACTCCCGGGTGGTCGTGTTGCTGTGTCGGTGCGGCGACGACGGCACGCTCGAAAAGCGTGTGCTCGAGGACGGCACGCTCGTGCCCTGGGACGGGCGAGTGGTGCGAGCCGAGGAAACATGGTTCCCCGACGACGGGGTGGGGTCGGGAGCAGGGGCGACCAGCGCCGGCGTCGCTTCGGGCGGTGCCGCGTCAGGGGCCGCCTGAGGACCGGTCGCAGCAGCCGAAAACGGCGCAGCAAGGACCGCTACCGCCGCGAGCGGGAGTGAGCGCCGCAGGAGCAAATTTGTCCTGCTCCGACCTTCTGTGCCCTGATCTGGTCTGCCTAGACCCATGGGCCCCCTCGTTATCCCCTGGTACTGCCGTGCAATTGCTGACCGTACTCCGCCCAGCACGACTGCGCAATGCCGATCGAGCGACCCTGGAATGCCGATCAAAGGAGAGGAGCCCGCGCGCTGGTTCCCAGCAGCGAGGGCTCCTCTCCCAAACCGGGTGAGTCGGCTTGAGGGTGTTCCTAGCTCTTCTGGCTCACCCCCTGGCCCGTGAGGGCACCGTTCCGCGAGTTCCCGAGGGACAGCGCGGAGTTGCTCTGTCCGAGCGCGCCGCCGCCGCCGAGGCTGAAGACCCGGGTCGGCGAGGAGTCGTTCTGCGGATAGAGCTGGAACGCGGCCGAGAAGGCCTGTGCGGCCTGACCCGTCCACGCCGACTGGCCTGCCACCTGAATCGGCAGCCCCTGGCAACCACACGACGATGCACCGATCGTCTGGCCGGCGATCTGACCGGTGGCTGCCGCATTCCCGGAGTCGGCAAGCGACGCAGCGTTGTTCTGCTGCCTCACGGAGCCGCCGTTGCCCGGGCTGTAGACGCTCGTCGGAGAGGCGTCGTTGCTCGGATTCACCTGGGCCGCGAGCGATGCGGCTGCGGAGTCCTGCAACGTGGTTGCCTCCTGGCCGAGCGCCTGGATCTTGAGACCGCCGCCGGCCTCATTCTGCGATCCGTTCTGATACGTCAGCGAAGCGTTTCCCGAGATCGCTCCGGAGATCGCGTTGTTGGACTGCGAGACGTTCCCGTCGTTGCCCGGGCTGTAGACCCGGACCGGGGATGCCTCATTGCCGCTCGAGCCGCCACAACCGCACTCGGACCGGCCGCCGAACAGCTGAGCCGCTGCCGAGAAGGCACCCGAGCTCTGCTCCGTGTCGGACTTCTGGCCGAGGACCTGGATTCCAGTCCCACCACAGCCGCACTTCGATCCGGCGACATTCTGCGTACCGTTCTGCGCCGTCGCTGCCAGGTTGCCCGCTGCGGCACCTGAGATGGCGTTGTTCGACTGCGAGACGTTGCCACCGTTGCCGGGGCTGAGAACGCGAACCGGCGAAGCGTCGTTCGACGCACCGACCTGCTTGGCGGCGGATGCCGCGAGAGCAGCCTGCCCGGTGTACGCATCCTGCTGGCCGATCTGGATGCCGGAGCCGGAGCCGTCGGTCTGCGTCGCCTGCTGGCTCGTCAGAGCGGCGTTACCGGCGATCGCGGCGGAACCGGCGTTGTTCGACTGCGAGACGTTGCCGTCGTTGCCCGGGCTGAGAACCCGAACGTTCGACGCTTCGTTCGACGGATGGATCTGGGTCGCGGATGAGAGTCCAACCGCTTCCTGTCCCGTTCCCGCCGACTGCGACGCCTGCTGCACGCCGGGCGTGCCACTGCACCCACACGACGTGGCCGGCTGCGACTGCGAGTAGCCCTGCGCCACGGTGGGCGCCTCGCTGCACCCACACGAGGAACCGGACTGCGACTGCGAGCCGTTCTGCGTCGTCGAGGCAATGTTGCCCGCCGCTCCCAGGGAACCGACCGTGTTCGACTGCGAGACGGAGCCGGTGTTGCCGGGGCTCAGTACGCGAATCGCGACGTTGGTGTTCGAGGGATCGATTTGCTTGGCATCGGATGCCGCGATGGCCGCCTGGTCCGTCGAGGCCGACTGATCGGCCGTCTGGATCCCGCCGGTCGTTCCGCTGCACCCACAGCTCGGTCCGGCCTGCGTCTGCGAGTCCGCCTGGTGCGTTCCTGCGGCGTTCCCCGCGACCGCCTGCGAGCCGGTCGAGTTCGACTGCGTCACTGAGCCGTCGTTCCCCGGGCTCAGTACGCGAATCGGCACGTTCGTGTTGCTCGGGTTGTACTGCGAGGCTGCCGACAGCGCGACAGCGAGCTACCGTGCCAGCGGACTGCTGCGACGTCTGCACGCCGCCTGCACCCGCTGCGTTCTGGTTCGCGGTCTGCCCCGTTCCTGCGGCGTTACCAGCTGCCGCCGACGACGCCGCGGTGTTGCTCTGCGCGACGTTGCCGTCATTGCCGGGGCTCAGAACACGAATCGAGATATTGGTGTTGCTTGGATTGACCTGCGTCGCGCTTGACGCCGCCGCAGCTTGCTGCGACGTCGTCGCCGATTGCCCGGAGACCTGAATCGGTCCGGGGTCGGCCGCGGCGGTCGTCGCTTGGAAGCAGGCGACCACCCCGAGCACGAGCAGGAAGCAGCTTGCGCATCATTCCTCCCGGAATGAATTGAGACTGCGCGAGAACCGCAGCCGGGTTCATGGAGAACGAGGCGCAGTCGTCACCCCGGAGGGTGAGGCTCAGCGACACCCGCTCGTACTCGGACCGCCCGGGATAGCGGTACGAGATACGAGGAGAAGAACAAAAGGAACAAGCCAAGGCCACCAGTCGCGAGTGCAACGACGCCCGATCCCGCCGGCTGCGGCGGACCTGAGGGCGACATCGCGACGAGGTTCGACAAAGGGGCGTCAGGGCCGGCGCGGGGACCGGGGAGGCAGCGAGCGCGTCGTCGCCGGCGCGGCCCCGCCGCCGGAGTGGTGTCCCCGGTCGGCGCTCGTCGGGCGGCTCAGCTCGACGAGCACGAGCTGAGTCCTGGACCAGCACCGAAGAGCGGAGCGCCTGAATCCCGCGCACGCTCCAGCTGCGTTGCGGCGCTGTAGCCGTAGCCGCTCGGCCGAAGTGCCAGCTCGCGAGTAGCGCCTGCCCGCCGGTAGCGGCGCGTCGTCGGGCTCGCGGCCCCCGGCGGCCGCCGCCGGCCCGTCGTCGATCTGCGCCTGCAGGACAGTCGGGGCGTTTCGTGAAGGCCTCGACCGGATCGGAGGAGGCCGCCGGCACCGCCACCGGAATCGGCGGGGGCGGCGGGACGACCTGCGCCGCCTGCTGGACCGTACCTGCCACTTCCGTCACGGTTGCGGTGGCCTGCGCCGCGATCGACTGGGTGAGGTCGCCGTCGTCGCCGGGGCTTGTGATCGACGGAGATCGCGATGTTGCAGGAAGTGCAGACCGTGACACCGGCAACGTCGAGCGCCGGGGGCGGCGCATCGGGGCAGCTCCAATGCCAGTTCCAGACGATCGTTGTAGCACCGGGAGGCAAGGCAGGAAGCGTCGGCGTGTTGTTCGCGTCGCAGTTCCAAGTCCAGTTCCAGATGAATGTCAGAGAGAGTCGAGTCGGGTTGGATCGTGGAAGAAGATGGAGTTGTCGGTGTAATACTGTTTGAATTATCTAGTCGTAGTATTAGCAGTATCAGGCGCGGGGGCGATGGGCGGCAGCGGGGACGTCCGACTGAGCTCGATGCAGGTGCTCGTCGTCGGCTGAGCCCGTCGTCGACGGAGAAGCGGACGGAGAAGTGGACGGAGTCTGTGTTGCCGCGGGCGGGGTGGCCTGCGCCGGCGGAGTGGCAGGCCCGGTCGGAGCCGGGTCGGCCGCCACGGTTGCCGACGTGCCGGCGGCCGGTATCGCCGGTGGTACTGACGCCGAAGTGGGCAGTACTACTGGGCTTGGAGCCTGTGTGGTCGTGGCCGGATCTGTCGCCGGCTGCGGTTGGATCCGCTCGCCGCCGGAGACGGCACAGTGACCGTCGGGAGTGTCGACGCTCGGCGCAACGTCGATCGCGTCGACCGCTGCGGCCACGGTCGACGCGATCGACGTTGCGTCGGGCACTGCGGGAACGCCGTCGTCTGCCTGCGCAGGCGCCGCCGCAAACGCGACGACGATCGCAGCGACGATGCCGCAGAGGGTCGGTCCGACATGTTGGAAGCCGATCTGCAATCCGATCTGATGATGTATGTACCCACATCGGTGCATCGCTATACGAAAAATATCGGACAATCTCTTCCGTTTTGTCGCGCGAACCGCATAGCATCGCTGCCAATGGCCGTCGAGCTCGCTCCTTCAGCAGAACGGAAACGGTTGATCGAGCAGTACCTTCCGCTCGTGAACTCGGTCGCCCGGCGCTTCAGCGGACGGGGTGAGCGGCACGAGGACCTGGCGCAGGTCGCAGCGCTCGCGCTCGTGCAGGCGGTGGACCGGCGCGATCCCGAGCGCTCGGCCGCACTGCCGGCTTACGTCTCTCGCTGCGTCGAAGGTGCGGTCCTGCGGCACCTGCGCGACAGGAGCTCTGCGGTTCGGGTGCCGCGCGCACTCCACGCCGTCGGGACGCGCGAGGCGCTCGCCGGCCCCACGCTCGTCGCGCTCTCCACGGCGCGGCGGCCCGTCGAGCTGGACGTGGACGTCGATGCGGCGAACGGCGAATCGGCGCGTCTCGACGAGCGGGTCGCGACCCGGGGTTTGGCGGCTGAGGCGATCGGGGCGCTGGGTCCGCGCGAGCGGCAGATCGTGCTCATGCGGTTCTTCCTGGACTTCACTCAAGCCGAGATGGCCGAGTCGCTCGGGATCTCGCAGGCCCATGTCTCGCGGTTGCTCGACGGAGCCCTGGCGAAGATGCGCCGCCGCCTCGAGCGGGCATCGAGGTTGTCCGGTCTGGGAGTACGCGCTACGCTCGACCGTGGGGATGGCACCAGAGCCTCAGCCGCTCCGCGGGGGTGAGTCGTCTCATAGCGGGCGGCTGCTACTGCGCATGCCCTCGGAGCTCCACGCCGAGCTCGCAAGCCGTTCCGAATCCGCCGGGGTGAGCCTGAACCAGTTCATCGTCTCGGCTCTCACCGAGACGGTGTCAGGCCGGCAGCCTGCTGCGGCGCCGAGGCAGACGAGCGCCGGCGTGCCGTCCTCGCTGAGGTGGGCCCTCGTTGCGAACGCCGTGGTCGTTGCGATTGCGGCAGGGACCGCCATCGCAGTGTTGGCATTCGGCTGGCACTGACGACCCGCCGTCGACAGAAAACGCAGGCTGTGCCGAGCCCGCACGGAGTAGTGTGATCCAGGTTATGACGAGCAAGGTTCAGACGCTCGGTGACCTCGAGCGTCTCTTGACTCTGACTTCGCCCCCCATGCGCGGCGAAGCCGTGCGTGAATTGCAGCTGCTCCTGCGTCACAATTCGTTCGGGATCTTCGATCCCGGTCGCGACGACGGCGTCTTCGACCAGAAGACTGCGGCTGCCACGCGCCGCGCCTGGTACTGGCTCGGCTGTCCGGACTCGCAGATCGGCGAACAGGCAGACAGGTTGCTCCACACCCTGCTGGCCGGCGAGCAGGAGCTGCCGAAGGCCTGGAAGGCGACTCGCACGCGGCGGCTTCGACGTGCCGAGGAGACGCTGCTCTGGGACGTCGCCCTCTCGGTCGCGCGCGAGCAGCTCGGCCGCCGCGAGGATGGTCTCGGCTCGAAGCGCACGCCGTACACGCTCTGGTACGGGATCCTTTGTCCCTACAGCGTTGTCTTCGCAGCCTTCTGTTATGCCCAGGCTGGCTCGGTCGCCTTCCAGCCCGGCAGGTGCTACGCCTACGCGCGTACCTCCTCGATGACGCGCGCCGCGGTCTCAACTTCCTCTCACTTGCCGCCGAGCCGCTGTGTGGCGACCTCGCCCTCCTCGATACCGACGGCGACCACGTCGTCGATCGGGTCGGTTTCTTCGACGGGTACGAGCACGATCACGAGGGTCAGTTCTTCGACGCGATCGAGGGCGACGTCGGCATCGAAGGGCAACTCGACGGCGATGGCGCGGTCGCGCGCACCAAACGCGAGCTCGCGCAGGTGATCGGATTCGTGCACGTCCGCGCGTGAGCTTGGCGCAATCTAGTTGGCTTCGCGGTTCAGCGGTCGATCATTCGCTGGTTGGCCCGGAGTAGCGGGGGCCCTGGCCTCGATCTGCGCGTCCTCGATCTCGCGGAGATCGCCGCGCTGAGATGTACTGCGGCCGCGGCGATGTTCTCCTTCAGACGGTGGATCTTGGTCGTGCCCGGGATCGGGACGATCCAGCTTCTTGCGGGAGGAGCCAGGCGAGTGCGACCTGAGCGGGCGTCGCGTTCTTCGGTCGGCGATCGGCCGAGCAGGTCGACGAAGGCCTGGTTTGCCTTTCGGTCTTCGGCCGGGAAGCGGGGCACGGTGTTGCGGAAGTCGCGTGGATCGAACGACGTGGATTCGTCGATCTTCCCGGTGAGGAAGCCTTTGCCGAGCGGGCTGAACGGGACGAATCCGATGCCGAGTTCCTCCAGGGTCGGCATGATCTGCTCCTCGGGTTCTCGCCACCACAACGAGTACTCGCTCTGGAGCGCCGCCACCGGCTGCACTGCGTGCGCGCGGCGGATGTTCTGGACACCCGCTTCGGACAGGCCGAAGTGCCGGACCTTCCCCTGGCTGATCAGCTCCTTGACCGCGCCAGCCACGTCCTCGATCGGCACGTCGGGTCGACGCGGTGCTGATACAGCAGGTCGATGTGGTCGGTGCGAAGGCGCTTCAGCGACGCCTCGACGACCTCGCTGATCGTGCTCGGGGCGGCTGTCGACGCCCGCCGGCGAGCCGTTCTCGAATGTTGAAGCCGAACTTCGTGGCGATCACCACCTGGTCGCGCACCGGTTCGAGCGCTTCGCCGACCAGCTCCTCGTTGGTGAAGGGGCCGTAGATCTCGGCGGTGTCGAAGAAGGTGACCCCGACTCGACGGCGTCGCGGATCAGCTTATGCCGTCCTCCTTTGGCGGGAACGGCGGAAAGGCCTGGCGAGGCCCATGCAGCCGAGGCCGATCTCAGAGACCTGGAGGTCGTTGCCCAGTGTGCGTGTCTTCATCTCAGTCGTTCCTTTCGAGGTCCGGTGCCACTGATGCGGCACGAATTCAACGTCGCGGCGCTCGCGGGGCATCAGATCCTCCTCCGCGCGAACTGGGCTGCGATAGGCGGGACGGAAGTGCTCGAGAGGCGAGGCCCCGCGGCGACCCCAACCCCTTCGTTTTCCACTGTGACATGCGCACACGCCCACTGACCGACCCTGTTGATCCAGGAACTGGCAGACCCCCTCACGGCACGTTTCGCGGCGCTACCGTGCCCCTCGTGGATGCGAAGAAGGAGATCCGCGAATTTCTGACGACACGGCGCGCCAGGATCACGCCAGAGGAGGCAGGGCTGCCGCACTTCGGCAGCCGGCGCCGCGTGCCGGGCCTGCGGCGTGAGGAGGTTGCTCTCCTCGCCGGGGTCAGTGCCGACTACTACACACGCCTTGAACGCGGCAACACCGCGGGTGTCTCCGAGCAGGTACTTGATGCGATCGCGAGGGCACTCCAACTCGACGAACCGGAACGCGCGCACCTCTTCGACCTGGCGCGGGCGCGGCAGACGACACATCGACCGCGGCGTCGCCCGGGTGTTCAACGCGTCAGGCCGGGAGTCCAACGAATGTTCGACGCGTTGACGGTCGCCCCGGCGTTTGTCCGCAATGGGCGGATGGACATCCTCGGCGTGAACCGGCTCGGCTCTACGCTCTACTCAGAGATGTTCGTGAACCCGCGCCGCCCGACGAACTCCGCCCGTTTCACCTTCCTCGATCCACGCGCGAAGACGTTCTTCATCGACTGGGCGAAGACAGCCGACGACTGCGTCGCCGTCCTGCGAAGTGAGGCTGGTCGGGATCCCCACGACACCGATCTCTCGAACCTGATCGGCGAGTTTTCCACCCAGAGCGAAGAGTTCCGCGTCCGCTGGGCTAAGCACGACGTCCGCTACCACGACACCGGCATCAAGCGCATCCACCACCCGGTCGTCGGGGATCTCGAACTGACCTACGAGGGAATGACGCTCCGCAGCGACAGCGAGTTGACGATGTTCGTCTACACCGCCCAGCCCGGATCAAGGTCGGAAGAGTCCTTGGACCTGCTCGCCAGCTGGACCGCGAACGTCGACAAGGAACAGACAGAGATCGTTCCTGCGTCGACCGACGAGCCGGCTGTCGTCTCTGGTGGAAACACAAAACCCCGCCTGAGCAGGGTTTTGACGAGGCTGCGGGACGAGGCTGCGGGACTAGGACTCGAACCTAGACTACGGACTCGAACCTAGACTACCGGATTCAGAGTCCGGCGTCCTACCATTAGACGATCCCGCAGGGCAGCGCCATTGTAGCGGCGGACGTCGCGAATCGGCCTCAGAGATCGAGCTTGTAGAGCGGCACGAGGCGCTTCTCGGCCTCGGTGTCGATGTGCGCGATCACCTCGACGTAGGGTTCCAGTCCGGAGCCGCGGAGCTTCGCTTTCAGCAGCCCGTCGACCTGATAGATCCCCGAAGAGTTGTTCATCCGGATCGAGATCTGAATCGGCTTGTCATCCCCGTCAGAGATCTCGACTTCTTCGATCGCCGCCGCCGAGAGAGAGTGGATCCCGACCCGGCCGCGTTCGAAGGCGATCCGTGATCTGCCCTGTTCCATGTCGAGCGCGTCCGCGACACGGAGGATCCCGGCCTCGAGCGTCAGCGGCTCTCCGTCGGAGCGATGGCTGATGATCCCCTGCAGCACCTCCGAGACGACGACCGTCAGGTCAGGCTCGTCGTAGATGCCCTCGAGGAGTTGGCGCAGCTTCGGCTCGGCGAGGAAGAGACTGAAGTCCTCGTGGCCCTTGCGGTGCACCGACATCCCGATGCAGTGGGTGAGGGCGGTGAGGGCGACGACGACCTCCGAATCGTCGCGTGTCATCCCGTAGTCGGTGACCATTGCGGGCTCGACACCGTGCTTCGTAAGTTGGCGCAGGAGCTTCAGTGCGATGTTCGCGACGATCTGGATGTGCACCCAGGAATGGTCGTTGATCCCCATGCGCGCAACGGCATTCACGTTCGCGACGTGCCACCAGCCCTTCAGCTGATCGTCGCGGTTCACGCGGTCGATCACCGTCCGGAGCTTCCGGTCGCCGCGCACCGGGACCCGGATACGCATCTGCTTGACCGCCTCCGACGGGGTGAGGCGTGTCTCGCGCTCGGCTTCGTCCGAGGCCGGCTGCTCGATTCGTTTCTCGGTTTCGCGGTCGAGATTCATCCGAAGCCAAGCTTATGCTGCGACGATGGACTCCACGTTCGACACCCCAAGCGTCGGCGCCGTTCCTTCGGAACGCTCCGGCTTCTGGCGCCGCTTCGCAGCGGCGTTCATCGACGGCATCGTTCTCGCGGTCGTCTCCGGGATCCTTCGAGTGCTCCTCGGCTCGGTCGGGGGCGGCATTGGTCTACTCATCAGCCTGGCGTACTTCACGTACTTCCACGGTTCCACCGGCCAGACACCCGGTAACGCGGCGCTCGCGATTCGCGTCATCGATCTCCAGGGCGGGGGCTCGATCGGCTACATGCGGGCCTTCATCCGCTGGGTCGTCTCGATCATCTCCGCGTTCGTGTTCTTGCTCGGCTATCTCTGGATGCTCTGGGATCCCGAGAAGCAGACCTGGCAAGACAAGGCGGCCGGCTCCGTCGTGATTCCAGTGCCGCGTTAGCACCGGTGCCGCGTTAAGCCCTACGCGACGTCGGCGACCCAATCCCCATAGAGCGAGGTGTAGAGGCCTCGCGCAGCGAGCAGCTCGTCGTGCGATCCCTGCTCGACGACCTGCCCGTGCTCGAGAACGACGATCAGGTCCGCGTCGCGAATCGTCGAGAGGCGGTGGGCGATGATGAACGCTGTGCGGCCGTGCAGCAGGCGCCGCAGCGCCCGCTCGATCTTGCGCTCCGTCCCGATGTCGACGGAGCTCGTCGCCTCGTCCAGGATCAGGATCCGCGGATCCGCGAGGAGTGCTCTCGCGAACGCGATCAGCTGGCGCTGGCCGAGCGAGAGCCGAGAGCCACGCTCACCGAGTTGCGTCTCATAGCCGTCCTCGAGCCCTGCGACGAACTCGTCCGCCCCCACGGCCTGCGCCGCGGCGACGATCTCGCTACGCGTCGCCGTCGGCCGGCCGAACGCGATGTTGTCGGCCACCGTGCCCGCGAAGAGAAAGCCCTCTTGCGGGACGATCCCGAGTTGGCTGCGCAGCGAGCTCTGGGCGACGCCCCGGAGATCGCTGCCGTCGATGGTGATCCGGCCACCGGTCGGGTCGTAGAAGCGTGCGAGCAGCTTCGCAATCGTCGATTTTCCCGCACCCGTGTGGCCGACGAGCGCGACCGTCGTTCCCGCCGGCACGTCGAGGTCGATCCCGTGCAGGACTTCAGGCCCACGGCCGTACGAGAACTGCACGTTCTCGAATCCGACCCGGCCGGTGATCCGGCCGAGTGCGATCGCCTTCGTTGCGTCCTCGACCTCGGGCTCTTCCTCGAGCAGGTCGGTGATCTTGTCGAGTGCGGCAACCGCCGAGAGGAACGTGTTGTAGAGCTGCGAAAGCTGCTGCACCGGATCGAAGAAGTTCGCGAGGTACCCGAGGAACGCGACCACGACCCCGATCGAGACGTCGCCGTGATAGGCGAGATAGCCGCCGAAACCGAGCACGACTGCCGTCGCGGCCGAGGCCAGAAAGTCGACGAACGGGAAGTAGAGCCCGCTGAGCCGCACCGTCTCCATGTTCGAGACGCGATAGGCGTCGCTCACCTCACGGAAGTTCTCTCGCGCCGCCTGCTCGCGAGTGAACGACTGAAGCACCCGCATGCCGGCGATGTCCTCCGCAAGCGTTGCCGTGACGGCGCCGAGCGTCTCGCGAACGGAGCGGTAGGCGCGGCCGGAGCGCTTGCGGAACCAGACGGTCGCGAATGCCACCGCCGGCATCACCGCGAGCGTCGCCAGCGCGAGCCGCCAGTCCAGGAAGAAGAGGATCACGGCCGTGCCGACGAGCGTCAGAGTGTTCTGGATGAGCGAGGTGACGCCGTCGGTCACGAGCTGGTCGAGCGCTTCGACGTCGTTGGTCAGACGGCTGATGATCACCCCTGCGCGGTTGCGCTCGTAGAACCCAAGAGAGAGCCGCTGCAGATGACGGAAGATCTTGTCGCGCAGATCCGCGAGCATCCTCTCTCCCGTCCAGCCGGTGAAATAGGTCTGCGCGTACGTAGTGAGGATGCCGAGCACACCGACAGCTACGAACGCGAGCACGAGCCAGACGAGGTTCGACGTGTTTCCTTTCTTCACCTCGTTGACGGTGGCCCCGATGATCAACGGCGGGATGAGCGAGACCGCGGTCGCTGCAAGCAGTGAGACGATCGCGAGCGCCGTCCGCAACTTGTACGGCCGCGCGAGGTGGTAGAGCGCGGTCAGCCGTCGTCTCGTCTGCGCCCACGACCAGTCCTCGACCTGCGGACGTCCCCCTCGCATCAAATGCCCGCCGGGTTGATGGACACGCATCAGGCGACCTCTTCCGTGAAGACGCGTTCCAGCAGCCCGTGGTCGTAGATCTCGCGGTACACGTCGTTTGCCGCGACGAGGTTGTCGTGCGTGCCCCGGGCTGCGATCCGTCCGGCGTCGAGCACCACGATCTCGTCGGCCAGCGCTATCGTCGAAAGCCGGTGGGCAATGATGATCGTGGTGCGACCGCGCATCGCCTCGCGCAGGCCGTCGCGGATCTTCGCCTCGGTCGTCGCGTCCACCGCCGCGGTGGCGTCGTCGAGGATCAGCACGCGTGGATCGAGCACCAGCGCGCGTGCGATCGCGACGCGTTGCCGCTGTCCGCCCGACAGCGTGATGCCGCGCTCGCCGATCACGGTGTCGTACCCCTCCGGCAGGTCCTCGATGAACTCGTGGGCCTGGGCGAGCCGGGCCGCCCGCTCGACGTCCTCGGCCGAGGCCCCCGGCCGGCCGAAGGCGATGTTCTCGCGCACGGTGGCGGAGAAGAGGAACGGATCCTGCGCGATCACGCCGATCTCGCGCCGCAGCGAGGTCAGCGACAGCTCGCGGACGTCGTTGCCGTCGATGCAGACGCGGCCGGCCTGCACGTCGTAGAAGCGGGGGACGAGTGAGGCGAGGGTTGTCTTGCCCGAGCCGGTGTGACCGATCAATGCGACGACTCGCCCGGCGTTGAGCTCGAGGTCGATGTCGTCCAGAACGGGCCGCTCGGCGTCGTAACCGAACGTCACGCCTTCGAACGCCACGAGCCCCGGGCCGTCCGGTAGGTCGCGCGCGTCAGGACCGTCGCGGATGTCCTCCGGCTCGTCGATCACCTGAAAGATTCGCTCCCCGGAAGCGGTCGCGCGCTGCGCCTGCCCGATCCACATGCCGAGCTGGCGCAGGGGCACGACAAGCAGCGCGAGGAAGAGGTTGAAGACGACGAAGTCGCCGAGCGAGAGTGAGCCGTCCGCGACCATCCGCCCGCCGACGAGCAGGATCGCCGCCTGTGGGAGCAATGGCAAGAAGCTGAGGATCGGGATGTAGAAGGCTCGCTGGCGGTTGGCCTTGACGCTCAGCTCGAAGACCTCCTCCGAGCTGTGATTGAACTTCGCCTGCTCGGCCGCCTCCTGTGCGAACGCTTTTACGACGTGCACGCCGACGATGTTCTCCTCGGCGACCGTTGCGACGTCCGCCATCTTCTGCTGCACGTCGCGGAGAAGCGGATGCGACACGTGGCTGTAGCGATAGGCGACAACGACCAGTACCGGCGCGATCGCAATCGTGATCAGGGCGAGCTTCCAGGAGATCAGGAACACGACGATCCCGACGCCGAGGATCGTGAACAGGTGCTGGAAGAAGAAGATGAGGCCGTAGCCGAGGAAGAAGCGGACACCCTGCAGGTCGACGGTCGCGCGGCTCATCAGCTGACCGGTCTGGTGGCGGTCGTAGAACCCGAACGAGAGCCGCACGAGCTTGGCGTAGATCGACGTGCGCATGTCCATCTCGACGTAGAGGGCCTGCTTGCCGGCGATCAGCCGCCGCCCGCTCATCATCAACGCGCGCGCCAGTCCAAGTGCGAGCACGAGCCCGACGAACAGCGGCAGGCGGTTCAGCTGGTCGTGATGAAGCGCATTCACGACGCTGCGGGTCAGGAGGATTGCGCCGAGCGCGGCCGCTTGCGAGCCGATCGCGAGGATGATCGAAATGATCATCGACAGCTTGTACGGCCGAAGGAAGCCGACCAGACGCAGGAATGTCGCGCGATTCCGAGGCGCTGGTGGCTGCGTAGGCACGTACTTCAGGGTAGCCGTGGGCTCACGGACCGAAGGCTCGTCGCAGCGAGCGAGCCCGCGCTTGTCACAGCCTGGCGAGCTCCGAGTGGATGACATCGACCGCGCCTGCGACGCGCACGCGGTTCTCGGGCACGTTCAGCCAACTGCTCGCGCCCGAAGGATGCGGCAGGGGAATCACCACTGCACCACCCCGTTCATCGCCCAGCTCGTACCGCCGTCCGACCGCTTCGCCCATGCTGCTCGTGCCGAGCAGCCTGCGTGCCGCGAGGCCGCCCACGGTGACGATCAGCCGGGGCCGCAGCAGCCTGAGCTCTCGCTCACGCCAAACGTCGCAGAGGCGCTGCTCGGTCGAGGTGGGCGTGCGGTCGCCCCGACCCGAGGCAGCGCGGCCCGGATCGCACCGCGTCACAGAAGCGCAGTAGAACGTCGCGTAGAACTCGTCCTCGTCCATCCCGAGCCACCTGCGCAGCGTTCGGCCCGCGCGGCCCCGCCAGGGCAGCCGCTCCTGGCCCTCGACGATGCCGGGAGCCTGGCCGAAGAGATAGGCCGGCTGGCCCTCGCCGGGTGCCGTTACCGGCCACGATTCGAGGGGGTAGCCGGCTTCCACGCAGGCGCGGCAGAGCCGCTGGTCGCGCTTCAGGGATGCGAGCGAGCGATAGTTCTTCCCTCGCTCCGTCAAAGCAGTACGCGGACAGCGACGAACCACTGGCCGTCGTGCAGCACGTCGCCGCCACCGAGCTCGGTCGCGAGCCCGCTGCCCGTGAACCAGCGCTTGTAGACCTCCCACTGCGTTCCGTCGTTCAGAACTCGTTCCTGAACGTCGTCGTCGACGGCGCTCGACGCGCGTGAGGAATCGACGATCACGAGCTCCTGCGCAACACGTCGCGCCTCGTCGAGAAACCGTTCACGCTCGGTCTCGCGCAGGTGCCCGTAGAAGTGACCCGTGAAGACACGAGTGAAGCTCTCGTTCGGGAACGGGAGTGCTAGGCCGTCGCCCTGCGTGAAGGTCGCAAGCGGCGCCTGACGCCTTGCCTCGGCGAGCATTCGCGGGCTCTGATCGAGCCCGACGACGACGCCGCGAAGGTGTTGCGTGAGGAAGCCGGTGCCGCAGGCGACATCGAGCGTTCGCCCCGGCGGCAGCGCCTCGATCGTCTCCGCAACCTGCGCGAGCTCGGCTTCCCAGCCTGGGCGATCCCGCTCCGCGAAGCGCCCCCGCCCGAGATACCAGTCGTCGTACTCGGGCGCCCGGTTGTCGTAGTACTCGTCCATGCCAGCCCTAGAGTAATGGCCGTGCTGCCACTCGAGTCCGTGCCGAACTTCAGCGAGGGTCGCGACCGGGCGGTCGTGGACGCGATCGGGGATGCCCTCGCTGCGCACGCGCGGCTGCTCGATGTCCACGCTGACGCCGACCACAACCGATCGGTGTTCACGCTCGTCGGGTCGGAGTCCGAGCTCGCAGAGGCGCTGCTTGCGGGCATCAGGATCGCGGTCGAGCGGATCGACCTGGGTGCCCACGACGGAGCCCACCCCCGGGTGGGCGCGGCCGATGTCGTGCCGCTCATCCCGATCGTGCCGGAAGACATGCCACGGGCGGCGGCTGCGGCGGCCGCCATCGGCTCGCGCATCGCGGCCGAGCTCGCGCTGCCGGTCTTCGTGTATGCGCCGCCGGAACGCGGACCGGCGTTCTATCGGCGCGGCGGCACCGCCGGCCTTCAGGCTCGCCTCGATGCCGGTGAGCTCGAGCCGACCTTCGGCCCGTCCGACCTGCATCCGACCGCGGGTGGCGTGATCCTCGGAGCGCGGCGTCCCTTGATCGCCTTCAACGTCAATCTTCAGGGGACGCTCGGGGTTGCGAAGGAGATCGCCGCGCTGGTTCGTGAGCGCGGCGGCGGCTATCCCGGAGTGCGCGCTCTGGGGCTCGAGCTTCCCCGTGCGGGCGCGGTTCAGGTGTCGATGAACGTCGAGGACTGGGAAGCAGCCGCGCTCCACGAGATCGTCGGGCGCATCGAGTTGGAAGCAGCCGCCCGGGGGGCGGAGGTGCTCGGCGCCGAGCTCGTCGGGCTGATGCCTGCCGGGGCGGCGGCCGCCGCCGCAGGCAAGGTGCTGCGGATCGACGGTTTCGACGCGTCGCGGGTGCTGGAGCTCAGGCTCCTCGACGGCGCGTAGCGAGAGCCGCCCCGCCGAGCGCGACGAGACCGACGAGCGGCACCGCGATTGCCGAGGCGCCGAAGACGATGCGCGCTCCGACGAACGCGAAGAGGGGCGAGATCAGCAGGATCCCGGTCGCGTGGGCGCCCCGGTGGGTCAGCGAGATCACCCCGAGCACGCGCCCGAGCACCGAGTCGGGAACGTCCTCCTGCGCGGCCGAATTGATGAGCACGACGGCGGAGCTCTGGCCAAGCGCGGCGAAGAATGCGCCGGCGACCGCGACCGGCAGGGAGTGCGCGAGCGCCACGAGCGCGTAGCCCGGTAGGTACAGCGACCAGACGAGCAGGCTCGCGCGCGCCTTGCGTCGGATCTCGACTCGGGCCAGCACGGCCCCGCTCGCGATCGATCCGGCGGCATATCCCGTCATCACGATCGCGAAGCCGCCGGCGCCGTGGTGGAGGCCGTCACGCACGAGCGTCGGAATGCCCCCGATCCACGTACCGGCCGTGATCGTCACCGCCACGCCGAGCGCGACCACCGAGGCGGCCAGAACGGGGAACGGCCGCAGGGCGGCCAGGCCCGCCCGGATCGTGGGGCGCGGCGCATGCGGGTCGTGCTCTCCCGCGTGGCGAATGCGGGCGATCAGCGCGGCGGACACGAAGAACGAGGCAGCGTTGAACGCGAAGAAGATGCTGATCGGCATGAACGTGAGCAGGGCTGCCGCCACGGCCCAGCCGCCGATCGACAGCGTCTGCGCCGTCGCCTGCACGAGCGCGTTCGCCTGCTGCACGTTCGCCCGGTCGACGAGCGCCGGCACCGTCGCGCCGTAGGCCGGTGCGAAGTAGCTCGTTCCCGCCTCCAGGATGAACGCCGCGACGACGAGCCCCCAGAGCGGCAGCGATCCGGCGAGCCCAGCGGCGGCCACCGGAACGAGGACGATCCCTCGTACGAGATCCGAGCCGACCATCAACCGCTTTCGGCTCCAGCGATCCGCTGCCACGCCACCGTGGAGGCCAAAGACGATGGCGGGGATGCTGTCGGCGAGCCGGACCGCGACGACGCCGAGCGGACCACCCGCGTCGAATGCGAACCACATCAGCGCGATGTAGTGCAGCGAGTCGCCGAGCTCGCTCGCAACCACGGCGAGGTACAGCCGGCGAAAGTCAGGGCGGCGAAGAAGGCGCAGCGCCGGCGCGGGGGGCTGGGTCGCCGGCGACTCGAGCTCGCGCGGGATGTCGAGGACGGGATCTGACATCAAGACTCCAGGCCGAGTCTGCCGACTGCTGCCTCTACACTCGCGCTGTGACAGCGACAGGCGCGCTGACGGGCGACGATCTCTCACTCGAGGACGTCTGGGCGGTCGCCGTCGAGCGCCGGCCTGCCGCAATGCTGTCGGAAGACGCACGCACCAACATGCGAGCAGCTCGTCAGGTCGTGGAGCGTGCGGCGCACGGCGCGGACGAGCACACCTACGGCGTGAATACCGGCTTCGGGCGCTTCGTCTCGAAGCAGATCCCCGAAGAGTTGACGGAGGAGCTGCAACTGCGGCTGCTCCGGTCGCACGCCTGCGGTGTGGGGGAGCCGTATCCGGATTCCGTCGTGCGCGCGGCGATGCTCCTGCGCGCGAACGCACTCGCAAAGGGCAACTCAGGAGCGCGGGTCGAAACGGTCGAGCTGCTGCTGGAGTGCCTGAATCGCGGTGTCCTGCCGCTCGTGCCGGCTCGAGGGTCAGTCGGTGCTTCCGGCGACCTCGCGCCGCTCGCGCACCTCGCGCTGCCGCTTGTCGGCGAGGGACATGCGTGGGTCGACGGCGAGTTGCTCGACGGCGCGGCTGCACTCGCGCGCGTCGGCCTCGAGCCTGTGCGGCTCCTTGCGAAGGAGGGCCTCTCGTTGATCAACGGGACGCAGTTCATGGCTGCGCAGGCGACTCTCGAGCTCGTGCGTGCCCGCCGGCTCGCGCGCGTCGCCGACTGCGCTTGCGCGCTATCGCTCGAGGCGCTGCAGGGATCCCGCAACTCGTTCATCCCGCAGGTGCATGCCCTGCGGCCGCTGCGCGGCCAGGGTGCGTCGGCGAGGAATGTCATGCGGCTGCTCGCGGAGTCGGCGATCATCGAGTCGCATCGCTGGTGCGACAAGGTGCAGGACGCCTACTCCCTGCGCTGCGCGCCGCAGGTGCACGGGGCATCCCGCGACCTCCTCGACTACGTCGAGTACACCGTCACGGTCGAGCTGAACGCCGCGACCGACAACCCCCTCGTGCTCGTCGAGGAGGAGATGCTCGTGTCGGCCGGCAACTTCCACGGTCAGCCGCTCGCCTTCGCGCTCGACGCCCTCGCGATGGCGGCCTCGGAGCTCGCGAGCATCTCGGAGCGACGGCTCGAGCGCCTCGTCAACCCGAATTTGAGCGACGGGCTCCCCGCGTTCCTGACGACCGACGGGGGGCTCAACTCGGGTTTCATGATCCCGCAGTACGTCTCGGCAGCTCTCGTGTCTGAGAACAAGTCGCTCTGCCACCCGGCCTCGGTCGACTCGATTCCGACGAGCGCCGGCCAGGAGGATCACGTGTCGATGGGCAACGCCTCGGGCCTGAAGGCGTGGCAGGTTGTCGCCAACTCCGAGCGGGCGCTCGCGATTGAATTGCTCGCGGGTGCGCAGGCGGTCGAGTTCCTCGCGCCGCTCGAGCCGGGGCTCGGCACTCGGGCGGTGCACGCGCACGTGCGCACGCTGTCGGCGCGTCTGCGGGACGATCGCCCCTTGAGTTCTGACATCGAAGCCGTCGCCGACTCCGTGCGCGACGGAACGCTGCTGGCCGCCGTCGAGGCGGAGATTGGAGAGCTCGAATGAGTCGTCCTCGTCGCCTGCAATGGGAGGTGCCGGAGACGCCGCCGCCCAAGCATCCGTACCGCGACACGCTGATCGTCTACGCCGTGCTCGCTGTGATCATCGTGCTCTTTGCGTGGATCACCGGCGGAGGGCTCGCCAAGGCGGCGCTGATCGCGGTGTTGTTCTTCGTGATCGCGACCGCGTGGAATGTCTATCGCTGGCGCGCGAAGGATCAGGCCGCTGCGCGACGCGATGCCGAGAACGGAACGCCCGGGCCGTGACCGTCGCTCCGTCGGTCGACGCGCTCGTCGAGTCGCTCTGCGGAGATCTCTCGGCCGTGCGCGCGCCGCGTGGCTCGCACTTGAACGCCCGGTCTTGGGCGACCGAGGCGCCGCTGCGGATGCTCTTGAACAACCTCGACCGTGAGGTCGCGGAGCGGCCGGAGGAGCTCGTCGTGTACGGGGGCACCGGCAAAGCAGCTCGCTCCCATGACGCACTGAAGGCGATTGTCCGGGCGCTCCTGACCCTCGCCGACGACGAGACGCTGCTCGTCCAGTCGGGCAAGCCGGTCGCCGTGTTCCGCACGACGGCGCACTCGCCACGCGTCCTGATCGCGAACTCGCTCCTCGTTCCGAGATGGGCGACCTGGGACGAGTTCCGGCGTCTCGAGGCCGAAGGGCTGACGATGTTCGGGCAGATGACGGCCGGCTCCTGGATCTACATCGGCACGCAGGGCATCCTCCAAGGGACCTACCAGACGTTTGGCGCGGCCGGTCAGAAGCATTTCGGATCGTCGTCGCTCTCCGGCCGCACGATCTTGACCGCAGGGCTCGGTGGGATGGGCGGCGCCCAACCGCTCGCCGGGACACTCGCCGGAGCAGCCGTGCTCTGCATCGAAGTCGACCCCGCTCGCATCGAACGGCGTCTCGATACGCGTTACCTCGACGAAGCGACCGAGTCACTCGACGACGCGCTCGCGCGCGTCCGGGCCGCTGCAGGCGAAGGCCGGGCGCTTTCGGTCGGGCTGCTCGGCAACGCCGCCGACGTGGTGCCGGAGCTGGCGCGACGCGGCGAGCACTTCGATCTCGTCACCGATCAGACCGCGGCTCACGACCCGCTGACCGGCTACATCCCGCGTGGCCTGTCCGTCGAGGAGGCGGCTGCGTTGCGCTCGTCGGATCCGGACGAGTACCTGCGGCGCGCCCGCGAGTCGATTGCCCGTCACGTCGAGGCGCTGCTCGAGTACGTCCGGGCCGGAAGCTATGTTTTCGATTATGGCAACAACCTGCGAGGTGAGGCCGAAGCGGCAGGCGTAGCGGATGCCTTCTCATACCCGGGCTTCGTCCCGGCCTATATCCGGCCGCTCTTCTGCCGCGGCATCGGGCCGTTTCGCTGGGCCGCGCTGTCCGGTGAACCGGCCGACATTGCCGCGATCGACGAGCTGCTCCTCGCCCTCTTCCCCGATGACGAGCTCCTGCAGCGCTGGCTTGCGATCGCGCCCGGACGGGTCGCGTTCCAGGGGTTGCCCGCACGCATCTGCTGGCTCGGTCTCGGCGATCGCGCCAAGGCGGGACTCGCGATCAACGAGCTCGTTCGCTCGGGCGGCGTCAAGGCGCCGATCGTGATCGGGCGCGACCATCTCGACGCCGGGTCGGTCGCCTCGCCCTACCGCGAGACCGAGGCGATGCTGGACGGTTCGGACGCGATCGCCGACTGGCCGATCCTGAACGCGCTCGTCAACGTGGCGGCGGGCGCTACCTGGGTCAGCGTGCATCACGGCGGCGGCGTCGGCATCGGCAACTCGATCCACGCCGGCATGGTCGTGGTCGCCGACGGCACCGCTGAGATGGCGGAGCGTCTCGAGCGCGTGCTCACCTCCGATCCTGGGATGGGCGTCGTGCGGCACCTCGATGCGGGCTATCCCGAGGCGGTCGCGGCAGCGCAGGAGCACGGCCTGACGACGCCGAGTCACCTCACCTGAGGTGACCGGCACGCCTGGTCTGCTCACCACCCGCCTGCTCGTCCGTGACCTCGCGCAGATCGCATCGCCCGGGTCGAGCGGTGCGCCGTTGCGTGGAGCCGAGCTGAAAGACGTTCGCGTGATCGAGGACGGTTTCGTGCTCATGCGCGACGGTGCGATCGAAGCCGTCGGGCGCATGCGCGACCTGCGCCCGCTGGACGGCGAGGTCGAGGAGATCGACGGCCGCGGCCAGAGCGCGATCCCGGGCCTCGTCGACTGCCACACCCATCCGGCGTGGGGTGGCGACCGGGTGGAGGAGTTCTCGCTGCGCGCCGCTGGGGCCGGCTACGAAGAGCTGCATGCAGCGGGTGGCGGCATCCTCGCCACGGTGCGCGCGACGCGGGCGCTCGGCGAGGATGACCTCAACGCTCGGGTCGCCCGGCACGCCGGTTGGATGCTGCGCGACGGCACGACGACCTGGGAAGGGAAGTCAGGCTATGGCCTCGACCGCGAGACCGAGCTTGCGTCCCTCGGTGCGGTCCGCGCGGCGGGAGGCTCGCCGACCTGGCTCGGCGCTCATGCGGTCCCGCCCGAGTTCGACGGCCCGGACGCCTATCTCGACTTCGCCCTCGAGGAGGTGCTGCCCGCGGCCGCCAAAGTTGCGAATGCCGCCGACGTGTTCCTCGAGCGAGGTGCCTTCGATGCGACACAGGCAAGGCGTTATCTCACCGCCTGCCGCGACGCCGGTCTCGCCCTGCGGCTCCACGGCGACCAGTTCACCGAGAGCGGCGCCGTCCCGCTCGCGGTCGAGTTGGGCGCCCGCTCCGTCGACCACCTCGAGGCGACCGGGGTAGAGGGGGCGCGGTTGCTCGCGGGCAGCACAGTCACCGGTGTCTTGCTGCCGGCGAGCGCGCTCTTCCTCGATCGGCCGATGCCGCCCGCCCGTGCGCTCGTCGACGCCGGCGCGGCGATCGCGCTTGCGAGCGACTTCAACCCGGGGAGCTCGTTCACGACCAGCCTGCCGCTCGTCTCCTCGCTCGCGTGCACGCAGCTGAAACTCTCGCCCACCGAGGCGCTTGCCGCGGTGACCGTGAACGCTGCGCACGTCCTCGGCTGCGCGTCCGAGCGCGGCCGGATCGAATCGGGACTCCGGGCGGACATCGTCCTGCTCGACGCTCCGGACTGGCGCTACCTCTGCTATCACCTCGCGGGGGACCTCATCGCGACAGTGATCGTCGGCGGACGGGTCGCGCACCGGCGGTAACCTGACCGCACATGCCCACGAAGAAGCAGCGCCGCCGGCGCGAGAAGACCTTCCGTCACGAGTACGAGACCGTCTTGCTCGACAGTGACGGGAACGAGGTCGCAGTCGACCCCGAGGAGCTGCGCGCCGAACGCGAAGCCAAGCAGAAGGACCGCGCTGCGGCGAAGCCGCCTGCCGGGAAGGCGAAGGCAAAGCCGGCTCGGCCGGCGCGGGCGATGCGCGTGCCACCGTTGCCGTCATGGCGGCGGGCGATCAAGCGCGGTGGAACGATGGGCGGCCTGATGCTGGTCGCGTTCATCTTCATCTTCAAGAGCGGCCCGTTGCCGCAGCGGCTCGCGATCGGGATCTTCTACGGGCTGGCCTTCATCCCGCTCACGTTCTGGATCGACCGAACGGCATATCGCACGTACGAGCGGCGGCTCGCCAAGGCGGCCGAGAAGAAGTAGCCGTTACGGCGTGGCGGAGCCGCCGCCACGGTAGTGACCCTCACCCGGCCACGGTGCGAGCAGCAAGAGCAGGCGTGCGCCGTTCTCGCTGCGCAGCGCGTGCCGCTCGTCCGGCGCGAAGCGCACCATCGTGCCGCGATCTGCATGCCACGCTTTGCTGTCGACCGTGATCTCGACCGTGCCGTCGAGCACCGTCAGCCACGTGTTCTCCTTCACCTGGTGGTCGCCGAGCGACTGCCCGGGGCTGAGAACGATCAGGACGGCCCGAGCTCCGTCGTCGGAGTGGAGCACGATCGGGTCGCGGGCTCCGTCGGGCGCATCGAGGTCGAGGAGGTCCCAGCGCTGCATGCGAGAGGTGTTTCCCCGCCTGGATACACTCAAACGCTCGCCATGCCGCTTGTCGTCGACAGCTTCGTGATGGGGCCTTTCAAGAGCAACTGCTACGTCGTGCGCTCCGAGCGCGGCGCGGCGCAGGCTGCGGTGATCGACCCGGGCGACGATCCGACGTACCTCCGCCTCGACCTTGCCCGGATGGGCGCGGCCACGGGCGGGATTCTCGTTACGCACACCGACGTCGATCACATCGGCGGCGTGGCCGCCCTTGCCGATGGCAGCGGCGCAGAGGTGTGGGCTCCGGCGGGCGAGGTCGAGGCGCTCCGGACGGGCACGCCGCGTGGTGGCTTCCCCGTCGCCGCGCACGACCCTGCGCACGTTGTCGCAGGCGGGGATGCGATCACCGTCGCGGGCATCGACTTCGAGGTGCTCGACGTACCGGGGCACTCGCCGGGGCACATCGCGTTCCACGCCGACGGGCAGCTCTTCGCCGGCGATGTTCTGTTCGCAGGTTCCGTGGGCCGCCACGACCTCGAAGGAGGCGACTGGGACACCCTCCTCGCCTCGATCCGTGCGCTCGTCGAACGATTTCCGCTCGACACCATCGTCTACCCCGGTCACGGGCCTGCAACGACTCTCGGCCGCGAGCTACAGACGAACCCGTTTCTGAGCGAGCTCCGGGCACCGCAAGCGTGAGCGCGAAGTTCCAGGCGCCGCGCGGAACGCACGACGTCCTGCCCGCGGACGCCAACTGGTGGCATGTGGTCCGCACGGTGGAGGAGGTGACCGCGCTCTACGGCTGGGGTCGCATTCAGACACCGGCGTTCGAAGACACAGGGCTCTTTGCGCGCACGGCGGGCGAGGCCTCGGATGTCGTGCACAAGGAGATGTACAACTTCACGGATCGCAGCGACCGGCCGCTGACGCTGCGCCCCGAGGGCACCGCTCCGATCGCGCGCGCGTATCTCGAGCATGGAATGCAGCGCGAGCCGCAGCCGGTGAAGGCGTACACGATCGCGCCGATGTATCGCTACGGCGCGCCTGGCAAAGGCCGCTATCGCGAGCACTACCAGCTGTCCGTCGAGGCGATCGGCTCGGCCGACCCGGCGCTCGACGCCGAGATCATCCAGCTGTACGTCGAGCTCCTGCGGCGGCTCGGCGTGACGAAGTGGCAGCTGCACCTGAACTCGATCGGCGATGCGAACTGTCGCCCTGCGTACGTCGAGCGGCTGAACGCGTGGCTCGACGAGCACGCCGAGCTGCTCGACGATGACGCGCGCCACAAGCGGGCGACGAGCCCGCTCCAGGTCTTCGACGTCAAGAATCCCGTGCTTCGCACCGCCCTCGAGGGAGCACCGAAGATCGGTGAGTCTCTGTGTGAGGGGTGCCGCGAGCACTTCGACCGCGTGCGCGCGCAACTCGAGCTCTACGGCGTGCCGTATGTCCTCGACGCGACGCTCGTGCGCGGACTCGACTACTACTCGCGCACGACCTTCGAGTTCATCGCCCCGTTCGAGAACGCGAACTCGGCGATCTGCGGAGGCGGTCGCTACGACGGGCTCGTCGAAGCGATCGGTGGGCCAGCGACACCCGGGATCGGTTTCGGAGCTGGCCTCGAGAGGTTGCTGCTCGCGCTCGAGCTCGAAGGGATCGCGGCCGAGCCCTCGGGGATCGACGTGTTCCTCGTCACTGACGAGAGCGCGCCGCGCGACGAAGTGCTGGGCCTGCTCGCCGAGTTGCGGCGGGCGGGGATCTCGGCCGACGCCGACTACGCAGGCCGTTCCCTGAAAGGGCAGCTGACCCAGGCTGGGCGCACGCACGCCCACACCGTCGTCGTGATCACAGAGCGCAGCGCGTCGGTACGCCGCGAAGGCGCCGCCGAGCAGCTCGTCTCGCTCGACGACCTCGTCGCTACCCTCATCAACCAATGACGTCCTGGCGCGATCTCTACTGCGGTGACCTCGGCATCGGTGACATCGGCAAGCGCGTCACCGTCGCCGGCTGGGCCGACACGCGTCGCGACCACGGCGGGCTGGTGTTCGTCGACCTCCGCGACCATACGGGCAAGCTCCAGCTCGTCGTCAACCCGGATCGAGCGGCGGAGCCGGCCGCTGTCGCCCACGAGATTCGCAACGAATTCGTCCTCCAGGCAGAAGGTGAGGTCGTTGCGCGCGCTCCCGAGGCGGTGAACCCGAACCTGCCGACAGGCGAGATCGAGATCCAGGTCGACCGGCTGACGATCATCTCGCGCTCGACGCCCCTCCCGTTCCAACTCGACGAAGAGAACGTCGACGAGACGTTGCGCTTGCGCTACCGGTGGCTCGATCTGCGCACCGAGCGGATGCAGTCGAACCTCCGGCTCTCGCATACGGTCATCTCCGCCATTCGCCGCACGATGGACGAGCTCGGCTTCATCGACGTGTGGACGCCGAGCATGACGCGTGGAACCCCGGAAGGAGCTCGTGACTTCCTCACGCCCGTTCGCCTGCAACCCGGCAAATTCTTTGCGCTGGCGCAGTCGCCGCAGCTCTTCAAACAACTCTGCATGGTCGGTGGCGTCGATCGCTACTACCAGATCGCAACCTGCTGGCGGGACGAGGATCTCCGTGCCGATCGCCAGTTCGAGTTCCGCCAGCTCGACCTCGAGCTCGCGTTCGCCGAGCGCGAAGAGGTCCTCGACGTGATGGAGGCGGCCGTCGTGTCGGCCTTCGAGGCGCTCGGCCGCTCCGCCCCCACGCGCCCGTTCCCCCGGCTCACCTACGCCGAGTCGGTTGCACGGTTCGGGAACGACAAACCCGACCTACGCTTTGGCATGGAGATCCAGGATGCGACGTCGGTGACGCGTGGCTCCGAGTTCGGGGTCTTCGCAAATGCACCGTGCGTACGATTCATCGTCTCTCCTAAAGCCTTTTCGCGGGCCGAGCTCGCGCGCCTCGAAGACGTCGCGAAGGAATGGGGAGCGAAGGGGCTGGCGTACATCGTGGTCGACGAGAGCGGAGAAGTGCGTTCGCCGATCGCGAAGTTCCTCTCGGAGGGCGAGCGCTCGGCATTCGCGGCGCCGCCCGGCTCGACGGTGCTCTTCGGTGCGGGTGATGCGGACACGGTCGCGCGCGTCCTCGGTGGCCTGCGGCTGCATCTCGGTCGCGAGCTCGACCTGATGGAGACTGGTGCCCAGCTCTTTCACTGGGTGACCGACTTCCCGCTCTTCGAGCGGACCGACGAGGGCGGGTGGACGTTCACGCATCATCCCTTCACCGCGCCGAGCCCAGGGCACGAGACCTGGGACGAGTCCGATCCGGAGTCCGCCCACGGCGAGCACTACGACCTGATCTGGAACGGCTGGGAGCTCGGCTCGGGCTCGATCCGGATCCACGACGTGGCTGTGCAACAGAGGGTCTTCCGCACCATGGGCCTGTCCAGCGAGGACGCGAACGACAAATTTGGCTTTTTGCTCGAAGCGCTTGCGATGGGACCACCTCCGCATGGCGGCTTCGCGATGGGCATCGACCGGTTCGTCGCGCGGATGGCGGGCGAGCCGGACATTCGCCAGGTGATCGCGTTCCCGAAGATCGCGAGTGGCTCCGATCCTCTCACCGGTGCGCCGACGTCGTATCCGGACGCGGCACTCCGTGAGCTCGGAATTGCTGCGCTGCCGCAGGAAGGGTCGGGCAAGGACTGATTTTCGTTCTCGCGCCAACGACGGGGCATCCACGCCCAGTGGTTCCCGGCGAGCGCGCCCGGGGAGGACGAGGACGTCTCGTAGTCGAAGGAGAGCCCTGTGCCTGACCGTCGTGGTTCGCGGTTCGTCCTCGAGGCGCTGTTTCTCGTCGCACTCGCGGTCGGCCTCACGCTTGCGAAGCTGACCGCAGTCCAGATCGCGGGCGTGATGTTCCTCGGCTGGGTGATCGTCGCCGCGCTCGAATGGGCCGCGTGGCGCGGGGAGCCGCACTTCGGGAGCGGCCTGCCGCCGCGGTATTACGTGCCGCGGTTGAATCTGCCTCCGCCGCAGCCGCTCGAGCAAGTGGCGACCGGGTACCCCGAGGCCGCGCGTGACGAGGCACCGACCTGGATCGCCTCGGCGGCGCTCCGCGAGGAGATGCTCGGCGAATGGCCGGTCGCGATCCCCGTCACCGAGTCGCAGAGCAAGCCGAGCGAGCCCGTTGCCGACCCCCAAGCTGCCCGGGACCCTTGGCTCGTCGCAGAGTTGCCGGTCGCACCGCTGGGAGAGCTCGACGAGGAGCCCGAGCCACCACCCCCGGGGCCGGAGCCGGAGCCCGAGCCCGAGGCTGAGCCCGAGCCCGACCGTGAGCCCGAGTCGGCTCTCGCGCTTCCGGCGGACGAGGCTCGCGACGACGAAGAATCCGCCGCCGCGCGGGAGGCCCGGGTACTCGCACTCGCCGGGCTGGACAACGGTGCTGCGCAGTACGGCGTCGCGAAGTACAGCCTCGACCCGTTTGCGGAAGCGCCGGCGCGCCGGCGGTTCGGCCGCGGGGGCGGTGAGGCGCCGGCCACGATCGAGGTGCCCGCACGACCCGGAGGCGCTCGATCGCTTCCCGGCTCGCGGCCCGGTGGGGGTAGGCCGTGATGGTGCCTCGCAACGTTCCCGCATGAGACCCCAGCTCGCGGTGCGCGAGATTGCGCTGGCAGGGCTTGCGTTGCTGGCCGCGGTCCTCTCCCTCGCGATTGTTCACCGGACGCGGGGAGCGGGTCCG
>CAWJGF010000014.1:0-62492 GCA_963842335.1 uncultured Thermoleophilia bacterium | reverse complement strand
CCGACGCCGCAGCCTGTGGGTTCCTTCACTGCCCTCGCCGGCTCCAGCGGCCCGGCCGCCTTCGGCCGACGCACAGCCTGCGGCGGCGTTATTCGCGCCGACACCGAAGGCGTGGCGCATCCGACTCTGCCGTGTGGAGCACGGATCTTCCTGACGTTCAACGGCACTCGCGTGCTGACCCAGGTGGTCGACCGCGGGCCGTATGCGCCGGGCCGTCAGTTCGATCTGACGGACGCCCTCGCGCGGCGCGTCGGGCTGCGAGGCGTGCACCTCATCGAGTGGTCGTACGCGCGGGCCGGCTGACGAGAGCTTGGCTACATTGCGTCGGCTCGACGTCGTTCGTACGCCGCGCGTCCATGTAGAACCAACACCATGTGAAAGGGAGCCCGCGTCGGGCCTAGGCGCCTCGCGTCGACGGTTCGCACGGCACCCACCTGGGTTAGTCCAGGTTCACACGGGCGCGGCCCAACCGGCGAGGTCGGAGCACTGTGAGGGGGGCTTCGGCTCCCCTCACGCTTTGCCGAGTACCCTGGCGCCGTGGCGGAGCTCCTCGGCGATTCGGCTCGTGGCGAAGATTGGGCGTCCGTGCGCCTGCAGGTCGAGAACGGGCTGATCGTCGATGCCGACGCGCCGGGCCTCGACCGCGACCTGCGCGGCCTGACCTTGCTCGAGGCGGCCGCGGTCGGAGGCGAGCTGCTGCCCGCAGACGCGCTCGCCAATGCGCTCGCACCGGCGTTCCACGCGCCGCGCGACAGCCGCCGCGTGGCTGTCGCGATGAGTGGCGGCGTCGACAGCGCAGTCGCGCTGCTGAAGGCAGGCCCGCATGCGATCGGCGTGACCCTGCGACTCTGGCTCGATCCCGCCGGGCCGGACTCGGAACGAGCGTGCTGCTCGCCGGATGCTGTCGTCGCCGCACGCGAGACGTGCCATCGCCTCGGGCTGCCGCACGTGACGCTCGACCTGCGCGAGGAGTTCGTGCGCGCTGTCGTCGCGCCGTTCGTACGCGGCTACGCACGCGGCGAGACGCCGAACCCATGCATCCGCTGCAACGGCGGCTTTCGGTTCGCAGAGCTCCTGGCGTTTGCGCGGCGCGCAGGCGCCGCGCGGCTCGCGACAGGCCACTATGCGCGGATCGTCGAGCGAGAAGGGCGTCTGCTCCTCGCGCGCGCTCTCGACCCGACGAAGGACCAGAGCTACATGCTCGCGCGCCTCGATCCGCGGTTGCTCGACCGCATCTGGTTTCCACTGGGCGATCAGACGAAGGCAGAGACGCGTGCCGAAGCCGAGGCCGCTGGGCTCGCAGCGGCGCGCCGGGCCGAGAGCCAGGAGGCATGCTTTCTGGCAGGAGACGACTACCGGGCGTTCCTGTCGCGCCAGGGGCTGTCGGCTGCCGCCGGCACGATCGTCGACGAGTCCGGTGCGGTCGTCGGCTCCCACGACGGGTTCTGGCGTTACACGCCCGGCCAGCGCCGGGGCCTCGGCGTTTCGGCGCCCGAGCCCCTGTACGCGGTGGCGACGAACGCGCGGACGAACACGGTCGTCGTCGGGCCGAAGGCATCGCTCGCGCGGACGCGTGTTGCCGCCAAGGGCCGGCTGTTCGTCCCCGCCGCGCGCGTGACCGCCAAGCTTCGATATCGCTCCGCCGGCAGTCGCCGCAACCGTCGAGCAGACGGCGAGCGGCTTCCGGCTGACGCTCGATGAGCCGGCGTACGGTGTCGCCCGCGGGCAGGCCGCCGTGCTCTACGACGGAGATGTCGTTGTCGGTTCCGGATTGGTCACGTCGGCCGCCGCCGACTAGTCTTCTCGTCCGTGCTCCTCGCCTTCACCTACGGAGACCTCGCGGATCTCGCCCTCGCGGTGTTCCTCATCTCGATCGGGCTGGCGCTCGGCTGGGCTTTTTTACGGTTGGCCGTAACTTTCGATCGACTTTCTTCGTTGATTCGAGGTGCAGAGCGTGAGGTTCTGCCAGTCGTCAACAAGGTCGGTGGAACGGTGGATCGGGTGAACGTGCAACTGGACAAGCTGGATCAGGCGACCGACAGCGCGGTCGATGCGGTCGACGCCGCCGACGAGGCCGTGCGGGCCGTGAGCTTTGCCGTGAAGCGGCCGATCCAGAAGCTCGCCGGATTCTCATCCGGCTTCGCGCACGGTTGGGACTCGCTCCGCACGCGCCGGAACTGGCGCGAGGCGGTCGACGAAGGCAAGGCTGCAGCCGCGCGCCGCGAGAGCGACCTCGATGAGGAGCTCCGGGCGACGCATGGCTGACGAGATCACGCTCACCTTCCCGCCGCGGCAAGACTTCCATCGCGTCGCCCATCTCGTGCTCGGCGGACTCGCCGTCCGGATGGACCTGACGATCGAGAACCTCGAGGACCTGCAGATCGCGCTCGACTCGATCCTCGACGGCACCGACGCCGACGGGCAGCCGGTGACGGTGCGGATGTCGGTGCGCGACGGGTTGCTCGAGACGACCATCGGCCCGCTGCCCGCCCACGTCCTCGACGAGGTCGAGCGTGAGCAGGACGGCGAGCTCGGCCTGCGGCGGGTGCTCGACTCGACAGTCGACGACGTGCTCGTCGACGGGGACTCGGTTCGGCTTACGAAGAACGTGGCGCAGGATGGGTGAGAACGACAAGGCGCTGCTGCGCCGCTACCACGAGGAAGGCGACCTTCAGGCGCGCGAGCAGCTGATCGAGCAGTACATGTCGCTCGTGCGCTCGCTCGCACGGCGGTACAGCTATCGCGGCGAGCAGCTCGACGATCTCGTCCAGATCGGCTCGATCGGGCTGATCAAGGCGATCGACCGGTTCGACCTGGAGCGCGGTGTCGAGCTGACGACGTACGCGACGCCGAACATCATCGGCGAGATCAAGCGCCACTTCCGCGATCGCGGTTGGGCCGTTCGCGTGCCGCGCGGGCTGCAGGAGCTGAACGTACAGCTCTCGAAGATCGTAGAACAGCTGACGGTGCAACTCAGCCGTTCGCCGACGATCCCGGAGCTTGCGAAGGCCGCCGGCGTCGAAGAGGAAGAGGTGCTCGAGGCGCTCGAATCGGGCCGCGCCTACTCGTCCCTGTCTCTCTCGACGGGCGGGGGCTCGGAGGACGGCGAGGACCTCGATCCGCTCGAGTCGCTTGGTGAGATTGAGCACCAGTACGAGGTCTCGGAGGATCGCGCCGTGCTCGCGCCCGGGTTCAAGGTGCTCGACGAACGCGAGCGTCAGATCCTGCATCTGCGCTTCTTCGAAGGGCTGACGCAGTCGCAGATCGCGCAGCAGGTCGGGATCTCCCAGATGCACGTCTCGCGGCTGATCCGCCGCGCGCTCGAGAAGATCCGCGACGAGATCGCTGCTGACGAGCAGCTCGACCCCGACCGCGCAGCCTGATCCGACCTTTCGATCGCCCGGCCGCAGCGCTCGATTCGCAGCGTAGGGTCGCCCGCATGAAGCTTGTCGACCTCGGCGATGCGAAGCTCGCGGTGCATGAGTGGGGCGAGCGTGACGGCGTGCCGCTCGTCTTCTGGCATGCACTCGGGCCACTCGCGTCGGGCGCGGAACTCGGTGAGATCGCGCCGGTGCTCGCCGACGCGGGTTTCCGACCGATTGCAATCGACGGGCCGGGGTTTGGCCGGTCGCCGTTGCTGCCGCCCGACCGGTACGAGACAGCCTCGCTGGTCGCTCTCGTCCACCGCTTCATCGACGAGCTCGAGCTCGATCGTCCCGTGCTGATGGGACACTCGTGGGGCGGCGCGGTCGCTCTGTCGTACGCGGCTTCACACCCGGAGGACGTCCGCGCGCTCGTTCTGCTCGAGAGCGGGCACATCGACTACGGCGACCTGCCGGATGTCGAGCTCGGTCGAAGCGCGCTCGATTGGATCGAGACGGCGCGCGAGCGCGAGTGGCGGTGGGAGTCGAAGGCCGAGCTGAAGGGATGGCTCCGCGAGCACCTGACGCGCACCTCGCCGGCCGTGCTCGCGGCCTATGGCTCCGGTGCACGGGCTGACGGAAGCGCATTCGTCGGGTCCCCTGCCGAAGCGCGCGGAGCCGCGATGTACGGCCTGACTGCGCCCGTGAGCAGTGCGTGGCCCGCCGTCGCGGAGCACGAGATCCCGACACTCGTCCTGCTTGCGACCGAGCCGCCGCACGGTGATCAGAACCGGCAGCACATCGCCCGCTTCCAGGCGGCGCTCCCGCAGGCGAGCGTGCGGTTCATCGACGGCGCCGGGCACGGGATCCTCGCCGACATCGGCCCGCCGCTCGGTGACGAGATCGCCGACTGGCTCGTCGAGCAGGGGTTGTAGTGCCCGCTTGTAGTGCCCGCTCGTAGCGCCCGCCTGGCGCGACCGGCCGAGCGGAGCGATCTCACCTCGTAGACCCCCGTCTCGCGCGCGCCAACGTGTCCCTTAAGGCCACTGTCCCGAGCCGCCACGGCCGGTGCCAGGCACCGTTACGGGAGGGTGACAATTCGTCCACGGATGCCGCAAAACCGTGCAGGGAAGCCATTCCTGCCGGGACATGGCCGGTGCCAGGCACCGTTACGAAACGCACAATTCTGCGTCGGTGGTGGGTCGGGCCGAGCGAAGATCGCCGGGGATCTGCCGTGGCGGGTCTAGTTCGTGACGGCCGGCAACGGTTCGGGGTGGTGCCGGACGTAGCCGTAGTGGTAGCGGCCGAGTGATTGGCGTTTGTGGGCGAGGTGGATGTAGGTGACCGCGCCGAGGAGTGGCATGAGCATGCCTTGGGTGAGGGAGTAGAAGGGAAGGAGGAGCATGTAGCGGGACCGGACCTGGAAGTTGGCGGCGAGGGTGACGACGACGTAGAACGCCCAGAGCGCGGCGAGGGTGAGGGGGAGGGTGCGCCAGTCGATCATTCCCCACCATTTCCAGTAGACGGAGGTCCAGATGCCGGCGCTTGCGTAGAGGGCCATGACTGGGCGGTGGACGAGGTGCTTGTCGAGGTTGATCGTCCAGTGGCGGAAGTTGCCGGCCCACCAGAGGCGGCGTTGGCGGTAGAGGCCGTGCCAGTTGTCGGGGGCTTCGGTGCGGACGACGAAGTCGCAGTGGCGGACGGTCATCTTGAGTGCCTTTGCGACGAGACCGGTCTCGATGTCCTCGCCCGGGGTCCAGAGCGAGTGTTGCGCGTAGATCTGCCGGAGGGATTCGGTCCGGCCGATGAAGCACGCGCCTGAGGTGAGCCAGGGGCGGATGTGGCGGCCGAGCATTGCCATGCGGTATTCGAGGTGTTGCATGCGGGTGACGAGGTTGGTGGTGTTCAGGACTTCGCACTTGACGGAGCAGAGGTGTGCGCCGGAGGCGAGGACGGCTCCGATTTGCGTTTCGAGGCCGGGACCGATCCAGGTGTCGGCGTCAAGGCGCAGCGCGATGGTTGTTGTGACCTCTTCGAGGCCGGCTTTCACGAGCCTCGCCGGGTTGGGGTTTGCGAGCTGGTAGCGGCCGACGGTCCAGCCTTCGCCTTCGAGCTCGCCGGCAAAGTCGGCCATCAGGCTGTTACTGGTCTCGAGCGCGACGAGGACATTTGCCTGGTAGGGCAGGAGGTCGCCGCGCCCCGCGAAGTAGCGGGGGTGCCCGTAGACCGGGACGATGATCGTGAAGTCGAGTGAATCTCCGGTGGCGGGCGCGAGAACGCGCACCCGCCACCAGGAGAGGATGTTCTGGAAGTCGAAGGCAAGCAGCATGCCTGCCAACAACACCATTGCGAGATGCATCAGTGCCCGTGACGGCCGGACTGGAAGTCGGCGATCGCCTGAGCGATCGACGCTTGCGTCGCGGCATCGATCGCAGCCTGACTGTCGTCCGTGGCATCGGCCTTCTCAGCCATGAATGCTCGCTTCGGACAGCGAAGTGCTACGGGACAGGGGACGCTCACACTCGTGAACGTGAGGCTGACAAGTCTCTGCGCATGACCTCTTCCGTGCCCGAACATCGGGGCGAAGACGAGGACCAAGATCGTCAGGACGGTTGCGGCGGGGGTTCCTGCACTACGCACGTTTTGCGGCTCCTCTGGTTCTTGATGATCCGCCGGCTTGCGGGTAGCCGACGAAGGGAGCTGCGGCTGCTCCCTCGTTGATCGTCGGCCCGTCAAACAAACGCCCGCATCCTTGAAACGGGGAGCGGTCGCTCACCGGAACGGGTGGTCGCCGTACCCCAAGTCGGTTGGCGGAGGCAACCGCAGCGGTCGCAACCGAGCGAGCGGCGGTTGTCTGCGCGAGGTGCATCAGTGACCGCGCTTCGGGCAACGGAGACCCGCGTTTGCGGCCCCTCTGATTCTCACCCGACTGCGTACGCGCAACACCCGATCGCGATCAGTCCGGGCATAGCTGCACGGCACATTCGTGGCTCGAGGCCGTCCGTACACTGTCGGCGTGTCGATGACGACGAACGAGCTCCGCGCGGCATTTCAGGCGTTCTACGAGGAGCGCGGCCATCTCCGCGTGCCGGGCCACTCGCTGATCCCGCCCGCAGAGGACCAGTCGACGCTCTTCATCAGCGCCGGGATGCAGCAGTTCAAGCCGTACTTCCTGCGCACGAAGGAGCCGCCGCGCGACCGCGTCGTCAGCGTCCAGCCGTGCCTGCGCGCCGGCGGGAAGGACAACGATCTCGACGAGGTCGGGCGCACCGAACGCCACTGCTCCTTCTTCGAGATGATGGGTAACTTCTCGTTCGGCGACTACTACAAGGACGAGGCCGTCGATTTCGCCTGGGAGTGGGTGACCGGCGTCCTGGGCCTCGATCGCGAGCGCATCTGGGCGACCGTGCACGAGGGCGATCCGACCCTCGAGCTCGGCGAAGACGCCGTTGCGATCGACGCGTGGAAGCGGGTTGGCATTCCCGCGGAGCGCATCGTCCGGCTCGGCAAGGACAACTTCTGGCAATCGGGCGAGACAGGCCCTTGTGGCCAGTGCACGGAGATCTTCTACGACCGCGGCGAGGCCCACGCCTGCGGAGATCCAGCGTGCGCGCCCGGCCACTGCGACCGGTACATGGAGATCTACAACCTCGTCTTCATGGCATACGACCTCCAGCCGGGCAACGTCCTCGTCCCGCTGCCGACCCCGAACGTCGACACAGGAAACGGCGTCGAGCGCACGGCGTGCGTGCTCCAGGACGTCGGCTCCGTGTTCGATACCGACGGCTTCCGGCTGATCATGGAGTGGGTCGAGAAGGAGTCGGGCGTCGGGTACAAGGACAGTGAGATCGCGACGCGTGCCCACCGCGTTCTCGCGGACCACGCGAGGGCCGTCAGCTTTCTCATCGCCGAGGGCATCGAGCCGTCGAACGAGGGTCGCGGCTACATCTGCCGCCGCCTGCTGCGACGTGCGATCTACCAGGGGCAGCGCATCGGCCTCGACCGTGTCTATCGACTGCCGGCGCTCGTCGTCGAGCAGATGGGTGACGCCTACCCGCTGCTGCGTGAGCACGCAGACGACATCGAGCGCGTGGTCCGTGCCGAGGAGGAGCGCTTCTCGGAGACGCTCGCCCGGGGGATGAAGGTATTCGAGGACCTTGCCGGTCAGGACGCCATCACTGCCGACGACGCCTTCGCTCTCGTCGCGACCTACGGCTTCCCGATCGAGCTCGCACAGGAGCTCGCCGAGGAACGTGGCCAGGCGCTCGACATGGACGGTTTTCGCGACCTGATGGAAGGGCACCGCGAGGTCTCGCGGGCCGGCGGCGACGGCTCGACCCAGCAAGTCGCCGCGCAGCTCGTCGGCTCGGGCAAGCGCCCGACCGAGTTCGTCGGCTATGAGAAGACGAGCGTCCTCACCTCCGTGACCGAGGCCGCGCCGCTCGGCGGGATGCGGCAGCTCCTGAAGCTCGAGCAGAGCCCGTTCTACGCAGCGAGTGGGGGCCAGGTGAGTGACCGCGGAACAATCGAGGTCGACGGAGAGGGCACGAAGCTCGACGTTGGCGGAGGTGCTGAAGTTCGGCGACGACCAGGTGCTCGTCGTGGAGCTCGCCGGCCACACGCCGCTCGAGCCGGGCGCGCGGGTCGAGGCGGTCGTCAACTGGGGTGACCGGTTCCCGACGCAGGCCAATCACACGGCGACGCATCTCCTGCACCAGGCTCTGCGTGACGTTCTCGGCGACCATGTGAAGCAGGCGGGCTCCGCCGTGCGCCCGGACAAGCTGCGGTTCGATTTCACACACGACCGGCAGCTCACCCCGGAAGAGAGCGCGCGCGTCGAACGGATCGTGAACGAGAAGATCTTCGAGGCGATTCCCGTGCGCACGTTCGTGACGCCGATCGAAGAGGCGCGCAAGCTCGGCGCGATGATGCTCTTCGGTGAGAAGTACGGCGCCGAGGTGCGGGTCGTCGAGATCGATGGTTTCTCGAAGGAGCTCTGCGGTGGCACGCATGTCCGGTCGACAGCCGAGATCGGCCCGTTCGTGCTCCTGTCGGAGCGCTCGGTCGGCTCCGGCGCACGCCGGATCGAGGCGGTCACCTCGGGCGAGGCATGGACGATCCTCGAGGGTCGCTCTCGTGAGCTCGAAGCCGTGCGCGCCGAGCTCGAGCAGGAGCGACGCGAGAGCAAGAAGCCGAAGCGCGCAGCCGAGGTGGACGAGATCGTCTGGCAGGATCGAAGCGGCGACGTGCTGGTCGCAGAGGTGACTGCGGCGCGCGGCGGGCTGAAGGACGTCTCGGACCGTCTGCGTGCGCAGGAGAAGGCTTCGGCAGTGGTCGTCGGAGCGGTCGACGACGGCAAGGTCGCGCTCGTGATCAACCTCGACGACTCCGTCGTCGCGCGCGGGGTTGACGCGGTGAAGCTCGTTCGCAGTCTTGGCTCGCACATCGGCGGTGGTGGCGGCGGCCGGCCGACGCTCGCCGAGGCCGGTGGCAAGAACCCCGCCGGACTGCGTGAGGCGCTCGAGGAAGGCCGGGACGCACTGGTCGCGGCGCTCGCGTGAACCGGTCATGAAGGTGCTTGCTCTCGACTACGGGTCAGCGCGGACCGGCGTTGCCGTTTCCGACCCGACCGGAACTGTTGCCCGACCGCTCGAGATCGTCGAGCGTGCCGCGACTGACGTGGGGTTCGCGAAGTTGCTCGCGCTGATCGCCGCCGAGGAGCCTGACGTTGTCGTGGTCGGAATGCCGCTGACGTTGCGCGGCGACGTCGGTGAACAGGCGCTCGAGACCGAGGCGTTCGTCGATCGCCTTCGCGGCGCGATCGAGTTGCCGGTCGAGACCTACGACGAGCGATTCACCTCCGTGCTCGCAGGCGGCGACGATGCCCGCGCGGCCGCACATCTCCTGTCGAGTTATCTCGAGTGGCAGAGCGCCCGCCGCTGAGCCCGGGTCGGCTCCCCCGGGGCCCCTCGCCACAGCAGGTGCGCCGCCGCCGCCTCGTCGCGCTGGTCGCGGTGCTTGCGGCTGTTACGGCAACGATCGTCGCTGTGGTCGTGGCGCTCCCGCACGTGCATCGCGCTGCCGCGCAGCCTCCGCCTCCGCCGCCCGCGCCCAAGCCGTTCCGGATCGTCTTTCCCGAGGGGTTCACACGCGCCCAGATGGCGGTGCGGGTGCACGACGTCGCTCAGATCGCGCGCCGGAAGAGTCACAAACCGGTGAAGCTGAATGCTGCCGCCTACGGCCGCGCGTCGCAGCACGCGCTCCTGCCCTGCTTCCGGCCGAAGAGGCAGACGAACCTCGAGGGCTTCCTCTTCCCGGCGACCTACGACTTCCTGGGCTCGACGACCTCGGCTCAGCTCGTGCAGGACCAGTTGACGACGTTCTGCCAGCGCTGGAGCCGGGTCGACCTGAGCTATGCGAGCAAGAAGAACCTGACGCCGTACGACGTCCTGATCATCGCGTCGATGGTCGAGAAGGAGACGCTCGCTCCTTCAGAGCGCCCGCTCGTCGCCGCAGTCATCTACAACCGCCTGCACGAGCGCATGCCGCTCGGCATCGATGCGACGCTGCGCTACGGCCTGCATATCCCGCCGACGCAGTCGATCCTCGAGTCGCAGCTCGCGAGCGACAATCCCTACAACTCGCGGAAGCTGTTGGGGCTGCCGCCGACGCCGATCGCGAACCCAGGCCTGGCGTCGATCATTGCGGCGGCGCATCCTGCGCACGTCGACTATCTCTACTTCGTTCGCAAGCCTGACAAAGTGCACCACTTCTTCACCGCGAGCGACACGGCGTTTGCGCAGTACGAGTGCGCCCACGGCTACGGCTGCTGATGGAGTACGTCGCACTGCTCGGGCGCCCCGTCGCCCAGTCGCTCTCACCCCGGATGCAGAACGCCGCGTTCGCTGCGCGCGGCCTCGACTGGAGCTACGCGTCCTACGACGTCGACGACCCGCTGGAAGCGGTTGCGGCTCTGCGCACCCTCGGGTTCGCCGGCGCGAACGTCACCCGTCCTTACAAGCAAGCCGTCGTCGCGGCGTGCGATGAGGCAGACGGCGACGCGGTCAATACGCTTGTCTTTCGTGAGGGGCGCGTGCTCGGTTTCAATACCGACCGCGACATTCTCGCCGGGATCGACGCGAAGCGCGCGTGCGTGCTCGGGGCAGGAGGCGCCGCTCACACGCTCGCGCCTGCGCTGCCGGACGACACACGCACGTATTCCCGTTCGACCGACTGGCCGCCCGATGCGAGCGGCTGCGACCTGATTGTGAACGCGACCCCGGTGCGCGACGAGCTCCTCGTCACGCCGCACGCGGGGCAGACGGTCGTCGACCTCGCTTACGGCCCCGACGAGACCGTGCTCGTTGCCGCCGCACGCGCGGCTGGGTGCACGGTGATCGACGGGCTCGACGCACTCGTCCGCCAGGGCGCAGCGAGTTTCCTCCTGTGGACAGGGCTCGAGCCGCCACTCGACGCCATGCACGCCGCCGTCAGGACCTAGACCACGCGACCACCCCGACCGCGAGCGCGGCGAGGAGGCCCATCGCCGCCAGCAGCGTGCGAACGAGGTCGTTGTGAGAGCCGGCCGCACGCGCCGGAGCGGCGACTTCGACCGGGCGCGCTGCCGAGCGATAGAGATAAGCCGTCTCATTGTGCCCGCTCGGATCCGGGTTGCCGAGATACGTGTCGTACTGCCGGGCGCGCGCGACGCCGAGCAGCGCGAGAGTGACGCGGCGCAGCAGCGCACGGCCGGTCAGGCCGGGCGCGGGTCCGAGGAGCGCAAGCGGCGGGACTGGCTCCACGGTCAGCCGAATCTGACCTCGGGCCGCGATCGTCAACGGCGCCGCTTCGAGCAGGGTGTCGATCCGACGCCCGCCGATCGTGCCCGCGACGTGCAGCGGGGCGAACGTGTAAATCGGCAACGCACGAGGCGTGGATGTGACGAGCGCACCGCCGGGTACCGGGGGGCGGCCCGAGATGATCGCGCGGTCGAGTTGCTCGGCGTAGCGCCGCAGAGGCGCCGTCACGACGTCCGCGTCGAATCCCGGTACGGCGGTCGAGGTCTCGTTTCGGAGCGTGACCCGACCGCCGCCGCCTTCGATTCGAAGCGGCAGCGCGGCACTCGCGGCGGCCGGGTCGAGCGCCAGGGATGCCGCGAGTTTCTTGCGCCCGGCGTCGAATCCAGCCCACAGGATCGACGCGTTGCCGAGGCCTGGCACGGATTCGGACCCGGTCGCGGCCCGGACCGCGCGCACCGGGGCTCCAATCGTGAACAGGTAGTCGCCCAGCACGCGCACATCGAGTGTCTGCGTCGCCGTCACCGCAAATGGCTCGCCGGCCTCGTCGACCAAGATGCGGACGGTGCTGGCCGCTGCGATGCGATGGCGGGCGCCTTCCCCCGAGGCGGTGGCGCCTCCCGCAAGTGGCGGGGAGCCCCCGACGATTGCGAAGGGCGACGGCAGGGCTGCGTAGCGTGGTGCCGCTGCGCTCGCCGCGGGAGCGGCGGCGAGCGCGAGCACCGCCTGCGCAAGCAGTACGGCCCGGAGCGGCCGAATCAGGCGGGACGGATGGTGACGGTCACAGTGGTGCGGGTCTTGCACGCCTGCAGCAGTTTGACCTGCCCTGAGTTCCCGGCGCCGTCGAAGTTCACCTCGGCGTCGGCTTCGTCCTGCTCGTTCTTCGTGATGCTGTAGCCGGGCGCGTTCTTGACCGCGGTCGTATAGGCATCGTGAGCCGGCCCGAGCGTCTGGTTGATGTACCCGGTGGCGATGGTCGTCGGCCCGTCCTTCTTGGAGGCGGTGTAGACCATTCCCTGCGCGGTCGGGAAGCCGCCGGGCAGGGTCGGGGCCGTCGTCATCGCGGGCGCGGCGGGACCGCAGGCCTTCTGCAGCCCCTCCTTGTCCTTGTCGTCGTCGCCGCACGCAGCGAGCACGAACAGGAAGATCGGCAGAAGTACCAGGAACGGAAGTCGCCTACGCAATTCGGTCACCTCGTCTGTGGAATCGTCGGCAGGGTTGCTGATAGAGGATCGTCTTTCACCGGAGCGTAGGTCATGTCGTGGAAGCGCGCAAAGTAGACGTCGTCGTCGACGACCCCATCGTGGCTCGAGCGGTTGAAGCCGCGGCTGTCGCCGTTGGCTCCTTCGACGGTCACCTGCTCGAGGGCGGAGGTGATCCTCGCGGGATCGATCGACCCGGCCTTCGCGATTGCAGCCGCGAGCAGGTTCACGAAGTCGTAGGCATACATCGGGGTCTCAGGCGGCTCCACGACCTCCTGGCCGGCCCTCGTCTCCACGCCGACCTTGTCGACGCCGTAGACGCTCTCGTACTTCTGCTCGAAGGTCTGGAATGGGCTGCTGCCCACCTCCGCCGTCAGGCGCCCACCGGCGAAGGTGAGTCCGTCGACCCACGTCGGGTGATCGGCGAGCTGCTGTCGGACGAACGGATCGGCCCCGGTGGGCGGCGTGTAGAACGGGACCTCCCAGCCCGCCGAGCGGGCGGCCGTGATCGCCGAGGCAATCGTCGCCGGGCGCCCCCACACGAGCATCGCGGTGGCGTGCGCGCGCCGTGCCCGCAGAACCTGCGGCCCGAGATCGAGGGCGTCCGACGGCACCGTCTCGTCGATCGCGATCGAGGATCGATTCTCCCCGAACGCTCGCTCGAGCTCGGCTGCGCCAGCGGTGCCGTAGTCGGAGTCGTCATGGACCAAGGCGATCTTCAGTTTCTTGGGCAGCAGGTACTCGGCCAGCCGGAATGCGACTCCGTGGTCGGTCGGTGCGATGCGGAACACATTTGGGCGCGCGACTGGGTCGACGATCTCGTGGCCGCCCGCGAAGACGACGCCGATCGGCACGTGCTTGCGTGCGGCAACCCGCCATGAGGCATCGATGCCGGTGCCTTCGTCGACGATCGCAATGGCATGGTCGTCGACGGCGCGACGCACGTTCGTGACCGCTCGTGCCGGGGAGAGCCCGGTGTCCGCGGTGTGAATCGTGAAGGAGTAGTGCTGCCCGTCCACGGTAATCCCGGCGGCATTGACCTCACCCGCCGCGAGTCGCGCGCCGTTCTCGATCGCCCGCCCGAGGTACGGCGTCCGAGAAAAGGGAGCGTTCACGACGACGAGGAGCGACTTCGTGCTCGCCGGCGTCGAGGTGCCGCCGCAGGCCGTCAGGCCGAGGACCGCCGCAATCAGGATGAGGCGCCGCACGGCGGGCCAGTGTAGATCAGCCAACTCGAGGCCGATCAGAGCGCCCGACGGCCGAGATACGCCGTGCGCACCCGCTCGTCGCCGGCCACCTCGTCCGGCGTCCCGGAGGCGATCACCCGGCCGGCGTCGAGCACGACGACGTGGTCTGCGAGCCTACGCACGACCTCGAGGTTGTGCTCGACAACCAAGAGCCCGACTCCCTCCGCGCGGAGCCTGCTCAACTGCTCGACCACGCGCGTCACGTCGAGCGCGGATGCTCCCGCAGTCGGCTCGTCGACCAGCAGGATCGCGGCGCCGGTGGCGTACGCCGCTGCGAGCATCAGCAACCGCTGGTCGCTGGCCGGCAGCTCGCCCGCCGGCCGGTCGGCATGCGCCGCAAGCCCGAACTGAGCGAGCACCTGCCGGGCTTCGGCAACGAAAGCCGCTTCCTCGGCACGGGCCTGTGGAGTCGCGAGGAGCGAGCGGAGGAACCCCGCCCGGCGGCGCAGAGCGGCGCTCGCTACGAGCACGTGCTCCACCGGCGTCAGGGTGGGGAAACAGGCGGTCGACTGGAGCGTGCGGGCCACGCCGCCCTCCGCACGCTCGATCCGGCCGGTGTCGGGGACGAGCGTCCCCGCCAGCAGTCGCAGCACCGTCGTCTTGCCGGAGCCGTTTGGCCCGACCAGCGCCGTGATGCGGCCCGGAGCAACGGTCAGGGACACGTCTTCAGCGGCCGCCAGGCTGCCGAAGCGCTTGCCGATGCCGGTTGCGACGAGTGGCGCACCGCCGCGCGCGCAGGAGGCGCGGCGACGCCGCCGCGCCACGCGTGGCGGACGGGACGGACGATCCCGTCCCAGCCGAGCGAGATGACGCCCAGCAGCATCACGGCGGCCAGCAGTTCGTGCGAGCGCGCCGCGGCGACGTGCTCGAGCGAGCCGAGCGCATCCGCCGCGAGCGAGAGTACGCCGAGGACGAGGACGCCGACGGGCGGCCCGAGCGACGTGAGCCCGCCACCGACGAGCACGACGGCGAACAGCTTGAACGAGAGAAACGGCCCGTAGCTTGCGGGATCGCCCACACCGGCGAGCTGAACCGCGAGCGCGCCGGACACGCCTGCGATCGCTCCGGCAACCGCGATCACCGAGGCTCGCAGCCGGGCGGCCGGGACGCCGAGTGCGCGAGCCGCCGATTCGCGCTCACGCGCCGCGGCGAGCCCGAGGCCGAACGGTGCGCGCGCAAGCGCGACGTACACGAGCGCCGCGAGAAGCGTCAACCCGAGCGCAAGCTCGTAGTGCTGGGACGGCGACGGCCCCCCGGCGACCACGATCCCCTGCGAGCCTCCGAGGAGCCACGGCAGCGATTGGAGCGCGAGCGCGACAAGCCAGGCGACGATCCACGTTGCCGCTGCGAAGCCCGCTCGCGGGAGCCGTGCGAACGCGATGCCCACGAGGCCGCCCGAAAGCGCGCCCGCAGCTCCCCCGGCGAGGGCGGCGACCGCCGTCGGCGTTCCATGGGCGAGGAGGTGTGCCGAGACCACGGCTCCGGTCGCGACGAACGCGCCCTGCGCGAGGCAGGGGAGGCCCGCCACTCCGACCACCATTGCCAACCCGACCGCCGCGGCCGCGAGATAGAGCCCTGCGGCAAGGTCGACGGTGCGCGAATCGCCGGTCGCGAGTGGCACGATCGCCGCCGCGGCGAACGCCACGGCAGCAGCCGTGGTGCGCGGCCGCCACGAGGTGCGCGTCTCGCGCGCGGCCTCCGCGAGTGCGGCCAGGGTGCTCACTCGACGGCCTCCGCGTTCGTGTGTGCGCGCCAGGCAAGGAGCACGAGCCCGAGCGCGAGCGGGACGACGTCGCGGTAGCCAGGCCCGAGAGACGCACCGCCGACGTGCGCAGACGTGACGGTTTCCTGGACGAGACCGAGCGCGATCCCCGCCACGAGTGCGCGGCGGGCGTTGAACCACACGACGGCTGCGGCGAGCAGCCCGTAGAGCCCGTACGTGGCTGCGGCATCGACGTCGAACGCCGCCGAGGGTGCTGCGAGGATTGCGGCGAGCCCGGCCCAGACGCCCGCGAGCGCGAAGGCGATCCCGACGAGACGCGCCACAGGGAGGCCGACCATCACCGCCGCATCGAAGTCCTGGGCGATCGCCTCGAGCGCGCGCCCGAAGCGCGTTCGTTGCAGGAGCCGCATGCCCGCAACCGCCAGCAGGAGCGCGACCGCCGCAACGAAGAGCGAACGCACCTGGATCGTTGCGCCACCGACGTGCCAGAAACCGTCGGAGCCGATGCGCCGAAACGGCAGCGGATCCGGAAACACGTACGCGGGGCGGTCGAAGAACACGACGAGGAGCGTCCGGATCGCGAACGCGACCGCGAGCGACGCACCGACCCAGCCGATCGTGGAGCCTCGCGCGCGGTACGGCTCGATCGCCAGGAAGTAGGCGCCCGCACTCGCGGCGGCGGTGACGAGCAGGCCGACGACGAGCGCGAGCAGGAAGCGCGCGCCACCGACACTGGTCTGGGACACCGGCCCGGAGCCGGCAGCGACCAGGAGCGTCACGAACACGCCGAGTGCGATCAGTTCGCCGAACGCGAAGTGCACGACGCCCGTGAGTTGGAAGACGAGCGAGTAGCCGACGGCGACGATCCCGTAGACGGCGCCCGCGGCGAACCCGCTCGCGAGCACCTGCAGGACGAGCGCCATGGCGAGACTCTAGGCTCTCGCGGATGACACTTCGTCTCAGCTCCGCCGGCGAGTCGCACGGGCCTGCGCTCGTGGCGATTCGTCAGCGGGCTCCCCGCCGGCCTCACGCTCGACCGTGCGGCGATCGACGCCGACCTGAAACGGCGGCAAGAAGGCTACGGCCGGTCGCCGCGGCAGCAGATCGAACAGGACCGCGTCGAGGTGCTCGCGGGCTTGCGGCACGGGCGCACCCTGGGAACGCCGCTCGCGCTCGTCGTGCGCAACGTCGACCACAAGAACTGGACGTGGGGGATGTCGCCGTGGCCACCCGAGGGTGAGCCGGCCGGCAAGGGAACGAAGCCCGTCACGCTGCCGCGGCCGGGTCACGCCGACCTCGCCGGCGTGCTGAAGTACGGCCACGACGACGTCCGCAACGCGCTCGAGCGCGCGTCGGCCCGGCACACCGCCGTCCACGTCGCCGCCGGTGGGGTAGCGAAGGCGCTGCTGGCCGCGATCGGCATCTCGGTGCGAAGCAGCGTCGTCGACGAGGCCGGCTTGCGCGCGAACGTCGACGAGGCGCGCGCCGAGCGCGACACGGTCGGCGGCATCGTCGAGGTACGAGCGACCGGCGCACCGCCGGGGCTCGGCTCGTACGCGGCGAAGGAGGACCGTCTCGACGCGCGGCTCGCGTTCGCGCTCATGGGCATCCAGGCGGTGAAGGGCGTCGAGATCGGCGACGGTTTCGCGCTCGCATCGCTGCGCGGATCGGCGGCCCACGACGAGATCCGCCCCGACCGCCGGCGCGACACGAACCACGCGGGCGGCATCGAGGCGGGAGTGTCGAACGGCGAGGAGATCGTCGTGCGCGCGGCGATGAAGCCGCTGCCGACGCTGATGAAGCCGCTCGCTTCGGTCGATCTCGCCACGGGGCAGCCGGCGGAGGCGCTCGTCGAGCGCTCGGACGTCGCGGCCGTCGAGGCGCTCGCCGTCGTGGCCGAGGCGGCGGTCGCCTGGGAGCTCGGCGTGGCGGCGCACGAGAAGTTCGGCGGTGACGCGCTCGAGGACTTCGTCGCCGCGCACGCCGCCTACCTCACGCGCATCGCATGGCGCTGAACGCGCTCGACCGGCACATTGCCCTGATCGGGTTCATGGGAGCGGGGAAGACGACGATCGCTCCGCAGATCGCACAGCTGCTCGATCGCAAGGCTGTCGAGGTCGACGAGGTCGTCGCCGAGAAGGTCGGCGACATCGACCAGGTGTTCAAGCTGAAGGGCGAGGCGTTCTTTCGCGTTCAGGAGGCAAGGCACGCGCTCCTGGCGCTTGACGGACGCTCGCCGCGAGTGCTCGGCTTCGGCGGTGGCGCAGTGACGTCTCCCTCCGTGCGCGAGGCTCTGGCCGAATCGGCGTACACGGTCCTGCTCGACATCGACGTGCAGACCGCCTGGGAACGCATCGGCGGAAAACGTCCGCTAGCGCAGGACGAGCAGCAGTTCCGAAGCCTCTACAGCGACCGCCGGCCGCTCTATCGCGAGGTGGCCGACGCCGTCGTCGCGAGTGGCGATGTCGACGGCGTCCTCCTCGCGGCCGCCGGCGTGCACCACGAGCTCGGCGCCCTCGGGCGGCTCGGCGAGCTCGTTCCGGGCGACGGGCCGGTAGCGCTCGTCGCCGACTCGACCGTCCTGGGCATCCACGGGCCGGCCGCGAGGGCCGCACTCGGCGATCGCCTCCAGTCGGTGCACGAGTTGCCGGCGGGGGAGGCGGCGAAGCAGCTCGCGGTCGTGGAACGCCTCTGGTCGGAGCTGCGACTCGACCGCGGTGGCACGATCGTCGCTCTCGGTGGCGGCGCTGCAACCGACACGGCAGGTTTTGCCGCCGCGACCTACCTCCGGGGCGTGCCGTGGGTCGCCGTGCCCACCTCGCTCGTCGGCCAGGTCGACGCGGGCATCGGCGGTAAGACCGCGATCGACACGGCGCAGGGCAAGAACCTCGTCGGCGCGTTCCACTGGCCCGCGCGGGTCGTGATCGACGAGACGCTGCTCGAGACGCTGCCGGAGCGCGAGCGGCGGCAGGGGCAGGCCGAGCAGATCAAGACCGAGCTCCTGGCGGGCCGTGATCTGGACGTTCGCGCGGCGGCGGCCTACAAGGCTGCGCTGTGCGTGCGCGACCCGCACGACCGCGGGCCGCGGCAGTGGCTGAACCTGGGGCACACCTTCGCGCACGCGCTCGAGGCGGCCGCCGACTTCGACCTGCCGCACGGCGAGGCGGTCGCCCTCGGCCTCCTTGCGGCGCTGCGTCTGAGCGGACGCGACACCGCGCGCGTCGAAACGGCTCTCGACCCCCGTCCGGTCGAGGTCGACCGCGAGCGCGCCTGGGCGGCACTGCAGCGCGACAAGAAACGCACGGGCGAGGCGATCAACCTCGTGCTCCTCGGAGACGAAGGGCCGGTGGTGGAGCCCCGGCCGGCTGACGAGGTACGAGCCGCTCTCGATAGCCTCATCCGTCAGTGACCGCGCCGTGAGCCAGATCATCGTCCTGAACGGCGTCAACCTCGATGTGATCGGGCGGCGCGATCCGAGCCTCTACGGCGGGCTCAGCATGAACGAGCTCGAGTCGCAGATCTACGAGTGGGCGCACGCGCTCGACATCACCGCGCGGTGCCGCCAGACGAACAGCGAGGGCGAGTTCATCGAGTGGATCCACGACTCCTACGACAATGTCGACGGGCTGATCCTGAACCCGGGCGCGTGGAGTCACTACAGCTATGCGATCCGCGACGCACTGGAGCTGCTCGAGGTTCCAGTCGTCGAGGTGCACCTCTCGAACATCGAGGAGCGCGAGGAATGGCGGCGCCACAGCGTGATCGCCGACGTCGTGTCGCACCGTGTGATCGGCAAGGGCCCCGACGGCTACCGCGAGGCGCTCGAGTTCCTCGCGGGCAAGGAGGGCGAATGAGCAAGCGGCTCGACGCGCTGACCGAGCGGCTCGAGGCGCCGCTCCTGATCACGAATCTGACGAACATCTTCTACCTGACCGGCTTCGATTCACTCGAACGCCGCGCTCCACGTCGAGCCGGGCGGCGGCGCGACGCTCTACACCGACTTCCGGTACGCGGCATCCGCACGCGCGGTCGCGGACGTCGATGTCGAGATCACAAAGCGAACGCTGCTCGCAGACGTCGGGGAGCGGCTCACGGGGCGAGTGCAGTTCGAGAGTGATGTGCTGCCCTACGCGGAGTGGGAGCGGCTCTCGGCCGGGTCGGCGGAGCTCGTGCCGACGCGCGGGATCGTCGACGCGCTGCGGGCCGTGAAGGAGGCGGAGGAGGTCGTCAAGCTCCAGCGCGCCGCAAAGATCGCCGACCGCGGTCTCGAGGCGCTCACCGCCGAGACGTGGATCGGACGGAGCGAGAAGGAGCTGGCGTGGCGGTTGCGTGAGCTCTTGCACGCCCATGGCGCCGACGAGGTCTCGTTCGAGTCGATCGTGGCCTCCGGGCCGAACGGTGCGTTGCCGCATGCGCAGCCAAGTGAGCGGATCGTCGAGAAAGGGACGCTCGTGACCGTCGACTGGGGAGCGCGCGTCGACGGCTACTGCAGCGACTGCACGAGGACGTTCTCGACCGGACGGCTGCCCGACCGGTTGCGTGAGGCCTATGACGTGTGCCTGGAGGCGCAGAAGCACGCGTGCGCGAACATCAAGGCCGGCATGACGGGCGTCGAAGCCGATGCGCTCGCGCGCGATCCGATCACCGCCGCCGGCTTCGGCGCGAACTTCGGCCATGGCCTGGGGCACGGCGTCGGCCTGATGGTGCACGAGGCGCCGCGTCTCTCATCGGAATCCGAGGACACGCTCGAGCCGGGGCACGCGGTGACGATCGAGCCGGGGATCTATCTCGAAGGCCTCGGGGGCGTTCGGATCGAGGATCTCGGAATCGTGCGTGCAGACGGTCTCGAGCTGCTCACCGCGTTCCCGAAGGAGCTCTCCGAAGTCGGCTGACGTCGTCCGAGACCTCGGGTCGAACGGCCCGGTCTCGGAGTTGCGCCTCCGTTCGGCCCTTGTCGCCCCCCGCTGTGACGGCTTGACGCCGCTGTTACGCCACCGTTACGACGGCTGCCGTCGGCAGACTGCCAGTCACGTCGGGGCAGTGTCGAAGGACCGCCGGGGAGGTGAATCCGAAGCGGTTTCGCGGCTTCAGGGTCGCGGACCGGGTGTGCGAACGGGCTGTCTGCGCGAGAATCGTCTCGAATTCGTTGCGCTTTCGTGACGACGGCTGCCGTCGAATGGCCCGCGGACGTGGCCGAAAGTGCCGGGGTCGCGACCGGGGAGCTGGGTTCTTCCCGCGGGCTACACTCAGCCGCCGATGGCCGAGGTCGTTTCCACCAACCAGTTCCGCAACGGGATGCACATCGAGCTCGACGGGCAGACGTGGCGGATCGTCGAGTTCCAGCATGTGAAACCCGGCAAGGGCGGCGCGTTCGTGCGCACGAAGCTGAAGGCGCTCCAGAGCGGCTCCGTCGTCGATCGCACGTTTCGCGCCGGTGAGAAGTTCCCGCGCGTTCGGACCGAGCAGAAGAACATGCAGTACCTCTACGACTCGGGCGACGAAGTGGTCTTCATGGACGAGCAGACCTACGAGCAGCTTTCGTTGCCCCACGCGCTGATCGAGGACGAGTTGCCGTTCATGCAGCCGTCGTCGAGCGTCCAGGTGATGTTCGTCGGTGGTGATCCGTCCGGCGTCGACCTGCCGTCCTCGGTCGTGCTCGAGGTCACCGACACCGAGCCGGGCGTGAAGGGTGACACCGTCTCCAACGTGACGAAACCGGCGACGCTCGAGACCGGCGCGGTCGTCGCGGTTCCGCTCTTCGTGAACGTAGGCGACAAGATCAAAGTCGACCCACGGGAGAAGCGCTACATCCAGCGAGCCTGGGCCCGCTGGTGCCCACGCCCGTTGTACCCACCCGGCTTCCGCCCGACCTGCAAGAGTGAGCAGCTCCGCGGCATGACGAAGTTCACCTATGAGCAATGGCTGGATCACCAGGCCGAACAGGGGCCGACCGAGAACCTGCGGGCTGTATCCATGCGGATGCTGACCGAGGCGGTCGAGCGCGGGCGGTTCCTTGTCCGCCTGCACCTGCTCGGAGCCGGCACCGGGCCTACTCCCATGCGCTCCTCCGAGCGCACGACCAGGTAGCGCCCATGGATCGCGTGCCGATGGATCGCGAGGAACTACGCAGCGCACAGCAGCCGTTGAAGGAGCGCTACCGCGCCGAGCCCGAGGCTGCGATGGTGACGCTCCGCGCATCGGCGACGCTCGACGCGGGAGTCAGTTGCTCCGTTTCGACGGGCGGTGCGATCGCGACTGCGGGCCTGCATCCCGCGAGCGGCGGGGACGGCTCGCTGCTGTGCTCGGGGGACATGCTGCTCGAGGCGCTCGCGGCCTGCGCCGGTGTGACGCTCCGTGCAGTCGCGACGTCGCTCGAGATCGACCTCGAAGCCGGATCGGTGAACGTCGAGGGCGATCTCGACTTCCGTGGGACGCTCGGCGTCGATCGTGAAGTTGCCGTCGGCTTTCAGTCGATCCACGTCACGTTCGACCTGACGACCGACGCCACAGACGAACAGCTCGAGACGCTACTGCGTCTGACCGAGCGCTACTGCGTCGTCTACCAGACGCTCGCTGCCGCTCCCGCGCTGTCGTTCGAGCTGCGCAAGAGCTAGCCGTCAAACACCACTCAAGCGCGACGCTCGGTCTGCCGAAAGAGGTGGGGCATGGCGGCTGCTCGTGATCTCCCCGACCTCGAGGCTCTGCTGCTCGAGCTGGGCACGCTCGAGCAGCGCGAGCGCGAGCTGTCGAGCCTCCGCGGCAGGCTGCACCTCCGACTTGATGCGTTTCCGAACGAGGTGACGAAGCGGCAGGAGCGGCAGCTGTCCTACGAGCGGCGCGACGTGCATCGGCGGATCGACGAGCTCCGCGCCCAACTCGCATCGATTCGCCGCCCACTCGTCGAGGACGAATAACCGCCTCGACATTCGCGACCATCGATTCGGCCTACCTAGCCGAACGCCAAGCGCAAGCCGGAACAGGATCCGCGATCCTTCATCGGGACGGGCCGAGCGTGTCCCGGGTAGGCAACGTCTTTGAGGCCGCAGCCGGAGGTTGCCTCGACCCGCAGCGGTGAGACACGCTCGGCCCGCCGTTTCGCGAGAAGTGACGGGCACATGCAACGCCCCCAGCCGAGGCTGAATCGTCGCTCACGGTAAGGTCCTGACTCATGCCGCGCCTCGTCGACACGACGATCCGCGTCCTCAGCCAGGAGCCGCTCGCCGGCCTGATGCCGACGGCGGATCTTCTCCGCCTGGCCGAGCTCCTGGACGGGGCCGGTTTCGCCTACCTCGAAGTCTCCGGCGGCGGCGTCTTCGACAGCGCCGTCCGCCGCGGGGTCGAGAGCCCGTGGGAGCGGATCCGCGCCCTGAAGGCGCGAACCTCGACGCCGCTCGCCCTCGCGCTCCGCGGACGGTTCCTCGTCGGCTCCCGGCCGGTCGGTGGGGACTTCGCCCGGCGGTTCATCGCGAGCGCGGCCCAGAGCGGCATCGACATCTTCCGCCTGCACGACCCGCTGAACGACGTCGACAACCTCCGCGAGGCGGCCGAGGCGATCGTGGGCTCCGGCAGCGAATTCGAGGCCGGCCTGCTCTACGGCACCGGCAAGCACGAGGCTCTGGTCGATGCGGCTCGCCGCCTGCCGGGGCTCGGCGCGGCTCGGATCCTTCTCAACGACCCGGCCGCGCTCCTGCAGCCGCACCGCGCGAGCGAGCTCGTCGCCGAGCTACGGGGTGTCTCCGGCCTGCCGGTCGGGCTGTATGCGCAGGGAGCGGGCGGCAACGCGCTCGCCGCGGCGCTCGAGGCCGCACGCGCGGGCGCCGACGTGATCGCGACGGCGAGCTATCCGGTCGCGTTGACGATGCATCGCGTCTCCGCCGAGGCAGCAGCGCAGGCGCTGGCCGGCCTCGGCCTCTCGACCGGCGTCGATCTGGACAAGCTGTGGGAAGCCGCCGACCTCGTCGACGAGCACATCGGCGACGAGCCGGTCTCACCGGTGGCGCCGCGAATCGCCGTCCGCGCCGCACAGAAGAAGCTGCCCGTCGGACTGGTTGGTGCGCTCGACTCGCAGCTGCGCCTGCAGGACTCGGCCGATCGCCTCGACGACGTGCTCGACGAGGTCGACCGCGTGCGTGCAGAGGTCGGCTCGCCGCCGCTCGCGGCTCCGATCGGCCAGATCATCGCGTCGCAGGCCCTGCTCAACGTTCTCTCCGCGAATCGCTACTCGACGATGGTCGACGAGCTGCGTGACCTCGTCGAGGGCCGTTTCGGCCGCACGCCCGCACCGGTCGATCCAGCGCTGACTCGTGCTGTCGAGCTGCTCGGTGGCGGGAACGGGCACGAAGAGCAGCAGCTGCTCGACGAGGTGCGTGAGGATGCCGACGGGCTGGCTTCCAGCGAGGAAGATCTACTCTTGCTCGCGCTCTTCGGCGAGGAGGCTGAGCCGCTGCTCCGTTCGATCCGCGAGCGCTCGGGTGGGGACGAGTCGCTTGCAGCCCGGGGTGTCGACCAGGCCCGCGCGGAGAAGATCCGCGAGATCGTCCGCATCGTGCAGGAGACGGGTGTGGGGGAGATCACGATCGAAGAAGGCGGCATGCGCGTGAGCGTTCGCCGCACCTCCGAGCCGACGGTTGTGGCGCAGCAACCGGCCGTGCCGGCGGGCGACGCCGAGCCGGTCGAGCCGCGAAACGACGCCCTCGTGCGTGTCGAGAGCCCGATGGTGGGGACGTTCTACCGGGCGCCCGCGCCGGGCTCTGCGCCGTTCGTCGAGGAAGGCGACGCCGTCGCGGCCGGGCAGACACTGTGCATCCTCGAGGCGATGAAGCTGATGAACGAGGTGAAGTCCGAAGTGGAGGCAGTCGTGCGGAAGGTTCACGTTGCCAACGCCGACCCGGTGGAATACGGGCAGTTGCTGTTCGAGCTCGAGCCGATCAACGGCCGGTTGCTCGACGCGGTCTAGAGGCTTGCGCCGCTGATGTTCAGCCGCGTCCTCGTCGCCAACCGTGGCGAGATCGCCGTCCGGGTGATCCGCGCGCTGAACGAGCTCGGCGTCGAAGCTGTTGCGATCTACTCGACGGCCGACCGCGACTCGCTGCACGTCCGGATCGCCGACCACGCGATCTGCGTCGGGCCGCCGGCTGCGTCGGAGAGCTATCTGCGCATTCCGAGCGTCGTCGCGGCGGCCGAGACGACCGGCTGCGAGGCCGTGCATCCCGGCTATGGCTTTCTCGCCGAGAACCCCGCGTTCGTCCGGGCGTGCGTCGAGAGCGACCTCGTCTTCGTCGGGCCGCCGGCAGACGTGATGGCGACCATGGGCGACAAGATCTCCGCGAAACAGGCGATGCGGGCGGCGGATGTGCCGACCGTCCCCGGCACCGAGGGTGCGACCGACGTCTCGTCGGCGCTCGCGGCTGCTGAAGCGATCGGCTTTCCGGTGCTCCTGAAGGCAACCGCCGGCGGCGGCGGAAAAGGCATGCGGCTCGTGCATCACGCCGAGGATCTGGCCGACGCGTTCGGCATGGCAGCGAACGAGGCAGATGCCGCCTTTGGCGACTCGACCATGTACCTCGAGAAGGCGCTCGTCCCGGCGCGCCATGTGGAGATCCAGGTGCTCTGCGACGACCACGGCAACGTGCTGACGCTCGGCGAGCGCGAGTGCTCGATCCAGCGGCGCCATCAGAAGCTGATCGAGGAGTCGCCGTCCCCGGCGCTGCAGCCGGAGCTGCGCGAAGCGATGGAGGAAGCCGCCGAGCGTGCTTGCCGCGCCGTCGGCTATCGCAACGCCGGCACCTTCGAGTTCTTGCTCGGGCCCGACGGGAGGTTCTACTTCATCGAGTTGAACGCGCGCCTCCAGGTCGAGCACCCGGTAACCGAGCTGGTCACCGGCATCGACATCGTTCGGGAGCAGCTCCGCATCGCCGCCGGCGAGGCGCTGACGGTGGTCGGCCGTGCGCCTCGCCGCGGGCATGCGATCGAGATCCGGCTGAACGCGGAGGATCCCGAGCACGACTTCCGGCCCTCGCCGGGACTCATCGCGCGCTTCCAGGCTCCCCAAGGCCCGGGCGTGCGAGTCGACACGTTCCTCGAGGGTGGATCGGTGATCTCGCCGTACTACGACTCGCTGGTCGCGAAGCTCATCGTCTGGGACGAGGACCGTCCGGCCGCGATCGCCCGCGCAGAGCGCGCCCTTCTCGAGACCGTGGTCGACGGCGTTCCGACGACGCGAGACTTGGCGCTCGAGGTGCTCGGAAGCGCACCGTTCCGGAGCGGCGACTACTCGACGTCGACACTCGAGCAGCTCCGCGTGCTCGCATGACGCTCTCGCGCCGCCAGGCGCGTCGTCAGGCGCTCTTCCTGCTCTACCAGTGGGATCTCTCCGGACAGGAGATCGGCTCGCAGTACGCGGGCGAGATCGATCCGTGGGCGCGGCGGGTCGCGGAGGCGGTTGCAGCGCACGCCGTCGAGCTCGACGAGCGGATCACCGCCGCCTCAGACGGCTGGACGGCGGACCGGCTCGGCGCGGTGGAACGGAGTGCCCTCCGGGTCGCGGTGCACGAGCTCCGCCACCGCGAAGTGCCCGCCGAGGTTGCGATCAACGAGGCGGTGGGCTTCGCGAAGAAGTACGCCTCCGACGACGGTGCGAGACTGGTGAACGGCATTCTGGGTCGAATCCAACGGGAGGAGGCGGCGTGACCGAACGCAGGCTCGCCGGAGCGAAACATGAGCAGTGAAGAGTCATTGACGAACGCAGAGGATCTGCTGGCACGGCTCGAGGCCGCGCGGGCCCGGCTCGAAGACACGCAGGATCCCGACGCGGCGATCGAGATCCTGCAGGAGCTCGCCGAGCTCGCGAAGGAGGTCGAGACCGAGCTCCAGCGTGCGAAGCGTGCGGCCGAGACCGAAGCGGCGACGCCGCCGAGCCCGGATGCCCCGGCGGCCTGACGAGCTGAGAGCACGCGTCGAGGGGTACCTCGACGAGCTCGCGCTCACCCCGGAGCTCGGCAACCTTGCCGCGCCGATGCGTCACGCTCTCGGCGGGAAGCGCATCCGGCCCGTACTCTGCCTCGCGACGGGTGATGCCCTCGGTGTGCCGGTCGAGAACCTGCTTCCGGCGGCGGCTGCTGTCGAGCTCGTGCATTCGTTCTCGCTCGTTCACGACGACCTACCGGCGCTCGACGACGACCGTGAGCGGCGCGGCGCCCCGTCGGTGTGGGCCGCCTTCGACGAGGCGACGGCGATTCTCGCCGGAGACGCTCTGCTCGCCGAAGCGTTTCGCCTCGCGCTCACCTATCCGAGCGCTGCGGTCGCGCGTGAGCTCGTAGGCGCGACGATCGCGATGATCGGCGGTCAGCAACTCGACCTCGAAGGTGAAGCCGATCTGCGTCAGCTGCACGCGCTGAAGACCGGCTCGCTGTTCTCGGCGTCCGTGATGTGCGCACTCTGGGCCGCCGACGTCTCGATCGAGGACCATCCGCCCTGGCGTGAGTTCGCCGAGGAGCTCGGGCTGCTCTTCCAGGTCGTCGATGACGTTCTCGACGGCGACGGCTTCGTCCTGTCGGTCGGCGAGGACGGTGCGCGTCGCCTCGCCGACGAAGCGGCAGGGCGTGCCCAGGCTCGCCTCGCCGAGATCGACGCTGACGTCAGCGTGCTCGGCGAAATCGTCGACGGGCTTGCTGCGCGGACGTTCTAACGCCGATGCTCCGCGACCGTTCGCTGCGCGCGCTCCTCGTCGGGGAGTTCATCTCGCGCCTCGGCTCGCAGTTCACCAATCTCGCGCTTCCGTGGTTCGTGCTCGTCACGACGGGCTCGCCGTCCAAGATGACCCTCGTCTTCGCCGCAGAGCTCCTGCCGATGGCAGTGCTCGGGATTCCGGCCGGTGCGATCGTGCACAAGCTGGGGCCGAAGGCATCGATGTTGCTCGCCGACGGAGCCCGCGCTCCGATCGTCGCGGCCGTTCCGTTCCTGCATGCCACCGGCACGCTGACGTTCCCTCTGGTGCTCGTGCTCGCGGCGCTGCTCGGTCTGTTCTCCTGCGCCTACTTCACGTGCCAGCGGCTGATCCTCCCGGCGGTGGTCGGCGAGGACGAGCAGTTGCTCGCGCAAGCCAACAGCCTTGTCGAGGGAACCACGAACATCACCACATTGCTCGGGCCGGCGCTTGCCGGCGTGCTGATCGCGCTCGTCGGAGCGGCCAATGTGATGTGGTTCGACGCGATTTCGTTCCTCATTGCGTTCGCGCTGATCGCGTCGTCGGTCCGGGTGGTGATCGAGCGGCACGACGACGAGCAGAGCCGCGGAGTCTGGGCAGGGCTCGCGTATCTGCGCCGCGATCTGCTGGTCGCCCGTGTCTCGCTGTCGAGCCTGACGTTCGGGTTCCTGTTCCCGATGCTCGTTGCGTCCTTCCCCGTGCTCGCCTACGAGCAGTTCCACCAGAACGCGCGGGTCGCCGGGTTGCTGCTCTCCGTGATCGGTGCCGGACAGGTCGTCGGGTCGTTTTTCGCCTTCCGCCTCGTGACGAGACTCCGGCCGATGCGAATGGCGGCGTTCGCCCTCGTCGGTACGGCCGGCTCGCTGTGGCTGCTCGTGCCTCACCTGCCGATCGCGGTCGTCTGCGTCGCTCTCGCGATCTGCGGCGCGTCGCTGCCGTTGATCAACGCGCCGTACCTCGGCTGGCTCTCGATGCGGGTCCCACCGGCGCTGCGCGGAAAGGTCCTGCAGTCGATCATCACGATCAACCAGCTCGCCGGGCCGCTCGGCTACGTCATCGCCGGGCCGATCTTCGTGCATGCCGGGCTGCACGTGGCGTACGCGGTTATCGCCGCTTTGGCCACAGGCGCCAGCCTCAACTTCATCCTCGCGATGCAGGGAACGGGAGCGCTTGTCCAAAAAACGGCTTGACGTGCTGCTCGTGGAGCGCGGCCTTGCCGACTCGCGCACGCAGGCGCAGGCGCTCGTGATGGCCGGGCTCGTGCCCGGGCACGCAAAGCCGGGGGAGCAGGTCGACGAGCACGCGCCGCTCGAGGTCGAGGCGCGACCCCCGTACGTCTCCCGCGCCGGGCACAAGCTCGCGAATGCGCTCGACGCGTTCTCCTTCGGCGTCGTCGGCCTCGATTGCCTGGACGTCGGCGCATCCACCGGCGGGTTCAGCGACGTGCTCTTGCAGCGAGGCGCGGCGCGGGTGATCGCGCTCGATGTCGGCTACGGGCAGTTGCACGACCGGGTGCGCCGCGACGCCCGTGTAACCGTCCTGGAGCGGGTGAACGCCCGGTCGATCACGGAGCTGCCGTTCGCACCGCAGCTCGTCACCTGCGACGTCTCGTTCATCTCGGTGAAGCTGGCGTTGCCGCCGGCGCTCCGGCTCGCACGTTCCGGCTGGCACGCGTTCGTGCTCGTGAAGCCGCAATTCGAAGCGGGTCGGGCAGAGGGCCCGCGCGGTGTCGTGCGCGATCCCGCGGTGCACGCGCGCGTCGTGCGGGAGGTGGCTGAGGCGCTGCTCGCGAGCGGGGGTGAGCCGCGCGGCGTCGTAGACTCGGGGCTCCCAGGACCGAAGGGAAACCGTGAGTTCGTTCTCCACCTCGCCGACACCGCCGAGCCCCGCCTCCCCGACGAGTTCGACGGGTGGGTTGCCGATGCCGTCAGTTAAGCGGGCAGCCGTCGTGACGCACGACGGTGAAGGCACCGGTGACGCGCTCGTGCGGCTGCGGGCGGTGGCGGCTGCCGCCGGCGTCGAGCTCGTGGAACGCGAAGACGAGACGGTGGCACCCGACCTTGCGATCGTGCTCGGGGGCGACGGCACGATGCTGCGTGCGCTCACGCGCTTCCTGGGCTCCGGCGTGCCGGTGCTCGGGGTCAACTACGGGCGCGTTGGATTCCTGACCGCGATCCAGGCCGACGAGCTCGAGAGCGGCGTCGCGCGCGCGTTCGCGGGCGACTTCAAGACGATCGAGCTGTCGACCGTGGATGTGACGGTCGGCGGCGAGGAGCGGGTGGCGGTCAACGACGTGGTGGTGGCCGGTGGGACCCTGGGGCGGATGATCGAGCTGTCGTACGCGATCGGTGGCGAGGAGCTGGGGCAGCAGCCGTGCGACGGCCTGATCTGCGCGACTCCCACCGGCTCGACGGCGTACAACCTGTCGAACGGCGGGCCGGTGCTCGTCTGGGGGATCGATGCGATGGTGCTCACCTTCGTCGCCCCGCACGCGACGCACATCCGGCCGCTGGTCGTGCCTCGCGGCTCCGACGTCACGATCGCGAACCAGACGCCGAGCTTCGACGCCGCCGTGCTCGTGGACGGCCAGCCCGTCGGCAGTCTCGGCGTCGGCGAGGCGACGGTCGTCCGGGTCGGCCGCCAGCACTGCCTGCTCGCGACGCTGCCCGAAGTGACGTTCTTCCGCCGGTACGGCGCCACGTTCGGCTCGTGACCACAGCGGCCACTGGCAACGGTCGGCGCTCGCCGTAGCATTCACCAGATGCTGCGTCGCCTCTCGATCTCGAACCTCGTACTCATCCGGGACGCGGCGATCGACTTCGATACCGGCCTGAACGCGATCACGGGCGAGACGGGTGCCGGCAAGACGATCCTTTCGAACGCGATCGGCCTGCTGCTCGGAGCGCGTGGCGACGCCGCGCTGATCGGCGCTGCAGGCGAGGAGGCCTATGTGGAGGCCGAGTTCGACAGCGTCGCCGACGAGGCGCTCGGGCCGCTCGCCGAGCTTCGGCCCGAGGGCGAGGACGGGTTGGTGCTCGCACGTCGGATCTTTCCCGACGGGCGCACGCGCGCCTATGCCTGGGGGCGCGCGGCTGCGCGCGAGGACGTCGCCGGCGCCGCCGAGCAGCTGATCGCGATGAGCGGCCAGTTCGAGCAGCGGCGGCTCGCCCGGCCGGCCTATCAGCGTGGGGTGCTGGACGCGTTCGCAGAGCTCGACGTCCGGGAAGCGCAACGCGCCTGGCGCGATCTCCAGGCGGCGCAGCGTGCACATGACGAGCTCTCGCGTGACACCGACGCGGCCCTGGCGCGCCTCGAGGAGCTGCGGGCACTCGCCGCGGACACCGACGGCCTGGAGGCAGACCGCGAGGATGAGCTGCGAGCCGAGCGGGAGCGCTTGCGGCACGTGACCGAGCTGGCCCAGGCGGCCGCGTCGGCGGCGGACGCTCTGACGCCCGAGGAGGGGGCCGGGGCGAGCGACCTCGTTGCGGGCGCCGAGCGTGCGGTGGCGCCCCTCGAAAGGCTCGCGCCGGAACTGGCGGTCGCGGGGGACTCTTTGCGCCAGGTCGAGCTGCAGCTCCGGGAGACCGCTTCCGACCTGCGTGGCTTCCTGCTCTCGCTCGAAGCCGAGCCAGGACGCCTGGAGGAGGTGGAGGCAGAGCTCGACCGGCTGGCCGACCTGCGCCGCCGCCACCGTGCGCAGACGTTTGCCGAGCTGCTCGAGCGCGCCGCCGCTGCGCGCGCGGACCTCGCCGCGCTCGACGACGGCCACGACCCGGTGCAGGCTGCCGAGCAGGCACTGGCCGCGGCGGCCGCCAACATCTCCCGCCTGCACGGGGTGCTCCGGCAGGCGCGCAAGGCGGCGGCTGAACCGTTCGCGGCCGCGGTTGCCGAGGAGTTGCGCGGCGTCGGGCTGGGGGAGGGCGAGTTTCGCGTCGAGCTCAGTGAGCGCGAGCCCGGCCCGTCGGGTGCCGACGAGGTTGCATTTCTGATCCGGCCGAACGCGGGCCTGCCGTTCGGGCCGGTCGCCGAGACGGCCTCAGGCGGCGAGCTCTCCCGGATCGCACTTGCGATCGCAGCAGTCGCGGGCGGCGAGACGATGGTGTTCGACGAGATCGATGCCGGCATCGGCGGCACGACCGGGCACGCGGTCGCCGAAACGCTGCGGCGACTCGCCGGCCGGGCACAGGTGATCACGATCACTCACCTGCCGCAGATCGCGACGGTGGCTGCACGCCATTTTCGCGTCGAAAAGGTTCCCGGCGACCCGACGCACACGCGCATCGCGGCCCTCGACGACGCCGAGCGTCGCGACGAGGTCGAGCGAATGCTCGGCGGCGCCGAGTTCCTCGCATCGATCGAGCGCTCCTAGACTCACGGCGTGAGCTTCGTGGAGTTCACCGGGAACGCCCGGCTCGATCGACGGACCAAGAACCTGACCAAGCGCGTCGGGCCTGACGACGTCGCGATCATCGACCACGCCGACCTCGACCGCGTCTCCGCCGAGGAGCTCGTGGAGTCGGGCGTCCGCGTGGTGGTGAACGTGGCGCAAAGCCAGACCGGCCGCTACCCGAACCCAGGCCCGCTCGAGCTTGTGCGGGGTGGTGTCCGCCTCATCGACGCGCCGGGCTCGGATCTCTTCGAGACCCTCTCCGACGGAGAGCTGATCTCGGTACGCGGAGCGAGCCTTTACCGCAACGACACGTGCCTGGCGGAGGGACGCATGCTCGGTGTGCACGATCTCGAGCGCGCGCTCGGCGATCAGCGTGCGCGCGTCACGGGAGCGCTCGAATCGTTTGCCGAGAACACCCTCACGTTCCTGCGCGAGGAAGGGAAGCTGCTCACCGAAGGCCCCGAGCTGCCGGTGCTGCGGACGCGCTTCCGCGACCGCCACGTCCTCGTCGTCGCGCGCGGCCCCGGGCACAAGCGGGACCTGCGCATGGTCAACTCGTACGTCCGCGACTTCCGTCCCGTCCTCGTCGGAATCGACGGCGGCGCAGACGCGATCGTCGAAGCCGGGTGGAAGCCGCATCTGATCGTCGGAGACATGGACTCCGTGTCGGACGCGACGCTGGCGGGCGCCGCGGAGATCGTCGTCCACGCCTACCGCGGCGGTAGCGCACCGGGTGCCGAACGGCTCGACCGACTCGGTCTCGACTATCACACCGTCTCGGTGCCGGGCATCAGCGAGGACGTTGCGTTTCTGATCGCGTACGAGAAAGGGGCCGAGCTGATCGTCGCCGTCGGCACCCACTTCAACCTGATCGAGTTCCTCGAGCGAGATCGCGCAGGCATGTCGTCGACCTTCGTGACGCGACTGAAGGTCGGTGAGATCCTCGTCGATGCGAAGGGCGTCTCGCGCCTCGTCGCGCGGCGCGTGGAGCTCTGGCCGTTGGTTCTCCTGGCACTCGTCGGTTTGCTGGCGATCGTCGTCGCGATCCTCGCCTCGCCCGCGCTGCGCAGCGTGATCCAGGATCTTGCGCGTTCGGTGCTGTGAGTCGCCGGCTTAGATGAGCAAAGGATCGATCGAACTGCTCGCGGCTCGGGGGGACGTCTGGTCGTTCCTCGCCGAGCCGTACCACCTCACCGACTGGTGGCCCGGGATTACCGGCGTCGAGCCCGACCGGCGCGGCTTTGCGGCCGGCGCGCGCTGGAAGGTGATCGCCACGCGGCGAAACATCCTGCTCGGATCGGCGAGCAAGGAGTCGCTGCTGCTCATCCGCGCGATCGACCCCTACGAGCGCTGGGCCTGGCACCTCGTCGCGACGAAGCTCGACGTCGAGATCAGCTTGCAGGCGACTGCCGAAGACCGAACGGTGGCCACGATCACCCTGAGCAAGGGGTCGCCGGGTCTCGCGCTGAAGCGCCTCTATGACCTCTGCCAGACTGCGGCGAATCTCTGATGCTCGACCTCCGCTACCACGTCGCCTCGCTTTCGGCCGTCTTCATCGCGCTCATCGTCGGCATCCTCGTGGGCGTCGGCATCTCGGGCCGCGGGTTCGTCGATAAGTCGGAACGGCGTAACTTCGAGAATCGAATCGCAGCACTCCAGACGAAATCCGACCAGCTGGGCGCCGAGAAGGGCCTGATCCAGCAGCAGGGCCAGGCAGCATCGTCATTCGTCCAGGACGCCTACCCGGTTCTGATGCACAACCGACTGGCGAAGAAGCGGGTCGCGCTGATCGTCCTTGGGCCGAGCGGCGGGGCTGCGGGCAGCGATGTCTCGCGTGCGCTTGCGGATGCAGGCGCAACGACCGCGCTGTACCGAGCGGTCAAGGAGCCGATCACGCTCAAGCCGCTGCTCGACGCCCTGAAGGGCTCACCGGGCTTCAAGACCCTGCCTGACATTGCCCATGAGATCGGGCAGGAGTGGGTGACGGGCGGGGTCACACCGATCGCCGACAAGGCCTCACCACTGCTCGTCGAGGAGCAGCGTGGCTCGACGGGGCGCCCGGTGGACGCGGTCGTGGTGGTCGAACGGTCGACCCCGGCCGACCCGCCGACGCAGCGCTTCGTCACCGGCCTCCTGAACGGCCTGCGCGACGGCGGCGTGCCGATCGTCGGCGCCGAGGAGGTGGCCACGGTGCCCTCCCGCGTCACCTCGTGGCAATCCGTGCAGGGAATGTCGTCCGTGGACGACATCGACACACCAACCGGCAAGCTCGCCCTGGCGCTTCTCCTGGCGGGTGCTCCTTCCGGAAGCTTCGGAGTGAAGCCGAGCGCGGACGCGACGCTGCCTCGCATCGAGCCGGGAGGATGACGGTCGTCAAGCCGCTGACGATCCTCATTGCAGCCCGCGACGAGGAAGAGCGGATCGCGGCCACGGTCGCGGCGTTACGGGATCAGTTTCCCGACACGGAGGTGATCGTCGCCGACGACGGCTCTCGCGACGCGACGGCAGCCGTCGCCGAGGCTGCCGGCGCGACCGTCCTGCGGCTGCCGCGCCGGGGTAAGGGGCAAGCCTTGTCGGCCGCCGAGGAGGTTGCTCCGCCTGGCGACTTGCTCCTGCTCGACGCGGACGTGCGAGGCGACGTGCGTCCGCTTTGCGCCGAGCCGGCACGAGGCCTCCGCGTCGCGCGGTTCGCGCGGCAGGAGGGTGGCGGCGTCGGCCTCGCCAAGGGCGCTGCGCGCGCGTTGATCGGCGTCCGTGCCCGCATCGAGGTGACCGAGCCGCTCTCGGGGCAGCGGGCGCTCGATGCGCAAGCCCGCGCCGCAGTGTTTCCGCTCGCGCCCGGCTTCGGGGCCGAGACGCGCATGACGATCGACGCCGTGAGGGCAGGCGTGCCGGTCGAGGAGATCGAGCTCGACCTCGAGCACCGTGCCACCGGCCGCGACCTGCGTGGCTTCGTCCACCGAGGGCGTCAGCTCGTCGACCTGCTGCTCGCCTGCGGGCCGCTACGCGTCAACCACCGCGGCCTGCGAGTGCCGCTCGTCGGCTGGGTAACGGCGGTCAACGAGCCCGTCGTGGCTGCGATCGGGCTCGCCGACGATCTGTGGTCCGGCCCCGAGCGAGGCTTTCGCGCGCATCTGCGCGCCGGGCGCACCACCGGCGTCCTGAAGCTCGTCGGGATCCCGCTCTATGGGCTACTGCGGACACGCAGCCTCTCGGGGGCGCTCGTCGTCGGCCTCTCGGCGAACGCACTCAACCAGCTTGACACCCGTCCGGGCCGTGCACTGAAGGCGTACCTCGCTGCTGCGATCCCTGCGGGAGCGCCGCTTCGGGTCGCCGTCCTGCTGACGCCCTACGATCTTCGCGAGATGACGATGCTGGGGGACACAGGAGCCAACGCGCTCGGCGCGCTGCTAGGCTTGAATTCCGTGGAACGCATCACGGGTAGAGGTCGCTGGCTCCTCGTTGGAGGGTTGCTCGGCCTCACCGCTCTCGGCGAGAGCACCTCTCTGGGTCAACTGATCGAACGGTCGCCGGTCCTGCGCCGCGTCGACGGATGGGGGCGCGTCTAAAACTATGGCCAAGTTCGTGTTCGTGACCGGCGGTGTCGTGTCGTCGCTCGGGAAAGGCATCACCGCCGCGTCGCTCGGCCGTCTGCTGAAGGCGCGCGGGTTGAAGGTGCAGTGCCAGAAGTTCGACCCGTACATCAACGTCGACCCGGGCACGATGAGCCCGTTTCAGCACGGCGAGGTGTTCGTGACCGAGGACGGCGCCGAGACCGACCTGGACATCGGCCACTACGAGCGCTTCATCGACGAGAACCTGTCACGTGCCGCGAATCACACGGCGGGCGCCGTGTGGGATCGAGTGCTGCGCAAGGAGCGGAAGGGGGAGTACCTCGGCTCGACCGTGCAGGTGATTCCTCACATCACGAACGAGATCAAGTCGCGTATCCGCTCGGTCGCCGAGGCGACCGACACCGACGTCGTCATCACCGAGATCGGCGGCACCGTCGGCGACATCGAGTCGCAGCCGTTCCTCGAGGCGATTCGCCAGTTCCGGCGCGAGGTCGGACCTGAGAACGTGATCTACCTGCACGTGACGCTCGTGCCCTACATCGACACGGCGGGCGAGCTGAAGACGAAGCCCACGCAGCACTCCGTGAACGAGTTGCGGCGCATCGGTATCCATCCGGACATCCTGGTCTGCCGGTCGACCGAGTCGCTGCCGCGCGAGATTCGCGAGAAGATCGCGCTCTTCGCGGACGTCGACGTCGACGCCGTGATCACGAACTCCGACGTCGCGGACGTCTACCTTGTGCCGCTCGAACTGCAGGAGCAGGGGCTCGACGAGCTCGTCTGCCGCAAGCTCGGCATCGACGCGCCGCGCGCGGACCTCGCCGAGTGGCTCGAGTTGACCGAGCGCATCAACGAGCGAAACGAGACGGTCGAGATCGCGCTGGTCGGCAAGTACGTGAAGCTGCACGACGCATATCTCTCGGTGCACGAAGCGCTGAAGCACGCCGGCATCCACAACGGCACGCGCGTCCACGTGCGCTGGGTCGACGCCGAGGACATGACGCTCGAGGAAGCACGCGCGGAGCTGGCGGGAGTCGACGGAGTGCTCGTGCCCGGCGGTTTCGGCTCGCGCGGGTGGGAGGGCAAGATCCTCGCCTGCCGCGTTGCGCGCGAGGACGGAATCCCGTATCTCGGCATCTGTCTCGGCATGCACGTTGCCGTCTCCGAATACGCGCGGCACGTCTGCGACCTCGACGGGGCCAACTCGACCGAGATGGACCCGGAGACCCCGTATCCCGTGATCGACCTCCTGCCCGAGCAGAAGGACGTGGAGGATCTCGGCGGGACGATGCGTCTTGGTGCGCAGGCCGTCGAGCTGGGCGAGGGGACGCGCACGCGCGAGGTCTATTCGGACGAGCCGGTGATCGCCGAGCGGCACCGCCACCGCTACGAGGTGAACAACGCCTACCGGCAGGCGCTCGTCGACGGCGGCCTCGTCATCAGCGGCACGTTCCAGGAGGGACGGCTCGTCGAGATCATCGAGCTGCCGGACCATCCGTGGTTCGTCGCCTCGCAGTTCCATCCGGAGTTCAAGTCGCGGCCTACGCGTCCGGCGCCGCTCTTTCGCGAGTTCGTCGCAGCCGCCGTCCAGCGGTCGCGCGTGCGCGACAGCGTCGAAGTCGCGTAGAAGCTCTCACTGACTCGACGTTCGGCGATTGGCAGCCGTGCCGAACGACACGTAGACGGGCATGCCGGCAACGACCGTGGCGCCCGCGACATATGCGAACTCGATCGTCGAACCGTCCTTGCAGGTCACCCTCGAGAGGCCGGTGTGAGTTCCTTGCAGTTCCATCTCGGCCCACTCCGCCGGCGCCTCGTCATAGCGTGCGATCTCGGTCAGCCGCATCGCGAGCAGCTCTTCCCGGGTGTAGCCGAGGAGGTTGCAGGCGGCCCGGTTGACCGCGATGTAGCGGCCGTGCTCGTCGGCAACGAGGACGGCAACTGGGCCGTTCTCGATGGCCTCGCCGAGGAGCGAGGTCTGGATCAGCGGCTCGGAAACTCCCACGTGGGGTGATCCTCTACGCATTCGACGACAGGATCAATGGGTATCGGGACGACACCGCCTGGGCCTGACGGTCGCCGCCTCGGCCGCATAGGATCTGCCTCCGGTGCCGCCGGAGGTCCTCGATCTGTTCACCGACCTCGCGTCGCTCCCGAGCCCGCCGGGCGAGGAGCGTGCGGTCGCCGATCTCGTGCTCGGCTACCTGCGTGACTGCGGGCTCGAGACCGACGAGGACGCCTCGGGGCCCGGAATCGGCTCGACGATGGGAAACATCTACTGCCGGCTCGAGCCCACGGCCGCCGGTCAGCCACTCCTCCTCTGCGCGCACCTCGACACGGTGCCGCCCACCGCCGCGATCGAGCCGGTGGTCGCCGACGGAATCGTGCGGAACGGCGCCGGCACGATTCTTGGAGCCGACAACAAGGCGGCAGTCGCGGCGATGCTCGAGGGAGTGCGTCGCATCCTCGCCGAGGCGCGTCCTCACGCCGGCATCGAGCTCCTCTTCACGCCCAAGGAAGAAGTCGGTCTCGTCGGCGCGTATGCGTTCGACCACACGCGCCTCGAGTCGCGGGTCGGCTTCGTCTACGACCAGGCGGCGCCGATCGGAGTCGTCATCCTCGGCGCCCCGTATTCGCAGTCGCTCGAAGTGACCTTTCACGGGAGAGCAGCTCACTCCGGCATGCATCCCGAGGAAGGCCGCTCGGCGATCGCAGCGGCGGCACGAGCGATCGCAGAGATGCGACTCGGTCGCGTCGACGAAGACTCGACCGCGAATGTCGGCACGATCACCGGCGGTACTGCGACGAACATCGTCCCCGAGTGGTGCACGTTCGTGGCCGAGGCGCGCTCGCACGACGAGCGCAAGCTCGCCGAGCTCGTGCGGGAGATGCAGGACGCGATCACATTCGCTGCCGGAGTGGCCGAGTGCGATGTCGAGACGAAGGCGCGCAAGAGCTACCGCGGCTACCGCTTTGCGCGCTCGGATCATGCGGTCACGCTCGCAGCCGCGGCGCTCGAGCGGTGCGGGCACGTTGTCAGCTACGAGCTGTCCGGAGGTGCGGCCGATGCGAACGTCTTCAACGAGCACGGGCTGGAGATCGTGAACCTGGCAAACGGGATGACCGATATCCATACGCCCGACGAGCACATCGCAGTCGCCGACCTCGAGGCGATGGTCGATGTGACGCTTGCGCTGGTCGATGGCGCTCTCGCTTAGGCGCGGGCACGTCACGCGTGTTGTCGAGCGTTACGCCGACTTCGTCCGCTGCGAGGTGGACGGGACCCCGTGTGTTGCCTATCCGCTGGTCACCGGGCCGGTCGAAAGCGGCGACGAGGTGCTGGTGAACGTCCAGGCTCGAGAGCTCGCGCTCGGTTCCGGAGGATTCGACGTGCTCTACGCCAACCTGACCCAGGGTCTCGAGCTGGCGCCGGAGGCGGCCGCACACGTGATGGCGCTTCCGTATACACCCGGGCAGTGGGCGATCCGACACGCTGAAGAGGAGGGCGACCTCGCCGAGGTGCTCGCCGGACTGCCTCTCGTCCTCTGCACCGTGCACTCGCAGGTCGCTCCGGTGTGCGCCGCGCTCGTCGGCCTCCGGGTTGCCTACATCCAGGTTGCGGGTGGCGCGCTGCCCCTGTCGCTGTCCGACACGGTGCGCACGTTGCACGAGCGCGGTCTGATCGCCTCGACAGTGTCGGTTGCGCCGTGTTTCGGCGGTGACGTGCGGTGCGTGTCGGTCGCCTCCGCCGAGCTCTGGGCCGCCACAGGCCATGACATCGCGGTGTGCGCCGTCGGGCCCGGCATCGGCGGCACCGGCACGCGGTTCGGGCACGGCGCCGTCTCGCTTGCGGAAGCCGCCAACGTCGCCTCGGCCCTCGGTGGGACGCCGATTCTTGCCGAGCGCGTCTCGTCCGCCGACGAGCGCGATCGCCATCGGGGGGTGTCGCATCACACGAGGGCGGTGCTCGAGCTCGCACTCGGAGATGTCCTCGTCGCACCCCCTGCGCCGGACGAGTCTTGGCGCGACGCCTGTGCCGGTCTGCCTCTCTCGCACATGGGCCGCGGCCCCGATGAGGACGGCGCCCACTTCGCGGCCGCATTCGCCGCCGGTCGTCTGGCGGCTGAGCATGCCCGCAGAAGGAGCGGGTGATGGAGAATCGGGGGCTCGGCCCGGTCGTCGGGCTCGGAAGCTGGAACACGTTCGACCAGGACGCGACGCTCGCGGGCGCCGTCGTCGAGGCCGCGTTCGCAGGCGGAACACGACTCGTGGACACATCGCCGATGTATGGCGGTGCCGAACGCTCGCTCAGCACCGCGCTGCAAGGTTTGCGCGGGGACGCGATCGTCGCGACGAAGATCTGGGCGAGCTCCGCCGAGGAAGGGCGTGCACAGTTCGCCGCGCAACTCGACTGGTACGGCGACATCGTCGACGTGGAGCAGGTGCACAACCTCGTCTCCTGGCGCGAGCATCTCACCTGGCTTGAGCCCGAGCGTGCGGCCGGCCGGATCGGCCTGCTGGGAGTCACGCACTACCAGGCGGCCGCGCTCGATGAGCTCGTCGTGGCGCTCCGCACCGGTCGATTCCAGGTGGTGCAGATCCCGTACAGCCCCTGGGAGCGGGAGTGCGAGCGACTGCTTCTCCCGGTCGCTGCCGAGCTCGGGGTGATGGTGATCGCGATGCGGCCGCTGGGCGGCTCCGGCCAGGACCGGCGCCGCGCCGTCGAGCCCTCAGTGGAGGAACTGGCCGAGCTTCGCTGCGAATCGTGGCCGGAGGCGCTGCTCCGCTGGGCGCTCAGCGACGAGCGGATCGACTCGGTGATTCCGGCGACGTCGCAACCTGCGCGCGCGACCGCAAACGCCCGGGCCGGCAACGGCGCTGGGTTTGACCCCGCGCAACGGGCCCTCGTCGAGCGCCTGGCAGGCGTCGCGTGAAGCGCGCCGTGCCCGACGACGTGGACCTCCGTCCGCGGATGTAGGCTTCCGCCCGCATGCGGATTGGCGTCGCCAAAGAGATCAAGCCCGACGAGTATCGCGTCGCCCTGACACCGGCCGGGGCGCTGGAGCTGATTCTCCGTGGGCACGAGGTGGCGGTCGAGCAGGGTGCCGGCGCCGGAAGCGCATTCGCCGACGAGGCATACGAGCGGGTCGGTGCAGAGCTGACCTCCGTCGACGAGGTCTGGGGGCAGTCCGACCTGGTGTTGAAGGTGAAGGAGCCGATCGCAGCCGAGTACTCGCGGCTCCGCGAGGGCCAGATTCTCTTCACGTACCTGCATATCGCGGCCGACGAGCCGCTGACTCGGGCCCTCATCGATTCCGGGACGACCGCGGTGGCCTACGAGACCGTTGAGGTGAACGGAGCGCTGCCGCTGCTCGCGCCGATGTCGGAGGTGGCCGGACGCCTCGCCTCGCAGGCGGGCGCTTACTTTCTCGAGAGGCCGCAGGGTGGTCGCGGACTGCTGCTCGGGGGTGTCCCCGGTGTCGCTCCCGGACGCGTGGTCATCGTCGGCGGCGGCGTCGTCGGCTACAACGCCGCGGTGATCGCGCTCGGGCTTGGCGCGCAAGTGACGATCCTCGAGCGGTCGATCGACCGGATGCGCCACCTCGAGGAGATTCTGTCGGGGCGCGTGACGCTCTTGATGAGCTCGATCCTGCAGGTGGCGGCCGCCGTCGAGGACGCCGATCTCGTGATCGGAGCCGTGCTCGTGCCGGGGGCGGTGGCACCGAAGCTCGTGACGCGCGAGATGATCTCGAGCATGAAGGAGGGGGCGGTCGTGGTGGACGTGGCGATCGACCAGGGTGGTTGCTTCGAGACGTCACACGCGACAACGCACGCCGATCCGGTCTACGTCGTCGACGGGGTGACGCACTACTGCGTCGCGAACATGCCCGGCGCCGTGCCGATCACGTCGACGAAGGCACTGACCAATGCGACCCTGCCGTACGTCGAGGCGATCGCGAACAATGGCCTGCGCGCCGCTGTGGCGGCCGATTCAGCTCTCGCCAAGGGCGTGAACGTGATCGACGGGAAGCTGACGTACGAAGCCGTCGCCGAGGCACACGGCCTCGACTACACGCCGCTCGACGACGTCCTGCCGCTCTCGGCGGTGTAGATGGTTGATCGGTGATGCGAGTGCTTTCGAGGATGGCTTGGATCAAAATACGGCCGGCCCGGTCGGGCACGCATTTCTGTAAGAGCTGTGCATAGCGGTACTACGTTCAAGGCCGGCCTGGTTGAGATGCGCCGCAGCCAGGTCTCCAGCCGGGAGTGCTCCAATTACCGATCAACCAGCTAAGACTCCGTCGGCGCGGGCTCTGGATTCTGCTTCTTTTTCTTCTTGTCGGGCGACGGGCTGATGCGGACGACGAGGTACGTGACCCCCGCCGCTAGTGCGATCACGCACACGATGAAGACGGCGATCCCAATCAGCCCGAGCACTGTTTCCACGGAAGTAGGATAGCCGCGTGCCCCGGGCGTGCGTCATCGTGCTGGACGCGGTCGGAGCGGGCGAGCTGCCCGACGCGGCCGAGTTCGGCGACGAAGGGTCGAACACCCTCGCGAACCTCGCTCGCGCTGTCGGCGGGCTCGACCTACCCACCCTGGAGGCGCTTGGCTTCGGCAACGTCGAGCCGCTGGAAGGCTGCGCCCCTCAGCCGGGCGCGCCGGCGGTCGCCGGACGCCTCCGCGAGCGGTCGAAGGGCAAGGACACGACTACCGGTCACTGGGAGATGATGGGGGTGATCACACCGCAGGCGATGCCGACGTATCCGTTCGGCTTTCCCGACGAGGTGATCGATCCGTTCATGAACCGCACAGGCCGTGGCGTGCTCGGCAACAAGCCGGCTAGCGGCACCGAGATCATCCAGGAGCTGGGGGAGGAGCACCAGGCAACGGGCAAGTGGATCGTCTACACGAGCGCTGACTCGGTCTTCCAGATCGCCGCGCACGAGGAGACCGTCCCGCTCGAGGAGCTGTACGACGCGTGTCGGGTCGCCCGCGAGATCCTGGTCGGCAAGCATTCAGTCGGTCGTGTGATCGCCCGCCCGTTCAACGGCGTGCCGGGCGCGTACGAGCGGACGCCGAACCGCCATGACTTCTCGCTCGAGCCGGCGCGTCCGAATTACCTCTCGCTGGTTCGCGATGCCGGGTACAAGGTGTACGGCGTCGGGAAGATCGGCGACATCTTCGCGCACCAGGACATCGACGAGGAGTTCCCGACGAAGTCGAACGTCGAAGGCATCCAGAAGACGGAGGAGTTGCTGCGGACGATCGACGACGGCTTCGTGTTCACGAACCTCGTCGAAACCGATTCGCTCTGGGGTCATCGCAACGACCCGGTGAACTTCCATCGCTGCCTCCAGGACTTCGACCGGCGGCTGCCTGACATCCTCGACGCGTTGCGACCGAACGACCTGCTGATCCTCACGTCGGATCACGGCTGCGATCCGACGACGCCATCGACCGACCATTCGCGCGAGTACGCGCTGTTGCTCGCCTACGTCGAGGGCAAGAACGCGGCCGGCAGGATTCACCAGAACGGGGAGTTCGGGGATGTCGGAGCGACCGTGAACGCGTGGCTCGGCGGCCGAGAACCTTCGAAGGGCATCCCGGGAGCGCCGATCGTCGACGGCCCATGAGTCGACTCGACGACCCCGCACTCGTCGCCGAGGAGTACGCCGACGACGCACGACTTCGGCGCCGGGCGAGCGCGTACACCGGTGCCGCGACCACCGTGGATGTCCGCGTGACACTTGTCGCAGCCGTCGCCGAGGCACACCCGGAGCGCGTGCTCGAAACCGGATGCGGCTGGGGCGAGCTCGCCGAGTGGATTGCGCGGGACACCGGGTCGCGGGTCGTCGCGATCGATCTCTCGCCGCACATGGTGCAACTCGCATGCGAACGAGGTGTTGCGGCGTCGGTCGCCGACGTCCAGGCACTGCCGTTCGCCGACGGCGTATTCGATGTCGTTGTGGCGGCGTGGATGCTCTACCACGTTCCCGACCTCGCTCGCGGGCTCGCCGAGATCGCGCGAGTCCTGCGACCGGGGGGCCGCCTCGTCGCGGCCACGAACTCGATCTTCCATCTGCACGAACTACGCGAGCTTGTCGGCAGCGGGCCTTCGACGCTCACCTTTTCGCGTGAGACCGGGGATGAGCTTCTCCGCCACGCATTCGCGGTCGTCCGGCGCGAGGACATCGATGGCGTGCTCGAGTTCGAGGATCGCGCGCGGGTCGCCGAGTACGTGCGGGCCTCGATCTCGATGTCGCCGTTCATCGCCAATCTTCCCCCGGAGATTGACGAGCCGTTCCTTGCTCGTCGTGCCAATTCGATCTTCGTCGCCGAAAAAGCGTCGTGAATCGCATCGACGACCCGGAGAACGTCCGGGCGCAGTATGCGACCGAGGACAACCTGCGCGCACGCCAGGCGCTGTACGAGGAGACGGAGGGGCCACGGGTTCACGACGTTCTTCACGACTCGCTGAGAGCACTTGTGCCGACCCGCGTGCTGGAGGTAGGCGGCGGCCCGGGTGAGCTCGCCGAGTGGATGCGGGACGAGCTGGGCGCCGAGGTCTCGTTCGTCGATCTCTCGCCCCGCATGGTCGAGCTCGCGCAGGCCCGCGGCCTCCAGGCGCAGGTTGCCGACGTCCAGGAGCTCCCGTTCGAGGATGCATCGTTCGAGGTCGTGATCGCCGCCTGGATGCTCTACCACGTCCCAGACGTCCCGCGGGCGCTCGCCGAGGTGGCCCGGGTCCTCATTCCGGGGGGTTCGCTCGTGGCCGTCACGACGTCGGTCGACCATCTTCGTGAGCTGCGCGATCTGCTCCGGTCCCCACAGGGCATGGAGCGATCGTTCTGCCGCGAGAACGGGGCCGAGGTGCTCGCGCCGCACTTCGCGTCGGTCGAGCGCACGGACGTCGAGGCGCGGGTGACCGTCCGGAATCGCGAGAAGCTCGTCGCGTATCGCAACTCGATGCAGGTGTCGGTCGGCGAGGTTCCCGACGAGGTCGACCTTCCGTTCATCGTGCATTCCCGAACTTCGGTTTTCGTCGCGGCGACATGATCCGTCCTGCAGAGCTGATCAAGCGCAAGCGCGACGGCGAGGAGTTGCCGGATGACGAGCTGGCCGCGTTGATCCTCGGCTACGCGCGCGGCGAGGTGCCGGATTACCAGCTTGCGGCGTTCTGCATGGCTGTTTACTTCCGCGGCCTCTCGCCCCGCGAGACCTACGTGCTCACCGACGCGATGATCCGGAGCGGCGAGACGATCGACATGGGCGCAGCGCTCGGACGGAAGGTCGTCGACAAGCACTCGACGGGTGGCGTCGGCGACAAGACGTCGCTGTCGGTCGCGCCGATCGTCGCCGCCTGCGGCGTGCCGCTCGGCAAGATGAGCGGCCGCGGCCTCGGTCACACGGGCGGCACGCTCGACAAGCTCGAGTCGATCCCGGGGTACCGCACGGAGCTCTCACTGGATGAGTTCGTCGCCCAGGTCCGTGACGTCGGCTGCGCGATCATCGGGCAGACGGGTGACCTCGTGCCTGCGGACAAGCTGCTGTACAGCCTGCGCGACGTCACGGCGACCGTCGACCAGCTGTCGCTGATCGCGGCCTCGATCATGTCGAAGAAGCTCGCCGGAGGCGCCCAGGCGATCGTCCTCGACGTGAAGGTCGGTGACGGGGCCTTCATGCGGACACTCGAGGACGCGCGGCGTCTTGCGGAGACGATGCTGTCGCTGGGCGAGCAGGCAGGACGCGAGGTCGTCTGCCTCCTCACCGACATGGACCAGCCGCTCGGGGCAGCCGTCGGCAACGCACTCGAGGTGCAGGAGGCGCGCGACACGGTGCGCGGGCAGGGGCCTGCTGACTTCACTGAGCTCGTGCTCGATGCGTGCGCGCACCTGCTCGCTCTGTCCGACCTCGGCATCGATGCCGCAGAGGGCCGGCGTCGCGCCGAAGCGGCGGTGGCGGACGGGAGTGCCGACGACGCATGGCGACGCTGGATCGAGGCGCAGGGCGGCACCGCCGACGACGGCGCGTTGCCGAAGGCGCCGATCGTGCGCGAGGTCGTCGCACCCACCGCCGGATACGTGGCCTCGCTGAGCGCGATCGCGGTCGGCAACGCCGCGGTTCACCTTGGCGCGGGCCGACGTACGAAGGAGGACGCGGTCGACCACGCGGTTGGCATCGTCTGCCGCGCGAAGCGCGGCGATCGCGTCGAAGCGGGCCAGCCGCTGGCCGAGGTGCACGCGCGTTCCGACGCCGCCGCCGAGGCCGCGCTGGGCGAGGTGCTGGCCGCCTACGCGATCGCCGACGCGGCACCGGCGGAGCGCCCCGTCCTGCTCGAGGTCGTCGACTAGACCGCCGGCCGGGAGAGCATGGCGCGTGAGAGCGTGGCTACGGTTCAGGCATGCCCGAGCTACCCGAGGTCGAGACCGTCCGCCGCCGCCTGGCGCCGCTCCTCGAGGGCCGTCGCTTCGCGCACGTCGAGATCGCCGATCCGCGTCTGACACGACCGCACGATCGGCTCGAGACGGCTCGCGAGCTCGAGGGCGAGCGCGTGACCGTGGTCGATCGTCGCGGCAAGTATCTGATTTTCCGGTTCGAGTCGGGAAGAGCTCTGCTGATTCACCTTCGCATGACGGGATCGTTACGACACCTGACGACGGGACACACGACGGAGGAAATGCTTCCGGAGGATCCCCACCGCCGGGCCGTTGTCACGTTAGACGACGGGTCGGCTATTGCCTACCGTGACGTCCGCCGCTTCGGCACCTGGCTCCTGCTTGAACCGTCCGAGCTCGACGGATATCTCGCCGACAGGGTGGGGCCGGAGCCGCTTGCTCGCTCGTATCGGGCGCGGGATCTCGCGGAGCGCCTGCACGGGCGCCGCGCGCCGATCAAGGCGGCGCTGCTCGACCAGCGCACGGTGGCCGGGGTCGGGAACATCTACGCGGATGAAGCGCTCTGGCGGGCCGGCGTCCACCCGCTGACACCCGCGGCCAATCTCTCGCCCGAGGAGGCGAAAGCAGTGCACGGCGCGGTGCGCGCGGTGCTGAACGCCGGTATCCGGCGCCAAGGCTCGACGCTGCGCGACTACCGGTTGCCCGACGGCTCGAGCGGCACGGCGCAGGATCGGTTCAACGTCTACGGCCGGGCGGGCAGTCCTTGCGCCCGTTGTGGGACGCCGATCGACAAGATCCGTGTCGCCGGACGGGGGACGTGGTACTGCCCGACGTGCCAGGTCTATCGGAACAACGTCCGTGCAGAGTCGAACCGCTACGCAGAGTCCACGCGCTACGCGGCGGCGAGCAGCGCATCGAGCCGCCCTTCGCGGTCGAGCCGCCAGAGCTCGGTGTAGCCGCCGATCGGCCGGTCGCCGATCAGGATCTGCGGCACGGTCCAGCCTCCTGTCAGGTCATGGAGCGTTGTGCGGAAGGCCGGATCGTCGTCGAGATTGATTTCCTCGTATGGCAGGCCGCGCGCGTCGAGAAGGGTCTTCGCACGTACGCAGTACCCACACCAACGCGTCGTATACATCGTGATTGAAGCCATCGTGAGTACAACGCAGAACCAGGAAAAGAGATTCCCCGACGCCGGCTCTACACTGGCTCGAATGGCCGGTAAGACCCACAAGACCGAGGCGATCGTGCTGCGCTCGATGCGCTTCTCGGAGGCCGATCGGATCCTTCACCTCTACACGGCAGAACGCGGCCGCCTCGGGGCGATCGCGAAGGGCATCCGCAAGACGAAGTCGCGGTTCGGCGCGCGCCTGGAGCCGCTCTCGCACGTCGAATTGATGCTGCACGAGGGAGCGGGGGAGTTGCAGACGATCACCGGCGTGGAGCTTCTGCACTCGCATCGCGCCACACGCGAGGACGGCTATCGCCTGAACGTAGGGATGATCGGAGCCGAGGCGATGTTGCGCCTCCATGGCGAGCCCGAGGCGAACGAGCGGGCGTTCGTCGCGCTGGCGCGATTCCTCGACGTCCTCGACACGACGCCGCCGAGCGAGAGCCGGCCGGCGCTCGACGCGCTCGGCCTGTCGTTCCAGCTGAAGCTGCTGTGGCTCGCCGGCTACCTGCCGCACCTCACGAGTTGCGTCGAGTGCGGCGCCGCCGACGACCTGCTGGCGTTCTCGCCGCGCGCGGGCGGGGCCGTCTGCCCGGCGCACGCGGCGAATGCGCTCCGACTCTCGCCCGAAGGGCTTGCCGGCATCGAGCGCCTGCTCTCGACACCGCTCGCCGATGCGACCCCGGCCGGCCTCTCCGACCGGGCGCGCCGCGACGCGCTGGCCGTTGTCACGACGACGTACGAGGAGCACGGGGGTTTCCGGCTGCGGACGGTGTCCGCGTGAGTGACGTGATCGACCGCGTCCTCGCTGCGCTGAACGCTCGCGACCTCGAGGCATTCGCCTCCTGCTACGCCCCCGATGCGACGATCGAGGACGGTTACGACCGTGTATTCGTGCGCGGACACGGTGAGCTGCGGGCGCGGTACGGTTCGATGTTCGAAGAGCTGCCTGACCTCAAAGTCGAGGCGATCTCACGCGCGGCTGCGGGCTCGTTCGTCGTTCAGGAGGAGCGGCTGACCGGCCGGGGCGAGCCGGAACACCACGTCGCCGTCTACCTCGTTCAGCACGGCTTGATCGCGCGCGAGCGCCTGCTTCGCTGATGACGCGCGACCTCGGCGACGGTTATGAGCTGGACGATGCGCGGGAGCGCATCGACCTCATGGAAGTGCATCGCTTTCTGTCCGTGGTCTCGTACTGGGCGAAGGGCCGGTCGCGGGAGACCCAGGACGGCCTCGTCCGGAACGCCTCACGGGTCGTCGGGCTCTACAAGGACGGGCGCCAGGTCGGATTCTGTCGGGCGGTTACTGACGGCACATCGTTCGTCTATCTCGCCGACGTCTATGTACTCGAAGAGCACCGCGGGCGCGGTCTCGGCGAGCATCTCGTGCACGAGATGATCGACAACGGCCCGTTGGCGCACCTCCGCTGGATCCTCCACACGACGAACATGCACCTGCTTTACCGCAAGCTCGGCTTCGGCGATCCGGATTACAAGTTGATGGAGAGGCCGTCGACGAGCCAGCGGAGCGACAGCGGGTAACGCCACGTGAGTCCACGGTGCGTGCCGTCGAAGAGTTCGAAGTGCACGCGTTCGGCCGGCGTCCCCGCTGCGACGACCTCACGATGGAACGCGGTGGCGCCCAGGTCGAGGTGGTAGTCGTCGTCCCGGCCCGAGTCGATCCAGATCGCCTGCATGTTCCGGAGCGTGGCGGCGTGTTCGGCCTCGCGCGCGAGCAGCACGGGGTCGAAGCGCAGCCACCGCTGCCACACGTCGTCGATCCGCTCGCCGGTCTCGATGTCGAACGGCAACTCGACCGTCCCGTCGGCGCGGGCCGAGTAGGCGGCCGCCATCGCGTAGGTGTTGACGAGCACCTCGTCGTGCGGCGACGCCAGCACGGGGCGGCCCGAGCGGAAGTCGGCCCAGAACGCGTCGTACGATCCGCCGTAGGCCTCCCGGAGCGCATGTGCGGCCGGCGCGAAGTCGCGCGCGTAACAGACCTCGAAGAGCGCGTCGCCTGCGTGCGTGGCGAGCCCTCCGAAGAGATCGGGTCGCAGAAGCGGGGTGAGCATCGAGCCGAAACCGCCCGACGACTTTCCCTGGATGCCGCGATGCGCGGCGGCCGGCACTGTCGGATAGTGCGCATCGACGAATGGCACGAGCTCGTCGCAGAGATAGGTGTGGTAGTTGCCGATCCCGGGCGAGTCCACGAACTGGGAGCCCCCGACGGCGGTGAACGCATCGACGAGCACGACGACGGCGTCGGGGTCGAGGGCGGCGATCCGGTCGGGATACGACGGGCTCCACGGTGCGACGTTGAACCACGCGTCCACCATGCCCGTCATCCCCTGGATGACGTACACCGACGGGTAGCGCCGCGATGCGTCCTCCGGCGCCCACACGTGCAACGGGCGCTCGTGCGGGTCACCGAGCGCGTTCCCCCGCAACGCTTCCGAGGTGAACGTGTGCGCGTGCCAGCTCACGCGGAAAGGTTCAGCTCGTGCGAGGCGCCCACGGCTGCTCCAGCTTGTCGAGCAGGAGCCGTTTGGCCCCGTCGATGGGGATCCGCTCCTGCTCGAGCGTGTCGCGGTCGCGCAGGGTGATCGTGCCGTCGGAGAGTGTTTGGTCGTCGATCGTCAGCGCCCACGGTGTGCCGATCTCGTCCTGGCGCCGGTAGCGCTTGCCGATGGCTGCCGCGTCGTCGTACTCGGTCGACATCGACCGGCGAAGGTCTTCGTAGAGCCCGCGTGCTTGCTCGACCATGTCTGAGTTCTTGCCGACGAGCGGCAGGACGGCAGCCTTAACCGGCGCGAGACGAGGGTGGAGGCGCAGGAGCGTGCGCGGCCGTTCCGCGACGATCTCCTCGTCGTAGGCGTCGCACATGAACGTGAGGAACGCACGGCCGACGCCGAGAGCGGGCTCGATCACGTACGGCACGTATCGCTCTTCGTGCCCGATCCACTCGAGGGTCGTGCCCGACGCCTCGCTGTGCTGGCGCAGGTCGTAGTCCCCGCGGTTCGCGACGCCTTCGAGCTCCTGCCAGCCGATCGGGAACAGGTATTCGATGTCCGACGTCGCGCTCGAGTAGTGCGACAGCTCGTCGGCGTCATGCGCACGCACACGCAGATGCGATGGACGAACGCCGAGGCGGACGTGCCAGTCCAGACGTTGCTTGATCCAGTACGCATGCCATTCGGGCGCTTCGGCCGGCGGCACAAAGAACTCCATCTCCATCTGCTCGAACTCGCGGACGCGGAAGAGGAAGTTGCCCGGTGTGATCTCGTTGCGGAAGCTCTTGCCGATCTGCGCGATCCCGAAGGGCGGCTTGACGCGCAGCGACGATGTGACGTTCTTGAAGTTGACGAAGATGCCCTGGGCGGTCTCCGGCCGCAGGTACGCGACGCTCGCGTCCTCGCGCAGGGCGCCGACGTGCGTCTCGAACATCAGGTTGAAGTCGCGCGGCTCGGTCAGGTCGCAGTCGGGGGTCTCGCCCGGGTGCTTGGAGGGCCGTTTGCCGCACGCGCTCTGCGCGATGTGGTCGGCTCGGAAGCGGAGCTTGCAGGTGCGGCAGTCGACCATCGGATCGGAGAAGCCGCCGACGTGGCCCGACGCGACCCATACCTGTGGGTTCAGGATCACGGCGGAATCGAGCGCGACCATGTCGTCGCGCTCCTGGATCATCGAACGCTGCCATTCGCCCTTGATGTTCTGCGAGAGCAGAACGCCGTAATGGCCGAAGTCGAAAGACGAGCCGAGCCCACCGTAGATGTCGGAGGTCGGGAAGACGAATCCGCGGCGCCGGCTGAGCGACGCGATCTTCTCGATCGTCGCAACACCTTCGAACTGCTCGAGTTGCTCCGCGGCCATTCCCTGAAACTAGCCGAAGGCGGCGTCGGGGCCGTCCACCGACAACGGGCCACGCGACATGATTTGACTGACGACCGTCATCTTCAGTCGTCTGGCTCGCCGTCGTCGTAGTCGAGCGACTCGATCCGGCCGATCACTCCGAGACCGCGCCACTGGATCTTGTTCGAACGCGGGTACCACGCCATGTCGTTCGGCTTGCGCGTGCCGTAGATCAACATCGTCAGGCCGCCGGGGCCGGCGCGGAACCAGTGACTCACCCTGGTGGCAGGCGGGCGCGCGATCACGTGGCCCGGCCGGATCGCGATCTCCTCTTGCTGTGCCCCGCGCGCCTCCGCGACCGGCGAGGGCCAGAGATGAAGCGTGCCTTCGCCTTCGAGGATGACGAAGATCTCCTCTTCCTCCGAATGGCAGTGCGGCACCGTCCCGCGCGATCCCGGCGCGAGCACCTCCCAATGAAAGCCGGCGAGATCGGATCGGTCGGTTGTCGCGAGAGGCGCTGTCCTCGCCGAGCCGTATTCCTCGATGTCGACCTCGTCGACGTTGATGAGATTCGCCGGCCGTGGCGCGGGCTCCCCGTATGAGAGCGGCTCCTGCTCGGCTGCGGTGTCCCAGGGATCGTCGACGCGGCCCTCGACCCACGGCCAGCCGAGCCGCATCGCCCCTGAACGAGGCAGCCAGCCGAGCTCGGTCGGATGGCGCGTTCCGAAAACGAGGAATTCGAGACCGTCCGCGCCGGCGATGAAGGTGTGCTCGAGCTCATTTGCACGCTGAATGACGCAGTCGCCCGCGCGTACCTCGTGCACCGTCTCGTCTTGCCAGAGGAGGCCCGATCCAGCCAGCACGTAGTAGATCTCCTCCGAGGCGCCGTGCGAGTGCGGCGGAGTTGGAAGCTTCCCCGGCGCAACACGCACGCGGTTCACGCCGACGTCCTTTGTGCCGGCCGCGCGTCCGAGCATCTGCCACGTCGCATCCATCGGGCCTTTGGCGCGATGGAGCTTCTCGACATCATCCCAATGCGCGAGTCCCACGCGGGGAATCTAACGGGTCGAGGGAGGGCCTACGGTTTGGAGATGTCGACGGTGAACGCGCCGCGGCCGCGGAGTCGTTCGACTTTCAGCGTGAGGGCGCGCTGGCCGCAGATCTGGTAGCGGACCGTCGAGACGCTCCGTTCGATCAGCTTCGCGCCGTTCCAGAGCGACAGACGGAATGTCCCTTTCGACGGAGCGTGCAGGCGGGCGATGAGCGTTCCGTCGAGGGTCGTCTTGAGGACGATCTTGCGTGCGACGCCGTTCCCGAATGAGCCCTTGACGTGGGTCAACGTGGGGCCGGTCCACGGAGAGACAACATCCTGCTCGAGCAGCGACAGTGCGGTTGCATCCGGGTAGAGCGACTCGTCGACGATGTCCCACGAGATCGACGTGTCGCCTTCCTTCGTCAGGTTGAGGACGCGATAGCTCTCGGCGAAGGCCTCGCCCGGGTTCTCTGTGTACGACACACCTTCGTTGCCCGGCGAGAGCTCACCGTTCGCGCTTCGCGCACAGATGTTCTCGTACGACGCCCAGCGCTTCGTGCCGTAGTCCTCGGCGAGCAACGGGCTGTCGCTTCGATTGTTCGCGATGTGGTGGCCGTACTCGTGCGCCACGACCTCTCGCGCCGGCGGCTGGTCGAGGGTGTCGTCTGGGGGGGCCAGGATCGTGTCCGAACTCGGGTCGTAGCATGCGAGCGCAGAGGAGCCGCAGGTGTCCTGCACCTCGGAGAGCGGTCGCAGATCGAGGATCAGCTTCGACATCTCCGGCCCGTGCACGAGGGTGCCGAGGTAGGTCGCCCACGTCTGCGGCAGTGTCTGATCGACCGGATAGCTGTCCGAGACGTTGATCTGCACCGACGAGCCGAACGAGTCGCCCGTTGGGTACGAACCGCCCCACGCGAGCGCGGTCGCAGGAAGCGCGAGGGCGAGCAGGCAGACGGCGAGAAGGCGCTTCACAGAGGTCATAGAGTGACTGAAAAGAGGTGAGCTCCGCGGGCGGGCGATTGTTAAGCCTGGCGAAGTACGCTTGCGCCCGTGACTCCCGTCGAGCTGCATGTGATCTCGGATTCGACCGGCGAGACGGCCGCTCGCATCGTGCAGGCCCTCGAAGCCCAGTTCCCGGACCAGGAGTTCCTCGAGATCAGGCATCCCTCGGTCGAGACCGTCGCCGACCTGCAGTTGGCGGTCGACCGCATGAAGGGCCGGCCTGCCGTCGTGGTCTACACGCTCGTCGAGCCCGAGCTGCGCGAGTCGATGCGGACTCTCTGCCGGCGCGCCAAGCTCCATTACTGCGACCTGCTCGGTCACCCGATCGACGCTGTGGCGAAGGTATCGGGCCAGGCAGCGAAGATGAAGCCGCGCGCTCGGCCACCGCTCAACGATGCGTACTTTCGCCGTATGTCAGCGATCGAGTTCGCGGTCAAGTTCGATGACGGGGTCGGGTCGGGGCTCGGTGATGCGGACATCGTGCTCGTCGGCGTATCGCGCACATCGAAGACGCCGCTCTCGATCTACCTCGGTTATCTGGGTTACAAGACGGCGAATGTGCCGCTCGTGAAGGGCATCGAGCCGCCGGCCGAGCTCTTCGAGATCGAGCAGTTCAAAGTGGTGGGGCTGACGATCGATGCACAACGGCTCTCGGAGATCCGCGGCGAGCGGATCCGGTGGATGCGCGGCGACCGGAAGTACGCCAGCCTTGTCGAAATCTACGACGAGCTCGAGTACGCAGCGCAGGTCCATCGGCGGCTCGGCTGTCCGGTGCTCGAGGTCAGTGAGCTTTCGATCGAAGAGATCTCGCACCGGATCATCCGTCTCGTCGAGCGGCGCCAGGCGGAGGCGCAGGCGGCGGCGGTCGCCGGGGCCGGATGAAGCCCAAGCCACCTGTGCCGCTCTGGCGCTGGGGCGTCTGGTACACGGCGCTCGGTGGGGCGCTCGTCCTCTTCTACGGTCTCTTCACGCCGTTCTGGTTCGGCCTGCGCGCTCTCGCGTGGGTGGCCGAGTTCCGCTCGCGCCGGCGCCCACCGACCTAGCCCACGCCGTCCACCCTCCGGCGGGGATAGATTCCGCGTCCACGATGGGAAACCGCTACGTCTACGACTTCGACGAGCCGGCGACCGGCGGGCGAGAGCTGCTCGGCGGCAAGGGCATCGGCCTCGCGGAGATGACCCAGATGGGCGTGCCTGTTCCGGCGGGGTTCACGATCACGACCGACGCGTGCCGGGCCGCGATGAGGCTCGACGGCGAGTTGCCCGCCGGTCTCCGCGAGGAGGTCGACGAGCACATCGGCCGACTCGAGGAACGCACCGGCAAACGGTTCGGCTCGGTCGACGACCCGTTGCTCGTCTCCGTCCGGTCCGGCGCCGCCGTGTCGATGCCGGGAATGATGGACACGATCCTCAACCTCGGTCTGAACGACGAGGCGACCGACGGCCTCGGCGCTCGAACCGGAAACCCGCGCTTCGCGTTCGACTCCTACCGGCGGCTGATTCAGATGTTCGGGGAGGTCGTTCAGGGAATCGACGGCCACCGGTTCGAGAGCGCGCTCGCGTCGTTGAAGCAGCAACGGTCGGTGCAACAGGACACCGACCTCGGGGCGGACGATCTGCGACAGCTCGTCGAGACCTTCAAGGAGATCTACCGCGAGGAAACCGGCTCGGCGTTCCCGGGCGATGCCCGAGAGCAGTTGCTGAGCGCCGTTCGCGCCGTCTTCAAGTCGTGGGACAACCCGCGCGCGCAGGTCTACCGCCGTGCGCACGACATCGCCGACGATCTCGGGACAGCGGTCAACGTCGTGCAGATGGTGTTCGGCAACAAGGGCGACCGGTCGGGCACCGGCGTTGCATTCACGCGCAATCCCTCGACCGGCGAGGCCGGTCTCTACGGCGAGTTCCTCGCGAACGCGCAGGGGGAGGATGTCGTCGCCGGCATCCGCACGCCGCAGCCGATCGAGTCGATGCAGGCGAGCCTGCCAAAGGCGTTCGAGCAGTTCGTCGAGACGATGCACCGGCTCGAGGAGCATTACCGCGACATGCAGGACATCGAATTCACGGTCGAGGACGAGCAGCTGTACCTGTTGCAGACGCGCGCGGCGAAGCGCACCGCGCCGGCGGCGCTGAAGGCGGCGGTCTCGATGGTCGAGGAAGGCTTGATCACGCGTGAGGAGGCTGTCGGCCGGATCGACCCGTCGCAGCTCGATCAGCTGCTGCATCCGATGATCGATCCGAAGGCGGCGCTCGAGGTGGCCGCGAAAGGGCTGAACGCGTCGCCCGGGGCGGCGAGCGGGGGCATCGTCTTCGACGCGGATACGGCGGTCGAGCGTGCCAAGACAGGCCCGGTGATCCTCGTGAGCTGGGAAACGACCCCGGACGACATCCACGGCATGATCGCGGCCCAGGGCATCCTCACGGTGCACGGCGGCATGACGTCGCACGCGGCGGTCGTCGCCCGCGGCATGGGCAAGCCGTGTGTCGCGAGCTGCGACGAGTTGACCCTTGGGGACGGAACGGCGACGCTTGCAGGCCAGGTCCTGCAGGAGGGCGACATGATCACGATCGACGGCGGCACCGGGCGTGTGTTCGTCGGCGAGGTGCCGCTCGTGCCGCCGCAGATCAACGACGACTTCGAGACGATCCTCTCGTGGGCCGATGCACAGCGGCGCCTCAAGGTGCGTGCGAACGCAGACAACCCGGAGGACGCGCTGCGCGCGCGCGACTTCGGCGCCGAGGGGATCGGGCTCTGTCGCACCGAGCACATGTTCTTCGGGGACGAGCGGCTGCCCGTGATGCAGGAGATGATCCTCGCCGACACCGAGTCGGGCCGGCGCTCAGCCCTCGATCGCTTGCTGCCGTTCCAGCAGGCCGACTTCGAAGGGATCTTCGAGGCGATGGCGGGGCTGCCCGTGACGATCCGGCTGCTCGATCCACCGTTACACGAGTTCCTGCCCGACGAGGATGAAGCGTCGACTGACAAGCTCCGTGCGCGAATTCGCTCGCTGCAGGAGTCGAATCCGATGCTCGGCACTCGGGGGTGTCGCCTGGGCTTGATGTTCCCGGAGATCTACGAGATGCAGGTGCGTGCGATCGCGCGCGCGGCGCGTGCAGTGCAGGAGCGGTCGGGTGACGTGCCGCTCGTCGAGGTGATGCACCCGCTCGTTGCCTTTGCCGAGGAGCTCCGGCGCCTGCGCGAGCTGACCGAACAGGTGTGGGCGGAGGAGGCGCCCGAGGTCGCGCATCTCGTCGGCACGATGATCGAGGTGCCACGCGCGGCGCTGCGCGCCGACGAGATCGCCGAGTTCTCCGACTTCTTCTCCTTCGGCACGAACGACCTGACGCAGACGACGCTTGCGTTCTCGCGCGACGACGCCGAGGGGAAGTTCCTGACGCGATACCTGGAAGACGGGGTGCTCGAGCGCAACCCGTTCGAGGTGCTCGACATCGACGGTGTCGGCGACCTGATGCGGATCGCGGTCGAACGCGGGCGCGGTGCGAAGCCGGAGCTGAAGCTCGGCATCTGCGGCGAGCACGGCGGCGAACCGACGTCGGTTGCGTTCTGCCACGAGCTCGGGCTCGACTACGTCAGCTGCTCACCGTTCCGAGTCCCACTGGCGCGGCTCGCCGCGGCGCAAGCCGCGTTGCAGGAAGCCGGCGTGGGCTCGTACGTCGCCGCCGGCGGCTGAGCTCCCCGGGCGGTCGTGAACAGAGAGCTGTGGACGGTTCGTCACGCTCTCGTGCGCGTGTCTGACACCAGCCGTGGCCCGTCGGGCCGCGTCTCAGGCGGGCCTGGCGGCTGTTACGTGTAGCCGCGCGTCCGCGAGTACGCGAGGGCGAGCGACGCAACGATGACGACGAGCGTCGCCGCGATGCTGAGCAGCGCCGAGCGCCGGGTCTGAAGCAGGAGCGCCATGAGCGCCAGCCCGCCGATCAGGCCGCCGACGTGGCCGCCGAGCGAGATCGAGCTGCGGAAGAGAAAGGTGAAGACGAGGTTCAAGACGATCAGTCCCGCGACCTGTCCGCCGGTCGCGATGTGGTTGCGCCGCTCGAGGATGAAGAGCGCGCCGAGGATGCCGAAGATCGCGCCGGAGGCACCGACGGTCACCTGGTTCGGGCTCAGCCAGATGGCGCCGGCCGAACCGGCGATGCCCGAGCCGATGTAGAGGAGCGCGAAGCGCCACCGGCCGATCACCGCCTCGAGCAGCGTCCCGGCGAAGTAGAGCGAGTACATGTTGATCGCCAGGTGGAACGGGCCGTAGTGGAGGAATGCAGCACTGATCATCCGCCACCACTGACCGTGCGCGACGCCGACGAGCTCGAATCCCGGCGGGACGTTCGCGTGCGCCGGCAGCGTGGCGACCCCGCCCGGCACGTACACGCCCGACGCGAACAGCGACCCGTGGTTGAAGATCCAGTTGCCCGTGCCGCTGATCGTGCCCCCGGCGGCAAGCTCGAGGGCATAGACCGCGACGTTGATGCCGATCAGCGCCATCGTCACGGCGTTGACCCGCCGCGAGCCGACGCCGCTGACCGCGCGCCCGACGCCGCGCGTCACCTTCTGAACGCCTTGCGCCTTGCCCGAATGTTCGGGGCAGCGCAGACCGACCGGCGCAGCAGTCATGCACTCGTAACAGATCGGCCGGCCGCATTCGAAGCAGGAGAGCCCCGTCTCGCGGTCGGGATGGCGATAGCAGTAACGCGGTGCGTCCACGCGGTCTAGCGTATCGGGGTGCAGGTTCACGTCGCGTTCACGCCGGATGAGGAAGCCGCGGCTCGTGTCGGCATCGTCGTCGACGTGATCCGGGCGACATCATCGATCGCACAGGCGCTCGCCTCGGGCTACGAACGCGTTCTCTGTTGCGCCGAGATCGACGAGGCAAAGGCGCTGCGCGCCCAGCTCGGAGACGAGGCGGTGGTCGGCGGCGAGCGCAACGCCGTAGTGGTCGAGGGCTTCGACCTCGGAGCTTCGCCGCGCGAATTCGCGGAGGCGCCGAAGGCGAAGACGCTCATCCTGACGACGACGAACGGGACGCGCACGATCCTGACGGCGGCCGCGCGCTGCGAGGTCGTGCTGCTCGGTTCGCTGCTCAACCTCTCGTCACTCGTCGCGGCGGTGCGCAAGGCAAGAGGAGACGTTGCGATCATCTGCTCGGGGTTCAAGGGCGCGTTCGCGCTCGACGACGCGTACTGCGCGGGCCGGATCGTCGCCGAGCTGGACGGTGAGCGCAGCGACGCAGCGATCGCCGCCGAAGTCGTCGCGCAGGCCTGGCCGACACCACTCGAGGGGCTGAATGCCCGCACCTACGGCCCACCAGGGCTCGAGGCCGACATCGAGTTCTGCGCGCAGGTCGACCGGCTCGAAACCGTGCCACGGTTCGCGCGGATGGTCGGGACCGCTGCGGAGATCGTCGCGTGAAGGTGCGCGAGCCGTTCCCGTTCCGCGAGATCGAGCACTTCGGCTCGCACGGGTTCACCCATACGCGCATCGCCGTCGGGACTCTGCAGGTTTCGAAGGCGGAGCTCGACGGCATCATCGGAGGGCACGAAGCCGCGTCCCAGCAGCTGCTCGTCGTAGTCGCCGGCCGCGTCGAGGTCTCGACACACGATGAACGCGTCGAGCTCTCGGCCGGCGAGGCCGTCGAGTGGCAGGAAGGCGAATGGCACGAAACGCGTTCTCTAGAACCGTCGACCCTGTTGCTCGTGGAAGGAGCGTTCGAATGACCCAGGCAGAGAAGCTGTACGGAGCTGAGCACGTCCGCGTGTATCGCGAGACCGGTGGAAAGCTCGGGCACGACTGGAAGAAAGGATCGAAGATCCTGCTCCTCACGACGACGGGCCGAACGAGCGGCGAGCCGCGGACGACCCCTTTGATCTACGAGGAGGACGGAGATCGCTACGTGATCGTCGCCTCGAAGGGCGGCGCCCCCGCAGATCCGGGGTGGTACCGCAATCTCACGCAGGATCCCGACGTCGAGCTTCAGGTGTGGGACGAGGTGTTCCCGGCCCGGGCGTACACCGCCGAGGGTGAGGAGCGTGAGCGCCTCTGGCGGCTCGCGGCGAAGCAGTGGCCCGACTACGACGCCTATGCGGAGAAGACCGACCGGCGGATTCCGGTCGTCGTCCTCGAGCGGCGATAGTTCTCTAACGGGTTCGGCGTCGCTTCGGCCGCAGGGCGGCGGAGACGATGCCGCAGCGCAGGCAGATGGGATTTCCCTGCGCCGAGGGCTCGCTGAGGAGCGTCTGGTGCTCGCACTGGGGGCACAGATCGAGCTGGCCGGATGACGGGTTCTGGGTCATCGTCCCCCCTAGCTAACTCGCCGCCAGACGACGATCGCGTCGGTACCGAGCGGGAAAGCGGTATGAGTTTGCTCTCGATTTGACAGGGGAACGTGTGTTCGTGTAGAACATACGTTCCCGTGATCGCTTCCGTCGTCATCCCCGCCTTCGATCTACGGGCTGCTTTGCGCCTTCGGCCGGGCCTGCAGGCGAAGCCCGCGGCGCTCGCGCCGCTGCCAGGGACGGAGCCGCTCGTCGGCTCGGTGACGGGTGCGGCCGAGGCGAAGGGGGTGCGGCCCGGGATGCGCCTCGGCGAGGCACTCGCGACCTGCCCGGAGCTCGAGCTCGTCGAGCAGGACCCGGTGACCGGCGAGCAGGCCTGGGAGGAGATCCTGCGGCGGCTCGAGGATGCGGGGTTCGCGGTCGAGTCGGCCGAGCCGGGAACGGTCTTCTTCGAGTCGAAGGGCGTCGAGCGTCTCTACGGCGGTCTCGAGCCGGCTCTGAAGCGGGCGCTCGCAGCTGTCGGGACGGCCTGGGACGCCCGGGCGGGCGCGGCGGAGCGGCGGTTCGCGGCCCTCGCGGCGGCGAACGTCGCGCGGCCGGGGCAGGCGCTGATCGTCTCCGACGACCGCTCGCGCTCGTTCCTCGCACCGTTGCCGCTGACCTTGCTGCCGCTCGAGCAGTCGCGCTACGCGGAACTGGAAGAGCTTGGGGTTCGCACGATCGGACAGCTTGCTGGGCTACCGGGCGGCGCCGTCTCCGAACGGTTGGGGCCGGACGGACGGCGCGCCTGGAGCCTGGCGAGGGGAGAGGTAGACGAAAGGGTGACACCGAGACGGCCGGCTGTCGCCCTCTACGAGACGCTCGAGTTCCCGGAAGCAGTCGGCAATGAGCTGACGCTCCGGCGAGGGCTCGCAGTGCTGCTCGACCGTCTACTTGCCCGGCCGGAACGCGCGGGGCGGCCGCCGAGGAAGGTCGCAGTCTGGGCGCGGCTCGTCGGCGGTGCCTCGTGGCGCCGGACGGTCACCCTGCGCGAGCCGACGGCCGACCCGGCCCGGCTGCGCGCGGCACTCTCGGGGAAGCTCGCCGAGCTGCCCGCGCCGGCGCTGAAGCTGCGGCTCGAGTTCTCGCAGCTCGCAGAGCACACCGGCGAGCAGCTGGAGCTCATCGCGGCGGAAGGAGCTGCGCTCCAGGGACGGCTTCAGGAAGGCCTGCGCCAGGTACGGGCAGCCGTCGGCGCAGGCGGGGTCTCGACAGTCGTGGAGGTCGCTCCGTGGTCACGCATTCCGGAAGCGCGGGCGCTGCTCGTTCCGCGCGACGACTGAACGCACGTCGTCTCAACAGCCCTCGCCCAGCGCTCGTCGAGACGCATGCCGACGGCCTGCCGCGCCGGTTGAACCGGCAGGAGGTCGCCGTCGTCCGCGAGGAGTGGCGCGTCGTCGACCGTTGGTGGACCGAGGAGCCGGTGACGCGTCGCTACTTCGACGTCGTGCTCGAGAGCGGGGAGAACACCGTCGTCTACTACGACGGCGACGGTGGCTCGTGGTTCACCCAGCGCGCGTGACGCCGGCGCGTCCATGAGCTTCACCTCGCGCGACGCCTTCCCGGCGCGCGGCGGCGTGGGGGACGACCGTGCACCGCTGCCGCCGCGATCCGAGCAGCAAGCCGAAGGGAGCGCCCCCTATGTCGAGTTGCATGCGCACTCGGCGTACTCGTTCCTCGACGGCGCGTCGCTGCCGGAGGAGCTTGCGGCGCGCGCGGCCGAGCTCGGCTACGACGCGCTCGCGCTCACCGACCACGACGGCGTCTACGGCTCGCTCGAGTTCGCCCATGCAGCGAAGCACTTCGGCGTGCGCCCGATCACGGGCGCCGAGGTGACGGTCGTGGGCGGCTCTCATGTGACGCTCCTCTGCGAGACGCAAACGGGCTACTCGAACCTCTGTCGCATCCTCACTGATTCCCACCGAGGCACGCGCGTGCCGGGCCGGGAGCGCGATCTGCTGCCCGCACAGACGTCCGTCGAGGTGCTCGCCGAGCACGCAGAAGGGCTGGTCGCGCTCTCCGGCTGTGCACGGCAGGGGCTCGGGGTGCTCGACGCGAACGCTGCCGCGCAGCTGGCGCGGGACTTCCAGGGCGCGTTCTATGTCGAGCTGCAACGCCCGTATGAACGGGGCGATGCGCGGCGGAATTCTCAGCTCATGGAGCTCGCCGAGCGGCTGCAGGTGCCGACGGTCGCCACGGGCGATGTGCACGCCCATCATCCGCGTCGCGCGCACTTGCAAGATGCGCTCGTTGCAATCCGATCCCGAACGTCGCTGGACGGCTGTGAGCGCGAGCGGCGGGGCAACCACACCTCGGTGCTTTCGAGCCCCGCGGAGATGCTCGAGCGACTGCCGCGCGAAGCAGCGCTGCGCACGCGCGATATCGCCGAGCGGTGCGAGTTCGACCTCACGCAGGAGCTCGGCTACCGCTATCCGGACTTCTCGGACGGCGTCGACCCCGCAGATGTGCAGCTGCACGCGATTTGTGACCGTACATTCGGGGAGCGATATGCGAACGCGAACGGCCACAAGCGCCAGGCACGCGAGCGGCTCGACGACGAGCTGAAGCTGATCGCCAGGCTCGGCCTTTCCGGGTTCTTCCTGCTCCACTGGGAGGTGCTCGAGCTGGCTCGCGAGTGCGCGCTCGAAGTGCGCGGCCCCGGCAGTCCTCGGCATGCGCTGCCGCCGGGCCGTGGCCGAGGCTCCAGCGTCGGCTCGATCGTCTGCTACCTGACGGGCCTCTCACACGTCGATCCGGTCAAGGCGGGGCTCTCGCTCGGCCGGTTCATCAACGACGAGATGGTCGCCGTCCCCGACATCGACCTCGACTTCCCGCGCGAGATCCGCGAGAAGCTGATCGTCCGCGTCACCGAACGCTACGGCCGTCAGCATGCCGCGCTCGTCGCGAGCTTCTCCACCTACCGCTCGCGCGGCGCGATTCGCGATATCGGCAAGGCGCTCGGCCTGCCGTTCGCCGAGCTCGAACGGCTTGCACGCGTCACCGACGGCTGGGATGCCACCCGCATCGGCGACGAGTTGGCCGGCGTGCCGGGCTCGCACACGGGGCCGCGCTGGGACGCGTTTCGTGAGCTGACGCGCGAGATCGCCGGCCTGCCGCGCCACATCAGCCAGCACCCGGGCGGGATGGTCATCTCGACGCGCCCGCTGATCGACCTCGTCCCCGTGCAGCCCGCCGCGATGGCCGGCCGCCAGATCTGCCAGTGGGACAAGGACAGCTGCGGTGACGCCGGCTTCCTGAAGATCGACCTGCTCGGTCTCGGCATGCTCTCCGCCGTCGAAGACGCGATCGACCGGATCGCGCGCCTGCGCGGTGAGACGATCGACCTTTCGCGCATCCCGCTGACCGACGAGGCTGTCTACGCAGAGATCCAGCAGGCCGACACGGTCGGCGTCTTCCAGATCGAAAGCCGCGCCCAGATGCAGAGCCTGCTCCAGACGCGGCCCGAGAACCTCGACGACCTGACAGTGCAGGTCGCGCTCGTCCGGCCCGGGCCGATCCAGGGCAAGGCCGTGCATCCGTACATCAAGCACCGCCAGGCGAAGCGCGACGATCCGAGCTTCGAGCCACCGGTAGAGCACGAGTCACTCCGTGAAGCACTCCGCGACACGCTCGGCGTCGTCGTCTTCCAGGACCAGGTGCTCGACGTCGCGATGGCGACGCCCTTGGGTGCTCGATCGGAGAGGCGGAAGGTCTCCGTCGCGCGA
>CAWJGF010000013.1:0-43442 GCA_963842335.1 uncultured Thermoleophilia bacterium | reverse complement strand
GCACGCGCCCACCGGTCACAGTCGGCGTCATCAGATGAACCAGCAAACCGGATACCAGCTTCGACGCCACGTAAGATCAGCGTGGGCTGGGTTGCTTGTGCAGTGGACGTGAGGAACTGAGTTGGCGGCGCTGCGCGATTTCCTGAAGCCGGATCTCGAGCAAGCGCCGCGCCCGGATCCGCAGACGAGTCCCGACGGCGTTCGCTACACGAGGGCGTTCCTGTGGATGCGGCTCGGTGTCGGCGTGCTCGGTGTGCTGTTGCCGGTAACCCTGATCGTCCTCGACTCGCTTGTGTTCGATGGGCATCCCTTTGTGCGCGATTCGATGAGCGCCTACTACTACTCGGGGATGCGCGAGTTCTTCGTCGGCGCGATCTTCGGATCGGGCGCCTTCCTGCTCGCCTACAAGGTCAGTGAGGTTAGCCTCGACAACACGGCAAGCATCGGCGCCGGCATCTGCGCCTGGTTCATCGCGATCTTCGCCACGGGCCCCCCGCCGCTTCGGGAACATCCGAAGCCGCCGACGGCCCCCGCTGAATCCGCTGCAAGACCTGATCGGGGAGCGCTGGGTTACCGGGATTCACTACGCCGCATCCGGTGGCTTCATCATCTGCCTGGCCGTGGTGGCTGTGCTCTTCGGGGTGCGCGAGGGGAAGCTGCCGCCGGTGCCGCAGAAGCTCCCGCCCAGGTTCTGGCGCGGCTTCCACTACACCTGCGCTGTTGTGATGGGCCTCGGCGCGGCCTGGATCGTCGTCACCTCGCTCGCCGACAGCGGGCCACGCTGGTCGACCCTCCTGGGCGAATGGGTGTGCACCTGGGCCTGGGCGCTCTCTTGGCTCGCGAAGGGCGCAGAGTGGGACACCCTGTTTGGTCGGCCAGTCCCGGGCCGCCGCGCCAATTAGCCACCAGAACGGGGTCGGATCGCCTACCTCGTTCACCCCAACCCGGGACGACTGGGCTTGGAGAGCGGCAGCTTGCGGCGTAGGCTCGGCTACCCGACAGTTGACTAGTAAGGGAGACCGATCCGATGAAGGTCTCGGTAGGTACGTTCAACCTCAACCTCGTCTCAAGATTCCACTCGACGGCTGATGTGCCGACGGAACAGAGACGAACGTATCGACGAAGATGGTCTCCAGCGTCGACGTTCCGGCCGGCTTCCTGGATCACAGCTAATCAGGGCAAGTTGGTGAGGTCCAAGCTGGCTCCGCCTCGGAGGCTCGCATGAGACGTTCGCCGAAACTGTCGGTCTTCGTCGCCGCCTTCGGTGTCGCGGTCCTTCTCGTCACGGGCACGGCTCTCTCCGCGGAGCGGCCGGGCGGAGCCGTTGTACGGGTGGTCTTTGCGAACGTGACGTTCCGAAACCTCTACACGGTGACCGTGGCGGGCCACATCTGCCACGCGACCTGCTCTGTCTCGGTCAAGCGCGGCTCTATCGTCAAGCTGAGCGCTATACCGCCGCCGAACCACGATACCCAGGCGCCTCACACGGGTGGTTATTTCGCGCAATGGAGCGGAGGTTGCGTTGGGAGCGCACCGGTGTGCGTTATCGCGGTCAACTCCCCGACGACGGTCACCGCTGACTTCGAACCGTATTGGGGCGAGTTGTTGATCGCGGAGACGGGACCCGGGATCGTCGCCGGTGGGGCTGGTGCTCGTTGGTATCCCTTGGGCACAACCGTCAGGCTGCTGGCGGTCGCCAAGGAGGGTGGGAAGTTCGGCAACTGGGGAGGCGCCTGCTCAACGGTCAGGGCCAACGTCTGCAATGTCGAAGTCGGGAAATCTGGTTTGCATGCTTCGGCACGAGCGGGGTACAGCGATGAGAACGCAGCAGCGGTATCGGAGGTATGGGCTGTATTTGCTCGATCGGGCGCGGTCCGTGGCCTCCGCACGTTGACCGTCAGCTCTGATGGCCCTCACGTGACCAGCACGCCCGCCGGGATCGATTGTCGGGCCGGATCGTCAGGTTTGTGTCGGGCGGACTTCCCCGCGGGAGCTGCGGTCGAGCTTTCGACCGGAGGACTCGCGCAATGGGGGGGTGGTTGTTATCGCGAATTCAATGACTCAGCCTGCCACTTGATCCTCGGTGGCCCCCTCAGGGTCCGAGTCTCTCCCGCCGCAGTAAGCGCCGGCAGCAGTTACTCCGGCGGGGACCTCCCGCTCGACATCTCTGGCCACGGAAGCGTCGTGGCAGTCGGTGCATCGCTCACGCTCGTCTCAACCGGCCAGTTGTCGTGCACAAAGAGTTGCCGGTGCGCGAGGGGTTGCGAGTGCAGGAAGGCGAGTTGTGACTTCCACACCTCCGGCGCGGGCGCGGTAACGCTTACGGCGAAACCGGCCCCTGGGAATGGAGTCCAGTGGGGCCAGCAATGTCGGTCTGCGCGCAGACTCTTGACTTGCACGCTGAAAAGCCCGGATCCGGGCGCGCCGGTCTGGGCTAGCTTTGGCCCCCCACCGCCGAAGCGCCAATGACGAACGACGCCCCCGCGGACCCCTCAAACGGTACGGACGAGACGTCCTCCAACGGGGCTGACGCTCCTAGGGGCAGACGTCTACCGTTTGGCAAGGCTCTCGCCGGCGTCAGCCTCCTGATCGCCACCGTCGGAGGGGGGCTGACGCTCCTGTTTCAGGTCTACCACCCAAGCTGGGAGCCGTGCGTAGGCAGCTCTGAAGCCGCGTTCACCGGCGCGCCGGTGTTCCCCGAGACCGCGAGAGAGTACAACTCCACCCCCCTAAACAAGACCTACGCGGATCCCGGCACGCTTGGCGTTGACATCCGCGCCACCTATCGATCCGACAACCTCCCCAAGGCAAACCTGTACCTCTATTACTCGCTCGTCACCGTTGGCTCGCACGGGACGGTCAACGGGATCGTCAAAGGTCTTGATGAGCGGTCGTTCGACAGCCAGAAACAGAGCGGTTGCAGCGACGCGGGAGGGTTTGAATTCTTCGTCTATCCAGACAGGCAGGGCCTGACTGCCCTTCAGCGGGATCGGCCCTATCGAGTCGTGCTCGAGCTCTACCGGGGGAAACGTCAGCAATACGGCACCAACCGACTCGCTGTCCTTGAGACACCCGTCTTCTACGAGCCCAGGGCCGGCCGTTGACGATGTTGACGTAGCCGTGAACACGTCCACCTGCGCGAACTGCAACCGTGAGAGCCCGCAGGGCTTCCGCCACTGCGGTTTCTGCGGAGCCCCGCTCACCGTGACCCCGATGGAGCGGCGAAAGCTGGCGACCCTCGTCTTCTGCGACCTCTCCGGTTCGACGGCGCTCGGCGAGCACATCGACCCGGAAGCCGTCCGCAGCCTCATGCTCTCGTACTTCCACGAGATGCGGGCGGCTCTTGAGGGCCACGGGGGCACGGTGGAGAAGTTCGTCGGAGACGCGGTGCTGGCCGTATTCGGCGTGCCGGAGGCGCACGAGGACGACGCCCTCAGGGCGTGTCGCGCGGCGCTCGAGATGCACGCGCGCGTCGCGGCACTGAACGAGCAGTTCGAGCGTCAGATCGGGAGAGGGATCGCGGTGCGAATCGGCGTGAACACCGGCGAGGTGGTCGCCGGCGACGCGTCCAGCCGCGAGACGTTCGTCACCGGCGACCCGGTCAACGTCGCCGCGCGGCTCGAACAGGCCGCGAGGCCCGGCGAGGTGCTACTCGGCGAGCGGACGTACCGGCTCGTACGCGCTGCGGTACACGCGGAGCCCGTCGAACCCCTGAAGGCAAAGGGGAAGTCCGAGCCCATTCCCGCCTACCGGCTCCTAGACGTGATCGGCCCCGGCCCGGCTCCGCGGCGATCCGGAACGCCGTTCGCCGGGCGCGACGACCAGCTCCGCCTGCTCGCGGACCAGCTCGATGCAGTGGTCGGCCAGCGCCGCTGTGGCCTCGTCACCGTGCTCGGCGAGCCGGGAGTCGGGAAGTCCCGCCTGACGGCCGAGTTCGTCGCGCGATCAGAGCGGGACGCACGGGTCGTGCGCGGACGGTGCCTTCCATACGGCGAAGGGATCACCTTCTGGGCGATCGGTGAGATCGTCCGGGAGCTCGCCGGGATCCACGAGACACACTCCCGTGCGGAGGCGCGGGCACTCGTCGAGGCGCACGTCGAAGGGGTTGCGAACGCCCGTGTCATCGCCGCGAAGATCGCGCAGCTGCTCGGGCTCTCCGAGGGCGTCGCGACCGCGCCGGAGACCGAATGGGCAATCCGGCACTTCCTGCAAGCCCGCGCGTGGGACCGACCGCTGATCGTCGTCGTCGACGACATCCACTGGGCGGAGCCCACGCTGCTCGGGCTGCTCGCGGGACTCCCTGCCGCGATTACCGACGCGGCCATCCTCGTCCTCTGCCTGGCGCGGCCAGAGCTCCTCGAGCAGGCTCCCAACTGGCAGATCGCCGTTCGCCTCGAGCCACTCCTCGGAGACGACATCGAGGCGCTCCTGATGAGTCTTCTTGGCGACTCTCCTGCTGACGTCCGCGCCAAGCTCGCCCAAGCCTCGACCGGGAACCCGCTGTTCGCCGAGGAGCTCGTCGCGATGCTCGTTGACGAGGGAACGTTGCGCGTCGAAGACGGGATCTGCACGCTGCAGGGCGACCTCGCCTCGCTCGCACTGCCGACGAGCCTGCATGCATTGCTCAGCGCTCGCCTCGACCGGCTCGACGCCGAGACTCGAGCCACACTGACCTGCGGGGCGGTCGAGGGCGAGGTCTTCCATTCCGGCGCGGTCGTCGAGCTCTCGGACGAAGCCCGGCGCCTCACCGTCCTCGCGAATGTCCAACGGCTCGTCGACCGCGACCTCGTGCGATCCGCCGCAGCGAGCTTCGTCGGTGAGACCGCGTTCCGCTTCAAGCACATCCTCGTCCGCGACGTCGCGTACCGCGAGACCGCGAAGCGGCTCCGCGCAAGTCTGCACGAGCAGTTCGCGCGCTGGCTCGAGCAGATTGCCGGGGAGCGGGTAACCGAGTACGAAGAGGTCCTCGGCTACCACCTCGAGCAGAGCTATCGCTACCGAGCCGAACTCGGCGCTCTCGACGATGAGGTGCGCAGCCTCGCGATGGGCGCGGCCGAACGGCTCGCGGCCGCCGGCCGCCGCGCGATCGCCCGCGGCGACGTCGGAGCGGCGGTCAACCTCCTCGGCCGGGCCGCGGCCCTTCTCCCCGCCGAGAGCCCAGAGCGAGTCGACGTCCTTCTCCACCTCGTCGAACCGCTCGCTGTCAGCGGCATGGCCGACCAGGCGACCGAGATCGTGACCCAGGCGACGCGCGCGGCGGAGCAGATCGGCGACGAGAGTGTCGTGACCCACGCACGGATCGAGGAAGCCTGGCTGAGCGCTTACACGCGGGGCGAGCGCCCGGCCGAGGAGTCGACGCTCGCATGGGCCGAGCAGAGCATCCCGCTGTTCGAACGGGCGCAGGACCACACGGGCGCCGCCCGCGCGTGCGAGGTCGCAGCGATGGTCCACTACTACTTCGGCCGACTGTCCGACGCAGCTGCCGTCTCGGAACGCGGCTTCGTCCACGCTGGAAAGTCCCGCGACGTCCAGCAGCAGGGCAACCATCGCCTGGTCCGCACCGTCGCCGCCCAATGGGGCTTCACACCGCTCGCGCGCGTCGAGGACGTTCTCGAGGACGATCTCGCGTGGGCGCGCGAGACCGGCAGTCTCGGCGTCGAGGCCAAGACGACCATGCGGCAGGCCCTCGTGCGGTTCGGGCGGGGCGACGCGGTTGGAGGCGAGACGCTCCGCGTGCGCGGCATGTCGTCGTGCTCCGAGCTCGGCATGTCGCTGTGGGCCGACGCATTCGTCGGCTGCTGGATCTGGGGCCTGACGGACGATCCCGGGCTCGCCGAGATGCGGCTCCGCCAGAGCTACGCCGCGCTGGAGCAGGCGGGGCGGCGGAACGTGCTCTCGACGGTCGCGACAATGTTCGCCGAGTGCCGTTACCGACAGATGCGGTACGACGACGCCGACGAGCTCCTCGACGTCGCAGCCGAGACCGGCGCAGAGGACGACTTCGTTACGCAGGTGCGCTTACGCGCCGGCAGAGCGAAGGTGCTCGCGCGACGAGGTGCACTCGAGGCTGCTGAGGCGATGGCGCGCGACGCCGTCGCGCTGGCGGCGCAGACCGAGTTCGTCGACCTACGCGGTGACTCCCTGCTCGCGCTCGGTGAGGTGCTGCAGCTGGGCGGCCACACGAACGACGCTGACGTCGCGATGGCGACAGCGTTCTCCCTCTGGGAGGCGAAGGGTAACGTCACCTTCGCGTCGCGCACGCGACGCCTCGCCGGGCTCCGGGACTAGGAGGAGCGACGGGAGAAGAGTAGAGTCAATCTTCCCCCGATCGGAGGAGGAGTCAGTGAGCGATCAGCAGCCAGAGCCCGACGAAGGCGGGCTCGGCGAGCGCAGCCTCGAAGGGCACAGCCTCGAGGGCCACACCGACGAAGGCGGGCTCGGCGAGCGCAGCCTCGAAGGGCACAGCCTCGAGGGCCACACCGACGATGGCGAGAGCGGCGACAAGGGGCACGCACATCACCGCGACGCGAAGCACTCGGAATAGCACCGGCAGGACCACGGTCGGCGGCAGCCACCGCCGCCTGGTCCCTGGCTCACGGCGAATCGGGACGCCGCCGCCCGACGAGTGGCTCGAAGTAACTGTGATCGTGCGGCCGCGGTCGTCCGTCCCGCTGCCATCGGTCGAGGAGCTCGGCCGGCAGCCGCCGGCCGAGCGTCGTTACCTCGACCGGCGTACGTTTGTCCACGCCTGGGGAGCGGCACCCGAAGATCTCGAGGCGGTGGCGTCGTTCGCGCGCGAGCACGGGCTACAGGTGATCGAGTCGAGCGCCGCGCGTCGCACTGTTGTCCTCGCGGGCACCGTCACCGACATGGGCGCAGCGTTCGCGACGAGGTTCGCGCGTTACGCATCGCCGCGCGGCGAGTACCGCGGTCGTTCGGGAGGCGTCCGGTTGCCACGCACGGTCGCGCCGGTCGTGCAAGCGGTCTTGGGTCTGGACGACCGCCCGCAGGCGCATCCGCAGATCCGGGCCCACACCGACCCGGAGCGGGAGCGCACAGCGAGAGCCTTCACCCCACCGGAGGTCGCCCGCCTGTACCGGTTCCCGAAGCCACTCGACAGGCCCAGACAAAAGATCGCGATCATCGAGCTCGGCGGCGGCTACCGCACCTCGCAGCTGCGGGCGTACTTCCACCACCTCGGCCTCGAGATGCCGAAGATCACCGCCGTCTCGGTCGACGGGGTCCGAAACCGCCCGGGCGTCAACGCGCACGCAGACAGCGAGGTGATGCTCGACATCGAGGTGATCGGCGCGATCGCGCCGGAAGCCGAGCTGCTCGTCTACTTCGCGCCGCTCACCGACCGAGGCTTCATCGACGCGGTGACGAAGGCCGTCTTCGACGAACGCGAACCGTCCGTGCTCTCAATCAGCTGGGGAGACGCGGAGTCGAACTGGTCGAAACAGGGACGCGCTGCGATGGACGATGCCTTTCGGGCGGCAGCAATCATGGGGATCAGCGTCTGCTGCGTCTCCGGCGACAGCGGCTGGACGGACGGCATCGCGGGCGAACGCGCGCACGTCGACTACCCCGCCTCGAGCCCCTACGTGCTCGCGTGTGGCGGGACGCGACTCGAGGTCCACGACGGCGAGCCCACCGAGACCGTCTGGAACGCTGACGGGAGCGCAACCGGCGGCGGCGTCAGCGAGTACTACCCGGTCCCCTCATGGCAGCGCCCGGCACGCGTGCCGTTGTCGGTCAACCCGAGTCGGCATCGCGGGAGAGGCGTCCCAGACGTCGCGGGAAACGCAGATCCGGATACCGGTTACCGGATCCGCCTAAACGACGCTGTCCTGAAGCCGCTCGGCGGAACGAGCGCCGTCGGCCCGCTCTGGGCAGCTCTGATCTCACGCATGAACGATCACCTCGGCACACGGGTGGGCTTCGTCAACCCGCTCCTCTACGAGTCGATCGCCCCGAGCGGCTTCAACACGGTGGTCAAGGGAACGAACGGCGCCTATCGCGCCCGCCTTGGCTGGGATGCCTGCACCGGTCACGGGACGCCCGACGGCGAGCGCCTGCTCGCCGCGCTCTCCCGGTAACACCGAAGATGTCATAGGCCAGCGTCCTTAAGCCTGGGGGCTGTCTGGTGTGCGCGGCCCACTGTCACTTATTGGAACCGAATTTGGAACCTTCCAAATGCCCCCGGCAAGAATCGACCTTGCGCACGCGGTTTAGGAAACCGCTGCCGTCACGGAAAGCCTTTCTTCTAGTAGACAAGGAGGTCCGATCTCGAGTCAGACGTCCGACCGTGGCGGCGGCTGCGGCGCACCATCGAGCTGGATGCGAAGAGTCCCGGGCACTGACGTGACTCCAGGAGGGGGGCGACGTGCGGTTCGGGTTTAGTGGCTCCTGACCCGGGCATCTTCACTTCAGGTTGGCGCGCACACCACTGATACGGAGAGCGCTCTGGATGGGCCTTTACGCCGGGCTAGGCGCTTTGGCGACGCTGGCTTCGCGCCGACTGGCAGCAAGAATCTGGCGCGCTGTCACGGGCGAGGAGCCACCGACGAGTAAGTGAACCGACTGGCTCTGCACGGCTTTTAAGCGGAACATCAAGGCAACGGTTTGCTGTGTTCCCGAACAAGATCTCCTTCAGCGGAGCGCGCCAACCGCGTCGCCGGCGAACTCAGCGTCTACCGCGTCACCGCCACCGTCACCGCCACCATCAACGAAGACGACGGCGACATCCACCTCGCACTCAGAGGGGACGACGGATCAACCCTCATCGCCGAAGCGCCCGAACCCGGCTGCGACGCGGGCGCACGCGACCGAACCGCAATCAACAAAGCACGCCTCGCCGCCCAGAACATCCACGTCAGCGACAAAGTGATCGCAACCGGCGTTGGCTTCTTCGACTTCGCCCACCACCAAACCGGTCACGCCAACAACTACATCGAACTTCACCCGCTGCTCTCACTACGGAAGCTGTAGGTGGCCCCGGTCAGAGGGACACTCGCGCGTAGAGCGTCGGAGATGCCAATGGGGTTGGGCCAGGCGCCTGGTTACGCCGTCGTCTTCTTGGCGGCGAAGTCGCTCAGCGTTGCACCGGTGAGTCCAGCTCCGAACCCGGCTGCGATGAACTTCGCGAAGTCGCCAAGGCCGTGGAACGTCGGTCCGACGTTGGCGATGATGACAGCGGCTGCAAGTACGCCGGCCGCGGTTGCTGCGAGTAGGGCTGCGTGATCAATCAGCCATCCCACGAAGCTGCGGCGCCTTCTTGCAGGCGGTCCACCGCCTCCATCGTCAATCTGGATTTCTCCGTCCAGGTTCCGCAGCTCGATGCCGGCGTGGGCGAGATCACTTTGGACGGCTTGTTGTGCGATTGGCTGGCCCGCGGCCCACGCCTTTAGTGCCTCGGCGTACTGGCCCGTCTGATAGAGCAGAAGTGCTTTGCGCAGAGGATCGGCATTGCGCGCCTTCGCGTCCGCCACGGCGAAAACGTTGATGAACGGCACATAGCTGCCAAGCGGGGCAAACGCGCCCCGAGCCGTCGCCTGGTCGTCTGGACTTGGCCACGAGTCCTCTTTGAGGGTGGTGCCTTCGGTATCGGCCTGGGTGAGTGTGACTTTGAGGCTGCCGGCGTCAGCCGCAAGACGTGGATCGCCGTCGATTGCCGCAGAACTGGTGCTCACAACGCCTTGCAGCCAGGCGAACCAGCGCGCGACAGCGACCACCTTTGGGTATCCAGTCTCGATCTCCGTAAGCCGAGCGTCTGCGGCGGTTGCGTCTCTGTCGCTGATTAGTTGGTCGACCTCAACGAGGGTCGCCAGGTACAACGACGGGAAGGCGGTGCGTTGGTAGGGCGCGGCCGCGATTCGCTGGCGGAGGTCGTTCAGACGCTGCTGCACCCGCTGCAGCTTTGTGCCAGCACCCGCGAGCCACTTGACCCCGAGGCCTGCCAGAGCCGCCAGGACAATCAGCAGAAACAACACGGCTCGAACACGATCACTGTGTTGGCTGAGCGCGACCGAGAGCTGGACAGGCGCGGCCTTCACGTTGTCACCCACGATCTCAAGCGTCCCCCTGTAGACCCCCGCGTCGGCTCCCTTTGGGTCGACAACGAGCTTGAAGGACGCGTGATGCGAATCAAGCAACGTCCGTGTCCAACTCAGGTTGTCGCTCGACATGGACGCTTGACCGGCGTGGAGATCCGACGGATGCAAGTCGAACGCGCGAGTGCTGTCCAACACGCCGCCGGTCACATAGTCGAGGTGAACCGGCTTGGCCGAACGGCTGTATCCGAAATCGACAGAAACGGTCGGTACAGCGGTGAGCGTGATCGCCGTCGTCGGGGTCTGTACCGAGGTCGATTCCCCTGCGGTGCTCGGCGACGTGAGAGTCGAAGCACGTGACGGCGACGAACTCAGATAGGCGGCGCCGAGCCCCGCCAGCGCAAGAAGCCCGACGCATGCTCCCCTCTTCAGCGTGCCCAAGGCCACGTCGTCGTTAGTGAACCACTTGGTGTCAGCCGTAACAAGCCGGGCGAGATCGCCGAGCTCCAGCCGGCGGACGTGCGAGAAGCGCCGCCTGATTCTCGGCGCCTAGGTCATGCTGCACGGCGCGGGGACCGGCCTCAGGGCGGCGTCCCGGCAAAGAGCTCCCAGCCGTACTCGTCCCAGTATGCGAACGGAAGGAGCGCGTGGCCGGGCGCAACGGGACTCTGTGGAGCGAACCCGATGCCCCATGAGTTCCGGAGGATCAGAAAGCCGCCGCCCGCGAATTGGGAATCGAAGCCGTAGCCGACACCACACATGGCGTGCCCGTCCGTATGTGACGTGCCCGGTAGCGGCATCGGTATGAACCCGGAGAGTTTCAGCATCGGATTGCCCACCCAGCTGGGAAAGACCGGCACCGACAGGGCGACGGGGCGGCCCTGATCCAGGGTGTTGCGTATCACTGCCGAGTCGTGCCGGTCCAAGGCTGCGGATTCGGATAGACGGTGTTTGTCGCTCCCTCCGATGTCAGCCGGCGGTGGCCCTTGACCTTCGTTGCCCGGAATGACCTCGCTGACGTATGGCCACACAACTTCATCGCAGATCCCGTCTGCGACGGTGAGATCCATCGCCACCTTGATCGATGTGCCGGGCGATGCAGGCTGGCCGTCGTGATCCTTGGCGTTCCAATACAAGAACTGCTCCGAGAGGTCGAGCGACCCGGCATGTCCCGTGAGCGCTTCCGTGACCGCGCAGACAGCGTGAGCGACACAAGTGCCGCGACGACCCTGGTCCCTGACCGGCCCGAACAGGACACGAAGGTCCGCCCCAATGCCGCTCGGGCCGGCAGCCGCCGGCCCAGTCATGCGACGCTCGATATCGTCGAGCTTGACGGTTGTGGTTTCGACGAAGTCGGGAGCCGCCGCCCCGGTCGAATAGATCTCATCCGGTGCGTCCCCGAGACTCGGCGTCCCGCTCGCCTCGGCCACCATCGCGACGTCTGCTTCGAGACGGTCAAGATCGGCTCCCGCTCCGAGTAACGCCTGCGTGCCTGCTCGGTCCGCGGTGAGGATGCCAAGGAGCTCCTCCGCAGTGGTCACCGAGACAGCGCGAAGTCTCGATTTCGCGGTGGCGGAAACTCCTTCAATGTTGTCCAGCGGGGTGCCGACGCCTGTCTTGATTGACGCCATCCTTTAGTCAGCTTCTGGCTCGAAGGCGCCGTACCCCTTCGGGTCAAGGTCCGGTTCGGCGAGGGCCTTGCGGGTCTCCGCGGGAAGCACCGCGGGCGCGTCCCTCTTCAGCTGTTCGAACTGCGCATGATCAAGGTGGAGCAGATCGCGCAACCGGTCGGGCGACGAGTGCATGAGCCCAACCAACTCCTCGACCGACGTGACCCCTACGCGCCCCAGTTCCGTGGTGTGATGCGCGCTAATTCCTTCAAGCTTGTCCAGTGGAGTGAGATTCTCCTTGGCCAAGCGGCCACTTTATCGCGCGAGGCCGGGCGGGCAAAGGCTCGCGCTATCGCGAAGAGCGGGTGGGGCTGGCGGTCAGCCTGTCCGCAGAAAGCTCGGGCGCAACCAGCTCGAGTGATAGGACACCTGACCCGTCCCGAGATGGCCTAACCCTCGAGCCGTCGAAACCGCGTAGCCATTCGCGCCGCGCAGGGTTCCCGATCCGTGTGCAGCCCGAGCTAACTCGGCTGGGCTCGGATCGTCGGAGGGTTGCGGCTAATTCTCTAACGCCCATGTTCGAGTTCGAACGAGTGAGCCGCTAGCCAGTTATGAACGGAGGTAGTGGCACGTGCCGGACACACGAGGCGTTCAGCCCGGTCGCGCTGGCGTGCTCGACGAAGCGCGCGATGAGCTTCTGGACACAGTCGTACTCGAGCGTGCCGTGCCCGGCGCCGGGGACGACGATCAGTTGTCCGCGCGGGAACAGCCGACGCCAGCCGCGCAGGTTCGCCGTGGGATCGAGCGGATCGGCGCCGCCGGCCAGCAGCAGCGTAGGTATGCGCACGACTCGACGACTGGCGGCGTCCGTCGGAACGCGTCCCTTCGGGACGACGGCGCACGCGTGGCGGAAGAGCCGGGCACGCGCAACCGCCGCCTCGGCGAGGTAGCTCCCCCTGTCGGCACGCGCGGTCGCCGCTGGGTCGAAGGCCGCCCACGGCTCGGAGCAGAGGATGATCCAGAAAGGGACGAGCCGCGCGAGCGCCTCGAGGTTCGAACCTCCGAGCCGGTCGGCGTATGTCGTCGCCAGCGTCGCGTAGTCGTCGTGCGCGGCGGCGTTCACCGCGAACGGAATGAGTGCCGCGTTCTCGACCGTCTCGGATAGCGAGTCCACCGTCCAGGCGATGTCGTCGGGGCGGAGGAGCACCTTGCCGGTGGCGAGGGCGACACGGCGCGGCGGGCGCGCGAGCAGCTCGTCGAGCTGCCGCCTCGGATGCGGATAGGCGCGGGCACAGGCGGGCGCAGCTGCGCAGCGCGCGAGTTGCACATCGAGAGCCTGCTCCGCGTTGCGAGCGGAGACGTCGTAGATCCGGACATCCGGCAGCGAGCCGCCGTCGAGAACGACGCTGCGTACGGACTCGGGGTATCGACGAACGTACGCCTGAGCGAGCGTGGCGCCGTAGGAGCCGCCGAAGAGATCGATCTTGTCGTACCCCAGCGTGCGACGCACGATTTCCAGGTCGTCTGCAGCCACACTCGTCGTGTAGAGCCGCGGATCTGCGTCGAGCCGGTCGAGACAGCGTCGGAGATAACCGGTCACAGCCGTCGCATCCGTTCGGCGCACGTATCCGTTGGGGCAGGCAAGACGGCGCGAGCCGCCCGTCCCACGCTGGTCGACCATGACGAGATCGCGGTTTCTCTGTACCTGCGCGAAGAAGTCATTCACCCGGATCGCAGCTGCCGTCGCCGCGCCACCCGGCCCGCCCTCGAGGTAGAACAGCGCGCCCGCGGCCGGCCGCTTCGTCGCCGGCAATACCGCGATCCGCAGGGAGATCATCGGGCCGTTCGGCTTACGCGGATCCTCCGAAACGCGCAGGTGTGTGCACCACCCGTCGACATAGCCGCCGTACGTGCACGAGGCAAAATGCGGTTGACCGCTCGGCGAACGCCACGGCCCGGAACGCCCGAAGGCCCAGAGCACAAGGCCGAGCGCGGCGATGGTGGAGACCGCGAGCAGCGACCAGATCCAACGCGGCAGGCTACGGCGAGGCGGCCGCCGATATTCGCCCCAACGACGCAGAAGAGGATTGTCCGAGCTGTTACTCATCGCTCGCGCGCGTGATCCGAGCATTGCGAAGCCTCACCGCCAAATGCATCCGCGAACACGCTTACCGGCTCCGCGTCGTCTCGCTGAGATTGTCGCGGGGCATGCAAACTGCGCGCGGGATTGCCGGCGACGATTCGCGCGGTTCGTTGCTCCGTCACGGCGTGAAAGCGGACTTCGACGTGACCGCGCAAGTGCTTCACGTGGAGATCTACACCGAGGGCGGAGCCAAGTGACACGCGGGGTCGACGAGAAAGAGGAGCGCGCCCTCCCCCTCGACTGACACGAATGGCGCGGGACCCCGATCCGGGAACTCCGGTCATTCCTGAACACTGGCGCAGGCGAGTGGTGCTGTGTGTTGCTGTCGGTCTGGGAATGCTCTAGCCTCGGCTGGTGTTGGTCTGCGCGAGTGTTCCGGAATGACGCCAGAAGCGATCGACGGAATGTCCCTCGTCTATGCCTCCAACGATTCGAGGCGTGAACGGATCGCCTGGACGGCGGCCTGCCAGAGCCGGTCTTCGTCGTCCGCGGACCGTTGATAGAGGCCGCCGAACGAGCCATCGCCGAGGGCGTCCCGCCACGTCGTCGGATTTCCGTTCTCAGGCCATACGACCGACGGCTTCCGTGTCGCCGGGACGGCGACCCCCGGAAGCCGAGTCCACGGGAAGTTCTCCGACCAAGACGCGTGGTCGTACTGCGGATCGATCTCCGCCGCGATCTCGTCCGGGCGCCCCTCCCAAAGCTCATGCCACACAACCGCGCCCCGCCTGCCTTGCGTCCACGCTCGCCCCGGATCGGTGTTTCCGCCATGACCGTTGACGACAAGGACCCGCGCGAAGCCCTGACCCATAACGGAATCGACGACGTCCTCGAGGAGTGCGACGAGCGTGGACTCCCGCAGCGTTGGACTGCCCGGGTAGGCACTGAAGCCGTTTACCCCATATGGAAACACCGGCAGCACTGGGACACCCAGCGGCTCGGCAGCCTCGACCGACGCACGCTCCGCAAGGATGTTGTCGGTCTCGAGAGAAAGGTACGCATGCTGCTCGGTCGAGCCGACGGGAAGCACGATCCGGTCGTCCCCGGCGAGGTATGCCTCAAGCTGCATCCAGTTGAGGTCGCGAACTCTCACGCGCGAACGCTAACGCCCAGACCGGGGCGTCGCTTGCGCCAGCGTTCCGGAATGACGCCCGACGCCCCCGGGGGACGTATCTGTATCACGACGATCGCGAACAGTAGGCGTTCGTGAGCGCGCGCAAAACGTCGGGTGATCTACAGCCGGGTTGGACGGCCGACGGACTAGGCGGCCCGGCGACGCTTCACGACGTAGTAGATGCCATACGCGACCGCAGCGATGATGACCGCGTACATCAGTAGCCAGGGCCACCAACCGTGAGTTGCCAGCAACATCTCGGACCTCCGTCCATCGGATGAGGCCCGTTACGTAGCGACCAAGCTTCATGTTCCTCCTCGGAGGGAGAAAAGACAAGCAGCGCGGCCCAGATGCAAGTGGCCTCACCCGAACGTCCCGGCTAGAGGTTCTCGCGTGGGCCAGCGCTACGCAATGGCGCCAGAGCGGGGTCTGTACTTCTCAGGCGTAGGCGAGACAGCCGGTGCTACTCACCATCAGGCCGTACACGGTCGACATCCACGCCAGCGGCTCGGGGATGATCTGCCCGAAAGTCTCACCGATGTGCGGCGAGAATTGATCGGACGAGTGGGACGAATGCGGGAGACTCCGGGCAGAGGAAGTGGCCGGCTTTGGGCGTCAGGCCGCCACCTTGCGCGTTGGACGCGCTGTTGGGGTTGTCGTGAAATAGTGAGCTGACTCGGCATTCGACGATCAAGGGGGTCGGTGTATGGCTTGGAGGGCGGGGGTTGTTCTCGTTCTTGGGATACTCGTGGCCGCCCTTGCGGTGTGGTCGGGTAGTGCTGCCACTCGACAGACGACGCAGACGCTGGTTTTTGACTCAGTCGTGAAGGGCAGCTTCGTGGACAAGCCGCCTGCAGACCCCAGTCCAGGCGACACTGAATTTTTGCAGGCCAGACTGTTCGATGCGGGCGGCCGTTTCGTAGGAACCACGCGCAGCACCTGCGTCTTCACGAAGGTGATCCCCAACGATGTGCTGGAGCAGTGCTCGGGGTCAGTTAAGACGAGCGAGGGAACCGTGACCCTCGCCGGGGTCGGTCATCTGCACTCGATGGACCCACCCTCGCAGGCCATGGGCCGCTCAGGCGCATACAAGGGGATGCGCGGCACGGTGGTTTCCAGATACATCCCATTCGATCCAAACGTCCCGCTGGCGGCTGGACGGAGCTTCATCGTCAGCGTGATCAAGGTGACCGGTAGCCATCGACTCCACATAGGCGTCGTTCCGCGACCGGCTGGGAATGCCGACTTCATCCGGCGCGCCAACGCCGCCTGCCACGCGACAGAAGCGAAAGCCGCAAGTCTCCCCCAATTCCCGTTTTCGAACTTCGACCCGTTCCACCCGGATAAGAAGCTCCTTCCGCAAGTCGGCCAGTTTTTCGATCAACAATCTCGGCGGCTGCTGCCGAGGGCTCTGCTGCAAGAACTTCAGAAACTAGGTCAGCCGCCACAAAGCAGTCCGGCCTGGAACAACCTGCTCAAGGCCCGTCGGGCAATGATCATGAACGAGGCCAAGCAGATCAATGCAGCCCTGGCCGACGACGCATCGGCCTTTGTGCGCAGCCTTTACCAGCAGTCCAGGAGTTACAACAACCTCGTCTTTAAATCGGCTGTCTTCGGCGTCCAATCCTGCACGTTCTCGTAGGCCTTTTCGACGTGATCGCCCGGGATGAGAGAACGCGTTGTCGCAGAACCTGTATTTTCGGGTGCTGAAGTCGAGGCGAAGCTCCGCCCACACGCTTGCTCGAGGGGGTGCTCGCCTGGGGTTTCGACGATGTGGAGGGTTCGGTGGACGTCGGACCGTTCCGTGATGCGTACCTAAAACCCTTCGCCCGAGTCACCAACGTTGTCGAACTCGATGTCGTCGCCGCGACCGCGATGCGACTGGGGTGGGTCTGCCGCGCGATCAACACGCACAGTGGCGACTCCGACGAGGAGAAGATCCACGTGCTGCTGCGAATGTTCCTCGATGGACGGCCATAGCGGCTCGGGTCACGGGACCTTCGCGAACGAAGCCCACATGGTGGGCTGCGCCAGCATTCAGGAACGACGCCTGAGGCGGATGAAGGTGTCTGCGGAGCTACGCGCACGTCGACCCGTGTGAGTCGAGTCGCATCGCGCTTACGTTGACCGTCGAGTACGACACGGTGCGGCCATTGCGGACCAGCGGTCAAAGACAACCGATCGGCTTTCCCAGATCGGAGTCGCCGGCGTACACCGTGCAGGTTGCGTGAGCGGCATCTCTGAACGGGTTGATCTGTTCCGTTGTCGCGGGCGCGTCCGTGGCGATGTCTCTCGGTCGCGGTTTCGAGTCCGTGGCGATGTCCCTCGGGCGAGTGCGGTCTCGTCCCATGACCTTTGGTCGCGCCCCCGGAGGGGGCGCCGCGACGCGTGAGGGAATCGGCCGCGTGAGCCTCTCGCCCGCCACAAGCGGCGGCGCATCGCGCGCGGTGTGCGCCGACTTAGACTTCGCACATGGCGGCGTGCCCTGGCTGTGGTCGCGACAATGCGGACGAGGCACGGTTTTGCAGCGCGTGCGGCACTGAGCTGGCCGCCACCCCAGCGCAGCGCGAGATGCGCAAAGTCGTGACCGTACTTTTCTGTGATCTCGTTGGTTCGACCGCGCTCGGCGAGTCGACCGACCCGGAGGCCCTTCGGGCGCGTATGCGCCGCTATTTCGCGGACCTCCGTGCGACCCTCGAGCGGCACGGTGGCGCGGTCGAGAAGTTCGTAGGCGACGCCGTGATGGCCGTCTTCGGTATCCCTGTCGCATACGAGGACGATGCGCTACGCGCGGTGCGCGCAGCGGTGGAAATGCGGGAAGCCGTGTCCGTTCACGGCCTCGAGTGCCGGATCGGCGTGAACACGGGTGAGGTTGTCGTCGGTGGCGAGGGAGAGACGCTCGTTACCGGAGACGCCGTCAATGTGGCAGCGCGCCTGGAACAGTCGGCAGGCGCAGGGGAAGTGCTCATCGGGTCGCAAACGAGGCTGCTCGTGCGCGACGCCGTGCGTGTTGAGTCCGTCGCTCCGTTGACGCTCAAGGGAAAGTCGCGGCGCGTCGAGGCGTTCCGGCTGCTCGAGGTGATCGCAGGTGCGGAGCCCGTCGCGCGGCACCTCGAGAGCGTGCTCGTCGGCCGCGAGCGCGAGCGAACGCGACTCCGGCGCGAGTACGAGGACACAGTCGCCGACCGCGCGTGCCGGCTGGTCACCCTGCTCGGTCCCGCCGGGGTCGGAAAGTCGCGGCTCGTTGCCGACTTCGTCGAGCACACCCGCCAGGAGGCAGACGTCCTCCAGGGTCGCTGCGTCCACTACGGCGAGGGCATCACGTACTGGCCGCTCGTCGAGCTGCTGCTCGCGATCGGCGTCGGTCCGGACACGGTGCTCGGCAGCTCGGCTGCCGAAACGCAGCTCGCGTTCCGCCGTCTCCTCGAAGACCGAGCCGCCAAGCGGCCACAAATCGTCGTGTTCGACGACATCCAGTGGGCCGAGAGGACGTTCCTCGAGCTCATCGAGCACATCGCCGACCTCTCGCGCGGCGCGCCGATCCTCCTCCTCTGCGTCGCTCGTACCGAGCTTCTCGACACGCAACCGGGATGGGGCGGTGGAAAGCTCAACGCGACTTCGCTCTTGCTCGAGTCGCTTGACGACGAAGACTGCGATCGGCTGATCGACACGCTCGCGGCCGAAGCGATCGACGACGAGACGCGGCAGCGCATCATCGTCGCCTCGCAGGGCAACCCGCTCTTCGTTCACGAGATGCTCGCGATGGTGCGCGAGCATCCGGGCGAGCGCCAGATCGTCGTTCCGCCGACGATCCACGCGCTCCTTCAGGCACGCCTCGATCGGCTCTCCAGCAACGAGCGCACCGTCATCGAGTGTGGTTCCGTGGAGGGACAGGTCTTCCACCGCGGCTCCGTGGCCGAGCTCGCGCCGCTGGTTCGCTCAGATGTCGAAACGCATCTGTCCGCGCTCGTGCGCCAGGAGCTGATCCGTCCCGACAGCACCGTCGTTGCCGGCGACGAGGCCTTCCGCTTTCGCCACATCCTGATCCGCGATGCCGCCTACGAGTCCCTACCCAAGGCGACGCGGGCACAACTGCACGAGCAGTTCGCGAACTGGCTGGACGGCCAGAAGCTCATCGAGCGCGACGAGATCCTCGGCTACCACCTCGAGCAGGCGCACCGCTACCGCAGGGAGCTCGACCCGGAAGCCGCCGAGCTACCCGGCCTCGCCGGCCGCGCAGCGCAGCACCTCGCCGCGGCGGGCCGCGCTGCCCTCGACCGCGGTGACGCCCGCGCGGCACGCACGCTCCTCGAGCGCGCCACCGCCGTTCTCCCGCACGACGACGAGCGAAGATTCGCGCATACGCCGGAGCTTGCGGACGTGTACCAGGAGACGGCAGACAAGCGCGCCTTCGAGATCCTCACGGAAGCGCGATCGACGGGCGATCCAATCACGAGGGCGCGAGCCGCGGTGCGGCTCGGCGCGTTCAGCCTGGCGAGGCCGAACGAGGTCGCGAAGGATCAACGTGTCGCGTTGCTCGAGGAGGCTCTGGCCGTGTTCGAGGCAGAAGGCCATGACCTGGGGCTAGCCGAGTACTGGCGGGCCGAGGCCGAGGAGCGGTGGGGCGCGGCGCAGGCGGCGGCGACCGCGGAGGCGTGCGAGCACGCCCTCTTCCATCTCGAGCGGGCGGGCGCGGCCCAAAGCCACATAGGGCTACGCACCCGTCAGCTCCTGATGACCACCTACATCTACAGCCCGATTCCGGTCGACGATGCACTGGCACGCATCAGCGAGCTCTCGCGCGACGACGATGGGCCGCTCGTACGCGCAGCTGAACGCCTCGTCATCGGCACCCTCCTGTCAATGAAGGGCGACATCGACCGCGCGCTCGAGCTAGTCCGCGGAGCCCGACAGGCGTTCGCAGATGCGGGTCTCCTCGTCAGCGCGCAGCGACACGCCTTCGCCGAGGCGGACATCGAGATCCGAGCGGGGGCTTGGCAGCAAGCCGAGCGAACCCTCCGGAAGGGCTTCGCCGACCTCGAGGAGCTCGGCGTGCACGGGGGCTCCTCCACGATCGCCGCGATACTCGCGATGGTCCTCGTCAGCCGGCGGGAGCTGGCCGCCGCGCACGAGGCGCTCGACCAAGCGCGCCGAACGACCGCCACCGACGACCTCCTCAACCTCGTGTTCATCGGTTTCGCCGAAGGCCGGTTGCTGGCCCACGAGAACAGGCTCGTCGAGGCCGAGGCTGTAGGGCGGCACGCCGTCGAACTCGCCGACCGCATCGACTTCTGCTTCAGCCGCCCGCTCGCGCACTCGTACCTCGCGGAGACGCTCGCACTCGCGGGAAAGCCGGAGGAAGCCACCCGCCACGCGACCACCGCGCTCGGGATCCTGGAGGCGAAGGGTGACGTCATGCTCGCAGCCCGAGTGCGAGAGCGGCTGGCTGCCGCTGGCGTTTCGACATCCGAAACGGTTTGATCCAGCGCTCCCCGTAGGGCTTCAAACGAGCCATACGCTGAGCTGCGCCAGTGTTCGGGAATGACGCCTGAGCGGGACAGGCTGCTGCGTCGGGGTTGCCATGTCGACGGCAAGATGTCCGCCTATGGACGACGCCGCCGCGACGGGTGCACGGGAGACGCTGAAGCAACTGACGTCTGCGATAGACAGTCATTTCGGCTCAGATCTGCAGGCGCTGTACCTGTTCGGTTCGCTTGCCGCAGGCGCGTTCTACCCCGGCAAGAGCGACCTTGACCTGATCGCGATCGTCGCGGCCGAGGTCGAAGAGGGGCAGCAGCTTGAGTCACTGAGAAGTCTCCACGACGCGTTCGTGACCGAGCGGCCTGCATGGGTCGAGCGCGTTGAGGTCGCATACGTAGATCGTGGGGTGCTGCAAACGTACGGTGATCGCCCGAGCGGCCGCATCGCCGTGATCAGCCCCGGCGAGCCGCTTCACATACGGGACGCAGGCTTTGACTCGACCCTCGACTGGCACAGCGTGACCACACAGGGCGAGACAATTCTCGGTCCTCCCCCGCTTGATGTCGGCCCGACGGTCAGCCCCGGTGCCTACAGGCACGCCGTGGAAGCCCTGCTGAGCGAGTGGCCGAGCAGAGTTCGTGCCCCGTGGGTCGCCTACGTTCCCGCGCACCAGGGCTACGTGGTGATGACGCTCTGCCGCGCCCTCTACGCGCTTGCAACAGGCGAGCAGACGACAAAGGACGAGGCAGCGGCCTGGGCCGCAGCCAGATACCCAAAGTGGTCGAGCTACATCAACGAAGCCCGAGCGACCTACCGCGCCGATGTCCATGACCGGCACTCCACCCTCATCTCATTCACCGATCACGCGGTGGCAGAAGCTGACGGCCTGATCCGATAACAAGGCATCCGTGGCTTGCGCCAGTGTTCCGGAATGACGCCTGAAGAAGTGAGGCTAGGTTTCGCCGAGGTCGATGAGTTCTCGGCGGTCTGCCAGTCTCTACTGCGTGTCCCTGGCAGGGTGGGCGGCCGGAGCAGGCGGCCGAGAAATGGAGTCGTGAGATGACGCGGTACCTGATTTCTTTCCCCAGCAGTGCGATGGACCACATCTCCGCTGAGGAGTTCCCCGCCGTGGGAGAGGCTGCTCATGCGGTGGTCCAGGAGGCCATGGACGCAGGCGTGTTGGTGTTCGGCGGCGGGTTGGCCGAGAACGTGGATCCCGTCATGGTGGCCGGTGACGGTACGACCACCGCTGGCACGTACCCTGAGACCAAGGAGTTCAACGGCGGGTTCACGGTCATCGACGTGACCTCCCGGGAGGCAGCCTTGGAGTGGGCCGCGAAGATCGCAGCCGCCTGCCGCTGTCCCCAAGAAGTCCGCGAGTTCGGACCTGACTCCGCCGTGGGCAACTAATCGGGCGCACGGTCTGGTGGGCTGGGCCAGTGTTCGCGAATGTCCCCCGAGCGGATGGCGGCTGTTCTAGGGATCGGTGACCAGCAAGGAGAACATGATCGAGTCGAATCTCGTCCCGTCTGGCCAAACACGCGAGGCCCGCTCGACCCCTTCCCGAACGAAACCGAGCCGCTCGGCGACACGCCGGGACGCCGAGTTGTCGGGATGTACACGCAACTCGATCCGTTCGATCCCCAATTCCTCGAACGCCCAACGCACAACGAGCCGGGCCGCACGCGTCGCTATCCCGCGCCCTCGGGCGGACGTGCGCAAGAAGTAGGAGATCTCAGCCGTGTCGTATTCGCCGAACCGCAGATTGATGCCGCCGATGACCTGATCCGAATCGGCGTCGGCGATGCGAAAGACGGCCCAGGTTCCGTCCTCCCAGGCGCTTGCCGCCCGGGCGATGTTTGCTCGCGCCTCGGCGTCGTCGGGCAACTCAGCGCCCCATCCCATCCAACGCCTGATGTCGAGCTCGGAGTAGACCTCGCGAATCGCGGGGGCGTCGTCCTCACGGCTCGGCCGAAGCACCACCTCGGCGTCCCGTAGCGCCGGATCAGGAGGCATGAGTGACCGCACATGGACAGGCTAAGTGCAGACGCTCAGACGATCCAGGGATGACATCAGTCGCTTGCGCCAGCGTTCGCGAATGACGCCCGAGCGAATCGGGCAGGGCCGCCTTGACCGCGACGAGTGCGAGCGCGGTCGCGATCACCGGCGCCACGACCGCCCAGTGCACCCAGAGTCGTGGCGACCCTCGCGCTGCCCAGTGCGCGCGAATGTTCCCTGAAGCGCGGCGGTCCGCGTCGTGCGGGTGAGCCGCGAACGGCTCTGCGCAACGCGCCTATACTCACGCGACAGCATCGGAAGGTCGTGCGCGAGTGAACGAGGCCGAGCACGTCGAAACGCCGACGAGTCAGGCGTCAGTGGGGGCGGACGCAGTCGAAGTCCGCGGTAAGCCGACCCGTGCACGACGGACGATGCACATCCTTGGTGCGCTCCTGGTGGCTGTTGTCCTTCCCGCCGTCCTGATCGGTGTGCTCGTCGGGAAGTTCGGGGCCACGGCCATGTTCACGGGGGTTCTCCTTGGCGGTGTTGGTGCGAAGCTCGGCGGCACTCGCCGGATGAGCTATCTCGCGCCGTTGATGGGGCTCGCGGCGGGGCTGGGAGCGTTCACGGCGTACGACTGGTGGTGGGCGGCTCTGCTCGCGACCGTCGGAGTGATCGCGGGTGCCGGAATCGGGTTCGGCTGGTTCGCGCCGCTACTCATGGTTCCGTACGCGGCGACCTTCGTCGTGCCGGAAGCCTCTGCGAGGAACGCCACTGTCTACGGCGTCATCGTCGGCATCGCGACCCTCTATGGCGTCGTGCTCGCGCGTCGGTTCGGCGTTCCCGAGGCTGTGGATTGCGAGCGGCTCGCCGCACCCGTCGCAGCCGTCGTCGCGCTCGGGTTCGGCGCAGTAATGGCTGCGAGCGCCTCGCTCGGCGTCGCACTCGGATGGACGGAGCCGTACTGGGTTCCCGAGCCTGTGCTCATCCTCGTGCTGTACATCCTCATGGGGAAGCGCGACCGGATACGCGGGAAGGCTGTCGGCACCGCGGCCGGGGTCGCCGCCGCGCTACTCGTGGCGCTTCTGTTTTCGCCTCCCGGATGGGTGCTCACGATGCTCGGCGTAGCCGTGTTCGTCGTCGCGTTGACGCAGACCAAGACCTACTGGCTCATGTACGGCCTGTACACGTTCGCGCTCGTGATGCTGCTCGCCGCGCCCGGCCAGGTTGGCTTCGAGGCTGAGGAACGCGGCTTCCAAATCCTGGCAGGCACCGCCCTGCTCATCCTTGGTCTAGCGGTCGTTCACGCGCTCGCTAACCGGCTCGCCACGCGTGACCCGCAGCCGGAACTCACCCCAGCCATGACCCACGACAGAACACAACAAACGAAGCCGCGCTTGGCTGCGCGAGTGTTCACGAATGACGCCTGACGCCGGTGCGCGAACGGCGGTTCGATGCCCGCTGTCATTTGAAATCGACCAGGTGAGAAGCCGGTTGGGCTTGGCCAGCGCGGCGAAATGGCGGCCAAAGAGTCGCACCTCGTAGGTCGCGGAGCGGGCTACCTTGTCGCGCTGCAAAGGAAGCGTTCGTCGAGTGGATAGGGTCTGGTTGTGGCTGACGGCTTGCCCGAGTGGACTGACGGCCCCGCTAAACGTGCGGTGATCCAGTTCGTGGAGCGTGTCGTCTCCGAGGGTGTGCCAGTCGAGGAACGCGTGGCGGTCTTCGACAACGACGGCACGCTGTGGTGTGAGAAGCCGATGCCGATTCAGGCCGATTTCATTCTTCGGCGGCTTGCCGAGATGGCCGGCGAGGATCCTGAGTTGCGGGATCGCCAGCCATGGAAGGCGGCCCACGAGCGCGATTACGGCTGGTTCGGCAAGGTACTCGATGAGCATTACGCGGGGGACGAGACGAACGTGCGGACGCTTCTCGGAGGTGTGCTCGCCGCGCACGCCGGGATCAGCGTCGAGGACTTCGAGTCGCAGTCGGAGTCGTTCCTGCGCGGCGTGAAGCATCCGACACTCGAACGCAGCTACCTGGAATGCGGCTATGTGCCGATAATCGAGCTGCTCAGGTATCTGGAGGAACACGAGTTCACCAACTACATCGCCTCTGGCGGGGGTCGGGACTTTATGCGTCCGGTCAGCCAGGAGATGTATGGCATCCCGCGCGAGCGGGTGATCGGAAGTGCGTTAGCGCTTGAGTACGCGGCCAATGACCGAGGCGGAACGGTCATGCGCAAAGCGGAAGCGGACTATCTCGATGACGGGCCGCAGAAGCCTGTACGGATCTGGAGTCGGGTCGGGCGGCGGCCGCTCCTGGCTGCCGGAAACTCCAACGGGGACATCGCGATGCTCGACTTCACACAGCATCACGCCGCGCCGGTGATGAGGCTACTCGTCCTCCACGACGATGCCGAGCGCGAATTCGCCTACACGAGCGGCGCGGAACAAGCAGTCGCTCGGGCGAACGCAGACGGCTGGACAACGGTGAGCATGAAGAACGACTGGTTCAGCGTCTTCTAACCAGGGAATCCTGGACGCCCGAGTGGGCGAGCGTCCTTGATGCCTGCAGGGCGGAACGCGAATCGAGAAGAGCGGCCGACTGTCGGCTGCGCCAGTGTTCCGGAATGACCCCCGGCAATCGGTTTGTGCGGGTCGGGGACGAGTTTCAGTGATGCAGGAATCGAGTGTAGGTTCTTTTGCATGCCGCGGGACCTGCCCACGGGTGTCGTCACGCTGCTCTTCACGGATGTCGAGGGCTCGACACGGCTGCTGCAGGAGCTCGGCGACGGTTACGGCGACGCGTTGCACGAGCATCGCCGCCGTCTGCGGGCCGCGTTCGTGGCGCACGGCGGAGTCGAGGTGGATACGCAGGGCGATGCGTTCTTTGTGGCGTTCAGCCGTGCCTCGGATGCGGTGGCGGCTGCCGAGGACGCTCAGCGCGCGCTGGCGGGGGGTCCGATCCGGGTGCGCATGGGTCTGCACACGGGTGAGCCGCGGCTGAGCCAGGAGGGCTACGTGGGTCTGGACGTCCACCGGGGCGCACGGATCGCCGCAGTGGGCCATGGGGGGCAGGTTCTGCTCTCGAGCACGACTCGTGCGCTCGTGGACGCAGACTTCCGCGACCTCGGGCCGCACCGGCTCAAGGATCTGAGCGCGCCCGAGCAGATCTTCCAGCTCGAGGTCGACGGGCTGTCGTCCGACTTCCCGCTTCTGAAAACGCTCGAGGTCGGGATGAGGAGCCTGCCCTCACCGGGCACGTCGTTCGTCGGGCGCGCGACGGAGCTCGAGGCGATCGACGGGCTGCTCGAGGATCCGAAGTGCCGCCTGCTGACTCTCGTCGGGCCGGGCGGAGTCGGCAAGACGCGGCTCGCGCTCGAGGCGGCGGCACGGCGGATCGAGCGCTACCCGCACGGCGTGCATTTCGTGCCGCTCGTCTCCGTCCCGGCGCCGGAGCTCCTCGCACCGGCCGTCGCCGAAGCGGTCCACTTTCCCCTGAGCGGCTTCTCGGCGCAGGAGCAGCTGCTCGACTACCTGAGCGAGCGCTCGACCCTGCTCGTGCTGGACAACTTCGAGCACCTGGTAGACGGCTCCGCCCTGCTCGGCGAACTGATCGAGCGAGCCCCGGGAGTCGAGCTCCTCACCACGTCGCGCGAACGACTCAACGTGCAAAGCGAATGGGTGTACGACGTCGAAGGGCTCGGACTCACGGAGAACGGCGGGGGAGGTGCGCTCCGGCTCTTTGTCGAGCGGGCGGCGCAGGCGAGACCGGGGTTCGTCCTCGACGAGGAGGAGCGCCTGCAGGCGCTCCGGATCTGCCGGCTCGTAGCGGGCATGCCGCTCGGCATCGAGCTCGCCGCCGCGTGGGTGTCGATGCTCTCCTGCGTGGAGATCGCCGACGAGATCGAGCGGAACGTCGACTTCCTGGCCACCTCGATGCGGGACGTGCCCGAGCGGCACCGAAGCCTGCGCGCCGCGTTCGACCAGTCGTGGCGGCTCCTTTCCGACGAGCAGCGCGACGCGTTCGCGCAGCTGTCGGTCTTCCGCGGCGGCTTCGACCGTGACGCGGCGAAGGCGGTCGCCGGCGCCGACCTCCGTCTGCTGTCCGAGCTCGCTTCGAAGTCGCTCGTCCGCCGTCCCGACTTCGGCCGCTTCGAGCTACACGAGCTGCTGCGGCAATACGCGGCGGAGAAGCTCGGCGTGGGATCGGCCCACGCCTCCGCATCGACACGCGAGCGTCATGCGCGCCACTACTCCGGGATGCTCTTGGCGCGCCAGGGGGCGCTGATGGGGCCGGAGATGACGGTCGCGCGGGACGAGTTGCGCGGCGAGCTCGACAACCTCCGCGCGGCGCTCGCGTGGATCGTGAGCGAGGACGACGAGCGGACGGCGCTGGCCGTACTCGAAGCCTTCTACACGTTCTTGTGGATGCACAGCTGGTTCGAAGGGGCCGAGACGCTCGAGCCGCTCGCGCGAACGGCCGGCTTCGACCCGGACGACCCTGGGAGCGCGAGCGCCGTCGGGCTGGCGGCGGCAACGTGCCGGATCGCGATCAGCGCGCGACTCGGATACGACCCGGCCGCGGAGGAGCTCGCCCTCCGATGCTTGCCCGTCCTACGGGCGCGGAACCTGGAGCGAGAGGTTGGACGCTGCCTGTGCGCGCTCGGCATCGTCGCCGTGTACCGCGACGTCTTCACGGAGGCTGTGTCCTTCCTCGAAGAGGGGATCGAACTCGCGAGAGCAACCGATGACACCTTCACCGAGACCGGAGCGCTGATGGACCTCGGTTTCGCCCACCTCCTCATGGACGACCTCGACGTCGCAGGCGACGCGTTCGAGGCCGCGAACGCCCTCTGCGACAGGCTTGGGAACCCCATTTTCCGCGCGTACGGGATCGGCAAGCTAGGCCTTCTCGCCGACGCAGAAGAGCGCTACCGCGATGCGCTTCGGCTGCACCTGGAGGGCTACGACCTGTTCACCTCCCTCGGCGAGACCGCGGGATCGGGCTACGCGCTCAGCCGCGCGAGCTCGAGCGCGTTCGCGCTGCGCGAATACTCCGAGGCCTTGCGGCTCGGACGCGCCGGCTACGAGGCGTTCTCGGAGAGCAACCACCGCTGGGGGCTGATCACGGCGCTCTGCAGCATCGGCTTCGCCGCGCTGGCGCTCGGAGACGGCGCAGAGGCACACGAGCGCTTCTTCGAGGCTCTCGAACGTGCGCGCACATCAGAGGCCGTCTCGCTCGAGCTTCTTGCACTGAGCGGGATCGGCGCGTGCCTCGCGGAGGATTCCGCCCGACAGGAGCGCGCCGCCGTCCTTCTCGCGTTCGCGACAAGCCATGAGCAGCTGCCCGCTTCCTACGGGCGCGCAGCACGCCCGGCCCTCGAGCGGCTCGAGGAGCGACTGCCGCCAGAGCAACTCGGCGCGGCCCGCGACGCCGCAGCCCAGGCCAACCTGGACGACCTCGTCGAGCAGGCGCTAGCCGCCGTGTCGGTCGTAACGCCACCAGTCCGCGTCTAGTTCTTGGGCTGCGCCGCGGCGTCTCATTTCCGGACTAACAGCTCCCGGAACTAGAACGGTCACCTCGGCCAGTGTTCTGGAATGACCCCTGAGCGGCCCGCCATACTGGCGAGCGTGCAGAGAGACTAACGGGGGGGTGGCCGGGTGGAGTCGGAGCAGGGCGGAATCGTTCTCCGGACAGGGCGACTGAGCCTCCTCCCCCTGACGGGGCTCGATGAAGCCGAGCATGCCCGTGCATCGAGGAACGCCGAGGACGCTTTGCGTGACACTCGCGCCGCCGAGCCGCAGTGGCAGGAGTACGGCTTCGGGCCGTGGGCAATCCGGGACAAGCGTGACGACAGCTTTCTCGGCTGCGCCGAGCTGCGATTTGCCGGTAAGGGGATCGAGGGCATCGCGGCGGATGAAGTCGAGGCGGGCTGGTGGGTGACCGAGGAGCGGCGGAACGAAGGGATAGCGACTGAGGCGATGGACGCGGCGATCGATGATCTCTGGAGCCGCACCGACGTTCAGACGATTACGGCCTATATCGAGGACGGGCAGAACGAACCATCTCGCCGCGTGGCGGCCAAGCTCGGATTCGCCGTCCGCAGTACGGGACGGGGGCGGTCAGGCGAGTCGATGACGGTGTACACCCTTTGCAGAGACGACTGGCTTCGACGACTCTGAAGCGTGCGTTGGAGACTGGCCTGGGCCAGTGTTCGCGAATGACGCCAGAGTGGGAGGCATAAGCCTCGGTACATAGTGGCGTTGTAGCCGACGCAGAGGCGAGCGAGAGGACGATCGCAAGTCGCCAGCTTCGTCAAGCTCTCGCCGACCGATGACTTCTGGGGTGCTCGGCGGTCGTACGAGCATGATGTCGATAGAGGGAGGATCGATGAGCAAGCTGAAGCTGAACATCACGATGTCGATCGACGGCTTCGTCGCCGGCCCGGACCAGTCGCTGGAGCATCCGCTCGGGGTTGGCGGTGAGCAGCTCCACGGCTGGCTGTTCCCGCTCAAGGCGTTCCGCGAGGGCCACGGCGAAGAAGGCGGCGAGGTCAACGCGAGCACGCCGTTCGCCGAGGACATCCTCGGCGGCGCCGGCGCGACGATCATGGGCCGGAACATGTTCGGCGGTGGCCCGGGAACGTGGGACGAGTCGTGGAAGGGCTGGTGGGGAGACGATCCGCCCTTCCGCCATCCCGTCTTCGTCCTCACGAGCCATCCGCGCGAGCCGCTGGAGATGCAGGGCGGAACGACGTTCTACTTCGTCACGGACGGGATCGAGTTGGCGCTCGAACAGGCGCGGGCGGCAGCCGGAGAGAAGGACGTGTCGCTCGGGGGCGGGGCGTCCGTCGCGCAGAAGTACCTCGCAGCTGGTCTGCTCGACGAGATCGTCGTCTCGGTCGTCCCGATCCTGCTCGGAGGCGGCGCTCGGCTGTTCGAAAACGTGGGAGATGTGAAGCTCGAGCAGGTCGAGTCGGTCGGGGCGCCCGGGGTGACTCACATCAGATACGCCCGGGCATAGTTCTTTGCTGGAGCGCGGGGCGTACCGCGGAAGAAGCCCGAAACCAGGAGCCCGACGCGCGAGAGAGGAGGCGGTCGGCTGGGCGAGCATCCTTACGCCCGGGCGGGCAGAACATCGGGGGGTTGCCAACGCGCCGGAGCGGTTTCGGTGACCGTCGTGATCGCTCTTCTAGTACATCAGGCGGCTGAGCATCGCCCACAGCATCAAAGCTGCGCGCTTCTTGCCCGAACTGTTCACGTGCACGACTCACCTACCGGCGGCGAGGCGACGCTGATCATGCCGGCGCGTGCAGGCCGACTGGCCGCGAAACGGAGGATGCGTAGGCGGGGCCTCCCACCACCGTGACGCGATAGCTGCCGGGCCGCATGGTGCGGTCGAAGCTTCCCGTTCCGCGGGCGACCGGCTTCCAGGTCCGCTGCGTCAGTCGCTGGACCTCGAACGGTAGGCGCGGCGAAACGAGTGCTCGAAGCTTCGTCCCTTCCACGCGGACAACCAGCCGCGGCGTCACGTCGAGCGCAACCGCGCCGCCCGCGATCGCGTTGTAGGCGAGCCGGAGCTGCATCGAGCGCCGGGCAGGAATCGTGACCGTGAACCGCCCGCCTGCTGTCGGATGGATACGCGAGAACACCTGCCAGCCGTTCGGCCTGAGTATCTGCAACCGGGCCCGTGCCGAGCCCGCGCACCCAGCCGTGGACCTGGACGCGGTCACCGAAGACCGCGAGTGAGCTCGGTGCGTCAAGCGACATCACCCGCACCTCGAAATCCGTCGATCCCAGCGAGAAGCGCTTCCGGACAACGTCCGAGGGAAACGCCTTCCAGCCGCTCGCCGTGAGCACCCGCACCGCCTGTGCTCGGCCAGAGGAGTTGTTCACGACTCGTACATCGCGGACCCCTCGCACGCGAAGGACGCTCGCGACTTGCGCGACGCTGAGCGCCGACGTCGGCCAGACGTGATGCGGCGAGATGTAGTCGTACGGATCGGCAACCGAGACGAGGTACGGAACCTGCTGCGCGCGCGGCCAAGCATCGTGCACGGACGACGTTCTGCCGCCCGAGCTGGAGAAGTAGAACGCCGGGATGATCCTGTCGTGCCAGACGAGCACCTGGCCTGCGGTCGCGCCGATCGCAAGATTCGTCTGCGGACGCTCGGCGCGAATGCCGCCGTACAGCTGCGACCGCTGATCGGAGAAAAGGTCGAAGTTCTTGGCTGGGTGCACGGTGGCGAGCGTGTACGAGCGCGCTGCGACCGCCTGCGCTTCGTAGGTCGCCTCGTGCCAGCCCTTCGGCACCTCCCACGGGACGACACCGCGTAGGTAACGGTCGAGCGGCAGCACGTTGATTACCATCAATCCACCCTGCGCCGGCCGGACGACGAGGGCGCCCCGGTAGCCGGCATCGCCAAGCCGGAGCGGCTGGATGCCTGGCTCGAACCGGATCGGGGCCGCCAGATGCTTATGGCGAAGCAGGAATCGCCGGTCGACGACGACCGCCCGCGCGGGAAGATGAAGTTTGCGACCGCGCGCGTCGACGACGAGGAAGGGCGCGGCAGAACCGACGCGCACCGTCGGCTGACCCTGCACGAGCAGGACGCGGACCTGTCGCGGCTGTGCGATCGCGACGTGCGTCTGCGAGTAGTAGTGGGCGAGGATCTTGCGGTAGCCGTAGCCGTGCCGGGCGTACCCCTCGGCCCCCCACTGGCTCATCCCGACACCGTGGCCCCAGCCGCGACCGTCGAGCAAGAAAACCGTCCCGCCCAGCGACGTCGCTGGAAACGCGAGGGCCACGATCACCGCTACGACTCTGATCCCCACCGCGGATCGGCCACGATAGCCGCGCCTGGGCCAACGCACAGTCGTTACCTCCTTGTCGGCAGGAAGGCAGCAGACACCGACGGTCGTGCCGCGCTCTATCGAGAAGAGACCTGAGCGAGCTGTTGCTCGCGCTCCCGCAGCTCGATTCGGCGGATCTTGCCTGTCAGCGTCTTCGGGAGATCGTCGACGAACTCGACCTTGCGCGGGTACGCGTACTGCGAGAGCCGTTTCCGCACGAAGTCCGAGATCTCTGCCGCCAGCTGCTCGCTCGGCTCGTGGCCGGCGGCGAGCACGACGAACGCCTTCACCACTGCGCCCCGCCGCTCATCTGGTGATGCCACCGCCGCTGCCTCGCGGACTGCCGGATGCTCGATGCACACCGACTCGACCTCGAACGGTCCGATTCGGTAACCGGCGGAAATGATCACGTCGTCGGCGCGCCCTGCGTACCAGATGTAGCCGTCCTCGTCCATCGCCGCCGCATCCTTCGTGTGGAACCACTCGCCGCCGAACGTCTCGCGCGCCGCCTCCTCGTTCCGCCAATAACCGAGAGGGTAGTGCGGGTTCGAGCGCGCACGCAGACAGATCTCGCCGCGCTCTCCCGCGGCGATCTCGTTCTCGTCCTCGTCGAGGATCTGGACGTCCCACCCCGGCATCGGTCGACCCATCGATCCCTCGCGCACCTCCATCCACGGGTAATTCGCAACCAGCGGATACGACTCCGTCAGCCCGTAGTAGTCGAGCACCGTGACCCCGTACTGCTCCCTGAACCAGCGAATCGCCTCCGGGTTGAGCGGCTCACCGGCCGAGCACACCCGGCGGAACTTGCACCGGTAGCGATCGCCGGCGTTTTCGACGGCCATCATCGAGCGCATCGCCGTCGGTGTCGTGAACACGTTCGTCACCTCGTGGCGCGCAAGGAATGCGAGCTGCTTGTGCGGATCGAATCCGCCCTCCCGCTGGTAGACGCATTGAACGGCGCCCAGCCGCCACGGGCCGAGGAGCGGGGCGATCCCGGCCGCCCACGCCCACTCGCCCATCCCGTGGAAGCGCTCGCCATCCTCGACCTCGTGGCAATACTCGAACTCTTCGTGCCCGAGCAGGTAGCGGTGCGCGTGCACGATCCCCTTGGCCAGGCCGGTCGTGCCGGATGTGTAGTACAGCTGCGCAGGATCGTCGGCAGCTGTGTCAGCGGTCGCGTGCTCGGCGGCGTGCTCCGCGAGTGCATCGGCGGTGAGCACAACGACAGGCACACCGCTCCGCTGAAACCGTGCGGCGTTCGCACCGTCGGTCACCAGCACTTTCGGCTGCGAGTCGCCCAGTCGGTGGGCGATTCCCTCGTCCCCGTAGAGCACGGACATCGACAGCAGAATCGCCCCCAGCTTCCACGTCCCGAAGAACAGCGCCGCCGCCTCCGGCATCGCCGGCAGGACGACCGCGACGCGGTCACCACGCTCAACACCATGCGACTCGAGCAAGTTCGCCGCGCGATTCGACATGTCTTGAAGCTCACCCCAGGTCAGCGTGCGCACCTGCCCGTCGAACCGCTCGTGCACCATCGCGAGCTTGTCGCGCGGATGCTTGTCGCAACAGTCCGCTGCGATGTTGTAGCGCTCGGGCACGCGCCAGACATGCTCCGCCTGGATCTCCTCGTAACGACCCACGCCTCGAGTCTCCCGCGAAACGCTCCCGATGGCAACCGTGTCGCCCGCAGACCGCCAGCCCGTCGATCCCTTGCCTCCCTCTGAGGCGGTCAGCTTCCGGCGGCGCCGTTCACCACAGAGCCGACGAGCGCCATCAGGGGCGGTGTGATTCGACTAGGTTCGTGAACGACATGGCGCGCCTGCTCACCCTGCTCGTCTTCGCCGCGGCGGTTGCCGCCTCGACGGCGAGCGCGACGTCAACCGTCGCGTTCTGCGGAGGGTCGCAGCTCAGCGGCTCGTTCTCCGTGATTCGCGGGAGCGCAGGCGCGGGGAACATCAACTATCGGCTCGCGCTCAAGAACGTGTCCCAGACGCAGTGCAACCTCACCGGTCTGCCGCAGGGCCGTCTGCTCGGGAAGGGAGGGAAGCCGCTGCCCACACACGTCACGGCCGCTTTTCCCGGAGCGTTGACGGCGATCCTCGTCAGGCTCACGCCAGGGCAGAAGGCCTATGCGACCGCGCGCTTTTCACCGGATGTGCCGGGTGTAGGAGAGCCGACCGCGGGCAGGAAGTGCGAGCCGACGTCGTGGTTCTTCCGCGTCGCCGGCCCGGGCGGGGGTACGACCAAGGTCAAGGTCGCGCCGCCGACCTCCGTGTGCGAGCACGGTCAGCTCCAGTTCTCCGCATACGGCACCAGTCCGAATTGAGTCGCGCGCGGCCATGGGGCCGGCTGTGGCTACCTCCTCCTCGCATCCAAGTGAGCAGATTGGACTCGATCCTCACGTGACCGGACGACTGGCCTATTCGAGCGAAACGGCGCCGGTTAGGCTCTGGCTGTGACCGTCTGCTCGAGTTGCGGTACGGAGAACGAGCCGAACCGCAAGTTCTGCGGCGAGTGTGGAGTGGCGCTTGCCCGCGCTTGCCCAAGCTGCGGCGCGGCGAACGCGCCGGCGGCGAAGTTCTGCGGCGAATGTGGTTCTGCGCTCTTGGCAGACGCGCCGCGGGCCGTCGGTGCCGCGAGGGCTGAGTCGCCCGCGGCAGAACGCCGCCTGGTCTCCGTCCTGTTCGCCGACCTCGTCGGGTTCACGACCCTCTCCGAGTCGCGCGATTCGGAGGATGTGCGCGAGCTGCTGACGCGGTACTTCGAGACGTGCAGCCGACTGATCCAGCTGTACGGCGGGACGGTAGAGAAGTTCATCGGCGACGCGGTGATGGCGGTCTGGGGGACGCCGACGGCGACCGAGGACGACGCCGAGCGGGCGGTGCGCGCGGCGCTCGACCTCGTCGCGGCTGTCTCGGCGCTCGGCGACGAAGTGGGCGCGCCCGACCTTCGGGCCCGCGCGGGCGTCCTCACCGGTGAAGCTGCAGTGACGATCGGCGCCGAGGGGCAGGGGATGGTCGCCGGCGATCTCGTCAACACCGCTTCGCGCGTGCAGTCGGTGGCAGAGCCCGGGACGGTCTTCGTGGGCGGAACGACGCGACGGGCAACCGAGCCGACGGTCGTCTACGAGGAAGCCGGGGCGTTCGAACTGAAAGGCAAGGACGGGCTGACCCCGCTCTGGAAGGCCCTCCGGGTCGTCTCGGGCGCGCGAGGCTCGCTGAAGTCGACGGGACTCGAGGCACCGTTCGTCGGCCGCAGCCGGGAACTGCGCCAGATCAAGGACCTCTTCCACACCGCTGCCGACGAGCGCAAGGCGCATCTGATCTCGGTCACCGGGATCGCGGGCATCGGCAAGTCGCGCCTCGGCTGGGAGTTCTACAAGTATTTCGACGGCCTGCCTCAGCTCACCTACTGGCACCGGGGCCGCTGCCTCGCCTACGGCGACGGCGTCACGTACTGGGCACTCGCCGACATGGTGCGAATGCGGTGCCGGATCGTTGAGGACGAAGACCCCGCGGTCGCGCTGCAGAAGCTCCGCTCGACGCTCGAGGAGCACATCGCCGATGCCGAGGAGCGCCGCTTCGTCGAGCCGCGCGTCGCGCAGCTGCTCGGCCTGGCCGAGCAGGAGGCACGCGACAGGCAGGACCTGTTCGCGGCCTGGCGGCTGTTCTTCGAGCGGCTCGCCGACGTCTATCCGACGGTGCTCGCGTTCGAGGACATGCAGTGGGCGGACGAGAGCCTGCTCGACTTCGTCGAGTACCTGCTCGAGTGGTCGCGCAACTCGCCGCTCTACGTGATCACGCTCGCACGGCCCGAGTTGCTCGAACGGCGAACGAACTGGGGTGCCGGACAGCGCAACTTCAGCTCGCTCTACCTGGAGCCGCTCCCGGCCGACGCGATGGAAGCGCTCCTGGTCGGCCTCGTGCCCGGGCTTCCTGCGTCGTTGCGAGAACAGATCCTGGCGCGTGCCGAGGGTGTGCCCCTGTACGCGGTCGAGACGGTGCGGATGCTGCTCGACCGCGGGCTCCTCGTGCAGGAAGGGCCGGTCTACCTGCCGGTCGGCGAGATCGGCTCACTCGAAGTCCCGGAGACGCTGCACGCCCTGATCGCGGCCCGGCTCGACGGACTGTCCGCAGAGGAGCGGCGCGTCCTTCAGGACGCGGCCGTGCTCGGCAAGACGTTCACCAGAGACGCACTCGCTGCCCTTGCAGGCCCGCAGAGCGAGCTCGAGCCGCTGCTCGCTGCTCTGGTGCGCAAGGAGGTGCTCGGCGTGCAGGCCGATCCGCGCTCGCCCGAGCGAGGCCAGTACGGCTTCCTCCAGGACCTCGTCAGGCATGTCGCCTACGAGACGCTCGCGAAGCGCGAGCGGCGGGCCAAGCATCTCGCTGCGGCCGAGTATCTGACGACCACGTTCGCCGCCGACGAGGACGAAGTCGTCGAGGTGATCGCCTCGCACTACCTCGCCGCCCACGAGGCGGCCCCGGACGCAGACGATGCCGACGAGATCAGAGCGAAAGCACGTGAGACGCTCGCGCGCGCAGGCCAGCGTGCCGCGTCACTCGCAGCGGCCGCGGAAGCGAGGCGCTACTTCGAGCAGGCGGCGGATCTGACGGACAACTGCCGTCGCTCAGAGCCGAACTCCTCGGCAGCGCAGGCGAGATGGCGCAAAGAGCGGGCGACCCGGACGCGGCACGCCACTTCTTGGAGGAGTCGATCGAGCTTTGCGAGCGGGCGGGCGACACGCATGCAGCCGCGCGCGGGCTTGCGCGTCTCGGGGATCTCGATTCGTTCACCGGTCGGCGAGATGAGGCGTTGGCAGGGATGGAGCGGGCGTTTGCAGTCGTTTCCGGAGACGATCCCGACGAGGATCTGGCATTGCTCGCGGCACGTCTTTCCCGCATGTATTGGTTCAGCGGCGATCTCGAGCGTTCGGGCGAGCGAGCCGAGTTCGCCCTGGACATCGCCGAGACTCTACGTGTTTCGCGAGGTTCTCACGATCGCACTGCGCGCGAAAGCCGCGGTCGTCTTCAGCAAAGGCCACGCGCACGAGTCCAACGCGCTCCTCCGGCATGCCCTTCAGATCGCGATCGACGACGACCTCGCCGACCATGCGGGCACCTGTTACTTCCTGCTCTCGGACGGATGCTTCCGGGGTGACCGGTACGCGGAGGCGCTCGCGTACCTCGACGAGGGAGTCGTGCTCGCGCGGAAGGTGGGACACCGCCCGTTGAATGGGCCTCGCTCGCCGAGCGGACGTACGCGCTGTACATGCTCGGGAGCTGGGACGAGGCGCTGGCCGGGGGCGAAGAGTTCACGACCGAGCAGCTCCAAGCCGGCGGCGTGATGCTCAGCCTGCTTCAGACGGGCGTCGAGATCCACGTCCAACGCGGTGAGCTCGACGAGGCACGGCAGATTTTCTCGACGTTCGGCAGGCTGGAGGAGTCCACGGATGTGCAGGACCGAACCGTCTACCTCGGCGTGCGAGCCTGTCTCCGCCGGGCAGAAGGCCGATTGCGGGAAGCGTTGGCCGACGGCGAGGAGGCCATCGAGACCGGACGGACTCTGGGCCACTCCTTCCAGACCGTGAAGCTCGCCTATGTCGAGGCACTCGAGGCAGCCCTTGCCCTGGGAGAGGCGGAGAAGGTCGAGGAGCTGCTGGCCTCGATCGAGTCGATCCCGCCCGGCTCGCGGTCGCCGTACCTCGACGCGCAGGCGCGACGGTTCCGCGCCCGCCTCGACGGTGGCGATCATGCGGGGCTGAAGGCAGCCGGCCAGCGCTTTCGCGACGTCGGGATGCCCTTCTGGCTCGCGGTGACGCTGCTCGAGCAGGGCGAAGCCGCAGGCCTTGCCGAGGCACTCGAGATCTTCGAGCGCCTCGAGGCAACGCCGTGGCTCGAGCGAGCTGCGGCGGCCGCTTCCGAGCAGAACGTGCGCGTCTCCGCCTGACCCATCCGCGACCGACGTAACGGTGTGCGCCACCGATCGCGCGGGCCAATCGTGCCGGCTGGCCGCGTGGCCGCTACGAGTACGTGGCGTCTTCGAGCGCAGCTTCGAGCTGTTCGCCGCGGCTGATGCGACTCTCGAGTTGGTCGCTCCGTGTGATCGTCAGGTAGATGACGCAGGCGATGATCAGCGCTGCGAGCAGGAAGGCGATGGGGCCGTCGCCGATGCCGAGTCCGCCGGCGGAACGGGCCTTCCCGGTCCAGTCGGCAAACGATGCGCCGAGTGGGCGCGTCATGACGTAGGCGGCCCAGAACGCGAGGATCGCGTTCAGCCCGAAGAGGCGGTAGCCGATCCCCGGAAGCACGAACAGGACGGCGAACAGCACGCCGGCGGAGAGAAAGCCCAGGTTGAGGGTGTAGGCCGCCAGGTCGCCGAGAGCCGTTCCCATCGCGAAGGTTGCGAGCACCGCCGCCCAGTAATAGAGCTCCCGAGGCGTGGTGGTGATGCTGTGGATCGACAGGGTTCCTTCGCTGCGCCGCCAACTCCAGAAGACTGCGACGAGCATGACCGCGAACAAGCAGCTCGAGGCGATGTAGGGCACGCGGAACTCGACATGGAGGACGTCGGCCGCCATCGTTCCGAAGACGGCAACCATCGCGACCGCAAGCCAGTAGATCCAGGGCACGTACCGCTCGACGCGCAATTGGAACGCCATCGCGACCGCGAAGACGACGAATCCGGCCGATCACAGCCAGGTACGGGTTCACGTTGTGAACGAGGTAGTCGGAGGTCGACTCCCCGAAGGCGGTTGTCAGCAGCTTCGTCGCCCAGAAGATGAGCGTGATCCGAGCGGGGACCTTCAGCGCGGCCGGTGGGCGAATCAGGATCAGTTCTTGCTCCTGTGACGTCGACGAGAGAAGACGGGGATCGGCGTACGGTTCGGGCGCTCGCCTCAGGTCGAAGCGGCGACGGACTGGTCGGGAAGGTGTCAGTTGACGGCGCGCTGGCGCTCTTAAAGTCGCGTGGGGCCGGGCAGGCACGCGGCCCCACGCGAGCTGAGGTGGATCAAACCCGTCCGAGACTGACGAAAACCTGGCCGCCTGCGCGCGGCTTGGAGTCAGCGGCGGCCGCGTCAGGTCCCGACGGTGTGCCGGTAGCGCCAAACCGCAAGCACGCTGAACACGGCCGCGATCCCGACCGACCAGAGGACCGCCAGCCAGATCTGGTTGCCCGCCGGCGTGCCGATGAAGAGCGAGCGCTCTGCGTTGACCATGTACGTGAACGGGTTGTGCTCGGCGATCGGCTGCAGCCAGTCCGGCATCGAGTCCACGGGGACGAACGCGGACGAGACGAACGTGACGGGGAAGAGAATCGTGAACCCGTAGGCGTTCGCCGCCTCCGGTGACGACGCGACGAGCCCGATCAGCGCGAACACCCACGAGAATGCGTAGCCGACCAGCAACGCGAGGGCGATGCCGCCGACGATCTGAGGCGCTCCGGTGGCGAAGCGGAAACCGACCGCGAACCCGACCACGAGCATCACCACGAGCTGGAACGAGTTCGTGACCAGGTCGGCGAGCGTCCTGCCGGTCAGCACCGCGGCACGCGACATCGGCAACGACCGGAAGCGGTCGATCAGGCCCTTCTTGAGATCCTCTGCGAGGCCGAGGGCGGTCACGAATCCGCCGAAGCACATCGACTGGATGATGATCCCGGGGATCAGGTAGTCGACGTAGCTGGCGCCCGGCGTCGAGATCGCCCCGCCGAAGACGTAGACGAACAACAGCACGAACATGATCGGCTGCACCGTGAAGCCGACCAGCAGATCCGGCTGACGCGGGATGCGCAGCAGGCTGCGCCGTGCGAGCACGAGCGTGTCGGCGACGGACTGGCCGGCGGTCATTGCTGCTCCTCGCTCTCCTCGGCGACGTGGCCGGTCAGCTGCAAGAAGACGTCGTCCAGCGTGGGCGTGACGACGGCGAGATCCTCGGCGGCGACTCCTGCCTCGTCGAGCCGGCGGACCGCTTCGGCGACGGCGCCGGCACGCGTGCGCAACGGCAGGCTCAGCAGCAAGCCGTCCGCTCGCACCGGACCGTCGCTCGACAGCGGCAAGAGCGCACTGCTCGCCGCCTCAAGGCTCGACGGATCGGTGAGCTGCACCTCGAGCCGCTCGCCGCCGCTCTGGGTCTTCAGCTCGGCCGGCGTTCCTTCGGCGATCACGCGTCCCGCATCGATGACGGCGAGCTGTTCGGCAAGTCGATCAGCCTCGTCGAGGTACTGCGTCGTCAGCAGCACCGTCGCCCCGTGCGCGACCAGACCCTCGATCGTCGCCCAGAGGGCGATTCTGCTGCGCGGGTCGATGCCGGTCGTCGGTTCGTCGAGGAACAGCACAGCCGGGCGCGCGACCATCGCCGCGGCCAGGTCGAGGCGCCGGCGCATCCCGCCCGAGTAGGTGCGCACCAGCCGCCCGCCTGCGTAGCTGAGCTCGAACTCGTCCAGCAGCTCGCGCGCACGCTCGCGCGCCTTGCCGCCGCCGAGGTGGTAGAGACGCCCGACCATCTCGAGGTTCTCGAAGCCGGTCAGGTTGTCGTCGACCGCTGCGTACTGGCCGGCCAGCCCGATCCGCTCGCGAACCTGCGCCGGATGGCGGAGCACGTCGATGCCGGCGACGCTCGCCGAGCCGTCGTCGGGCTGGAGCAGCGTAGTGAGGATCCGCACCGCCGTCGTCTTCCCGGCGCCATTCGGCCCGAGCAGGCCGAACACGATCCCGCGCTCCACGCGGAGGTCGACGCCGTCGAGCGCGACGACCTTGCCGTACCGCTTGCGAAGCCCGGTCGTCTCGATCGCGAGCTCGTGGTCGCCGGTCATCGTCTTCGTCTATCAGTTCACGCGGTGGCGATGCCGCACCAAGGACGTGGTCAGTCCGGGTACTCGTCCTTCCGCCAAACACGAACCTCGGCGGCCTGCGGCATTGGCGTTCGGTCGAGCAGGAAGCTGAAGTACGGCGCGACGAACGGGTCGGGCGCCATCACGGTGTACGTGTGGTAGACGGTCCCGTTCTCGCGCGCGAACGCGATCCAGCTCGGCCCTTCGCGCAGGCCGTCCTTGAGCTCGGCACCGATCTGGCGTGACCATTCCTGGAGCCATTCGGGCGGGTCGTCGATCATCTCCTTGACCTGCGGAATCTCCTGCGCCTGCTCCTCGGTCAGCGCGAGTCCGAAGTCGAAGGCGAAGTCGGTGTTGTAGGTCGAGACGTAAGGGAACTCCCAGCCCATCCGCTGCTTGTACGCGGTCAGCCGCTCGATCGGCGCACGCGAGAAGCAGAGCAGCGTCACGTCGCGGTGATTCACGTGGATCAGCGAGCCGTCGAGCCCGTCGCCCAGGTTGGTGCAGCCGGGGCAGGCGCCGAGCGTGTAGTCGGGGCCGAACATGATGTTGTAGGCGAGCAGCTGCGAGCGCCCGTCGAACAGCTCGGCCAGGGTCTTCTTGCCGTCCTCGGTGTCGAACACGTACTCCTTCTCGACCGGGACCCACGGGAGAGCGAGCCGCTTCTCCTTGATCTCCTCGTCGCGTTTCGCCTGCTCGGCCTCGAGCTGCGCGAGGTCGTCGCGGGCGGCCTGCCATTCCTCGCGCGTTCCAACCCTGTGTTCAGCCATCTCGTCCTCTCTCCGTCGGAACCGGGGTCCTAGCAATGACCCCCGCCAGCGCGGAAACTCATCGCCGGTCGTTCCTTGCCCCCGGAGAATCCCTGAAACGCGCGATGCGGCGCTTCAGGCGGCGGCTCGCCGTGTCGATACGTGTCAGATGCGGCGAGTGCCACTGACTGCGGCTGTGCTCCTGCTCGGTCTTTCGCTGCCGCTGGTCTTCGTGCTCTCCGAGTTCGGCCACGTGATGGTGATGCCGCCGCTCTGGTTCCACTTCTACGGCGTCGGTGTCAGCGCCCTGGCAGCGACGATCCTGGCATTCCTGCTGATGTCGGTCGGCGCCAGCCGCGGTGATGCGCGGACTGTGGTAGTCGGCGGCGGATTCACGGTCATGGCCGTCCTGCTGGCGGTGCACGGCCTGGTGACCCCGGGTGTGCTGGTCGGGCCGAACGGCGTCATCGCTCTGACCGGTGGCGCCACGCTGCCGGTCGGCGCGGCAGTGCTGGCTCTGTCGGGCGTGCCGAGGCTGAACGCGCGGCGGTCGATTCCCTTCCTGCTCGGGCTCGTCGCCGCAAGCGTCGCCGTGATCGTCGCCGTGAGCGTGCTCGGCGTGCTGGTCCCGAGCCTCGTGCCGAGCGTGCCGGAAGCACGCTCGCCCGCAGCGTGGGGGCTGATGGCGGTCGGGATGCTGCTCCTGGGGGCGCTGGCGATCCGCGCGGCGCGCACCTTCCTGCTCACACGCCGGACCGCCGACCTCGTGGTCGTGATCGGGCTGCTGCTCCTCGCGAGCGCGCTCTGGGGCGCCCTGGCGCTCACCTTCACCGATCTCGGCTGGTGGTTCGGCCACCTCTGTGAATTCGTAGGGATCACCCTCGTCGGCGCGTCGGTCGCCTACGACCTCTATCGCGCGGGCCAGTCGCGTCCTCTCGCCGGCGACCTGAGCGCATCCGAGATGGTTGCGGCCGAGGAGGCGTTCCTCGGCGCTCGCGTGCGGGCCCTGATGGTCAGGCTGGCGGAGAAGGACAGCTCGACCGAGGAGCACACCCGCCGCGTTGCCGCGCTCGCCGTTGCGATCGGCGAGCGTTTCGGTCTCACGGCGGCACGGCTACGCGCGCTGGCGATCGGCGGCCTGCTGCACGACATCGGCAAGCTCTCGATTCCCAACTCGATCCTGCAGAAGCCGGGGCCGCTCGACGACGCCGAGTTCGCGGTCATCAAACGCCATCCGGCACACGGGTACGAACTGCTGACCGAGCTCGGCGGCTTCAACGACACCGTCGTCCACCTGGTTCTCGACCACCACGAGCGTCTCGACGGCAGCGGCTATCCGCGTGGCATCGAGGCGAACGAGCTTTCACTCGAAACCCGGATCCTGGCCGTCTGCGACGTCTACGACGCCCTCGTCTCACCACGGGTCTACCGCGCGGCCTGGACACCCGAGCGCGCGCTGGAGCTGCTGCGCAGCGAAACCGACACCGCCTTCGACGCGGACTGCGTGGAGGCGCTCGTCCACATCCTCTCGCCCGAGCTACCTGCGGCCGAACCGCCCGTCCAAGCGTTGCCGAAAGCGACCGGACGCAGGCTCACGCACGCGCTCCGGTAAGCACCTGCAGCGTCCCTCGATCGAGTGATCGCTCCGCTCCGAGGTTACGCGTTGCGCGATTCGGGCTATCTCATCTCCATGGGACCAGCAATGGCGTTCATCGTCAGCGAGCCTGAGCAGCCGGCAATCGAGGTCTGCGTCAACTTCGGCGTCTTCGCCGGGCGAGACGCGACGCGGGCAGAGATCGACCGTCTCGCTGCCTGGTTGCTCGATGAGGTCGGCGAGGTCTCGATCATCTCCGAGGAGCGGCTGGAGACCGACGGCAGCGTCGAGGCATCCGTGCACCAGGTACGGATCCAGGTGGCGAACGGCACCGCCGATCGCGAGGCGCTGGCCGAGCGGATCGTCGAGCGTGCCGAGTACTGGGCGCGCCTCTGCGTGGCAGAGCGCCACGCAGAGGTCGCAGACGACGTGTAGCGGGCTACCCCAGGAACTTCGCGACGGCGATCTTCGCGAACGTGGCTAGGTCCTTCGTCACCGGCCTTGACGCAGCCTCCTCGTCGAAGACGCAGATCGCCTTGTAGGACTTCTTCTCCCACCAGCAACCGATCGCAACGGTCAGCCCCTTGGCGAGTCCGGACGGCGCAACGGTGAAGGCAGTCCCGGAATGGCCGGTGTAGCCAAGACGGATCGGGTGCGACGGCATGCCGGCAGAGGTGAAGAGCCCCGGGAACGTGGCCGATTCGTGCGTCAGCTTGCCGGTCAGCTTGGTGAAGTCCGTGGCGACCCAGCTCCGCTCGTGACCCTTGTTGGGCGCCCACGTCTCGATCCCGATCTGGGCGGCATGGCCGGCGCGTGCAAGTGCGAACGTCGCCGCCGGACTGGTTGGCGGAGCGCCGCTCCACACGCCCCAACCGCACTGGGTGTCGACGTCCTCGGAGCGCGCACCGGTCGGGACGTTGCTGCTGAGGACGGTCGACTGGCTGAGCCCGAGGGTCGATTGGAGCTGGCTGGACGAGAGCAGCGTGCACGCGACCGCACTGGTTGATCCGG
>CAWJGF010000012.1:0-38601 GCA_963842335.1 uncultured Thermoleophilia bacterium | reverse complement strand
CGGAAGTCGCGGATGCGGATACGGTCAGGCCGGTGAGCCGGCTTGCGCCAGCTCCTGCTCGATCGCCCGCGCGAGCTCGTCCGGCTTGAAACCGAACGGGCCTTCGCCACCCTGATAGGCGATCCGGCCGTCGGTCGAGATCAGGTAGAGCCGGTCGGGCCAGCCGCCGTAGGCGGAGGCGACGGCGTTGTCGATCCCGTCGATCACGGTGAGCATGTTCATCTTCAGGTTGACGGCACAGGTCGCCGCCACCGCGCGCCGTTCATCACTGGTCGTCGGTTCGTGTACGGCGATTCCGGAGCGGCGATTCTCGGGGAGGATCCAACCTTCCTCGGGGTGCGCCTCGCGGATATAGACAGCCAGGAAGCGCACGCTGCTGCTGTGACGCGCGGCCAAATCCTCCAGCGTCCCAACCTGGGCGCGAAAAGGCGGTCAGGTGTACGAGCCGAAGACGAGCGCGACGGGCTGCTCTGCCAGAAGCGCGCTGAGCTGGACCGTTCCGCCGCCATCCATGCGAGCCAGCTCGAAGTCTGGCGCGCGGTCACCCACCGCGACCTTCGCCGTCATCAGATTGCGGTAGTCCTCGCTCGCGAGTACGTCCTGCAGGGTCAGAGGTGAGTCGTCGGGCGCGTTGCTGCGGCCGTGACGGATCTGCGACAGCACCATGCCGCGAACCGACCAGCGGGGGTCGACCGGGCTCCCCCGCGAAACGGTTCGCATGTAGCCGAGGATGTCGCGTGGCGACGGCACAACCTCGAGACTAGCCAGCAAGCCGGGTCGGCGGCACGGTCGAGCGGCACCGGCCTGAGTGGCAGGCGAATTCGCTATAGTGAACTCAATGGTTCAGTATCAGACGACCGTCGACCGCGCATTCGCCGCCCTCGCCGATCCGAACCGGCGCGCCGTACTCGAACGGCTGGGCGGCGGGAGCGCCACGATCAGCGAGCTTGCCGAGCCCTTCGGCATGTCGCTGACCGGGATGAAGAAGCACATTCGGCTGCTCGAGGACGCGAACCTGGTCACCACCGAGAAGGTCGGCCGAGCCCGCAGATGCACGATCGCGCCCTATGCCTTCGAAGGCATCAGCACGTGGCTGCAGCGGCTCGACCGCTTCGCCGAGGTCGTCCAACGCACGAAAGGAGCACGATGAGCACTACCGTCACCACCCCGAACGAGCTCGAGATCCGAGTTGAGCGGATCTTCGATGCACCGCGCGCGCACGTCTTCTCCGTGTGGACGGACCCGGAGCTGATCCCCGAATGGTGGGGCGACGGCACCGTCGTGGAGAAGATGGACGTCCGTCCCGGCGGGACCTACCGGTTCCAGACCGCCTTCGGCCCGGTCGAGGGCGAGTTCCGCGTGGTCGAGCCGCCCGCGCGCCTCGTCCAGACGTTCCAGAACCATCTGCAGACCCTCGAGTTCGAGGATCTCGGCGAGCAGACGAAGCTCACGCAGACCATGCGCTTCGAGACGACCGAGCAGCGGGACACCACGATGCAGTACGGCGTCGAAGAGGGCGCGAAGGCAGGCTTCGCCCGCGTCGACGCGCTGCTGCACAAGATCGCGGCGTGAGTCCCGAGCTCAGACGCGAGCCGTCAGCGCGGCAAGCAGGCGCCTCCCGTCCGGCGTGCCGTGGCCGGTGCACGCGTCCCAGCCGAGGCGGGCGCGATAGCCACCGTTCGTCCCCTTGAGGACCGCGTTGAAGCCGGCCGGCGCAACCGACTCGTAGAGGAGCGGATTCAGGTAGCCGACTCGCGTGCCGAGCCGCTGGTTCAGACGGGCCACCAGCGCCGCCCAGAGCGGCCCGACAGCGCTCGTGCCGCCGAGGGCCTTCAACTCCGGGCCGAGGATCCGGATCAGATAGCCGGTATCGGGGTCGGCGTTGCCCGCAACATCGGGAACGCCGCGCCCCCGATGCCGGCCAGGGTTGCGCGACTGAGGGACCTTGACCCTCGTCTGCCATGACGGAACCGGGTAGTACTGGCTCACCCCCCCGCCGGTCGCATGGCCGGCGTTGTTCCAGACGGCCTCATCGAGCTTCCCGTCGCTCACCTCCAGGCGCGTGCCTCCGCACGCAAGGACGTACGGGCTCGAAGCGGGGTAGTCGACGTGGGCGCGCTTTGTGCCGACGCCATCCGTCCAGCCGTTGTCGCCGGAGACGCAGCACACGGTGATGCCGAGCACGGCCGCGGCCTGAAATGCCTGATCGAGAGCAGCCCTCGCCTGCTCCGACCAGTTGAACTCCGCATCACCCCAGCTGATCGAGATCACCGAAGGCCGGCGCTGGTCGAAGACCGCGCTCGTCACGGCGTCGACGAAGCCGCGATCGGTGAGGGGCGCGAAGTACACGAGCAGCTCGGCACCTGGGACGATCGCGCCGATCACCTCGACATCGAGCATCACCTCGCTGTCAGCGTGTGCGCGCACCCCCGGCCGGTTCCGCACTCCGTCGACGGAGACCGCGGTGATCTTCGGCGGCTCGAGGCCGAGGTCGGAGAAGTACGAGCGCAGCTCGGCCCGCCGATAGCCGCCTCCGAGCTCGATGATCGCGATCCGCTGGCCCCGGCCGTCGAGCCGCGACGGGAAGTTGTACAACCGCGCAACCTCCGGCGGCGTAAAGGGCTTCGCCGCGGCTCGTCTCGCACCGGTGGACTGGGCGCGCACCTGCGGATGGGCCTGCGGACGGTCGTCCAGACCGAGCACCGCCTCGACGACCGGGGCGAGGTCACGAGGGAGGCGCACGACTCCGGAGCGGCCGCGGTACTCACCGTGAGGGGAGGCGTAGCGCGAGAACTTGGTGCCGAATGCAGCTGCCATCGCACCGACGGTCCCTTCGAGCGCGATGCTCCGGCGCGAGACACTCGACTCGACCACCTGGAGCCGGGCCTCGTGGGCGAACGCAGCCACGGCGGCGAGATCCTTCGGATCCGCGCCGTAGACGCCGACGAACGCGGCCAGGTCCATGTGCCGTCGCGTCGCCAACGGCTGCCGACCGAGCTCTTCGACTGAGGGAAACGGAACCGACGACCGCGGCCGCACGACCACCGTCACCTCGGCCCACTCGTCGTGGCGGGCGCCGCCGATCCGGCGCGAACCCGGGATCAGGCGGCGTTTACTCCCACCGACGGCCGTGGTGGCGCGTTTACTCGTCGGTGGTTTCGTGCGGCTTGGTTTCGTGCCGGTCTGGTTGGTGCTGCTTGCGCTTGCGCTCCTGCTTCGCTTCAGCGTGCTTGTGCTCGGTCGGTTTGGGCTCGCTGGTCTCCCCTTCGCTCGTGTGCCCTTCGAGACTGTGACCTTCAAGGCTGCGTTCTCCGAGCCCGCCTTCGCCGGTCTCTGGCCGCTCATCGCCCACGACTCCTCCTCAGTTTGAGAACAAACACTCTAGACCTCCGCCGTCGAGGCTTCGCTGCTCAAAGGCTCGCGAGCAGCGAACGCGTGCGCTCGGCGTGGGCGACGTTGCCTTTGGCCTCCCACAACGCAAGCGCCGCACGCATCGCCTCGGCCCCTTCGCTCGGACGCCCCGCACGGTGGAGCACTTCGCCGAGTGCGAGCAGCGAATCGCCGCGCAGGTCGATGTACTCCGTCTGCGCAGCGAGCGAGATCGCTTCGTGCGCCACGGCTTCGGCAGCTACGAGATCGCCGCGTTGGGCGAGCAGCTTCGCCCGGCCGGCTCGCAGGCGTACCTGTGTGACGAAGTCGTCGTCAGCACCTGCTTCGGCTGCGACGTCGAGCAGCTCGTCGGCCTCGTCGTAGCGCGCCTGCCGGTACATGCATTCGGCGTAAATCGTGGCGACCGTCGACAGAACGTTGCGCCTGCCTGCGGCGGCGAGCGCGTCGTAGCTTTCGCGCAGTCGTGCCTCGGCGACCGCCGGATCGTCGGTCAGCCCCCAGATCCAGCAGCCGACGAAGCCGGCGGCCCAGAGCGCCATGCCGAGATCGGAGCAGTAGGACATGCCGCGGGCAAAGAGCGCATCCCCTTCCACCGGATCCCCGCGGCCGGCGCGCACCACTGATCGCCTCAGCGTCGTCTTCGCCTCGATGCCGAGGCTGCCGGTCTCGCGTGCCCACGCGAGATCGTCCTCGAGCATCGCTTCGACCTGGTCGAGCGGGGTGAAGCCCCACTGGGCGGCAACCGTTCGCACCAGGCGGTGATTGCCCTGTAGCTGCGCGTCGTGCGCCCGCTCGGCGTAGCGGAAACCACGCTCCGATGCCTCGGCCGCCTCGGAGAGGCGTCCGTAGTAGTAGTGGACCATCGCTACGACCTCGGACGCGCGCGCGACACCCGTGTCGTCCCTGAGGCGCTCGAAGACCGGGATCCCTTCCTCGGCCTGACGGAGCGTCGACGCCTCGGCCGAGCGCTCGCCCTGCGTGTAGACGACGAGCCACGCCTCCTCGATTCGCGCCCGGACCGTGAGCCGCTCGTCGCCGAGCTCTTCGGCGGCCTTGATCGCGTCCGCAGCAAGCGCCTCGGCCTCGGGAGCCCGGCCGCTGACGGCCAGAGGCTCGATGAGCTCGAGCAGCACCTCGATCCGCTCGCGGCTCGTCTCGGGGAAGAGGACAGCCGCCCGGCCGAGGAGGTTGCCGGCCGCTCCTACGTCGCCGCGAGCGATGGCGCGGCGGCCGGCAGCGGCCAGGCGTCTCGCGGCGCGTTCGCCGAGCGTGCGAACGTCGTGGTCGACGACACCGAGCTCGGCGCGGTACCGGTGGCTCTGTTCGAGGTGGTAGCCGAGGATCTCCTCGTACTCGGTGACACGCTCGCCGGCCATTCGCTCGAGCCAGTCCGCGAACTGCTCGTGCAGCGCGGCCCGCAGGCTCTTCGCGGTCTCCCGATAGGCAGCGTCTCGAACGAGGACATGCTTGAACCGGAAAGCGGTCTCGCCGATGAAGCTCGCCGCGACGGAACGCACGAGGTCCTTGTCGGCGAGACGCTGCAGATCGCCCGGCACGGCGGCACGACCCGCCGGTTCGGAGAGCTCGACAACGGCGCCCGAGTGGAAGACTTCGCCTTCGACCGCGCCGCGGGCGAGCGTCGCGCGCGCATCACCGTCGAGTCGGTCGAGCCGAGCACTGAGCAGTGCGTGCAGGCTTGCCGGCAACGCCAGCGCATCCAGGTCGCCCGTCAACGTGCAGACGCCGCCTGACTGGCGCAGGACGCCCTCGTCGAGGAGCATCGCGACGAGCTCCTCGGCGAACAGAGGGTTGCCCGCCGACGCCTGCGCAAGCCGCGCGCGCACCGCAGGCGGCGAGTCGCCCAACAGGCTCGCGAGGAGCGCGTCGATCTCGCCTCCGCCGAGCGGCTCCAGCCGGACTGCGACCTGCCAGTCCGAGCCGACTTCGAGCAACTCGGGCCGGGACAGGCAGAGCAGCAAGATCGGGACGTCGCTGATCGCTGCAGGCAGCCCGGCGAGCAGGCCGAGAAGCGTCGGCTCGGCCCAGTGGATGTCGTCGACGATCACCACCAGGGGCCGCGTATCGGCGCGGGCTCCCACGAAGTGGCGGATCGCCCACTCGGTCTCCGGGGCAGTCGCCGATCCCTCCGCGAGCCCGAGCAGCTGCGCAACCTTGGCGGCGACGACACGGCCGTTCGCGCTTCCCTCGACGTGGGCCTCGACAAGCTCGCGCGCCTGCGCGACCGAGTGCTCGTCGTGGATCCCGGCGAGCTCCCGCACGATCTCGCCGATCGCCCAGAAGGTGATCCCCTCGCCGTAGGACAGGCACCTGCCGCGCACGACCCGCCCCCGGTCACCGACCTGCTCGACGAACTCGGCGGTCAGGCGCGACTTCCCGACGCCCGGTTCCCCGACGACAGTGACCAGACGGCATTCCCGTCGTGCCTCGACGGCCCTGAACTCCCGCTCGAGCAGGTGCAGCTGGTCCTCGCGTCCGGCAAACGGCGTCCCTGCCCGCCGCGGCACCGGCCCAACGTCGCTCACCCCGAGCAGCCGGTAGGCCGCTACCGGCTCGGCCTTGCCTTTGGCGTCGATTGGCGGCGCCGCCTCGGCTTGCACTGCGCCGCGAACGAGCAGATACGTGCGCTCGCCGAGCAGCACCTCGCCCGGGCCTGCCGCCTGCTCGAGTCGCGCGGCGACGTTGACGGGATCGCCGGTCACAAACGTCTCGCGGCTCGACGCGTCACCCGCAACGACCTCGCCGGTGTTGACGCCGATCCGCAGCGCGATCGTCTTGCCAACCCGCCGCTCGAACTGCTCGTTCAATACGGCGAGGCGAGCCTGCATCTCGAGCGCGGCCCGGCAGGCGCGCAACGCATCGTCCTCATGGGCTTCCGGCACACCGAACACGGCCAGCACCGCATCGCCGACGAACTTCTCCACGGTGCCCCCGTGCCGCTCGAGCGCGGCGCGCATCTCGTGGAAGTACGAGAGCATCAGGCTCCGCACCGTCTCCGGATCGACTTGCTCGCCGAGGGCGGTCGAGCCCGACAGGTCACAGAACACGAGCGTCGCAAGCTTCCGGCGCTCGACCGCCGTCACGGTCAGCGCGGCTCCACAGAAACCACAGTGGCGAAACCCTTCCGGGCTCTCGCGAGCGCAATTCGTACAGGTGAGCACCCCTACAAGCCTATGGCGTTCGCCGCGAGCAATACTGAAGCGCGATGCGGTTCGTCCCTCCTGAGCGTCACCTGCTGCGAGCGAAGGACCTCGTCGATGCCCGTTACGCGGAGCCACTCGGCGTGGCCGATCTGGCTCGGACGACCGGCCTTTCGCGCGCGCATTTCAGCCGCGAGTTCAGGCGCGCCTTCGGCGAGTCGCCACATGCGTACCTGCTGACGCGCCGGCTCGAACGTGCAGCGGCGTTGCTGCGTGCGACCGACCGCTCGGTCGCTGCGATCTGCTTCGAGGTCGGCCTGCGCAGCGTCGGCTCCTTCACGACGAGCTTTGCCCGCGCCTACGGGATGACTCCGACGGCCTACCGCGACTCGTTCCCGCCGGCGTCGCAGTACGCGTTGATCCCAGCCTGCGTCCTGCGCGCGCATGGGCGTCCGCAACACCGCACGTTTCGAGAAGACGACGAAGCGAACCGGCCGTAGCATCGATCTCTAGTTCTCTCTCTTCGAGAAAGGGGAATCATGATCAAGATCGGATTCGCAGGAGTCTGGGTGCACGACCAGGACGAGGCGCTCGCGTTCTACACCGCGAAGCTCGGCTGGGAGCTCCGCGCAGATGTGACGCTGCCCGAACTGGGGAACTACCGCTGGCTGACGGTCGGGCCACCGGGCCAGCCGGAGGTCTCCGTGTTGCTGAATGCGATTCCAGCCCCGCCGGTGCTGGACGCCGCGACCGCCGACCAGATCGAGAGCCTCATGGCGAAGGGCTGGGCCGGGAACGTTCTTCTGACGACCGATGATGCCCAGGCGTCATACGACGAGCTCACGGCGCGGGGGGTCGAGTTCAGCGAGCCGCCCGAGGAGCGGCCCTACGGGATCGATTGCGCGTTCCGCGATCCATCCGGCAACCAGTTTCGCCTCACGCAGGTGCGTGAGGAAGCAGTGGTCTGAGGGGAAGCGTGCGGGCCGGTCGGCTGGAGCGGTCACGCGTTCCGCCGGCCGGCGTTCGGTCGAAGCTCCCGGGGACTAACCTTCGTTCCTTGGCGGCCAAGGCAGGTTCTCACGATCTCCTCCTGAGGCTGCGCCTGCCGCCAGGCTCAAGGCCGCGCCTCGACGACCAGTCCGCCGACGTGCGCATCGACACTGCCGGCAAGCAGGACGGCCTCGAGCGCGTCGAGGTGCTCGTTCAACGGCTCGGCGCGCTGCATCTGCGGCTCTTCGCCGAGTCGACCCGTTCCGTTCTGCTCGTCCTGCAGGGCATGGACGCGTCGGGCAAGGACGGCACGGTCCGGACCGTCTTCACGGGCGTCAATCCGCAGGGCTGCCGCGTCGAGTCGTTCAAGGCGCCGTCCGCCGCGGAGCTCGCGCACGACTATCTCTGGCGGGTCCACAACCTCTGCCCGGCGCGCGGCGAGATCGTGATCTTCAACCGCTCGCACTACGAGGACGTCGTGGCGGTCCGCGTGCGCAAGCTTGTCGAGAAGAGCGTGTGGATGCGCCGGTACGAGCACATCCGTTCGTTCGAGCAGATGCTCACCGACGAAGGAACCACCGTCGTCAAGGTCTTCCTGCATGTCTCGCGCGATGAGCAGCGCAGGCGGCTGCAGGAGCGTCTCGACAATCCGGAGAAGCGTTGGAAGTTCCGCGCCGGGGACCTCGACGATCGCGCCCTCTGGGACGACTTCATTCATGCCTACGAGGACGCGCTGGAACAGACGTCGACCGAGTACGCGCCCTGGTATGTGGTTCCCGCCGACCACAACTGGTCGCGGAACCTCGCCGTCGCCGAGATCCTCGTCGCCGCGCTCGAGGCCCTCGACCCGGAGCTGCCGGCGCCCGACCCACGGATCGAGGAAACGCAGATCATCTGACACCGCCGGCTGCCGTGCTCGCACGGCTACGGTGCAGCGCGTGAGCGATTTCAACCGCGCGATCATCGACGAGTTCCGGGCTAACGGTGGCCGCGTGGGCGGTCACTGGGAAGGTCGCGACCTGTTGCTCTTGACGACGGTAGGCCGCAAGAGCGGTCGCGAGCACACGACTCCGATGGTGTTCACACGTGTCGGCGATCGGCTGCTCGTCTACGCATCGAAAGGCGGCGCGCCGACGCATCCCGACTGGTACCTCAACCTCCTCGCGGACCCGCGGGTGACGCTCGAGGTCGGAACGGATCGCTACCGCGCGATCGCGACGCCGCTCGAGGGAGAAGAACGCGATCGCGAGTTCGCGGCCCAGGTCGCGCGCAACCCGGCCTTCGGCGACTACGAGCGGGGCACCGACCGCGTGATCCCGGTCGTCGCACTGGCGCGCGAGCAGAGCTGATGGCGCGGCGCTCTCAGCCGTGGAAGACTGCGCCCGTGCTCGAGGTGAATCCGTGAGCGGCCCGCAGGGCCCGATCGACCCGTTGGTCGCGGCCGAGCACCCGATCGACCCGTACGTCCGCATCGGGCACGTGCACCTGCGGACGGCGGACATCGACCGGGTGCGTGTGTTCTACGTCGACATCATGGGTTTCGACGTCGTCCACGAGGCACGCGACGTACCAGGCTGGGGCACGACGGGCGACATCCTCTTCGTCTCCGCCGGTGGGTACCACCACCACCTCGGCTTCAACACCTGGAAGTCGGCAGGCGGACCGCCGCAGCCCGACGGCGTCACCGGACTGCACCACGTCGCGCTCAACTTCTCGACGCAGGCGAAGCTCGCCGAGACCGTCGGCCGACTCGTCGATGCCGGTGTGCCGCTGCGACAGCTGACCGACCACGGCACCCACCTCGCCGTCTATCTCAGCGACCCGGACGGGAACGACCTGGAGCTCGCGTGGGACCGACCGCCCGAGGAGTGGCCGAGCTGGGGATCGGCTGAGGCACCCGCGATCGACGCGCCGTTCGATCTCGAAATACTGCTCGCAAGCCGCTGACCTCGTCACGGGGCGGCCTTGAATCGTCCTCGGCCCGTGTACGAGAATCAACGATCGTGCCGGCCCCGGAGTACCACTTCCTCGACCACTGGATCGTCCCGCATCCGATCGAGGCGGTCTACGACCTGATGGCCGACGTCCACGGCTATCCGACCTGGTGGGGTGATGTCTGGGTCTCGACCTCCGGGCACTCCGGCCCGCCGAGGCCCGGAGCCCGCACGCAGGTCGTCGCGCATGGGTACCTGCCATACCGGCTCCGCTACGAATTCGAGTGCGTCGCTGTCGACGCGCCGCACCGCATCGACAGCTCCCTCCACGGCGACTTCGAGGGCTCGGCATCGATCCTCTTCGCCGAAGCCGACAGAGGGACGAATGTCATTCTCGACTTCCGCCCCCGCGTCAACAAGCGAGGTGTCCGTCAACTGACGCCGCTCCTCCGTCCGATCTTCCGCTCGAACCACGCGTGGGCTATGCGCCGCGGCCAGAAGGCGATCGCGGAGCACCTCAAGAGCTGAGCGCCTCCGCCGCCGTGTGAACCTGGGCGGCAAATGACCCATCTGCGTCAGTCGTCGAGCGCGAGCGCTCGGTTAGAAAGGCCAGGTCGGCAGCCCTTGCCGACCCGCGGGCGCAGTCACAGGCCGACGACGCAGGAGCGAGATGAGCAGCACGCCGATGATCACCGAGGGGGACGACGGCCCTTCCCAGAACAGGCACACGCGTCGGGTCGGCTGGGCCTGGTTCGCCGGCGCCGACGGACGCGTGTTGGCGCTCGTCCCGAGCGAACGGAGTTTCCTCGATGCGCAGGGCCTCGTGATCGCCGCGATGGCGTGCGTCACCGGCTTCGCCGTCGCGGTTGCGGGCAGTGGCTGGTGGAACGTCCCGATCACGCACATCCTGTGGCTTGGAGCCGTCTGGGCAGCCGTCATCTGCATCGTCGACCGGCTGATCTACAAGAGCTTCGGAACGGGCCGACGCGCAAATCTCATGCTCGCCGTGCCTCGCGCGGCGCTCTCGGTGATGCTCGCCCTCGTCCTCGGCCTGCCGATGGTGCAGTTCATCTTCAAGCCGTCGATCGCGAACCAGTTGAGCCAGACGAGCGCCCTCGCGCAGAAGGATGCGCAGAAAGCGGCGATCACGTTCTACGAGCCGAAGATCAAGCAGGCAACCACGCAGATCGCGGCGATCCAGAGCAGCGAGACCACCCTCGAGAACCGGATCAGCAAGTACACGCGGCTCGCGGGTTGCGAGTCGAACGAACCGTCCTGCTCGCACACGCACCGCACCGGCTGCGGTCACTGGTGCCAGTACTACGGGAGGCAGGCGAACATTGCGCGTGCCACGCTCAACCGGAGCAAGCCGGCCGACCGGGCGAAGACCGCGACCCTCACGGCGAAGATCGGCGAGTGGCAGCAGGCCGAAGCGACCGAAACCAGAACGCGGGTCGGCGCGATCGCCCACGACCAGGACCTGCTCGCCAAGGCACAAGCCCTGTCGGCGATCGAGAAGCAGCACCCTGAGGTCAGCAGGTACGTCCTCTTCGTGCTCGGGCTCTTTGTCTGTCTCGATCTGGTCGCACTCGTGATGAAGCTGTCGCACCTGTTGATCACCGGCGCGGTGTACGAAGAAGTGGCGGCAGAGTTGCGGGAACGGGACCGGCTCCAAGCGCACCGCTTGCGCGAGGAGACCGCCGTCCTGCGCAAGCGGATCACCGGGGAGGCACACGCCGACGAGGACGTCGACGAGGTGCGCATCGACGTCGAGCGCACCCGCAGGATCGGTGACGAGCAGGCGAAGTTCGGCCCGCAGCGGCCCGGTGTGGCGCTGAACTAAGGGCTAGAGAATCGCGCGCGGGTAGGTCTTTGCGGCGATCGCTGCGGTGGCGCAGAGGAAGCCGACGCCGACGACGAAGTCGAGCCACAGCGTGCCGCCCGCCGAGATGCCGAGCAGCAACTGGCGCATGCCGTGAACCTCATAGGTGAGCGGATTCACATGAGCGACGACGCGCAGCCACGGCGGCATGATCGCGAGGGGATAGAGGGCGCTCGAGGCAAAGAAGAGCGGCATCAAGATCAGCTGGCCGATCCCCATGAACCGCTCGCGCGTGCGCACGAGCGAGGCGAGGATCATCGACAGGCATGCAAAGCCGCCCGTCCCGAGCACGAGCAGGACGAGCGCCCCGGCGATGTCGAGCACCTGCCAGCGGATCGCGATCCCCGTGATCGCGATCACGACCAGGAGGACCGTCGCCTGCGTGAGCGCCCGGATGCCCGCGCCCGTCGCCTTGCCGAGGACGATCGCGAGCCGCGGCACCGGCGTCGCGAGCAGCCGCTGCAACTGTCCGACATCGCGCTCCCAGATCACTGCAAGGCCGAAGAAGATGGCGATGAAGAGCGCCGCCTGGGCCATCACCCCCGGTGCGAGATAGGCGCGGTAATCGTGGAAGCCGCCGGCAAGTTGGCGATTTCGGCGCAGGGCCGTACCGAAGATGAAGAGCCAGAGCAGCGGCTGCACCGACCGCGTGAAGATGTCGAGGTGGTCGTGGCGCAGCTTGCGAAGCTCCGCCCACGCCATCGCGACCGTGCCTTCGCGCAGCCACAGCAGGCGGCCGCCGAGCGCGTTCAGGCCGAGCTCAACCGAGCCGGCGCGAAAGCCTGCGGCTGGCGCGGGCATCTCTGAACGTTCCCCCTTCCTCGATCCTGTGGCCGGTCGCTTCCGTAAACACGTCCTCGAGCACCGGGACGTCAAACTGGCTGAGGAGCTCGCCGGGCGACCCCTGCGCGACGAGCACGCCGACGTCGATGATCGCGAGGCGCTCGCAGTAACGCTCCGCCTCCTCCATCTGGTGGGTTGTCATCAGAAGCGTCGTCCCCGCTTCCTCACGCAGCGCCTGAAGCCGCTCCCAGACGAGCCTGCGCGCTGTCGGGTCGAGACCGACCGTCGGCTCGTCGAGGAACAGCACCTGGGGTCGGTTGAGAAGCGCGCTCGCGATCTCGAGGCGACGCAGCATGCCGCCTGACAGCGTGCGCCCGAGGCGGTCGAGGAACGAGCCGAGGTTCATCGTCTCGACCGCCTCCGCGATCCGCGCTGCGCGCTCCCTGCGCCGCACGCCGGTGACCCGCGCATAGAACTCGAGGTTCTCGTACGCCGTCAACGCACCGTCGATTGAGATCGCCTGAGGGACGTAACCGATCACCCGACGCACCGCCAGGCCCTCTCGCACAGTGTCATGACCGGCCACGACCGCCCGGCCCGCGGTCGGCCGCAGTAGCGTCGTGAGCACACGAATCGCCGTCGTCTTCCCCGCGCCGTTCGGGCCGAGCAGGCCGAACACCTCGCCGGCTCCGACGGCGAACGACACCCCGCCGACCGCCTCGACCTCACCAAAGCGGACGACGAGGCTGTCGACGATCACCGTCGGCTCGGTCACCGGCCCACCAGCTCCTCACTGCGAGTCCGGAGCGCGGCTGCGGCTTTGCCCGTCAGGCGGACGAGCTCCGCCTGCTCGCTCGGATCGAGGGCGGCCAGGACGTCACAGAAGAAACGCCGGCGGCCGACTGCAACTTCCGCGACGATCTCGGCGCCCGCGGCGGTGAGCCCGACGAGGGTCGCGCGGCGGTCGCCCGCCTCGCTCCGGCGCTCGGCGACTCCCATCGCCTCGAGTCGATCGACGAGCCGCGTCGCCGTCGTCTCATCGAGCCCGACACGCTCGGCGAGCTCACCGATTCGAAGCCACTCCTGCTCTGCGAGCACGTCAAGCGCCCGCAGCTTGCTCGGCGTCAGCTGCGACGGCAATCCTGGATGCAACGAGGCCTGCAGCCTGCGACTTGCGAGCGTCCGGCCGAGCTCACGCCAGCGCTGCGCGAGCTCGTCAGCCAGGCGGCGTTGCTCGCGGGTCGCACGCATAGCTGCATTTTACAACAATCGGATGTTGCAGGCACTTGGAGGCTCCCACTGAACTCCTTGCCCCGGCTCACCGGCTCGCCGCACATCAGCGTGGCCGGTCCGTGGCTACGATTCCGGCATGGCCCTGGCCGCTGACGGAGACCGGGAGCGCGCTGTTGCGTCCCTGCGCGAGCACTTCCTGCTCGGCAGGCTGACCCTCGAGGAGCTGTCGGCACGCACCGAGCTCGCGCTCCAGGCCCGGTCGCTCCAGGAGCTGCGACGTGCCCTGGCCGGGCTTCCTCAGTTCACGGTCCGCGCGGCCGCACAATCCGCCGTCCGCGGCGGGATGCTCGTGGTGTTCACCGGCGCCTGGCTCATGTTCAGCCTTGTCCTGCTGCTCGTGCTCGGGCTGACGGCGCTCATCCACGGCGCGTCAGCGCCCGAGCTGGCCGCGTTCCTCGTCGTCTGGCTCGTCCCGACGTACCTGCTCTCGCGGCTCTGGCGCGGCGTGCTGCCGCCGCGCCGCCACTCCCACAGCTAGAAGCCCTGCCGGGCCTCAGCGCCCGATCAAGTGGATGACGCCGACCGCGTCGAGGTCACACCCTGGCCCGATTCAGCGGAGCACCGGCTCCCGCCGGACGATCGAGCCGACCGCCAGGTCGAGCAGCACGGTGACCGCCGAGAGGATGATCGCCGCCCAGATCGCCGTCCACCAGAACTTGTCGATCGTCAGATGGCTCGACCACCGGGCGGTCAGCTTGAGCAGCAGCGCATTGATGATCACCGTGAACAACCCGAGCGTGAGAACCCGGAGAGGGAACGTCACGATCCGCAAGATCGTTCCGAGCACGGCGTTGATGACGCCGAAGAGCAACGACACCCAGAGATACCCGGCGAGACCGCCGGAGACGGTCACACCCGTGAGGATCCAACTCGTGATCGCGAACGCACACGCGAGGACGGCCCAGGTGATCAGCAGAGAGCGAAGCATGAAGCGAGCGCGACCCTACAAGGAACCCAATGACACTGTCCAGCAGGGGCTGCGGGCCTCGCGCGTCGTGCCCTCGCGAGGTTTGACCTGTTTGGGTCAGACAAGCGCACATCGGCTGCGCGACGATTCCCGTGTTGCCGCAGTGAGTTCGTGGGCTCCTCCCCTCGAATGAGTCTGCGACTCGCTGCGGCGGCGACTCGATCCTCGGTGTGTCCTAGGAGCTGTGTGTCCTAGGAGCTCTCGGCCGCTTGGCCCCAGTGCACCGAGGCATCGCGCAGGATGCGCGCCTTGGCGAGCTCGAACTCGTGCTCATCCACGTCACCCCGCCGTCGGAGCATCGCGAGGCGCTCGAGCTGGTCGATCACCGGCACGTCCCGTTGCTCGACCTTCGCAGCGGCGATGAAACGGCGAAGCTCGCCAAGCGCGAGTTGGTAGGCCGGCGCCCGGCGCCGCCGGATCGGGAGGCAGTTCGGCTGCTTGAAGACGTCGCGCTTCGAAGTGTGCTGCAACCCCCGGCCGCGCTCGCCGCCCTGGAAGCTCGGTGAGTTGATCTCGATCCAACTCGAGGTGAGGTGCCTGCCCACCTGGATTCCCGTCACGTCGGAGTAGTAGATGGTCGCCGAGATCGCGCCGAAGGTCGTTCCGGCAGAGAACCCCCGCTTGAGGATGAGAACGCGATCGTCGAGGCAGACGAGGGCGTGACCCGACTTCCCGCGCACGCAGAAACGAGCGTGCTCGTCGGGCCGGGTGTTGAGGTCGAACTCGCGACGCAGGCGGGCGCCGAGGATCTCGACGCCGCCGAAGATGGCCCGGCGGCGCAGCACGCCTCGCCGGACGACCTGAGACGCAGCCTCTGGCTCAGGGACCTGCTGATCCACGACAACGGCCCGGGGGGCCGGTGTGGTCGTGATTCGGGTCGCCGTACCCCCAGCCCGGTCGGCTCGGCCCGGGCACGGTCGGAGGCGCCGCGACGGTCGGGTTCGGAATCACGACCGCCGGCGGCGGGGCAGCCGGCGGCGAGGCTGGTGGGGTGGGCGTCGGGACCGGGGTGGGACTCGGGACCGGCGCAGGGGGCGGCGCCGGTGCGGGCGCCGGCGTCGGAGTGGGCTCAGGAGTCGGAGTCGGAGTCGGAGTCGGAGTCGGAGTCGGAGTCGGAGTCGGAGTCGGAGTCGGCGTCGGGGTGGGCGTCGGCGTCGGCGTGGGTGTCGGCTTCGGAGCCGGCTTCGGTGCCGGCTTCGGTGCTGGGGCGCTCGTCGTCGGGGCACTGGTCGTCGGCGCGCTCGTCGTCGCCGGCGCCGCGACAGCGGCCGCGTGAGCGGGAGGCGCGGCCGCCGAACTGGTGGCGGTCACGGGCGTCGCCGTCACCGTTGCGAGCTGGTGCGACGAGCGGGTCGGGGAGATGCGGATGACCGTCGTGGCCGCGCGGTGCCGGGGTGCAGCACGCCCGGCCGTGTTGGAGGCGACGTGAGCCGGCCGCCCGCCGGCACGCCGGCCACCGGCGATCGCAACCCCGACCGCGTCGCTGCCTGCGCGAGCGCCACGTTCGAAGGTGGGAACCCGGGTGTCGACCGATTGCAGCCACAACTGGCCGACCGCGATCACGAGGGCGGTCGCAATCGCGACGAGCGCGGCGAAGCGAAGCGGCTGCACGGCCGGATGCTCGCAGCCGCACCGGACGCTCCTCAGGTTCGGTGGGCCGCGCCGATCTCCTTGGACGAGACAACCCGATTCTTGCCTGTTCGTTTCGCGTCGTACAACCGGCGGTCGGCGTCCGTGAGCAGATCCTCGGCGGCGGCCGCGGCAGGAAAGGACGAGACGCCGAAGCTCGCCGTCACGCGCATCTGCGTCGGCGGGTGCCCGATCAGCGACGACTCGAGTGCGAGGCGGAGACGCTCGGCGAGCTGCGCCGCACCGGCGAGGTCCGTGTCGGGGAGGAGCACGGCGAACTCCTCTCCTCCGAGTCGCACGGCGAGGTCGACGTCTCGCGCCATCGTCTTCAGGATCTCGGCGAAGCTGCGCAAAGCCACGTCTCCCGCCTGATGTCCATGCGTGTCGTTGACGCGCTTGAAGTCGTCGAGGTCCGCCAGGATGATCCCGAGTGGAGATCCGCTTCGCCGGGAGCGGGCGATCTCCGAGTCGAGTTGCACGAGGAACTGACGGCGGTTTGCGAGACCGGTGAGGTCGTCGGTCACGGCCTGGCGCTGCACCTGGCCATGCAGGCGCGCATTCTCGAGCGCGATCAGGGCCTGCTCGGCGATCCATGCCACTGCGTCTCGCGCGTCGGCGTCAAACCCGGAGTCCGACGAGAAGAGCGTCATGCGTGCGCTCTCGCCCTCGGACACCTCGAGTGCGACCTGAAGCGTGTCGACCGGCTCCGCCGGGATCGTGCCGTGCGTCGCGAGCGAGAAGTCCCCGGCCTCGATCGTGCCGCCGCTCGCGCCGGTCGCCTCGACAGCCGCGCGCAAAATGACGGGCAGCAGCGCTTCTGTGTTGTGCGTCGCCGCGAGTGTCTCGCCGACGAGCGCGACCGCGTCACGAACCGAGTTCGGAGGGGGCTTCGACCGTCGCCTGAGCTCACGACGTTCGAAGACGCGAAACGAGGCGATCGTCGCGACGAAGGCGGCCACGAACGGCCAGAGCCGACGACCTGGGATGCCGGGCTTCGTACGGTAGGCGTACAGCTGCGCGGTCGTCGCGTCGAGCGAGCTCAGGGCGAGCTGTTCGCTCAGTCTCGAGTGCAGGAGCTTCGCGACCGGAGCGTGCCCGACGTCCGGAGACGAAGCGGCGACGGTTCCACCGACGGCGTAGAGGAGATGAGTCGGCGGCGACTGCTTCCGCGCGGTCGCGAGGAGCGCGGCATCGGGCGGCCTCGCCACGATCACCCGTCCCGCGGGACGGCCGTGGCTGTAGACGGCGACGGTGGCCCCCGGCCCGGCAAGCGTCGTCGGACCGACGACCCGTCCGTTCGACAGGACGAACCGCGCGTTGGGATGCGCCCGCGACAGCGAGAGGAGCGGTGCGAGATCGCGCGCGACGAAGGCGGACTGGACATCAGCCCGACCCGCGAGTTGCGATGCCTCACGAGCCGCCGCACGCTCCTTGACGGCGACCAGGTTGCGTGCCGCGGTCAACGTGTTGCGCCCCGCATCGATCCGGCTCGAGCGCTGAGCACTCACAATGGCCGACTCGATCGCCCAGCACACGGCGCCGACCGAGAGCCCGATCAGCAGTGACGCGGCGAACACGGACGCGCCGCCAGAGCCGAGCGCTGAAAACCGCCCCCGCCTTTCGAGTCGGGTTCCCATCCTTCCCCCCGCCGTCACCCGCCCTTGCCGCAACACAACGAATGTAGCGCCGTTTGTTTCCGGAAGGAACACCAAGCCATCCCCCGAAAGGGGGATGCGTGGCGACCACGGCACGCACGATCGGGGAGTCCGTGGAGGAGCTTCCGATCGCCGAAAGCAGACGTCTGGTCGCGATGCGAACGGGCGTGATCGGCTACCCCGACGCTCACGCGATCGGGGTGGCGCAGTGTTCCTTGCGGATCGCCACCGAGCTCGAGGTCGATGACGACGTCAAGCACGCGGTCGCCCAGGGGGCACTCCTCCACGACGTCGGGAAGCTCCGGATCGACGAATACATCCTCTCGAAGGCGTCCCCGCTGACGCAGCGGGAGCGGCTGCTCATCAGAGAGCACCCGCTGGAAGGAGAGCGGATCGTCGGCCGGGCGGTCGACCCGAATGTGGCCGAGGTCGTGACCGGGCACCACGAGCGCTGGGACGGCAGCGGCTATCCACGCGGCCTGGCCGGCGAGCAGATCCCGCTCGCAGCGCGAGTCGTCGCCGTCGCCGATGCGTACCTCGCGATGTGCGAGAACCGCCCGTACCGCGCTCGCGTCAGCGAGAGCGAGGCGATCCGCGAGCTGCAGGAGTGCGCGGGGACCCAGTTCGACCCCCTGTGCGTCGAGGCGCTGGTCGCCGCGGTCGGCTTGTCCGCCTGAGCCCAAAAGTTCGCTTGCCTCGATTTTCGTGGCCGATAAGCTCACCTCATGACCTTCTCTGACACCGCGGTCGGTCGCGGGACGACCCGCGACGAGTCCCGCACACTGTTCGCCCACACGATGGGCCTCGTTGCCGTCACCGCCGGCCTTTTCGCCGTCGGCGCCTACCTCGGCCGCAACATGTCGAACACCGCCGGGCTCCTCTGGTTCATCCTCTCGTTCGGCTGCCTCCTCGGCCTGAACGTCGCGATCCGCCGCTCGGAGCAGCTCGCGGTCGGGCTTCTGTTCGCGTTCGGCGTCCTCGTGGGTCTCGGCACGGCACCCACGATCGCCTACTACGCCAGCACGAACCCGCAGGCGGTTTGGCAGGCGGGCGGCGCGACGGCGCTCTTCATCGGCGGCTTCGGCGCCGCCGGCTACGCCATCCGGCGCGATCTGCAGCCGCTGGCGCGCGTGCTCTTCTGGGCGCTGCTCGCGCTGATCGTGTTCGGGATCGTGACGATCTTCGTCCGCATCCCGAACGGCGATCTGATCTGGGCGGTTCTCGGGCTCGTGATCTTCGCGGGGTTCACGCTGATCGACTTCCAGCGGTTGCGGAAGGCGAAGGACATCCGCGTGGCTCCGCTCCTCGCGGCCTCGATCTTCCTCGACATCCTGAACGTCTTCCTGTTCTTCCTCTCGATCTTCGGCAGGCGCAGCTGAACAAGCGAGGGGGCGCGCGGGCTCATCGTGTGGCTCGGCCAGGCTGGACGAGACCGGACTCGTAGGCGAGCACAACCGCCTGGACTCGGTTTCGGAGCTCGAGCTTTTGCAGGATGCTCGCGACGTGCGTCTTCACCGTGTGCTCGCTCACGACGAGCTCGGACGCGATCTCGGCGTTCGAGTGCCCGCGCGCCACGAGCACCAGAACCTCATGCTCGCGAGCGGTCAGCGCGTCGAGCGACACCGGCTCACCGCCCGGTTCCCGATCTGCGAACCGCTCGATCAAACGCTTCGTTACGGACGGCGCAAAGAGTGACCCGCCGTCGGCCACGACACGTACCGCAGCGATGAGCTGGCGCTCCGGCGCATCCTTGAGGAGAAACGCGCTCGCGCCGGCGCGAAGGGCCTCGTACACGTACTCGTCGAGGTCGAACGTCGTCAAGACGAGGACGCGCGGCGCGCCCTCCCGGCCGGTGATGAGGCGCGTCGCCGCGATCCCGTCGAGTTGCGGCATGCGGACGTCCATCAGCACGACATCGGGTTGCAGTTCCGCCGCCCCTGCGACCGCAGCGTCGCCGTCGCCCGCCTCACCGACCACTTCGAAGTCAGGCTCCGCCTTGAGGATCATTCGAAGCCCGGCGCGAATGAGGCTTTGATCGTCGGCGAGCAGGATGCGGATCATCGAGAAGGACCGAGCGGCAGGACGACCCTGAGCGCGTAGCCGCCACCCTCGCGCCGGCCGCTTTCGAGCGCACCGCCGTAAATCCCGACACGCTCGCGGATACCGGCGAGCCCGTGGCCCGAACCGCCACCGCCGGGGTCGCCCGGCCCATCGTCGAGGACTTCGAGCTCGACCCCGTGCGGCCGGTAGCGGACGATCACCTGCGCGCGCGCAGGCCCCGCGTGCTTCAGCGCATTCGTCAGCGCCTCCTGGACGATGCGATACGCGGAGACGTCAACACCGGGCGGCAGCTCGACGGGCGTGCCCTCGACTCGTACCTCGACTGGCAACCCGGTCGCCGTGACACGTGCGGCCAACTCGTCGAGAAGAGCGAGGCTCGGCTGTGGTGCGAGCGCGATCTCGTCTCCCGACGCGCGGAGCATCCCGAGCAGCCGGCGCATCTCCTCGAGGGCCTGGCCGCCGGCGTGCTCGATCGCATCAAGGGCCGCGCGCGTCTCTTCCGGTGCGTCGTCGAGCATCCTCCTGCCCCCTCGTGCCTGCAACACGATCACGCTGATCGCGTGAGCCACGACGTCGTGCAACTCGCGCGCGATGCGCGATCGCTCTTCGCTGACTGCTTCGGCCGCACGCACCTCCTGGTCGAGTTCGAGCTTCGTCGCATGCGCGACGAGCGATCGCTCGCGCTCGCGCCGGTGGCGAATGATGCGCCCCACGACGAACGGACCACCGAAGAACATCGCGAAGAAGCCAAAGTCGGCGAACCCGACCGGTTGACCCGGCTCGATCGCCGCGACGGGGATAGCGATCACGACCACACCAGACGCGATCCAGGCGGAGGCACCGCGGGCAAACCGCCCCGCCGTATAGATGGCGATCACGAAACCGACGAGAAACGCACCCGCCTCGGCGATCCCCGTCAGCAGGGTGTTGTCGAGCTCGACAATCGCGATCCCGACGGCAAGGGGCACAAGCGGGAAACGGCGGCGGACCGCCAGCGAGCCACCGAAGAGAGCGGCGATCGCGATACTCGCAGGACGTCGCTCGACGTCGGCTTCGAACAGCATCTCAGCCACGAAGATGAATCCGAGAGCCGCTGCGAGCGCGCCGTCGGCATGTCGTTGCAGCCAGCTTCGGACAGCCACAGAGTCACCCTAAACCGATCGCGCCGCGGGCACCATCGATCTCCGGAGTGAGTCGAACGGCGCCCGAGATCGCTCGTTCGAGCGAGTCAGAATCGCGCGGGCGACCGATGCGCACACCGGCCTACGCCACGACGCTTCGAGGACATCCAACTCGAGGAGGCACGTCGATGAGCGCTACTCGCACAACACCAATCGTCCTGGTCGCCGTTCTGGCGACGCTTGCGACCGTGGCGCTCGCGCGCGGTGCGGATCGCACGCTGACGAAGGCGCAGGTGATCGCGCGCGGCTCCGCAATCTGCAAGGCGGGCGAGCGAAAGGTAAACGCGCTTCCCCAGATCCGCTCGGCGAACCCATTCGCATCAACCGCACCGAAGGGAGACAAGGAGCGCGCGATCGTCTTCATCGCCGGGTACGCGAGCGCACTCGAAGGCGTCCGCGTAGGGCTCGCACGGCTGGCGCCGCCCACTCAGGACCGAGAGCTCTTCGAAACCTTCGTCGCTGATCTCCGCCCGACGGTCGCGGCGTTCCGAGCGGGTCATCGAGCGGCGCTCGCCGGACGCTACGCCCTGGCGATGAGCAAGGTGCAGCGCGGCTTCGCACTCTTCGCAAAAGCAAGCAAGAACACGAAGGCCTACGGATTCCCGAAAGGTGTCTGCCAGGCCGGTAGCAGCTAGCTATCTCCTGACATTTGACGCCAGCTCCGCCGGCGCGACACCATGAGTGGATGCCCGGACGCACACCGCGCGTCGATGAGCTCGAGCCGATCGAGCGGGCCTCGCCGGACGAGCTGGCGGCTGTGCAGCTCCAGCGACTGCAATCGACGCTGCACCACGCGTACGCCAACGTCGAGCTCTACCGAAGGCGCTTCGACGAGGCGGGCGTGCATCCAGACGACTGCTACAGCCTCGACGACCTCTCGAGGTATCCGTTCACGACGAAGGCCGACCTCCGCGACGCCTACCCGTTCGGCATGTTCGCCGTGCCGCGCGAGCAGATTTCCCGGATCCACGCCTCGAGCGGGACGACCGGGCGCCCCACGGTCGTCGGCTACACGCGGTCGGATGTCGAGACCTGGGCGAAGCTCGTCGCGCGATCGATCCGTGCCGCCGGCGGACGCCGCGGCGATCGCGTCCACGTTGCCTACGGCTACGGGCTGTTCACCGGTGGGCTCGGCGCGCACTACGGCGCCGAGGAGCTCGGCTGCACCGTCATTCCCGTCTCGGGCGGGATGACCGAACGGCAGGTACGCCTGCTCGTCGACCTCGAGCCGGAGATCATCATGGTCACCCCGTCGTACATGCTGGCGATCCTGGACGAGTTCGAGCGGCGGGGCATCGACCCGCGCAGCTGCGCGCTGAGGCTCGGGATCTTCGGAGCGGAGCCGTGGACCGACGAGATGCGCGCAGAGATCGAATCGCGCACCGGGATCGACGCCGTCGACATCTACGGACTGTCCGAGATCATGGGGCCGGGGGTCGCGAGCGAATGTGTCGAGACCAAGGACGGGTTGCACGTCTGGGAGGACCACTTCTTTCCCGAGATCATCGACGAGACCACCGGTGCGGCGCGTGGCCCGGGTGAGCGCGGCGAGCTCGTGTTCACGACCTTGACGAAGGAAGCCCTCCCGCTCATCCGTTACCGAACCCGCGACCTGACGCGTCTGCTTCCCGGTACCGCTCGGCCGATGCGACGAATCGAGCGAGTCACGGGACGGAGTGACGACATGATCATCCTGCGTGGCGTCAACCTGTTCCCCACACAGATCGAGGAGCTGATCCTGCGCGTCCCCGGCCTTGCTCCGCACTTCCAGCTCGTGCTGTCACGGCCGCGACGGCTGGACGAGCTGACCGTCCGCGTCGAGGCGCGCAGTGAGGCGGCAGGGACAGCGGAACGCGCGGACAGCGGCGAACGGCTTGCAGCGCTCGTCAAGCACTCCATCGGAGTCACGGTCGACGTCGACGTAGTCGAGCCCGACCTCATCGAACGGTCGGCAGGCAAGGCGCAACGCCTTGTCGACCTCCGCCGGACGAGCGGCGGCTGAGGTGCGCCGCGCGCTGGTCCCGATCGCAACGAGAAGCCTCGGGGCAGTTCATCGCAGCCTCTACCGGCTCAGCCGCGGGCGGATCGGCGCGCGCATCTGGACCCTGCCGATCGTCCTGCTGACGACCACCGGTCGGACGAGCGGGAAGCCGCGCACCGTCCCTCTCTGCGCCCTCCCCGACGGCCGCGACTACATCGTGATCGCCTCGTTCGGCGGGATGGACCGGTCGCCCGCATGGTGGCTCAACCTCGAGCGGACGCCGATTGCGACGTTGCAGGTCGGCGCCGAGCATTTCACCGTCACGGCACGTGCGACCTCGGGCGACGAGCGGGAGCGCCTATGGACACGGGTCGTCGAGCGCGCGCCTGGCTATCTGAACTATGCGCGCCGAACGACGCGCGAGATTCCCGTCGTCGTCCTCGCGCGCACGCCGGCGTAGTTCTTAGGCTTCGCGCTCGTCGCCCGGACGCATCCGGTAGACGATCCGCCCGCGGCCGAGGTCGTACGCGGAGAGCTCGATGCGAACACGGTCGCCCGGATTCATCCGGATGCGGTAGCGCCGCATTTTCCCCGCGGTGTATCCGAGGGTCTCGTGCCCGTTGTCGAGTTGGATGCGGAACATGCCGTTCCGGAGCGCTTCGACGATCTCGCCCGTCATCTCGACCTTCTCTTCCTTCTGCTGCGCCAATGCGCTCCCCTCCTTTCGAGGTTTTTCTGCGAGCGGCGGGTGAGCACCCGCCGCTCGCTCACGGCGTTACGCCGTGACGGTCACGTTGGCTGCCTGGGGGCCCTTATCGCCCTCCTGCGCCTCGTACTCGACCTTCGCACCCTCGGCGAGCGACTTGTAGCCGCTGCTCTGGATCGCGCTGAAGTGCACGAACAGGTCCTTCCCGCCCTCATCAGGTGTGATGAAGCCGTAACCCTTGTCCGCGTTGAACCACTTGACGGTTCCGCTTGCCATATCTCTTTCACCTCCTTGCCAACTTCATGAACGGGCAAGAAGGTGCAAATGCGCACCGTCGAGACTCGCTCAGTTCCAAGCCGGGAGTGTAGCGACGTAGGAAATGATCCGCACAAGCGGCTGTTACGCTTCCTGTAATCGAACGGCGACCAGGAAGGCCTCCGAAATAGCTGCAGCCGAGCAGATTCCGGTGCGCGTGAAGCCGCGCCTCCGGGGCGTCTTCCACCAAGCGGGGTTCTTCGCCGCGGTCGCGGTCGCGATCCCGCTCGCGATCCTGGCCGACCCGGGCCGCGCTCGGCTCTCGGCCATCGTCTTCACGAGCTGCCTGGCCATCTGCTTCGGGGTGAGCGCGCTCTACCATCGCCCGACCTGGTCGCCCGTCACGCGCTCGTGGCTCGCACGTGCGGACCACGCCGGGGTCTACCTCCTGATCGCCGGCACGTACACGCCGTTTGGGCTCATCGTGTTCTCACAGACGTGGGCGATCGTCGTGCTCTCGATCGTCTACACCGGTGTCCTCGTCGCGATCGTCCTGAAGGTGATCTGGGTGAATGCGCCGAAACGGCTGTCCGCGGCGATCGGGATCGGGCTCGGCTGGGTGGCGGTCGTCGCCTACTCGCAGTTCGACAAGGTGGGAACACCCGGCCTGCTCCTGCTCTTTGCCGGCGGCCTCTTCTATACGGCCGGCGCAGTCGTCTACGCGCTCCGGCGCCCTGATCCGCGGCCCGCGACCTTCGGCTACCACGAGATCTTCCACCTCTGCACCCTGGCCGCAGCGGCCTGCCAATGCGCCGCGATCGCCTTCTACGTCCTGCCGCGCGGATGAGCGCTGAGCGGGACGAGAGCGACATTGAGACGTGCTCTCGATGTGCCCGATCTGCACGAGACTCCGACGACCGCACGAGTTGGGTCACAATTGAGGACGAAGAGGTCTGCCCGGGATGTCTCACGCTCCTCGAGACGGATCGCCTGGCGGGCGGACGCTGATTGTCGAAAGGGGAACATGCGCGGCACATTGATCTGGTTCAACCCAGAAAAGCGGATGGGTTACATCCGCACTGAGGATGGTGAGCGGCTTCTCGTCGAGGAGTCCGGGTTCGAGCCCGGGCACACTCTGGGCGATCGCATGGCGGGCAAGCCGTTGACGTTCGAACGCGAAGCGGCAGACGTTGAAGGAGGGTTCCGGGCCGTTCGGGTGGCGACCCTGACCGACGAGGCACCGAACCGCGCCCGCAGGCGGCACCGCTAACCGAGTTTCCAGCGCTGCCCTCCGCGGCGTCGTGCTGGAAGCCGCCGGGAATCGGGCGTGCTCGAGGTGCGGCGTCGACGGGCCGCCGTCAGGTTTTGACGTGTGTGGGGGCCGAAGCCGCCGCGGCCGCACGCTTCAGGACGGCGAGTGCACCCGTCTCGTCGCCTCTCTGCTCGAGCAGATCGGCCAGCCTGCGGCCGGCGTCGAGCGCGAACGGCTTCCCGTGATCGATCAGAAGATCGAGACCCTGGCCGTAGAGCATCTCGGCGCGCTCGAGCTCGCCGGCGGCGGCGAACACATCCGCGAGAGCGACGTAGGCGCGACCTCGGTCGCCGGCACTGATCCAGTCGATGAGGGCAAGCGCGCGGCCGGCGGCGCGCGCCGCCTCGCCGGTCCGGCCGAGCGAGGTGAGCGCGCGTGCCTCTTCGATCGAGAACTTCGCCTCGTCCTTCGAGCTCAGGTCGGCGCCGAACAACTTTCGGCCACGCTCGAGCTGCTCGAGCGCGCTCTCTTCGTTCCCGGATTCGATCTCCGCGATCGCAAGCAGGTGGTACGCCATGCCGACGTACGCCTCGTTCTCGGTGCGCTCGAGAATCTCGAGCGCCCGGCGGGCGTACTTGCTCGCGAGCTGCGGTTCGTGCCGCGCCGAGTAGAGCCGCGACTGGGTCCAGAAGAGCCGTGCGGCGGCGACCGGGTCAGTGATCTCATCGGTGATCCGAATGACGTCTGCGAGTGCCTGCTCCGCCCGGCTGATCGAGCCGCTGTCGATCAGCGCGTTGGCGAGCAGGACCGTGAATCGCAGCTGTTCGATCGGAGCCCCCGCCGCACGTGCTTCCTCGAGGGCGCCTTCGAAGAGCGCGATAGCTGACTCGATCGGGCCGACCGACGCGTAGGCCCGGCCGAGTGTGTCGACGAGCGCAGCGTCGGCGAGCGCGCGCTCTCCGCGCAGCTCGAACGACTGCTGGAGCCGGCTGATTGCCTCCTCGAGCCTTCCGGCGCGGAACGAGATCTGCCCGAGGCCGGCGAGTGCAGCAGCCCGCGACGGGTCGTCCGCGTCGAGGTGCAAGAGGAAGAGGCGCTCGGCCTCGTCGACTTCGCCGAGGCGGAGGGCGACCTCTGCCTCGAGAAGCTCGATCGGCTCCAGCACGGCCGCGTCCACACCCGTGGCCAACCACTGGCCCGTCACCTCGAGGCGCAGGGCGAGCTGGTTGCTCATCTGCAGCGACGGCACTCGCGCGCCCGCCTCGAGGCGAGAGATATAAGCGGCGGTACAGCCCGGGAACGCGAGCTGCCGCTGAGACAGACCAGCCCGGTCGCGGGCCGCCTTCAGACGGATCCCGAACTCGCGCGGAGAGTCGATGTGGCTCGTGAGTGAGCGAGGCATCGGCGGAGTGTATTGCCTCGGGTCAATGGTGTTGCCTGACGACCGTCACTTCGGGCGGCAGTACAGCAAGACTGAAGCTCGCCCCCGGGGGCTGTCACCGTCAACCGAAGGTGTGAGGAGACAGCCCAAATGCGGAACTACCTGTCGCTTGCTGCTGCTGTGGCGCTGTTCGTGGCCGCGCTGTTCGGGGCCGACGTAGCCGGATACTGGCCGTAGAACCCGACTGACGTGTGAGCGGGCCTGCGGCGCGGCGCCGCAGCCCGCTCACCACTGTTCGGGGGATTTCGGGGCGGCCGGGACGCGACGATGGTCGAAGAGGTTCCTGATGGTCATTCGCCGCGTCACGTGCATCACCGCAGTCGCGCTCGCGAGCATCTTCGCGTGCTCGGTGCGCGCCGATGCAACGGACCGCAACTGGGCAGCGCCCGAGATTCGCACGGTCACGAAGGCAGGCGTACTCGGTCGCTCGCCGGCGACGTTCGCTCCGCAGACCTCGCTCACCCAATCGGCCCTCGCCGCCGCGATCGCGGCGACTGCAGCACTGGAGCACCCACTCGCTCCACCACCCACTCCCCCGGCTCCCTCGCCGACGATCGAGTCGACCGTCGGACCCGGCGACCTGGTCGCGGGCGATGTGAGCGTGACGGTCGACGCCCCGGGCCAGACGATCGACCACGTCGACTTCGCCGTCGACGGGGTCGGAGTCGACAGCGAGGACATCGACCCCTTCGAATTCTTGTTCGACTCACAGACGCTGGCCGACGGCGCACACCAGCTCGCCGTCAGCGTCTCGTTCGCCGGTGGCGGCACCGCGATCGCGGCCTGGGGCATCACGGTCGCAAATGGCGCACGCTCGGTACCGCCGCCGCGCGAGGTGCCCGTCACGGTGCCGGTCGTGAAGTCATCCCTGCCGATGCCAACGCCGGCGCCGGCGACCGTCGCGCCGGCTCGCGTTCTCTACCACGCGGTTGCGCCGGCGCAGGCCGTCACCGTCAAGCAGCTCGATGCGGCGCTCGTCGGCTATCTCGGCCTCGGCGACGCAGCGCGGGCGATCCAGGGAACGCTTGCGCGGGCAGGGCTGCACCCGCGCCCGGGCACCGGTGCCGAAGCGGTCGCACGCATGCTCGGGCTCCGGCTGAACCATCCCGCGGGCGAAGACGATCTCGAGCTCTTGCCGACAGAGGCCGTGACCCGCGCCGAGGCAGCCTGGTCCTTCGCGCAAGTGCTGCAACTCGACAACCGGGCTGCGGACGACGTCCGGCAGGCAGCGGCCGCCTTCACCCTGCCCGACCTCACGCCATGGCAGCGGCGCATCCTGACGACGGCGATCTCCTACGTCGGCTACCCGTACGTCTGGGGCGGGACGAGCCCGACCAAGGAGACGCTGTTCGGCGTTTCGTCGGCCGGTGGCTTCGACTGCTCGGGCTTCGTCTGGCGGGTCTACAAGCTGACGCCGTACAACGGCGAGCGAGGCCTTGCGGGCGTGCTGCGAGGGCGCACGACCTACCAGATGAGCGGCGAGGTGCCCCAACGCGACCTGCTTCCCGCTGCGAAGCTGCAACCCGCCGACGTGATGTTCTTCGGCGCGCACGGACGAGCGTCCAAACCCAGCGAGGTCGACCACACTGCGCTCTACCTGGGCAACGGTTGGTTCATCCAATCGAGCGACGAGGGTGTGACGCTGCGGCCGTTCGACGGCTGGTACGCCTCGAGCTTCGCCTGGGCGCGCCGCCCGTTGCGCGAAGCGGGACTCGGGTGAGCGCCTCCGCCGCCCGGTGATCGTGCCTTCGCTCACGAACCGCAAGCTGCGTGTTCAGCCTTTCGTCAGACGCCCCTGCGTCGCAAACCTGGCTGCGCTATAGGCTTGCGCGGATGCTCGCCCCCCGCATCCCGACTGATCTTGCGCGCTTTGCAATTGGCTTCGACCAGCGCGACCGTGCACGTCTGCACACACTCTGGGACAGCGTGCTCGACGCGGAGCGCTGGTCGGAGGGAGCCTTGACTGCCAAGTTCGAAAGCGCCTGGGCGCGGTGGAATGGCGTCGAGGCGGCCGTCGCCTTCAACGGCTGGACCGGCGCAGCACTCGCCGCCCTCGAATGGGCGGGTGTGCGCGGCGAGACGGTCCTGTGCCCGTCGAACACCTTCATGGCGACGCCCCTCGCCGCGATCACTGCCGGCGCAACGGTCGAATTCGTCGACTGCAACCGCGAGGACCTCTGCATGTCGTTCGACGATCTCGAGCGGAAGGTGCACGAGCACCGGCCGCGAGCGGTCTTCCTCGTTCACATCGGCGGTCACGTCGCATTCGACTCCGATCGGATCGCGGACCTCTGCCGGAACGAAGGCATCATCCTGATCGAGGACTGCGCCCACGCCCATGGCGCCGACTGGAACGGCCGGCGGGCGGGCACCTGGGGCGATCTCGGCGTCTGGTCGTTCGCGCCGACCAAAACCATCTCGACGGGAGAAGGTGGCATGCTCGTGTCGCGCCATCCGGAAGCGCTGGAGTTCGCGAGCACGTTCCGCAACTACGGCAAACCGGACTACGCCGTCCATGGCCTCAACTTCCGGATGAACGAGTTCACCGCGGCGATCGGTGTCGTCCAGGTCGACCGCCTCGACGAGATCGTCGCCTGGAAGAACGAACAGGCGCGGCTCCATATCGATCCGGTCTACCCGTCGAGGCTGAAGCTCCCGGACGGCATGACTTCCGGCCTCTACAAGGTGATCGTCTTCGAGCCGGTCGAGCAGTCGACAGGCAAGGTCTACGACGAGCCTTGCCACCGCCTGCTCGACCATCGCGTGGACCTGCCGGAGAGCGACTGGGTGGCCGAGAACCACTGGTGCGTCCCGCTCTACTACCGCGCCGAGGAGGCCGACGCGTGAAGGTGCTCGTCACCGGCGGCTGCGGCTTCATCGGCTCGCACGTCGTCGACCGTCTGCACGCGGCGGGCCACGAGCCGCGCATCTTCGACCTCGTCGAGTCTCCGCATCACGACCCGGGCGACGTGGAGACGGTCCGGGGCGATCTCTGCGACTCCTCCGCAGTGCGCCGTGCAGTCACCGGTTGCGATGCCGTGCTCCATCTCGCGGCGGTCGCCGATGTCGACCAGGTCACGCGCGACCCCGCTCACGCAGATCGCGTGAATGTGCGGGGCACGCAGTCGCTGCTCGACGGAGTGCGCGACGCCGAGATCCCGCGCTTCGTCTACGCCAGCACGATCTGGGTCTACGGCGATGCAACCGGGCCGGAAGCTCTCGACGAGGACACGCCGCTCGCGCTGCCGAAGCACTTCTACACCGCAACCAAGATCGCGGGCGAGATGTACACCGCGAGCTACGGCGAGCTCTTCGGGCTGGAGCAGTCGATTCTCCGGTTCGGGATCCCGTACGGGCCGCGGTCGCGACCTACCGCCGTCGTCGCTGCGTTCACGGCGAAGGCTCTCGCAGGCCAGCCGTTGACGATCGCCGGCGACGGTACACAGTCGCGTCGGTTCGTCTATGTCGAGGACCTCGCCGACGGTGTCGTCGCAGCACTCGCACCGGCTGGTGCGAACCGCGTCTTCAATCTCGTCGGGCACGAGAACACGAGCGTGCGGGCAATCGCGCGCGCGGTCCGGGACGTGGTCGGGGACGTGCCGATCGTCCACGTCGAAGGGCGCGCCGGCGATCTTCGCGGCGGCAATATCTCGGGGCAGCGCGCGGCTCGCGAACTCGGCTGGGAGGCGACGACGGCGTTCGTCGACGGGGTTCGCCGCTACGTCGAGTGGGTGACCGACGACGCGGACACACCGAGAGTGGCGACAGCGTCGATGACAGACGGCAGCGCCGCTGCGGTTCTGCGCCACGAGTCATCCGAGCTGTAGGCATCCGAGTCGTGCAGCAGCACGACATCGCCCGGCCGTAGGCCGTGGGTCGCACGTCGCGCGATCGAAGCAGGCGTCGCGCGGCGCTCCCAGTCACGACCCCACGTCGACCAGAGGAGCGGCTGCCACGAGCGTGACCGCACGTGCGCGAGCGCGCCGGCGCTGAACACCCCGTACGGGGGCCGGTAGAGCGTGGGAGCGACACCGGTCGCCTCGGCGATCGTCGCCACCGCGCGGTCAAGGTCGTCGGCCAGCGCGCGCACCGTTCGCCGCAGCAGCAGCGTGTGCCGGTCGCCGTGAACCGCCACCTCGTGCCCGGCGGCAACAATCTCGTGTGCGAGCGCGGGCCGCAGGCGGACCTGCTCTCCGACGAGGAAGAACGTCGCCGTCGCGTGCCGCCGCTCGAGCTCTGCGAGGACCGCCGGAGTTCCCTGCGCGTGTGGGCCGTCGTCGAACGTCAGCGCGACGGCATCGTCGCGGGCGAGCCTGCAGTCGATCCTGTAGGCACGCGCGAGCGGGCGGACGATCGGTGCTGCCGCGGGCAAGAACCAGTCGGCTCTCACGCCGCGAGCGCCAGCACGAGCGAGGCCGCCGACGGCAGCGAGGCGAGGGAGAAGACGGGCTCGGGACGCACGGCCAGTGCGCGACGGAGCGCCTCGGTGAGCGCAGGGGGTGTGGCCGCGACCTCGGCGAAGCCAAACCGCCGAAACGCCTCGTTGTGGACCCGAATGTGGCCCCGACCCCAGCCGTACGAGATCGTCGGGCAGCCGCGAATGTACGCCTCGAGCACCGTGAGGCCTCCGGTCGAATGGATGAGCGCGTCGGCTGCCGCGAGCCACTCACTCATCTGCTCCGTGAACCCGACCACACGCACGCGTGGCTCGGAGGCGTAGTGCCGCTCGAGTCGTCGCTGTAGAGCCTCATTGCGGCCGCAGAGGCACGCAACGACGGAGACGTCGAGCCCGAGCGCCTGGTCCGCGGCACTCTCGAGATCTCCCACGCCCCAGCCCCCGCCCGAGACGAGGACGATCTTCCCCGTCGCAGGCAGGTCGAGGACGCTGCGAGCGGCGGAGGCATCGCAGGGCTCGGCGAACTCGGGTCGCGTCAGCCCGTGCACGACCTCGACCGCGGTCGCCCGACCGGCGATCGCGCGGACCTCCGGGACCACGGCGGGATGGATGACGAGGTGCAGGTCGATTCCCGGCGCGGCCCAGTAGTGCATCATGGCGAGGTCCGTGATCGCTCCAACCGCGGGCACCGCGAGCCGCCCCTGGCGGCGTAGCCCGCCGAGCACCTCGGTCGCCAGTGGATAGACCGAGACGACAATATCGGGCTGCACGCGTCGAATCAGCCGGCTGAGGCCTCGCGAGCCGAGTCCCCGGACGAGCGCCTTCACCGCGCGCCGCGTCGGCGCGAAGCCCGCCGAGAGCCAGAACGCCACGTCCCAGATCCACTGCCAGCGATAGAAGAAGACGCTCGCACCGCCGTCGTTGATGACCACGAACTCGCGACCCATGGCAGCGAGCCCATCTTCGATCACGACCTCCGTGCCGGGCGTCTCGGCGAGCAACTGCGCGGCCAGCGTGCGGGCCGGCAGATCGTGGCCCTCGCCGATGCTTGCGGTGAGGATGAGGACGCGCGTCACCGACGCGGGGCGAGCGCGGCCAGAAGCTCACCGACGCGACGCGAGGCGACCGTGGGGTGGCGCATGGGTTGGTCTTCATTGATCCGGTAGGTGTTGCGTCGGCCGACGCGTTCCCGCATCACGTAGCCCTCGATCACGAGGTCGTCGAGCACTCGGTGCGCCTGGCGCTCGGTCAGGCCCGCCCGTTCGGAGATCACGCGGACGGTTGCCTCCGGGTCGCGAAAGACCTCGAGCAGGACGACTCCGTGCGACGTGACGAAATTCCAGCTCCGGCGGGGCTCGGGCATCCGGCCGAGCCTAGCGACCAGGCGTGAGGAACGAGCGGCGAGCTAGGCCGCGAGGACGGAGGTGACCTTTTCGACGAGCTCGGCGGGCGTAAAGGGCTTCTGGATGAACGGCCCCTCTGCGCCTGCGTCGGTGTAACCCGACGTGAAGAGGATTCGCACGTGCGGCATGACGGACGTGATCCGCTGGGCCAGCTCGAACGCGTCCATCTCGGGCATCACGACGTCGGTGACCAGCAGGTCGATCCCGCCGTCGGCGCGCGCGAGGGCAATTGCCTCGAGCGGTGAGGCTGCGTCGAGCACGGTGTAGCCGACGTCCTCGAGCGCCAGCCTGATGACATCGCGCACGACATCCTGGTCGTCGACGACAAGCACTTTCTCGTTCATGCTGGCAGCATCGTCTGGGAACGTGAAGAAGGCATCCCCGGAACGGGTTGCCTCAACTCCTGTCAGCGCATTCATACGGTTTTCCTACTGGTGCTTGGTCGTCACCGGTGGCCAGTGCGGGCTGATATCGGGGTCGCCGAGCTCACCGTACGGAACACATGCTGCCGAGCCGCGCAACAGCTCCCGGTCGGCCAACAGCAATTCGTCGACGCGGACATTCGACGGCACAGCCCGCTTCCACGCGAGCCGCAGCGAGACTCCGCGCCGGATCAAGGCGCGCGGCGCGAGGCGCGCGGTCGTGCTGACGACGAAATAGTGGCGTCCCACTTGCTCGACACGAGTACCGCCGATGCGTACGAGTGACTGCGCCGCGGTCCGCGCCTCCGCGGGCGAGGCTGCGTAGAAGAGCCAGACCCCGTAGTGCGGCCCGGCAGCCCCGCGCACGAATGGCAACGCTCGCTGACATGAGTCGTCGTCGACGAGCGCGACCGAGGGCACGCGGAGCGCGACAAGATGGTCGAGGATGTTCGCGGGGTGCCCGTAGTCGAACGACGAGAAGAGCGCGCCGCTCGTCCCTGTCGAGCCGAACAGGATCGATCCGTGCGGTGAGCGCTCGACGGCGCTGACGACCGAGTCGACGCCGATCCGCCGCACCGCGTTGCGATGGTTGACGTCGTAGCGCAACTCGAGGCCGAGGAGGCCCGCCACGAGCAGGACGAGCACGACGAGCCGCATCGCGCCGGCCCAGCCGGCGATCGTCAGGCAGCCGGCGAGGACGACGACGAGAAACGCCGGAGTGACGGGGATCATGTAGCGATCGAAGAAGAGTGCGGAGTCGCCGTTCGCCGGAACGACCGAGAAGAAGAGAACGGGCGCGGCAACGGTGAGAGTGCAGAACGCGAGCGTGCGATAGGCGCGACGGTGCAAGAGCGACACGACGCCGACCGCAGCCAGCACGGTGAAGTAGTTGACGTCGTGCCGACCCGGCGCGACGAAGTGGAGGGCGTCCTCCCACACCGGCCGCCCGGAGAAGGTCCGCCCACTCGTGGCGCCCGACCCGACTCCGTACCGGTCACCGAGCACGTGCAGCGTGCGGACGTAGTACGGCACGAATGTGACGAGGAGAGCGATTGCGCCCGGCCACGCCTGGCGGACGACCGACCGCGGCCGGTGGGGTGCGTAGACAAGCGCGGCGCCGAAGGCGGTCAACGCGTAGAGCGGCGCGGTCGGATGGATGAAGACCGTCAGGCCGAGCAACGCCCCGGCGGCGATCCACAGCCGGCGACTGCCGTCGTCCGCCGCCTTCAGCGCAAGCAGCGTCGACCACATCAGCCAGGCGAAGAGGAGCGTGTGCGGACGCCCGAAGGTGGCGTAGAGCACCGGGATCGGTGACGCCGCGGTCAGGAGGACGACGCCGGCACCGGCTTCGCTCCCAAGCAGGCGGCGGCCGAGGAGGGCGACCGCCGGGAGCGCGAGGCACAGGAAGATGAGGGACGGAATGCGGAGCGCACCGAGCCCGGGCCACCACCCCTGCAGGAAATGCTCCAGCCAGAAGTGCAACGGGCCGCCGCCTCGCTTCGTCGAGACGATGTGGAAGACGTGCGCGAACGAGAAGTCGGAGATGCGGAGCGTCAGCTCCTCGTCGACGTTCAGCGGCCCCCACCAGACCGTCGGCAGAGCCAGCCACGTGACGAGCGCCGCCGCGGCCACGGTCGCGGCGGGGAGGAGGAGTCTTTTAGATGGTTGGGCGGTGATCGGCGTGCTCGCGGGGATGGCCTGGATCAGGCAATTCAGTCAGCTCGGGCACGCATTTCTGTAAGAGCCGTGCATGGCGATGGCTGCGTCGTGGGCCCGACCTGGCTGAGATGCGCCGCATCCGAGTCGCCATCCGGAAGTGCTTCGATCGCCGTCCGGCCATCAATCAGGGCGCGTGGCGGCGAGCGCTTTCATCTCGGGCGTCTCGGGAGCCGTGCGATACGGATGCTCCTCCGCGACGTCGGTCTCGTGGTAGACGCTCTCGACGTTCACTTCCCAGATGTCGTGGTGCGCACCGGTGAGCAGGTTGTCGACCGCGCGCATGGCGGTCAGCATCGAGTGGTCCGAGTTGTTGTAGCGGTGCAGGCCGTTGCGGCCGACCTGTTGCAGGTTCTCGATCCCGTCGAGCCAGCCGCGGATCGTCGCGACGCGCTCGGCGTAGTCTGCGTCGTAGATCGGATACGCCTTCGGCACGCGAATTGCGAATCCGCGTTCGACCTTTGACCGTGGTGCAAGCCGCAACTGCTCGAGCTCGCGTGAGGCGAGGTCGACGAGCTTGTCGTCGGACATCGTCCAGAGATCGTCGCCCTCGAAGCAGAAGTACTCGAGCCCGACGCACGCCTTGTCGGGATCCGGGACCATCCAGGGGGACCATGAGCGGAAGTTCTGGATCCGGCCGACGCGAACCGCGGGCTCGTGGATGTAGATCCAGTTGTCGGGAAACAGATCCTCACCGTCGACGATGAGCGCCACGCTGATGAAATCGCGGTAGCGGAGCCCGCGGGCTGCCTCGAGCACCGCCGACGGTGCCGCCGGGCTCGCCATCTCGACGATTGCGCGAAGCGGCAGCGATGAGATCACGTTCTCGGGAAGCGCGTAGCAGTCGCCGCCGGCTTCGACTTCGACCACCTTGCTGCCGGCGAGCGCGATGCGCGAGACGGGAGTCTCGAGTCGCACCTCACCCCCCTCGGTCTCGATCGCGGCGGTCATCGCATCCCACATCTGACCGGGCCCGAAGCGCGGGTAGTTGAACTCCGAGATCAGGCTCTTCACGTTGTCCTTGTTGCCGAAGAAGGCCGCCTTCGCCGCCGAGAAGAACGAGAGCCCCTTGATCCGCTGTGCGGCCCACTCGGCCCGGATCTCCGACGTGGGAACGCCCCACACCTTCTCGGTGTACGACTTGAAGAACAACTCGAAGAGGCGGCGGCCAAAACGGTTCGACACCCAGTCCTCGAGCGAATCGTCGACCTTGTTCCTGCGGGCGGCGGCACGCAGGTAGGAGGCCATACAACGGGTCAGCTCGATCGGGCCGAGCTTCCGGATGACGTCGCCCCCGCGCAGCGGGTAGTCGAGGAAGCGGTTGTTCCAGTAGATACGCGACATGCGCGGGCGGAGCAGGAATTCCTCGCCGAGGATCTCGTGCCAGAGCGTGTCCACCTCGAGCGCCTTCGTGAAGAAGCGGTGGCCGCCCAGATCGAAGCGATAGCCGTCACGCTCGACCGTCTTTGCGAGGCCGCCGACCTGATCGTCGGCTTCGAGCACGACGACATCTCGACCCGCGCGCTCCAGCAGATAGCCGGCGGTCAGGCCTGCCGGCCCGCCGCCGAGGACGAGCGTCGTCTGGGAGGTCTCGATCGTCATGAGGTCGGCCCGGGCGAGGCGCCGAGCAGGGAGCCTAGCGGAGCCGCCGATAGACGAACGCCTGCATGGGCTTGAAGTAATTCAGGCGGAGGGCGACCTCGTTGGTCGCGATGTGCCGAACGAGCCGAACGCGCGGATCCGCCTGCAACAGCGTCGTCCACTGGACGGAGCGCTGCCACACGAGCTTCGTCCAGCGTGCGTTCCACGCCCGGTAGTCACGGAACACAGGCGTCACGACCACGAACTCGTGGCCGAGGGGGACCGTCGCCAGCAGCCGATCGAGCGTCGCTCGCGGTTGCGCGGCTTCCAACCGGTCGATCGCGTCGCGCCAGTCGAAGATCTGCGAATCCGCCACAGGCCCGATCGTCGTCGCGTACCTGAGGCGGGGCCGGGCACCGAGGTAGTAACGGAAGACCGGCACCTGCTCGGGCTGCGTCGAGACGACGAGCTCGCCTGGTTGAGTCAAAGGCGCGATCGCAGCACTCACTTCTCGCGCGTTCTCCTTGTTGTCCTTGAGTGAGTAGCCCGCCCAGAGGAACAACACGGCGAGCAGCGCGAACATGCCCAACCACCGGGCGCGGACGAGCCCACGTGCTGCGACAACGGCAAGCGGCCCCAGCACGACGCCGAAGTAACGGGCCGTCCAGGCTGGTGAGACCTGCGAGAGAAGCCACGCCAGTGTGATCGTGATCGCCGCCGCGAGCAGGAGGGTGAGGATGAGCGTCCGCTCCGGGTCGCCGCGGCGGCGCACGACCAACGCAAGCCCGGCGCCACCTGCAAGCACGAACGCCATCAGCGGCGCGTCGCCGTTGAACACCGTGCCCGGCGCGAGGACGAGATCGTGGAAGCTCGGCGCCGTCGACCAGGGAGCTCCCGTGTGCCGAGCCTGCGAGAGCAGCGTCGGCACCCATGGCGCGTAGAGGACAGCGACGCCGAGAGCCGCGACTCCGAAGATCGCAAGCCGCTCGCGCGCAAAGAGCACCGTCGCGACTGCCAGCCCGACGCAGAGGAACAGAGCCCAGTTGTGCACGTAGAGCATCGCGACGAGTGAGAGCACGAAGACGACTGTCCAGAGCCTGCGCGCGCGCAGGATCCCGTTCACGTACGCGAGCACCACGAGCAAGGACAGGAACGCCTCGACGGAGTACATGCGCGTTTCCTGCGCGTAGTAGGTCAGATACGGATCGAAGGCAGCGAGCACCGCGCACACGAAGCCGGTGGAGCGGTCGAACGCGCTGCGGCCGGCTGCGAATGCGAGTGGAACGCAGCCGACGGCGAAGACGAGGGACAGCGTATGCGTCGCGCGCTCGCTGTCACCGAAGAGCCTGATCCAGACGCCGAGCAGCAGGTAGTACGCAGGCGGGGAGCCGTCCTGGTGCAGCAAGCCCGGGATCGACGTCAGATGATGATGCGCGATCCCGACCGAGAGCCCCTCGTCGATCCAGAACCCGGCGCGCAACTGCTGGGTGCGCACGGACAGCGAGGCGATGCTCAGCACCGCAAGGATCGCAGGCGTCGACCACCGCGACGCGAGCACGTCGTCGGTGCGCAGCGCGCGCGCTCGGTCGACGACGCTGACCACGGAGCGTGAAGCTAGCAAGCTAGACCACTTGGAGGGTGACGACCGCCCGGCGGCCGTCCCGCGTGAAGACGACGTCGACGGTGTCGTTCTTGCGGTAGGTGCCGGCCACGCCGAGAAAGAGCGAGAGCCAGCGCCAGAAACCGAGGCGCCCCTCCTCGGCCAGCTCCCGCTGGAAGACGAGGAGCCGGCCGATCCGCTCGTAGTCGACGCCCTCGACCTGGGGCACACCGTTCACGAACACCTCGAACGACCCGGCCACCTGCTCGGGCAGCTCCACCTGACTCCGCGGTTCCACGCTCTATACGATGCCATCCGGCGTGCGCCGGACCGCCTTTGCCACACTCGCAACGAGTATCGTCGCACTCGCGACGAGCGCAATTGCGTACGCCGGTAACGCCGGCTTCCTGCCTGGCGATCCCCATTCCCCGAACGCGCACCGCATCACCTCCGCGTTCATCTTCGTCTCGATCTTCACCGGGCTGATCTTCGTGATCGTCGAGGGAGCTCTGATCGCCTTCATCATCAAGTACCGGCGTGGCAAGCGGTCGCGAGCCGTCGAGGGCCCGCAGATTCACGGCTCGACGCGACTGGAGATCATCTGGACGGTGTTCCCGGCCGTGATCCTCGCGGTGATCGGCGCGTTCGTCTTCTACGAGCTCCCGGGCATCGTTAACGCACCGAACGCCTCGGCGGCGGATCAAACGACGATCACGGTCGAAGGTCACCAGTACTACTGGCTCTTCCGCTATCCGAATGGCGCCGTCTCGATCGACAACATGGTCGCGCCTGCCGATCAGGTCGTGAACGAGGACGTCGTCGGATACGACTACGACGTCATCCACTCGTGGTGGGTGATCGACCTCGGCGGCAAGAACGACGCGATCCCGGGCCGGGTCAACCACACCTGGTTCAAGGCGCCCGT
>CAWJGF010000011.1:0-288947 GCA_963842335.1 uncultured Thermoleophilia bacterium | reverse complement strand
CGCTCACGACTTGGAGCGTAGCCGCAGCGCGGCCTGTAGCCGAGCGGCTGCGGGACCGGGGCGGCCCGAGCCGATCGGCGTGCCGTCGAGGGAGACGACCGGCATGACCTCGCGGATCGACGAGGTCGTGAACGCCTCGTCGGCGCCGAGCAAGGCGTCGACCGTGAATGTCCCCTCCCTGGCGCCCTCGAGCTCGAGGAGCAAGCCGCGCGTGACACCCGGGAGCACGCCGGGGCCGACGGCCGGCGTGAACAGGACCCCATCCGCGCACCACCAGACGTTCGCAGTCGAGCTGTCGAGCACGGTGCCGTTTGCCACGAATAGCGCGTCATCGGCACCGCTGCGCGCCGCCTCCCGGCGTGCGGCGAGCGCCTGGTCGTAGCTCGTCGATTTCACTCCGACGAGGAGCGCCGGCGGATGATGCTCGAACGAGCTCAACGCGAGCCCGAGCATGCGAAGCTCGTCGAGACCGGGCGGCAACGGGTCTGCGGTCGCGACCAGCACGTCACTCGTGCGAAAGAGGCGCAGGACGTGGTCGGGTGGACCGGCCGCCGTGACGAGCTCTGCGAGCTCACCCGCTCCTTCGGTGGACGGCAGTCCGAGCGCGTCGGCGGAGCTCGCCAGCCGTTCGAGGTGACGCTCGAGGAGAAACGGCCGGCCGTTGTAGACACGCGTCGTCTCGAAGGCGGCGCAGCCGCGAAGCAGAGCCTCGTCGTCGGCGCCGAAGACCGGCTCGCCGGGAGCGACGAGCCCGCGCCCCTGCACGGCGACCGCGAGGAGCGTCACGCGCGCACGAGCGAGCCGGCCGCTGCAAGCCTGAGGGTGTCATGCCGCACTGCTGCCAGCAACGGTCGCGCCTTCACCCAGGACTCCTCGATCTCCGAGGCTGGTGTCGAGTCCCAGACGATGCCCCCACCGGCCCACAGGTGCACCTGGCCGTCTGCAATCGCGAAGGTCCTGATCGTCAGTGCGAGGTCGAAGTCGCCGTTCGGCTGAATAGTGCCGAGCGCGCCCATCGCCGCGCCGCGGCCGACCGGCTCGAGCCGCGCGATCTGGTCGATCGCGGCGATCTTCGGCGCGCCGGTGATCGACCCGCCGGGGAACGTCGCGCGCAGGATGTCCGCAAGCGACACCCCGCTGCGCAGACGACCCTCGACCGTTGAGACGAGGTGCGTGACGCCCGCGAGCTCGCGCTGCACCATCAGCTCAGGCCAGGCGACCGTCCCGGGCTCGCACACACGAGACAGGTCGTTGCGCTCGAGGTCGACGATCATCACGTGCTCGGCAGCGTCTTTGCTGCCCGCTACATCCTCTCCGAGCGGGCGCGTTCCCTTGATCGGCATGGTGAAGAGCCGATCGCCGCGTCGGGAAAGGAAGAGCTCGGGCGACGCGGAGACGATCGCCCACCCCGCTCCAGCGAGCACTCGCGGGTGGATCGGCCGGAGCGGCGCGAGCGCGGCGGCGAGGCCGCGCGGATCGCCGGCGAACGGCGCGGCCAGATGCTGGACGAGGTTCACCTGATAGACGTCGCCCCGCCGGATCGCCTCGCGCACGGCCTCGATCGCGTCCGCATAGCCGTCGGGATCCCAGGTGGCCGTCCACTCGCCGACCCGAAATGGACCCGGGGGGCGCTGCTCGGCAGCGTCGATGCTGCGAACCGCGCAGGCGAGCAGAGGCAGGGCGCACGGTTCCGGAGGCGGCGGAGCAGCGTCACGCCGCAATTGCCCGCCGAGGCCATAGCCGAGGTAGACGTCGGCGACGGTTCCCGGCCGGAGGAACTCGTCGAGATAGGCCTCGAGGCGCTCGAACGCCCCTGCCGCGGCGTGGAGCTCGAGCATCAGCCGCAGACGGCTTGTGCGACGTGGCGCATGAACCGAACACCGAGCTCGAGATCGGCGACGGGGATACGCTCGTTCGCCGAGTGGATGAGCCGCGCCGCGGTTTCCGAGTCCAGCTCGCGCGCAGGGAAGAAGCCGTAGGCCACTGTGCCGAACGCCTCGCGCATCCAGTGCGAGTCGGTGAAGCCGGCCACGCACGTCGGCGCCGCGAGCGCCCCCGGCTCCTCCGCGGAGACGAACGCCTGCACCGCATCCCAGAGCGGGCCGCCGATCGGCGAGCGGGTGCCGCCTTGCCGCTCGTAGTTCTCGAGTTCGTACGCGCCTTCGCCGAGCCATGCCCTCAGCTCCGCCTCGGCCTCCTCCGGCGTCTGGCCGGGGAGCAGCCGCACGTCGATCGTGACCTCGCACAGCGCGGGGATGACGTTCCGCTTGTCGGAGGCGTGCACCATCGTCGGTGACACGGTCATCGAGAGCAGGGGCTCGATCAACTCGACCGCGAGCTGACCGATTTCGTGTGCGGCGGCGAGTGCGTGGGGCGCCGACGGGACATCGGGCAGCAGCGTCGCGAGGAACGCCTCCACCTCGGGAATCAGCCGGGGCGCGGTGGCGAACGCGCCGAGACGTTCCACGAAGGGCGCCGCCTTGACGAGAGCGTTGTCGGCGATGCCCGGCATTGACGCGTGACCGCTGCGTCCGAGCACGCGCAGCCGGAACGGCGCGCTCATCTTCTCGGCCGTCGAGCAGAGATAAAGGATCTTCCCCCCGAGCTCCACGCGGTCGCCGGCGCCCTCGTTCACCGAGAAGTCCGCGCGAACCGCGTCGGGATGCGCATCGACGAGCCATTGCAGGCCGAAGCCGTCTCCGACCTCCTCGTCGGCCGCGGCGATGAAGATCAGATCGCCCGAGCCGCGCCACCGTTCGCGGGCGAGCGTGGCAAGCGCAACGGCACTCGCCACGACTTCGCCCTTCATGTCGAGGGTGCCGCGACCCCAGACCTCGCCGTCGACGAGCTCGCCTCCGAACGGATCGCGTTCCCACTCCGAGGCGTCGGCGAGCACGACATCCGTATGTGAGAGAAGGGCCAGCGACGGGCCGTCACCGCGGCCGCGAATCCGCGCGACGAGATTCGCGCGCTCCGGGACACGGGCGTAGAGCTCGCACTCGACCCCCGCCGCCTCGAGGTAGTCGCGCAGCACCTCCGCCGCTGCGGTCTCGTTGCCGGGCGGGTTCGTGGTGTCGATGCGGATCAGCTCCTGCAGGAGCCCGACGGCTTCGGCCTCGCTCAACGGCGCGTGCCTTCGACGAGGATGTACGCACGGTGCTGGTGCACGGGCCCGTCGCCGAAGAGGCCGAGCCACGCACGATGGAGCTCTTCCCGCCGATCCGGTTCGAGCGACTCGGCGAGCGTCTTGGTCGGGCCGTACGACGTGGAGAAGAGCTCCCAGTACGCCTCGCCCGACTCGAGCTCGATGGGCGAGTCATGCTCGGAGATCTCGAGCTCGAAGCTCCCGCCGAGCAGCTCGCGCACCCGGGACTCACTCCCCCAGGCGAACGGGCTCGACGGAGGCTTCGCCGCCTGGAACGGCCCCATGACCCGGAAGAGATCGCCGACCCCGCTCTCCGGCGTCCAGTTCGCGAGGCCGATCCGGCCGCCCGGCTTGACGACGCGCGCGATCTCGCCTGCGGTCGCCTCGTGGTCCGGCGCGAACATGATTCCGACGGTCGACGAGAGCACGTCGAACGACGCGTCCTCGACACCTTCGAGGTTCTCGCAGTCGCCGACGCGATAGTCGATCGACAGGCCGCGCTCGGCCGCGAGGGCACGCGCGGTCTCGATCAGGCCGGGCGAGAGGTCGATCCCGACCACCGAGGCTCCTGCGGCTGCGGCCAGCTCGCTCACCGCGCCGGTCCCGCAGGCGAGGTCGAGCCACAGTTCGCCCGGTTGGGGACCGAGCCGATCGAGCACGAGCTCGTGAATGTCGCCGAGGGTGTCGCTGACCTTCTCATAGGGGCCGTTGGCCCACATCACGCTCTGCCGTTGCTTCAGCTCTTCGTTCGCCATCACTTTCTCCTTCCGAGCACGAGCAGGTAGCGGCGTGGGGCACGGATGCCCCCGTCGCCTGACCGATAACTCTCGTACAGCTCCACGAACGCCTCGTGAAACTCCTCCGCGCGCTCGGCATCGAGCCGCTCGATGAGCGCGATCACCGGCGGCGCAGACTCGGAGAAGAGCTTCCAGATCTCCTCGCCGGACGATGCCTCGAGCCAGAGCGTGCCATCCTCGAACTCGAGCTCGAACTCCTCGCCGAGCATGTCCTCGACGTGATCCTCGCGACCCCATTCGTACGCCTCACGGCCCACGATCGGCTCATCGGTGAAGCGCCGGTACAGCTCAGAGAGCTTGGGGTTCGGTTTCCAGGCTGTGAAGCCGAGCCGGCCGCCGGTACGGCTGACGCGGGCGAGCTCGGAGGCGACGTTCGCGTGGTCGGGGGCGAAGACGAGCCCGAAAGCCGATGCGAGCACATCGAACGACCCGTCGTCATAGGGCAGGTACTCGACATCGCCGAGGTCGAACGACACCTCGAGACCCTCCTGCTCCGCCCGGCGCCGCGCTTTCTCGATCATCGGCTCGGCCAGGTCGATCGCCGTCACGGTCGCGCCCGCGCGTGCAGCGCGAAAGGCGACCTCGCCCGTGCCGCTCGCAAGGTCGAGCACGCGATCGCCGGCGGTGATCGCGAGTCGGTCCGCCAGTTGGTCGTGCACCGGGGCAAAGCGGGCGGCGATACGCTCGTAGCTCCCGACGCTCCAGATCTCGCTCATCGGCTGAGAGCATACTTTCGGGGTGGGTGACCTCTTCAGCGAGGCCGCGGGGCGGCGGCTTGGCGCCTCCGCACCGCTTGCGCAACGCCTGCGGCCGGCGACGCTCGACGACTTCGTCGGCCAGGAGCACGTGATCGGCCCCGGCCGGGCGCTCAGGCTCGCGATCGAGCACGACCGCGTGCCGTCGATGATCCTGTATGGACCGCCTGGGTCGGGCAAGACGACGCTCGCGCGGATCGTCGCCCAGACGACCGGCAGCGAGTTCGAGGAGCTGTCGGCCGTCTCCGCCACGGTCGCAAACGTGCGGGCGGTGCTCGCGGCTGCGCGCGAGCGCCTCGGGACGAGTGGGCGACGAACGATCCTTTTTCTCGACGAGATCCACCGCTTCAACAAGGCGCAGCAGGACGCGTTGCTGCCCGGCGTCGAGGAGGGGCTGCTGACGCTGATCGGTGCGACGACGGAGAACCCGTACTTCGAGGTGAACTCCGCCCTCCTCTCGCGCTCGCAGGTGTACGAGCTCGAGCCGCACTCCGAGGAGACGCTGCGCGAGGTCGTCCGGCGCGGGGCCGCTGCGCTCGAGGCCGAGGTCCCCGCCGACGTCGAGGAGCTGATCGCGCGGCGTGCGGGTGGAGATGCACGCAACGCGCTGAACATCCTCGAGCTCTCGACGCAGACGGCCGACGCGGAGGGCGCCCGCCTCGAGACGCGTCACGTCGACGACGCCGCGCGCAAGCGGCCGCTCGTCTACGACAAGGGCGGCGACGCCCACTACGACTTCATCTCCGCCTGGATCAAGTCGACCCGAGCCGGTGACGTGCAGGCATCTGTGTACTACCTCGCGGCGATGATCGAAGGGGGCGAGGACGGTCGCTTCATCGCGCGGCGGATGATCGTGCTCGCATCCGAGGACATCGGCAACGCCGACCCACAGGCGCTGCTCGTCGCCGTGGCCGCCGCGCAAGCCGTCGAGCATGTCGGCCTGCCCGAAGCGCGCCTCTCACTCGCCCAGGCTGCGGTCTATCTCGCGCGCGCGCCGAAGTCGAACGCCTCGTATCGGGCGCTGGGCAAGGCAACCGAGGACGTCCGCGAACGTGGGCACCTCAGGCCACCCGACGCCCTGCGATCGGCGGCGTACCCCGGCGCACGGAAGCTCGGGCGGGGCCAGGGCTATCTCTACCCGCACGAGGATCCACGCGGTTTCGAGGTCGATTGCCTGCCCGACGAACTCGCCGGCGCGATCTACTACGAGCCGTCCGGGAACGGCGCGGAGCTCGAGGTCGACCGGTCGGCGGATGCGCGACCGACAGATTCGGCCGGCTAGAGAATCCGCGCGCCGAGCGCGCTCGCGACGAGCTCGACCGCCAGCTTGCCGGTCTCGTTCTCCCGGTCGAGGATCGGATTCACCTCGACCACGTCGAGCGAGTCGAGGAGGCCGGACTCCGAGACCATCTCGAGTGCGAGGTGCGCCTCGCGATAGGAGAGGCCACCGCGCACGGGGGTGCCGACGCCGGGAGCGAACATCGGATCGACCGCGTCGAGGTCGAGGCTGACGTGCAGGAACGGCAAGTCGCTGAGGAACTCGAGCGCCTCGCTGAGGACGATCTGGAGACCGCGCTTGTCGATCTCGCTCATCGTGTAGACCCGCACGTCGAGCTCGGCGATCAGCGCCCGTTCGCCCGGGTCGAGCGAGCGGATACCGACCAGTGCCGCCCGAAGCACGGACGGGGTCGGGAAGGCGTCCGTGGCGAACTCGTCGCCACCCGCGCCGAACGCGGCGGCGAGCGGCATTCCGTGCACGTTCCCGCTCGGCGAGGTGCTGGGCCGGTTCAGGTCGCCGTGGGCATCGATCCAGAGCGCCGCGCCCGCACCGCGCGCCCGGGCCATCCCACCGAGCGTGCCCATCGCGATCGAGTGGTCGCCGCCCAGTACGAGCGGGATCGCCCCGTCGATCGTCGCCCTCTCGACGAGCGCCGCCACCCACTCGCACACCTGCAGGATCGGGCCGAGGTAGCGGGCGCTTGCGCTGCCTTCCTCGGTTGCCTCCGGCACGTGCGAGCGGACATCACCCCAGTCCGCGACCTCACGGCCGAGCGCGCGAATGCGAGACTCGAGGCCCGCGTAGCGGATCGCCGACGGCCCCATGTCGACGCCGCGCCTCCCTGCACCCAGGTCGAGCCCGGCGCCGATGATCGCAACGGGTGCCTTCGGCACTTCGAGGCCGCTGCTGTCAGTCATGTGGTCGCAGTCATACGGTGACGATCAGCAAACGGCCAGCTGGCAAATGGCCATCTGGCAAGTGGCGAGGGCCGGACTTGAACCGGCGACACCACGGTTTTCAGCCGTGTGCTCTACCAACTGAGCTACCTCGCCGCGCGGCAAGAGTCTAGATGCCATGACCGTCGCCCGCACGAAAAGAGACGTCCGGACCGGTGCTACCGCGTCGCGAACGTCTCCGAGCAACGAACACTACGACCCGCCGGCCCGCCGGGCAAGGAGCGACACCCCGGGGGCGACGGAGAAGTCCGCAATATGCGTGAACCCTCGCTGCTCCAGCTCGTGCCGGACCCGGTCGAGCGGCACGTAGATCGGGGTCGACGCTCCGAGCGAGAACGCGATTGCCGTGTAACCGCCCGGCGCGACGACGCGGGCCAGTTCGTCGAAGAACGGGATCATGTTGTTGAGCGTGACCAGATCGAACGCGCCGTCCGGGAACGGCAGGGCAGAAGCGTCGGCCTGGACGTAGTGCTCACGGTCGGTCGACCGCGCGCGACTCGGCTTCACGCACCATCCCTTCGGAGACGTCCGCCCCTGTCACCTCGGCGGCCGTGAATCGCTCGGCGGCGAGCCGGGCGACGCGACCGCTGCCTGTCCCCAGATCGAGTACCTGCGTCGGCGGCGCGGGCAGCGCATCCAGTGCCGCAGCGATCGGCAGTAGCCGCTCGGGACTGACTCGTGTCGAGTCCCACTCGGGCGCGAGCCGGTCGAAGTTCCGCGTCATGCGGCCGCGGAAGAGCCGCCACAGCTCTGGTCGGCGCACGACGACCGTCGTCACGATCCGAGCGAAACGCTGGCCGGCGGTCACGTACGCGCGATCCGCAGCTCGTCGCCGGGCGAGACGCCGGTGAGCCGCGCCGCGTCGCCGCGGCTGATCGCGAGCGTGATCAGGCCGAAGGGATCTTCGTAGAGGATCAACTCGCCGGGCGGTGCGTCGGCGAACGCGCCGGCAACGATTGCGTAGTAGCGGTCCAGCGTCAGGCGGATCTCGACCTTGTCGCCGGTCGCCACGCCGAGCTCCTCGACGTGCCTGCGGCGGACGTTCGTCGCAACATTCCCGAAGCGGTCGACCGACAGGACGGTCGCACCGAGCTGGGAGCGGCCGATCTCGGGATCCGGCACCGCGATGCGAACGAGAGCCGCGGGATCGAGCGCCGGCCCGAGCTGATCGATCGGAACACCGCTCGCCAGGTGCGCCGCGGCGGGCGCGAACACATCGCGCCCGTGAAAGGTGCGCGACACGTCCGGCAGGCGGTAGCGCGGATCGGTGAGCTCGTGGGCGGCCTCGACTCCGGCGTCGTCTGCCGCAAGCAGTAGAAGCCCGTTGTCGGGGCCGACGAACGTGCGGCCGTCGCGCGTTCGAACCGCGATAGCCCGGCGGTCCCCGCCGACATCGGGATCGACGACGGCGAGATGCACCCCGACGGGCAGGTACGGAATCGTGTTCCGGAGGACGACCGCGCCCTGGAGCACCGCCTGCGGCGGGATCCCGTGCGCGACGTCGATCACCCGGACCTCGGGGGCGATCCCGGCGATCACGCCGTGGCAGGTGCCGACGAACTCGTCCTGCAAGCCGAAGTCGGTGAGGAATGTGATCACCGTCACCCGTGGGACTCCATCAGATCTCGCACCGCGCCGACGAGGCCATCGAGATCGTGCGTCGCCGCCTCGAGTGCGACCGTCAGACCCGACCGAGCGCGCGACGCGCGAGGTCTCCGGCCCGATCGTGACCGCAGGCGCCTCGCCCCCCACGCCGGCGTACGCGCGCGCCGCCGAGCCGGAGGCAAGCACGACCGCGTCACCCGCGGGCGGGCGCGGCGTGAGCAGACGCGTGCGGTAGAGCGGGACGAAGTCGGCTCCGAGCTCGTCGATCGGCCGGCGACGCGCTCCCTCCGCCGCAGCGAAGAGGACCCGGCCGGCCGGCCGCGGGAACTCCCGCAGGAGGCCGTCCTGCGACGAGTCCGAGGGCACGAAGCCGGGCTCGATGCCACGGGCGCGCAGCATCTCGGCGGTGCCCGGCCCGACCGCGGCGACCGGCGGCAGGTTCCGCCCGCGGCGGGCAATCTCCTCGGCGCCGTTCGGGCTCGTGATGACGAGCCAGTCGTACCCCGACCCGTCGATCGGCGCGTCGGAGGTACGTTCGATCTCGATCAGCGGGCACACGACGATCTCGGCGCCGAGCGCCTCGAGTCGCTCGACGAGCGGCCCGGCCTGCGCCCGGGGACGCGTGACGATCACACGCACCGCGGCGTCCCTGCATGAGACGCCTCGAGCGAGCTACGCACGCGTCTCGACCGACGGTGCCCCGGTTCCGTCATGGGCGTCGGCCCCGGCGAGCAGCTCCTGCGCCAGTGCTTCGGGATCGTCTCCGGTACGACGCTCGATCCACGCCCCGTCCTCCGCCGCGATCAGCACGTGCAGTCGCTCCCCGTCATGATGCGCCGCCACGGGTGCCAGGCAGCCACCGCCGATCGCCGCGACGAAGCGGCGCTCGGGCTCGACCCGCCGGCGTGTCTCGGCGTGGTCTGCTCGCGCCACGAGCTCCTCCTCGCCGGCACGCACCTGAAGCGCCAGTGCCCCTTGCGCCGCTTCCGGCAACATCCGCGCGGGGTCAAGGCGTGCACCGATTTCGGCGCCGAGCCCGAGCCGGTCGAGGCCGCAAGCGGCAAGCATGATCGCGTCGAGCCCGCGCTCCTGCATCTTCCGCAGCCGCGTCTCGACGTTGCCGCGCAGAGGCTCGACGACGATCGACGGCTCGAGGTTGAGCAGTTGTGCGCGCCGCCGCGCCGACGCGGTGCCGATTCGCATTCCGGGGAGAAGCTCAGCGGCGCCGATCAACGCATCCCGCGGGTCGTCGCGCTCGAGAAACGCGCCGACGGTGAGGCCGTCGGTCTCCGTCGACGTCATGTCCTTCGCCGAGTGGACGGCGATGTCGATCCGCCCGGCGAGGAGCGCCTCCTCGATCTCCTTCACGAAGACGCCCCGCGCGCCGATCTCTCCGAACGGGCTCATGCGGTCGCGGTCGCCCGCGGTCGTGATCGGGACGAATGCGATCTCGACGCCCTGCGCGCGCAATGCGGCCGCGGCGAGCTCGGCCTGCGTGAGGGCGAGCCTAGACCCGCGAGAGCCGATACGAACGAGCACAGCCCGACCTTCCCCCGCGGTTGCTCCGGCCGCACGCGAGCCGGCCGATTCGCACACGCAGAAACGCAGAGGGCGCGACGACCGGCAGCGGCCGCTCGTTCCGCCGCGCGGGATCCGGCTTCACCGCTCCTCCTCCAGGCCGAAGAGATGCCGCACCGCGTCGGCGTACACGGCGCCGTCGGACTCGATCGCTGCCTCCTTCATCCGTACAGTCGGCAGGTGCAGGAGCTTGTTCAGGATCTGCGCCGTCACGGACTCGAGGGTGCGCCGCTCCGCATCGCTCACCCGTCCGTCGAGCTTCGCGAGCTCGGCCGAGCGGATCTCCTCGGCCCGGGCGCGCAGCGACGCGATCGCGGGCACGACCTCGAGCGAGGCACGCCACGAACGGAACCGCTCCGCCTCCTCCGTCACGAGCTCCTCCCCGCGAGCGGCCTCGGCGCGACGGCCCGCAAGCGTCTCGGCGACGACCGCCTCGAGGTCGTCGATGTCGTAGAGAAAGCAGCCGTCGAGCGCATGGATCGCCGGGTCGAGGTCGCGCGGCACGGCGATGTCGATGAAGAACAGCGGGCTGTGCCGGCGGGCAGGGACGTCGCGAGCGTGGAGCACCGGCTCCGGAGCACTGGTCGACGAGACGACGACATCGACGTCGCCGAGGTGCGCAGCGAGATCGTCGAGGGAGATCGCCGAGCCGCCGAAGCGCTCCGCAAGCCCTCGGGCTGTGTCGACGGTGCGATTCGCCACATACGCGATCGTCGCACCGCGCGACGCGAGATTCGATGCGGCGAGCTCGCCGATGCGGCCTGCGCCGACGAGGAGAACCCGCCGCCCGTCGAGCTCGCCGAAAACCTGTGCCGCCAGGGCAGCAGCGGCCGACGACACCGAGGCGGGGCTCTCGCCGATCGCGGTCTCGGTCCGAACGCGCTTGCCCACGCCGAGCGCCTGGCGGAAGACGCGGTCGAGCAGCGGGCCCGTTGTCGCGGCGTCATAGGCCGCACGCACCTGTCCGAGGATCTCGCCCTCGCCGGGGACGAGGGAGTCCAGCCCCGCGGCGACGCGGAACAGGTGTCGGGCGGCTGCGTCGTCGCGTAGTCGATAGAGCACACCGTCGAGCGATTCGCCGGCGAGGGTCTCGAGCGCCTCGACTGCGGCCGCATCGTCCCCTGCGTCCAGGTAGAGCTCTGTGCGGTTGCACGTGGAGAGGCAGACCGCATCGCCGAGCGACGCCGCAAGCGACGCAGCCGCATCGAGGTTCAGGGTCACGCGCTCGCGCAGCTCGACCGGAGCGACGTGATGTGACAGTCCCACGAGGGTGAGGGTCATGCGAAGTGGCTCCCCGCGAGGGCGAGCCGGGCCACGATCACGAGCACGAAGCCGCCGAGCGCGAGGTACGCCGCCCTGTTACCCGTCGGCCTCGCAACGACGAAGCCGCCATACACGAGCCAGGTCAGGAGCGTGAGCGCCTCGAGCGCATCGACGGAGCCTCGGTCTTCCCGCAGTCGGACAATGCCGGCGATCAGGCCGAGCGTCAGGAGCGGCAGCGACACGACGATCGTGCGGAACGCGAGCCGCTCGAGCGCGGCGAGCGGCGGCAGGCGCAACCGCAGGATGTCCGGGGCACGCCGCTTCAGCCGGCGCTCCTCCCAGAGATACAGCGCCGCGAGCGCTGCGGCGAGTGTGAAGCCCGCGAAGGCCGCGAGGACGAGCCCGACGTGCAGGACGAGGAACAGGTTGCCGTAGTGCGACCGGGCACCGGCACCGGTCCCGCCACCCACACGCGCCACGATGAAGAGGATTGCCGCGAGAGGCATGACGGCGAGCCCCAGCAGGCGAAAGCGCGGACGGCAACCCCAGATCAGATAGGCGCCGACGACGAACCAGACGAAGAGGTTCAGCGAACCGGCCCAGGTCGACCACGGAAAGCCGTCCGACCGCGCGGCCTGCGCGACGAGGAGCGCGGTCTGCGCGAGCCACCCGACCCTGACACCCCACGTCGCGGCGCGCGAGGTGCGCGCCGAGGAGTACGCAATGGCCGCCTCGCCGTAGGCAAGGAGCGCGGGCCAGAAGAGCACCTCAACCATCCGGCAGCCGCTCCTTCGCGAGCTCGACCAGACGTGCGACCTCGCGCTCCAAGCGCTGCAGCTTCGAGGCGATGATCACGACGTAGAGCAGGACCGCGACGAAGACGACGAGATACGCCGCCGCCGTGTAGCGCTCGGAGGGGGTCACGTCAGCAACTCCCGCAAGTCACGTAGCGACGCATCCAGCCGCTTGCCCGAGAGCTCGAGGGCGTAGAGCGTCGCGAAGAGGCCGAGCATCGCCGCCAGGCACACACAGAACGTCAGAAACTGAGCGCCCGTCATCTGGTATCCGTGCGCGGTGAAGACGACCGGGTGGATGAACTTCCGCGACAGGCGGATCGCGAGAAACGAGACGGGGATCAGAACGACGCCGAATAGCGCGTAGACCGCGCACATGTTCGCTCGCGCCGGGCCGGGATCGACCGAGTAGCGCAGCATGAAATACGCGCAGTAGAAGAGGAAGAGGACGAGGAACAGGACGAGCTGGTCCTCGCTCCACGACCACCAGACGCCCCACGAGATCCGGGCCCAGATCGACCCGGTCAGCAGCGTCAGCGCGCCGAAGATCACCCCCTGGTGAATCGCGACGTAGCTCTCGAGATCGGCTCCGGGATCGCCTTTCCAGAGATGGCGGAGCGCCTTCCAGGCACCCCAGCCGAAGCAGACGTACGAGGTGAGCGCGAGCGGGACGTGGAAGTAGAAGATCCGCTGAGAGAGACCCTGGTTGGCATCGGTCTGCGCATAGAAGAAAGCCAGCCCGATCGCGAGCCCGAAGATGGCCGTCGAGACCGCCGCAAGGACAGGGAGTTTCACGAGCGGCATGGTAGTCCGGACCCTCAGGCCTCAGCGACGACGTACTCGAAGGCGGCCCAGGCGAGCAGCGCGAAGAGCGCGTCGTAGAGCGCGAGAAACCACAGGTAGCCCCCCACGCCGCCGACGACGATCGGGATCGCCATCGGGAGAAACAGGAGCGGCAGGAGCAGCTCGCGGGCGCGCCCCGCAACGGCCATCGCCCCGAAGAGCGTGCCGACGGTGCAGATGCCGACGTTCGCGAGCGCAACCGCGGCGACGGTACGCCCGTCGACGGCGGAGAAGAAGGCGCCGAATGCGGGCAGCGCGACGATCTCGGCACAGACGAGAAATACGAACACGGCAATTGACTTCCCGAGCCAGATGGCGCTTCGATCGCATGGTGCGAGCACGAGCGCGTCGAACATGCCCTGCTCTCGCTCCGCGACGAAGGCGCGCGTCAGGCCGAGGAGCGCGGTGAAGATGAGGGACACCCACAGGAGCCCGATCGCCGCATCGTGGCCCGCACCACGCGGCAACGCGAAGTGGAAGATCGCGAGCGCCGAGATGACGAAGAGCAACATCGACGGGAGCGTCTCCTTGGCGCGCAGCTCGAGCAGGAGGTCCTTGCGCGCAAGGGCCGCCACGTCGTCGAGGTAGGTCACGCGAACGCGAGCCGGTCGGTTGCGAGGTGCTCGACACGCGCGGGATCGTGCGTCGCGACGACCCACGTGCGTCCGGTTTCCGCGAAGACATCGTCGAGCAGCAAGAGGCCTTCGGCATCGAGCGCGTTCGTCGGCTCGTCGAGCAGGAGCAGCGACGGCGAGTGCAGGAGCACCCGGCAGAGCCCGAGGCGTTGCTGCATGCCGCGCGAGAACGACGCGACGCGTTCGTGGCGCACATCCCAGAGCCCGAACCGCTCGAGCAGCATCCCGACCCGCTCGCCGCGCTCGGGCAGGCGATAGAGCCGGCCGAAGAGCGTGAGGTTCTCGAGCGGCGTCAGCTCGCGGTACACGAGCGGCTCATGACCGAGGTATCCGATGGTCTGCCGCTCCGGTAGAACGAGCTCCCCCGCGGTGGGCGCGGCGAGCCGGGCGAGCACGCGCAGGAGCGTCGTCTTCCCGGAGCCGTTCGGTCCGGTGACGAGCAGGAAGCCGCGGTCGGGGAGATCGACGTCGACGCCCGAGAACACGCGCTTGTCGCCGAAGCGCTTGGCCAGGCCGCGGGCGGCGATCACGCTCGATACACCTCGGCCGCGGCACGATGGAAGCCTTCGGGCTGCCCGGCGGCGGCGAACGTGTCGGCGATCTCCTCCATCTCGCCGACCCAACGCCAACCCTTCGCCGCGGCCGAGCGTTCCGCGCGATCGAGACGGTCGAGCAGATCCGGGACCGCCAGCCGCCACTCCTCCTCGACGTCGAACTGCCTCGCGACCTCGCGGATCGCAAGCAGCATCGCCGCCGTGCCCTTCGACCACGCCGCGTAGACCATCTTCAGCGCCGACGCGTCTGCCACCACCCGGGCCTGAACGTTCGAGCCCGTGAAGACCGCCGCGACGGCAGCCGCACCGACGCCCGAGAGATACAGGGTGGTGCCAGGCTCGATCGGAGGCCCGCCCACGATCCCGCCGTCGACGAAGCGCGGCTGGAGCTCGGCAACCTCCCTCGCGCGCATCGGCGAGATCGCGTTGGCGTCGACATATGTCCCGGCAAATCCCGCGACCGTTCGTGCGACGTCGAGGGCCGCGTGTGGCGGGCAGATCGACAGGATCAGCTCGGCCCGCTCGCCGAGTGCCGTCACCGTCCCGACGTCTCGAAAGCTCCGGGCGCGTTCGCGGGTGGCATCGCTTCTCCCCGCCGATGCCCAGAGCACCTCGTGGCCGCTTCGCTGGAGCACGAGGCCAACCGCCGCGCCCATCTCGCCCGGATGCATGAGGCCGACGATCACAGCACGTCCGCGAGGACGAACACGAAGAACGCGACCGAGATGACGCCGTTCATGGTGAAGAACGCTGCATCGAGGCGACGCAGGTCGCCAGGTCGAACGAGCGTGTGCTCGTAGAGGAGCAGCAAGGCGACGCAGGCGACCCCCGCCCAGTAGAGGAAGCCAACGTCGAGGCCGGCACCGGCCGCGACCAGGAAGACGACAGTTGCGACGTGGAGGGCCCGCGCGCCGGCGAACGCACCCTTCTCGCCGAAGCGCGTCGCCCAGGAATGCAGCCCCTGCTCACGATCGACGTCGACGTCGAACAGCGCATAGAAGAGGTCGAAGCCCGCCACCCACGTCGCCACGGCCGCACCGAGCGCGCAGGCCTGCCAGGTGACCGTTCCCGTCACCGCGATCCACGCCCCGACCGGCGCCAGGCCGTCGATCACGCCGAGCCAGAGGTGGCACAGCCACGTCCAGCGCTTCAGATACGGGTAGATGACGAACATGATCACGGGGATCGGTGCGAGCCACCGGACGATCGGGGCGAGTTGCCAGACGGACACGACGTAGAGCGCGAGTGCCGCGAAGCAGAAACCGACGACACCGGCGGAGCTCAACGCGCCGGACGGCAACTCGCGGGTCGCCGTCCGCGGATTCGCCGCGTCGATGCGCGCGTCGATCAGGCGGTTCAGTGCCATCGCCAGCGAGCGGGCACCGACCATGGCCAGCGTGATCCAGAGGAGGTCGTGCGCAGGCGGCACTCCTTCGACGGAGAGGAACGCCCCGACATAGGCAAACGGGAGCGCGAAGATCGTGTGCTCGAACTTGACGAGCCGGTAATAGAGGCGGGTTGCTCTCACGTCTGGCGGTGCCGGGTGGGCTCGTCGGCGAGCAGCGACACCGCGTGGCCGAGAGCGGGCTGCAGGATTGCGTATCCGTCACGACACCCGCCGGGCGAACCGGGAAGATTGACGACGAGTGCACCCGAGACGACACCGGCGACCCCACGCGAGAGCAGGCCGTGCGGCGTCTTCGCGATCGAGTCGGCGCGCAGCGCCTCGGCGATTCCCGGAGCCTCGCGCTGGAGGACCGTGCGGGTGGCCTCGGGCGTGACGTCCCGTGGCGCGAGACCCGTACCTCCGGTCGTCAGCACGATCTGCGCGGCGGCCGCGAGCTCCTCGATCGTCGCGGCGATCTGCGCGGCTTCGTCTGCGACGACGCGGCGCTCGACGCGATAGCCGTCTGCGGCGAGCAGCTCGGCGAGGAGATCCCCGCTCGTGTCGTCCGCCTCGCCACGAGAGACGCGGTCCGAGACGGTCAGCACCGCCGCGTTCACTCCTTGACCTTCTCGACGAGCTCGACCGAGAAGGTCATCGCCTTGTCGATCGCCTTCGCCATGTCGTAGACGGTGAGCGCTGCTACCGCAGCGGCAGTGAGCGCCTCCATCTCCACGCCGGTCTGCGCGGTCGTCTCGGCCGAGGCGGTGATCTCGATACCGGAGCCGACGACGTCGAGCCTCACGGCGACATGCGACAACGCGAGCGGGTGGCAGAGCGGGATCAGCTCCGAGGTGCGCTTCGCGGCCATGATCCCCGCGAGCTGCGCCGTCGTCAGAGCGTCGCCCTTCGGGAGGTCGCGCAGCCTGGCCGCCGTCTCGGGCGCCATCTGCACGACAGCGCGCGCGACCGCACGCCGCCGCTGCGACGGCTTTCCGCCGACATCGACCATCTTCACCGCTCCGGATTCGTCGACGTGCGACAGCTCGCTCAGCGCCGGTCCCTCCGAGCGATCGCGGCGACAGCCATGCGGGAAGGTTACGCCGAGACGGCAGCCACGTCGCCGAGCAGCCCGTCGAGCCAGCGAGCGACGTCGTTCTCGCGCACCTGCGCCCGCATCGCCGCCGCCCGCCGCCGCCGCTCCTCACGAGGAAGCGAAAGGGCATCGTGGAGCGCTTCGGCCTGCCCGAGCACGTCGAACGGATTGACGGTGATCGCCCACTCGCCGAGCTCCGCGTGCGCGCCGGCGTTCTCCGAGAGCACGAGGACCCCGTCGCGGGTGTTGACGAGCGGTCCTTCTTTCGCAACCAGATTCAGCCCGTCGTAGACAGCGTTCACCAGGAGGACGTCGTACTGCTTGTACGCAGCCACCGACTGCGCGAAGTCATCCGCGATCCGCAGGTCGACGGGGAGCCAGCGCCCGTCGCCGTAGCGCTCGTTCACCGCGCTCGCGGAGCGCTCGATCTCGTCGCGATACGCGACGTACTCGGGGATCGCCTCGCGCGACGGATCGAGCAGCGCGAGCATCGACACCCGCCCGCGCCACTCGGCGTGCAGGTCGAGCAGCACCTCGAATGCGTGCAAGCCTCGGACGATGTTCTTCGACGGATCCACCCGGTCGACGCGGACGATCAGCTGCTCGGGGCGCTTCGCTTGCAGCTCCGACTCTCGCGCGACCACGTCGGCGCTCGCCGCCAGCGCATCGAACTCGGCCACGTCGATCGAAATCGGATGGTGGACGACGCGCGGCCGGCTCCCCAGGCCCAGCACGTCGTCGCAGCTGCGCAGGAAGTTCCGAGCCCACCGCTCTGTGTGGAAACCCACCACGTCGTTGGCGAGCAGCCCCTCGTGCACCGCGACGCGCCAGGCCGGGGGCAGCACCGACCAGTCGACCGGCCAGGGGATGTGGACGAAGTGCGCCAGCGTCGCAGCAGGTCGGGCCGTGCGCACGAACCTGGGCGCGAGATAGAGGTGGTAGTCGTGAAAGAAAACGGTTGCGTCAGGACTGTTGTCAAGTTGGGCGACAACTGCGGCGGCAAAGGCCTGGTTGACGCGAACGTAGCCGTCCAGCCACGCTCGGTGAGCAGGGTCGCCGAGCTCGGGTGCCGTACCGAGGCTCCAGAGCGAGTGCTGCACGAACCAGAGGAATGGATTCGCAACCGTGTTGTAGTAGCCCTCGTACGCCGCCGGATCATGCGCGACGAGCACGACCCCCGAGGCCCCGCCCTCGGCTGCCACGCGCCGGTCCTCCTCCGTGATCGCACTTGCGATCCACGTCACGTCGTGATGGGCGACGAGGCCGCGCAGAGCGGTCACGAGGCCGCCGGCGCCGCGCCGCTCGACCCGGGCACCGGCCGCATCGAGGGCGTACGACACCGGCCCACGATTCGACACCACGATCAGCGGGCGGCGGGCGGCCATCAGATGATCGTAATCTCGCTCCCTCCGGTGTCGTTGCCGGCGAGCTGGTTGAAGAGGACGAGCCAGTCGCGCAGGAGGCGGGGCGTCAGGAAGTGCCGGCGCACGTACTCCTTGCCGCGGAGGGCTCGCCGGTGCGCCTCGGTGGGGTCGCGCAGGATCTCGATGCACGCCTCGGCGCACTCCTCCGGGCTCGCGACGAGCCAGCCGCTCTCACCGTCGGTGATCTGCGCGACGATGCCGCCGACCCGGCCGGCGACCATCGGGCGACCCTTCCAGAGCGCCTCCGTGACCGTCAGCCCGAAGCCTTCCTTCGTCGACTTCTGCACGAGCGCGTCGGAGTGGACCTGAAAGGCATTCACCTCGACCGCTCCGACGTTGTTCATGTTGCTCAGGATGTAAACGTCGGAGTCACCGTCCGCATGCTCGACGGTCCGGTTGTAGTACTCCCAGCCCTCCGGATCGTCGTGGGCCATCGAGCCGACGAGCGCGAGCTGCACCTCGGGGAACCGGTCCTTCACGCGCCGGTAGGCGTCGATCACGCCCAGCGGATCCTTCCACGGATCGAAGCGCGATACCTGCGTGAGGAGCGGCCGCTCGACATCGATCCCGAACTGGTCGACGATGTACGCGGCGTCCTCCGGGGAGAGCGCCATGTTCTTCGGCATCAGCGGGTCGATGGCGGGCGGCCAGATCACCACCTGCTCGAGCTGATCGTCGGCGGGCGCGTACTCGCGCATGTGGAAGATCGACGCGTCGTATTGCCGGATGGCCGGCAGGAGCGCCGCGAGCACGTCCGGGTTCGGCGTCGAGAAATCGATGTGCGCTCGCCAGATCCACTTCGCGCGGCGCGCGGGAAACGCATCGATCATCGCGACCGGCTGCGGGTCGTGGATGATCACGTAGTCGTACTGGTCCGGGTCGAACTCGGCAGCGTTCTCGGCGTTGTAGCGCGCAAAGATCTCGCGCTCGGCGGCCGTCAGGTCGCGCGGATCGCCCTGCAGGCTGTTGTGGATCGTCTTGGTGACGTTGTAGAACTCGTCCGCTCCACGCATGACGCGCCACTCGACGTCGAGCCCCGCGTCGGCCATCAACGGCACGAGCGTGTAGTTGATCTCGGCGACGCCGCCGCCGAACGCCGTTGCCGAGACGTGGGCGATGCGCTTGCCCTGCAGCGGTGCCGCGAGCCGCTCGATCTCGGCCATCAAGCCGCGCGAGACGAGGGTCGCGTAGTCAGCGAGGGACTTGCGGCCGACGTTGACGAGCTGGAGCAAGCGTTTCTAACTCAGACGCTTGACGAAGCGGAGGTGCGAGCCGCCGTCGGGCCGTTCGTTGATCTCGACCTCGTCCGCGAGCGCCTCGATGATCGCGATCCCGAGGCCGCCCTCGGCGAGCTCCTCACCCGTGAGCGACGGCTCCGCCCGCGCTGGTGGCTCGAAGCCCTCGCCGTGGTCGGAGACCTCGACGACGAGGTGGTCGGGGTGGAGCTCGTAATGGATCTCGACCGTGCCCTCGTCACCCGCGTAGGCATGCCGGACCGAGTTCGTGCACGCCTCGGTCAGCGCGAGCTTCAGGTCGCCGAGCACTTCCTGTGAGAACGGCTCGGCCCGCAGGCGCGCGATCCCCGTCAAGGCGAGGCGACCGAGCGTGATGTATTCGGCCTTGGCCGGGATCGTCAACGTGATCGCGTGGGCGTATCCGTTCGGATCCACGGGTGTGCTCATCGTCTGGTCAATCGTCTGGTCAATCGTTTGCTCATCGTTTGTGCAACGTGCTCGCTCGTACCGCCGCAGGCGGAACTTTAAACATTGCGGCGGTTAAACCGCCGAAATCTAAGTAAATCTATCCAGAGCTTCGCAGTTCGACACTGCAGAGCAATTCCCTCTGGCGCGCGTTCCCTAACGCGGACGCGCGCTGAGCTTCACGGGCACGACGCGGCGCTGCTTCCCGTCCACGACGGTGAAGCGGGCCACTTCACCCGGAAGCAGCCGCTCGGCCACGATCCGGACGACGTCCTCGGCACTCGTGACGGGAATCCCGTTGATCGCGACGATCGCATCGCCGCCGACGCGCACCGCCAGGCCCTCGTAGAGGGCGTCGCGGTTTCCCGCGCGCAGGCCGGCGCTGCGGCCGGCGGAGTCGCCGGTCGCGAACGAGTCGATCAACGCACCACGCGTCGCCGCGTACCCGTACTTCTTCGCGATCGCAGGGGTCAAGTCCTCCGTCGTGATCCCGACATACGCGTAGCGAACGGGGCTGCCGCTCGCGAGCGCCTGCATGGAGCGGCGCGCGGAGTTGATCGGCACGGCGAAGCCCACGCCCTCGAATCCCGAGCCGGTGCCGCTGGAGCGGATCTGAGCGTTGATCCCGATCACCCGGCCACGGGCGTCGAAGAGCGGGCCGCCCGAATTGCCATGGTTGATCGGAGCGTCGGTCTGGATCGCGTCGACGAGGTTGTAGCGGCTCGTGAGCGAGGGGATTGAGCGTCGGATCGCCGAGACGACACCGACCGAGAGCGAGTCGACGTTGCCGAACGGGCTGCCGATCGCCGCAACCGGCTGCCCGACGACAACGCGATCCGAGTTTCCGAGCGGGACGGGATCGAGGGCATGCTGGGCAGGATCGACCTTGATCACGCCGACGTCGTCGAACAGGTCATAGCCGACCACGTGCGCCGTCACGCGGTCGCCGTCGGAGAACTCGACGTAGACGGTGCCGGCCGGCTTCGTCGTCCCACCTTGCCCGGCGGTCGTAATCACGTGCGCGCTCGTCAGAATCGTCCCGGACGGCGAGACGACGAACCCCGATCCCTGCCCGGCGCTGGCCGTCGGTGAGTTGGGGGACCCGAAGTACGAGATGATCGTCACCACCCCGACGGAGCGCCGCGCGAAAATCTGGGCGGGCTGGAAGCCGTTGCCGACGAGCGGGCGGGCCGCGACCACCGGGGCACTCTCGCCCGCGCCCGGCGCCGCCTGCCGGACGACGACCGTCGTCGTCGTCCTCCCGTGCAACCAGCCGCCGGCCTTGCCGACCACGAGCACAAGGCCGCCGCCGACAACGGCCGCGACGAGGGCGAGGGCTGCAACCGAGCTCGAGCGCACCGTCGGCCACTGTAGCCTGGCGCCAACTCCACCGGCGAGATTTGGCTCAGGCAGAGGGCTGCAGCGTTTTCACGGGGAATGCGGGCCGTCGGCGCTCAGCACCAGGGTGAAGAGCGTCCAGCCGTTCTGCGGGTCGAGCTCGATCCGGCCGCCCATCAGCTCGGCCAGTTCGCGGGCGATCGCGAGGCCGAGGCCCGACCCCGAGGCGCGGGCGCCGTCGAGGCGGTAGAACCGCTCGAAGATCTGCTGCTGGGCGTCCGCAGGGATCGCGGGCCCGTCGTTCGCGACGGTCAGGGTCGCGCGGCCGCCGTCAAGCGCGGTCGAGACCCGGACGGTCGTGCCGGCGCGGGTGTGGACGAGGGCGTTCTCGACGAGGATCCGGCCGATCTGCAAGACCCGCTCGGCGTCGCCCACGGCCGGCACCGGCGGCTCGGGCGCCACCTCGAACGGGTGTCCCGCGGCGGCTGCCCGCGGCGCGAGCTCCGCGGCGACCTCGGCGGCCAGCTCGGACAGGTCGATCGCCTCCTGCGAGACCGAGAGCCGGCCCGCGTCCACCCGTGAGAGGTCGAGGAGGTCGGTCGCGAGCTTCGTCAGCCGCGTCACCTGCTCGCGCATCTGGGCGACGAACTCCTCGCGGGTGGCGGCGTCGACCGTCGGGTCGTCCAGTAGCTCGAGGAACCCTCCGAGCGAGAACAGCGGCGTGCGCAGCTCGTGCGAGGCGTTCGCGATGAACTCGCCGCGGGCCCGGTCGAGTCGGGCGAGCCGCAGGCGCATGCGTTCGAACGTGCGCGCGAGCTGTCCGAGCTCGTCCGAGCGCGAATCGATCACCGCCTCGTCGAACCGCCCTGCGGCGATCCTGTCCGCGGCGGCCTCGAGTCGCTTGATTCGCCGGGCGAAGAGGCTCGCGCCGGCGTAGGCCAGCGCCACCGCGAAGGCCAGCGCGAGGGCGCCGGCGACAAAGACGCGCTCCCGGACGACCGACACGGTCTGAAGCTGGTCGTGGAGCGGCGCCGTCAGGAGGACGACGGCCGAGCCGAGCGGATAGGCCACCTCGGCCGAGGTCTGACCGTGGCGGGTGACGGTGCCGCGGGCCAGGGTCTGACGCCGCACCGCATCGAAGGCGACCGGGTCGTTCTCGACGTCCGTGCTGAACCCGTCGAGGTTCGAGTCCGCGGCCGGCTCGAGCGGTGCAGGCGCCGGGCCGAGCAGGTCGTAGACGACGACGCGGGCGTTCACCCGCGGCGCGATCGTCGAGGCGAACTGCTGCTGCAGGTACACCTGCGAGGGGAAGTTCGGGATCCCGACCGTGCGCAGCGAGGCCTCGAGGCTCGACAGCTTCGTGTTCACGAGGGCGTTGCGGTAGGACGGCACGACGATCAGATAGACGATCGCGAGCACGCCCGCGACCACGAAGAGGAGCCCGAGCGCGAGCCTGCCGGCGACGCTCCGCAGCGGGCTCACCGGTCGCGGAAGCGGTAGCCGACGCCGCGCACGGTCAGGATGTACTCGGGCGTCCGCGGCTCCGCCTCGAGCTTCTCGCGCAGATGCCGCACGTGGACGTCGATCGTGCGCGGATCGCGGTAGTCGGCGCTTTTCCACAGCGCCTCGAGCAGCATCCGGCGGCTGAAGACGCGGCCCGGCGTCGCCGCCAGCGTGCGCAGAAGCTCGAATTCGACATACGTGAGCTGAACGGGGACGCCGCGCGCCAGCACCTGGCGACGGGGAATGTCGATCACGAGCTCGTCGTGCTCGATCAACTCCGCGTCGGCATCGGCCCCCGGAGTCGTCCGGGAGCGGCGCAGCAGCGCGCGGACGCGGGAACGAAACTCGCGGATCGAGAAGGGCTTCGTGATGTAGTCGTCCGCCCCGAGCTCGAGGCCGATCACCTTGTCGAGCTCGTCGTCGCGGGCGGTCAGCATGATGATCGGCACGCTCGAGGTCGCGCGCAGCCGTTTGCAGACCTCGAGCCCGTCGAGCTTCGGAAGCATGATGTCGAGGACGACCAGGTCGATTCGCTGGGCGGCGAACCGCTCCAGGGCCTCCTCGCCGTCGGCGGCCTGGACGACCACGTAACCGTCGCGCTCGAGCGGGAACGCGAGCACCTTGCGAACGGAGTCCTCGTCGTCGACGAGCAGGATCGTGGGGGAGGAGTCGGGCATGACGTTCCGGCGCCCGCAGACGCTCGTCTCCAGACGGCTGTGGCCCCGGCTCCTACTATAGCCCTCGGTATGACGGCAACCTCTCGCCCGGGGCGGCGCCGCGAGCGGCGGCGCGGCTCGCTCGAGCGCCCCGTCAACGGCCGCCTCTACCGCAGCACCTTTCTCGTGCTCTCGCTGCCGCTGCTGATCCTCGCGTTCAGCGTCATCCGGCCGGCGCCGCTCCCGGCGCCGCTCTTGCCACCGAACTTCGACGGGCCTGCAACCGCGACGCTCGCCATCGATTTCGCGAAGCTCTATCCCGACCGCGTCCCCGGCAGCGCCGGCTCGATCGGTGCGGCCAACTGGTTCCGCGACGCGCTGCGCCCGTACGGCTTGCCCGTCACGACCGACACCTGGCGCCAGAGCGTGCCGGGACTCGGGCGCGTGCGCCTGCAGAATCTCTGGGCGGTCGCCGCGGGACAGTCGACGGACACGATCGTCGTGATGGCGCATCGGGACGACCTCGGCACCGGGCCTGGCGTGAGCGACAACGCGACGGGCACCGCGGCCCTCGTCGAGCTCGCACGCGGCTACGGCCAGGCCAACAGCCCCGCCTCCCAGCGGGTGCGGCCGGCGCACACGATCGTCTTCCTCTCGACCGACGCCGGCTCATTCGGCGGCCTCGGGGCGGCGCGATTCGCGGAGCACCCCCCGTTCCACGTGGTCGCGACGGTCAACCTGACCTCGATCGGCGGCCCGGGGCCGCCCCGGCTCGTGATCGCGGGCGACACGCCGCGCTCGCCCGCGCCCACACTCGTCGAGACAGCCGCGAAACGCATCCTCGAGCAGTCGGGCGACCGGGCCCGCCGGGCCGGGTTCCTGGCCCAGTTGATCGACCTCGGCTTCCCCTACACGCCCTACGAGCAGGGCCCGTTCGTGGCGCAAGGGATCCCCGCCGTCACGCTCACGACTGCGGGTGAACGTCCGCCCGCAGCTTTCACCGACCGCGCCTCGGGCCTGCGCACCGGTCGGCTCGCGGCGCTCGGTCGCTCCGCGCAGGAGCTCCTCGGCTCACTCGACGGTGGCCTCGACCTCGGGCAGGGACCGACGAGTTTCGTCTGGGTCGGCGATCGCATCATCCGCGGCTGGGCGCTCGAGCTGCTGCTCTTCGCCCTCCTCCTACCTGCGTTCGTGGTGGCGATCGACCTCTTCGCCCACTGCCGCCGGCGGCGCATCGCGCTCCTCCCCGCGGCCCGCAGCCTGCGGACGCGGTTGGCGTTCTGGCTGTTCGTCGGCCTCGCCTTCTACCTCTTCGCGGCGCTCGGCGCGTGGCCCCAGGGAGCACCCCGGCCGCCGAACCCCGCGGCGGCCACGTCGGGCGACTGGCCGGTACTCGCACTCTGCCTCCTGGCTGCGCTTGCGTTCACGGCCTGGCTGATCGCGCGCCAGCGCCTCGTCCCCCGGCGGCGGGTCGGCGCGGACGAGCGGCTCGCCGGCGAGACCGCGGCGTTGCTCGCACTCTGCGTCGTCTCGTTGCTTATCCTGGCAACGAACCCCTTCGCGCTGCTCTTCATCCTGCCGGCGCTGCACGCGTGGATCTGGCTGCCTCAGGTTCGGAGTGGTCGGCCTCCCGCCCGGGTGGTCTTCTTTCTCCTCGGCCTCATCGGGCCTTTGCTCCTCGTCGGCTCGCTCGCGATCCGGTACAAGCTCGGCTTCGACGCGCCGTGGTACCTGCTCGAGCTGGTGTCGCTCGGCTACGTGCGCGTGCCGGCCGTGGCGATTGCACTCGCGGCCACCGCCTGCGCCGCCCAGCTCGCCGCCGCCGCCGCCGGGCGGTATGCGCCGTATCCCGCCGCGGGCGAGCGGCCCGCACGCGGACCCTTCCGGGAGCTGATCCGCACGGTCGTCCTCACGACGCGTGCCCGCAGGACCGTCGCTGGCGAGCGGCGGCGCGCCGTCGGGCCCTAGACCGCGAGATACATGACCGGCGTGCCGGGCGGCAGTTCGCCGCGACCGCACGGCACGTGAACCAGGGCATCGGCGGCGGAGGCGTGGACGATCATGTGCGACTCCTGACCGGAGAGCGGCTCGAGCACGACCCCGGCCGGATCGACCCGCGTCCGCGCGCGAACGAGCTCGTCGCGCTCGTCACTCGAGCGCAGCGGCGAGGCGAGGCGTCCGGGGAGAAAGAACGGCCCCGGATCGGCCGTTCCCTGCAGCGCGAGGATCGCCGGGCGCACGAAGAGCTCGAAGCCGACGAGCGCCGACACGGGGTTGCCCGGCAGCCCGAAGACGAGTGTCGCCCCGCGCGTCCCGAACGCGACCGGCTTGCCAGGACGCACCGCGACCCGCCAGAAGACCTCCTCGACGCCGAGGTCTGCGAGTGCGCCACGCACGAGGTCGTGCTCGCCGACCGAGACACCGCCAGACGTGATCAAGACCTCGGCTTCGAGACCCGTGAGGAGCGCCGCGCGCGTCGCGTCGATGTCATCGGCAACGGGTTGGAGGACGACGACCTCGGCGCCGGCAGACTCGAGCTGAGCGCGCAGAAGCAGGGAGTTCGACTCGTAGATCTCGCCGGGACGGAGCGGCTCGCCCGGCGAGCGCAGCTCCGTTCCGGTCGCGAGCACGGCCGCTCTCGGGCGGCGGCCGCACCGCACACTGCCGACACCAACCGCCGCGAGCGCGCCGATCTGCGGCGGACCGAGACGCACGCCGGAGGGCACGACGACATCGCCCGAGCGGGCATCGCCACCTCGCAGCCGTCTGTTGTCTCCTTGGCCAACACGCTCGACCGTGACCTCACTGCCCGCGAGCATGGCGTGCTCGACCGGCACGATCGCGTCGGCGCCCTCGGGGACGACGGCACCGGTGGAGATCGCGATCGCCTCGCCAGTCCCGAGCGCCTCCGGCGCGGGCCTGCCCGCAGCCGACTGGCCCACCACCGTCAGCGGCCCCGGGGTCTCGGCCGCGCGCACTGCGAAGCCGTCCATCGCCGAACTGTCGAACGGCGGCAGGTCGACCTCGGCACGAGCGGCTTCGGCCAGCACGCGGCCGGCTGCGTCACCGATCGGAATGCTTTCGGCACCAAGTGGGCGCACCCGAGCGAGCACGAGTGCGAGTGCTTGATCAATGCTCGGGAGAGCCGCCACCGACGATCACGATAATCAGCCGACGTGACCGACGAGCAGATCGCAGGGCGGTACCGCCTGATCCAGCCACTCGGACGCGGGGCGATGAGCTCCGTGTGGCTTGCCGAGGACTCCGAGCTCGGTCGCCGCGTCGCCGTCAAGCTGCTCTCCCCGACGGCCGACCGGGCGCGCTTCGAGCGCGAGGCTCGTGCGGCCGCATCGCTCTCGCACCCGAACCTTTGCTCGCTCTACGACTACGGCGAGGCGGACGGCAAGCCCTACATGGTGCTCGAGTACCTGCCGAACGGGTCGCTGGAGGAGCGGCTCCGGGGAGGAGAGCCGCTCGCGGACGCCGAGACGACGCGGATCGCGACCGAGATGGCGGCGGGGCTCGCGCACGCGCATGGTCGCGGGCTCGTCCATCGCGACCTGAAACCGGCCAACGTGCTCTTCGACAGCGAGGGGCGCGCGAAGATCGCGGACTTCGGCATTGCGCGCATGGGAACCTCCGGGACGCTCACCGAGGCGGGAACCGTGCTCGGCACCGCCTCCTACATCTCGCCGGAGCAGGCCGGCGGGCTACCCGCAGGCCCCGCGAGTGACGTCTACTCGTTTGGGGTCATCCTCTTCCGGATGCTCACCGGCAGGCTGCCGTTCGTCGCGCCGAACGCGATGGAAGTCGTCCGCATGCACCGCGACGACCCACCGCCGCACCTCGCCGACTTCCGGTCGGACGCCCCTGCACGGCTCGAGGCACTCACAACGGCCGCGCTCGCGAAACGACCGGCCGACCGGCCCGCGGACGGGGCGGCGTTACTGCGCGAGCTTCGGCGTGCGGAGGAAGACGCAACGATGCTCGTCACCCCGGTCGACGCCGCGTCTGCAGCCACTCAGGTGGTGAGGCCAGGCCCTGCCGGACTCGGCCGTCGGCGGCGGCGGCTCTCGCTCTTGGCCGTCGCGCTCGCTGCGGCCGCGCTGCTCGCCGGCGGCGTGGCGCTCGCGCTCGCGCTGAGCGGGGGCAACTCGGATGCGGGCGACACCGCGCCGCTGCCGGGCTTGAGCCTGCCCACGGTCGCAACCCTCACCCCGAGCACGAGCGCAGTGACCACGGCGCAGACGACGACGGCCGGCACGAGCACCGCACAGACCGCCACGGCCCCCGCGACGACCACCGCACAGACCACCACGGCGCAGACGACGGCCCCGACCACGACCGCACCGGTGACGACGACGCCGACGACCTCGCCGACAACGACGGTCGCTCCGCCGACGACGACCGTTGTGCCCCCGACCACGACTGCACCGGTGACGACCGACACGGTCCCGACGACCACGGCACCCGCCCTTCCGGGCGCGCCGACCACGACGGCGGGCCAGTGAGGGCGCTCTATTTCGGGACGTACGACCGCGCGCATCCGCGCAACGTGAACGCAATCGCAGCCCTGCGGGCGAACGGCGTCGAGATCGCCGAGCGGCAGGCAGCCGTGCGGGGCAACGGTGCCCGCGGCACGCTCAGCGTGCTCGGTGCCGAGACGCGCTTGCTGGCGCCGAGACGCCGCGACTTCGACGTGCTGATCGTCGGCTACCCGGGGCACTTTGACGTGCCTCGGGCGCGTCGCGTCGCGGGGCGTGCGCCGCTCGTGTTCGACGCCGTTCTCTCGCTCGAGGACGAGCTCGTGACCGTGCGGCGCCGGTTCCGCGACCGCTCCATGGCAGCGACCGTGCTTCGCGCCGTCGACTTTCGCGCGCTGCGTCTCCCCGATCTCGTCGTCTGCGGAACGTCGGCTGAGGCCGCCTATCTGCACGGGATGGGCGCTCGCCGGACCGAGGCCGTCTTCCTCGGCGCCGACGAGGAGCTCTTCTCGGAAACCTGGTCGCCGACCTATCCGTTCTCGGCTCTGCAGTTCGCGGACGCCTCGTCGGAGGTGGTCGAGGACGCAGCCGCCCTTGCTCCCGACGTTCCGCTTCGGCTCGTCGGCCGGGACCAGATCCCACCCGACGAGCTCGGTCTCGTCGTCGCCCACGCCGGGATCGTCCTCGGGAGCTTCCGCGAGTCGCGCGCAATCCCGCCCGTCGTCTTCGAGGCGCTGGCGACGGGAGCGCCCGTCGTGACAGCGGACACCGACGCCGCCCGCGAGCTGCTCACCGACGGCGAGTCGGCACTGCTCGTTGCGCCCGGCGATCCGGCCGCGCTTGCCGCCGCGCTGCAGCGGCTGGTGAGCGACGAGCCGCTGCGCACGCGCATCGCCGCCCGTGGCCGCGAGGTCTACCTCGAACGAGCGTCCCGCCGGGTGCTCGGCGAGCGCTGGCGAGCGCTGCTCGAATCGGTGCTGTAGACGGTTGATCGGTGATTCGAGTGCTTTCAGATCGCGCAGTTCAGATTGCAATGCGTTGCGGTAGGAGGTAGGCGCAGAGCGCGAGCGTAATGACGATTGCGGTGCGGTCGTCGTCGTGCGCGGAGAGTGCGAGGGGCCAGAGCACATACCAGGCGGCCAAGTACGGAAGCGCAAGCAGAAGCAGTGCAAGCGCGAGCCCCGACCGCGCGCGGCCGCGGTGCGCCGTACGCAGCAGCCACGCATAGGCGATCCCGTAGGCGGCGACGAAGAGCCACGGCGAGAGATGCGTGCGATGTGGCAATGCGTACGCGGTCTCGCGCGCGGCGTCGTGGGCGAGCGGCGCGAGCGCGTGCAGCCAGTGCAATCGCCAGAGGATCGTGGCGACGCCAAGCGTGGCGACAGTCGTGAGCGCGAATCCCCAGTGGCCGACCCGGCGACCGGTTGCGCGCGCCTCCAGAGCGCGCAAGGGCAGCACAACCAGTGGCACCCACTTCACGAGCACCCCCAGCGACCATGCTGCACCGGCCCACTGGACGCGGCCGGCCTCGCCGAGTGCCAACGCCGCGGCGAGGAGCGCGACCATCAGTGCGTCGTTGTGGCCGCCGCCGCCGAAATGCACCGCGACGATCGGGTTCCAGCCGACGAGTGCAGCCGCAAACGCACGTCGTCGCGCGACGAGCCACGTGGCTGCGAGCACGGCGAGCGCGGCCACCGTCTTGAAGATCCAGGCAACGGCGTCGGGGGAGTGCACGAGCGTCGTCGGCTTCGCCGCGAGGCTGAACGCCGGCCCGTAGACGGACGTGGTGTGCAGATACGCCGCGCCGGCGTGGGGGGCCGAGAGTGGATCGTCGGAGGGGGTCTGCCGGTATGGGTCGTGCAGGCGGGCATAGCTCCAGTACGTCCACGCGTCGCTCGAGATCAGAAGCGGCGCCGCGAGCGGCGCGAGTTGGATCGCGCACGCCAGTGCGAACACGAGCCGGAACTGTGCGCCGCGACGGACGAGGAGGAGCCCAGCGAGGTAGCAGACGAACGCAGCGGCGAGCAGGCTTGCGAAGAGAACGCCGAGCTCATCATGGCCGTGCGCGCGGCCGCCGTTGGTCACACCGAGCGGCGAGTGGGGAAGCCACGCGACGACGACGCACGCCACCACGAGCGTCAGGGTCAGGGCGCCGGCGAGGAGGGGCTTGCGGTTACTGATCAGGAGCCGGCGTGGTCGTCGGGGCCGCTGGCGGGCTCACAGGTCGAGCTCGTTCAGCCGTGCGGCGAGCGAGATCCGCAGATCGCTCTCCGCCCGCTCGGCGACGGCTTCGCCCGGGACCCACGTGCGGACGACGATGCTCGCCTTGTCCTCCGCCAGGCCGCTGACGTACACCTCTTCCCCGTCGGACTGCATTGACTTGACCACGTGGCGAAGATCGGCGCTCGCCGGCACCTGCACGGTCACCTCGACGAGTGTCAACGGGCTGCGGATCGTCGAATTGCGGATCGTGTCCGACGCCAGCTTCTCGTTCGGCACGACAAGCCGGTCGTTGTCGCGGGTGCGGATCCACGTGTAGGTGAGACCGATCTCCTCGACGACACCTTTCACGCCGGCCACCTCGACCTGGTCGCCGAGCCGAAGCGGCTGACTGAACGCGATCAGGATCCCGGCGACGAAGTTGCCGATCGTGCGCTGGCTCGCGAAGCCGATCACGAGGCCCAGCACAGCCGACGAGGCGAGGATCGCGCCTGCCACCGCTCGCACCTGGGGGATCACGAGCAACGCGGACATGACCCCGATGAAGACGATCGTCGCGAAGATCGTGCGCCGGAGCACGCGGTAGCGCGTCGCCGCCTCGGGTGCGAGGTCGCGCCGCAACATGCGCGCGTCGACGAGCTTCGCCACGAAGAATGCGACGACGAGCACCGCGAGGGCGATCAGCGCGTGTTCCCAGGCTGTCGACATCGGGGACCTATTCGCCCCAGTCGATCGGTTTCCGGCCCGCGTACCCCTCGCCGAGGCCGTGCCAGTACTGAACTGCCTCCTCACCGACGTGCCAGCAGAGCTCAACCTCGAGCCCGTCGCGCCGCGCAGGGAAGTCGAGGAGGCCGAGATCGAGGTCCTTGACGCGCACGCCGAGCTCCTCGAGCTTCTCGACACAGGCGATCGCAGCGTCCGCGAGGCCGCTGAGCTCAACCGCCGCGGCGCTGAGGTCGCTCGCCGCATATCCGCCGCCGTTCCCGTCGATCGCCGTCGCGAGCTCGCCCTGCGAACGCTCGAGCTCGCGCATCCGCTCGCGCACTGCCACGAGTCGTTCGGCGACGGGGCGCACCTCGGAGAGGGCGCTGTTAGCCTCGGCTGGAGTGAAGGTCACGGGCACGGCGCCGCCGTATCGTAGGGACGGGACCCCGCGGCTCGCGCTGTGGCTCCTGCTCGTGGCCGCGATGATCGCGCTCAGCTACTGGGGCCGCGCCGCCGAGGGCAAGCCTGACCCGCAGGTGCTCTACGAATGGTCGACGGCGATCGGCGGCATCGTGCAGGACGGGATCCTGCTCGCGCTCGTCCTGGCGATCGCCGGCTCGCGCCGCGACCTGCTTGCGCTGCGGCGGCCGCGCTCGATTCCGGCCGCCGTGCTGTGGCTCGCGATCGGGCTCGTCCTCATCTACGTCTTCGAGGTTGTCTATAGCCACCTGGCGCACCCGGGGAACGAACAGGGCCTGACCCCCGCGCGCTGGGAGCCCCACCACGCGCTCGCCTACCTCGTGAACGGCCTCGTGATCTGCACGTTCGTGCCGTTCGTCGAGGAGCTCACCTACCGTGGCCTCGGATACTCGCTCCTCGAGCGGTTCGGTCGCTGGCCCGCGATCTTCGCGGTCGGCCTCCTGTTCGGCCTCGCGCACGGGCTCATCATCTCGCTGCCGATCATCGTCGCGTTCGGCTGTGTGCTCGCCTGGATTCGCGCGCGCACCGACAGCGTCTATCCGGGGATGTTCCTCCACGCGACCTTCAACCTGATCGCGCTGGTGGCTGCCGTCACGATCGGCGGGTAGGTTCCGGACGATGCGCCGCATCGTCATCGTCGCGCCTGCGTTTCTCGCAATTGCCTTTCTCGCCTTCGCACCCGCCGCGCGAGCCGACAGCTGCAGCGTCACCTCGACGCCGATCGTCGGTTCATCGCCGCTCACCGTCACGTTCACCGCGACCTGCGCGTCGACGAGCTTTGCCTGGAGCTTCGGGGACGGCACCCAGGGCGAGGGGGCAAGCGTCCAGCACGTCTACACCGCGGGCGCTTGGCGGCCGACGCTCACGACCGACGCCGGCACGGAAGCCGCACCGACGGTCACCTCCATCTCGCTGAAGCTCGCCGCGCCACGCGTGGCCCGGTACGCCCAGTGGGTGACGCTGCGCGCAACCGTCACGCCGCGCGTCCCCGTGACGCTGCGCGGCCGGCGGTTCGTCGGCGGGAAACTGCGAGTTCGCGTCCTCGGAACGAGCCCGTGGGTGGCCCATGCGCTCGGCGTCACATCGGCGCCTGCACGCATCCTCGTCACGCCGAAGCTCGTCGTCTCCTTCGCAGGCGAGCCGTTCGTCGGCTCGTCACTCCGGGTGGTCGCGACACTGCACCCCGCCGGTGCCGGGACGGTCGCCGGGCCGTCGCGCGTCGACACGCGCAGTGTCCACCTTGCGCACGTGCGGGTCGCGAGTCGCCCGGCGCGCGGGTGGGTGGCTGTACGGACGTCTGCCACGGTCGCGATCGTCGCACCGGAGCTCTCACTCGGCGCCGTCGGCGCCAGCGTCCGCGCACTCGAAGCGCGCCTCGCCGAACTGCACTATGCGGTCCGCCGCGACGGCTACTTCGGAAGCGAAGACCTCGAGGCGGTCTACGCCTTCCAGAAGGTCGAGGGGCTCGCACGCACCGGCTCCGTCACGACGGCGCTCTGGGCGCGACTCCTGACCGCAGGGATCCCGCGTGCCCGCTACGGCGGTGCCCCACACGTGGAGATCGACAAGACCCGGCAGGTCCTGTTCCTCGTGCGTAACGGCCAGGTCGAGCTGACCGTCGCAACCTCGACCGGCGCGACCGGCAATACGCCGCTGGGGGAGTTCCACGTCTACCGCAAGGTGGTCGGCTTCGACTGGGTCCTGTACTACCCGAACTACTTCTTGCGCGGCTTCGCCGTGCACGGCTACCCCGACGTGCCGCCCTATCCCGCCTCGCACGGCTGCGCACGCATCCCGATGTGGATCGCGCAGACCGTCTACGCGCAGATCGCCTACGGCAGCGCGGTCTACGTCTACACGTAGGCGTCAGTGCGCGCTAGTCGTCGTCTTCGGTCTCGGCTTCGACGTCCTCGTCGGACTCGAGGAGGTCCCCCTCGACCTCCGCCTCGATGAAGTCCTCCGCCGAGACCTTGTCGAGGAACTTGCGGAACTCGTCGACGACCTCTTCCTCGTTGATCTCGTCGCCTTCCATCTCGATCGCCGACTCCTCGATCACGTCGTCGGCCGCAAAGATCGGCGCCTGGGCGCGGACTGCGACGGCGATCGCGTCCGACGAGCGCGAGTCGATCTCGAGCTCGGTGCCGTTCTGCGCGACCGTGATCGACGCGTGAAAGGTGTTCTCGCGCAACTCCGTGACTGTGACGCGCACCACCTCGACGTCGAGCTCCCCGAGGATGTTCACGAGCAGGTCGTGTGTGAGCGGCCGGGGCGCCGGTTGGCCCTGGAGCTTCATCAGGATCGCGGCCGCCTCGGGATGCCCGATCCAGATCGGGAGATACCGGTTTCCGTCGGCGGTCTTCAGCAGCACGATCGGCTGCTTTCCGACCAGGTCGAACGAGACTCCGTAGATCGTCATCTCGACCATCGACTCCTAGGTTACCCCCGGCCTTGGGGCCAAACGCGGGCGCTATCATCACGCCGCGCGGGCGATTAGCTCAGTTGGTTAGAGCGCCGCTCTGATAAGGCGGAGGTCCCTGGTTCGAATCCAGGATCGCCCACTCACTCCGCGCCCGGCCTAGTGCAGCGCGCGCGTGCGGCAGACGTAGTCCTCGACGGCGTGGAGGAACGTCTCGTCCGTGGCGATCTCCGCGAGTGTCCCCTTCGTCACGTCATCCAGGTCAGCGTCGCGCTCCAGCTCGTCGAGGAACGGGACGATGCGCCCGGATTGCGACATCTGCGCCATCCGCAGGAACAGGTCGCGCGTCTGCTTGTCCCCCGAGATCGCCTCGAGGGACTCGATGTCCTCTAGCCAGAGACCGGTCATAGGGGTGGAACGGGTCTGCGCTCCGCTGGGGTACGGCCTATGGGGGGACGACCGTCGCTAATCGCCGGCGAGCCGCTCGAGTGCTTCGGCGAGCTCCTCGAGTTGCACCTCGCCGTCCAGCGCAACGGTCATGCCCGCGGTCCCCACCTTCGCGTCGAAACCGGTGACGCGCTTGAACGCGGTCTTCACGCGCCGCGCAAGCTCTGGGTCGACCGTCGTGACGCGGCGCTCTTTCGTCTTCGCCCCGGCCCAGCGGGCGGCACGTTCGGCCGCACGGACCGACAATCCTTCGCGCACGATCCGCTTCGCGAGCTTGCGGCGCTCGTCATGGTCGGGAACGGCGAGCACAGCGCGTGCGTGCCCCTCCGTCAGTTCCCGCCGCGCGATCATCGCGAGCACGTCCTCGGGCAGCTCGAGCAGACGGATGCGATTCGAGACCGTCGGCTTCGACTTGCCGACCCGCTCCGCGACGTCGCCGAGCGAAAGGCTGAACTCGTCGATCAACACCGCGTACCCTCTCGCCTCTTCGACCGGGGAGAGATCCTCGCGTGCGACGTTCTCGACGAGAGCGAGCAGGAGCGAATCGCGGTCGTCGGCCTCGCGCACGAGAGCCGGCACCGTCGCAAGGCCGGCTTCACGCGCGGCACGCCAGCGGCGCTCGCCGGCGATCAGCTCGAAGCCGCCTTCGAGGCGGGGGCGAACGACGACCGGCTGGAGAAGGCCTTGCGCCTTGATCGACTCGGCGAGCCCGGTGGCCGCCTCGCCTTCGAAGCGCCTCCGCGGCTGCTTGGGGTTCGGGTGAATCTGCTCGACCGCGATATGCCCGAGCTCGGGCTCCGCACCGCCGATCAGCACCTCGAAGCCGCGGCCGAGACCGCGCCTAGGGACGCTCGACAAGCTCCATCGCCACCTTCCAGTAGGCCTCGGCGCCCGCTGAGCGCCGGTCGTAGTGGGTCACCGGCAGGCCATGACTCGGCGCCTCGGCGACACGCACCGAACGAGGCACGACCGCCTTGAAGACGAGCTCGCCGAAATGCTTGCGGACCTCGGACTCGACCTCGGCGGAGAGCCGAGTGCGGCCGTCGGTCATCGTCAGCAGCACGCCGGCGATCAACAGACCGGGGTTCAACCGGGACTTGATCAGATTGATCGACTGCACGACCTGGGCCAATCCCTCGAGTGCGTAGTACTCGGTCTGGACCGGCACGATCACCCGGTCGGCGGCGGCGAGCGCGTTCACCGTCAGCGGCCCGAGCGACGGCGGGCAGTCGAGCAACACGAAGTCGAAGCCGTCGGCGTGCTGGAGCGCGTCGGCGAGATACCGCTCGCCGTCTTCGCGCTGCGAGAGCTCCACTGCGGCACCCGCCAACTCGGGTCGCGAGGGCACGAGGAAGAGGTTCTCGAACCGAGTCGGCTTCGCGAGCTCGGAGAGCGGCGCCCCGTCGAGGAGGTCGTAGCTCGAGGTTCCGTTCGCGCGCATTCCGAGCCCCGAGGTCGCGTTCGCCTGCGGGTCGAGATCGACGACGAGCGCCCGCTCGCCCGCCTCGGCCAGGCAGGCGGCGAGGTTGATCGCGGTCGTCGTCTTGCCGACACCGCCCTTCTGGTTCGCAAACGCGTAGACCTTCCCGGGCACGGCCCCAATCTAGCCACTCGGCCGGACACCGGAACCCGCATGAAATAGCGCTTCCTCCGCGGTTTGGTCACGCTTTCGAAAGCGTCGTTTGGCGACGCGCCACGCCCGTGCGGACAGGTCCGGCGGCGGCTCGTACGCGTGCCGCGGCGGGTCTGTGGATGAAAGGCCGCTCGGGTCCGGTCAGGCGAGCGGGCGCTTCTTCGCCACGCCGGTGCGGCGTGGAAAGCCCGGCGGCGTCGTTGCTGTCTTGCGGAGCAGAAACAGGCCGTCGGCGGCGGACTCGAGCTCGCCGGCCAGGCGCGCGGCGACGGCCGCCACCGGCGCCGGGTCGGCCGACGGCCCGACCCAGAGGATCACGGCACCGCCCGGTCGCACGAGGGGCAGGCACCACTCCGCGGCTGTCGGCGGATGGGCGAGCGCCTTCGCCACGGCGACGCCCGCCCAGTCGGTTGCCTGCTCCTCGGCGCGGCCCCAGACGACGCGGGCGTTCGGCGGCGCCCACTGCTCGAGAAACTCGCACTTGCGCCGTTCGGCGTCGAGCAGGACGACTTCGCGGTCGGGCAACGCGAGCGCGAGCGGAATGCCCGGCGCTCCGCCGCCCGAGCCGACGTCCACGATCTCGCCACCGTTCGCAGCGACGAGCTCGGTTGCGCGCAGCGAATCTTCGGCCAGCCACCGCCGCGCCTCGCCGAGGTCGCGGATCCCTGTCAAGCCGGGCGTCGCGACGACTGCCGCGAGCCACGCCTCAACCCGCGCCTCAAGCGGGGAGGACGACGACGTAGCGATTGGGCTCCGTCCCCTCGCTCGAGGTCTGCACGCCCTCGACATCCTTCAGCCGCTCGTGCACGACCTTCCGCTCGCCCGAGGTCATCGGCTCGAGCAACACGCGCTCGCCGCGGGCGGCGCGCTCCGCCCCGCGCAACGCGATCGACTCGAGCGTCGACCGGCGGCGGTCGCGGTAGCCGGCGGCGTCGATCGTCACCGGCTTCGCCTCGCCGCCGCCGCGATGGAGCGCTGCGTTCGCAACGTGCTGGAGCGCGTCGATCGTCTGTCCGTGCTTGCCGATCAGCAGTCCGAGGTCACCGCCGATACAGGTGACGAGCACCTCATCGTCGGTCTCGTGGACGGCGACCTGAGCATCGATACCCATTGCGTGGACGACGTGCTCGACCAGTGCGCGAACACGTTCCTCGGTCTCCGACTCGTCACCTGTCGCGCGGGCCGGGGCGGAGGCAGCGGCCGCGTCGACCGAGGCGATCACGCGGGCCGGCGTGTAGCCGACCCCGAGGAGCCCGCGCTCGCCCTCCGACACGACCTGGAAGGTGACTGCCGCCTTGTCGAGCCCTGGCGCGGCACGTTCGAGATCGCGCAGCGCCTTCCACTTCGCCTCACCGACGGTCTCCCCGGTCGCTTCCACGGAGACCAGATCGCTCACCGCCGCGCGCCGCCTTTCTTGCGTTTCACACGACGAGGCGGGCCAGAGGGCTTGGGCTTCGGCTCCTCCTGGGCGGTCGGCTTGTCGCCGCCCGATCCGTTGCTGTCATCGCGCGGGGCCGTTCGCGACGAGCGCTTCGGGCCGGCGGGAACGACGGCCGCGGCGCCTGGCTTCGTCTTCGGCACGAGGCGCCGCGTGACGAGCCCCTGCCCGACGGTCCAGAGGTTGGTGGTCATCCAGTAGATGACGAGACCGACCGGGAAGCGCGAGACAACGGTGATGAACGCGAGCGGCAGAACCATCATGATGTTGCGCTGCGTCTTGTCCATCGTTGCGCCCATGAAGTAGGTGGACGAGATCTGCGAGCCGGCATAGACGGCAAGGAGGATGTACCCCGACCAGTGCGCCGTCGTCTTCGCCGAGATGTCCGGAACCACGTACAGCCACGAGCCGGTGATGTGGTGCGAGTAGTGCTTGAGCGTGAGGTAGAGCGCGATGAAGACCGGGAACTGCGCGATGAGCGGGAGACACGACGCAGCCGGGTTGATGTGGTTCTCCTTGTAGAACTTCATCAGCTCTTCGTTCAGCTTCGCCCGGTCGCCCTTGTAGCGCTGTTGCAGCGCCTTCATCTCGGGCGCGTGCCGCTGCAACGACTGCATCGAGTGGATCTGCTTCACCGTGAGCGGCACGAGCACGATCCGCACGAGCACGGTGAGGGCGACGATCGACCACGCCCACGGCAGGCCGACGCTCGTATGGAAGAAGTCCAGAATCGACTTCATCACGTTCTCGAGCGCAGACAGCCCTGGGAAAGAGAAGGCGAGCATCACGGGTAATCCACCCCGCCGTGCGACCACGGGTTGCAGCGCAGCAGGCGCCACACAGCGAGCGCTCCCCCGCGCAGGACCCCGTGCTTGCCGATCGCGAGCGCCGCGTACTCCGAGCAGCTCGGGTGGTACTTGCACGTGTTGGCCGGCACGAACGGCGAAATGAGGAGCTGGTAGAGCCGGATCGGAAGGATCGCCGCCCGTCTGACGATGACGCTCACGCCGCCGCCTTGCCGAGGACCTCGTCGACGCGGGCCTCGAGCCACTCGTGCCCGTTCGACTCAGCGGCCTCCGGGAGCCCCGGCCGCACGACGAGGACGTAGTCGTTCAGCGGCGGGACGCCGTCGAGGCGACCGCGGACGATCTCCCGCAGCTGCCGCTTGATTCGGTTGCGGATGACCGCGTTCCCGACGGCCTTCGGCACTGCGAAGCCGAGCCGGGCGTCGCCGAGCGACTCGTCGCGCTCGAACCAGTAGAGCGTCAGGAAGCGAGTCGAGACGGACCGGCCGTGGCGATAGACGGCGTCGAAGTCGCGGGAGCGAGAGAGACGGTTCCGGCGCTGCAACGGCTCACGCCGAAAGGCGCTTGCGTCCCTTGGTGCGACGGCGCTTGAGGATGAGGCGCCCGGCACGCGTCGACATGCGGTTGCGGAAGCCGTGCTTCCGTTTCCGCCTGCGTACATTCGGCTGATAGGTCCGTTTCATGACGTCGAAAGATGGCGCGGGGCTGCACGTCTCTCCGTGCTCGAACCCTGCCGGCGGCGAGTATAGCCGGACCGATTCGCCCGTCGGTTTGCGAGTCGTTGTCCACAGGCCCCCGCTGAGGGAAAAGCCGTGGAAAGCGCCAGCAAGGAGCGTCCGTCAGCGCAACTGTCCACACCTGTGGAGAGTCGTGTGGAGCGTCGAAAAAGACCTGCAAAACACGGAGATTTGCCGAAGCGGACAAGGCACGAAATCCTCATTGAGCGCGCTCCTGGACGCTGCTATGCTCGCCACCCCCCGAGCCAGAAACGAAGGAGAGTTCACCCGAGTGGAGCGTCAAATCGAGCTGACGGCGGAAGGCCTCTGGAACGACGTCTCGGCTCGGCTCCGCGGAGCGCTCAACGACACCACCTTCCAGACCTGGTTCGGTGAGGTGACCGGAGCGTCGATCGAGAACGACACGTTCGCGATCGTGTGCCCGAATGACTTCACGCGCGAGTGGATCGAGGGGCATTTCCTCGACCTGATCCGTGCGGCAGTGCGCGATTCGAGCGGCGATTCGCTCCGCGTCCGACTCCAGGTCGCCGAACTGCCTCCCGCCGCCACGCCTTCGCCGACTGCGGAGGTCTCGGCGCTGCCGTCCGCCGTGCGTCCGCTCCCGATCGAGATCGTGCCGCGGGCAGAAGCGGTCGGGATCAACCCGAAATACACCTTCGACTCGTTCGTGATCGGCTCGTCGAACCGTTTCGCGCATGCGGCGGCACTCGCTGTGGCCGAAGCGCCGGCGCAGGCCTACAACCCGCTCTTCATCTACGGCCATACCGGTCTCGGCAAGACGCACCTTCTGCACGCGGTCGCGAACTTCGTCACCGATCACGGCGGCGGGCTCACCTGCCGGTATGTGACCTCTGAGACGTTCATGAACGACTTCATCAACAGCCTCCGCGACAAGCGGATCGAAGGGTTCAAGCACCGGTACCGCACCTATGACGTCCTGCTGATCGACGATGTGCAGTTCTTCGAGCACAAGGAGCGGATCCAGGAGGAGTTCTTCCATACGTTCAACTCGCTCTACGAGGCCGGCCGGCAGATCATCATGTCGAGCGACCGTCCGCCCCGCGAGATCTCGACCCTCGAGGAGCGCCTGCGCTCGCGATTCGAGTGGGGGCTGATCACCGACATCCAGCCGCCTGACCTCGAGACGCGCATCGCGATCCTCCGCAAGAAGGTGAAGAGCGATCAGATCGAGATCCGCGACCCGGAGATCCTCACGTTCATCGCATCGCGGATCTCGACGAACATTCGCGAGCTCGAGGGAGCGCTCACGCGTGTCGTCGCGTTCTCGTCGCTCACTGGCCGGGCGCTCTCGGTGGAGCTCGCCCAGGACGTCCTCAAGGACTCGTTCCCGCAAGGCGAGGGGACGCAGATCTCCATCGAGCGGATTCAGGAGCTCATCTGCGAGCGGTTCGGCGTCACGCACGCCGAGCTGACGGGCGAGCGGCGCTCGCAGAACATCGTGTACCCGCGGCAGGTCGCGATGTACCTCTCACGCGAGCTCACCGACTCGTCGCTGCCGAAGATCGGCAAGGAATTCGGGGGTCGCGATCACACGACCGTCATCCACGCGACATCCAAAATCGCACGTCTGATTCGCGAGGACAGGTCTGTGTACAACCTCGTCCAGGAACTCACAGCCCGCGTCCGTCAGGTCCGGTAGCGCCATGGGCCTGTGCACGACCCCGAGTTGTCCCCCGTCCGCCCCCACAGGGAAAATGACTGGTGACCGTCCCTCGAAGGGGTTTTCCCGCCTTCCACAGGGCTTATCACTACAACGAGGTTTTATTTAAATGATTGACTCAGAAATCGTAGTGGGCACCGGCCTGAGGATTACCGTCCCGAAGGACGAGTTGGCAAGCCGCCTGGCGATCGTCGCTCGCGGCGTTTCGTCGCGCACGGCCGTGCTCGTTCTCGGCGGCATTCAGCTGCGCGCGCAGGACGGGCGGCTGCACCTCGCCGCCACGGACATGGAGGTCTCGCTGCGCACCGAGCTCGAGTGCACCGTTGAAGGAGAGGGCAGCGTCGTCGTGCCCGGGCGTCTGCTGCTCGACATCTCGCGTTCGCTTCCCGACAGCGACGTCACGATCGAGCACAAACCCGAGGAGGCGGTCGTCGTCGTCGCTTCGGGCGGAGCGAACTACCGCCTGCACACGTACTCGGCCGAGGACTTTCCGCGGCTGCCGGAGATCGAGCTGTCGTCGCTCCACACAGTCGATCGCGACGCGCTGATCGAGACCGTCGCGCGGGTCGGCCGCAGCGCCTCGCGTGACGAGAGCCGGCCGGTGCTGACCGGGATCCTCGTGCGGTTCGAGCCGGGCAAGATCGTGATGGCGGCCACCGACTCGTATCGGCTCGCCGTGAAGGAGACCCCGGTCGACGGGACGCTTCCGGATCTCGAGGCGATCATCCCGGCGCGCGCGCTGCAGGAGCTTGCGCGCATCGCTGCTGCAACCGACGAACTGCAGCTCGGCCTGCAGGAGAACCACGTCGTCTTCGGTGCCGACGGCACCTGGCTGACGACCCGCCGCATCGACGGCCAGTTCCCGAACTACCGCCAGCTGTTGCCGGAGCAGTTCGACCACGAGCTCGTGCTCCCACGCGATGAGCTGCTCGAAGTCGTGCGCCGCGTCTCGCTGATGGCACAGCGCAACTCGCCCCTGCGGCTCCGCTTCGCCGATGGCGAGCTGACCGTCTCCGCCGTCACGCAGGACGTCGGCGAGGCGCGTGAGTCGCTGCCTGCGCCCTACAGCGGTGAGGCGATGGAGATCGGGTTCAACGCGGAGTTCCTGCGCGACGGCCTCGAATCGGTCGACTCGGACTCGATCAAGTTCAAGCTGATCAGCCCGCTTCGCCCGGCCGTGTTGGAAGGCGACTCCGACGATTACGTCTACCTGATCATGCCGATCCGGCTCGCGGGCTAGCGGTCGACGGGCCTCTAACTGGTCGTCCGGCAGGTCACGCTCCGCAACTACCGCTCGTACGCGTCGCTCGATCTGCCGCTCGAGCCGGGACTCGTGCTCGTCGTCGGCCGAAACGGTGTCGGCAAGACGAACCTGCTGGAGTCATTGCACCTCGCCACGCAGGGATTCTCCCCACGCACGCGGCAGGACGCGCAGTTGATTCGTTTCGGTGAGACGGCGGCCCGGGTTGTCGTGACCGGGGCCAGAGGAGCCTCGTCGATCGAGCTCTCGCTGACGCTCCGTGAGGGCCAGGCACGCGAGTTGCGGTTGAACGGCGCACCACTTCAGTCGGCCGAGTCGCTCCGCCGCGAGGTGGCGACGCTCGTCTTCACGCCGGACAGGCTCGCGGTCGTGAAGGGCGGCCCCGCAGCCCGGCGAGCGTACTTCGACCGCGTCCTCGCACGACTCGCCCCCGCGCGCGCCGGCGTGCCCCAGGAATATCTCGCGACGCTCGCACAGCGGAACGCCGCGCTGCGTCGTGTGCAACTCGGCCTTGCGGGCCGCGACTCGCTCGCGCCGTGGACGGAACGGATCGCCGCGCTCGGAGCAGCTCTCGTCGCGGAGCGGCGCGCGATGCTCGAATCGCTCGCCCCGGGCTTCGCCGCCCGAGCCGGCGAGCTGGGGCTTGCGGAGGCACGACTCGGCTACGAGTCGGCCGCACCGACCGCCGAGGACCTCGACGCTCGGCTTTCTCGCGACCTCGAGCGGGGCGCGACCGGCCTCGGCCCGCATCTCGACGACGTCCTGATTGCAAGCGGCGAGCGGGACCTGCGTCAGTTCGGCTCGCAGGGTGAACAGAGGCTTGCCGTGCTCTCGCTCCTGCTCGCCGAAGCAGAGCTGCTGCCGACGCCGCCGCTGCTGCTGCTCGATGATGTCCTGTCGGAGCTCGACCTCGGCCGGCGCGAGGTTCTCGCCGCGCGCGTCGCGGGCATGGGGCAGACCGTCATCACCGCGACGCACCGTTCTGCGCTGCCCGCAGAGCCGTCCCAGCTCGTGGAGGTGGAGAGTGGATCCGCTCGGTAGCGAGATCCGCGGCGAGCTCTCGCGGCACGGTCCGCAGGCTGGGATGGCGGAGCTTGTCGCCCGCTGGCCCGCGGCGGTCGGCGAGTCGATCGCGCGGAACGCCTGGCCGGCGCGCATCGCCCGCGACGGCACCGTCCACGCCGCGACGACCGATTCGGTGTGGGCGTTCGAGCTCGGCCAGCAGGCAGCCGAGATCGCTGCGCGGCTGGGTGTGGCGAAGCTTCGGTTCGCACCGGGACCGCTGCCGGAACCGGCAGCTGAACCGCGTCCTGCGACGCCCCTCGTGGTGACGCCGGAGGAGGAGGAGTTGGCCCATGCGATCGCCTCCTCGATCGAGGACGAAAAGCTGCGCGAAAGTGTGCAAAAAGCGGTCAGTTTCAGCCTCGCGCGGGGGCGTTCCAACCCCGAGATCTGATACACTGACAGGGCCTCGCAAAACCGTCGTTTTGCAGGCTTTTCTTACGTATGGCGAAGACAACCGCAAAGGCCGGGTACTCGGCCAAGGACATCACCGTGCTCGAAGGTCTCGAGCCGGTCCGTCTGCGCCCCGGAATGTACATCGGCTCGACCGGCCTCCGGGGCCTCCATCACCTCGTCTACGAGATCGTCGACAACGCGGTCGACGAGGCGCTCGCCGGCTACAACGACTCGGCCGCGATCACGATCCACCCCGACAACTCGATCACGATCACCGACCGTGGGCGCGGGATCCCGGTGGACGAGATCGAAGGGACGGGCACCTCGGCGCTCGAGATCGTGCTGACGAAGCTGCACTCGGGCGGCAAGTTCGGCGGTGACGGGTACAAGGTCTCCGGCGGGCTGCACGGCGTCGGCCTGTCTGTTGTGAACGCGCTCTCCGAGTGGCTCGTCGCGACTGTCGAGGCGCCGGACGGCAAGGTCTACCGGCAGGCGTTCACCCGCGGCGTGCCGCAAGGGCCGATGGAAGTGATCGGCGAGACGAAGGAGACCGGCACCACGATCTCGTTCCTCGCCGACGCGGAGATCTTCGACGAGTCCGTCTACGACGCGACCACGCTGCTCTCACGCTTCCGCGAGACCGCGTTCCTGACCCGCGGCCTGAAAGTGACCTTCACCGACGAGCGCGCCGACGGCGGCGCCCCGGTCGAATTCCACTACGAGGGGGGCATCAGGGACTTCGTCGGCTACGTGAACGAGTCGAAGGACGTCGTGCACCGCCACATCGTGTACTTCGCGAGTGCCACCGACCAGGGCGAGGTCGAGGTCGCGATGCAATGGAACTCCTCCTACCAGGAGTCGGTGTTCACGTTTGCGAACAACGTCAACACTCACGAAGGCGGCTCGCATCTCTCGGGCTTCCGCTCGGCGCTGACCTCGACGATCAACAAGTACGCTCGCGAGAAGGGACTGCTGAAGGAGAAGGAGGACAACCTCGAGGGCGAGGACGTGCGCGAAGGTCTCGCTGCCGTCATCTCCGTGAAGCTGCAGGACCCCCAGTTCGAGGGACAGACGAAGACGAAGCTCGGCAACCCTTGGGTGAGCGGTCTCGTCTCGACGTCGGTCAACCAAAAGCTTTCCGAGTTCTTCGAGGAGAACCCGACGGACGCGCGCCAGATCGTCAGCAAGGCGATCGCAGCGCAGCGCGCCCGCCAGGCCGCGCGCAAGGCCCGCGAGCTGACGCGTCGTAAGTCGGCGCTCGAGTCGATGTCGCTGCCGGGCAAGCTCGCCGACTGCTCGATCAAGGATCCGACCGCCGCGGAGCTCTTCATCGTCGAGGGCGACTCCGCCGGCGGCTCGGCGAAGATGGGCCGCGACCGCACCTATCAGGCGATCCTGCCCCTGCGCGGCAAGATCATCAACTCCGAGAAGAACCGCATCAACAAGGTGCTCTCGAACAACGAGATCCAGGCGATGATCACGGCGATCGGCACCGGGCTCGGCGACGAGTTCGACCTCGAGAAGCTCCGCTATCACCGCGTGATCGTGATGACGGACGCCGACGTCGATGGCTCACACATTCGCACGCTGATCCTGACGTTCCTCTACCGGCAGATGCCGGATCTGATCGAGCAGGGGCACATCTACATCGCCGTGCCGCCGCTCTACAAGGTGAAGCTGGGGAGCCAGGAGTTCTACTTCGAGAAGGACGCGCAACTCGAAGACCTGCTCGCGCGCGAGCGCATTCCGAACGTCGAGATCACCTCGCGCGACGGCACCGTCGTGAAGCTGTCGGAGGCGAAGTGGAACCGCTTCACGAAGGACCTGCAGCAGTACGAGGGGTACTACGCCCGGTTGCGCTCCGACTTCGGTGCGGCTGCGACGGAGCTCATGATCCTGCACCGCCTTGTCGAGCACAAGATCGAAGGGCCCGCCGACCTGCCGCGCGCGATCGCCGCGATGTCGGAGAACGGCTACGCACTCTCGGTGCTCGACCATGCCGACGAAGAGTTTCGCGTTCGGGTCGTCGAGACCGAGACGTCCGCCGGCCGCAACATCACCGTTCCGGTCGAGTTGCTCGCGTCGCCGATGTACCACGGGCTGCGCGCGGCCTACCAGAAGCTCGTCGACCAGCTCGGCCCGCCGCCGTTCACCGTGCTCGTGGGCAAAGAGCCCGTCGTCGCCGAGACGTTCGACATCCTGCGTGACCGCGTCCTCGATGCGGCGAAGCAGGGAATTCAGGTCTCGCGCTTCAAGGGCCTCGGCGAGATGAACGCGGAGCAGCTCTGGGAGACGACGATGGATCCGGCGAAGCGCCTGCTGATGCGGGTGGACGTCGAAGACGCCTCGGCGGCGGACCGCGCCTTCTCGATGCTGATGGGCGACCAGGTCGAGCCACGGCGGCTCTTCATCGAGCAGAACGCGAAGGACGTCAAGTTCCTTGACGTTTAGCTCGCGCTAAACGTCTAGAAAGAGATGGCGAATGTCTGAGTTGGAAACAGGGGCGCTCGGTCCCGGCCGGATTGAATCCAGGGAGCTCGAGCAGGAGATGCGCTCGAGCTTCCTCGGGTACGCGATGCACGTCATCGTGTCGCGCGCGCTGCCCGACGTCCGCGACGGCTTGAAGCCGGTCCACCGCCGCGTTCTCTACTCGATGTGGTCGAACGGCAACCGGCCCGGCCGGCCGTACGTGAAGAGCGCGAACATCGTCGGCTACGTGATGGGCAACCACCACCCGCACGGCGACGCATCGATCTACGACACGCTCGTGCGCATGGCGCAGCCGTTCTCGCTGCGCTACCCGCTGGTCGACGGCCAGGGGAACTTCGGCTCGATCGACGACGACCCACCAGCCGCGATGCGCTACACGGAGGCCCGTCTCGCGAAGCTCGCCGAGGAGATGCTGCGCGAGCTCGACTCCGACACCGTGGAGTTCGGACCGAACTACGACGAGTCGAAGCGCGAGCCGCTCGTCCTGCCGGCGCGCTTCCCGAACCTGCTCGTGAACGGCAGCGCCGGCATCGCCGTCGGCATGGCGACGAACATCCCACCGCACAACCTCGGCGAAGTCGTCGACGCGATCGTGACGCTGATCGACAACCCCGCCGCGAACGTCGAGGACCTGATGAAGCACGTGAAAGGCCCTGACTTCCCGACCGGCGCGATCATCGTCGGCCGATCGGGCATTCGCGATGCGTATCGCTCAGGCCGCGGCCGCGTCGTCATGCGCGCACGCGCCCACATCGAGGAGCTGCGCGGCGGCAAGAGCGCGATCATCATCACCGAGCTTCCCTACGGGGTGAAGAAGGGCGGCGACGGCGGCGTGATCGCCAAGATCGCCGAGCTCGTCAACGACAAGGTCCTGACCGAGATCTCGGACCTGCAGGACCACTCCGACCGGTCGGGGATGCGCATCCAGGTCGAGCTGAAGCGTGACGCCGTCCCACAGGTCGCACTGAACAAGCTCTTCAAGCACACGCCGCTGCAGTCGACGTTCGGCGTCAACACGGTCGCGCTCGTGAACGGCGTACCACGCACCCTCTCGCTGCTCGAGCTCCTGACGCACTACCTCGACTTCCAGCGCGAGATCGTCACGCGCCGCTCGAAGCACGAACTGCGTCAGAAGGAGAAGCGCGCTCACATCCTGCAGGGCTACCTGATCGCGCTCGACAATCTCGATGCGGTGATCGCGCTCATCCGCGGCGCCGCGGACACCGACGCTGCAAAGACCGGCCTGATGGCCGAGTTCGAGCTCTCCGAGGTACAGGCGGTTGCGATCCTCGAGCTGCGCCTGCGTGCCCTCACAGCGCTCGAGCGCCAGGGCGTCGAGAACGAGTTCAAGGACATCCAGGAGCGCATCACCGAGCTGCGCGATCTGCTCGGCTCCGAGGAGAAGATCGACGCGCTGATCAAGGAGGAGCTGCTCGAGCTCCGCGGGATCTATTCGCGCCATGACGACCGGCGCACCGAGATCGTCGCGGCCGAGGAAGAGCTCGAGCTCGAGGATCTGATCGCGGAAGAGGACATGGTGATCGCGATCACCCGTTCCGGCTACATCAAGCGCCTGCCCGTCACCGCATACCGCGAGCAGCGCCGTGGCGGAATCGGTGTGATGGGGATGGACCTCAAGGACGAGGACTACATCGAGCATCTCTTCGTCGCCTCGACGCACGATTACATCCTCTTCTTCACGAGTGTCGGCAAGGTTTATCGCCTGAAGGTGCACGAGCTGCCCCTCGGCTCCAGGCAGTCGAAGGGACGCGCGATCGTCAACCTGCTGCCGTTCCGCCAGGGCGAGAACGTGCGCGCGGTCGTGCAGACGCGCAACTTCGAGGAGGCGAAGTTCCTCCTCTTCGCGACGAAGAAGGGCGTCGTGAAGAAGACCCAACTCGGCGCGTACAACACGAACCTGAAGGCCGACGGGATCATCGCGATCAAGATGCGCGAAGGCGACGAGCTGATCGGCGTCCGCCACAGCTCGGGCGAGGACGACGTTCTGATGGTCTCGCGTCTCGGACAGGCGATCCGCTTCTCGGAGGGCGACGTTCGCCCGATGGGCCGCGACGCATCCGGTGTGCAGGGCATGCGCCTACGCGGCGACGACGAGGTGATCTCCGTCGCCATCGCCGCCGACGACTCGGATCTACTCGTCATCACCGAGAACGGCTACGGCAAGCGCACCCGCGTCTCCGACTACCCCAAGAAGGGCCGCGGCGGCATGGGCGTCAAGACCGTGCAGCTCACCGCAGCACGCGGCCATCTCGCCGGCGCCCGCGTCGTCCGCGACGGCTATCAGGTGATGCTGATCTCCACGGGCGGCACCGTGATCAAGATGCCCGTCGAGGATGTCAAGCGGCTGGGCCGCTCGACCCAAGGCGTGATCGTCATGCGCCTGCGCGAGGGCGAGCAGGTCTCGTCACTGGCGCCTGTGGTCGAGGCGACGGATGACGACGCGGTTGTGGCCGGGCTCGAGCCAGAAGCCCTGAACGGGGCGAGTGGCGAACCAGCTGCGAGTGATGGAGCCGACACGGCGCCGACGGCGAGCAGCCCGACTCTGCCGACTGAACGACTCTTTCGCCGATATCACGTTGCCTCTTTTTGGCTCGGCCCCTTCCCTTTTGCAAGTGGCCGGGTTATAAGTGCTAAAGCAAGGGGTCGGGAGCAAGCGACGAAAGGTTCCCTGGCGTGGCGTATTCAAAGCAGCTCGACCTGCTGGAGCCGATCGACATGGCGGAGCACCTCGACAAGATCGAGCTGTACCTCGGCCAGGTCTGTGCGATCGCGGGCATCTCGAAGATGCAGCTCGACTACTGGACGAACAAGGCCCAGATCCCGACGAAGGGGAAGAAGCAGCGGATCTACGACATGCAGGCGGTCGAGACCGTGATGCTGATCAAGCAGGCGAAGGACAAGGGCCTGAACCTCGGCGCGGCGATCGATGCCGCCCGCCGGTTTCGCGATCACCGGCCCGGCCAGGTCGCGGCCGACGAAGTGAGCTGAACCAGGGCAGCTAGCTCGTGGCGGCACGCAGATTCGCCGCCGCCGTCTCCGGGGCGACCGGGTTCACATAAACACCCGCGCCGAGCTCGAGGCCGGCCAGTCGGGTTGTCCGCGGCATGAGCTCCAGGTGCCAGCTCGGCCCGTCGTGGAGCCAGGCGTTCAGAGGCACCAGGGGTGCATCCTCGATCTTCTGGAGCCTGCGCACGAGGTCGGCCAGTAGGCGCAGCGCGGGCGCGAGCAGATCGCTGCGGAGGCCGGCAGCCTCGGGCCTCGCCGGCGCGATCAGCACCTCGTAGGGCACGCGGCTCGCGACGGGGCAGCCCGCGGTGACGCCGTCCCGTTCGAGCACGGCGACGACCTCGGGCAGACCGTGTTCGCCGACGACGGCCGGCGCAGCCGCGGGCAGCCAGGCGAGCTGCGAGTGCGAATGAGGCAGCGAAGCTCCGGCCTCGCGGCCCTCGTTCAGGATCGCGAAGCAGATGCCGCCGACATCCCGGGCGCGCCGTTGCCAGGCCTCGGCAATGAGATCGAGGGTCGCGTCAGGCAGCTCACCGACCGAGTGCACGTGCCGCGGACCGTGGATCACGACTTCCTGTCGCTCGAGCGCCGGGTAGAGATTCGGCACGACCCGCACCTGCCAGCCGGTCGGCCCGTCGCCGAGCCGCAGCGTCTCCGGTGGTGTCGCATCCTCATGGCCCGCGCAGAACGGGCAGCCGGCCTCGTCGTCGGCTGCCGGCCGCGACGCCCCGCCGGGCCGTGCTGCGCGCGCCGGCGCGATCGCAATCCACCGACCCGTCGTCGGATCGTGACGGAGGTCGGCCAACCAGCTAGCTGTCGTTACCGCCGAGGCCGCCGAACGCGCGCAGCATCTCGATCGGCACCGGGAACGCGATCGTCGTCGACGCCGACGAGCCGAGCTCGAGCAGCGTCTGCAGGTAGCGCAACTGCAGCGCGATCGGGTGGGTTTCCATCACCGTGGCGGCGTCCCTCAGCCGTTCCGACGCCTGAAACTCGCCCTCGGCGTTGATCACTTTCGCGCGCCGCTCCCGCTCGGCCTCGGCCTGGCGCGCCATTGCCCGCTGCATGCCCTGCGGGATCTCGACGTCCTTCACCTCGACGACCGAGACCTTGATTCCCCAGGGCGCGGTCTGCTCGTCGATGATCGTCTGGAGGATCGCGTTGATCTTCTCCCGTTCGGACAGGAGCTCGTCGAGTTGGTGCTGCCCGAGCACCGACCGCAGCGTCGTCTGTGCGATCTGCGAGGTCGCGTTCATGAAGTTCTCGACCTGCACGATCGCATCCTTCGGTGCCACGATCCGGAAGTAGGCGACCGCGTTCACGCGCACGGGCACGTTGTCCTTCGTGATTACTTCCTGTGGAGGGACGTTCAGCGTGATCGTCCGCAGGTCGACGCGAACCATCTTGTCGACGATCGGGATCAGGAAGAAGAGGCCCGGCCCTTTCGGCTCGGGCAGCAGCCGGCCCAGGCGGAAGATGATCCCGCGCTCGTACTCGCGCGCGACCTTGATTGCACTGACCGCGACAATCACAATCAGGAAGACGACGATCGCAAAGGCGATGAGGGCGGCAGTCATGACTCGAGCAGCCTAGACCGCCCGCACCCTCAGCGCGACGCCGTCGAGCGACTCGACACGGACGTGCTGCCCCGTTCGCAGCGGGCCGTCGGCCTGCGCGCGCCACAGTTCGCCGCGGACGAAAACGAGGCCGCCTTCACGCACGACACCCTCCATCCCGATGATCTCCTCCGGCCCGACGCTGATCGGTTGCCGGCGAATGGCGATTGCCTTCGTCATCGCGAACGCCCAGAGCCCGCCGAGGAGGAGGGTGAACGTGAGGACGATCGGGACAGACGTGTGGTACGGCGCGGGCGCCTTGTGGAAGAGCGTGATGAACCCGATGGCCATCGCGACGAGCCCGGATAACGTCAAGGCCCCGTGCGAGGTCACGTGGGCGTCGACGATGAGCAGCACGACGCCGAGGAAGACGAGGACGAAGCCGCCCCACGAGAGCGGCAGGACGGAAAAGCCGAACAGGGCGCACACCATGCAGATCGCTCCGAACGCGCCCGGAATGACGGCGCCTGGATGGAAGAGCTCGAAGCCGAGCCCTGCGATGCCCGCCAGGAAGAGCAGCGAGACGATGTTCGGATCGATGAGTGTCGAGAGAAAGCGCGTGAAGAATCCCGGTCGCACGTCGACGATTTCAGCGTTCGCGGTGTGGGGTGTCAGCCGGCGCGGGACCGTGACGTGCCCGTCGATCGTTCGTAGCAGCGCAGGCAGCGTCGGCGAGATGTAATCGATCACGTTCCTTCGCAGCGCTTCGCCGGCGGTCAGATTCGAGGCCTTGCGTACCGCCGCGTCGGCCCAGGCGGCGTTGCGCCCGTGGCTCTTCGCGAGACCACGTAGCGAGGCGGCCGCGTCGTTGACGACTTTGCGACGCAGGTCGCTGCCGATGTTCTGGCCGTTGCCGTTGATCGGCGTCGACGAGCCGATGTTCGTCTCCGGCGCCATCGCGAGCACGTCGGCTGCCTCGGAGATCCAGACTCCAGCGGAGGCCGCACGCGCACCGGCGGGCGCGACGTACACGATCACCGGGATGCGAAGCGTCAACTCGCGCTGCACGATCTTGCGCATCGAGTCCTCGAGCCCGCCGGGGGTGTCGAGGACGATCACCGCGGCGGAGTAACCGCCCGATTGAGCGCGGTCGAGCTCGTGGTTCACCCAGTCCTGCGTGACCGGGTTCACGTCGGTGTTGAAGTGGATTGCAAGGACGCGCGGTCGGGCGGCGCCCGCTCCCGCAGGCAGTGCCGACGAGAGCAGTACGAGTGCGAGCAGCCCGAGGACGATCAGCAGCCGTTTCACGGTTGTAAGGATTGTATGCGCGAGAGGGTCGCTGCCCTTGAGCGCGAAGGCTCCCTGCGGCACCGTTCGTCGGGCCACCGTCATGCAAAAGCTCGCCATCGCCGCTGTCGTCGTCGCGGCTCTTGCGCTCCCTGCGCTCGCACACGCGGGCGATGTCGCCATGCGCGTCTCGAATGTTCCATTCGGCGGCCGGTCGCTCGCTGCCGCACCGGCCGGGATGAATTTCAACATGCTCGCGGCACACTGGGCCGGCCAAGGCACCGTGTCTTACCGGGTGCATCGGCTCCACGGCCGCTGGAGCGCCTGGGTCGGCGCCGACGCAGACTCCGCGCCCGACGGCGGGACTGGCAGTTGGCACGACGGCAACCTCGACTGGACGGGCGCCGCAGATGCGGTGCAGTACCGGACGGCGGGCGATGTGTCCCGGCTGCGGTCATATGAGCTCTGGTCACGCGTCACCCGCGCGCCGCTGCGGCGGCTGAGCGAGGCCGGTTCGCCGTCGATCGTCCCGCGCTCGGGGTGGGGTGCCGACGAGGAGATCGTCCGTACAAAGCCGACGTTCGCGCCTGCCGTGCGACTGCTTGTCGTTCACCACACGGCGGGGACGAACAACTACACACGCGCGCAGTCCGCGGCGATCGTGCGAGGGATCGAGGTGTACCACGTGAAGGGAAACGGCTGGAACGACATCGGCTACAACTACCTCGTCGATCGCTTCGGCACCGTCTATGAGGGACGCGGCGGCGGTATCGACCGGAACGTGGTGGGCGCGCACGCGCAAGGCTTCAACACCGGCACGGCGGGGATCGCGCTGATGGGGAACTTCTCGATCGCCAAGCCGCCGAAGGCGCAACAGGACGCGCTCGTCGCGCTCGCAGCGTGGCGGCTCGACCTGGCCCACGTCGATCCGCTCGCGACCGTCGTCTACACCTCCGGCGGCAATGCGAAGTACAAGTCGGGGAAGCTCGTGACCCTGCGCGCGATCTCCGGGCATCGCGACACCGGGCCGAGCGAGTGCCCGGGCACCGCTGCCTACAAGCTGCTCCCAGCGATCGCGAAGCGCGTTGCGCTGACGGGGCTTCCGAAGCTCTACTCGCCCAGCGTCTCGGGAGCGCTCGGCGGCCAGGTCCGCTTTCAGGCGCGCCTCTCGTCAGCCTTGCCGTGGACGGTGGCCGTCGTCGACCAGCTCGGGCGCACGGTTGCCTCCGGCGCAGGCACGAGCCAGACGGTCGACTGGACCTGGGGCTCGCTCACGGCCGGGAAGGGCCTCTTCAAGTGGACGATCAGCGCGCCGGGGGTCCTCGAAGCGGCAGGCACGCTCGGCATCGGCAAGCCTGCGCCGCCCCCAAAGGCGTTCTCGCTGACGAACCTCGCCGCGACACCGAACGTGATCACGCCGAACGCAGACGGCTCGGGAGACTCGGCCACGGTGAGCTTCACGCTCGGCACGGCCGCCAAGGTGAACGCCCAGGTGCTGGACTCCGATGGCGCACCGCTCGTGACCCCTCTCAACGAGCAGCGCCTTGCGGGCAACAACTCGTTCGAGTGGGGAGCGAGTGTGCTGCCCGACGGCCGCTACCGCCTGGTCGTCACCGCGACCGCACTCACGAGCGCGAAGTCGGTGTCGAAGTCGGTCGAGATCGTCGTGGATCGGACGCTGGCGGCACTCGACGCAGAGCCGCGCACGATCTCGCCGAACGGCGACGGCGTCGCGGACTCGATGACGTTCTCGTTCATGCTCGCGCAGAACGTTCCCGTTCGCGTCGACATCGAGCAAAACGCCACGGTGGTCACGACAGCGTTCGAGGGCCAGCTCGGAATCGGCCCGCACACTCTCACCTGGGACGGCACGTCGAACGGCGTGGCGTTGCCGGACGGCAACTATGTCGCGGTCGTGACGGTCACGGATCAACTCGGCGACGTCCAGTTGTCATTGCCACTGACGATCGATACGACCGCGCCCGTGCTCACGATCGTGAATCCGCAGAAGCTGACGTTCACGCTCGATGAGCCCGCGACCGTGACGATTCTCGTCAATCAGAAGACGCGCATCGTGCGCGGCGAGGGCAAGGGCACGTTCACGATTCCCGTGCCGGGCGCCGTCCATCAGCTGTCAGCCGAGGCCGAAGACCTCGCCGGCAACATCTCCGCCGTCGTCAGCGCTCCGTGAGCCAGCTGTCGTAGCCGCGCTCGAGCCGAACGAGGACGTCGGTCAGCAGCTCGAGATGGTCGAGCTCGACGAAACCGGCGCCCGGCCAGCCGGCTGCACCGACGTTGATGCCGATTCCGAGCACGACGCGCTCGCCCGCCTCCGCCAGGATCCCGGCCACCTTGCGTCCGGCGACCAGAACGTCGTTCGGATGCTTGATGCTGGCCGCCGGCCCGATCGCGTCCGCGACGGCGCGGGCCGCGACCAGGGTCAGCCCGGGCCACTCGGCGACCGGGTGCGGCGGGTAGAGCGCGACCGAGAGCATCAGCCCGGAGTCCGCCCAGGTGCGACCGAGGCGCCCGCGCCCCTCGGTCTGGCGCTCGGCCAGCGCGACGGCGCCGTGCGCGGCACCCTCGGGGAGCATCCGCTGAGTCGTCGCTGTCTCCTCCGCCCAGTGGTACTCCCGGCCGTAGGAACCGCGCAGCGCCGGTAGGACGACGTCAGGCGTCAGACGCATGCGCACTAGAGTAGGCCCGTCGTGCAACCTCCCGCCCGCCGATCGCGTCCAACAATCCGTGACCTGCGGTCCGACGGGCCGCTCGTCTACGAGAGGCTTTCGGACCCAATCCTCGTGCGCCGCGCCAAAGACGGAGACTCACTCGCCCTAGCCGCACTCTGCGAGCGACATGCCGAACGGGTGAACCGGATCGCGCTGCACGTCCTGCACGACCCGGATGATGCCCATGACGCCGCCCAGGAGTCGCTGGTGAAGCTCGTCCAGCGGGTCGGGCAGTTTCGTGGCCAGTCGCAGTTCTCAACCTGGCTGCACCGGCTGACCGTCAATACGTGCAAGGACGTCGCCCAGGCCCGCTGGACGGCGCAGCGGCGCACGCAGCCGCTGCTCGAGGACACACGCGTCGCGCAGGACGGCGATCCCGCCCGTGAGCTGGCCGCGTCGGAGACGCGACGCGAGCTCAGCCGCTGCCTGGCCGAGCTTCCTCCAGCACAGGCGACGGTCGTGGCGCTGAAGGATGCGTTCGACGTCTCGTTCGATGACATCTCCGCCGCCACGGGCCTGCCGGTCGGCACGGCCAAGTGCTACGCACACCGCGGCCGCAGCGCACTCGCAGAGCAGCTTTCGGCATGACCGACGTGGTGCTCGACCGGGCCGCGATCGAGGCGGTCATCCCTCACCGCTACCCGATGTTGCTCATCGACGACGTGATCGAGCTCATTCCCGGCGAGCGTGTCGTCGCCCGCAAGACGGTCACCGAGGAGGATTGCGCCGGCCACTTTCCCGGCAATCCGATCATGCCGGGCGTGAAAATGGTCGAGGCGCTGGCCCAGTGCGGCGCCGTCGCCGTGCTTTCGCAGCCCGAGAACCGTGGCAAGCTGGCGCTCTTCGCAGGCATCGACGGTGTGCGGTTCAAGCGGATCGTCCGGCCGGGGGATGTGCTGACGCTCGAATGTCAGGTCGAGACCGTTCGTGGGCCGATCGGTCGTGGCAAGGCGCGCGCGACCGTCGACGGTGAGCTCGCGCTGCGCGGGACGCTCACGTTCGCGGTGGGTGCTGATGAATCGAGCGCCGGCGAATGATCGCGCAGACGAGCGGGCAGCCGATCTCGATCACCGGCCTCGGCTGCCACGTCCCCGAGCGGGTGGTCACGAACGACGACCTCGCCACGATGGTCGATACGAACGATCAGTGGATTCGCGAGCGCACTGGCATCCGAGAGCGCCGGGTGGCGGCCGACGACGAGGCCCTGACCGACATCGCGCTGCCGGCGGCCCGTCGTGCCCTCGAGATGGCCGGCGTCGAGGCCTCGTCGATCGATCTGCTGATCGTCGCGACCGTGACGCCGGACATGGCGTTTCCCTCGGCTGCCGCCTTGCTCGCAGAGACGCTTGGGATGCCGGATGCTGCCGCCTACGACCTCTCGGCCGGTTGCACGGGCTTCGTCTATGCGGTCGCGCAGGCCCACGCCATGCTCGCATCCGGCCTCTCGAGGCGCGCGCTCGTCGTCGGCGGCGACGTGCTGTCGAAGATCCTCGACTGGACAGACCGCTCGACGGTCGTGCTGTTCGGTGACGGGGCGGGTGCCGTCGTGCTCGAGGCCGTCGAGGACGGCGGCTTTCTCGGTTTCGAGCTCGGCGCCGACGGCGCCGGCGGTGAGAGCCTCTGGCTGCCGGGCAGCGGCTCGCGCCACTTCGACGAGCCGGAGAAGTTCGTGAAGATGAACGGCCGCGAGGTGTTCAAGTTCGCCACGCGGGTAATGGTCAGCTCGGGAGAGGCGATCCTGGCTGAGTGCGGCAAGACGGTCGATGATGTCGATGTCTACGTCCCGCACCAGGCAAATGTCCGGATCATCGATCACGCTGTTCGCAAGCTCGGCATGGCCGAGGAGAAAACGGTGGTCAACGTCGAACGGTACGGAAACACTTCATCCGGCTCGATCCCGCTCGCCCTCGCGGACGCGGCGGACGACGGAAGGCTCGAACCGGGCAAGCTGGTGCTTCTGACAGGAATGGGCGCGGGCCTCACATGGGGATCGGCGTTGATCGAGTGGACACATCCGACGACTGGAGCTGCTGCATGACGAAGATCGCGTTCATGTTCCCGGGCCAGGGCTCGTTCGCGGCCGGCATGGGCCGCGACGTCGCCCTGGCCGTGCCCGAAGCGATGGCCGTGTACGACGAGGGGAGCGCCGCTTCAGGGCTCGACCTGAAGGAGCTCTGCTTCGAGCGCCCGGTCGAGGACCTCGTCGATACGCAGGTGCAGCAGCCCGCGCTCGTGGCGACTTCGCTCGCGCTCGACGCTGCGCTTCGCAGCCGTGGAATCCGCCCCGATGTCGTCGTCGGCCACTCGGTCGGCGAGTTCGCGGCGCTCGGATCCGCAGCCGCGCTCACGTCACGCGACGCGATCGGCCTGGTCCGCGAACGCGGTCTCGCGATGGCCGAGGCCGCGCAGGCGCATCCCGGCTCGATGGCGGCGATCCTCGGCCTCGCCGACGAGGCAGTCGAGGCGCTTTGCCGCAAGATCTCGAACGTCTGGCCGGCGAACTACAACTGTCCTGGCCAGCTCGTCATCTCCGGCGAGACGCCCGCGGTGGACGAGGCCTGCCTCGAGGCAACGCGCGAAGGGGCGCGCCGGGCGATCCGGCTGCGCGTATCGGGCGCCTTCCACTCGCCACTCGTCGCGCGTGCAGCCGACCGTCTTCGGCCGGCCATCGATCGTGTGACGTTCCACGATCCGCGGTCCGTCTTCATGTCGACCGTGACCGCGACGATCGAAGACGCGCAGCGCTATGGCGAGTTGCTCGTCGACCAGCTGACTGCGCCGGTGAAGTTCACGCAGGCCGCCGGCGAGCTGATCGCCCAGGGCGTCACGACGTTCGTGGAGGTGGGGCCGGGCAACGTGCTGAGCGGTTTACTGAAGAGGATCGACAGGTCGGTGCATGTGTTCTCGGTCAACGACCTCGAGTCGCTCGACGCGGCGACGGAGGCTCTTGGCTAGCGCCGAAGCTTTCTGCACGCTCTCAGGGAAGCTCGCGCTCGTCACCGGCGCATCGCGCGGGATCGGCCGTGCGATCGCCGAGGAGCTTGCGCGCGCCGGTGCGGAGGTCGTCGTCGGCTACCGCTCGGGAAAGGACGAGGCTGAGGAGCTCGCCGCCGCGATCGGCGCCCGCGCGATTCAGGCCGATGTCTCGACGGCGGAGGGCGCGAAGCGACTCGTCGAAGAGGCAGGCGATGTCGACGTGCTCGTGAACAATGCGGGGCTCACCCGCGACGGTCTGCTCGCCCGTATGTCGGACGATGACTGGCGCACCGTGATCGACACGAACCTCGGCTCGGTCTTCTATACGTGCCGTGCCGTGACGCGACCGATGATGAAGAAGCGCAGCGGCTCGATCGTCAACATCAGCTCCATCGTCGGTGTCCACGGCAACTGGGGCCAGACCAACTACGCCGCGTCGAAGGCAGGGATCATCGGGTTCACGAAGTCGATCGCGCGCGAGCTCGGCTCGCGCGGCGTGCGTGCGAACGTCGTCGCCCCGGGCTACGTGAAGACACAGCTCACCGACGTCCTGCCGCCGGAGGCCACGGCGGCGATGGTGGAGGCGACGCCGCTCGGCCGCGTCGCGGAAGCTCACGAGATCGCCGGCGCGGTACGCTTCCTCGCCTCCGACGCGGCCTCGTTCATCACGGGCGAAGTGCTGCTCGTCGACGGCGGACTGGGGATGTAGTGGCTCACGACAACGGACGGGACGGCATGCGGCGCGTGGTGATCACAGGCCTTGGCATGGTCAGCTCCCTCGGGAACGACGTCGGCTCGTCGTGGGCAGCGCTCGTCGCCGGTGAGTCCGGAGCCGGTGAAATCACGACGTTCGATCATGCGGCCTACAACGTGCATTTCGCCTGCGAGCTGAAGGACTTCGACCCGACCGTCTGGATCAACCACAAGGCGGCGCGTCGCATGGATCGCTTCGCCCAGATGATCATCGCTTCGGCCCGCCAGGCGGAAGCCGACTCGGGCGTCGAGGTGGCGAAGGAGGCCGACCGTTTCGGGGCGTCGATCGCCACCGGCATCGGCGGGCTCCAGTCGTATCAGGACTGCTACCACGTGCTGCTGACTCGTGGCCCCGACCGCGTGAGCCCGTTCTCGATCCCGTCGATCATCCCGAACATGGGTGCGGGCTGGGTCTCGATCGAGCTTGGGACGAAGGGGCCGTTGATGAGCCAGTGCACGGCCTGCGCCGCGTCGAACATGGCGATCGGCGACGCGATGGACGAGATTCGCATCGGCCGCGCCGACGTGATGTTCGCCGGAGGGACGGAGGCGCCGATCACCGAGGTCGGGATCGCCGGCTTCGACGCGATGCGAGCACTCTCGCGCCGCAACGACGATCCGCAGCGCGCGTCTCGTCCGTTCGACAAGGAGCGCGACGGTCTCGTCATGGGCGAGGCGGCTGCGGTGCTCGTGCTCGAGGAGCTCGAGCATGCGCGTGCGCGCGGCGCGAAGATCTACGCCGAGCTCGCCGGGTACGGCGTGTCGTCGGACGCGTCGCACATGACCGAGCCCGATCCGACCGGTGAGAACCCGGCGCGCGCGATGACGATGGCACTGGCCGACGCGGGCGTTGCTCCGACGGAGGTCGGTTACGTGAACGCGCACGCGACGTCGACCCCGCTCGGCGACGCCGCCGAGACCCGTGTGATCAAGATCGCGTTCGGCGAGGAGCACGCGAAGAAGCTCGCGGTCTCCTCGACGAAGGGCGCCACCGGCCATTGCTTCGGCGCCGCAGGCGCCGTCGAGGCGGTCTTCACCGTGCAGGCCCTGGCCGACAAGAAGGCGCCGCCGACGATCAACTACGACGAGTCCGATCCCGACTGCGATCTCGACTACGTTCCGAACGTCGCCCGCGACCTGCCCGATCTCACGGTCGCCGTCTCGAACTCCTTCGGTTTCGGCGGCCACAACGCCTCGCTCGTCCTGCGCACGTTCGACGAGTAGACGCGCCCCGCGAACTCGCCGTCTCCCGTGTGGCGTGTTGGCACTTCCGACACCCTTGGTCTGACCAATGGTGTTGGCCCGAGGTGCGCTGTCTCTTTTTGAAAAGGACCGCAAATCGCCGATGTTCGACTCGGGCCATGTGGCCTCTTGGCCATGTCTGTGGAACTGGCGGGCACGAACCGGGGGAGCCGGCCTTTGGTGACGTGTCACAACCGTTGCCGTCCGAGGCGACTCCTACCGTCTGGCCATGCGCCTTGTGGACGTAGGCGGTCGCTTGGTCGAGTTGCACATACGCCGGTCGCCTCGCGTTCGGGGGCATCGCATCGTCGTCCGGTTCGGGCTCCCGCCAGAGCTCGTCGTCCGGCCGAGGGCGACGGACGCCGACATCGACGCCGCGATCCAGGAGCATCTGCCGTGGCTCGAGAAGCAACTCGCGAACGTTGCCGAGCCGAGCCTCGGCCTCGACCGGCTCACTCTCACGGCCGCGCAGGGCCGGCGCGAGGCGCGGGCGCGGATCTCGCTGCTCGTCCAGTCGGAAGCGGCGGCGCTCGGCGTCGCCTACCTCCGCATCACGCTCCGCGATCAGATCAGCCGCTGGGGATCGTGCTCCGCGAGCGGCGCTCTGAGCTTCAACTGGCGGCTCGTGCTCGCCCCCCACGACGTGCTCGACTACGTCGTCGTGCACGAGGTATGTCACCTGGTCGAGCACAACCACGGTCCTGCGTTCTGGCGCCTCGTCGAGTCGCGCCGGCCTGCGTATCGCGATTCGCGCGCGTGGCTCGACGCGCACGGCTGGGAGATCCTCGCCTATCGGCCGCCACAGGAGGAGGCCGCCGCGTAACGTACGAGGATGGATCGCTGGGCGAGCTTTGACTGCTACGGCACGCTGATCGACTGGAACGGGGGAATTCGCGCCGAACTTGCGCGGGTCTTCGGCGAGGATCGAGCTGACTCGCAGCTCGCGCGCTACCACGAGGTCGAACCGGAGCTCGAACGCGACGGGACGTCGAGCTACCGGCAAGTGCTGACGGATGCAATGCGCCGGCTTGGCGCACCGGCAGGCACCGAGTACGGGCTCGCGGAATCGCTCCCGGGCTGGCAGCCGTTCGCTGAGACGCACGATGCCCTCGCGGCAGCCCGGCTTGCCGGCTGGAAGCTCGCGATCCTGTCGAACACCGACGACGACTTCATCGCCGCCTCGCAGGTGCAGATCGGCGTGCCGTTCGACGAGGTGGTCGTGGCGCAGGAGATCGGCTCCTACAAACCGGCGCGCCGGCACTGGGACGAGTTCTTCCTCCGCACCGGCGCAGGGCGCGAGGGACATGTGCACGTCGGCGCGTCGCTCTTCCACGACATCGCCCCGAGCAACGAGCTCGGGCTCCGGAGCGTGTGGATCAACCGCGTCGGCGAGCGGGCGAGCGGCATCGCCCCGACGCGCGAGCTGACCGATCTGACACTGCTCGCCGAGACGCTCGACGAGCTCGTTCCGCCGTCTTGACCGAGCACGGAGTGACCGAGCTCCGGCAGCTGCGCGAGGAGGATGCCGACGCCGTCGCGGAGCTCTTCGTGGAGGCGTTCGGCGAGTCGCGCCGCATGGACGGCGGTGAGATCCGCGAGTGGTTGCGTAACGAGGCGCTGCAGCCCGAGAACCTCTGCGTCCTCGTGGAGGACGGCAAGGTTGTCGGCTACGGGGACATCTGGGTCGCCGCGGGGACGATGGATCTCGACGCGGCCGCCCCCGGTCGGTGGCCCGCGATCTTCGACTGGGCCGAAGCACGAGCCCGCGACGAGGGGGTGCAGCGCGTCCGGTCGTTCTTCGCCGAGGGTCATCAGCTCGAAGAGCTCGTCGCTGCGCGCGGCTACCGGTCGATCCGGGCGTCGTACACGATGGAGATCGAGCTCGGCGACGATCCGCCCGCGTTGCCCTCCGCGCCTGACGGAATCGAGATCCGCCGCTATCGCCACTCCGAGGACGAGCAGGCGACCCATGCGGCGCAGGAGGAGGCGTTTGCCGATCACTGGGGACACAATCCGCAACCGATCGAGACGTGGCGTGAGTTCAGCGTCAAGCAGACCGGCTTCGATCCGTCGCTCTGGTTCCTCGCGTGGGCGGGCGCCGAGGTCGCAGGCCTCGCGCTCAACTTCCCGGAGCGCTCCGGCGATCCCGGCTACGGCTGGGTGGGAACCCTCGGCGTCCGCCGCGCCTGGCGGCGGCGCGGTGTCGGCGAAGCCCTGCTCCGCCACTCGTTCAGGGCGCTGCACGATCTTGGCCAGCGCTCGGTGCGGCTCTCGGTCGACGCCGAGTCGCTGACCGGAGCGACCCGTCTCTACGAGCGCGCCGGCATGCGCGTCATCCGGCAGTCGAATACCTGGGAGCTGGAGGTCGGCGGCGACGACGGCTCGGCGGGGCCCTCCGCGACGTGAGTGCGCTGCGCGCGCGCTGTCCCGACTGCCGCACGCTCACGGCGGTCGCGATCGGGTCCGAGTACCAGTGCCATTCGTGCGGCCGCGATTTCGCGGCCGGGCTCGTCCGCGTCCCACGCGCGTGGGGCGCGGGCGGTGAGGCGATGGTGGAAGCCGCAGGCATGGCACTCCCGTGGCCCGAGGCGGCCGTGGTCGCAGAGGAGACGCTGGAAGCCCAGAACGAGGCGCTCGCGCGTGAGCTCCCCGAGCGGCCGCTCGTGCTCGGGGGCTGTTGCTGCGCACACGTCGGGGCGGCGCGTGAGCTCGCACGGCGCAAGGGCCGCATCGCACTCGTGTGGATTGACGCTCACGGCGACCTGAACACTCCGGCGTCGTCGCCGTCCGGCAACGCCTGGGGCATGCCCCTGCGGATGCTGATCGACGCAGGTGATGTGGCAGCCGCCGACGTCACGTTGCTCGGAGCGCGCAACCTCGACCCGCCCGAGCGGGACTTCATCGCGGAGTTCGGGATCCGCCGGGAGCTGGGCGACCTGCCGGAACACGTGTACGTGGCGATTGACGGCGACGCGGTCGAGCCGGGCGAGCTCGACGTCTTCATGCCCGAGCCTGCGGGGATTCCGCTCGACCTGCTCGAGGCCCTCCTTGCCCGGATCCCGTTTCCGTCGGGCGCCGGATTCACGGGTCTGTGTCCATCGGCCGGGAACGAGGCCGCACTCGCCCGTCTCGGCCGCGCCCTAGGTCTTTGAGCCCAGGCTGTGAAGGGCGCCTGTGTAACCGTGGAGGCCGGGCGCGCGGTCTAAGCTCTGCCAATGTCTGAGGCCCGGATCGACGTCCAGGTCGAGCATAAGCACGCTCCACCTCCGGTCGAGAAGAAACACCCGAACACCTGCCCCAAGTGCGGGTCGCACTATCGCGACGACGAACTCGAGGAGGCGTTGTGGGTGTGCGGCCACTGCGGCCACCACTTCCCCATGAGTGCCCTGGCCCGCATCGACTGGTACGCCGATCCCGGCTCGTTCCTCGAGGAGGCGACCGAGATCCGGTCGGACGATCCACTCGAGTTCTTCGACTTGCGCCCGTACGCCGAGCGGCTCGCAGAAGCGGAGCTCAACACAGGGCTCGGCGAGGCGATGGTGGTCGGGCAGGCATCGCTCGACGGACATCAGGTCGAGCTTGCGGTCATGGACTTCAGCTTCATGGGTGGCTCGATGGGGAGCGCCGTGGGCGAGAAGTTCTCGAGAGCCTGCGACTCCGCGATCGACAGATCCGTGCCGCTCATCGCGGTCACCTCGTCGGGAGGTGCGCGCATGCAGGAAGGGATTCTCTCGCTGATGCAATTGCCGAAGACGGTGTGCGCGGTCGAGGACCTGCACGACGCCCACCTGCCGATGCTCACCGTGATGGCCCACCCGACGACGGCCGGAGTGCTCGCGTCGTTTGCGTCCCTCGGCGACGTGACCATCGCCGAGCCTGGTGCGCTGATTGCGTTCACCGGTCCGCGCGTGGTGCAGCAGACGACCCGCGAGAAGCTTCCCGACGACTTCGGCCTCGCCGAGCAGAACCTGCGCTTCGGCCATCTCGACGCGATCGTGCCACGCTCCGAGCAGCGTGAGCATCTGTCTCGTCTGCTGAGGCTGTTCGCTTGACCGATCAGGATCAGGAGCTCTCGCTGCGCCGGCGTCTCTCGGGCCTCTCACGCCTACCGCTCCTTCGCGGCGCCCGCGTTGCGGGCGAGGCCGAGCGTCTGCGCACACAACTCGACCGTCTGAACGCCGACACGACCGACGAGACGATCTGGCACTCGGTCGAGCTTGCCCGGCACCCCGACAGGCCGTACACGATGGATTACGTCGCCCGCATGCTCGACGACTGGGTCGAGCTGCACGGCGACCGCGGCCGGGCCGACGACGGCGCGCTCGTGACGGGGATCGCGAAGCTCGACGGCCGCACCGTTGTTGTGATCGGCCACCAGAAGGGCCGCGACGTGAAGGAGCGCGTCGACCGGCAGTTCGGCATGGCCTACCCCGAGGGCTACCACAAGGCGATGCGCGTGATGGAGATCGCCGAGCGCTTCGGCTTCCCTCTCGTGTCGCTCGTCGACACTCCCGGCGCCTACCCTGGCGTCGCCGCCGAGCAGCATGGTCAAGGCGGTGCTATCGCGCGTTCGCAGGCCGAGATGGCGCGGCTCACGGTCCCGACTGTGGCATGCATCATCGGCGAAGGTGGCTCGGGCGGCGCGATCGCGATCGCGGTCTCCGATCGGGTGCTGATGCAGGAAAACGCCATCTACTCGGTGATCACTCCCGAGGGTTGTGCGGCGATCCTGTGGCGTGATGCCGGCGAGGCGAAGAAAGCCGCTGCGGCGTTCAAGCCCGACGCGCTGCACTGCCTCGAGCTCGGCGTGATCGATGCGATCGTCGTCGAGCCGGAGGGTGGCGCCCAGCTCGACCACGACGAGGCCGCCCGCCTGCTGAAGGCGGCGCTCGTCTCCTCGCTCGAGGAGCTCGAGGACACGCCCGGCGTCGAGCTTCGGCGTCGCCGCCGCGCGAAGTTCCGCGGAATGGGCGTCTTCGCCTAGGAATCCCGGTAAAACCCCCGCTTCCGGGTGTTTTTCCACATCATCCACAGGGTTTTCAACGGGGGAAAAGACGCTTCTGAACGCGTCGAGGCCCGCCAGTTGCGGGCCTCGAGCGCCTAACCCCCCGTCAGGTGATCAAGCTCTGCAAAAATTTGTCCCCGGCAGCCGCGCCCTTAAACCTCGCGGTTTCGCTCTGTCGTTTTCAAGGCGGGGCTCTGTGGAAAGAATGAGGGCATGCCCCGCTCGATCTGGTCAGGCTCCATCTCGTTCGGCCTTGTCTCGGTACCCGTGAAGCTCTTCAGCGCCACCGAGTCGAAGGAGCTGAAGTTCCACTTCCTCGATCGCCGGGACATGAGCCCGATCGGCTACGACAAGGTGTCGAAGGAGACGGGCAAGCACGTCGACGCCGACGAGATCGTCCGCGGGTTCGAGGTCAAGAAGGGAAGCTTCGTCGAGCTGACCGACGAGGACATCGACCGGCTCGACATCGAGCTCACGCACTCGATCGACATCTGCGATTTCGTCTCGATCGACGAGATCGACCCGATCTACTTTCGCAAGGCCTATTACCTCCTGCCGCAGGACGGTGCCGAGAAGCCGTACCGGTTGCTGGTGAAAGCGCTCGGCGAGACGGGCCGCGTTGCGATCGCGAAGGTGGTCATCCGTAACAAGCAGCATCTCGCCTGCGTGCGGCCGGTGGGGAAGTCGCTTGTGCTGGAGACGATGTACTACGCCGACGAGATCCGGAAGCCCGAGGATGCGCCTGCGCCGCAGGTGCGCGCTGCCGAGGTCGAGATGGCGAAGACGCTGATCGAGAACCTCGCTGCGAAGTGGGAGCCCACCAAGTATCACGACCGCTATCGCAACCAGCTCCTCGATCTGCTGGAGAAGAAGGCCGACGGCGACACACTGCCTGAGCCCAAGCCGGCTGAGGGCGGCGAGGTCGTCGACCTGATGGATGCGCTTCGCCAGTCGGTCGCCCAGACGAAGAAGAAACGCAAGACCGTGCCGCGCAAGGCGGCTGCGAAGCGGCAAGCTTCGTAGGACGTGTCGCTCTCCGAGTACAAGCGCAAGCGCGATCCGAAGCTGACGCCCGAGCCGGTGGACGGCGCGGAGCCGCGTGGCGGCAATCGGGGGAGCAAGGGTGGCAGGCAGCCGATCTTCGTCGTGCAGCGCCATGACGCGACCCGCCTCCATTACGACTTCCGCCTCGAGCGAGCGGGAGCGCTCGCGTCGTGGGCGGTGCCGAAGGGCGTTCCACTCGAGCCTGGCGCAAAGGCCCTCGCAGTGCATGTCGAGGATCACCCCCTCGAGTACGCGTCGTTTCACGGTGAGATTCCAAAGGGCCAGTACGGCGGGGGCACCGTCGAGATCTGGGACAACGGCACGTACGAGCTGCTCGAGGAGAAGCGCAACGGGAACCTGACGTTTCGTCTGCACGGCGAGCGCCTGAACGGCACATGGTCGCTCGTGCCTGCGCACATGGACGGGAAGGAACAGAACTGGTTGTTGATCAAGCGGAGCGACGACGAGACCGGCACCGGGGTCGTGCACGCGACGTACGCGCCGATGCTCGCAACGCTCGACACCCGCATCCCGTCGGGCGACGACTGGACGCATGAGGTGAAGTTCGACGGCTTCCGCGCGCTCGCGTATCTCCGCGGCGGCGAATGCAAGCTCGTCTCCCGCAACGGCAAGGACCTGAACGGTCGTTTCCCCGAGGTTGCGAAGGCCATCGTGAAGGCGGTGAAGAGCCCGAACGCCGTCGTCGACGGGGAGATCTGCCGCCTCGACCCGTCCGGCAAGTCGAGCTTCTCCGAGCTGCAGCAAGGCTCGGGGCCGCTCGTCTATTACGCCTTCGACCTGCTGGAACTCGACGGCGCGCCGCGCGTTCAGCTGCCGCTCCAGGAACGAAAGGAGCTGCTGCACGGCCTGCTCGACAGGCGAGTGACAGCCGTCGGCTTCTCGGACGACTTCGACGACGGCGCCGCTCTGTTCGAGGTGGCGAAGGAGCGCGGGCTCGAGGGAGTTATCTCGAAGCGCAAAGCGAGCGCGTATCAGCAGGGCAAGCGCTCGCGCGACTGGCTGAAGGTCAAGACGGAGAACAACGAGGAGTTCGTCGTTGCCGGCTACACGCGCGGCTCAGGCAGACGCGCCGACACGTTCGGTTCGCTCGTGCTCGCGGTCAACGAAGGAACCGAGCTGCGCTACGTCGGCAACGTCGGTACCGGCTTCGACGACGCTGAAATCGCCAAGCTGTTGAAGCTGCTCGGGCCGCTGCACCGGGACTCCTCGCCGTTTGCGGTCGTCCCGAAGTTGCCGAAGGTGCGCAAGGGCGACGTCCAGTGGGTCGAACCGCAGCTCGTTGCCCAGGTGCGGTTCGGGGAGTGGACGCACGACCGCCATTTGCGGCATCCGTCCTATCTCGGCATCCGTGAGGACAAGAGCGCGGCCGAGGTGACCGAGGAGCGGCCGATCTCCGACACGATTCGCAAGGGCAAGCGCGAGCTGCGGCTTTCGAATCTCGACAAGCTGTTCTGGCCCGCCGAGGGGATCACGAAAGGCGACCTCCTTGCCTACTACCAAGCAGTGGCGCCGGTGCTCGTTCCGCATCTGAAGGGGCGCCCGTTCACCATGCGCCGGTATCCCGACGGCGCGGATGGCAAGGCGTTCTTCCAGAAGGACGCCCCGTCGCACATGCCTGACTGGATCCCACGGTTTCGCGCGCTCGTGTCGACCCGCGAGAAATCGGGCGCGAGGAAGTGGATCGAGTTCCCTGTCGTCGACGACGAGCTCGCACTCCTCTGGATGGTGAACATGGGCTGCATCGACATGAACTGCTGGTACTCGCGGATCGACAGGCCGGACCGGCCGGACTTCGTGCTCTTCGACCTCGACCCGACACCCGAGGTGCCGTGGTCGCAGACCGTCGAGGTGGCGCTGATCCTGAAGGAGCTGCTCGACGCGCTGGGGCTCGAGTCGTTCCCCAAGACCTCGGGCGGCAAGGGCTTCCACGTGCTCGTGCCGCTCGACCGCCGCTCGACCTACGAAGACACGCGCCGGTTCGCCGAGCACGTCGCAGGCGCGATCGCCCGCCTGCACCCCAAGCTGGCGACGACGGAGTGGGTGAAGGCGCGCCGCCGCGGAGTGTTGATCGACGCGAACCAGAACGGCGAAGGCAAGACGATCGCCTCCGCGTACTCGGTGCGGCCGAGGCCGAACGCGCCGGTCTCGACGCCGCTCGCGTGGAGCGAGGTGAACGAGAAGCTGAACCCGTCGATCTACACGATGCCCGTCGTACTCGAGCGCGTTCGGACGCACGGCGATCTCCACGGCGGTCTCCTCACGACGAGGCAATCGCTCTCGAAGGCGCTGAAGTCGCTCTCATGACGGCTTCACCGGATGAGTCCGTGACGCCTCCTTCGCGACGGCCAGTTCCTTCCCGTCGATGACGGCGTAACGCAACGCGATCGCGCTGAGCTCGTCCGAGGCCTCCTTCGCCGCATGGCCGAGCTTCGCGTCGAGGGTCGCCGGATCGTCGAGGTAGAGCAGCCTCGTCCAGAAGGTCGTGAGGACGATCGACACCCACGGCATGAAGATCGCGTTCCGTTCGAGTGCCGCCGACGGACGTTGTACGAAGAACGCCGCGAAGATGCCGACCGTCAGGCCGGCGAGCCCGATTGCCGCGGCGGCCTGGCCCATCGAAGTAGCCGTCAGGCCTTTCACGAACGCCGCGGCGGTTGCCGCGACTCCGAACACCATCATCGCGATGTAGCCGATGAACACGACCCGATACGACCGTCGCAGATACGCCGTCGTCCGCGCGAGTGTCTGGACGTCGTCCTGCAAGACCGCTGCCGCGAGCTCGCGCAGTTCCTGCGTCGTTTCAACCGGGTTCCCGTGCCGCGGGCGGGACAGCCGCATCGTCATGGCATGTCCTCCTCGTCGATTTGGCGGCGAGCCTACGTCAAGCCGCGCACGCCGTCTACTACGAGCCGCACCGCAACCGCTCGCCAGAACACCAGCCGAGCCGCGGCCTACCCGTCGAGGTCGTCGGCGGCGACGTCCTCCGCCGCCTCGCCCCTGAAGCGGCTGCCCGCTGCGAGGTCGTCCTTCTTCCCCTCGAAGTCCTCCTGGTCGACGTCCCGTTCGTGCGGCGTCATTCGCGACTCCTCCTCAGCCCGCTCGAACGCACGTGCGTCTTCGCCCTTCGTCCAGCGCTGGAAGAACTGTTTGAGTCCCATCACGCGAGTCTGTCGATCCCGAGGAACGAGCGCAAGGCGTCAGACATCTCCGAGCTCGACGACGTCGCGCCGAAAGACGAGCGCGACCGTCCAGTCGGTGAGGACCCGCAGCTTGCGTGTCGCGAGCGGCAGTTGGTAGAGGTGGTACGTCCGCGCGACGAACCAACCGGGGAAGCCTCGCAGCCGCAGGCCAAGGACGTCCGCAATTCCCTTGTAACGTCCGAGCGTCGCGACCTGGCCGAGCATGCGGTAGCTGTAGGGCTGCACGTCCCCTTGCAGGTTCTTGGCGAGCCGTCTTGCCTGGCGCAGGGCGTGTTGGCATGTCGGCGGATCGAAGACGCCCGGCGTCATGGCGTTCGGGACCCGCGCGCAGTCACCGAGCGCCCACAGCTGCTCACGACCTTCGACGCGAAGCGTGCCGTCCACGACGACGCGGCCGCGGTCGTCGAGCGGCAGCCCGAGCTCGCCAAGGAGCGGGTTCGGTTTCACGCCCGCCGTCCAGACGAGTGTCGCCGTCGGGATCCGCTCGCCGTTCGACAGGACTGCCTCGTTGGCGTCGACGGACGCGAGCGTCGTGCTGGTGCGGATCTCGACCCCGCGTCGCGCGAGCTCGTGCGCGGCGTAGTCACCAAGCCGTGGCGGGATCTCAGCCAGGATCTTCGGTGCGGCGTCGACGAGCACCCACCGCTGCGCAACCTCACGCAGGCTCGGGTAGTAACGGAGCGCATCGCGCACCAGATCCGCGAGCTCGGCGAGTGCTTCGACACCGGCGTAGCCCGCTCCGACGAAGACGAACGTGAGCTGTCGCTCGGCATCGCCGGCTGTTGCGAGCTCGAGGCGGCGCAGGACGTGGTTCCGGAGACGGATCGCGTCCTCGAGCGACTTGAAAAGCAGGGCGTGCTCGGCGAGCCCGGGTACCGGCAATGTCCGCGTGGTCGCGCCGAGCGCCACGACCAGCTGCTCGTACGAGACGGCCGCCGGGCCGGCTTCGGTCTCGACCTGCACCGTTCGGGACGCCTCGTCCAGCCCGACGACATGCCCGAGCAGGAGCTCGGCGTGCGGGCACATGACGCGCAGCGGCACGACGACGTGACGTGGCTCGAGGGTTCCCGACGCAGCCTCCGGGAGGATCGGCGTGTAGAGCATGAAGTTCTCGCTGCTGACGATCGTCGCGCCTGCTCCACCGAGCAGCTTCGCGACATAGGCGCCGGCGAAGCCGCCGCCGAGGATCAGCGTTCCTGCTCGAGCACTGCGCGGAGTCATCCCCGTGTTTTACGGCAGCTCGCCCAACCGCCGCTCGAGGAACCGCCGTTCGGGCTCGCCCTCGGTGAGGGCGAGGGCCCGCTCGTACTCGCTCCGAGCCTCGTCGGCGCGCCCGAGGCGTCGCAGCAGATCGGCGCGCGTCGAGTGGAGATAGCGATAGCCGTCGAGGTCGAGCGTGTCGATGAGCGCGAGCCCGGCCTCCGGCCCGGCGGCCTCCGCGACGGCGACCGCACGGTTCAGCTCGACCACGGGCGAGCCCGTCAACCGCAGCAGCTCGCCATAGAGCACGGCGATCTGCCGCCAGTCCGGAGTGTCCTCGGAATGGACCGCCGCGACCGCCGCCTGGATCACGTAGCGGCCCGATGCCTCCGGTCCAATTCCGCGCAGCGCAATCGCGCGGTCGAGCGTCGCCTTGCCCTCGTCGATCAGGTCGGCATCCCAGAGCCCATGATCCTGGTCGGCGAGCAGCACGAGCTCACCGTCGACGTGACGGGCGGCACGGCGTGAGTCGTGCAGCAGCATCAGCGCCAGCAGTCCCTGGACTTCGGATTCGTCGGGCATCAGGGTCGCGAGAGCGCGCCCGAGACGGATCGCTTCCGCCGCCAGGTCGCCGCGACCGCCGTAGCCCTCATTGAAGATCAGGTAGACGACCGCGAGCACCGCGGTCAGCCGGTCGGGCAGCAGGTGCGCCGGCGGCACACGGAACGGGATGCCCGCAGCGCGGATCTTGCGCTTCGCGCGCACGAGCCTCTGCGCCATCGTTGCCTCCGGAACGAGAAATGCGCGCCCGATCTCCTCGGTCGAGAGGCCGCCGAGGGTCCAGAGGGTCAGAGCGACCTGCCCTTCGATCGCAAGCGCTGGGTGGCAGCAGGTGAAGATGAGCTCCAGCCGCTCGTCGGGGAATGTCGTCTCGTCCATCGTCTCCTCCGCGGCCTCCTCGACCGTCTCCTCGGCCGCGAGCAGATGCGTCTTTGCATGGAGCGTCCGGTCGCGCCGGATGCGGTCGATCGCCCGGTTGCGGGCGGTCGTGACGAGCCAGGCGCCCGGACTCGCCGGCACCCCGTCGCACGGCCAGCGCTCGGCTGCGATCGCGAACGCCTCCTGGGCGGCTTCCTCGGCCAGGTCGAAGTCACCGAGGAAGCCGATCAGAGCGGCCAGAACGCGCCCCCACTCGTCGCGGAACGCCCGCTGCAGGTCTTCCGCCGGCTGCGCTATGGCTCTCTGCCGGGCTGAAGGGCTCTGTCGGGCTGAAGGGCTCAGCGCTCGACCACCGGCCTGACCTCGATGGCGCCGCCGCGGCGCGCGGCCGGGATGCGAGCGGCCAGCTCGAGCGCAGCGTCGAGGTCGTCCGCCTCGAACAGATAGAAGCCGCCGAGCGCCTCCTTGGTCTCCGGAAACGGCCCGTCCGTCGTCATGTTCTGCCCGTTCTGCACGCGCACCGTCGTCGCGGATTCAGGAGGCTGCAGCTCTGAGCCGCCGTAGACGCCCTTCGTCTCCGAGATCGCGAAGTACTCGCTGTAGATGGCGGAGCGCTCGTCCTCGGACAGGTTGTCCCATTCGGTGTCGTTCGAGTAGATGAGCAATGCGTATTTCACGAGCCCCTCCTTGGAGTGTTGTCTCTCTACGACGAACGGGATGCCGCGAAATCGACAAGCCTCGCCAGAAACGTGAGAGCGCCGTCCTTGTCGAGCATGTCATTCAGATTGCCGCACTTCGGGCTCTGCACGCATGACGGGCAACCGCTCGAGCACGGACAGCCGCGCAGCAGCGCTGCCGTGTCGGCGACCCAGCCCTCGAACTGCTCGAATCCGCGCTCGGCGATGCCGACACCCCCGGGATGGCCGTCGTAGATGAAGACCGTCGGACGGCCGGTCTCGGGATGGATGTTCGTCGAGAGTCCACCGATGTCCCACCGGTCGCACATCGCCCAGAGCGGCAGCAAGGAGATCAGCGCATGCTCTGCAGCATGCAGGGTGCCGAGCAGCTTCGGCATCTCGACGAGCCCGGCGAGCTGCCAGCTCTCCGGCATGAACCAGATCGCTTCGGTGGCAAAGGTCGTCGGCGGGAGCTGGAGCGGCACGAGCTCGATGCGCTCCTGCGAGCTCATCGTCTTGCGCTCGTACCCGACGATTTGCTCGGTCACCTCGATCTCGCCGAAATGCAGCTCGAGGCCGAGGCGCGATTCGATGCGCCGCGACTCCACGATCTGCGTCATCGTGTCCTTCTTCGCCTGCGTGTACCAGTCGCCATTGAAGGGCTCCACCACGGCGTGCAGCGTCGTCAGGTCGAGCTCGCGCACGAGGTAGGACTCGCCGAGGTGTAGGTAGATAGCCCCGTCGTGCACGGTCGAGTAGGCACGGGAACGCTCGACGAGGCCGAGGACGGCGCCGCTCGCCGCGTCGACGATCGTGATCGAGTCGGCGTCGGTCGAGCGCAGGGGCACCTGCGAGGCGGGATGCTCGGTGCCGCCCCAGACGACGCCTGCCGGCGTCTGCTTCAACTTCGGGTCGAGTCGCGCTGCTGCGAGCGCGGTCGCGCCGAGGAGGTCAGCATCGTCATCGGTGAGCGGCGCTTCGTAGGCCGCCGCGCGGAGGTGGCCGGCAAGCACACGCGGGTTCGTGTGGTCGAGGATCGCCGCCTCGACCCGCCGCCCGAGCAGCTTGTCGGGCTCGCGCATGAAGAACTGATCGAGCCCGTCTTCGCCTGCGATGAGCACGGCAAGCCCGCTCCCGCGTCGCCCCGCACGACCCCACTGCTGCCGCAGCGAGGCGACGGTGCCGGGGAAGCCGACCGAGATGACAGCGTCGAGCAGACCTACGTCGATGCCGAGTTCGAGCGCGTTCGTGGCCGAGACTCCGAGCAGGTCGCCCGCCGAGAGCCGGCGTTCGATCTCGCGCCGCTGGGCTGCGGTGTAGCCGGCGCGGTACGGCGAGAGTTGTCGGTCGTCCCCCAGCCGTTCGGCCGTGAAGCGATGGATCAGCTCGGCCGCCTTGCGGCTCTTCGCAAAGGTCAGTGTGCGGAGGCCGCGCTCGACGAAGCTCGCCTGCAGGCGAGCAGCCTCGGCGAGCGCAGAGCCCCGCAACGCAAACTCGGCGTCGATGAGCGGCGGGTTCCAGAAGACGACCGTCCGCTCGGCCCGCGGTGCAGCGTCGTCACCGACGACGGTGACGCGATCACCTATGAGGGACGTCCCGAGCTCGCCGGGGTTCGAGATCGTCGCCGTCGCGAGGATGAACTTCGGCTCGGCGCCATAGATGCGGGCAAGCCGCCGCAGGCGGCGCAGGACGTTCGCCACGTGCGAGCCGAAGACTCCCCGGTAGACGTGTGCCTCGTCGACGATCACGTAGCGCAGGTTCGCGAGCACATTGCCCCAGCGATCGTGATTCGGCAAGAGCCCGACGTGCACCATGTCCGGGTTCGAGAGGATCAGGTTCGACCACTTGCGGATCTGCAGGCGCTGCTCGGTCGGGGTGTCGCCGTCGTAGATCGCAGGCTTGAGGCGGGGGATCCGGTAGCTCGAGAGGGTCTTGAACTGATCCTGCGCCAGCGCCTTTGTCGGGTACAGGTAGAGCGCGCGGCTCTTCGGCTGCCCGGCCAACGCGTCGAGGACGGGCAGGTTGAACGCGAGCGTCTTTCCCGACGCGGTGCCGGTCGTGACGACGACGTGCTCGCCACGTGCCGCGGCGTCCCAGACCTCTCGCTGATGGGCATAGAGACGCTCGACGCCCACCGCCGCGCGCACGCGCGGATCGAGCGCTTCGGGAAGCTCCGCGAAGCGAGCGCTACGTTCGGGCTCGCCCCCGAGGTACGCGACCTCTTCACCGTGGAGGAGATCCTCCCAGCCGAGAACCTCGGTGCTCAGCGGCGCCACCGCAGCGCGACCATGTACGGATACTCCCGGTCGGCCGGCTCGTCGAACCATTCGAGGCGAAAGCCGGCGTCGATGAACGCATGCAGGAAGAGGCCGAGCGGCAGGTGGGTCGCGCCGACCTTCGCCCGGATGCCTTCGACGGTGACGCCCGGCCCCTCCTCGTACCGCGCCGTTTCGCGATAGCCGGGGTGAAGCTCCGGCATGCCCTCGCCGGCCAGGAACCGCGAGTGCGGTCCCACGAAGCACGGGTGCGCGCCGACGTAGACGAACGGCGCGGCGGGTCGCAAGACACGCGCCACCTCGGTGACGACTGCCCCGAAATCGTCGACGTCCGTGTGCGTCCAGGTCGACACTGCGGCTGCGAAGGTCGCGTCCTCGAACGGCAGCGCGCTCGCGTCAGCCTGCACGACCTCGACGCCGCGGCTGCGGGCCAGGCGCAACTGATCCTCCGAGATGTCCACGCCGGTCACCTCCCAGCCACGCTCCGCGATCGCGGCGCTGACGGCGCCCGTGCCGCAGCCGACATCGATCAGCGGGCCGTGGCCTCGGCCGAGCAGCCGGAGCGTCGCCTCGAGTGGCATAGCTGCGCGCGGGCCGGTCGCGAATTCGCGGTCGAACCATTCGGCGATCCCGTCATACCGTGCCTGCGTCACCCTGCCGATGCTAGCCTCGCGCCACCGGGGTGCCCGTCCATGGGCTGAGATCACACCCGTCGAACCTGATCCGGGTCATGCCGGCGAAGGGAGACCGCCTGACCATTCCGCGCCTACTGACGATCGCCGGCTCCGACAGTGGAGGCGGTGCCGGCATCCAGGCAGACCTCAAGGCGTTTGCGGCTGCCGGCGGTTATGGCATGTCCGCGATCGTCGCGCTGACCGCTCAGAACACGCTCGGCGTACGCGCCGTGCACGAGGTTCCGCCGGCGTTCGTCGTCGACCAGCTCGACGCCGTGTTCTCCGACATCGGCGTCGACGCCGCCAAGACCGGGATGCTCTTCTCGCGCCGTGTCATCGATGCGGTCGCGGCGTTCCTGGCGACCCACGCCGTGCCACTCGTCGTCGACCCTGTGATGGTCGCATCGTCGGGCGCGACGCTGCTCGAGCCCGACGCGATCGAGGCGCTCGTCGCTCAGCTCTTTCCGCTCGCCACCGTTGTGACTCCCAACCTGGCCGAGGCGCGTGCCCTCTGCGGCGACCGCTCCGGGGGGCTGAGCCGTCGTGAGCTCAGTGAGCGCCTGGTCGGACTCGGAGCCCCGGCGGCAATCGTGACCGGCGGCCATGGCGATCCCGTCGACCATCTATTCGACGGCTCGCAGCACGTCGAGATCGCGGTCGAGCGGCTCGAGATCGCCGCAACCCATGGCGCCGGCTGTACCCACTCCGCAACCCTGACTGCGCTCCTCGCCCGCGGGCTGACCCTCGACGTGGCAGCACGTGCGGCGTCGGCCGCAGCGACGAACGCCGTGCGCAATGGGCTCGCCGGACTCGGCGGCGGCGACGGCCCCGTCGACATCCTCAACCTGAAAGGACGGCAGTGACAATCACTCCCGGCGCGTCGGTCGAGCGGATCCGTCAGACGAAACCGCTCGTGCACCAGATCACCAACTACGTCGTCATGAACGAGACCGCGAACGCCACACTCGCGCTCGGAGCGCTGCCGGTGATGGCCCACGCGGTCGAGGAGGTCGAGGAGATGGTCGCACTCGCGGGTGCACTCGTCCTGAACCTCGGCACGCTCTCCCCACACTGGGTCGACGCGATGGCCGTCGCCGGGGCCGCCGCGAACGCGCGCGGGATCCCGGTCGTCCTCGACCCCGTCGGCGCGGGCGCGACGATCTATCGCACCGAGACGGCGAAACGCATCCTCGACACGGTGCAGGTGACGGTGCTCCGTGGAAACGCGGGTGAGATCGCGACGCTCGTCGGGGTCGCCGCCGAGGTGCGGGGGGTCGAGTCGATCGGCGCCGGAGGCGAGGCCGCTGAACTGGCGCGCCGGGCGGGCGAGATGCTCGGGCTCATCGCGTCGGTCACCGGCGCGATCGACCATGTGTCCGACGGCGAGCAGGTCGTCGCGATCGAGAACGGCCATGCGCTGATGGCATCGATCACCGGCACGGGTTGTATGTCGAGTGCGCTCACGGGCTGCTTCCTCGCCGTGAATCGCGATCGCCCGCTCGAGGCGGCCGCAGAGGCACTCGTCGCCTTCGGGGTGGCGGGCGAGGATGCCGCCCGGGCGGCCCGTGGCCCGGGGTCGTTTCACGTCGAGCTCTACGACGCGCTCGCCGCGCTCGATCCCGCCACACTCGATGCGAGAGCAAAGCTCGGATGATCGTGCACGCGCTGGTCGGCGACCTCGACTCCGCCCGTCGCGCGGTCGCCGCCGGCGCCACGGTCGTCCAGCTGCGCGTCAAGGCACCGACGGACGTGATCGTCCAGCGGGGGCGAGGCTTTCGCCGCCTCGGGGTGACCTTTGTCGTCAATGACGATGTCGACGCGGCGCTGGAGCTCGGTGCGGACGGCGTCCATCTGGGTCAGGCGGACGAGGGCGCCGACCGCGTGTGGAAGGCAGGGCTGCTGCTCGGGCGCTCCGCCTCGACCCTCTCGGAGGCACTTGCGACCGATGCCGACTACCTCGGCGTCGGGCCGGTGTGGGCGACACCTTCGAAGGCCGACGCCGAACCGCCGATCGGGCTCGCCGGGCTTGCCGCCATCTGCGCCGCGGTCGACGTCCCGGTTGTCGCGATCGGCGGCATCGATGCGGCGAATGCCGGCGCGTGCATCGAGGCGGGGGCGACCGGCGTTGCGGCGATTCGTGCGGCAATCGACCCGGCTCTGAGGGAGGCTGTCGATGAAGCTCTCCGAGCTGGGTGAGCTCGGGCTCCTCGCCGAGCTCGAGCAACGCGGCCTGATCGTCGGCGTCGCCGATGACGCAGCCCGGTTGAGCGGCGATCTGATCGCGACGCAGGACGCGCTCGTCGAGGACGTCCACTTCAGGCTCGACTGGCTGACGTGGCGTGAGCTCGGCTGGCGCGCCGCCGCCGTCAATCTCAGCGATCTCGCAGCGTCGGGCGCAGAGCCGGAGGCGCTGCTCGTGACACTGGCCGCGCCGCCGGCGACGAGCGCCGAGGATGTCATCGAGCTCTACGAGGGGATTGCCGAGGCGGGCGTGCCGGTCGTCGGTGGCGACACGACCTCCGCGGGCGTCATCGTGATCTCGGTGACCGCACTCGGGCGCAGCCCGCGCGTGCCCGGTCGGGCCGGCGCGCGTCCGGGCGACCTGCTCGTCGTCACCGGGCCGCTCGGCGCTGCCGGCGCCGCCTTCCGGCGCCAGGCGTACGTCCGACCCCCGCTGCGGCTCGCGGAGGGCAGGCGGCTCGCCGCCACGGCGCACGCCCTCATCGACATCTCGGACGGGCTCGCGGTCGACGCCGCCCATCTCGCGAAGCGCTCCAGCGTGCGCCTGGTCATCGACCTCGAACGCGTGCCGCTCGGCGCCGGTGCGACCCACGCGGATCTCGGCTTCGGAGAGGACTTCGAGCTGCTGGCGGCCGTCGAGGCCGCCGCCGGGCTCGCGGTGGTCGGCCGAGTCGAGGAAGGCGAGGGCGTCGCGGTGCTCCTGAACGGCACGTCCCAGCCGCTCCCTGGCTGGGAGCACTTCGTCTAGAGCGTCGTGTGTTACGGCAAGGCGACGACGGCTGCCGCAGCGATTGATCTTGGAAGTAGCCGTCTCGCGCCGGGCCAGGCTACGACGTGCCCGCGGTGCTCAGATGCCGGTGATGTACGTCGGCTCGGACGAGACGACCGCGGTGACCGCTTTGTCGGTTGCGAGCGCAGTGAGTCCCGACGTCGCGGTGAAGACGACGCGTGCGCCGGACGGCACCGAGCCGAACGTGAACCCGGTCCCGCCGCCGGTCACGTTGCCCGAGGCGTCAAGAACGACGATCGACAACCGCGCGCTCTGCAGGGTCAGCGTGGGCGTGGCATTCACGACCTCACCGTCGACCTCGCCGACCCAGCCTGGGCTGGTGTCGTCGGGCAGAATGCGGACGTTCGCGAAGTCGGGTGCTGGGTGCGCCGTCTTGGGCTGGTGCGACCCGACGCGAATCGTGATCTCGAGGCTGCTCACGGGCGCCTGCGTGCGGAGGTGCAGTGAGTCGCCGTAGGCGAAGACGCGCGACGCGCCGACAAGCGAGATCGAGCGCGAGATCGAACCAACGAGGGCGCCTGCCGGATCGACCATGTTGACGAGCACGAAGACCGAGGTCGCATCCTCGATGGCCGAGGTGTTGCGCAGCATCAGCCCGTAGCTCAGCAGGCTTCCAGTCCCGTACGAATCGGGCCGCTGCGAGAATCCTTGTTTGTCGACGACGACACGCGGCGGTGCGGTCACGGCCGTGGGGGTTTTCGAGCGCGCGCGGACGACGACGAAGGCGCCCTGGAGATGACCCGCTGGGCCACAAGCGGCAAGCCACTGCGCGATGCCGAGTGCGGCTCTTGCAGGCACGGCGACTGTCCAGGTGGCGAAGCGGTTCACCGCGATGCGAGGCCCGGCGTTCTTCATCGTGCCGTCGGCGTATCTCACCGCGAGTGTGCACGCATGCGCTCCGCCGGCCGGAAGGTGGAACACGGCCTTCGAGCCTTGGTGCACGAGGCCGGGGGCCAGCGTGCGTGGCTTGGCGCCGTTTGCCGTTGCGGATGCGGCCACAGCGATGGTCAGGACGAGCAGAAGCGAGCGGATGCGGCGCGGCACGATGGTCCCCCCGGAGAGATGAAGCCGGCCGCCCCCGGTCGCGTTGTCGCACGGATCGTGGGTCGGCCGCTTGGGCGCCGCGTCCCCCGTTGTGGTGATTTACAAGTAAGCCGAGAACGACTTCTCGAAGTGCTTCTTCGACCGGGCACCGAACACGCTCTGCCGTGGCTCGCCGCCCTCGAAGAGGATCACGGTCGGGATCGAGAGCACCCCGAAGCGCTGCGCTGTCTCGGGATTCGCGTCGATGTCGAGCTTCACGAACTCGATCTTGTCGGTCGTCGTGGAGAGCTCCTCGAGGGCCGGCGCGATCGCCATGCACGGCCCGCACCACGGGGCCCAGAAGTCGACGACGACCGTCTTTCCGGCCTGGAGGACGTCGGCATCGAAGCTGGCGTCCGTCACGTCCCGCATCAACGCAGGTTAGCCGCGGAGGCGTAGGAGCGGCACGCGCCAGATCGCCTCGAGGACAACCGCCCGGCTCATCTTCGACTGACCGGCTACGCGGTCCGAGAAGGTGATCGGGATCTCCACGATCCGGAAGCCGGCCTGCTTCGCGCGGTAGGTCGTCTCGATCTGGAAGGCGTAGCCGCGAGGCGTGATCGCGGCCAGGTCGAGGCCCTCGAGCACCGTGCGGCGAAAGCACTTGAACCCGCCCGTCGGGTCCTTCACGCCCATCTGCAGGAAGAGCGCCGTGTAAACGGAGCCGCCGCGGGAGATCAACTGCCGCACGAGCCCCCAGTTGCGGACGCCGCCTCCAGGGACGTAGCGCGAGCCCAGAACGACGTCGGCGCCGTCCTCGGCCGCTGCAATCAACCGTGGCACGTCCTGCGGGCTGTGTGAGAAGTCACAGTCCATCTCGAGGACGAGCTCTGCGTCTCCGGCGAGGACGTGTTGGAAGCCGTCGATGTAGGCGCGACCGAGCCCTTCCTTCCGCTCACGGTGCAGGACGGTGACGAATGGGTGCTTCGCGGCGAGCTCATCTGCGATCGCGCCCGTTCCGTCCGGCGAGTTGTCGTCGATCACGAGCACGCGGTCGCCGTCGCGGAGCACCCCGGCGAGGGCCTCGATCATCCGCGCGAGGTTCTCTCGCTCGTTGTAGGTCGGAAGGCAGAGGGTGGCCCGCATCGCCGCGCCTATGATCGCTGCATGGCCGATCTCCCGCGCAACAACGAGCTCGCCGACCAGTTGGAGCTGCTCGGGGACCTCATGGAGCTCGAGGGAGCCGACTCGTTTCGTGTCGGCTCCTACCGGCGCGCTGCGGCGCGAATTCGCGATACGCCGTCCTCGGTGGCCGAGCTTGCACTGAAGGGCAAGGCGAAGGAACTGCAGGACATCGGCAAGACGATCGAGGCAAAGATCGTCGAGGTTGTCGACGACGGCGAGATCCATGCCTTGACGAAACGGAAGGCTGTCGTCCCGGCCGAGGTTGCCGCCTTCATGCGCCTGCCGGGGCTCGGCCCAAAGACCGCGCGGCGTATCTGGCAGGAGCTCGGGATCACGACCGTCGCCGGGCTGAAGGCCGCCGCCGAGGCCGGCGAGCTTCGCGGCCATGCCGGGATCGGGCCTGGTACCGAAGAGAAGATCGCGATCGCGCTCGCCCAGCCGCAAGCGGCCGAGGGGCCGCGCCGGGCGCTCCTCGGAACGACCCTGCCGAAGTTGCGCGCCCTCGTCGCGGTGCTGCGCGAGCACCCGGCGGCGGTCGAGGTCTCGATTGCCGGCTCGGCCCGTCGCATGCGCGAATCGGTTCGCGACCTCGACATCATCGCGACGGCCACCGACCCCGAGGCGCTCGTCGAACACTTCTGCTCGTTCGACTGGGTGGTCGACGTGGCGGCCAAGGGCACGACGAAGGCGACCGTGGTCTCGAACGACGGGCTGCGCTTCGACCTGCGCGTCGTCCCTCCCGAGAGCTACGGCAACCTCCTGCAGCACTTCACCGGGTCGAAGAACCACAACGTCGCATTGCGCGAGGACGCTGTCCGGCGCGGCTTCTCGGTGTCCGAGTACTCCGTCACCGTTGTCGAGACCGGTGAGGAGCAGCGCTTCGCGCGCGAGGAGGATGTCTACCGCTTCCTCGGCTACGACTGGATCCCACCCGAATTGCGCGAGGACGGTGGCGAGCTCGCGGCGGCACGGCGCGGCGAGCTGCCGTCTCTCGTCGAGCTGTCCGATCTGCGCGGCGACCTGCACACGCACACCACCTGGTCGGACGGGAAGGACTCGCTCGAGGACATGGTGGCGGCGGCGAAGCTGCGTGGCTACGCGTACTACGCGATCTGCGATCACTCCCAGCGGCTGCGCGGCGACCTGCTCAGGCAGCAGTCGGAGCAGATCGATGCGTTGAACCAGCTCGTCGCGCCCATGCGGATCCTGAAGGGGATCGAGGTGAACATCCGGCCCGACGGCTCGCTCGACGTCTCGGACGACGAGCTCGCAACGCGAGACTGGGTGGTGGCATCGGTGCACTCGCGCTTCGATCACGATCCGACCGGCCGCGTGCTGGGCGCGATGGACAATCCATACGTCGACTGCATCGGGCACCTCACCGGGCGCAAGATCGGCAAGCGCGAGCCGTCGCTCGTCGACGCCGAACGCGTCGTCGAGCACGCCCTAGCAACAGGCACCTTCCTCGAGATCAACTCGCAACCCGACCGGCTCGACCTCTCGGACGTGCACGCCCGGGCCGCCCGCGAGGCCGGGCTGAAGCTCGTGATCAACTCTGACGGCCACCAGATCGACGCGCTCGACTACGTCGAGCTCGGTGTCGGCCTCGCGCGACGCGCGTGGCTCGAGCGCGACGACGTGCTGAACACGCGGACGTGGAAGCAGATCGAGAAGTTGCGGAAGACGCGCCCGTGACGTTCCGCGAGGACCTCGACCTCGCGGCCGACTGGGCCGACGCGTACCTCGCGCGAGTCGGAGAGCTGCCCGTTGCCGCGGACGTCGAGCCGGGCGCGATCCGCGCGCTGCTCCCGCCTGCCCCGCCCGAGCACGGTGAGCCCTTCGAAGCGTTGCTGCGCGATCTCGACGACGTGATCCTTCCCGGGGTCACGCACTGGAACCATCCGCGCTTCTTCGCTTGGTTCGCGAACACCGGCTCCGAGCCTGGGATCCTGGCCGAGCTTCTGATCGCGACGCTGAACGTGAACGCCATGACGTGGCTTTCTTCCCCGGCTGCCACCGAGCTCGAGGTGACGGTGCTCGACTGGCTCGCGCAGTTGCTCGGGTTGCCGCGCGGCTGGCATGGTCACATCGAGGACACGGCATCGACTGCGACGATCGCGGCGCTCGCAGCGGCACGCACGCTGAAGCCGGGCGGGGTCGTGTACGCATCCGAGCAGGCGAACTTCAGCGTCGAGAAAGCGTCACGGCTTGTCGGACTGGAGTTTCGGACGGTCGAGGTCGACGGCGAGTTCCGCATGCGCGCGGACGCTCCGTTCGACGACGCGACGGCGATCGTCGCGACGGTCGGCACGACCGGGACGACCTCCATCGATCCCGTCCCGGAGCTCGCTCGCCGCTGCCAGGAGATCGGCGCCTGGCTGCATGTCGATGCGGCCTATGCCGGCTCGGCCGCCGTCTGTCCCGAGCTGCGCTGGTGCCTCGCGGGCGTCGAGGAGGCGGACTCAATCGTCGTCAACCCGCACAAGTGGCTCTTCACGCAGATGGACTGCGCCGCGCTGTGGACGCGGCGCCCGGAGGTCTTCCACGAGACGTTCGCCCTGGCCCCCGAGTATCTGGCCTCGACCGACGCGGCCGTCGATCTGAAGGACTACGGGCCGGCGCTCGGCCGCCGGTTCCGGGCGCTGAAGCTCTGGGCGGTGCTCCGTCACTACGGCGCCGAGGGCTTGCGTGACCTGATCCGCGAGCACGTCCGTCTGGCACAGCTCTTTGCCTCGTGGGTCGAGGCCGAGCCGGGTTGGGCGGTCACGGCGCCGCATCCCTTCTCGACCGTCTGCTTCCGGCACCTGGCGAGCGACAACTTCGAGCTCGCGCGCGCCGCGACTGCGACCGGCGAGCTCTTCGTCGCGGCGACCCGGTTGCGGGGCGAGGACGTCATCCGCCTCGCGATCGGCAATGCGCGCACGACCGAGGCTGACCTCCACCGTTCGTGGGAGGTGCTCCGCGCGTGCGCGCAGTGATCTTCGATCTCTGGGAGACGCTGATCGACTGGGATCCCGAAGCAGCGGCGCAGATGCTGGCCGACGTCTCGGCCGTCGTCGCCGACAGGGGCTTTGCCGAGCGCTGGGATCGGGCGAAGACGCGCTACACGAGACCGATCAGGGACGCGCTTGCCGAAGCAGGCGTCAGGCCGGAGTCACTCGACGAGATCTGCTCCCTCCGCCTGGAGTACGTGCGGCGCGCACTCCAGCCGCGGCCTGGCGTGGTCGACACGTTGCGCGCACTCCGTGGTCGAGGCCAGCTCGTCGGCCTGATCACCGTGTGCACTGAGGATGTCGAGACGCTCTGGGAGGACTCGCAGCTCGCCGGCTTGTTCGACGCGGAGATCTTCTCGTCGAGGCTCGGCGTGTCCAAGCCCGACCCGCGGATCTACCTCGCCTGCTGCGAGGCGCTCGGCGTCGAGCCGCGTGACGCCGTCTTCGTCGGCGACGGTGCGAACGACGAGCTTGCGGGCGCCCGCCGCGTCGGGATGGAGGCGATTCTCATCCACAGGCCCGGCGAGGGGCCGATGTGGCCCGAGCTGCACGACTGGGACGGCCCGCGCATCACCTCGATCCCCGAGGTGCTCGACCTCACCACGCCGTGAGGTTGACGATTCTCCACACGAACGACATCCACGGTCGCGAGGAGCGGATCGCGCAGATCGCGACGCTCGTTCGCCGCGCCAAGGCGGATTCACCGCACCCGGTGCTGTATCTCGACGCCGGCGACGTCGAGGAGACCACGAACCGCCTCTCGAGCATGACGAAGGGCGTCGCGATGCATCGGTTGCTCGCGCGGACGACGTGCGACGCAGCCACTGTCGGCAACGCGACGTGGCTGCGCTACGGGCCCGGCGTGATCGCCGAGCAGGCGCGCGCCGCGTCCTACCCGCTCTTGCTCGCGAACTTCGCCCCGGTTGACGGCGTCGTTCCGTCGGTGCTGCTCGGCAACGTCGGCGTCTTCGGGCTCACGGCCCCGTTTCGCACGCTCTTCGCTGACACCGATTGGGGCTTCGAGAAGCTCGACGAGCTCGAGGTCGCGCAGCGGTGCGCGCGCGAGTTGCGCGCGCAAGGGGCCGAGCTCGTCGTCTTCCTCTCGCACCTCGGGCTCGCCGAGCCGGCGGAGCGCTGGGACGACCGCCGGATCGCGGCGGCGCTCCAGAAGGAGCTCGACGTGATCGTCGGCGCGCACTCCCACGACCTCCTGCCCGAAGGTGAGTGGATCGGCGACGTGCTCGTGACTCAGGCAGGCGCGTACGGGGACCACCTCGGGCGGATCGAGGTCGACGGAGCGACGCGGTCGGCGTCGGTCGAGCCGGTGCCGGACGGCACCGAGCCGTGGCCTGGCCTCGCCGCCGAGACGGCCGCGATCGAAGCCGAGGTGCAGCTGACGCTGGCCGAGGTTCTGGGTCGCGTCGACGAGCCGCTCGACGCCGCCTGGATCGCAGCGATGCTCCGTCGCCGAATGAACGCGGACGTAGGGCTCTTCACCGAGGGCATGTGCCTCGGCGACCTGCCGCCCGGCGTCGTCACGCGCGGTGCATTGTGGGAAGCATCGGAGTCGGCCGCGAACCCTGGTGTCGCGTCGATCCTGGGCGTGCAGCTCGCCGACATGATCGTGCGCGGAAACGATCCCGGGTTCGCAGGCGAGACGCCGCGGCCGCTGCGCGGTCGCGCGCGCGGCAGATTGGCGGTCGCCGGCATCGACCCAGGCGCCATCGATCCCGAGCGCACGTACCGGGTGGCCGGGACAGATTGGGAGCTCGATCCGTTCAGCGGCCTTGCGCTCGCCGATTGGCGCCTGAAGCCGCGCTATGACTTCCCGACGATCGTTCGTGAGGCGATCGAAGAGGACCTTCGCTAGATGCCGCGTGTCCGCCGGCCACGGCGGCAGACGCCGGTGCTCGAACTGCTCGCCGCGACGCTGCCTGAGCTTCGCCGCGGGTTGACCGAGAGCGCAGCGCGCACCGTCGCGTACGAGCTCTTCGAGAAGCTCGGATACGGCGCCGTCGCCGTCACCGACACACATCACGTCCTTGCGTTTGTGGGCGCCGGTGCCGATCACCACGCGGCCGGGGACCAGCCGATCCGTCCTGTCTACGAGGTCCTCTCGCAGCGGCGGCCGCTGCTCGCACCGCTCGGGATCCGTACGGAGTGTGTCCATCCGGCGTGCCCGCTCGGCGCGGCCGCCGTCGTGCCGTTGCTCTTCTCGGACGGCCCCGCGGGCTCCGTCGTCGCCTACGCGACCGTCGGCTCGCCCCTCGACGAGACTGCGGTCGCGACCCTCGACGGGCTCGGCGAGCAGCTCTCGGCGCAGCTCCAGCTCTCAGAGCTCACGACAGCGACCACGACGGCGCTGCAGGCGCAGATGGAGCCGCACTTCGTCTTCAACGCGCTGAACACGATCGCGTCGTTCATCCGTACGGATCCCGAGCAGGCCCGCAAGCTCGTGCTTGCGTTCGCCGACCACCTGCGGGGACGTTTCGCGAATCCCGGTGAATTCGTGACGCTGGAGGAGGAGCTGCGGCACGTGCGCAGCTACCTCGATCTCGAGCAAGCGCGCTTCGGCTCGCAGCTGGAGGTGACGGTCGACGCCGCGCCTGCGGCGCTCGGGGTGCGCCTGCCGCCGCTGCTCGTGCAGCCGCTCGTCGAGAACGCGGTCAAGCATGGGAAGACCGACCGTCCGCTCCACCTGCTGGTCCGCGCGCGGGTGCGCCGCGGCAAGCTGCGGGTGACGGTGCGGGACGACGGTCGCGGCATCGCGCGCGAGGCGATCGACCGCGTGCTCGAGCAGGGGGTCGGCGAGGGGACGGGGCTCGGGCTTGCGAGCGTCAACCTCCGGCTCACCGCGCACTACGGTGAGGGGGTGCGACTTCGGTCGTTCCCATTCGGGACAGTGGTCCGGCTCGAGGTTCCGGTGGGCGAGTGATTCGCGCTCTGATCGTCGACGACGAGGCTCCGGCACGGTCGGAGCTGCGCTATCTGCTCGCGACGCATTCCGAGGTGAGCATCGCCGGCGAAGCCGCCGGTGCGACGGAGGCGCTCGAGCTCGCCCGCGAGCTCGCCGTCGACGTCGTCTTCCTCGATGTCGAGATGCCAGGGTTGACGGGCGTCGAGGCGGCGCCGCTCGTCCGTGAGCGGCGCAACCCGCCCGCCGTCGTGTTCGTCACTGCGCATGAGCGCTACGCCGTCGACGCGTTCGCGATCGAGGCGTTCGACTATCTGCTGAAACCCGTCGACCCTGATCGGCTCGCGCGCGTGGTCGAGCGCCTGCGCGAGCGGTCGACGGAGAATGCGCTGCCGGTCGAGAAGATTCCCGTCGTCGCAGGCAGCGGGACCGAGCTGCTCGACTTCGATCAGGTGCACTACGTGCAGGCGGACGGCGACTACAGCCGCGTTCACACGTACGACCACTCGTACCTCTGCACGGCGTCGCTCGGTGAGCTCGAGGAGCGCCTGCCCGGCGGTCGCTTCGCGCGCATCCACCGGTCGTATCTCGTCAACCTGAGCAAGGTCGCGGGTGTCCGTCGGGCAGCGCCCGATCGGTTCCGCCTGCAGCTCGCCGATTCCGACCGCACCGAGCTCGATGTGGCGCGTCGGCAGTCGCGCCAACTGCGCGAGCGCCTCGGCTTATAGCTGCCGGAGCAGTTCGAGGAACGCGGCGGGAGCGCCGACGAGCAGGTCCGCGCGGAGCCCGAGGTCCGACGGGCCTTCGGCCGAGACGACGGCGACGCGCACGGCGACGTCGAGTCCATCGAGCGCCGCGAAGCCGTCGAGGTCGGTCGTGTCGTCACCGGCGTAGAGCGCCCTGCGCAAACCCGTCTCCAGCAGCATCGCTCGCACAGCCGTTCCTTTTGAGGCATCGACCGGAGGCAGCACCTCGAGCACCATGCGTCCCCACCGGGTCCGGAACCCCTCGTCGAGCGCCCGCGCGGCGACGGTCTCGAGGGTCGCGCGCGCGGCTTCCTGATCGGTCGCCGTCCGGTAGTGGAACGCGACGCTCAGCGGTTTGAGCTCGGCGGGCCAGGGCGCCCGCGCCGCGAACGCGTGGATCCGCTGGCCGTACTCCTGCGCGCGCGGGTCGAGCTCCAGGCCGTGCTCTCCCACGTACGTCAGCTCGGGCACCCCGACGATCTCGCGGGCAACACTCGATTGGCGCCCGGTGACGCACGCGACCAGCCGGTAGCGGGCCGCGAGCCGGCGTAACTCCGCGCGCGTCTCGGGCGGCACGAGCGCATCCTCGGGTTGCGGGACGATCGGGGCGAGAACGCCGTCGATATCGAGGAACAGGCCGGCCTGCTGCGGCTCGGCCGCGATCGAAGCCAGCGCGTCCACGCTGCGTAGAGTAGGCACGTCGTGCCGAAGCTCGTCGGGATCGGGTTGCTCGCGGGCTTCTTCGGCGCGCTCTTCGGCGTCGGCGGCGGCATCGTGATCGTTCCGCTGCTCGTCCTGGTTCTCGCCTTCGACCAGCGCCGCGCGTCTGCGACGTCGTTGGCCGCGATCCTCATCTCATCGACGGCAGGTGCAGCCGTCTATGCGGTGCTCGGCGAGCTGAAGCCGGGCGCTGCGGCGCTCGTCGGGATCCCGGCCGTTGCGGGCGTACTGCTCGGCGCGACCCTCCAGCAGCGGATCCCCGTCGAGCGGCTGACGATCGGATTCGCGGTGCTGCTCACAGCGGTCGGGGTGAGACTCCTCGCATGACGCTTGTGCTGATCGCGCTCATCGGTCTGCTCGCGGGCATGCTGGCGGGACTGTTCGGCGTAGGCGGAGGGATCCTGTTCGTGCCGACGCTCGTTCTCGGTCTGGGTCTCACGCAGCTCCACGCCGAGGCGTCGTCGCTGCTCGCGATCCTGCCGACTGCATTCGTCGGCACATGGCGCCAGCGGCGCTACGGCAACGTCGATTTCCGCGTCGCCGCAATCGTCGGCGTCGCGTCGATCGCGGGTGTCCTGGGCGGAGCGTTCGTCGCCGAAGCGCTGCCGGGGGCGGTGCTGCGGCGCCTTTTCGGCCTCCTTCTGATCGGCACGGCAGGACAGATCGTCTGGCGGGCGAGGCGTGGATCGTGAACACTTCCGGAATGTCCGAGACAGACGAGATCTGGATCCCGCTCGTCGACGAGCCGATCGGCTCGATCGTCGCGCAAGTACAGGCCGAACATCCCGACATCGACCGGCTGGTCGCGAGCCCACACAAGATCCTCGCGTTCCGGACGTTCGCGTACATCCGGGTCGGGATCCTGCTTGGCCAGTTGCTCGTCGACAGCGACGTGCCGTCCTACGACGGCACCGAAACCTGGATCGACGCGCTGCTCCGTGACCCGAAGCACTCAGATGCGGTCACCGCCGAGGTGCGAGCGGTCGCAGAAGAGGTCGCCGCCGATCCGCGGTATGCCGGCGACGAGGCGATGGGCCCGGACGACGAGGCGCGCGAGCGCTTCCGCGAGTTCGCGAAGAAGCAACTCGGCTGAATCCCACTCGGGGCCTCAACACCCCCGGTCGCCGAGCCGGGCGAATCTGTGACCGGCCAGGTCCCATGCAGCCGGGTCCGAAGCCGCCACGGCCGGTGCCAGGCACCGTTGCGGGAGTGTGACGATTCGTCCACACACGGGGGCGATCCGTGCAGCCGAGCCGTTCGCGCCGGGACATGGCTGGTGCCTGACACCGTTACGAGACGGTAAATCTTCGCGGTGTCGTCGCCAGCTCACCGGGTGGCGGCGAAGGCGATGCCGGCGGTCGCTGCGAAGCCTGCGACGGTCAACATGACGCGCCGAAACGACGGGTGGGCGTGCGCCTCCGGCAGCAGGTCGGTCGCACCCATGAAGAGGAAGAAGCCCGCGTAGACGGCGAGCAGGTAGCCGAGGTGCTGCTCGTTGATCGACAGGGTCGAGCCGACGATCGCTCCCAGCACCGGCGCGATCGCATCGAGGGCGAGCCAGCGCACCGCGGCCTTCACCTCGCCGCTCTGGCGAAGGATGAAGGACACCGTGTTCATGCCATCGGCGAAGTCATGCGAGATCACGGCGACGAACACGAGCAGCCCCGTCCCGGAGTTCAGCTGAAACGCAAGCCCGATCCCAAGCCCGTCGATGAAGCTGTGCAGCGAGAGCGCGGACGCGCCGAGCATGCCGATGTGAGGATGAGCTTGCGCGTGCTCGGCGTCATCGCGGTGATGAAGAACGAGCGCGCGCTCGGCGAGAAAGAACCCGAGGAACCCTGCCCCGACGAGCCAGGTGACCTGGCGGCTGTTGCCGACAGCGTCGATCGCCTCGGGCAGCACATCGAACAGCGCAACGGCGACGACCACGCCACCCGTCAGCGCGATCAGCGCGGTGAGGTCCTTGCGCACCCGCAGCGCCACGAGGCCGCCGATGAACGTCGAGCACGCGGTCAGTCCCGCGAGCGGGATGGCGATCCAGGTGCTCATCCGCAGCGCTCGCAGAGGCCGAAGATGTCGACCTGGTGCTCCTGGGCGCGGAACCCGTGGCGCTTCCGGAGCTCCGCTGCCGACGGCGCCGCGCAGAGCTCGGTCTCCTCGACGACGCCACAGGCCGTGCAGATCAGATGGTGATGGTGGCCGGCGTGACAGCGCACGTAGGTCGGCCGGCCGTCGCGGACGAGCTGGCGCAACGACCCGGTTTGCCGTAGGAGCTCGACCGTGCGATAGACCGTTGCGAGGCCGAGGTGCGGATCGAGCTGGCGCGCCCGGTCGAAGAGCTCGATCGGCGTGAATGCGGCGTCGAGCCCGGCGACGGCATCGAGCACCACCTGGCGCTGCGGCGTCACCCTGGCGCGAGCCGGTAGCGCAAGCTCGTGGTCGCCGGGAGGACTCACGCCCCCAGCCTAGCTGAGAATGATTCTCACTGTCATGTATCCGCAGGAAGGGGTTCGCGCAGGACTGGCAGAATCAGCAGGACGGTGTTTCGGCGCCTCGCCCTGCTCATCCCGCTTTCTCTGCTCATCCTCGGCCCGGCCGGGGCCGAGGGGCCTGCTCGCACGCCGGGCGCGGGCGCGACTGCGTGGGCAATCACCGTCTCCATTCCGCCGAGCACCGGGGCCAGCACCCCGACCGTCACCTCGCCACCCGATGCGACACCTGTTGCGGGCGGTGCCTTCGCGTACCCCGCTGACGCCTCGATCGTCTCGGCGCAGTCGACGACCGCCACGGCCACCACGAGCGTTCAGGCGAACGCGTCAGCGAAGTCCGAGAGTGACGCCACTGCGATTTCACTCTTCGGAGGCGAGATCACGGCGGACGCCGTCACGGCGCGTGCCTCCGCGGGCACCGGCTACTCCGGCGCGGGCGGCAACACGAACGGCAGCGCGGTCACGAACCTGATTGCCGACGGCCAGCCGGTCACCGCCCCACACGTGGCACTCGGTGACTGGGGGCAGCTGAGCACCGGGGTGGTCACCGTCGATCGCACCGCACCCGATGGTGTGCGCGGCTACCGGAGTTTCGTGACGGAGCTGGACGTCCATCTGACCGCGGATCACGGCGGGTTGCCGGCAGGGAGCGATATCCAGATCGGCTACGCCGAGGCCGCGGCACAGACCGCGCCGCGCGCAGCTCCGACGCAGACGACTCCGGCGGGGCCGACGACGACCGACTCCACCGGCACGGACGAGGCGCCCGTCGGGGATCTTCCGAGTCTCCGTCCGAAGAACAACTCGACTCCGACCGTCTCGCCGCTCCGGCTGCACCCGAAACTGACGGCGGGGCACTACGTCTTCCCCGTCTACGGCCCGGTGTCGTACATCGACTCATACGGGTCAGCGCGCTCCGACGTCACCTATCACCACGGCGACGACATCTTTGGGCAACTCGGCCAACCGCTCGTCGCGGTCGCCTCTGGCACCGTCTTCTCGGTCGGCTGGAACAAGATCGGCGGCAACCGGCTCTGGATCCTCGACGAGCAGGGGAACCAGTTCTACTACGCCCATCTTTCTGCCTTCTCGACCGCGGCCGTGAACGGCGCGCGCGTCAAGGCCGGGCAGGTCGTCGGCTTCATGGGGAACACCGGCGATGCAGAAGGCACGCCGTTCCACCTGCACTTCGAGGTGCACCCGGTCTCGCTGCTCTACCTCGGCTACGACGGCGCGGTCGACCCGACGCCGTACCTCGACGCCTGGCAGCACCAGAAGGATCTGCCGTTCCCCATCGCGGCCGGTTGGGCGCCCGCGATCGCCGGCGCGACCGCGGCACCCGAGCCCGGAGCGATCCTGCTCGGCATGAGCGACATCTCGACCGCCGACGGTCTCGACCCGTCATCGCTCGAGCGCGCGCTGACGCCCCTGAAGCCGTCAGCGCTGATGCAGACTCTCGTGCCGACGATCCCCGCGCCGAAAACCGATCTCGGCCGCGGGTAGCCGTTCGGCTACGAGGCACCGCCGTTCGAGTTGCCGGAGGAGTAGTCCCCGCCGAACTCGTCGCCACCGCCGATCGCATCCTTCAGCCACTTGCGCGTCTCCGGGCCCGTGACCGGGTTGAAGAGAATGCCGAGCGTGATGCCGACGATGAGCAGCGTCGCATTGCGGCTGCTCCGCTCCTTCTTCCCCTGCACACGGTTCGCGGCACTCCGCAGGTCGTCGATTGCGTCCCTGAGCTTCAGACGGATGTCGTCGTCCGTCGCCACCCGCGTCGCGAGCGTGACGGCACCGCGGCCGCCCAGCAACTCGTTGTACAGGTCCTTGGCGATGCCGAACGCACTCAGAACGTCGTCGCGGAGCTTCTCGTCGTTCATCGCCCGCTCAACGTAGGGTTTGACGTTCCCAGCCGCGTCATAGACCTTGTCTCTTGTCTTGGCCATGCTCTTCAAATCCTTTCGCGTCGTTACCTCGCCTCTGATACCCCGCCACCTGGCGCGCAAACGAACGATCGTTGTGGCCCTGCTCATTCTCGCAGGCTGCGGCGGGTCCGGCGCGACCAACGCGCAGTTCGTGAGCGGGCCGGGCTTCCGTTTCACGGCGCCGGGCGGCTGGAAGGTCGTACACGCACAGCGGCAGGTCTCCGCCACTCACGGGTCGGATCTCGTTCAGGTCGCGACCTTTCCGCTCCTCAAGCCCTACAGTGCGGCTCTCTTCCAGCCTGTCGCGAAGGAGCTGACGGCGCGTATGAGCCAGGTTGCGCAGCAGTCGCACGGGACGGTGTCGGGCACGAGCACCGTCACTGCCGGCGGGATTCGCTCGCACAGCTACACCGTCCGGGTCGGGGACCACGTCGACGAGTACACCTTTGTGCTGCGGGGCATGCGCGAGGTGCAGCTGCTGTGCCGCCGTGATGCGAAGAGCTCGGACGCCGCGTGCAAGCAGCTGATCGCCGGGCTCGTCCTGAAGCCCGCCTAGTGCCGCAGCGGTAGCGCCGCCGCCCGCTCGACGGCCTGCGGGCGCCGCGCCGCGTCGCGGCGCCGTGCACCGGAGAACGCGTTCGCGAACACGTCCTCGATCGTGTCTGCGGGGATGAACTCGAGCGCTTTGCGCGTCTCAGGAGGTAGGTCGTCGAGATCGGGCGTGTTCTCGCGGGGGAAGATGATGCGCTTCAACCCCGCGCGCTGTGCTGCGAGCGACTTCTCGCGCAGCCCGCCGATCGGCAAGACCTGGCCCGACAGCGTGATCTCCCCTGTCATGCCGACGTCGGATGCAACCGGCTCGCCGCGCACGAGCGAGGCGATCGCAGTCGCCATCGTGACGCCGGCCGATGGGCCGTCCTTCGGCACGGCACCCGCCGGCACGTGCACGTGCACGTCGTGCTCCTCGAACCAGCTTTCGGGCAACCCGACCTCGGCGGCATGTGAGCGAACCCAGGAGTGCGCCGTCTGCGCCGACTCCTGCATCACCTCGCCGAGCTGCCCGGTCACGGTGAGGCGGCCCTTGCCCGGGTACGCGGCGGCCTCGATGAACAGGACGTCGCCGCCGGCGACGGTGTACGCGAGACCCGTCGCAACCCCCGGGACCGAGGTCCGCTTGCGTACCTCGCCCGAGAACCGGCGCGCGCCGAGCCATTCGCGGAGGAGCTGCTCATCGAGGCGGGCTTTCCGCATCTGCCCCTTTGCTACCCGAGTTGCAGCCTTACGGCAGATGTCGGCGAGCCGGCGCTCGAGATTGCGGACTCCGGCCTCGCGTGTGTACTCGCGGATCACCGTGCGCAGCATCGTGTCCGACATCGCGAGCTGCGACTTGCGCAGCCCATGCTGGCGGATCTGCTTCGGGAGCAGGTAGCGCTTCGCGATTCCGAGCTTCTCGTCCTCGGTGTAGCCGGAGAGCTGAATGACGTCCATTCGGTCGAGCAGCGGGCCCGGGATCGTGTCGAGCGTGTTCGCCGTGCAGATGAACAGCGTCTTCGACAGGTCGAACGGCAGGTCGAGGTAGTGGTCGCGGAACGTCGAGTTCTGCTCGGGGTCGAGCACCTCGAGCATCGCGCTCGCGGGGTCGCCGCGCCAGTCGCTGCCGAGCTTGTCGATCTCGTCGATCAGGAGCAATGGATTCGCCGACTCGGCGTCGCGCAGCGAGCGAATGATCGAGCCCGGCATCGCGCCGATGTACGTGCGCCGATGGCCGCGGATCTCGGACTCGTCGTGCACGCCCCCGACCGACAGGCGCACGAACTTCCGGCCGAGCGCGTTCGCGATCGAATGTCCGAGCGAGGTCTTGCCGACGCCGGGTGGGCCGACGAAGCAGAGGATCTGTCCCGAGATCTCGTTCCGCAGCTTCGCGACGGCGAGGTACTCGATGATCCGGTCCTTCACCTTCTCGAGGTCGAAGTGATCTGCGTCGAGCACCGCCCGGGCATGCTCGAGATCGAGGTTGTCCTCGCTGAACGACGTCCACGGAAGCGTGATGATCCATTCGAGGTACGTGCGGATGACGCCGTACTCGGCGGCGGCCGACGGCAGCCTCTCGAGCCGGCCGAGCTCGCGGTCGACCGCCTTGCGTACCTCCGCCGGAAGCTCCCCGAGCGCTTCGATCCGTCCGCGGAGGTCGGCGATCTCGGCCTGCTCCGGATCGTTCTCACCGAGTTCCTGCTGGATCGCCTTCAGCTGCTGGCGCAGGAAGTACTCGCGTTGCCCCTTCTCCATCTCCGACTGCACCTGCGACTGGATCTTCGAGCCGAGCTCGAAGACCTCGAGCTCGCGGTTCAGGATCGCGGAGATCAGCCGCAGCCGGGCCTCGACGTCGATCTCCTCGAGGATCTCCTGACGCTCCTCGGTCTTGATCGTACGGAGGGTCGAGGCCACGAGGTGGCAGAGCGCGCTCGGGTCGTCGACATTCGCCGCGGCCAGCTGCAGCTCCTCGGGCAGGTACGGCGCGAGCCCGATGATCCGCGCGAAGAGGCCCTGCACGTTGCGGGTCAACGCCTCGACCTCGGGCGTCTCGAGCAGTACGTCGGGCAGCGCACCGAACTCACCGAGCAGATACGGGTCGGTATCGAGCCTGTTCAGGAGTTGCACGCGTTCGAGGCCCTGGACGAGGATCCGCAGCGTCCCGTCTGGAACCTTGATCATCTTGTGGACGAGCGCGACCGTGCCGACGTCGTAGATGTCGCTCCAACCCGGCGACTCGATCGAGCCGTCGCGGGCGGCCACGAGCGCAAGCAGGCGATCGCCCGCGACGACATCGTCGATCAGGCGCACCGAGCGCTCCTGTCCGATCGCGAGCGGCGACATCGACTGCGGGAAGACGACCGTCTCCTTCAGCGGCAGGATCGGCAGAGCGGCGGGGAACTCGAGGGCGTGCTCCGGCGGCGCCGGCGGCTCGAAGGCATCGCTCATACGCGTTCCACCACGATCGCGATTCGCCCGGCCGCCGGGGGATGGTCGACGACCGGCAGCTCGATCGTGAGCACGCCTCCTTCGAAGCGCGCGTGTGCGCGCCCGGGATCGACGTCCTCGAGCAGGCGGACGTGCCGCTCGAACGCGCCGTACTCGATTTCCATCTGCTGGTAGACGCGGCCCGGGACCTTCGGGCGCAGGCGCTCGCCGGCGATCGCGATCACACGCTCGCCGACGACGACCCGAACGGTCTCGGGGGAGACGCCCGGTAACTCGACGACCACGGTCAGCGAATGCGGGTCGTCGGTGTGAAAGCAATCGAGATTCGGCCGGAACCCGTGCCGCAGCCCCGAGAAGCGCGGAACCTGCCAGAGGTCGGCGAAGAGCTCCTCGATCTCCTCCTGCAGCTTGTCGACGTCGCGGCGGGCCATCGTCCTCGGAACGGTACCCCGCTGAGACCGCAGGCAACCCGGGCATTGGCATTCGGGCGTTGCGGTGGGCCACGTCCGGTCGCTCGCAGAAGATCAAGTGCATGGACATCGCCCTTCCCCGCTGGTCGCCGACGGCCTTCCTCGTCTACGCAGGCGGCTTCATGACCCTCGGGGCCGCCGGCGGCTGGCTCGGCTACTTCTCGTTGCGCTACGGCGATGCCGCCTACGCCGGCTGGGCGTTCGTCGTCTACGCCTTGCTCGCCGGGACGGGCTACGGGCTTCTACGGCGCGGGCACCAGGTTGCGGCGGGCGTCTTCGGCTTCGCGGCCGTGATCGGCTTCGCGGCGTTTCTCGCGGCGCTCTTCGGCTGGTTCGGATGGCTTGGCCACCAGGGATCGGGCTCCACCTTTGCGGGGTTCCACGCCGGCCGGCTCGTCGTGGAGCTCCTGACGCTCGGCGTCGCCGCGAAGGCGCTTCGGATCTTCCGCCATCCCCTCCTGATGCTGCCGGTCGTCCTGCTCGCCTGGCTCCTCATCACCGATTTTCTCTCCGGCGGCGGCGCTTGGTCGGCGATCGTGACGCTCGCGGTCGGGCTCGTCTTCTTCGTCTCGGCCCTCTCGGCCGACGCCGGTCCGCGGCGGCCGTACGGTTTCTGGCTGCACCTTGCCGCCGGGTTGACGATCGGGGGCAGCCTGCTCTTCTTCTGGCACTCGGGGACGTTCGACTGGATCCTGGTCGTGTTCGCCTCGCTCGTCTACATCCGGCTTGCCGGTGCGCTCGGCCGCGCGAGCTGGGCCGTGCTCGGAGCCCTGGGGCTCACGTTTGCCGCGGTGTATTTCACGCTCAAGTGGTCGTCGGTCACCATTCCGATCTTCGGAGAGGCCGGGCACTCGGCGCGCGGCTGGGTGCCGCCACTCGTCTTCGCCGTCACCGGCGCGCTCCTCGTCGCGCTCGGACTGCTGCTCGGCCGCCGTCAGCCCGTCGTGACGCCGACATAGGCCGCGCTCACGCCTCGCCTGCCCGGGCCAGGATCGCCCGCGCCATGCGCCGGTTCGCCTCGTCCACCATCTCACCGTCGACGCGCGCGACTCCTTCGACCTCGAGGATGCGCCGCGCGCGCTCGAGCTCGGCCTCGGTCGGAGCAAAGATCTCGTTGACCACCGCGATCTGGGACGGATGGATGCACCACTTTCCGTCGTAACCGAGGGCACGAGCACGTCCGGCGGACGCCCGCAAGCCGGCCTCGTCGTCGAGCGCGACGAACGGGCCGTCGACCGCTGCGAGCCCGAACGCGCGGGCCGCGACGACGACCCGCGCGAGCGCGTAGTCGACGTGCGCGCCCGCGCCGATCGTCAGCTCGGGAAGGCCGAGAGACGCTGCCAGGTCGCCGGGCCCGAGGACCAGCGCCTCGAGACCGGGCGCAGCGGCGATCCGCTCGCACTCGACGAGGCCGCGCGCCGTTTCGATCTGCGCTTCGGCCGGAACGGGCAGGCCGGCAAGCTCGTCGGGCGATTCGACCTTGGGCAGGACGACGACGTCCGGACGCACTTCGCGGACGAGGGCGAGGTCGGCCTCGGAGCCGCGGTTGACCCTGATCGCGACCGTTGTCGCCTGCCAGTCGTGATCGCGCAACGCCCGGGCGACGAGCTCGCGCGCCTCGTCCTTCCGTCCGAGGGCAACCGCGTCCTCGAGATCGAGGATCACTTCGTCGGCGGCGAGGCCCGCGGCCTTCTCCAGCTTGCGTGGGTCGTCACCGGGAACCGTCAAGCATGAGCGCCGGCGCCGTGGAGTCATGAGTCGAAGCTAACCCTTTCCGACGCCGCGCGACATCCGGGACCGCTGACCCGCGAGTACCGTGACCGCATGCACGCAGCGCCCGTCTTGCGCGGCGGGCGGGTCGCGCGTGCGGCCTGGCTCGTCGGCGGCCTCTTTCTGTGCTCGTGCGGCATCATCGCGTTTCTGGAATCGCGGCTCGGGCTACCCCCATGGGATGTGCTCCACCAGGGCATTGCCAAGCAGACACCGCTCTCCTTTGGGCTTGCGAACGAGGTGGTCGCGATCGTGATCCTCTTCCTCGCCTGGCGGCTCGGCTCCCGACCCGGTCTCGGGACGGTGGCGAATGCCGCGCTGATCGGCCTCTTCGTCGTTCTCGTCCAGCCGCTCGGGGCCGTGCAGCACCTCGCCTCGTGGCCCCTCCCAGCGCGGATTGCGCTGCTCGCGCTCGGGCTCGGCCTCTTCGGTCTCGGCACCGCGTTCTACATTGGCGCCGCAGCCGGAGCGGGCCCGCGCGACTCGCTGATGCTCGTCGCTGCGCTGCGATCCGGCGTGCGGATCGGGGGCGCTCGTGCCGCCCTCGAGGGGACGGTTCTCCTCGTAGGCCTGGCGCTCGGGGGCACCGTCGGCGTCGGCACGCTCCTCTTCGCGCTCCTGATCGGGCCCGCCGTCGAGGGGTCGTTCTGGCTCGTGACCCGGCTGGGGCTCGCGACCTGATGTTCTTCGGACGTCTTTTCCGCCTTATCTGGGGCGGCGACGTCGACCGCGCGCTGCGTCCGGTGCTCGCGGTGAGCCTGGTCGGTTCGATCGCGGGCTCATCCGCATACCCGTTCATGGGGATCTGGGCGATCAAGGAGCTCCACGCGCCGCAGTCGCGCCTCGCGTTCACCTACCTGATCGGCGCGGTGCTCGCCGGCGGCATGGGCTACCTGGCGGGCCACTGGTCGGACCGGGTCGGGCGCAGGCCGATGATCCTCGCCGGGTGGGGCTTCCAGGCGATCGTGCCTCTGCTCCTGCTCGGCGTCGGGCAGCACGTCAACGCTGGGCTCGCCCTGCTCGCGCTGCTGCCGGTCTTCGGCTCGATCGGCGGCGCCGCCGACCAGGCCATGGTCGCGGATCTCGTCGCACCCGAACGGCAGGAGGTCGCCTACGCATCGGTTCGGGTCGCGTCGAATCTCGGCGTCACTATCGGGCCCCCGCTCGGCGGCCTGCTGCTGATCGGCGGCGACTGGAATCACCTCTGGATCGGCACGCTCATGCTCTCCCTCGTGGGGTTCGGGATTGCCGTTCGCTACATCCCGCGTGGCGGCGCCTACGCCCCGTCGGGCCCGCCGCAGCGGGGATCGCTCGGCGTGATCCTCCGCGACACGCCGTTCCTGCTCTTCATGCTCGCGTCGGTCTTCGCGACGATGACCTACATCGCCACCGAGACGCTCTTGCCGATCTCGCTGACGACCACGCATCATCTGGCGCCTGCCGCGTGGGGCGCGCTGATGATCCTGAACCCGATCGCCGTGACGCTGTTCCAGTTGCGGATCACCCGTTGGACGTCGCCGGTTCCGGCCTGGTTGAAGCTCGGCGTCGCGATGCCTTTGATGGGAGTGCCGTTCCTGCTCCTGAACGTCAACGGCTCGGTGCTCGTGATCGCGGTCGTGATCACGCTGTTCGTGATCGGCGAGATGCTGTGGGTGCCGACGTCGCAAGCGGTCGTCGCCGCGCTTGCGCCCTCGGACATCCGCGGCGCCTACATGGGCGTGTACGGCGGAACCTGGTCGGTGGGCTGGGCGCTCACACCGTTCCTCGGGCTGCAGGTGCGCAATGCCTACGGAGACGCGACGATGTGGATGTGCGTCGCGGCGGTCGGGGTGCTCGCCGGGGCTCTCGGCCTGGTCGCAGCCCGTGGGCACGACCCGGAAGCCGCGATAGCATCGCCCGCATGAAGGGCCTGATCGCCGCCGGCGGCAACGCGACCCGGCTCGAGGAGCTGACCCGTGTCACGAACAAGCACCTGCTGCCCGTGGGGCGTTGGCCCATGGTCTATTACCCGCTGCAGCTGCTCCAGCGCGCCGGGGTGCGCGAGGTGCTGATCGTGACCGGCCAACAGCACGCGGGGCAGTTCATCGACCTGCTCGGCAACGGTCAAGTGCGCGCTCGGTCGGGCGACGAGCTGCTTTTCGATCTCGACCTGTCGTACAAGGTGCAGACCGAGGCAGGCGGGATCGCGCAGGTGGTCGGCATGGCCCGCGACTTCGCAGGCGGAGAGCAGCTCGTGGTCTGCCTCGGCGACAACATCTTCGAACGAAGCCACGCGGAAGCGATCAAGCAGTGGCACGACGGTGCGATGGTGTTCGTGAAGACCGTGCCGGACCCCGAGAACTTCGGTGTGATCGCCTACGACGAGTCCGGCGGCGTCGCCGACATCGTCGAGAAGGCGGGGCGGGTCGACACGCGGTACGACGCCCCGCCGTCGAACGACGCCGTCGTAGGCCTGTACTGCTATCCCCCGGACGTCTACGAGATCATCGACGGCCTCGCTCCCTCGAATCGCGGTGAGCTCGAGATCACCGACGTGAACCGCGTCTACGCGGAGCGTGGCGAGCTCGCGGTGCAGAAGGTCGAAGGCTGGTGGCACGACGGCGGGAAGCACTGGGGCGACCTCGCCGACGTCGGCCGCCTGATCGAGGAGACCGACGCCAACAAATGATCGTGACGCGATTCCCGCTGACGCGGCACGAGGACGAGCGGGGCTGGTTCTCCGAGCTGATGCGTGCGAGCGGCCTGCCGAAGCCGGTGCGTCAGGCGAACCTCGCCCGGTCACGGCAGGGAGTGATCCGCGCGCTTCACTACCACGAGCGCGGCCAGGACGACCTCTTTGTCTGCCTCGAGGGGATGGTTCGCGTGGTCGTGCTCGACCGCGGGACGGGCGAGACCTTCACCGAGGACATCGGCGACGACAATCCCGTGGCGATCTATGTCCCCGGCCGGCACGCGCACGGGTATGAGGCGCTGTCGGACTGCCTCTTCTGCTATTTCGTCACCGAGGAGTACGACCCGTCGAGCCCGGATGAGCACGGCGTCCCGTGGAACGACCCCCGCGTCGTCGATCTCTGGAGCACGCGGTCGCCCATCCTGTCGGAACGAGATCTACGAGCCACGCGGTAATCACCGGTGCGTCCGGGCAGCTCGGTCATGCGCTCGCCGAGGAGTTCCCCGGCGCGCACAGGTTGACGCGCGCCGACTGGGACGTGACCCACCCGGCGCCGGCCGGCCTCGAGCGCCCAGAGCTCGTGCTGCACACCGCCGCCTGGACGGACGTCGACGGTGCCGAAGACGACCCGCAGAGCGCCGCAGCGGTGAACGTCGGCGGCGTGCAGAACGCGGCAGCACTTGGCGCGCCGCTCGTGGTGTGGTCGAGCGACTACGTGTTCGACGGCGCCAAGCAGACGCCGTACGTGGAGTCCGATGCGCCGGGCCCGCTCGGCGCGTACGGCCGCACAAAGCTGCACGGGGAGGCCGCCGCGGGCGACCAGGCGTGGATCGTCCGCAGCTCCTGGCTCTTCGGCCCGACCTCGAAGAACTTCGTGCGCACGATGTTGCGCCTCGGTGCCGAACGCGACGAAGTGGCCGTCGTCGCCGATCAGCACGGCTCGCCCACCTATGTCGGCCATCTCGCTGCCGCGACGAGGCAGGTGCTGGACCTGCCGTACGGCGTCTACCACATTGCCGCAGCAGGCGAATGCAGTTGGGCCGAGTTCGCCGAGGCGATCTTTGAGGAGGCGGGGCTCCCGACCCGCGTGCGGCGCATCACGACGGAGGAGTTCGGCGCGCGCGCGCCGCGGCCCGCCTACTCGGTGCTGCGCAGCGAGCGCGGTGCACCGGAGCTCCCTCACTGGCGCGAGGGCCTGCGCGACTGCGTCAACCGACTCGGCGGAGCTTCCTGACGGCCCGGGCGACCTGCGCGCGATTCACGCCGGTCACCCGACCGCGATCGACCTGAACCCACGTGCACGGCAGCACGTGGGGCTTGCCGGGCAGGCAGTCGCTGTAGAGAAACGGCCGCACTGTCCGGAGCGGCAGCCCTTCGAAGGCCTGCCCAAGATAGAGCTTGCCGCGCATGCCTCGCAGCTGCTTCACCACGTCCGGCGAGGCGTGCACCCGAGGTGCGGCGGCCCACTCCCACGTGAAGAGCGAGAGGCATGCGACGACGGCTGCGAGCGTGGTCCAGCGCCTTCTCGACACGACGGGACGGTAGCCTGTCGCCCATGCGCGTGCTCGTGACCGGTGGTGCCGGCTTCATCGGCTCGCAGTTTGCACGGCGCCTCGCAGGTTCCGGCGATCAGGTCGTCGTTCTCGACAAGCTCACCTACGCCGGGAACCGCGCGAATCTGGAAGGCGTGGAGCACGAGTTCCACCAGGGCGACATTGCCGATCCCGGTGCGGTCGCGGCGGCCGCCGACGGTTGCGACGCGATCGTGAACTTCGCCGCCGAGACGCATGTCGACCGGTCGATCATGGGCCCGGCGGAGTTCATCCTCACCGATGTGCTGGGCACGCAGGTGCTGCTCGACTATGCGCGCCGGCACGAGCTCCGGCACCTGCAGGTGTCGACCGACGAGGTCTACGGCGACATTCCGCCCGACGGTGATCCCTGTACCGAGGACGCGCCGGTTCGCGCGTCGAGCCCGTACTCGGCGTCGAAGGCGGGCGGCGACTTGCAGGTGCTCGCCTACGTGCGGACGTATGGCGTCGACGCGCTCGTCACCCGCGGTGCGAACACCTACGGGCCGCGTCAGTACCCCGAGAAGTTCTTGCCGCTCTTCATCACGAATGCGTTCGTGGGCGAGCAGCTCCCGGTTTACGGAGACGGCAAACAGAGCCGGGAGTGGCTGCATGTCGCCGATCATTGCGCGGCGATCGAGCTCGCGCTGCGCAAGGGCGCGCGCGGGAATGTCTACAACATCGGCGGGCAGGAACGCCAGAACATGGAGGTCGTGCGCCGGATCCTGACGCTGACGGGAGCAAGTCCCGACCTCGTGCGCCATGTCGCCGACCGCCCTGGTCACGACCGCCGCTACTCGGTCGACTCGACGAAGCTGCGCGACCTCGGCTGGACGCCGCAGCACTCGTTCGACACCGGCGGTCTCGAGGAGACGGTCGAGTGGTACCGCGAGAACCGCGACTGGTGGGAGCCGATCAAGTCCGGCGACTACAAGCGCTACTACGACGAGCAGTACGCCGCGCGGCTCGGTCAGTCGGTGGGCGGGTCGGTCGCGTGATCGTCGAGCGCACAGACTTCATCGCGCTCCCGGTCACCGACATGGAGCGCTCGAAGCGCTTCTACCGCGACACGCTTGGCCTCGTACCGGTGGACGAGCGCGGCTTCCCCGAGTACCAGCTGGGCGAGAACATCAGCGTCTACCTGCTGGACCTGGACGCGATCGGCTCGAGTTTCACGGGGCCGCACTCCGCGTCGATCGCGTTACGCGTTGCGGATGTCGAGGCGACCCGCAAGGAGCTCGAGGAGAAGGGCGTCGCGTTCGCGGGCGAGACGCTCGACACGGGCGTCTGTCACATGGCGCCCTTTACCGATCCCGACGGCAACGTGCTCATGCTGCACCGTCGCTACGCGCCGACCAACGAAGCGCCGCCGAGCTAGAGGCTTGATGTGAAATGCACGCGCACTCGCGGATGGTGACTCAGACGCGGCGCATCTCGCCCGGGTCGGGCTTGAACGTAGACACCGCTATGCCCTTCACCCGGCCCGAACGACCTGCTTGGTCTGAGCCATCCCCGCAAGCCCGCAATTCCAGATCAAGTCTCAGCTAGCCGTCGCCGTTCGACCGGCCGTGCCGCCCGTGCCCTTGCGAGCACGTGTGCCCGGCCTGCTTGCGGAGGTCATTGATGGGCTTGAGATTTCCCTCGAGAGTGGCCGCCTGGTCGAGCAGCGCGACGACGTCGGTGCACTGGCCGAGCGCGAGGCGCGTGTAGGCGAGGTTGTACTTCGCGTAGGCCTCGTTGAGCGATCCGCTGCCGGCGAGCGCCTGAACCGCCTGCTCGAGCAGCGGCAGTGCCCCGGCGTAGTCGCCCGTCCGCATTTTCGCGAACCCTGCGTTGTTCAACGACGCTCCGTCGCTAAAGCTCGGCGCGTCCGTCGAGGTCGTCGTCGTTGCCGGGACGGTGGTGACGGTCTCCTGCACGGTGCGGCCGGGGCTCGTCACCGTTCGGACGACCGTCAGCGGAGGCTGCGACGCAGACCTGCCCGAGTCGCGGAAGGCCAGCACCGCCGCCCCGACGCCCGCGGCCAGGAGCAGCACGGCGAGCCCGGGAATCCACCAGCGGGAAGAACGGCCGACGGGTGCGCGAGCGACCTGCGTCGCAGCGGTCACCGGCCGGCGCGGCTCGATCCACGTGTCGCCGGCGGCATCGTCGAGCGCACGCCGCAGATCACCGACGAACTCCGCCGCGGTCGGGTACCGGTCGGTGGGGTCCTTGGCGAGCGCGCGCTCGAAGATCGGATCGAGCTCGCGCGGGAGGGCGGGGTTGGCGACCGACGGTGATGGGACCGGTGCGTTGACGTGCGCCAGAGCCTCGGTGGTCGGGGAGGCCGCGGCGAAGGGCCGTCTTCCGGTGAGGAGCTCCCATGCGACCACGGCGAGCGAGTAGAGGTCGGTGGCCGCCGTCGCGCGCTTACCCTGCGCCTGCTCCGGCGACAGGTATCCCGCGGTCCCGAGAATCGTCCCGGTCTGCGTGAAGGAGTCGAGCCCCGCCGCGCTCGCCACGCCGAAGTCCGCGACCTGCAGCTCGCCGCGGCCGTTGAGCAGGAGGTTGGCGGGTTTCACATCACGGTGGACGATGCCGGCCGCGTGCGCGGCGTCCAATGCGCCTGCCGCCTCCTCGAGCCAGCGGAGGGCCTCGGCTGCCGGGCACGGAGTGCCTGCGATCTGCGCCTCGAGCGAACCTCCGGAGAGGTACTCCATGACGATGATGGGTCGACCGTTGTGCTCGGTGACGTCGAAGATGGTGACGATGTTGGGCGTGCCGGAGAGGCGCGCGGCGGCGAGCGCCTCGCGCTCGAAGCGTGCGCGGAGCGGCTGGTCGGCCGCGTAGCGCGCGGCGAGGACCTTCAGTGCCACCTCACGCCCGAGCTCACGATCGGTCGCACAGAAGATCTCGCCCATGCCGCCGCGTCCGATCGGACGGGCATCGCGGTAACGGGGCGGAAGGGTTTCGGTGATGGCAGGCATGCCTGAGTGGAGCACGAAGAAGGTTGCCGGTCTCGACGCTATGGAAACGTTCGGTAAAGGTGGCCTGAAGCTGCGGAAACCTCGGCTACCGTGATTCGGATGGGGCCGATGCGTTTCTTCCTGCGCTTGGGCGTGATCGGTGCGCTCCTCGTCGGCGGCCTCGCCGCGGCGATCGTCGCGGCCCGCCAGGCCCCGGCCCGGGCCGCCGGGGGCACCACGACCGCGGCAACGACGACCACGACCGCCACTTCGACCGCGACCGGGCTCACGAGCACGGCTCCGACGGTGCTCGCAGTGAGCGGCCACGGCTGGGGGCACGGTCTCGGCCTCAGCCAGTGGGGCGCCTACGGCTATGCGAAGCACGGGTGGCACTACGACGCGATCCTCGCCCACTACTACTCGGGCACGACGCTCGGTCCCGCGAAGGTGGGGACGGTGCGGGTGTTGCTCGCCGCCGAGAAGAAGACGTCGTTGAACTCGGTCGTCGCCTGGAACGTGACCGATTCCGCCGGCACGAAGGTTCAACTCACTCCCGGCATCCTCACGTTGAAGCCCAAGCTCGTGATCACGGGACACCCTGCCCTGCAACCACCGTTCACGTTCGCTGGCGCGCAGTCGCTCGTCGTGGACGGCAAGCCTTATCGGGGGAAGATCGTCGTCTCGAGCGACGGGAAGCAGCTTCAGGTGATCGACACCGTTGCGATCGAGGCGTATCTGAAGGGAGTCGTCCCGTCCGAGATGCCGTCCGGCTGGTCGCCCGAGGCGCTGAAGGCTCAGGCGGTGGCGGCCCGCTCCTACGCTCTCGCGAACCTTACGAAAGGCCGTGGCTTCGACCTCTACGCCGACACGCGCAGCCAGGTCTACGGCGGGGTCGACGCCGAGGCCTCCTCGACGAGTGACGCGATCGACGCGACCAAGGGGCAGGTCGTTCTCTACAACGGCAAGGTCGCGGACACGCTCTTCTTCTCGACGTCCGGCGGCCGCACCGCCTCCGCTGCGGAGGAGACGGGCGCTGCCGTTCCCTATCTCGTGCCGGTCGCGGATCCGTACGACACCCTTTCGCCGGTGCACACGTGGGGGCCGGTGCTCTTCGACGCGGCGCAGGTGACGAAGCAGTTGAAGCTGGCGGCGCCGATCGCCGACCTGCGGGCAGAGAATGGCACGGACGGACGTGTCAAGACCGTCACGGTCGTCTCGGACGACGACTCGCAGGTGACGCTAACCGGCTCGCAGTTGCGCGGCCAGCTGGAGCTCCGCTCGAACTGGTTCACGCCCGCGCTGCTGCAGCTTCTGCCGACGGCCAAGACGATGACCGTCGGCGGCGCGGTGACGCTCGACGGCTTTGCGCGCGGCGCGGACACCGTGTCGCTCGAGGCCCGGCCGACAGGTCTCGACTGGGCACCCGCCGGTGACCTCGTCCTCGCCGCGGACGGAGCGTTCTCGACGATCGTGAAGCCGCAGACGACCACCCAGTACCGGCTCGCCTGGGGTGCGGCTCGCATCGGTCTCGCCCGGGTCTCGGTCGCACCGCGCGTCACCGCGCAATTGACCGCGTCGGGCGTGCAGGGCACAGTCAAACCCGCCCTCGCCGGAGCGGCAGTGCAGCTGCAGCGGCAAGCAGCCCCAGCCTGGACGGTGGTCTCGTCGACGGTGACCGGCAGCACGGGCGCGTGGAGCTTCGCCGGTGCGTTGCAGCCCGGCACCTATCGCATTCGCTGCGCACCGGGCCACGGGCTCGTCCCGGGAGTGTCGGCCTCGATCGTCGTCCAGTGAGCAGGCGCCTCACCATTGCGGCGGCGGCGCTCGTCGTGGCGCTCGCCGTTCCTGCCGCTGCGCTCGCCTTCGACAACCTCGAGCCTCTGGCGGCGAAGCAGTGGTACCTCACCCAGGACCAGGCCTGGACGTTCTGGCCGACCCAGCCGAAGCTCTATCCCGTGAAGGTCGCGGTGATCGACTCCGGCATCGACGGCACGCACCCGGAATTCGCGGGCCGCGTCGTCGCGGCGCGGTCGTTCGTCGGCGGTTCGCCCTTCCGGGACGACGAGGGGCACGGCACGTTCGTCGCGGGTGAGATCGGCGCCAATCCGTTCAACGGGGTGGGGATGGCCGGCCTCGCGTTCAACGCACAGCTGATGATCGCGAAGGTCGTCGGCGCAGACGGGAACGTGTCGCTCGCGGGCGAAGTCGCGGCCATCCACTGGGCCGTCGACAACGGGGCGCGGGTGATCAACCTCAGTCTCGGCGGGGTGCGCGATCCGCTCGACTCGAGCCTCGACACCTACTCGCCGCTCGAGCAGGCCGCCGTCGAATACGCGTATTCCAAAGGCGCAGTCGTCGTCGCGGCCGTCGGGAACGGGCCGCAGTCGCCGGCGACGCCCTGGAACTTCGCGCATTACCCCTCGGCACTGCCGCACGTCATCGGCGTCAGCGCGGTCCGCCAGAACGGCTCGGTACCGGACTACTCGAATCGCGACACGGTCTACAACGACATCGCAGCGCCGGGCGACGGGATGTTCTCGACGATCCCGCAGCAGCTGGTCGAATCGGCGACCCCAGGCTGTGCTGACCATCCCTACTCCGACTGCGGGCCGTTCGAGTTCCGCGACGCGATCGGCACGTCGTTCGCAGCGCCGCAGGTCTCGGCCGCCGCTGCCCTTCTACTCGGTGAGGACCCGACGCTGCGCCCCGAACAGGTCGCTTGGCTCCTCGAGCGCAGCGCCGACGACGCGAGGCCGGCCACGGGCTGTGCCATGTGCGTCGATGGGCGTGACCGCTTCACCGGCTGGGGAACTCTCGACATCAACGCCGCACTCTCGGAATTGATGAACGCCCCGCTGCCGCCGCCCGACCACTACGAGCCGAACGACGATGCCGGGCCATGGGCGCACGCGCTGCCGCCTCTGCCGAGGACGATCGAGGCGACGCTCGACTACTGGGACGACAACATCGATGTCTACCGCGTCCATCTCACGAAGGGCCACCGCCTCTTCGCCCGCGTCACCCCTGACCTGCGTGGGTCGGTACGCATGGCGCTGTGGGCGCCCGGTACAGCCCGGGTCGAGGGTCTCGACGCACAGGATGCGAGACTCTCCCAATCCCGTCAGGTCGCGGGACAGACCCGGCTTGCCTACCGGGCAGTGCAGACCGGCACCTACTACCTCGAGCTGAAGCTCGTGCGGAAGAACACCCAGCCGGTCTCGTACCGGCTCGCGCTGAGCCGCGACGCCCGGCATACGTAGCGGCCCGCTCAGCCCTCTAGCCCCCGTTCTCGCGCAACTCGGCGGGGTCGACGTCACGCAGGACGCGTGCGGGCGAGCCGACGACGAGCTTGCCTCCGGGAACGTCCTTCGTCACGACGGCGCCCGCGCCGACGAACGCCTCCTCGCCGATCTCGACTGCGGGACAGAGGATCGCGCCGCCGCCGATTCGTGCGCCGCGCCGGATCGTCGGCCCTTTCATCAACGCGCGCCGCTGCTCCGTGCGTCCCATGAAGTTGTCGTTCGTCGTCACGACGCACGGTGCGATGAAGACGTCATCCTCGAGCGTCGAGTACGCGGTGATGTAGGCACCGGCCTGGATGCGGGTACCGGTGCCGACCGTTGTGTCGTTCTCGATCAGCGACCCACGGCCGAGAATGCAATCGTCCGCGAGTTCGACTCGCTCGCGGATGCACGACTGGTCGCCGACGATGCAGTTCGCCCCGACCGTCGTGCCCGCAAAGACGATCGCGCCCGTCGAGACGACGGTCCCTGCGCCGATCCGGGCGGGCGGGAGCGGCTCACGCTTCGCCGTCGACGAAGCGCCGAGCGTCGGTTGCTTGCCGACGACCGCGTGCTCGAGAACCCGCACTCCGTCGCCGAGGATCGTCCCCTCGTGGACAACCGCAGTTGGGTGCACCTCAGCGGCCACCGAGCGACTCCGTCAGCATCTCGAGCGCGCGTACGACGCGCGCGCCGTCTCGCGCGACCTTGCTCGCGTCGTGCTGCCCGTCGATCAGCTCGAGGAAATAGGTGCATTCGAGCCGGAGCGGCTCGGCCGTCGAGATCTTCGGGATCGAGATGTCGCCCGACCTCGTCTGCCATTCGCCGTACGTCTCGGCGCGCTTCCACGGCGACTTCTCGTAGATCGTCACCTTGCGCTCGAGCTCCATGTCGTCGAAGACGACCATCTTCTCGCGGCCGACCACGGTGATCTTCCGCATCTTGTGCGGATCGAGCCACGACAGGTGCATGTGGGCGATCTTGCCGCTCGGGAAGCGCAGGTAGCAGAACACGACGTCCTCGACCCCGGGGGTCAGGAAGTCGCGGCCGTTCGCGATCGCCACCTCGGGATCGTCGTCGAGGAGGTAGAGGATCACGGAGAGGTCGTGGACACCGAGCGACCAGAGCGCGTTCTCGTTCGTGCGCACGATCCCGAGGTTCTGGCGGTTGCCGTAGACGCAGAGCACCTCGCCGAGCTCGCCTGCGTCGATCAGCTCCTTCAGCTTCAGGACGCCGGGGTGGTAGAGGAGCAGGTGGCCCGGCATCAGCACGAGGCTACGGTCGGCGGCCAGACGCACGAGCTCGTCCATCTCGGCCGCGTGCATCGCGGGCGGCTTCTCGACGAAGACGTGCTTGCCCGCCTCGAGCGCCTGCTTCGCCAAGTCGTAGTGCGTCGGCACGGGCGTCGCGACCACAACGGCGTCGAGCGTGTCGTCGGCAAGCAGATCGCCGAAGCTCGCGGTTGCCCTTGCATTCGGGTACCGCCCGGCGAGCTGGGCCAGCCGCTCCTCGTCGAGGTCGCAGATCCAGCTGAGGTCGGCGAGGTCGTCGAAGTTACGAACGAGATTCGGCCCCCAGTAGTTGAGGCCGACGACGCCGACCTTCGTCAAAGCTTCCAGACTTTGCCGTCGATCTCGTGGCCCTTGGTGGCATTGCGGAAGTCCACGATCACGTGGCCGCGTGCGACGACGTCGGCATAGTCGATGCCGGAGTGGTTGGTCACGATCGCGACGCAGTCGTAGTCCTCGGGGGCGAGTGCGGCCGAGCGCATGCCGTCGAACTCCGGCACGAAGGGGTCGTGATAGGCGACGTCGGCGCCCGCCGTCTGCAGCAGCTGGATCAGTTTCTCCGCCGGTGTCTCGCGCATGTCGCCGATGTCGGGCTTGTAGGCGACACCGATGATCAGGATCTTGGCGCCCTTCACCGATTTCTGCGCGCCGTGGTTCAGCGCCTGCGAGATGAGCGAGCGGCAGAAGTACGGCATGTTGTTGTTCACCTCGCCCGCGAGCTCGATGAAGCGCGTCGAGAAGTCGAATTCGCGCGCCTTCCACGTGAGATAGAAGGGATCGATCGGGATGCAGTGCCCGCCGAGGCCCGGGCCTGGCTTGAACGACGCGAACCCGAACGGCTTCGTCGCTGCGGCGTCAATCACCTCCCAGACGTCGATCTCCATGCGGTCGCAGAGTTGCGCGAGCTCGTTCACGAGCGCGATGTTCACTGCGCGGTAGATGTTCTCGAGCAGCTTCGTCAGCTCCGCCGCGTCGGGCGTCGAAACCTCGTGCACGGTGTCGATCGCGCTGCGGTAGACGTCGGCGGCCGCGGTCGTGCAGGCGGGCGAGATCCCGCCGACCACCTTCGGCGTCGTCTTCGTCGTCCAGTCCTCGCGGCCGGGGTCGACGCGCTCGGGCGACATCGCGAGATGGAAGTCGGCGCCGGCCCTCAGCCCCGATCCCTCCTCCAGGATGGGCTGGAGGATCTCGCGGGTCGTGCCAGGCCATGTCGTCGATTCGAGCACGACGACTTGGCCGCGCTGCAGGACCGGTGCGAGGCTCCGAGCAGCGCCTTCGATGTACGAGAGGTCGGGCTCGCGCTGCTGCGAGAGCGGGGTCGGGAGAGCGATCAGCACGGCGTGCGCCTGCTTCACGACCTCGTAGTCCGCGGTCGCGACGACGAGGCCCTTCTCCGTGAGTGCAGTGAGCCGCTCGTCGGTGACGTCCTCGATGTGGCTCTCGCCGCGGTTCAGGGCCGCGACGACATCAGGCTGGACGTCGACGAGGAGGACACGCTGACCGGCCTCGCCGAACGTTGCCGCGAGCGGAACGCCGACGTAGCCGGCGCCGATAACTGCAACGTCGTAGACGGACGACTCGGGCACGGCGGTCAAGCGTACAGCGCGGCGGCGACGCGTCCGGCGGCATGCCCGTCGCCGTAGAGCGTGGGCGCAGCGGCCGGGAAGTGCGCGCGTTCGAGCGCTCCGGCAAGCTCCTCCGGCTCGATCAGCGTGTTTGCGCCGGCGGCGACCGTGTCGACCCACTCGGTGCTGGGACGAACGGTGATGCACGGGACGCTGAGCCAGTACGCCTCCTTCTGCAACCCGCCGGAGTCGGTGACCACCGTCTGTGCCCCCGTCACGAGCGCCAGCATCTCGAGATAGCCGAGTGGCTCCACGCGCTCGATCGTCGGCCCGAGCTCGATTCCCTCGGCGTCCAGGACGAGTCGCGTCCGCGGGTGCACCGGGAAGATGAACCGCCTGCCCGTCGCGTTCACCGCAGCGATGATCCGTCGGAGCCGGCCGGGCTCGGTGTTCGCGGCCCGGTGAACCGTCAACACGTCGTACGTCCCTGTCGCAGGGCTCACTCGGCGCGCGGCGACCGGGACGAAGAGCCGCGTCGCGTCCGCCATCACATCTCCCACCACCTCGATCTGCCCGGCGACCCCTTCCGAGCGCAGCTGGCGCGCGGAGCGATCGTCGGGCGCGAACAGCAGTGCCGAGATGCCGTCGACTTCGATTCGGTTTCGCTCCTCGGGCATCTCGAGGTCGAAGCTGCGCAGTCCGGCCTCGACGTGGGCGACGGGAATGCTGCCGGCGGCGTGGGCGCCTGCGACCGTCGTGTTCGTGTCGCCGTAGACGAGCACCCAGTCCGGGCGTTCCCGCTCGACGACCTCGCGGATCGGCCCGGTCATCGCCGCGGCGTCCGCGGTGCGGAGGTCGAGGCGGTAGTCGGGCTCGGGAAGCCCGAGCTCGTCGAAGAACACCTGTGACATCTCTGGGTCCCAGTGCTGCCCGGAGTGGAGCACGACCTCGTCGATCCCGCGCTCCCGAAGCGCCAGTGACATGGGCGCCGACTTGATGAACTGCGGGCGGTTGCCCACGACGGAGAGGACGCGCATTCGCCGCTACGATACGCGGCGCTTCACGGGCCGTTAGCTCAGCTGGTAGAGCAGGGGACTCTTAATCCCAAGGTCGAAGGTTCGATCCCTTCACGGCCCATAGGCGTTTTCGACTGCTCGACTGAGGTTCTTCGGCTTCGGCCGACCGCAGCCGAGCGAGACGCAAACGCCGCCGGTGCGCCGAGGCGGCGGTTCGAAGACCCACCGCCAACTGCTTACTTCCAGCGACGTCCCGCGCCGAGAGCGTACTGCCCATACCCGCGCAGCGAGGCCGCCGAGGTCAGCATCTGGTACGGGAGGAGATAGCCCGAGAATCCGCGTATGTCCCGCCCCGGATGAATACCGAGGCGGCGGAAGACGTGCCGTTCCTGCCAGTGGCGAAGGAAGGCAAAGATCGCGAGTGTGATCGGCAGGAGAAGCATCGACCACCAGCCCACGATCAAGGGGTAACCGAACACGAACAGGATCAGGCCCGGAACCCAGAAGAAGATGAAGCCGAAGTCGAGGAACGGGACGAGGTAGTCGATGCCGGCGACGGCTTTGGCCAGCATCCGCGGCTGTCTCGGCGGCGGGTGGGTGTGCAGTCCCTCGAACATGCCGCGGGCCCAGCGCGAGCGTTGGCTCATCAGGCGGCCGAGCCGCTCGGGGACGACGGTGAGACCGAGGGCGACGGGCTCGTACTGCACGAGCCCGCGCGAGGCCATCATCGTCCACGTGAGCACGATGTCCTCGCCGATCGCGTCCGGCCAGCCGCCGACCGCCCGGAGGTCGTCCGTCCAGTAGGCGGAGAACGCCCCCTGCGCGACGAGGGCGCAGTTGTAGGCCGCCTGCATTCTCTTCACGCCGTTGATGCCGAGGCGGTAGTCCCACTGTTGCATCCGTGTCACGAAGCTGGCATGCGCGTTCTCGGCGATGAGAGCTCCTGCGCACGCGCAGACATGCTGGTCCTGCGGCTTCGACGCAACACGCCCGATCAGGTAGGTCAACGCCTCCTGTTGCAGCAACGTGTCGGCATCGACGGTGACGACGAGTGCGGTCGTCACCGTGCCCAGCGCCGCGTTCAGCGCCCGGTGCTTCCCCGGCTCGGGCTCGAACACGCGGCGGTAGTGAAGCCCGAACCGGCTCGCCGCCTCGGCGGCGCGCTCGGCGGTTCGGTCGGTCGAGTTGTTATCGGCCAGCACGACCTCGACGGGGCCGGGATACGTCAGGTCGGCGAGGCGTTCGAGTGTCGCCACGATCCCCTGCTCCTCGTTCCACGCCGCGATCACGATTGTTACCGCCGGCCACCGACCCTCGGGCCACGGCCCCTTTGGCGGAACGCGTGCCAGCTCGCGGTAGGGGCTCACGAGCAACGTGAAGATCAGAAAACCGATCACCACGCCAGGGATATAGGCCAGCGTGACCGGGATCACCCACGCCATCACCGGCCCGATCGCCTGGTCGAGCTGATCCCGCCATGGCGCCGAGACCCACACGCTGAATCCGACCCAGGCGACGGTGAACGCGAACGCGATCGCAAATCGGACGGTGGGTCGCAGCCCGGCGACCGGACGCCGACGGCGCGTAAAGGCGCCAAAACGCGCAGGCGAAGCGAGCGGGGTAATTGGCTTCGGCTCCGCCGGCCCACCGGTCACCCTCGCGCGTTCGCCGGTTGCGGGTCGGCGGCTCAAGACACCTGCACGAGAGTCTAGGGCTTCGGTGCGCCAGCTCGCACGCCGGAGCGACTGGGCCAAGACCGCGCGCGAGCCGATCGGTGAAGACGAGTGGGGCTCGACCGGCCGGGCAAGGTCCCGGCACGCGAGAAGGCCCGCCGGAGCGGGCCTTCTCGCAGCTGCGTTCTGCGGCAGCGTTGTTAAAACGGCGAGATGCGCTTGGGCTTGTCCCAGGCGATGCGGATCAGATCCGCTTCCTCGGCGACGAGGCCGTCCTCGTCGCGAGGCTGCGGATTCGTCCGCTCGCGGCTCGGGCGCCGCGGGGCCGTTGTATCCCACGAAAGGCGGTTCATGCGTGCACCTCCTGGTCGGTCTCGGACGGGGATTCGGTCGCGGCGGCAACCGGTGCTGCCGGTGCGCGGGTGATCTTGATGTCGCCACTCACGGTCTTGGCGCGGATCTCGACGAGCGGACCCTCGCCGGTGGCGGCGTCATCGGTCAGTTCGAGCTCGGAGCTCGTGTCGCCGCTGACTGTGTTGCAGTCGAGGAACACGCGCGAGCCTCGGCGGACGCCGACCCGGACATCACCCGACACCGAGTGCGCCGCGACGTGGCCGGTCATGACTGCTCCGTGATCCTGGTCGCCGCTGACCGTGTTCGCGCTGACGTCGGCGTAGGCCTCGGCGATCCTCACGTCGCCCGAGGCGGTGGCGACGTTCACCGGCCCGTGCACGACCTCGATGTCGACGTCGCCCGACGCGGTCTGCACGCTGACGCCGCCCTTCACCTCGCGCGCCTCGAGGTCGCCACTCGCGCTCTTCACGTTGACGCTGCCAAGTACGCGGTCGACCTCGATGTCGCCCGATGCGGTCTGGACGCTCAGGCCGCCGATCGTGCCGCGGGCGAGCACGTCTGCCGACTTGCTCTTCACGTTCACGAGCGAGCCTTCCGGGCAGCGCACGCGGCACGTGACGCCGCTGCGGCCGAAGACGACTCCGAGGCTGAACCCGCTGCCACGCCGGCGCGGGACATCGACGATCACCCGCGGCTGCTCGGCATGGTCCTGGAGCTCGACGCGAGCCTCATCGACCAGTCGCTGTGACTCCTCGTCGTGCGCGGTCAGTTCGATGTCAACCCGCCCGGTCAGGCTCGGATCGATCTCGATCTCGCCGCTCGCGAGCCGGAGCTCGAGCTCGACCGGGCCTGTCACTTCGAATGTCTTCTGCATCTTGGTCCTCCTCGCCAGCTTCTCTAGCTCTGGGCGTAGCCGGACAGCCGCTTGCCGCCGACCTGGGTCGGGCGTGACTCGGCTGCGCGTGCGATCGACCGCACGAGCCACGCGTTGGTGGAGACGCCCTCGCGGGCGGCGGCCTTCTCGACCGCTTGCTTGAGGGATTCGGGCAGGCGCAGGCTGATCCGAGCCGAGAGCTCCTCGCCGGCGCCGGCAGAGTCGCTGCCTGGAGCGTCGACGAACACAAGCTCGGGCTCGAGGCCGACGAGGCGCACCTCGACATGGCCGGCGGGGAGCTTCGACGAGAGCTCGACCGCAGCCTGCGAGAGCAGGTCGAGCAGCTTCAGGCGCAGGTTCGACGCGAGGGCTTCCCCCAGGCGCCGGGCGATCTGGGCCGACCGCTCGTCGCCGAGGTCGGCGAGGCCTTGCAGGTCGTCCAGGAGCCCGTCGAGCACGATTGTCAGATTCATGATGACATCACTATGACATCATCTACGCTGTCTGTCAAACGTCAAACATACAGCGCCCGTGCATCAGGCCTCACAGCTCCGTTTTCTCCCTCAAAATCACGCGCCCGCTTAACACGAAGTCAAGATCTGACCCTGCGGTTCCTGTCTTACTCCCCAGATGGGGAGCGGACTGAGCGCAGCCTCCACGTCGAGCGCGGCCGCCCACGAGGCCGAGCGGCGCGCGCTCGGTGAGCAATGGCGCTCACTGACGCGTGCGGCCACCTGGGTGGCCGTGCTCACCTCGCCTGCCGTGTTCCTCTGGTTCCACGTCCACCAGGGCCTCGCCCTGCGCTACGCACTCCTTCTGACGGTGATCGAGGTGGCCGCGTTCCGGGGCCTCGTCGATCTCCTGTTCCGCCGGTTCATCGCTTCGCCCAGCCTCTTCGGCGAGGAGAGCGCGGAGCTCCGCGAGCAGGACATCGTCGCGCGCCGCCGCGTCTCGTTCTGGCGGTTCTGCTGGAAGCTCGTCCGGATCGGCCTCGTCCTCGTCACGATCCTCTGGCTCGTGCTCGATTTCTTCGGGCGCGGGCTGTCGTGGGGCGAGACCGCCCACCAGATCTGGCACACGCTGAGCTCCATCTGGAACCCGAGCACGTTCGGGACGTTCATCTCACTGCCACTCTTCTTCCTCTTCAACTTCCTCATCTTCATGGGGCCGATGCTCGCCATGGGCATCTCGCAGATCCGCGGCTACCAGCCGGGGGACGCTGAATGGGGCGTAAAGCTCGAGCACGTCCGTGGCCAGGCCGAGGCGAAGGAGGAGATCCGGCGCATCGTCTCGCTGTGGCAGTCGGGCGAGCGCTTCGAGCAGGCCGGTGGCAAGCGTGAACGCGGCCTGCTGTTCCTCGGCGCGCCCGGCACGGGCAAGACCATGCTCGCGAAGGCGATCGCAACGGGCTTCAACTCGCCCTTCGTGACGATCCCCGGCTCAGGCTTTGCGCAGACCTTCGTCGGGCTCGACTCGATTCTCGTCCGCTACCTCGCGCGAAAGGCGAAGCGCCTGGCGCGGAAATGGGGTGGCCAGTGCATCGTCTTCATCGACGAGATCGACGCCGTGGGCATGCGGCGCAACTCACTCGGCGGCGCGGCCACGTCGTTCGCGGAGCCGTCCTTCGTCGAACCGACCTTCGAGCGCTCCGGCGACCTCGTGCTCGAGACGCGCGCCTGGCGTGAGCGCCAGTTCGAGCGCCGTGCGCCTGAGCGCCGGCAGCCCTCTCGGTTCGTCGCGGCGGTCAACCAGGCCGTGCCCGGCGGGATGTTCGGGGGGGCGGGCGGCGGCATGGCCCTGAACCAGCTGCTCGTCGTCATGGACGGTCTCGACGCACCACCACTCGGCAAGCGGATGGTCACCAACACCGTCAACACGCTGCTCGACGCGAGCTACGTCGTCCCGCCCCGCATCCGCGGCAAGTCGCTCAGACTCCCTCCCCCGCGGCCGCGCGGTGAGCAGATCTACTTCATCGGCGCGACCAACGTGCCGATCGAGCAACTCGACCCGGCATTGACGAGACCGGGGCGAATGGGCCGCCACGTCTGGTTCCGCACGCCGACGAAGCATGACCGCGAGGATATTTTCGACCTCTACCTCGGCAAGGTCGCGCACGTCGCAGACCTCGACCGGTCGGAGCGTCGCGACGAGCTCTCGCGCATGACGATGGGCTACTCGCCGGCGATGATCGAGCAGGTCTGCTCGATGGCCCTGACGATCGCGCACCACTCCGAGCGCGATGCGTTCGACTGGGACGACATCGTCGACGCGATGACGACGGTCGAGTCAGGCACCGCGGTGAACATCGAATACGTGCCCGACGAGACCCGGGCCGTCGCAGTGCACGAGGCCGGGCACGCGATCGCCGCGCACGCATACCTGAAGGGCGCCGAGTCGACCCGGCTCTCGATTCGCCGGCGCGGCGGCTCGCTCGGCCATCACATGGCGCTGCAGAAGGAAGAGCGATTCTCGTCCTGGCGCAGCGAGGAAATGGCGCGCTTGATCTGGGCACTCGGTGCGATGGCGGCGGAACGCGTCTTCTACGGCGAGAACTCGACGGGCGTCGGCGGCGACGTCCAGGCGGCAACCGATCGTGCCGCCTGGATGGTCGGCGCCTGCGGCATGGCGCCCGAGTACATCGAGCTCGCGCGTTGCGACGACGAGTCCGAGGAGCAGACGCGCGAGCGCGTGCTGAGGCGCTTTCAGCGGATCGGCACGCAGATCATCAACCGAACGCGGTCCGGCGGCATGGGCGGGGACCCGCTCGGAGCGGTGCTTTCCGATCCGAGCCAGCGCGCGATGGTCGAGCAGCTGCTCGGTCAGGCCTACCTTGCCGCGCACCACCTGATCGAGGCGAACAGGGACGCTGTCTCGGCGGTCGCCGACCGGCTCGTCGAGCGCCGCGAGTTGCACGGGGACGAGGTCGTGCACCTGCTCGACGCGCAGAAGCTGACGATGCCAGAGGTCGATCTCACGAAGGACGACGCGTGGCCGAAGCTGTAGCGAGCGCGGCGAGCCAGAAGCACCGCCGGCTGTTCCGGCTCGCCTACGCCGGGCTCGCGGTCGCGTTCTGGGTCTCCGTTGGTGGGTTCGTGCTGCTGCTGACACGACCCAACCACTCGGCGCCGGTGGCGTGGTCGACCTGGCGACCGGACACGCAAGGGCTGCCGGGTGCGCGCGAGATCGGCCTGCAAATCGCCTCTCGGTACAAGTCGGCGAACGGCACGCAACTCGCCGCGGTGCAGGAGCACTCGCCGCAGGTGCAGGGGCTGAAGCTCGAGGCGATCGGCGTGCGCCGCTTGAACTCCGCCGGACAGATCGACCCGTATATCGGCCTCTTCCAGACGGACAAGACGCTGATCTACGCGTTCTGCGGCCTGCAGTCGAACTGCTCGATCGACGGCGCGGACACGGCGCAGAGTCAGCGCACGCTTCGCCGCGAAGCGCTCGAGCTCTCCTTGTACGCGTTCAAGTACCTGCCCGACGTCGATCAGGTGGTCTCGTTGCTGCAGCCGGTCAAGGACAGCGGCACGAGCGCGGTGTTCCTCCGTAAGTCCGACCTGAAGCCGGAGCTCGACCACCCGCTGCGCGACACGCTCCCGCTCGCCACGCCGCCCGTTGCGACCGCGAGCGATCCGCGGGAAGCGGCCGTGATCGACACACTCACCTCGCAAGCGACCTTCCCGGCGCACTTCGAGCCCCTGCCGGACGGTGACGCGATCCTCGTGCTCGACATCGCGGCGCAGACACCCACGCAGTAGGCGCAGTAGCCGTTCCGGCGCTGCGGGAGTACCCTGAGCCGCGGCAGTTCCTGCGGCAGAGACGAGGGGTTGATGAGCCAGACGGGCGAGAGCACGTCCTCCACGCTTGCCGGGTCGCGCGAGCTGCTCGAGACGGTCCTTCGTCACCTCCGGGACGGCATCGTGGTGACCGCCGCCGGCGGTGAGCGCCTGTACGCGAATGACGAGGCCGCGCGCCTGACCGGCTACCCGACGGCGGACGCGCTGCTCGAGGCTGGGCTCGAGCGAGCCACGCAGCGCTTTGAGATCCTGCGCCCCGACGGACGACCGCTCGACGCCGCGGAGCTCCCCGCGCGGCGGGCGCTCGCCGGCGAGGATCCCGAGCCGATGCTCGTCCGCTTCCGGGCGGCCGCGGGCGGCCCCGACCGGCTGTCGCTCGTCCGCGCGGTCCCGCTGCGCGGCGAGGACGGCGAGCTCCTGTACGTGATCAGCATCTTCCGCGAGGTGACCGAGGAGCACGTGCTCGCCGAGCGTGAGCGCGTCTCGGCCGGCGCCGCCGAGGTACTGAATGCAACGCTCGACTACGAGGGGATCCTCGCCGCCATCGTCGGTTTCGCCGTGCCCGAGCTGGCCGACGGGTGCGCAGTCGAGGTGCTCGAGGGCGGTGTCCTGCGCCGCGCTGCTGTGGCCGGAAGCGTCTCGGGGGAGTCGCCACTCCTGGCCCGGGTCGTCGAGGGCGGCGAGCCGTTGCTCGGGGAGTCGTCGATGTGCGTGCCGCTCGCCACCGGCGGGCGCGTCCTCGGTGCGATTCTCTTCGAGGCGTGGGAGCGGCGCTACGACGACAACGACCTGCGCATCGCCGGCGAGATCGCCGGTCGCGCGGTCGCGGCGATCGAGAATGCGCTGCTCTATCTGGAGGCCCGTCGAACCTCGGCGCTCCTCGACTCGCTCCATGGCAGCGCTCCGATTGGTCTCGGCTTCTGGGACTGCAACCTTCGCTACGTCAGGGTGAACGACGCGCTCGCGCGGATCAACAATCTCCCGGCCGAGGAGCACGTCGGTCGCACGCTGGCGGAGGTGATCCCGCAGCTCGCCCATGTGATCGAGCCGATCGCGCGCCGCGTCCTCGAATCGGGGAAGCCGGTCGTCGCCCTCGAGATGACCGGAGGGACACCCGACGCAGTCGACGCCGTCCGGCACTGGCGAGCGAGCTACTACCCCGTGCTCGCGTCCGACGGCGAGCCACTTGGCGTGGGCGCGATCGTCGAGGAGGTCACCGAGCGCCGGCGCGCCGAGCAGCGGGCCGAGCTGCAGTACGCGGTCACCCGGATCCTCGCGGACGCCGAGACCTCAGAGGGCGCGGTGCCGCGCGTCCTCGAGGCGCTGTGCGAGGCACTCGGTTGGGAAGTCGCCGCGTACTGGCCGGTCGACCAGGAGCGGCATCGGGTCGTCTGGTCGCGGCCGGGCGAGCAGCTCGCCGGGTTCACGGCCATGACCGAGCGGGTGCCGATGACTCCGGCGACGCTACCGGGGAGAGTCGCCGGCTCGGGACGGGCCGAGTGGCTCGAGCGGCTCACTCCGGATCGTTTCGCGCGAGCGTCGATCGCCGCGGCCGAGGGGCTCGTGTCGGGTGTCGCCTTCCCGATCCTCGTCGGCGGTCAGGTCGTCGGCGTGTTGGAGGCGTTCTCGAGCGCCCACCGGGACCGGGACGACGAGCTCCTGCAACTCCTCAGCGCGCTGGGCGGACAACTCGGGCAGTTCCTGAGCCGGAAGCGAGCCGAGGACGAGCGCGCAGCCCTGCTGACGCGCGAGCGGCTTGCCCGCTCGGAGGCCGAAGGTGCTGCGGCCACGCTGCGGAAGCTCGAGCGGGTCTCGGAAGCCGCGATGGAGCACCTGACCCTCGATGACCTGCTCCACGCTCTGCTTGCGCGGATCGTCGAGGCCCTCGAAGCCGACACCGCGGCGATCCTGCTCGTCGGGAGTGACGGCCTGCTCTCCGTCGCGGCCGAGGTCGGGCTCGAGGCGGAGCTTCCCCGCGCCGTGGCGATCCCCATCGGCGCCGGTCTTGCCGGTCGCGTGGCTGCAAATCGCAGACCGCTCCTCGTGCCCGACCTCGCGCAGGTCGAGCTCGTGAGCCCCGTGCTGCGCGAACGCGGGGTCAATTCGCTGGCGGCGATCCCGCTCGTCGTCGACGATCGCGTGATCGGCGTCCTGCACGTCGGCTCGGAGGCGTACGCGCAGTTCGACGAGTCGGCAGTGCGACTGCTCGAGCTGATTGCCGACCGGATCGCGCTCGCGATCAGCCGGGCTTCGCTCTATGAGGCCGAACGGGCTGCGCAGGAGCGCCTCGGATTCCTCAGCGACGCCAGCATGGTGCTCGCCTCGTCGCTCGATCTCGAGATGACGCTGCAGCGCGCGGCCGAGCTTGCCGTTACTCGCTTCGCCGACGCTGCGCTCGTCGATCTGCTCGACGGCGAGTCGATCAAGCGGGTCGCAATCGAAGTCGCCGACCCAGGCATCTCCGGTGTGATCCGGCAGGGGCTGCTCGCGAACCCACCGGCGTCGGGCGACACTGGCGGCTCGGCCAAGGTGATCAGGACGGGCGAGCCCGAGATCCTGCTCGACCTCGATGCCGACCCGACCCCTTTGCAGGACGTGACGCGCGGGCGGCCGGCAATCAATTCGACGGTCGAGCTGTTGCGGCCGCGCTCGCTCGTCTACATGCCGTTGATCGCCCGCGGGCACACCCTCGGCGTGCTGGCGCTCATCCGGACGACCGAACGCTTCGACGAGCGTGACGTCGAGACGGTTCGCGAGCTCGCAGCCCGCGTTGCGGTCGCGGTCGACAACGCCCAGCTCTACCGGGCGGCCGAGGAGCGGGCGCAGGCCGCGCGCGTGCTTGCGTCGGTCGGCGACGGCGTGTTCCTGGTCGACCGGCACGGCCTCGTGCGCACGTGGAACCGTGCCGCGGCCGCGGCGACCGGAATCACCGGGGAGGTCGTGCTCGACCGCCTCGCGGTCGAGGCGATCCCGGGCTGGGCGACGGTGGTGGCGCGCGTCCCGCTCGCCGCCGAGGGCGGCGGCGCGCCGCGCCCGGAGTCGCTGCCCCTGGATCTCGGCGACCGCGAGCTCTGGCTCTCGATCCACGGCGTCGTGGTTCCCGACGGGATCGTCTATGCCTTCCGCGATCTGACCGAGGACAGGGCGCTCGAGGCGATGCGCACCGAGTTCGTGTCGACCGTCTCCCACGAGTTGCGCACGCCGCTTGCGGCGATCTACGGCGCCGCCATGACGTTGCGCCGGAGTGACGTCACGCTCGCGGAGGAGCAGCGGGCGAAACTGCTCGACGTCGTCTCGGCCGAGGCCGACCGGCTCGCGCGAACCGTCAACGACATCCTCTGGGCGTCGAGGCTCGATACGGACTCCCTGCACGTCTCCATCGAGAGCTGCGACTCACTGGCGCTCGCGCGCGATGTGGTCGAGGCGCAGCGCGCGCACCTGGACAGCTCGCACGAGCTCGTGCTGCTTGCCGATGCAGGGCTGCCGGCGGTCTCCGGTGACCCCGACAAGGTCGGGCGCGTCCTGATCAACCTCGTCGACAACGCCGTGAAGTACTCACCCGACGGCGGTACGGTCACGGTCGTCGTGGCCGCCGCGGGCGCGCACGTACGCTTCTGCGTCACAGACGAAGGTCTCGGTGTTCCGCTCTCCGAGCAGCGCCGGATCTTCGACAAGTTCTATCGCCTCGATCCGAACATGAACCGCGGTGTTGGCGGCACCGGGCTCGGGCTCTACATCTGCCGCGAGCTCGTGCGGCGCATGGAGGGCCGCGTCTGGGTCGAGTCGGCCGGCCTCGGCGCCGGCTCGACGTTCACGGTCGAACTGCCTGCCGCCGGTGACTTCAGCGCCCACATCTTCTAGAGAACGCGGAGTAAGACGAGGAAGGGCGGCCATCGGGCCGCCCTTCCGCCTGCGTTCTGCGTCTCCGCAGACCTTCGACCAGCGATCCAGGCGAATCGCTTAATAGCCGGCCGGCGGGCCGTCGTCGACGACCGTCGTGCGGCGGCGGGTTGTGCCGCCGACGCCGCCCCAACTCGACCAGAACATCATCGAAAGGACGAGGCCGACCGCCCCGACGACCATGAGGATGATCCCGACCGTGTTGATGTCCAGGCCACTGACGGTCGCATTGACCGCCCACGTGAGGATTGCCCCGACAGCGATGAGAATAAGGCTGACTCCAATACCCATTTTGTAAAACCTCCTGACTCGTGTCTCCCGACAGACATGTGATGCTCGCGGGTCACGGGTTCAACGTCCGATCGCTCGAATCGGTTACGGCTCACGAACCACTGCGTTGCACTAGGCTTGGCCCGGGTGCGCAGGGGCTCTCTCATTCAGCTCACCGCGATCGCGCTGATCGCCGGTGCGATCTGCACCGTCGTGGCGCTCGCCGTGCCATGGCTGCCGCTCGATGCCGGCGAGGAAGCGGGGCGCATCCACTTCGTCTTCTGGTTCGTGACGGCCATCTGCATCGGCGTCTTCGCGGTTGTCGCGGCCGTCCTCGTCTACACGATCTGGAAATTCCGCGCAGGTCCAGACGACGATTCCGACGGGCCGCCGATCCACGGTCACACCGGCATCGAGATCGCCTGGACCGCGGTGCCTGCCGTACTGGTGACCGCGATCTCGATCGTCAGCGCGATCGTGCTCGCCCAGAACGGCAACGCCGGTTCGAACCCGCTCGAGATCAAGGTGGTCGCCCAGCAGTTCGCCTGGGAGTTCACCTATCCGGACGGCAAGACGTATGGCTCCCTGACGTTGCCAAAGGGCCGGCACACGAAGCTCGACATCACAGCGAAAGACGTCATCCACTCCTTCTGGGTCCCGCAGTTCTCACAGAAACAGGACGCCGTCCCCGGCGAGCACAACTCTCTCGTCATCACCCCGACCCGCGTCGGCACGTACCCCGTCATCTGCACCGAGCTGTGCGGCCTGGGGCACGCCCTCATGCGCAGCCACGTCACGGTCATGACTCCCGCGGACTTCGCGACGTGGCAGAAGTCCGGCGGCACCGCAGGGGGCGGTCCGCCCGGCCTCGCGGTCTTCCAGCAGAGCGGCTGCGGCGGGTGCCACACCCTGAAGTCGGCCGGCGCAACGGGCAAGGTCGGGCCGGACCTCGACAACCTGGCGCAGTATGCAACCCAGGCGAAGCGCGGCTCGCTCACGGCCTTCATCCGTGAGTCGATCTTGAACCCGGCGGCCTATATCCAGCCGGGCTTTTCCGATGCGATGCCGCACATCTACGCGAGTCAGCTCTCGACCGACCAGTTGAACCAGCTCGTGCAGTATTTGGCCGGGGCCCCGAAGTGATCGCACACGCCGAGCAACACGCCGCACCACCCAGGCCGTCGGGCTTCCACCGACTGACCGCGCCCGGCTGGCTGCGTGTCCTCTGGGTGACCCCGATCTTCTTCGGGATCGGCATCGCCATCCCCGTCGTGCTCCGCTGGCTCGCCGGCTGGGACCCCATCTGGAAGGGCTCGGTGCTCGTCACCGTCGAGCTCGTGACGACGCCGATCGGCTTCCTCGTGGGAATCGGTGGCTTCGACTACTGGGCTCACTACGCGAGCGGCCGGCCGACAGTGATCGACGACCACTCGAGCCATGGCGCGCGCTCCTGGCGCGACTACTTCCGCATCAACACCGACCACAAGGTGATCGGCGTCCAGTACCTCGTCACGACGATCATCTTCTTCTGCATCGGTGGCCTCTTCGCGATGCTGTTCCGCGCCGAGCTCGCGCAGCCGGGCGACCAGTACTTCAGCCCGCAGACGTTCAACGTGCTGATCTCGAACCACGCGGCGCTGATGATCTTCCTGTTCGTGATCCCGGCGTTCGCCGGCCTCGGCAACTACGTCATCCCGCTGATGATCGGCGCGGCGGACATGGCGTTCCCGCGCCTGAACGCGCTGTCGTTCTGGCTCCTGCCGATCGCCGGCGTGATGCTCCTGGCCGGCATGGCGGCTCCCGGCGGCGGCCCGTCCGCCGGCTGGACGTGTTACGCGCCGCTCTGCTCGCATCAACCGTTCGGCCAGGTGTTCTTCAACATGGGCGTCCAGTGGGCGGGCGCGAGCTCGATCATGACCGCGCTCAACTTCCTCGTCACGATCATCACGATGCGCGCGCCGGGCATGACGTTCTGGCGGATGCCGCTACTCGTCTGGGCGAACTTCACGACCTCGATGCTCGTCGTGATCGCAACACCGTTCATCGCCGGCTCGCAGTTCTTCGTGCTGTTCGACCGAGTGCTGCACATGAACTTCTTCGAGCCCGCGGGTGGTGGTTACGTGCTCGGGTACCAGCACATCTTCTGGTTCTACTCGCACCCGGCCGTCTACATCATGATGCTTCCCGGATTCGGGATCATCAGCGAGGTGATCGCGGTGATGAGCCGCAAGCCGATCTTCGGCTACCGGCTGATGGCGCTGTCGCTGATGGCGATTCTCGTACTCGGTTTCTCGGTCTGGGCTCACCACATGTTCGTCGCGGGCATGGCGGGCTGGCTGCGCGTTCCGATGATGGTCACGTCGATGGTGATCGCCGTGCCGACCGGGATCAAGATCTTCTCGTGGTTAGCGACCATGTGGGAAGGGCGAATCCGGTTCACGACGCCAATGCTGTTCGCGCTCGGGTTCCTGTCGATGTTCGTGATCGGCGGTCTCTCGGGCATCTATCTCGCGTCGGTGCCGATCGACATCCACGCCAGCGACACCTACTTCATCGTCGCGCACATCCACTACGTTCTCTTCGGCGGCTCGGTCTTCACGATCTTCTGCGGGATCTACTACTGGTTCCCGAAGATGACCGGGCGGATGTACGACGAGCGCCTCGGCAAGCTCCACTTCTGGCTCACGTTCATCGGCTTCAACCTGACGTTCTTCCCGATGCACTACATCGGCCTCCAGGGGATGCCGCGTCGCGTCGCCGACTACGCATCGCGCTTTGCCGACATCAACCTCTTCATCTCGATCGCCTCGTTCGGCCTCGGTGCGTCGACGCTCGTCTTCCTCTACAACATGATCCGCTCCTGGGCGCACGGGCCGGCCGCACCGGCGAACCCGTGGCGCGCGATGACGCTCGAATGGCAGGTGTCCTCGCCGCCGCCGATCTTCAACTTCGACGAGATCCCGCAGGTGGTCGGCAGCCCGTACGAGTACGGAGTCCCGGGCGCCCGCCATGCGATCTTCGGCGCTCCGACGCCCGTCCCGGAACCGGTCGGGACGGATTAGTGAGCGCCCGATGACCCACTTCCTCGTGATCGCCAACGAGACGGCGGCATCGGAGACGTTGCTCGCTGCCGTGCGCGGCGAGGCGAGGGACGACGATCGCGTGACGGTGATCGCCCCGGTCAACGAGCCGGTGCAGGGCTATGTCGTCTACGAGGACACCCGCCGGGCTGCGGCGGGACGGCGTCTCGAACGCGTGCTGAAGGCGCTACGCAGCGGCAGTGTGGCCGCGCAGGGATTCGTCGTCGAGACAGGACCGGTGCAGGCGGTCAGGGATGCTCTCGCGCAGCTCGAGCCGCCGGTGGACGAGATCATCGTCTCGACCCACGGCGCCGAGCGGTCGGGCTGGTTGCGGCGCAACGTCGTCAACGACGTGGAGCGCGTCGCCGCGCCGATCCCGGTGCGGCACGTCGTCGTCGAAGGGGCGCAGGGCGAAAGCGGCACGAACGTGCTCGTGATCGCAAACCAGACGGTGCTCTCCGACGAGCTGCTGGGACGTATCCGCGAGCGTGCCGCCGCGGGGCCTGCGAGCTTCCTGATCGTGGCGCCGCAGGACGACGAGGAAGAGCACGACGACGCCGATCGCCGCCTGCGGCTCGCGCTGACCCAGCTCCGTGGCGAGGGAATCGACGCGCACGGTCAGGTCGTGCACCCGGACCCGTACACCGCGGCGCGCCAGGTGGTCAACGACGAGCGGGTCGACGAGATCATCGTCTCGACCTTCCCCGGCGAGCGGAGCGGCTGGTTGCGGCGCGATCTCGTCCAGCGCTTGAGCAAGGACACCGGGCTGCCGGTCGACCACGTCGTCTCACCGCTGCAGTCTCAGGTGGCTGCGCGATGAGCGCGCACGCCGAGGGCGAGCTCGGCGGCTTCGAGCACCACCACGGGCCGCCGCCGATCCACTACAGCTCGCGCGTGTCCCCGCCGCTCCTCGGGATGTTCCTCTTCATCGCGTCGGAGATCATGCTGTTCGGCTCGTTCTTCACGGTGTACTTCTTCGACCGGGTCGTCAACAACGGCGTCAACGGTGTCTGGCCACCTGAGCCGTATCACCGGCCGGTCTTCCTCGCCGGGCTCAACACGCTCGTTCTCGTCACCTCGAGCGTCACGATGCACTGGGCCGATTCGTCTGTGAAGAAGGGCAACCGGGCGGGGCTGCAGGCAGGCCTCGTGCTCACCTTCCTGCTCGGCCTCACATTCCTCATCACCCAGCTGATCGAGTACAGCCGCATCGGCTTCAACACCAGCGACACCTCGTTCGCCGCGACGTTCTTCGGGCTGACGGGCCTGCACGGTGTGCACGTCTTCGTCGGGCTGATGATCCTGCTCGTGATGACGATCAGGGCCTTCCGCGGGCATTTCTCCCCTGAGCACCATCAGGGCGTGGAACTCGGCGGCATCTACTGGCACTTTGTCGACGTGATGTGGATCGTCGTCTACGTGACCGTCTACCTCCTCTAAGCAGACCCGTGCGCAACCCCTTCCGGAGCGAGGCAGATGCGTTTCGGCTGGTCTGGTTGACGATCGGCTACTTCGGCCTGATCCTGATCGGAGCCCTGATCAACACCTGGGTCGGCGTGGCGGTCTTCGTCGTCCTCACCGGCCTCATCCTCTGGTGGATCTTCGGCCGGGGCGAGCGCGAGCAACCACCGGTGCGGCAGGCGCCGGCCGCCAGCCCGGTCGGCGAACACCGGATCCTCGTCGTCGCCAACGAGACGGTCGGGGGGCCTGAGCTTCTCCACGAGATCCGCGGCCGCTCGAGCGGCGAGCACACGCGGGTGCTGGTGGTCTGCCCCGCGCTCAACTCGCCGATCCGTCACTGGGCCTCGGACGAGGACGGCGCCCGGGACGCGGCGCAATCGCGGCTCGACGCGAGCCTGGCGTCGATGCGCAGTGTCGGGCTCGACGCGTCGGGCGAGATCGGCGACGGCGATCCGATCCAGGCGCTCGAGGACGCGGTGCGCACGTTCCGGCCCGATGAGCTGATCATCTCGACCCATCCGGCCGGACGGTCGCACTGGCTGGAACGCGGCGTCGTCGAGAAGGCGCGCACCAGGTTCGACGTCCCGCTCACACACGTCGTCGTCGACCTCGACGCGGATCACGACGCGACGGACCAGCCGCGCCCATAGTCGAAGCAGTCGACCCACTACCCCTCGCGACCGAGTTGCGCGAGGTGCATCGCGCCGCACTCGGGGCCGGAGCCCTTTCGGACGACTGGGCGCGCGAGCGTCTGCCGCTCCACGCGTCGCGCGACGACTTCATCTTCCTCGTCACGCGCGAGCACGGCGAGGTCGCGGCATTCGGCTACGGATATACGGGGTCCTACGGCCAGTGGTGGACCGAGTGCGTGGCTCGCTCACTCACCGTTGCGCAGCGGGTGGAGTGGCTCGACCCGCCTCACTTCGAGATCGTCGAGCTGCACGTTCGGCCGTCATCGCAGCGCCGCGGGCTCGGCAGCACCCTGCTCGCGCAGTTGCTGACGCGGCAACCGCACAACCAGGCGCTCCTCTCGACGCAGCTCGGCTCGCGCAAGGCCCGCGGCTTCTATGCGAAGAACGACTGGACCGAGCTCGCGAACATCGATTTCGGTGCGGGCTACCCGCCGTACATCGCGCTCGGCAAGAAGCTCCCGTAGGGCTACAGCCGGCCTCGTGCGGCTACTTGCCGGCGACGCTCGAGACGTAGGCCGCGACCGCGTTGATCTGCGCGGGGCTCAGCGAGTTCTTGAAGGCCGGCATGACGCCGCCGCCGTTCGTGACCTGCTTCGCGACGGCCGCCTGCGACGGCTTCAGCTGGTCGAGATTCGGGCCGACGTTACCGCTCGAGCCTGCATCTTTCAGCGTGTGGCAGCCGCCGCAGCCGGCCTTCGCGAAGACCAGTTTCCCCGCGGGTGCAGCGGTGCCGCCGCCGCCCGTCGCCGGCGTTGTCGTCGTGCTTGCAGGCGGCGGCTTCGACGCGGTCACCCCGCAGGCGGGCACGGCCGCGCATTTCGCCACGTAGCTCGCCACGTCGTTGGCGTCCTGGCCGCGGTAGAGATTCGCCGGCATCGGCTGCTCCGGGTAGGCGATTTGGCCGCGAATGACGTCAGCGATGGTCTGCTCCGAGAAGCCCTGTGCCTTGTCGGATGCGAAAGCGTCGTCGAGATTGGGCCCCACGGTTCCCTGTGACCGCGCGTTGGCGAGCGTATGGCAAGAGCCACAGGTCGGGTTCGACGGGCTCGAGGCCGACAAGAAGAGCTGCTTCCCGTGGCTCGGATCACCCGTCGTGTCGCGGCCGACGGCGCCGCAGCCCGACACGGCCAGCACGGCGAGCAGGCAGACGGTTGGGACGAGAGCTCTGCGCAACCGGGCTTACGACGGTTGGGAGACGCCGTCGAGCTTCGCGATCGCTTCGTCACGCGTCTCATAGATCGCAAAGACGCGGTCGAGGCCGGTGATCTCGAAGATCTTCGTGATGTTCCGGTCGCTGCACACGAGCGAGAGCTGCCCCTCGTTCGTGCGGAGGCGCTTCACACCGCCCACGAGCACGCCCAGCGTCGTCGAATCGATGAACGTTGTCGACGAGAAGTCGACGATCACCTGCTTGCCCCCCTGGCCGATCACCTCGAGTAGCTGCTGCTTGAACTCAGGGGCCGTGTAGAGGTCGACTTCTCCGGCGAGCGAGATCACGTAAGTGTCTTCGGAGAGCTGCTCGGTCTTGATGTCGAAGTTCATGTGTCCCCTGTCTCGGATTGAACGGCGAACCGCGGCGTGAGTCTAACCGCCCGTGGTCGTCGAGGCGCCGCCACTGGCGACGAGGCTCTTCAGCACCCGCCTCACCTGAGCGGCGAGCGGATCGCTCGGAGCGAGCCTGAGGAACGTCCGGTACGCAGCGATTGCCACCTTCGTGTCGTTCGCCGCCTGCGCGGCCTGTCCGAGCTGGATCTGCGTCGTCGCGTCGCTCGGATTCAGGGCGCTCAGTTTCTTGTACGCAGCCTCCGCCTTGCGCTGGGCGGTCTCGTAGGCCGTGAGCGCCACCTGCTGCTTCGCAGAGACGAGAGTCTGCACCGCAGTGGCGATCGGATCCTGCAGCGCGGCCGGGTCGTTGAACGCCTTGCCGAGCGGCGTCGTCGCGGCCGGCGCGAACGCGGCGCCGGGCGATGACTGGCCGGCCGCCTCGAGCTGCGCGTTGGAGTAGTCGTTCGAGGCGTTCGTGGCAAGCGTTCCGTACTCCGACGCGAGCTCGGCCAGCGCCCCCTGATCCTTCGGGCGCAACGCGCTGTAACGCTCGAGCGCGATGACCGCGTCCTGCGCGCGCTGCTTCTGCTCGTACGCCGTCGCGAGGTCGCGCCAGGCGGTCGCATCCTGCGGATGCTTCTCGGTCTTGTGCTGGAGGCCCGAGATCGACGTGCCGCTGCTCGAGCCGAAGTTGAGCGCGTTCTGAAGGATGTCCGAGATTCCGGTCGACCCCGAGCCGACTCCGAAGAACACGAATCCGATCGCGAAGGCGAACGCGAGCAGCACGAACATCCACTTCGCGTGGTTGCGCAGCCGCTGGAAGAACAGCTGCTCCTGCCACTCGGGCGGCTTGTGCTTCCGCGGCGGGCCTACGCCCGCGGTGCGAGCATCTGCCGTCGGGCGGCGCTTGCGGTGCTGCGTACCTCTCGCCACTTGTTGGATTCCTCGCTCGTGTACCGGGTCTGACCGTCGACGATGGTTTCGACGACTCGTTCGGGCGAACCGCCGAAGACGACTGCCACTGCCGGGTCCTCCACCGGATGGTAGGGGCTCCCTGCGAGCGACACGATCGCCAGGTCGGCGCGCTTGCCGGGCGTCAGGGTACCCACCTCGGCGTCCAGTCGCAGCGCCCGGGCCGAGTCGAGTGTTGCCAGGGCCAGCGCCTCGCCTGCGAGCAGGGCGTCGGCCCGCTGCTCGCGGCCCCGCGCGGCGTAGATCGCCGCCCGCATCTCCTCGAAGACGTCGAAGGATGGTGCCGAGGCCGGCGAATCGGTTCCGAGGCCGACCTCGACCCCGGCCGCGCGCAAACCGGCGAGTGGGGCGATGCCGCACCCGAGGAGCGCGTTCGACCGTGGGCAGTGCGCGACCGGCACGTGCCGCTCCGCGAGCAACGCGATCTCGGCGGCGTCGACTTCGACGCAATGCGCGCACAGCAGATCCGGCCCGAGCACCGGCTCGAGCGTCGCAACGGCGCGCAGGCCGCTCGGCGGCTGCAGGATCGGGGCGATCGCCGACAGCGGCCCGGCGCCGTGCTCGAGCCACTCGTTCTCGTTCGCGCTCTCCGCGAGATGGGTGCCGACGGGGATGCCGAGCGACAGGCACCAGGCATAGACCTCGAGCGAGACCGAATAGGGAGCGTGGGGCGAGACACCGATCTGCACCAGAGGGCTCGGGGCGATCGCCGCGTGCATCCCGTCAAACCGCTCTTGCGCCGCGGCCGGGTCGCCGCCGAACACCTCGAGGTAGACGATCGCGCGAAGGCCGGCGTCTGCGGCTGCCGTTGCCGCAGCGCCCGAGAACGAGTAATCGGCTGTCGTCGTGATGCCCGAGGCGAGCGAGTCGAGGACACCGCGGCGCGCGACTGCCAGCATCTCCTCCGGGCCGAGCCGGCCCTTGCGCTCCATGTGGGTCTCGATCCACGGGCCGAACGGGAAGCCGTCACCGAAGCCTGCATAGACCGAGTACTCGAGATGGGAGTGGGCGTTCACGAAGCCGGGAACGATCACGGCGTCGGCGAAATGGCGCTGCGCGCGCCCAGGCCCGACCTCGACGAGCCGGCCGTCCTCGAAGCGCACGCGGCCGCCTTCGATCGGCGGCCCGTCGACCGGCAGGACCCAGTCGGCCGACAGTTCGGTCACGTGCCGGCCGCGGCGGCGCCGGCACGCGCCGAGCGGCGGTCGAGCAAGACCGAGAGCCAGATGGAGATCTCGTAGAGAATCGCGAGCGGGATCGCCTCGAACATCGTCGTGATCGGATCGACGCCGGGAAGCGCGACGGCCACGCAGGCCACGATGAAGTAGCCGATCCGCCGTTTCGTGCGCAGTGTCGTCGTCGAGATCACACCGAGCCGGGTCAGGCCGACGACGAAAATCGGCAACTCGAACACGATCGCCATGCCGACCAGGACCTTGACCGCAAACGAGAGATAGTCCTTCGCGCGGATCTGGATGTTGTAGATCGAGTCGTCGTAGTTCGTCAGGAAGCTCGTCGCGCTGGGCAGTGCCACGAAGTAGCCGAACGCCACTCCGGCGACGAGGAGCAACGTCGCGAGCAGCACGAAGTACTTGAGCATCCGTTCGTGGCCGGGGTCGAACGCCGGGATGAAGAACCCCCAGAGCTGCCAGAGGATCACCGGCAGCGCGAAGAGGAACCCCGCGTAGAGGCTCACCCACATCGACGTCATGAACGGCTCGCCCGGGCTCAGGGTCACGAGCTGCCGGTGGTCACTCGGAAGGGCAAGGATCAGCCAGTGAATGACCCGCTCGTGGAAGATGAAGCCGATGATCGCGCCGGCGATCAGCGCAGCGAGGCAGACGAACATGCGCTGGCGGAGCTCTTCGAGATGCTCGACGAGCGTCGCCTCGTCGCCGTGGTCCAGGCGGCGCGGCAGCAGCACGGGCGTTCCCTAGAGAACGGTTTCGTTCTCGCGGGGCGGCGCGGGGGCAGGCGTGTCCTGCGTCGCCACCGGGAGCTCGTGCGTATGGACGTCGTGTGTCTGCACGTGCGTCGGCGGCTCGTCGTCGTCGGACTTTGTCATCCCGCTGACCGAGTCCTTGAACTCACGCATGCCCGACCCGAGCGAGCGCCCGATCTCCGGTAGCCGCTTGGCCCCGAAGAGCAGGAGGGCGAGCAGCAGCAGAAGGATGATCTCCGGTGCGCCGACGTTTCCCATCGGTCAAGCGTAGCAGCGGATTGAACGCATCTTCAGCCGGGAAGGCCGGAAAGCCGACCCCGCTCCGATGCCGCGTCCTCACGGCGGTTCGCGCGACTACGATGGGAAAGGTTGTTCGTATCCTGCGCCGCCCCTTGCTTGGGGCTACGGTGCCGAAAGCGGGCTTGGCTACGATGGGTATCACGAACTTGTGCGAGAAGCCGCTTGTTCGCTAGCAAGAAGCTGTCACAAAGGAGTGGTTGATCAGTTGGCGACGCTGGAGCTCAAGAACCTGCACGTCGCGCTCGAGGACGGCACCGAGATCGTGAAAGGCGTCGATCTCGCGGTCTCGTCGGGCGAAGTGCACGCGATCATGGGGCCGAACGGCTCAGGTAAGTCCACGCTCGCGTACGCGATCGCCGGCCACCCCGCCTACGTGATCACCGACGGGCAGATCCTGCTCGACGGCGCGGACATCACCGAGGCCGGCGCCGATGAGCGCGCGCAGGCCGGGCTCTTCCTGGCGTTCCAGTATCCGCACGCGATCGCGGGCGTCACCGTCACGAACTTTCTCCGGCAGGCGATCAACGCCGTGCGCAAGGCGCGCAACGGCGGCGTCGACGACCCGATGCCGATTCCCGCCTTCCGCAAGGAGTTCCTCGCGCAGATGGATCACCTGAAGGTCAGCCGCGAGCTCGCCTCGCGCTACCTGAATGACGGGTTCTCGGGCGGCGAGAAGAAGCGGGTCGAGATCCTGCAGATGGCGATGCTCCAGCCGAAGATCGCGGTGCTCGACGAGACCGATTCGGGTCTCGACATCGACGCGCTGAAGATCGTCGCCGAGGGCGTCCAGAAGCTGGTCGGCCCGAACATGGGTGCGCTCGTGATCACGCACTACCAGCGGATTTTGAACTACATCAAGCCGGACTTCGTGCATGTCTTCGTCGACGGCAGGATCGTCGAGGAGGGCGGCGCTGAGCTGGCGCAGAAGCTCGAGGTCTCCGGCTACGAGCAGTGGGAGAAGGAAGAGGTGAAGGCGTGATGGCGCAGACCGAGACAGAGATCGTCCAGGGAATCGGCTCGGACTACGAGGTCAAGTACGGCTTCAACGTTCCCGAGGATTACTTCTTCAAGTCGGGCCGCGGCCTGTCGCACGAACTCGTCGACGCCATCTCCTCGCACAAGAACGAGCCCGACTGGATGAGGAAGTTCCGCCACAAGTCGCTCGACTACTTCCTCGCGCGCCCGATGCCCACGTGGGGCGGAGGTCAGACGCTCCAGGACATCGACTTCGACAACATCTTCTACTACATCAAGCCGACCGAGAATCAGGCGGACTCCTGGGCCGACCTGCCCGCCGACATCAAGGACACCTGGGACAAGCTCGGGATCCCCGAGGCCGAGAAGAAGTACCTCGCCGGCGTCGGTGCCCAGTACGAGAGCGAGGTCGTCTACCACAAGCTGCAGGAATCGCTCGAGAACAAGGGCGTCATCTTCCTCGACATGGACTCGGCGCTGCGCGATCACGAGGACATCGTCAAGCAGTACATGGGGACGATCATCCCGCAGAACGACAACAAGTTCGCGGCGCTGAACAGCGCTGTGTGGTCGGGCGGCTCGTTCATCTACGTGCCGCCGGGAGTCCACATCGACCTGCCGCTCCAGGCCTACTTCCGAATCAACGCGGAGAACATGGGCCAGTTCGAGCGCACGCTGATCATCGTCGACGAGGACGCCTACGTGCACTACGTCGAGGGCTGCACCGCCCCGATCTACTCGTCCGACTCGCTGCACTCGGCCGTCGTCGAGATCGTGGTGAAGAAGGGCGGCCGCTGCCGCTACACGACGATCCAGAACTGGTCGACGAACGTCTACAACCTGGTCACGAAGCGTGCGGTCGCAGAGCAGAACGCGACGATGGAATGGGTCGACGGGAACCTCGGGTCGAAGCTGACCATGAAGTACCCGGCGATCTGGCTGCTCGGTGACGGTGCGCACGGCGAGGTGCTGTCGATCGCGTTCGCCGGCAAGGGCCAGCATCAGGACGCGGGCGGTAAGTGCGTGCACGCGGCGCCGAACACGACCAGCGTCATCACGTCGAAGTCGATCTCGAAGAACGGCGGCCGGGCGGGCTACCGCGGGCTGCTGCAGGTGGCGAAGGGCGCGCACGGCTCGAAGTCGAAGGTCGTGTGCGACGCGCTGATCCTCGACGACGAGTCGCGTAGCGACACGTACCCGTACATCCAGATCGATGAGAACGACGTCGACATCGGACACGAGGCGACCGTCTCGAAGATCGGCGAGGAGCAGCTCTTCTACCTCATGTCGCGTGGCCTGAATGAGGCCGAGGCATCGGCGATGGTGGTCAGCGGCTTCGTCGAGCCGATCACCAAGGAGCTTCCGCTCGAGTACGCAGTCGAGATGAACCGCCTGATCCAACTCCAGATGGAGGGGTCGGTCGGTTGATTGAGGTCGAGCGGGTCGACTTCGTGTCGCTCCCGTCCCGCAACATCCAGCGCGCACGCCGGTTCTACCTCGAGACGCTCGGGCTCCCGCTCGAGACCGACACGCCTGTCGGCTTCGAGGTGAAGGCCGGCCAGGTGACGATCTCCATCTGGGAGCCCGAGAAGGTGGGCGCGCCGTTCGCGCCGAATCCGAACGACGTCGCGTTCAGGGTCAAGGACGTCGAGGCGTCGCGCAAGGCGCTCGAGCAGAAGGGCGTGAAGTTCAACGACGAGACGCTCGACTCGGGGGTCTGCCACATGGCGCACTTCAGGGATCCCGACGGCAACGCACTCATGCTGCACCGCCGGTATGCGCCCCATGACTGAGCTCGTAGCCGTCCCACGCAGCGGCGTGCTGACGCGCGCCGAGGCGAAGGAGCGCTACGACGCGCTGCCGATGCCTTCGACCTCCGACGAGCACTGGCGCTTCACGAGCCTGCGCGGGTTCGACCCGGCTGACTTCGGCCGCGACCCGGGACGAGCTTCGGATTCGGCGCGCGAGGCGACCCTGGAGTTGGACGTCTCCGGGAAGGCGGTCGTCACCGAGGCCGGGATCGAGATCCTCTCCGCCCCCGACGGTGTCACGTTCGCGCCGCTGCCGGCCGACTACGACTCGAAGCTGATTCCCGACGACGACAAGTTCGCGATGCAGAACCTCGCCGAATGGGAGCACGGGCTTCTCGTCCATGTGCCGAAGGGTGTCGAGCTCGACAAGCCGCTCTACGTCCAGGTCACCTCCACCGGTGGGACGCTGCACTGGCGCATGGTGGTGATCGCGGACGAGGGTGCACGCTTCTCGCTGATCGAGGACCTCTCGTCCGCATCGCCCGACCTCGCTGCGTACTCGAACACCGTTGTCGAGCTCTTCGTCGGCGAGCACGCGAAGATCGAATACGTCTCGCTGCAGAACCTCTCGACCGAGACGTGGCATTTCGCGCGTCACAAGGCATGGCTCGAGCGCGACAGCGAGCTCGACTGGGTGATCGGCGGGTTCGGCTCGAAGCGCGGCAAGGTGTGGATCGAGAACGACCTCGCCGGTGAGGGCGCAACCTCACGCGTCACGGGCGCCTACTTCGCCGACGGTAAGCAGCATCTCGACTACGACACCTTCCAGGAGCACATCGCCCCGAACACCGAGAGCGACTTCGCGTTCAAGGGCGCGCTACGCGAGAACGCGTCGGCGGTCTGGCGCGGCATGATCCGGGTCGAGGAAGACGCGCAGAAGACGAACGCCTACCAGGAGAACCGGAACCTGCTGCTCTCCGACTCGGCACACGCGGACTCGATCCCCGGCCTCGAGATCATGGCGAACGACGTGCGGTGCACCCACGGCGCGACGCTCGGCCGCGTCAACCGCGAGGAGCTTTTCTACCTGATGGCGCGGGGTCTCTCACGCGCGGAAGCCGAGCGCCTGATCGTGCGCGGCTTCTTCCAGGACGTGCTCGACCGCATCGAGCTCGAGCCGGTGCGCGAAGCCCTCGGCGCAGCGCTCGAAGCCCGCATCCCGCAGGCCTGACGCGATGTCAGCCAGGCGGTAGCCCGAGCAGCGGCAGCAGTGCGTCCTCGCGGGCGTAGTGGCCGACCGGGTCGAACCACGCGCGTGTCCGCAGGCCGGCGCGGAGGTCGCAGTCGGCGACGACCATTCCCTCTTCGCCGTAGAGCGGGCCTGCGAGCACCTCGCCGCGCGGGCCGATGACGACGGCACCGCCGCGCATGAACACTTCGTCGTCCGGCATCTCGATCGGGAAGCCCGTCGGGAAGGCGGAGCGGTCGACGAACTGCGGCGCCCCGATCACATGCGCCCCCGACTCGATCGCGATCGTCTGCAGCAGCGCGATCCAGCCGTCGCTCGAGTCGGCCGTCGGTGCGACCCAGATCTGCGGGCCGCCGCGGTAGACGAGGTAGCGCGCGAGCGGCATCCGGTTCTCCCAGCAGATCAGGCCGCCCACGCGGCCGAAGGGCGTTTCGACGACCTGGAGGTCGTCGCCCGTGCCCTGGCCGTGGAACATGCGCTCGTGCTTGGTCGGCATCAGCTTCCGGTGCACGTGCAGCACGCCGCCAGGGCCGATGACGACGAACGAGTTGTAGAGCGTGAACGACCCGGTCGCCTCACGCTCGTTGACGCCGACCACGCAGTGGAGCCCCGTGCGGGCGCAGGCCTCGACGAGCCGGTCGATCCGCGGCCCCGGGATCGTCACGGCCTCCTCCCACATGCGTGCGTAGAGCTCGTCGAACGCCGCGCGGTCAGCGCAGGCGGCAGCGGTCCAGGACCAGTCGGGGTACAGCGACACGAAGCACTCGGGCAGCACCGCCAGCTGGGCGCCCGCCTCGGCCGCCTCGTCGAGCAGGCCGATCGCCTTCTCGATCGTCGCGTCGGCGTCGAGTGCGACCGAGGCGGTCTGGATCGCCGCGACGCGGACAGTCTCGAACGTCGTCATCGGCCGAGCGTACGCGTGCGGGTTCAGTCGAGCAAGCCGCGTTCGGCGAGCCGCCGTTCCAGCTCGGCGAGTCGTTCCTCGAGCTGTCGCACCCGCCGGTCGAGCGGCGTGGGCTCCTCGCGCGCGCTGGCTGTTTCGACCGCGCCCGTCTCGCCGTTCGCTTCGGCTTCGCCCGTGGGCGTCTCCGAGAGCAGATGTGTCCAGCGTTCCTCGCGCTGGCCGGGTCGCTTCGGCAGGAGGTGCACGAGCTCGTTCTCGTCGAGCCGGCCGAGCGTGGCCTCGACCTCGGCTGCGTCGGCGAAGTGGTGCAGGCGCTCACACCGCGTCTTCAGCTCGGCGACGGTCTGGGGGCCGCGGAGCATCAGCACTCCGAGGATCGAGATCTGTGACGGGAGCAGGTCGAGCGCCTCGCCGAACAGCTGGCGGTACTTCGCCGTGCGGGAGCCGGGGCCAGTGGCGAGCCGTGCGTAGCCACGGGTGCCGAGGCTCTGAGCGGCGGAGCGAACCTGCGACTCGTCGAGCTCCATGACGGGCTCGCGATTCGTCGCCTGGTTGCAGGCGAGGCGAAGCGCATTCAGTGTCAGCGGATACTGCTCGGGGGTGGTGCGCTGCTTCTCGATCAGGCAGCCGAGCACACGCAGTTCCACCGGGTCGAGGCGATGGATCGTCATGGGTCGAAGCTTAGAACCTGCGAGGATTGCGCTATGACACAGTCACTCCCGAACGTCAGCGGCGTCGATTTCTTGACCGTGCTCGTCGTCGACTTCGCCGCCGCGGACGAGTTCTACGGGACGACGCTCGGCCTGCAGTGCTCGTCCCGATACGGGCGAGTTCCGGGCGCCGAGTTCGAGACCGGGAACCTGACGCTTCAGGTCATCGATGCCGCGGCGATCGGCCGCGAGTTCCTGCCCAGCACGCATCCGATCGCCCTCCACGTCGACGACGTCGAGGCCGCCCGCGCCGCGCTCGAGTCGAGCGGCGTGACGTTTTTCGGCGAGACGCTGGACAGCGGTGTCTGTCGGATGGCGTTCTTCGCCGACCCCGACGGGAACTCGCTGATGCTCCACCACCGCTACGCCCCACGGACCGCGGGCTAGGCCAACCCAAAACGCCCTCGCACTCGTTCGAGGCACATGTCCGCCGCGGTCAGTGCGTGGTCAGACCAAGTGCCACGGAAGCGCGACGAACGATCCACAGCTTCCCCGCCCGGACGAGCGTCGGCCCGCCATTCGCGCATTTCGGCCCCTGAACCGGTCAGGGTTCGCCGGACAGGCCTCCCGCGGACAGCATTTGGTCAGACCACGTACGGACCCTCGACCGCGCTGGGAACGGTCTGTTTCGTACCCGCCGCTACGCGCGCACGAGCGGCTTGTACTTGATGCGGTGCGGCTCGAGGGCCTCCGGGCCGCGGGTTTCCTTCACCCACTCGGCGTACTCGGCCCAGTCGCCTTCGAACCAGGTCACCTCCGAATCGCCCTCGAACGCGAGGATGTGAGTGGCGACGCGGTCGAGGAACCAGCGATCATGCGTGATCACGACGGCGCAGCCGGCGAAATCGAGAAGCGCATCCTCGAGCGCGCGCAACGTGTCCACGTCGAGGTCGTTGGTCGGCTCGTCGAGGAGCAGGACGTTGCCGCCGCTCTTCAGCATCTTCGCGAGGTGCACGCGATTGCGCTCGCCGCCCGACAGCTGTCCCACCGGCTTCTGCTGATCGCCGCCCCGGAAGTTGAACCACGACGTGTACTGGCGCGAGTTGATCTCCTTCTTGCCGAGGAGGATCAGATCCTGGCCGCCGGAGATCTCTTTCCACACCGTGCTTTTCGGGTCGAGGTCGGCGCGCGACTGGTCGACGTAACCGAGCTGCACAGTGTCGCCGAGCCGCAACTCGCCCGAATCGGGCGTCTCCTGGCCGGCGATCATGCGGAAGAGCGTCGTCTTGCCGGCGCCGTTCGGCCCGATCACGCCGACGATGCCCGCCGGAGGAAGCGAGAAGGTCAGGTCGTCGAAGAGGAGGCGGTCGCCGAACGCCTTCGAGACGCCTTTCGCGTCGATGACCAGGTCGCCGAGGCGCGGCCCGGGCGGAATGTGGATCTCGACCTTGTCGAGCGACACGGAGTCCTCGCTCGCGAGCAGCTTCTCGTAGGCGCCCAGGCGCGCCTTTGACTTCGCCTGACGTGCCTTCGGCGCCATGCGCACCCACTCGAGCTCGCGCGCGAGCGTCCGCTGTCGCGCCGACGCGGTCTTCTCTTCGATCAGGAGGCGCTGCTGTTTCTGCTCGAGCCACCCGGAGTAGTTCCCCTGATACGGGATCCCGCGGCCGCGATCGAGCTCCAGGATCCAGCCGGCGACGTTGTCGAGGAAGTACCGGTCATGGGTGACCGCGACGACGGTGCCCTTGTAGTCGGCGAGGAACCGCTCGAGCCAGTACACGGACTCCGCGTCGAGGTGGTTCGTCGGCTCGTCGAGCAGCAGCAGGTCGGGTGACGAGAGCAGCAGCCGGCACAACGCAACCCGTCGCCGCTCGCCACCCGAGAGCGTGGTCACGTCGCGATCGCCTTCCGGCAACCGCAGCGCGTCCATCGCGTGGTCGAGCTGCGATTCGAGCTCCCACGCGCCGCGGCGGTCGATCTGATCCTGCACCTTCGACTGCTCGGCGAGCAGCGTGTCGAAGTCGGCGTCGGGCTCCGCGAACTGCGCGGAAATCGTGTTGAAGCGGTCGAGCAGGTCGCGGACCTCGCGCACCCCGTCCTCGACGTTCTCGCGCACGTTCTTCTTGGGATCGAGCTCGGGCTCCTGTTCCAGCAGGCCGACCGTCGCGTTCGGAGCCAGGTCGGCCGCGCCTGAGGACGGCTCTTCCTTGCCCGCCATGATCTTCAGCACGGTCGACTTGCCGGCGCCGTTCGCGCCGAGAACGCCGATCTTCGCACCGGGAAGGAACGACAACGAGATGTTCGCCAGCACCTGTCGGTCGGCGCCGTAGAACTTGTCGACCTTGTACATGGTGAAGATGTACTCAGAGCTCACAGGGGGGCCACGATACCTTCACAACCGCGACCTACCGTTGCGCCATGAAGTGGCTGCTCCTCGTCGGCGTACTGCTCGTCGTCGCAGTCCCTGCATCGGCCGCTCGACTGCCGGTGCTCGCAGCGCATGACTGGTGGCCGGTGTTCTCCCCGGACAGCACGCAGGTCGCGTTCACGAGCGTGAACGGCCAGGGCCGCGAGTTCGACCTCGAGGTCGTCGACGTCGCGACCAGGAAGGCGACGAGGCTCGCGCAAGCGAGCTCGCAGCTGCTGCCGAGCTGGTCACCCGACTCGAAGTCGATCGCCTACCAGTCCGGCGGTCGCATCTGGACGATCGCGATCGACGGCAGCGACAAGCACGCCGTGCACACCGGGCTCTACCCCGCGTGGGCGCCCAGCGGCTCGAGGATCGCGTACGTCGACGACGGCTCGCTCTACGTGGATGCGACCAAGGTCGCCGGTGGTGACGTGATCGGCATGCCTGCCTGGTCGCCCGACGGCACTGCGATCGCGTTCACGCGAAGCGACGGTATCTACCTCTTCTCCGCCGGCGCGGAGCTCGAGATCGCGGCGCCAGCCGGCGAGGTGCGCGCGGTGGTCTGGTCGCCCGACGGGACGAAGCTCGCGTACGCGATGAAGGGCTACGTCTACGTGGTGGCGCCTCTCGCCGCGTCCGAACCGCAGCGCATCGCCGGCCCGTTCGCCGACATCGGGCCGCTGGCCTGGGCGCCGCCGAGCGACGAGCTCGCGTACACCGTCCGCGGTGGCGTCGAGCTGTCGACCAACGAGCCCACTTGGCATTCCGAGCTCCTCGCGAAGGGCGCAGCCGTCGGAGCGTCGTTCGCCCCCGGGAGCCCGCACGGCGACTTGCTGGCGTACGCGGGACCGAACCTGCGCTGTCCCGGTCATGACGCGATTCGCCTCTACGAGACGAGCCAGCTGGCGGGCAGTTGCGAGATCGACGGCACCGCGGCGGCCGACACCATCCAAGGCACGAGTGGCGGCGGCGACGTGATCGCGGCCGGTGCCGGGAACGACACGATTCGTGTGCAGAATCACCACACCGACCGGGTCGACTGTGGGCCGGGCCGGGATGTCGTCTGGGCCGACCGCAGTGACAAGGTCGTGCACTGCGAGACCGTCCATCGCTGAGCCTCCGGCCTCGTCGAGACATCCCTCGCTACTGTTCCCCTGTGGCCGTATCGACTGCTTCCAAGCTCGATGCCGCGCGTCTGCGCGCCGACTTCGCCGTGTTCGACGACCTCGTGAACGGCAAGCCGGTCGCGTATCTCGACTCCGCGTCGTCGACGCAGAAGCCGCGCCAGGTGCTCGACGCGATGCGCGAGTTCTACGAGCATTCGTATGCAAACGTTCATCGCGGCGTCTACACGCTCGCCGAGAATGCGACCGCCGGCTACGAAGGCGCTCGCGAAAAGGTGCGCGCATACATCAACGCGCCTTCGAACCGCGAGGTCATCTTCACGCGCAGCGCCACCGAGGCCCTGAACCTGATCGCGTACTCGTGGGGGCTCGAGAACCTCGGCCAGGGCGACGTCGTCGTGATCACGGAGCTCGAGCATCACGCAAATTTCGTGCCGTGGCAGTTCATCGCGAAGAAGACGGGCGCGCAGTTCGCGCACATCCCGATCGACGACTACGGCGAGCTGCAGTTGGACGCGCTCGACGAGATCGCGTCGCGCGGCAACGTGAAGGTCGTCGCCAACAACCTCGTCTCGAACACGCTCGGCACCATCAATCCGGTCGAGAAGCTCGCCGCCTGGGCGCATGAGCAGGGCGCGATCATGGTCGTCGACGCTGCGCAAGCCGCGCCGCACAAGCCGATCGATGTGCAGGCCCTCGGCTGTGACTTCCTGGCGTTCTCGTCACACAAGCTGTGCGGCCCGAGCGGTGTCGGCGCGCTCTGGGGCAAGCGCGAGCTGCTCGAGGCGATGCAGCCGTTCAACCTCGGCGGCGAGATGATCCGCTCGGTCGCCCTCGACCGCACCAGCTGGAACGAGCTGCCGTACAAGTTCGAGGCGGGGACACCGGCGATCGCCGAGGCGTACGGCTTCGGGGTTGCGCTCGACTACGTGGGCGAGGTCGGCCTCGAGGCGATCGAGCATCACGAGCACGAACTGACCGTGCAGACAATGGAGCGCCTGGCGGAGATCCCCGGCGTGCGCGTCTTCGGGCCGCCCGCCGATCGCCGCACCGGCATCGTCAGCTTCGAGCTCGCGGACGTGCACCCGCACGACGTCGCGCAGATCCTCAACTGGGAGAACGTGGCCGTTCGCGCCGGGCACCACTGCACGCAGCCCCTGATGACCCGCCTCGGAGTCGCCGCGACGACACGCGCGAGCTTCTACCTCTACTCCGTCCCCGACGACGTCGACCGCCTGATCGCCGGCCTGCTGAAGGTGAAGGAGACGTTCGCATGAGCGAACTCGACCAGATGTACCGCGAGGTGATCCTCGATCACTACAAGAGCCCGCGCGGGCACGGGTTGATCGAGGATGCCGACGCACAGGCCGAGGGATTGAACCCGCTCTGCGGGGACGAGGTGACGATCTCCGTCAAGTTCGCCGCAGACGGCGAGACGATCGAGCGTCTCGGCTTCGAGGGTCGCGGCTGCGCGATCTCACAGGCGGCGACGTCGATGCTGAGCGAGCTCGTCGTCGGTCGCAAGGCCGCCGATGTGGCGGTGCTGCCGAAGGAAGAGCTGTTGGAGGAGATCGGGATCCCCCTGTCGCCGATCCGGCTCAAGTGCGCGATCCTCGGCCTTGGCGTGCTGAAGGTCGCGCTGAACAAGGCCAAGGGCACGCCGCTCCCCGAGGAGTGGCAGAGCCTCGCGAACGAGCTCCGGCTCGACGCGGACTGACCTTGCTCGTCGACGTCGCGCCGCTCGCCGAGTTCGGGCCCGGTTCCGTGAAGCTCGTTACCGTGGGCTGGACCTCGGTCGGCGTCTACAACTGCAACGGCGAGCTCTTGGCGCTCGAGGACCGCTGCTCGCACGACGACGGGCCGCTCTGCGAGGGCGTCTGGGAGGAGGACGAGTGCCGCGTCATCTGCCCGCGCCACGGCTCGGCCTTCGACCTGCGCACCGGACGGCCGCTCTCGCTGCCGGCGTTCGAGCCCGTCGACACGTACCCAGTCACGGTCGAGGAAGGGATGGTCAAGGTCGACGTTCCGGAGGCCTCCTAGACCTTGGCGTCACGCCTTCTCCCAGACGGATACGTGCCTGGTGCTGTCGCTCGTGAACGGCTCGCGGTTCCAGCCGGCGTAGCGCTCGCGCAGGGTCATCCCGGCGAGCCGCGCCATCAGATCGAGCTCCGACGGCCACACGTAGCGAAACGGCATCGACACCACCTCGAGCGCGCCTTCCGTGACGAGGTAGTGATGGGAGATCAGTCCCTGCCGTGCGACGTCGTACTCGTCGAACCCGAGGTGCGTCGGCGTCACGGTGAACGGTTGGAAGGTCTCTCCGGGTGGGAGCCGCTGCAGGCCGGGAACTCCTACTTCGATCACGAAGCAGCCACCAGGATCGAGGTGCGCGGCGACGTTCTGGAAGCACGCGACCTGCTCGTCCTGCGACGTCAGGTTCATGATCGTGTTGAAGACGAGGTAGGCGAGCGAGAACGTCCCTTCGACGGTCGTCGAGGCGAAGTCGCCGATCGTGACGCCGATTCCCTCGGCACCCGGCTTCGCTCGCAACCTCGCGACCATCGCCTCCGAGAGATCGATGCCGTGCACACGGACGCCGCGACGTGCGAGCGGCAGAGCAATGCGCCCTGTGCCGATGCCGAGCTCGAGCGCCGCGCCGCTCCCGGCGAGTCCGGCGAGGAAGTCGACGGCGGGATCGACGACCGCAGGGGCGAACATCTCCGCGTCGTCGTCGTACCGCGCAGCGACTCGCTCACCGAAATGGTTCTCGCGCACGGGCGCACTTTGCCAAATGCCCTTCGTGGTCGGCGGGAGCACTCATGACCGAGCTGGTGCGGTGCTGGGAGACCTCCGACCCCGCCTACAACGCCTACCACGACGAGGAGTGGGGCCGCCCGGTGGCCGACGAGCGCGGCGTCTACGAGCGGCTGTGCCTGGAGGGGTTCCAGTCGGGGCTCTCCTGGCTGACGATCCTGCGGAAGCGCGAGGCCTTCCGCGCGGCGTTCGAGGGGTTCGTGCCCGAGCGTGTCGCGGAGTTCGGCGAGCGCGACGTGCAGCGGCTCCTGGCGGACGCGTCGATCGTGCGCCATCGCGGGAAGATCGAAGCGGCGATTGCAAACGCCCGTGCGACGCTCGCCCTGCGCGAGCAGACCCCGCTGCACGAGCTCTTCTGGCAGCACGGCCCGGCCGACCACCGGCCGCCTTCGTCGCATGCCGACTGGGCCGCCTCGACTCCCGAGTCGGCGACCCTCACGAAAGCACTCCGGGCCGCCGGGTTCCGGTTCGTGGGGCCGACCACGCTCTATGCCGCCCAGCAAGCCTGCGGTGTCGTGAACGACCATCTGGCCGCGTGCTGGGTGCGCGAATCGGTCGAGGCAGAGCGCAGGAGGCTCGCTGGGTGACCGTGCTCGTCCACGGTCTCGGTCTCAGCCACCGCTACTTCACCCATCTGCAGCCGCTGCTGCGGGGATCCCGCGCCGTCGATCTCCAGGGCGTCTCCGTGGACGAGATGACTGATTCGCTCGCGCGGTTCGTGGAGCCACAGACGCTCCTGATCGCGAACTCGCTCGGTGCGCAGGTCGCGACCGAGCTTGCCGTCCGCTCCCCCGCGAGCGTGCGGGCGCTCGTGCTCACCGGGCCGACCTGGGACCCTGCGGCTCCAGGGCATCCCTTCGCACCTCGCGCGACTGCTTGCCGACAGCCTCCGCGAGCAGCGTTCGCTCGTCTCGGTGACTCTCGCGGACTACTTCAGGCACGGCCCACGGCACCTCCTCGACGCTGCGCGCGCGATGTTGCGCCATCCGATGGCCCTCCGGCTCGCCCATGTCTCCGTGCCCGTCGTCGTCGTGCGTGGCACTCGCGATCCGATCTGCGGGGAGGCCTGGGCGAGGCGCCTGGCGGGAGCTCCACCCAACGGCCGCCTCGTCAGCGTGCGCGGCGCGGCGCACGCCGTCGACTGGTCCCATCCCGCTTCCGTCGCCCAGGTCGTCGAGGACGTGCGGCGAGGCGCTCGGCGAACGCTGAGGTCGCAGTTCGCTTATTGGTGCGGTCCGGTCACGTTTCGCCGACGTCCGTCCTGTCCCATCAGATAGATTTCGGCTAACCGCGGAAAGGAGGTGGTCCGGCGTTGGAGACTTCAAGTACGGGCAGTGGAGGTACCAGCTCGTAGAGGTGTGTCCCCGGGACCTGACCCGGGAATCGCCTAGCCAGCGTGGGGGACTCGCGTAAACGCGCCGCAGGATCGCCCGCAAGGGTCGATCGGCCGGAAACGCCTCTACGAAATCCAAGCTGGTTACTGGTCGAGGGCCGTCCCATGGGGCGGCCCTCTTCTTTTGCCCGTCCCTTTGAGACCCGCGGCCGCGCGTGGGATCGGGCACGCACGGGTCGCGAGCGCCGCGCAGCAGACATGGCCGAGGCGGGTCGTTTGTGGTCAGACCAACTGGTCCGACCAACTGATCCAAAAGGTCCGCGGCTGAACCGAGCCGCGTGCTCCTCAGGGTCTGTAGCGCCAGATGTCGGTGCCCTTCCAGCTCGGCACCCATGCGTCCCCGGCGATCTCGGTGACGACGAACGGGCCTGCGCCTGCCTTCACGGTCCGCGTCACGGCGTTGGTCGTCGGATCGACGACCGCGATCGCGTTCTCGCGAACGAGCGGCACCCAGACCTGACCGGCCGACGACTCCTGGATCGCCGATCGTCGCCGACGCGAGCTTCACCGTCGCGACCACGGCGTTGGTCGCCGGGTCGATGCGCACGAGCGAGCTCGAGGTGGTGATCCAGACCGCGTCGGCCGAGGCGGCCGTCCAGCTCGCGCCTGCGACGGCGATCGTCGCGACCACCCTGTTCGACGCCGGGTCGATGCGCAGCACCCCTTCGTCGCCCGTCGCCCAGATCGACCCGAATGCGCCGACGACGCCGATCGACGAGCCGAGCTTGAAGCGCTTCACGACCCTGTTCTGCGCCGGGTCGATCCGGTCGACCTCACCGCTCCCGTGCGACGTCGCCCAGTCGGCGCCGAAGGCGAAGGTCGAGTCGTACGGCTGGAAGCCCACCTTCACGGCCGCCGTCCGCTTGCCGGTCGCCGCGGAGACGCGGCTGATCGTGTTCGAGGTCGTGTCCTCGACCCACAGCGAGCCCGCGCCGAACCCGAGCCCGCACGAGCCGTTGCCGATCCCGATCTTCTTCACGACCTTGTTCGTCTTCGGGTTGATCTTCAGGAGGTAGGGAGCGGAGTATTCGCTGACCCACACGAAGCCGCCGCCGCCCGCCGCGGCGCAGGGCGACGTTGCCGGAGCTACGCGGATCTTCGCCAGAACCGTTGGCGCCTCGGCCGCGCCGGCGGCGGCGGACGCGATCGCGCCGGCCGCGACAACGGCGATCAAGAGGGTGCGCATTCACCCGACGATAGTCCGGCGTCGGATCAACTGCTACGGATCCGTATTAACCGTCGGTTAACGCCGACTCGAAGGACTCGCCGAGCAGGTCGAGCGCATCGCGGACGCTCTCTTCCTCGTCGCCGAGCCGCTCGTGCAGGAGCGCGTTGATTCGCTGCAGCCCGCCCCAGCCGCGTCGCCACTCTCGATCGCCTGCTGCGCTGAGCGAGAACAGGAACGATCGTCCGTCCTCGGGATTCGGCGACCGCCGGACGAGCCGCCGTGCCTCGAGCCGGCGCACGACGTCGGACGCGGTCGTGAGCGGCATTCCGAGCTCGGCGGCGACCTCGGTGAGGCGCACGGGCTCGCGCACGCCGATCAGCGAGAGCGTGGCGTAGCCGTCGGCGTCGACACCGTCCGCCGCGAGCTCACGTTCCACAAGCTGCGCCATGCGCTGGTGCGCTGCGACGAGCTGCAGGAGAAGCGAGAGGCGCCGCTCAGACGGAGCGGCGGATCTGCTCTTCGAGCCCGAGGAGCGGGAGCTGGAAGGTGTCGACGGCATCGGTGTTCGAGACGACGTTATCGGCCCCCTGGAGCATCGCCACCTGGTCGGTCGACAGGGGCGCCTTCGGCAGCCATTGCGTGAGCCGGGCGCCCGCGCGCGCGACGACGAACGGCACGTGGACGATCCGCCGCCGCTTGCCGAGCACGTGCGCGATCGTCCGGTAGAGCTCATTCCAGTTCACCGTGTCGGGACCGCCGAGCTCGAAGGTGCGGTTCGTCGCCTGCGCGTTGCCGACTGCCTGGGCGAAGATCGCCGCCACGTCCTCGATCCAGATCGGCTGCGAGCGCTGCAGGCCGTCGCCGATCACCGTCACGACCGGCGAGTAGCGCACCTGCTTGATGAAGAGCCGGCAGCGCCCCACCGCGGCCGAAGACGAAGCTCGGGCGGAAGATCGTGTACTCGAGCCCGGACTCGATCACCTCTCGTTCCTCGGCCCACTTCGCCGCGTAGTACGGGACGCTGCCCGTCGGCAGGCTCGCTCGTGCCGAGCGCGCTCATCAGGACGAACTGCTCGACGCCCTCCGCCTTGGCCGCGGCCACGAGCTCCCTCGTCCCCTGCGTCATCACTCGCTCGAAGTCGGCCGCGCTGCCGCTCAGGATCGCGACGAGGTGGACGACGTGCGTGCAGCCGCTCGAGCGCGGCGCGGAGACTCGCCGGGTCGGTGATGTCCCCCGTCGCGAGCTCGGCGCCCCAGGCGAGCGAGCTGAGCCGCTCGCTCGGGACGGCGCACGAGGGCTCGCACCTCGCAATCGCGTGCGCGCAGGGCATGCACGACCCTGGGGCCGACGAAGCCGGTCGCGCCGGTGACGAGAACCTTCACGGGGCCTTCGCGTTCTCCGTGAAGTTCTGCCAGTAGCGGGAGGGCGTCGGGCCGCGCTGACCCTGGTACTTCGAGCCGAGCGAGGAGCTGCCGTAGGGCGTCGAGGTCGGCTCGGACAGCTGCATGAACGAGATCTGCCCGATCTTCATCCCGTGGTAGATCGTGATCGGCAGGTTCGCGACGTTCGAGAGCTCGAGCGTCACGTGCCCGTCCCAGCCCGGGTCGATGAACCCGGCCGTCGAGTGGATCAGGAGACCGAGGCGGCCGAGCGAGCTCTTGCCTTCCAGCCGTGCGACGAGGTCGTCGGGCAACGTCACCCGCTCGAGCGTCGAGCCGAGCACGAACTCGCCGGGATGAAGGATGAACGGCCGCTCGTCGTCGATCGCGACCTCTTCGGTCAGTTCCTCCTGCGGTTGCTTGACGTCGATGAATGCGTAGCGCGCGTTGTGGAACACGCGGAAGTAGCGATCGACGCGCACGTCGACGCTCGACGGCTGGAGCAGCGCCTCGTCATAGGGGTCGATGCCGATGCGGCCCTCGCCGATGAGCCTTGCGATGGTGACGTCCGAGAGGACCACGGCCTGATTCTTCCATCAGTGCGTCGGCGAGCGCGCGCATCCCCTTCAGGAACGCCTGCCGCTCGTCGGCGGTGAGCGTCGCGAGCGCGTCCTCGAGGGGCTGATTGCGGTGGCCGAGCCAGCCGAGCACTTGCTTCGAGGTCGCCGGATCGAGGCGAACGACGGTGCGGCGCCGGTCGTCCGGGTCCTCGCGGCGACTGACGAGTGTGTGGTCCTCGAGCTCGCCGACGAGCTTGCTGGCCGCCGGCAGTGAGAGGCCGAGCTCGCTCGCGATCTCACCGACCGACCGTTCGCCCTCGGCCGCGACGTGTGCGAGCACGCCGACGTGCCGTCGCCCGAGCGGCGGATCGCCCCCAACGAGCTCGAGCAGCTCGGGCGACGGACGGCGATGCGACCACGCGCCGCGCAGCAGGCGCCGGAGCAGCCGGCGCAGCTCGTCGAGCTCGTCGGCGCGGGGAATATCTGTCATCTGATAAAAGTTATACTGTGATAACTATTGTCGAACGATCAAGGAATGGAAGGAGGTGAGAGACTATGTGTGAAGGACACCATCATGAGGGACGCGGCCACGGCCGCGGTCACGGCTTCCGCGGCTTTGGCCGCCGGGGCTTCCCGAATCGCGAGCAGCTCGTCGAGCGCCTGCAGGGCTACCAGCAGCATCTCGAGGGCGAGCTGAAGAACGTCCAGGATCTGCTCGAGCGGCTCGGCGACAACCCCGAGCAGCCGGCGAGCGTGTAGGCGCCACCTGATCGACGCAGCGCGGAGGCCCCGGCGCACGGGGCTTCCGTCTGTTGCGCTAGTGGCCTCTGGCTCGTAGGGCCGGATCCCCCGAGGATCGAGACGGATCCGCGAAGTCCCTTGACGGTTGCCGCGGCGCGCATCGGCCGTTCGGTCAGCCTGAAGACGAGACGCGCGTCCGTGCGGCCGCGGGCAGGTAGTACTTCTCGGTGTACTCGATCACGGCGCGCTGCATCGAGAAGCGCGGCCCGAGGATCGCGATCGAGCTCTTCATCATGCGGGTCCAGTCCTCGCGGGAACCGAACGCCGGGACGACCTGCTGCTCGAGCACGCGATAGAGCTCGGCCGCGTCGGCTTCGTCGGAGGAGCCTGCGAGCGCCCAGCCGAGCGCCGGGTCGTAGGCCTCGGCCCACCAGCCGTCGAGGACCGAGAGGTTCAGCACGCCGTTCACCGCAGCCTTCATCCCGCTCGTGCCCGACGCCTCGTGAGGACGGCGTGGCGTGTTCAGCCAGATGTCGCAGCCCGGGATGATGGTGCGCGCGAGCTCCAGGTCGTAGTTCTCGAGGAACACGACGCGGCCGGCGACCTGAGGGTCGCGGGAGAGCTCGACGATGCGCTGCATGACGTCTTTGCCCTGGGCGTCCTGCGGGTGCGCCTTCCCCGCGACGACGACCTGGACCGGCAGCTCGAGAAGCCGCTCGAGGTCGGAGAAGACCAGTCCGGCGCGCTTGTACGTCGCGAAGCGGCGGGCGAAGCCGATCGTCAGAAGCTCGGTGTCGAGCCTCGTCACGGCGGCGAGCCGTTGCTTCAGCGTCGTGTGCGCCGCCCAGAGCTCGCCCGAGCCGAGCGCGTGCACTGCCTCCCAGTTCCCTTCGTCGGGCGGGGCATCGGGACGAGCCCCGACGCGACGCACGAGAGCGTCCAGCTCGGGCGCGAGCCAGGTGCCCAGGTGGACGCCGTTCGTCACGTGGCCGATCCGCGGTTCCTCGCCGGGCCAGATCGAGGTCCACATCTCGCGCGCCACCTCACCGTGCAATTCGGAGACGCCGTTCGCCGCGGTCGAGAGTCTCAGCGCGAGGGGCGTCAGGCCGAACCCGTCGGAGCCCTCGGCGCGGCCGAGCGCCAGGAGCTCTGCGTTCGAGAGGCCGGCGCGCGCTGCAAGGTCGCCCGCGTAGCGAACGACCAGCTCGTCGCCGAACACCTCGTTGCCCGCAGGTACGGGCGTGTGCGTCGTGAAGATGGTCGAGGAGCGGACGTGCTCGAGCGCGCGCGCGGGCTCGTCGCCCGCCTCGACGAGCTCACGCATCCGCTCGATCGCGAGGAGCGCGGAGTGGCCCTTCGTTCACGTGGAAGACGGTCGGTGCGAGTCCAAGCGCGGTCAGGGCGCGCACCCCGCCGACGCCGAGCAGCAGCTCCTGCCGGATTCGGTGCTCGCGGTCGCCGCTGTACAGCGCATCGGTCAGCAGGTCGACGTCGAGCAGGTAGAGCGGGACCGTGTGCCCGGCTGCAGTGCCGACGTCGTAGCGCCACACAGCGGCGGTCACCGTCTCGCCGTCGAGCTCGACCTCGACCGAGACCGGCTCGCGCTGCAGCCCGGCCGCCTTCGGGTCGACAGGCACGTAGTCCTCGGTCTGCCGGCCGCGGGCGTCGAGGCCTTGCTTGAAGTACCCGCCGCGATAGAACAGACCGACGCCGACGAGCGGCAGGCCGAGGTCGGCCGCTGCTTTCAGGTGATCGCCGGCCAGCACCCCGAGACCGCCGGAGTAGATCGGCAGTCCGGGATCGACGGCGAACTCCATGCTGAAGTACGCGACGAGCAGGTCGCGGGCCGGGGCCGTCGCATCCTGGTGCGTGCGCGCCCACCAGCTGGCTTCGGGGGTGGTGTCGGAGGAGGTCAGAGCGGGATTCGAGTCGTGGGGCCGGGCCGCGGAACGCTACCGAAGGTCGCGGTCGAGCAAGGCCCGGATGTCTTGCAAGCCGAGTATGCAGGCATGCAGGCCCCCGGCCGGCTGCGCTAGGCTCGGCCCATGGCCGCCACGCGCACGATCCGCCTCGACACCGCCGTCCCGGGACCGCGCTCACGCGCGGTGCTCGACCGGCTCGCAGCGAGCGTCGCCTCCCCGCTTGCGATCACCTTTCCCGTCGTCGCGGCCGAGGCCCACGGGGCCACGATCATCGACGTCGACGGCAACGTCTTCATCGACTTCGCCGGTGGCGTCGGCTGTCTGAACGTCGGCCATTCGCATCCGCACGTGGTCGCCGCTGCCCAGGAGCAGCTCGAGAAGTTCTCGCACACGGACTTCACTGTCGTGCCGTACGAGGTGTACGCGGAGCTGTCCGAACGGCTGCTCGCGCTCGCGCCGTTCACCGGCCCCGCCAAGGCGGCCTTCTTCAACGCAGGCGCCGAGGCGGTCGAGAACGCCGTCAAGTTCGCTCGCGCGTACACCGGCCGTCACGCCGTGATCGCATTCGAGGGCGCGTTCCACGGCCGGACGATGCTCTCGCTGGCTCTCACCTCGAAGACCCATCCGTACAAGGCCGGTCTCGGCCCGTTCGCGCCCGAGGTCTATCGCGTCCCGTTCCCGAACGCCTATCGCGGCCCCTCGGCTGCCGACGCACTCGCTGCGCTGCGCCACGCGTTCTTGACACTCGTCGCTGCCGAGGACGTCGCTGCGATCGTCTTCGAGCCCGTCCAGGGCGAGGGCGGGTTCATCCCCGCGACGCACGAGTTCGTCGTCGGGCTTCGCGAGATCTGCGACGAGCACGGGATCGTCCTCGTCTCGGACGAGGTGCAGTCGGGCTTCGCGCGCACCGGGCCGGTTCTTCGCGATCGAGCACTTCGACGTCGAGCCGGATCTGATCACTGTCGCGAAGTCGATCGCGATGGGCCTGCCGCTCTCGGGCGTGCTCGGCAAGGCCGCGATCATGGACGCTCCCGCCGAAGGTGGAGTCGGCGGCACATTCGTCGGGAACCCGGTCGCCCAGGCCGCCGCACTTGCTGTCCTGGACGTGATCGCCGACGAGAATCTGGTTGAGCGCTCCGCCGGGCTCGGCGAGACGATGCGAGCACGGATGGAGTCGTGGCAAGGACGCTTCCCGCAGGTCGGAGACGTTCGCGGGCTCGGCTCGATGCTCGCGCTCGAACTGGTCGAAGACGCGGCTTCGAAGCTGCCTGCGACCGAGCTCGCCTCGCGCGTCGTCGCCGAGGCGCTCGCTCGCGGTCTCCTGCTCCTGAAGTCCGGAGTGCACGGGAACTGCATTCGCGTGCTCGTGCCGCTCGTCATCTCGGACTCGGAGCTCGACGAGGCGCTGCAGGTCTGGGAAGACGCGCTCGCTGCCTCGCTTTAGGTCTCTGACCGTTGGGGGTACCCTCAGCGCCAGTGGTCGGCGAAGTCCTTTCAGGCCGGTATGAGCTCGAAGAGCTGATCGGCACGGGCGGGATGTCGAGCGTCTACCGGGCGCACGACCAGCTGCTCGACCGCAAGGTCGCGCTGAAAGTCCTCCACCAGCAGTACACGGGCGACGAGGAGTACGTCGAGCGGTTTCGTCGCGAGGCGCGTTCGGTCGCGACGCTTTCGCACCCGAACATCGTCACGGTCATCGACCGGGGAGAGCACGGGGACAGGCAGTTCATCGTGTTCGAGTACGTCGAGGGCGAGAACCTGAAGCGGCTGATCGAGCGTCGCGGGCCTGCCCCCGTCTCGACCGCGCTGGAGCTTGCGATGCAGATCGCCCGTGGCCTCTCCTTCGCGCATCAGCAAGGGCTCATCCATCGCGACGTGAAGCCGCAGAACGTGCTCATGAACGGGGACGGTCAGGCCAAGGTGACCGACTTCGGGATCGCACGCTCGCTCGACGTGAAGCACGGCATGACACAGACCGGGACCGTGCTCGGGACGTCCGACTACATCGCGCCCGAGCAGGCGCAGGGCCAGCGCGTCGACGAGCACACGGACGTGTACTCGCTGGGCGTCGTCCTCTACGAGATGCTCTTGAACGAGGTGCCGTTCCCCGGCGAGAACTTCGTCGCCGTGGCGATGCGCCACATCAACGAGGAGCCGCCGTCGATTCGCGACAAGCGCCCCGACGTGCCGGTGCGGGTCGAGGCGGCCGTGCACCGTGCGATGGCGAAGGATCCCGAGGCGCGCTTCCAGACGATGGCCGAGTTCTGCGAGGAGCTCGAGGCCTGCCTGGCCGAGGAGCAGGGAACGCAGGGCACCCAGGTGATCACCCCCGCCCCGGCGGCGCGCAAGCCGGCGCGCGCGCCGCGCCGCGGGATGTCGCCGTGGCCGCTCATCCTGGTGCTGCTCGCCCTGATCGCGATCGGCGGCGCCGTGGCGTACTTCTCTGTGCACGGCGCCCCGAACTGGGCCTCCTCCTCCGGCGGCGGCGCGACCGGCGGCGGCACGAGCGCTCCGCCACACCTGACGGCGATCACCGCTTACGACCCGTACGGCGACGGCCACGAACACGATTCGTACGCGCCGAGGGCGACCGATTCGAGTGTCGGCACGTACTGGGAGACCGAGGACTACCACTCGAGCTTCGCCGCGCTCGGCAAAAAGGGCGTCGGGCTCGTACTCGATGCGGGCCACGCCGTGCAGCTCCGCCAGCTCGGCCTCGTCACCCAGACTCCGGGCTTCACCGCCGTGATCCGCGCCGGCGACTCCGCGGGAGGGCCGTTCGAGGACGTGAGCGCGTCACAACTCGCGAGCGGCCAGACGAAGTTCATCGTGCACCCTGGCAAGCACCGGTACTACGTGATCTGGATCACGCAACTCCCGCCGGCAAACGGCACGGTGCGGATCAACGACGTGAAGGCAAGCTGACCACGTTCAGTACCGCAGCTGTGAGCGGCGCTCGAAGCGCTCGACCGCGAGCGCGGCAAGGCGCTCCAGCAGTTCGCCGTACGGGATTCCGGACGCCTCGAAGAGCCGCGCGTAAACGCTTGTCGACGTGAACCCCGGAATCGTGTTCAGCTCGTTCACGAGTACCTCGCCGTCGTCGCGCACGAACAGATCGGCGCGCGCCATGCCTTCGCAGTCAGTGGCCACGAACGCGCGAACGGCGAGCTCCTGTGCGCGCTCGAGCTGCTCGTCGGTGAGCCCCGCTGGGACGATGAGGTCCATCTCGCCCTCGTCGTACTTCGCCTCGTAGTCGTACCACTCGTTCGAAGTCACGACGATCTCACCCGGAAGGGACGCCGTCGGCCGGAGGTTGCCGAGCACGCCGACCTCGACCTCGACGCCCGGGACGAACTGCTCGACGAGCACCTTCTCGTCGTGCTGGAACGCAAGCGCGACGCCGGCGCGCAACTCGGCGTCGTCGTGCGCCTTCGTGATCCCGACGCTCGACCCAAGCCGGGCGGGCTTCACGAAGCACGGGTACCCGAACGGGTTGTGCGGCTCGTCGCCGAGCCGCAAGGTGATGTTCGCCGTCACCGGAATGCCGTGGTCGCGCAGCACCGCCTTGAAGACGTCCTTGTCCATGCAGAGCGCCGAGGCGAGCACGCCGGCGCCGACGTACGGGACACCGGCGAGCTCGAGCAGGCCCTGCACGGTTCCGTCCTCGCCGAACGGGCCGTGCAGCACCGGAAAGACCACGTCGACATCCGCCAGCGTCGCCGCTACGTCCTTCCCCGGCAACCTGTCCGCGTCAGAACGAGCAATGTCGGAACGAGCGTCGGAACCGGGCTCGCCCGTACCCGCCTCGAGCTGTGGCGCGGGCTTTCGAGCTTCGAGTTGCCAGCCGCCCGAGCGGTCGATCTCGACCGTGACCACCTCGTTGCCGCTGCGCTCGAGGGCGTCGACGACACTGGCCGCGGACGCGAGCGAGATCGCGTGCTCGCTCGAGCGGCCGCCGAGGATGACGGCGATCCGCCGGCTCACGGTGGAGGCGGCGCAGGCGTTGTCGACGTCGTCGTCTGCGCGGTCGTCGTGCCGCCGTCGCCACCGGGTGTTCCGTTCTGCAACTGGCCGATGGTGATCGAGACGACCTCTTTCGGGGTCGCGTCCTGGCCGCCGACCGGATCCTGGCTGAGCACGATCCCGTCCATGGACGGATCGGTGACGGGTTGGTAGATCAAGGCCGGGGTCAGGCCGGCGCCGGTCAGCAGCGCCTCGGCGTTCGCCGTCGTCTGGTTCGTCACGTCCGGGACGGTTGTCGACGGCGGGCCTTTCGAGACCGAGAGTGTGATCTTCGAGCCCTTCGAGACCTCGGTGCCGGCCGTTGGGTTCTCGGCGACGACGACCCCCTGAGCAGCCGTGTCGGACTGGACGTCGACGCGTACGACGACAAAGCCTTGACCGCGCAACGCCGACTCGGCGTTCGCGTACGGCTGGCCGGTGACGTCGGGCACGCCGATCGGCTTCGCTCCGCGCGAGACGTTGATGCGCACGTCGGTGCCCTTCACGGCGCGGTCGCCGGGCGCCGGATTCTGCCCCGTGACCGTGTCGGGCTGCTCGCTCGAGTACACGCGCGTGATCTTGGGGTTCAGTCCGAGCTGCGCGAGAGCGGTGACGGCGTCGGTGACGCTTCGCCCGCGCACATCGGGCACGATCACGACCGGCAAGCCCGTCGAGACCGTCAGGGTCACCGTCGACCCCTTGCCGATCTTTGCGCCGCCGCCCGGGTCCTGTGCAGAGACCTGGCCGCGGGGCACGCTCTCGTCCGCTCGCCTGACGAAACGCGGTGTCAGCCCCGCCTGCTCGATCTTCAGCCGTGCGAGATTCGCCTGGAGAAGGGTCACGTCGGGAACCGCCACCGGCCGGTTCGTATTCAGCTGGTCCTGGATCTTCGTGTAGAGGAACCAGCCCCCGATCCCGCCGGCGATGATCAGGCCGAGCGCGAGGAGCCACGGCCAGATCGAGCGGCCGCGCGGCGGCTGGTCGTAGTCGTAGTAGGACGACGGCGAGCGGTAGGCGGGCGGTGCAGGTGGCGCGGCGACGGCGCGCGGCCGCGCCACCATGGTCGCGGCGGCTGCGATCCCGACGCCCGAGAGCACCTGCGTCATTGCATCCTCCGTCTCGCGTGAGACGGCCACGCCGCGCGCGACCCGCGCGAGATCGGCGTCCATCTCCTCGGCGGATGCGTAGCGCTGGTCGGGGTCTTTGGCGAGCGCGCGCATGACGACGGCGTCGAGGTCGTGTGGTACGTCGGGGCGCAGCTTCGACGGGGGCTCCGGAACCTGCGACAGATGCTTCATCGCGATCTCGACCGGCGTATCTCCGGTGAACGGGACCTTGCCGGTGAGCATCTCGTAGAGCACGATCCCGAGCGAGTACAGATCTGACCGTGGGTCGACGGGCGCCCCTCGCGCCTGCTCCGGTGAGAGGTACTGGGCCGTACCGACGATCGAGCCTGCCTCCGTCATCTGCGATGCGCCGGAGCGCGCGATCCCGAAGTCCGTCACCTTCAATCGACCGTCAGGGCCGACGATGATGTTGTGCGGCTTGATGTCCCGGTGGATGATCCCGTTGCGGTGCGCGAACGAGAGCGCACCGAGAATCTGGCGCGCGTAGTCGATTGCGATCGGGACCGGAGTCGGTCCGTTGCGGATCAGCAGCTCCTTCAGCGTGCGCCCGTCCAGGTACTCCATCGCGATGTAGTAGGTGCCCTCGGCGCGGCCACGATCGAAGATCGAGACGATGTTCGGATGGTTGAGGCCGGCGGCGCTCTGGGCCTCCCGCCGGAAGCGCTCGACAAACTGCTCGTCCGAAGCGTGCCGCTCGTCGAGAAGCTTCAGCGCAACACGGCGTCCGAGCTCCTGGTCCTCGGCCAGATAGACGTCGGCCATTCCGCCCGAGCCGAGCTTGCGCCTGATCACGTAGCGCCGGTCGAACGTGCGGTCGATCAGGGTGTCTGACGTGGTCATACGAGGCCGGCTTTAACTCTTCGACGCGGCGGGCAGGATCGCCTGCATCAGCTGCTTGGCGATCGGGGCGGCCACCGAGCCTCCGAACCCGTTCAGCTGGTGCTCGAGCACGACGGCGCCGGCCACCACGGGGTCGTCAGCAGGGGCGAAGAAGATGAACCAGGCCGTGTAGACGTGGCTCTGACTCGTTTCGGCGGTGCCTGTCTTGCCCGCGACCTTGACGCCGGGGATCGCGGCCGCGCGGCCCGTGCCGCCGGTGACGACCGCTTGCATGAACTTGTTGAGGATCGCAGCGGTGTGGGGTTTCATCGCCTGCTTCCAGACCTGCGGGTGCACCCGCGTGACGAGCTTGCCCGTGGGGCTGCGGACCACCTTCAGGAGGTGAGGCTGCATGATCGTGCCTTTGTTCGCAACCGCGGCCGCGACCATTGCCATCTGCATCGGGGTCGCGAGGAGGTGCTCCTGCCCGAAGGCCAGGCGTCCGGGGTCGACGAGACCCGGCGTGTCGTAGAGCGTCACACCCTTCTTCGAGAAGCGGTAGAGCCCGCTCGGCGCGACCTCGCTCGAGGGCAGTTCGATCGGCGGCGTCGAGTAGAACCCGAACTTCTTCGCGGCATCGAGCACGCGCTTTGCTCCGAGCTTCTGCCCGATGTTGCAGAAGACGGCGTTGATCGAGTGCTCGTACGCCTCGAGGAAGCTGACGTTGCCGTAGCTCTCCGCCGTTTGGTCCGGGTTGAGCGCGTTCGAGACCTTCTGCCCGTACTCGGTGCAGTAGCCGGGATCGTCGAAGCGCGAGCTTTCGGTGTAGACGCCATCGTCGAGCGCAGCGGCCGCAGTTACGGTCTTGAACGTCGATCCGGGTGAGTAGAGGCCGGACGTCGCACGGTTCAGGAGCGGCGAGCTCGAGCCGGGGCAGGCGGCCGGCGAGTGGATGATCGACGCGTACCCGTTCGCCGACTCGATCTTGTTCGGGTTGTACGTCGGCGAGGACGCGCTGACATACACCTCGCCCGTCTTCGGATTCATGACGAACGCCGCCCCGCACTTTCCGCGCAGCGCCGACTCGGCAATCCGTTGCGCGTTGACGCGCAGATTGAGCACGAGGTTGTTGCCCTTGATCGTCGCGCCCTTCAACTGCTCACCGAACTTGTCCCAGATCGTGCCGAGGTTCGCGTTCGACGCTGTGAGGTAGGCGTTCTCCTGGCGCTCGATGCCCGCGCGCGATCGGCCCTGCGTCGAGTAGCCGACCGTCTGTGAGGCGAAGCCGTTCGTGGGATACGTCCGGAAGTAGAGGATCTGGCCGCCCGACTTCTTGATCACATTCTTCGCCAGCACCGTCTTCCCGTCCGACGCGTAGATCAGTCCGCGCCTGATCCTGAACTGCGCAACCCGCTCGATCGCGTTGTCCTGGCGCGCCGCCAGGCCGGCGGACGCCCAGACCTGCCAGTACGTCGTCGCGACGATCAGCGTCGAGAGCAGGAGCAGCGACACGAGCGCGATCCGGGAGATCTGCCTGTTCACGCGTTCGCCCGGTCCGAGACGAGCAGGAGCCCTGCGAGCAGCACGAAGTTCGCGATCACGGACGATCCTCCGTACGACACGAACGGCAGCGTGATTCCCGTCAGCGGGATGATGCGCAGCACGCCGCCGACGATGATGAACGTCTGGAAGGCGAACCCGAACGTGAGTCCTGCGGCGAGGAGCTTCGAGAAACCGTCGTCGGCCTGCAGCGCGATCTTCATCCCGCGTGCGACGAACAGCATGAACACGAGCAGCAGCGCGGCGACGCCGATCAGGCCGAGCTCCTGCGCGAGTGCCGAGTAGATGAAGTCGCTGTTCACGAATGGGATCAACGAATGCCCGTCCGTGCTCGTGAACGTGCCCTTGCCGAGGCCGGCGCCGCCGAACCCCCCGTTGCCGATCGAATAGAGCGACTTCACGAGCTGGTAGCTCTCGCAGTCCTGGCGCAGGGCGAGCCCGCCGGTCGACGGGCAGAACACCTTCTGCGTCGTCCACGGATGCAGCCAGATCGTGACCCGCTCGTGGACGTGACCGATGTGCTCGTACGCGCCGTAGCCGCCGACAAGGAAGAGCGCGACGCCGACGAGCACGAACGAGAGCCGAGCGGTGGCGATGTACAGCATGGCCAGGAAGATCCCGAAGTAGAGGAGCCCGGAGCCGAGGTCGTTCGACGATGCGAGCACCAGCATCGTGCCGCCCCAGATCACGAGCAACGGGCCGACGTCCTTGGCACGTCCCTGGGCGAGTACCTCGCGCTTCTCACGCAGATACGCCGCGAGGAAGACGATCAAGCAGATCTTGGCAAGCTCACCGGGCTGGAACGTGAACGTGCCTACGTGCACCCAGAGCCGCGCGCCGTTCACCGTCGTGCCGAGACCGGGCAGCCGTGGCAGGAAGAGCAGCACGATTGCGGAGATGCCGAAGAGATACTTGTACTGCTCGAGTACGCGGTAGTCCCGGCGCAGGCCGAACAGCGCGAGCGCGAAGAGAGCCACGCCGATCACGATCCAGAGCCCTTGCTTGAACGCGTCGCTCGGCCCCAGGCGATAGATCTCCGTGACACCGACCGCCGTGAGGAGTCCGGCCATCGGCAGCAGGTACGGGTCGGCGTTCGGCACCGTCGCCCTCGCGACGAGGTGGGCGGCGACGTAGAGCGCGAAGAAGAAGAGCGCGTACCCGAGCGACCCCCAGCTCACGACCGCCTGGCGCGCGATGTAGACGGATGCGAAGCCGATACCGGTGAGAACACCGACGACGCCGAGGTAGAGAAGCTCTCTGTTGCGGTTCGTCAGCGGGCAAGCCCCCACCAGACGAGCACGACGATCACGGCGACGAGCACCGCGATCACGAGCAGCGCAAGCAGGCGACGTCCCAACCCTGCTTCAGGCGCCGCTGCTTCAGACGGCCCTGCGTCCGCGGGTTCCAGGCCCGCGGCGGAGGCGGAGTCGGAGGGGAAAGCTGCCTCGACCGCGGCCGGTGGCACGACCATCGTGTCGACCGCGGAGGGAGGAGGGGCGACGAGATCCTCGGGATGGAGCGTGTCTTCCTCGTCGTGGGCGATTACAGGCAGCTCGCGGGTGCGCTCGTCCGGCTCGCCGCTCAGCGGGCCGCTGCTCGGTGCGTCGCCGTCGACGATCTCGAACAACACGGCGGTGATGTTGTCGTCGCCGCCGCCGCGGTTCGCCGCGCGGACGAGGGCGCGCGCAGCGGCGTCGAGGTCCTCGCGATACTCGCGCATGATCTCTTCGATCACCTCTGCGGCGACCATGTCGGACAATCCGTCGGAACACAGCAGATAGAGGTCGCCGGGCTTCGGCTGCACCGAGAATGCGTCGACGTCGACGTCCGGGTCCGTGCCGAGCGCCCGCGTGATCACGGACCGCTGCGGGTGTACCTCGGCCTCCTCGGCCGACAGCTCACCGCGCCGGACGAGCTCGGCGACGAGCGAGTGGTCGTCGGTGATCTGCTCGAGCCGGCCGCCGCGCAGCCTGTACGCGCGCGAGTCGCCGACGTGGCCGATCGTGATGCTCCCATCACTCTCGACGAGCGCGACCGTGACGGTCGTCCCCATGCCGCTCGTCGACGGGTCGGTTGAGGCCCGTTCGTGGACGCGGCGATTTGCCTCCTGGATCAGCTCCGTGACGCGCGACTCGCCGCCGCCGCCGTTTGCGTTCGCTTCGCTGAGCGCGCCGGCGGCGAGGGCAGAGGCGATCTCGCCGGCCTGTGCGCCTCCCATCCCGTCGGCGATCGCAAATAGCGGCGGCTGCACGACGAACGAGTCTTCGTTGTGACGCCGCTTGCGACCCGGATCGGTGCGGCTCGCGTGCCTGCCGAGCTTCACGGCTCGAACCTCAGATCGGTCTCGCCGATCCGCACGACGTCACCTGGCGTCAGCTTGCGCTCCCGCGTCAGCCGGATCCCGTTCACGAACGTCCCGTTGGTCGAGCCGATGTCCTCGATCCAGACGCCGTCGCGCCGAGGCTCGAACCGCGCATGCCTCGTCGAGGCGTACTCGTCTGCCTGCAGGGCGACGTCGTTGTTCGAGCCACGGCCGATCGTCAGCGGGTGGGAGTCGAGCGTGAAGGTCTCGCCGTCCGAGAGGACAGGACTCGTCAACACCACCAGATGACCCAGTTCGCGGGCCGAGGGCTGCGGCAGGAACCCGGCGGCTGCCGCCTGCTGCGGCGCGAGGATCATCGACTCCTGGGGCAGTCGCAGGTCGCGCGCCGCAGACCGCACGATCCGCCAGATGAAGAGGTAGAGAAGCACGAGGAAGCCGATCTTCAGGAAGACGAGCGTCGTCTCGACCTGCGCCGACGCGAGCACGCTAAACGGTCTCCCGCGTGAAGGTGATCTCAGTCGAGCCGATCGTGAACCGCGTGCCGTCCTCGAGCTTCACGCGCTTCACCCGTTTCCCCTTGACCTCGACGCCGTTGGTCGAATCGAGGTCGATCAGCCAATAGGTCGCGCCTTCCTGCCGCAGCTCTGCGTGGCGGCGCGAGGCGTTCGGGTCGGAGAGCTGCAGGTCGGCGTCCTTCGATCGGCCGAGTACGACCCGGCGGGCTTTGATCTCGTGCCGCTGGCCGTCCCAGGCGAGGACAGCGATTTCCCGCTCGATCCCGAGCTCGACCGCCGAGGCGGCCTCGGTCGGCTGCGGGACGGCGGCAGAGGGCTTGTAGACCATCGTCGCGCCGGGCTCCGCCTGGCTTCGCGGCTCGTCGGCCTGCCGTTTGCCGGTCTGCACCATCCGCGTGGCGATGCCGAACACCCCGACGTCGAGGTCGTCGTCGGTATCGAGCTCGACCCTGGGCGCCGAGAGCATGACGTAGCTCTCGCGGCGGGCGTGCTCGGCGAGGTATTCCTGCAGCTCGTCCTTCAGCTGGGCTTCGTAGCTCGAGAACTGCTCGCGATCCCCAGGGGAGAGGAAGATCGTGTACTCGTTCGGCACATAGACGCGTGACACCGAGATGTTGCGGTGGTCGTCCATCTCCTTGATGAGCTTGCGGGCCAGCTCGACCGGCTGGACGTTGGTCCGGAACGCGCGGCCGAAGACGCCCTCGAAGAGCGACTCGAGCTTGGATTCGATATTGCGGAGGACCGACATAGGCGGCCAGGGCGTACCCGGCTGCGGCCAGTCTAAAGACGCGGTTCGAGGGCCAGGGCGGCGGCTGTCGCCCACGCGGCCGCGATCAGCGGCAGCACCGCGGCTGCGGGAGCCGCCAGGGCCGTCCCCGCGAGCAGCGCGGCGCCGAAGACCGCTGCCGGCCAGGGCCCTCGGCGACGGACGTGTGGCAGCAGAGCGGCTGCGGCGGCCAGGACGGCCGCCTCGATGAGGAGGACGGGGTGAGCGCCGAGCTGCGTCGAAATCGCGTGTGCCACGGCGGACGGGCGGGTCGAGCCGGCGACGCCGAGGCCGAGCGGGGGCATCGAGCCGTCGAACGGAAGCGGCGCCCGCCGCAACCCGGCGATCACCGCGGCCAGCAGCACTGCGGCTGCGGCGGTTACCGCGCGGCGGGCCCGCCCGCGGGCGAGCTGGGCCGCCAGCGGCACGAGCGCGAGCGCGGCGACCGGCGCGAGCAGCGGGCCGATGGCGAGGAGCAGGCCGGCCCGGGCGTCCTTCCAGGTGACCGCGGCCCAGCCGGCGGCGAGCACCGCGTAGACGAGCGCCAGCCCCGTCGAGATGTTCGCGAGGGGGAAGAATGCGACCGTCAGGGCGAAGAGGAGACCGGCCCGGGGCGCGGCGAATCCCAGTGCGGCCCCTGCGGCGGCGAGCCCGAACGGCCACTGCGCCGGATAGAACGGCAAGCGGATTGCGACCCAGCCGGTGGCGAGCCCCGCCAGCGCGCCGGGGAGCAGCCGCTCCGTGACGAGGGCACTGGAAATACGGGCCGGGCCGGCGAAGGTCGAGGTGCCGGTCATCGAGCCGCCCCCGCTGGAGCCGCCTCTGTTCGAGCCACGCAGCTTCGCTCGGCGGCGCTTCGGGAGCGAGCGCAGGTCCTGCGCCAGGCGGCCGGCGCTCGGGCGTCGCTGCGGATTGCTGACCAGCGCGCCCCCGACCGTGTCGAGGAGATGTTGGGGCAGGTCGGGCCGGAGCGACTCGAGCGGTGGCGACCCCGCCTGGATCCGTCGCGACGTCTCGACCATGTCGCCGCCCCAGAACGGGTGCTCGCCCGCGAGTGCCTCCCAGAGGAGCACCCCGAGACCCCAGATGTCGGCGGCGCTCGTCGCGGTCAGCCCGTGCAGCCGTTCGGGGGAGATATAGGCGAGGGTTCCCGGGATGTCGCCGAGCGCGGTGAGAGTGTCGAACTCGGCCATCTGGGCGAGCCCGAAGTCGAGTAGCCGGACGTCGATCTCCGGCGATTCGGCGAGCAGCACGTTCGAAGGCTTCACGTCGCGATGGACGATTCCCTTGCCGTGAGCGTGCGCCAGCGCCTCAGCGATCTGCGCGGCAGCTTCGATCGCACCGCGGTCGTCGAGCTCCCCGGCGCGCATTGCCTCGCGGAGCGTTCGGCCGGGGATGTATTCGTAGGCGATGTAGACGTGTCCGGGGTCGCGCGCGAGCGAGAGGATCCGCTGGCAGTGCTTGTGCCGCAGGGCGGCGGCGGCGCGCGCCTCGCGCTCGGCCCGGTGGCCCGCCTTGCCCTCGCGGGCGACGATCTTCAGCGCCACGTCGAGGCCGCTTTTTTCGTCGCGCGCGAGCCAGACGTGGCCCATTCCTCCCGAGCCCAGGGGCCGCAGCGGCCGGTATCGGCCGAGGAAGAGGTCGTTCGCGAGCGCGGCCGAGGACACTGCATGGGTTGTACGTTGCCGCCATCTGAATCCCTGCTCCGACCGGGCAACGCGGTAGATTCGACCCCGAATGGCCCCGCGCGACGACGACGACATCCAGTTCGACTTCTTCGAGGACGAGCCAGCCACCACCGAGGCGCAGCCGACCTCGCGCGTGCGCATGCCGCGGCGCGGCGGCCGTGGCGGCAGGCCTCGCCGCCCCGCCGGCCCGGCGCAGGGGCTGACGCCGCTCCTGCGGCTCCTCGCCCTCATCGCGATCATCGTGGCGGTCCTCGTCTTCTTCGGGCTGCTCCTGCAGTCGTGCGCGTCGACTTCGAAGCACGACACGTACCAGCACTACATGAGCAAGGTCGCCACGATCGCCGCGAGCTCCCAGGCCAACGGGACGGCGGTCTCGAATGCGCTCGTCACACCGGCGGCCAAGGCGCCGTCGCTCGCCCGGACGTTGAACGGCCTCGCCGAGCAAGAGCGGCAGAACGTCACGGCCGCGACAGAGCTGAGCGCGCCCGGTCCCTTGCGCGACACGCAGGGTCGCATGATCGAGGCGTTGCAGCTACGCGTCAGCGGCGTGCAGGGCCTGGCCGCAACGTTCGCCGCCAACCCCACCTCGAAGGGCGTCGGCGAGGCGCAGGTGCTCTCACAGCAAGGCGACCGGCTGGTCGCAAGTGATGTCGTGTGGGACGACCTCTTCAAGGAGCCGACAAGGGTGATCCTGGTGCATGAAGGGATCACCGGCGTCTCGGTGCCCGACTCGAACTTCGTCGCGAACCGCGACCTGATGACCGAACGCTCGATGGCGCTGCTCCTCACGCGCTTGCGCGGCGCGTCGACGGGCGGCACGCCGACGGGCATTCACGGCACGAACATCGTCGATGTGAAGGCGCAGCCGGGCAACCAGACGCTGTCGACGACGACCGAGAACACGATCACGGCCACGACCGACCTCGCGTTCGTCGTGACGATCGCCGACTCGGGGGACTCGCAGGAGGTCGGCATCAAGGTGACGCTGACGATTCAGAAGACCCAGGGCGCGATCGTGCGGACGAAGACGGTTGACCTGATCAATCCGGGGCAAGAGAAGTCGGTGACCTTCTCGGATCTCGGAACCGTCCCGTTCGCGCAGAAGACCCAGATTCTCGTCGACGTCGCACCGGTGCCGGGCGAGCACAACACCGACAACAACAAGGCCAGCTTCCCCGCGATCTTCTCTCTGCCGTAGCGTGCATATCTCGGCGACAGCCGCGCTCGCCGTGGCGATCGCAGCTGCGGTCGTGGGTGCGATCGCTCTCGGTCTTGCCTGGTGGGCGTGGGTCAAGGTTCGGCGGGTCCGGGACGCGCAGCGTGTGCTGGTCGGCGGGGGCCGCAAGGATCTCGTCGATTTCTCGGTGTCGCTCCAGGGCCGCATCGACGACCTGCATCGCGCAGTCGACGAGGTGGCGGCCGGGCTCGCACGGGTCGACCGCCGGGTCGACACGACCGTCATGAACACGTCGATTGTCCGCTACGACGCCTACGGCGACACCGGTGGCCATCAGTCAGCGTCGCTCGCCCTGCTCGATGCGGCGCGCACCGGAGTGGTCGTCACCGCGATCCAGGGCCGCGACTACGCCCGGATCTACATGAAGGAGCTCGATCGTGGCCGCGCCTCCGTCGCACTCTCGCCGGAGGAGTTGGAGGCCGTCGAACGCGCCATGGGCCGCTGACGTCCCCGGCCGGCTGCAGGGCGGTGCGGTGGGGTACATTCCCCGGCAGGGTGCAGCAGGTTCTCGTTCTCAATGCGAGTTACGAGCCGCTCAATGTGTGCTCGCTGCGCCGCGCCCACGTGCTCGTCTTCAAGGGCAAGGCCGAGGTGGTCGAGGAGCTCGACCGACCACTTCGCTCGGCCACCGATACGTTCCGGTGGCCACACGTCATTCGCCTCGTGCACTACGTCAGGGTTCCCCGCCTCGTGCAGCGGAAGATCTCGCGTCGCGCGCTCTTTGCCCGTGACGGCTGGCAATGCGTCTACTGCGGGAATACCGGCGGCCGCCTGACGCTCGACCACGTCATCCCGCGCTCGCGCGGCGGAGACTCGAGCTGGGAGAACGTCGTCACCTCTTGTGCGCCCTGCAACCTGCGGAAGGGGAACCGCCTCCCGCACGAGATCCACATGCAGCTCACGGTCAGGCCGCGGCCGCCCGCGCCGGTGCTCTTCATCCGACTCGCGACACCGAAGATCCCGCAGCGGTGGGAGCAGTACCTCGCCCCATACGCGACCTCGACCGCCGCAACCGCAGCCTGACCTCGCCCTCAGGCGGGCTCGTCGCTGCGGTCGCTCGCCGCAACCGGGTGCCTGCCGGCCGCGACCCCGCGGCTCGCGTCATCTCCTCACGCACCCTCACAGGGTGTGAAACTCAGACACGTCGGGCGGAGACACGTCCGGTGCCAGGCACCGTTACGCAGGTGTGATTTCTCATCCACGCAAGCGGGAAATCCCTGCAACCAAGCCATTCGCAACGAGACATGGCCGGTGCCAGGCACCGTTGCGGGAGGGTGCCAATTCGTCCACAGCGAGCAGACCCCCGGGCTCGGTCGCTCAGGCCGAGCGCTCGACCGGGAGCTCCGGGTGTTGCTCCCACTCGGACCACGATCCGGGGTACAGGCGGCCCTCCCGCCCGGCGAGGTGCAGCCGGTGGAGCACGACGCACGCGGTCACGCCGGAGCCGCAATAGGTGACGAGCTCGCCGTCCGGCAGGTCGCCGAGCGGCTCGTTCCAGGGCGCATTCAGGGCACCGGGGATGCGCCCGGGGACCCGATCGATCGCGTTCTCCTCGCCGCGCCAGCGCGTAGCGACCCGCGTATCGACCACGACGAGCCCCTCGCGCGCAGCTGCGAGCTCCGCGCGTTCGATCGTGTCCCCAGCTCGAGCGCGAGGAATGAACTCGGCCACCCCGATCGGTTCCTCGCCGCCGCGCAGCTCCCCATGCCACGCCTCAAGATCGAGTACCGCGCAGGCGTCGTGACCGAAATGCCGGAGGAGCCACCAGAGCCGCTCGGCGCCCCCGAGCGATCCGTACGCCACGACGAGTGCGTCAGGCCCGATCCCCGCGCGTGAGGCCGCAGCGGCGAAGCGAGCGGCCGTCGGGAGCGGATGGCGTCCGCCAGGCCCGGCCGGTTCGGCCAGGTCGCGCTCGACGTCCAGGAACGCCGCGCCCGGGATATGGCCCTCGAGGTAGGCCCGGCGGCCGAAGCCCGGGTCATCGAGCGCCCAGCGGCAGTCGACGAAGACGTAGTTCACGTGTGACAGGAAACCACGCGGCGGCGTAGGAAGGACATGAGACGCTCACTTTCACTTGTGCTCGCCGCCGTGATCGCGGCGTGCGCGGTCGTCGCCTTCGCCGGCATCGGCCGCCCAGAAGCCGCGCGGGGCGACACCGTCACGCCGGACACCGTGTCGACGACCGGGCACGGCGTCGTGACCGCGGTGCCCGACGAGGCGAGCGTGACCGCGGGCGTGCAGACCCAGGCCACCTCGGCCGCGGCGGCACTGGCCCAGAACGCGACGCTGATGACTGCCGTGGTCGCTGCACTGAAAGGCGCCGGTGGCGACGACCTCCAGACCCAGCAGGTGTCGCTCTATCCGCGAACGAACGAGCAGGGCGCGGTGACCGGATACAGCGCCGAGAACTCGGTGTCGGCCAGGAGCAAGATCGCGGCGGCGGGTGCGTTGATCGACGCGGCGGTCGGTGCGGGCGCGAACACCGTCAGCGGCCCGACGCTCGACGTCTCGGGGCGTGATGAGCTCTACCGCGACGCGTTGAAGAAGGCCGTCGTCGACGCACGCGCAAAGGCCGCCGCACTCGGCGAGGCCGGCGGCTTTGCCGTCGGGCCTGTCACGACGGTGTCCGAGGTTGGCTCGGCGCCGCAGCCTGTGTTCGCAGCCGAAGCTGCCACAGCGGCGAAGGACTCGACGCCCGTCGAGCCCGGCACGCAGGACGTCACCGCCGACGTCACGGTCACCTTCCGGATCCAGTGATGTCGGAGCCGCCGCTCGCTCAGTGAGCGAGTCGGAGCCGCAGAGGCCGCTCGCAGCGCGCGCACACGCTGCGAGCGGCCCCCTTGCGTTCCGCGATGTGCACGGGCAACGGCTTCTCGCACGTGCACCAGAGCTGGGTCGGCGGCGACGTCAATGTCCTACGCCGCCACTGCTTCGGCTTCGGCCAGGTTCTCGGACGTCGCTCCGGCGTCGGTGGGCACCGACTCGATCGTCTGCAGGATGCGCCCGGCGATTCTGTAGGGATCGCCGAGCGAGTTCGGGCGGCGGTCTTCGAGATAGCCCTTGAAGCCGTCCGACACGAAGCTGTGCGGGATGCGGATCGACGCTCCACGGTTCGCGACGCCGTAGTTGAACTTGTCGATCGCCTGCGTCTCGTGCTGGCCCGGTCAGCCGCATGTGGTTGTCGGGTCCATAGACGGCGATGTGCTCGTTCTTGTACTCGTCGAACGCGGCCATCAGCGCCTCGAAGTACTCCTCGCCTCCGACCTCACGGAGGTACTCGGTCGAGAAGTTCGTGTGCATCCCTGATCCGTTCCAGTCGTGCTCCATCCCAAGTGGCTTCGGATGGAAGTTCACGTCGACGCCGTAGCGCTCACACAGGCGGAGAAGCAGATAGCGGGCGATCCACATCTCGTCCGCCGCGCGCTTCGAGCCCTTGCCGAAGATCTGGAACTCCCACTGGCCCTTCGCCACCTCCGCGTTCACGCCTTCGAGGTTGATCCCGGCCTCCAGGCACAGGTCGATGTGCGCGTCGACGATCTCGCGTGCGACGTCGCCCACGTTCTTGAAGCCGACACCCGTGTAGTACTCACCCTGCGGCGCGGGGAATCCCTCACGCGGGAAGCCGAGCGGGGCGCCGTCACGATAGAAGAAGTACTCCTGCTCGAAGCCGAACCACGTGCCGGGGTCGTCCGGGATGGTCGCGCGGCTGTTCGACGGATGCGGCGACCCATCGGGCAGGTGCACCTCGCACATCACGAGCTTGCCGCCCGCGCGAGCCGGGTCGGAGAAGACCGCGACCGGCTGCAGCACGCAGTCCGAGCTCCTGCCCTCCGCCTGCTGCGTCGAGCTTCCGTCGAAGTTCCAGACGGGCAGGTCCTCGAGCGCCGGCTCACCCGCGAACTCCACGATCTTCGTCTTGCTGCGGAGATTCGGGACGGGCTCGTAGCCGTCGAGCCAGATGTATTCGAGCTTGACTTTGGTCACTCCGGTTCCTCCTGGTTCCACGATGGACTTGTCGAAAACGAAAAAAGGCCCCACGACTCCCGGGAGTCGTGAGGCCTCATTGCCTCACTGCCTTCGACTGCTGTGACCGGCAGTCGCAGTGCAGTAGTGCTTTCGCGCGCGCCTTCGTCGGCGCCGCACGTACTCACACGCTAGCGGTCCGGGTGGATGCTCCGCAAGGGCTGGATCGACAGGAGCTCGTCGTTCGCGTGCTCGACCTGGAGCGTCGTGTGGTCGATCCCGAACCGTGTCTGCAGGATCGCTTCGAGCTCGCGTCTGATCGCGTGACAGTCCTCTCCCTGACCGACGAGCACGTGCGCCGAGAGCGCCGGAAAACCGGAGCTGATCTCCCACACGTGCAGGTCGTGCACGTCGGTCACGCCCGAGTGATCGCGTACCGCGCCTGCGATCTCCTCCGGCGAGATCCCCTCCGGCGCGGCCTCGAGGAGCACGCGGCCGCTTGCCCGCAGAAGTGGCCACGCGGCGATCAGCATCGAGCCGGCGACGAAGAGCGACGCGATTGGGTCGGCGCGTTCGAACCCCGTCGTGAGGATGATGAGGCCGGCGGCGGCGGTGCCCCCGAACGCATAGAGGTCGGTGAGCAGATGCTTGTAGCTCCCTTCGACGTTAAGGTTCTCGCGGTTTGCCCGCGCCACCTGCCAGAGCGCGAGCACGTTCACGGCGGCACCCACGAGGGCGGTTGCGAGTACCAGTCCGCCGCGCACGTCCGGCGGCGCGGCAAGCCTGCGGAGACCCTCGACGAAGATCACGAGCCCGAGGATGAGCAGGGTGATGCCGTTCGCCTGCGCCGACAGGATCTCGGCACGCCGGAAGCCGAAGGTCATGCGGCCACCTGCGGGCCGCTGTGCCAGGCGCGCCGCCCACACGCTCAATCCGAGTGCGCCTGCATCGACGAGCATGTGTGCTGCGTCCGAGAGCAACGCGAGTGAATCGGCGATGAGGGCGACGGTGACTTCGACCGCCATGAAGGCGACGATCAGCGTCAAGGCAATCGCGAGCGGCCGGACCTGCGTGTCTGCGTTGCCGCCGTGCCCGTGCTGGGAGTGGTCGTGGCTCACGACCGAAGTGTTGCGCGTTTACCGGCGCGCGGCGAGGTCGCGCTGCACCTCCCGGGTGTGTGATCTCGTCCGGCTCCAGCGCGTGAATGCGATCGCGACGCCTCCGACGGCGATCGCGCCGATGAAGAGCGCCGGCAGGAGCAAGACCCAGGAGCCGAGGCGGCTCGAACCGCCGGCGGTCGACGACGCGTTCGACGCGCCCAGATCGTTCGGGCCGAGGACGGTTTGCGTCTTCCCGGGCGGCGCGAACGTCGCGACCGGATACCACGTGGTGATCCGCCAGCGGCCGCCGAGTTTCTGCGCTTCGGCGCGGAAGGACCATGCGCCGAGCGATCGCTTCGTGGGCTGCAACAGAATGTCGAAGCCGATGTCGCCTGGATAGGAGTAGTTGACGATGAAGCCGTGGAAGCGCGTTCCCCTGGCGGGGTAGCGCTGCACCGAGGTGTTGCCCTTCAGCCACTCACGGTAGGAGGTGGTGCGGGCGACTCCGCCCACCAAGTTCCAGCCGTCCTTCAGATCCTTCTGCTCGACGACCGCGGGAACGAAGGCATCGAGCAGCGAGTCGATCGCTGCCCGGTCGGGCTTCACCTGGTGTGGATCCGCGGGTGCGAGCGCTGGAACCGCGAGCGCGACTCCGAGCAAGACCATGACAGCGAGCACCCGGGCCATCGGTCGTTGAGACGTCAACCGCGGGCGCCGAGTTTGTGGTGCTCCTGATTGCTGCGATTACGCAATCTCATTTGCGGACCATACGCACCTCCCATATCCTTACGCACGCTATGTCCGGGATCGCTAACGCAGACGTCCGCCGCTACCGCTTCTAGCGGTAGCAGTGCGTCTTCGTTCGCTCGTCTTTTCACGATCCCAAGGAGCATGGTGTGTTGCAGCAAAGCGTGTCTCATGAAGCAGTTGCCGTACGTGATCTCGAGAAGGTCTTCAGCCGGCGCAAGGGTGTCCACCGGCGCCGCCGCTCTGCGCTGAACGGCGTCTCGTTCACCATGGAGCGCGGCGAGTGCGTCGCGATCCTCGGCCAGAACGGCTCGGGCAAGTCGACGCTCGTCCGTCTGCTCTCGACGCTGCTGCTGCCGGACGGCGGGTCGGCCCACGTGTTCGGCCACGACGTCTTCAAGGAAGCGCGCGCCGTTCGCCGCCTGGTCAACCGCGTGTCGGTCGAGGCGAGCTTTTTCAAGAAGATGAGCGCCGCCGAGAATCTCGGGTACGCGGCCCGGTTCTACGGGATGGGGCCACGCGAGACGCACGCCAAGATCCCGGTGATCCTCGAGCGCGTCGGGTTCCCGGCCTCCCGCCGAAACGAGTCGATGGAGAATCTCTCGCGCGGCATGCAGCAGAAGGTCGCGCTGGCGCGCGCCTTGCTCACCTCACCGGTGCTGCTGCTCCTCGACGAGCCGACCACAGGTCTCGATCCGCGCTCGAAGCAGGAAGTGCAGACCTTCATCCGCGAGATCCGGTTGCAGCACGACTCGACCATCCTGCTCTGCACGCACGACATGAACGAGGCCGAGGACCTCGCCGATCGCATCGGCCTGCTCGACCGCGGCGACCTGCTCTTCCTCGAGCCCGTGCAGGACGTGAAGGACCGGTACCGCGCCGAGACGCTCGAGGAAGCGTTCTTCGCCGCGACCGGACGGTCGTTCGAGGACGAGAAAACGGAAGAGGACGAAGAGAGGGAGGTGTTTGCGTAATGGCAGCCGTCGACACGACATTCAGTCGCAGGAGGGTCTTGCGGAACGAGCTGATCGGGCTGTACGGCGTCGTCGAGCGCAACCTGTACCTGACGAAGCGCTACTTCCTCTGGGACGTCGCGTTCCTGCTCTGGACGATCGCCAACACGCTCACGATCGTGTTCATCGCACGCGGTGTCGGGTTGACGCCGGCTGCGGAGAACGAGCTCGCCGCGAAGCTGCTGGTCGGCGGCGTCATCTGGGCATTCCTCGGGATCATCTTCGAGATCGTCACGGAGACCGTCGCGTGGGAACGATGGGAAGGCACGATCGAGTACACGTTCATGGCGCCGGTGTCGCGGCCGGTGCACCTGATCGGCATGGGCATCTACGCGGTGCTCTACGGCCTCGTGCGCGCTGCCCTCGTCTTCGTCGCAGTCGTCGCGTTCATCGGCATTCATGTGCCGAACGCGAACTACGCGGCCGCCGTCTCCCTCCTCGCGATCGCGTCGATCTCGTTCATCGGTGTCGGCATGATGACCGCCGTTCTGCCGCTGATCTCGCCTGAAAAAGGCACGCAGCTCGGCTTCGTCGCACAGGGACTGATGCTCGTCGTCTCGGGCGTCTACTACGCGGTGAGCGTGCTTCCGGAGTGGATGCAGTGGATCTCGAAGATCTCCCCGGCCACCTACGCGCTGCGCGGGTGTCGCGCCTCGATCCTCGACGGCGCCGGCCTGCGCTGGGACGACGTTTGGCCGCTGCTCGTGATCGGCGTGGTGTCGATCCCGCTCGGTCTCGTCATCTTTCGGGCCGGGGAGCGGTACGCGAAACAGCACGGGAAGCTGAAGCGGTCGGGATGATCGAGCTGCGAACCGTCGAATCGGAGGGTGACCTCGTTGCGTGGGCGGAGTTGAAGAGCGCCGTCGTCCCGAACGAGCCCGTCACGGCAGACCAGCTGCGCGCGGCGGTCGAGCCCGAGCGCGTGCTGCTGCTCGCAGACCTGGACGGTGAGCTCGCCGGCTGCGGCATCGCCGACCGCTCGAGCTTTGGCGGCCGCGCGTTCATCGCCGTTCGCGTGTTGCCGCAGCACCGCCGCCGGGAGGTCGGCAGCGCGCTCGTGCGCGCGCTGGTCGACCACGCCCGCTCGCTCGGCCTCAGCGGCGTGAACGCCTTCGTCTACGCCGACGAGCCGCACTCGATCGCGTTCGCGGAATCGCTCGGGCTCGCCGAAGTCGACTACCAACTCCAGCAGGTACGCCTGATCGGAGCTGAGCCGGTGCCCGAGCCGCTTCCGGGGATTGAGATCAGGTCGCTCGACACGCGTCGCGAGGAGCTGCTCGCTGCAGTCTGGTCCGTCGCGCTCGAGGGCTACGAGGACCTCCCGATCCCGGGTGGCGTGACCTACAAGAAGGAGACCTGGCTGCGCGACGAGGCGACGCGTCCCGACGGGTCGTTCGTGGCGCTCGAGGGCGGCGAGCCGGTCGGTTATACGGGCATGGTCGAGCATGCGAACGGTGCCGCGATCGCCGAGCACGGCCTCACTGTTGTTCGTCGCGACCGCCGCGGTCGCGGGATCGCCCGTGTGTTGAAACAGACGCAGCTCCACTGGGCTTCGCACGCAGGCGTCGCCGAGCTGGTCACGTGGACGCAGCGAGGGAACGAGGCGATGCAGGCGCTGAACCGCGGTCTCGGGTACACCGACCAGAGCAAGGTGATCACCTACCAGGGCCCGCTGCCGTGACCTCGGTACGGCCTGTCGTCACCGCCGCAGACATCGATACCTACCTCGAAGTCCGGAATCGCGTGCACCCCGAGACGCCGATGCCGCGCGAATGGGTCGTTGAGCAACGCACGAAGCCGGACAACCTCGACCTGATCGCCGAGCGCCATGGCGTGCCGGTCGGCGCGGCTACGGTGTCCAAGTTCCACGGCGCGCCTGACAGCGAGCTTGCATACACCACCCTGAGGGTGCCCCGTGAGGAGCGGCGTCAGGGTGTCGGCACCACGCTGTTCCGTCGAACCTCACAACATGCGCGCGAGCTCGGCAAGACGAGCACGCTCGTGGTCGTGCGGCACGACGATCGAGACTCGCTCGCGTTCTACGCAGCACGCGGCTTCGACGAGCGCGGACGCATGCAGGACGTGCGCCTCGAGCTCGCGGCGGCCGACGTCACGATTGCTCCACCGGAGGGCATCGAGATCGTGCCGCTTACCGAGTCGTACGACCGGGGCGTCTACGTGGTTGCGCTCGAAGCCGACGCCGACGTCCCGGCGGCCGAGCCGCTCGTGACCGGCACGTTCGAGCAGTGGCACGCACGCCAGTTCGGAGGGCTCATGCTCCGTCACCTGTCGTTTGTCGCGATCGAGGACGGCCGTGTTGTCGGCTACGCGATCCTCGGTCGCGACAGCGCCGACACGGCGGATCACTGGATGACGGGTGTCGCCCGCGCCACCCGCGGCCGCGGGATCGCCCTCGCGCTGAAGCAGTCGCAGATCGCCGCCGCGAAGGCTGACGGGTGGGCGTTTCTCCGCACGCAGAACGACCTCGGGAACGCCGCCATGCGGGCCGTGAACGAAAAGCTCGGCTACGAGCGAAGATTCGAGTGGGTACACCTCGCCGGGCCGTTGGCAGGGGCCTGATACGCTCGGCGCGCTTTTGAGACGATGAGGTCTCGGGCCGCCCGGCCTCGCCGGGGCAGCCTGGGGCCTTTTTCTTTTCCCCCGAGAGGAGCGCGCAGCAATGGCGATGATCGAGAGCAAGGATCGGGCAACCTCGGACCCCGAGGCTCGCAAGGAAGTGATCAAGCAGATGAAGAAAGAGGGCGTCGAGTACGTCCTCTTCTGGTTCACCGACATCGAGGGCCACCTGAAGAGCTTTGCGATCACTCCGTCGGAGATCGAGGGCGCACTCGACGACGGAATGGGCTTCGACGGCTCGTCGATCACCGGCTTCAATGCGATCGAGGAGTCGGACATGGTCGCGATCCCTGATCCGTCGACCTATCGTTTGATGCCGACTCGTGAGGGCGAGGCGAAGGTCGGACGCATGATCTGCGATGTCGTGAAGCCCGACGGTGAGCCGTACGAGGGCGATCCGCGCTATGTGCTTCGGCGCGCACTCGACCGGATGCAGGCGATGGGCTTCGACACGTTCAATATCGGGCCAGAGCTTGAGTACTTCCTCTTCCGGGACAACAAGTCGACCGAGACGCTCGACGAGGGTGGCTACTTCGCGATGACAGCGCTCGACGCGGCGACCGAGCTGCGCAACGAGACCATCAACGCGCTCGAGCACATGGGGATCGGGATCGAGTACCACCACCATGAGGTCGCGCCGTCGCAGCATGAGATCGACATGCGCTACTCCTCGGCACTCGATATGGCCGACAAGACGATTACGTACCGGCTGATCGTGAAGGAGGTCGCGGCCAAGAACGGCGTGTATGCGACCTTCATGCCGAAGCCGCTCTTCGGCGAGAACGGCTCGGGGATGCACACCCACATGTCGCTCTTCAAGGACGGCCGCAATCAGTTCTTCGACGGGACCGACCAGCACAACTTGTCTGCGGTCGGCAAGCAGTTCATCGCGGGCCTGCTCCGTCACGCGCGTGAGCTCGCGCCGATCTTCGCGCAGTGGGTCAACTCCTACAAGCGCCTCGTGCCCGGGTTCGAGGCGCCGGTCTACGTTGCCTGGTCACAGCGGAATCGTTCCGCACTGATCCGGATCCCGCTCTACAAGCCGGGCTCCGAGCAGGCAACGCGCGCCGAGATCCGCTGTCCCGATCCGGCATGCAACCCGTACCTCACGTTCGCAACGCTCTTGCACGCGGGCCTCGAGGGCATCGAGCAGGGGTACGAGCTCTCCCCGCCGATGGAGACCAACCTCTATCACCTCACCGCCGAGGAACGCCGCGAGCAGGGCATCGTCTCGCTGCCGGAGACGCTTGGCGAGGCGGTCGACGAGCTCGCCGGCTCGGAGCTGATGCGCCGTGCGCTCGGTGACCACATCTTCGACGCCTACGTGAAGCTGAAGCGTAAGGAGTGGGACGAGTATCGCGTCCAGCTCACGCAGTGGGAACTGGACAGATATCTGGGCGTGCTCTAGGGCTGCGAGGTCGCGGGGCCGGGCAAACGCTCGGCCCCGACGGTCTTCCGTAGAGCAAACGCGGCACGCGTTTGCTCAAAGACAGGCGTGGAGTCGATGGAGCCGGCTCTAGAGAAAGGTGCGGATCGACTCGCGCTCGACGCGCAGGCCGATCACTCTCGTGCCGTCGTCGATCTGCTCGATCGACTCGGCGGGCACGATCCGGCGGCGGCGGGCGAGCCACCCTGAGCGAACCGAGAGCGCATCGGGCGTCTCGGGGCTCGTGCCGTACATCGGGCACTCGACCGTGCCGACCACGCGGCCCCGGGCGTCTGCGACGAGGAAGCCTGCGGTGCGGCGGAGATCGATGGCCAGAGCACTCATTGCCCTGAACCTATTCCCCGTTTACGAGGATTCTCCCTCCCTTGCCGTAAAGCTTTTGTTAGCCCCATTTGGCGGCCATGGCGAACCAGGCGACGCCCAGGAGCACGAGGTAGATGCTCGTCAGGCACGCGACGAGCCTGCCCGCGATCGGCCTCCCTCCTCGCTTCCACCAGTACGCGAGCCCGAGCGAGAGGAGCAGCAGTAGCAGTCCGGCGTCCGAGATGGCGAAGCCGATCCCGATCCAGGTGGGGTCGGTGCCGCCGAAGGCGTCCTTCTCGTCCGAATAGATGATCTGGGCCGCGATCCGGAAGACCACGTAGGCGGGAACCGCCGAGACGAGCGCCCAGAAGGTCGCCCGGCGCAGGACCGCGAGGTCGGGACGCCGCCACGCGACGATCGAGGTGATGACCGCGGCGAGAATCGCGCCGAAGAGCGTCATCGCACCAAGGATGTGCAGGAAGAGCGGCCAGAACGGGCGGCTGAACGCGATCACAAGCCGGGCTTCCAGACCATGAGAACGAGGATCGCCACCGTCGCGAGGCCTGCGAGCCATGACATCGCGTTGCCCTTCGGGTCGCGCAGGAGGGTGCGGAGCTCGTCGGTCGATGTGTCGCCGGCGGCCGCCAGTTGCTCCGCCAGCTTGCGCGCGCGCTCCTGGTGCTTGCCGCCGATCCCCCCGAGCGCGTTTGCGACGACCCAGAGGGCGAGCGAGGCCCAGATCCAGAACGTGTCGAGGCTGAAGTGCAATTCGTGCCACAGCCAGATGCCGAAGATGAGGGTGCCGGCGACGCCGATGCCGATCACCGGGAGGGTCGTGCGCACGAGACGCAGGAGATACGCCGTGTCGCTCGGCTTCTGGGCGCGGATCGCGAGGGTGTTCAGGATTCCCGCAGCGACGGATCCTCCGACGAAGAAGAACGCTGCGCTGATGTGCAGCGCCAGGAGCCATTGGACTGTGCTCAAGACCCCCAGCGTAGGCTTCGCGACGGATGGAACCTGGCGAGCGGCACCTGAAGCTCTTGACGGAGACGATCGAGGCCGTCAACTCGACGCTCGATCTGCAAGAGGTGCTCGTCCTCGTTGCGACGAACGTCGCGGATGCGCTCGAGGCGGATGCGTGCTTCGTCTACCTCTACGACGAGCGGGCGGACGAGCTCGTGCTGCGTGCGACGCGCGGCACGCGCATCGACGAGATGTCGCGCCGGCCACGGATGCGGCGAGGCGAGGGAATCACGGGGTCGGCCGCAGCGGACCGCGCGCCGGTGATGCTGGCGTCGCAAGCGCATCTCGATCCGCGCTTCAAGAACTTCCCCAACCTGCCGGAGGACGAGTACGAGTCGATCCTCGCAGTGCCGATCCTCACGCGGGACGGGACGCTGGAGGGTGCGCTCAACCTGCGCACACGTGAGCCACGTGCGTTCTCGGAGGGCGAGGTCGATCTCCTGCTCGCGATCGCTGCGCAGGTCTCGCAGTCGATCGAGCACGCGAAGCTCTATGCGGAAGCACAGCGGCGGGTGCACGAGCTCGAGGCACTCGCGCGGATCTCCGAGGCAGTCTCCGAGTCGCTGTACCTCGAGGAGTCGCTGGAAGCGATCGTGAAGGCGACCATGGACGCGCTTGCGGCGACCGGGGCAGCGCTCGTCCTGGACGACGGCCGCATCGCCTGGCCGGAGGGAGTCCCGGACGCCTACGCGATCCGCCAGCCGCTGCGTTGGCGCGGTCGCGAGATCGGCGAGCTCGTCGCCGACCGTTCGACCCCGTTCTCGAACGACGATCGCGAGCTGCTGGCGTCGATCGCGACCCATGCCGCCGTGGCGCTCGAGCACGGGCGGGCTGTGATGCGCGGCGTCCTCGCGCAAGAGATTCACCACCGCGTGAAGAACAACCTGCAGACCGTCGCGTCGCTGCTCCGGCTGCAGGCGCGCTCCACGGATCGCATCGACCCGCGCGAAGCGCTCGAGCACTCGGTCAACCGGATCCTGGCCATTGCCGCAGTTCACGAGCTGCTGACCGAACGCCGCGACGAGGAGGTCGAGCTCGCTGACCTGATCGACCGGCTGCGCGCCATGCTCGTGCAAGGCGTCGGCGGTGGGAAGGATGTGATCGCCCAGCTCGAGCCGGTGTCCCTTTCCGGTGCGCGTGCGACCGCGCTGGCGCTCGTGTTCGCCGAGCTCCTCCAGAACGCGCTCGAGCACGGCGGCGACCGGGTTCGCGTCGAGCTCGCGCGACGGAACGGCGACGTGGTCCTGGCGATCGACGACGACGGGGCGGGTGTGCCGGAGGATGTTGCCACCGGCACGGGACTCTCGATCGTCCGCGCGCTCGTGCGCGATGAGCTGCGCGGCACGCTGGACTTGCGCTCAGGTGACGGCACGCGGGCCGAGGTCGTCTTCCCGGCCTAGCCGCCCTACTGCAACGCCCGCTGGACGCGTCGACCAGCCGCGGTCGGGCGGTAGAACGACGACGGCGGGCGCGTCGGGCGCACCTCGCGCTTCACGAGCCCGGCGGTTTCGAGGTCCTGCAGTGCGAGCGCGAGCGCGCGCGGCGTCACGCCCGTCAGACCCGCACGCAACTCCGAGAAGCGGCGTGCCTCACGTAGCTCCGCCAGCACGGGGACCGACCACTTGCGCAACAGGATCTCCGGGTCGCCGGCCGCGAGCACACGGGCCGCCAGAACTGCGGCGGTGCGGCCGGTCGGCGTCGCGACGTACTCGGGTCGGAGCGGATGGCCGTAGCCCGGATTCGGCCGCGCGTAGTCGAGCTGAATCAGTGCGTCGAGCGCGCGCCGGAGCGACTCGCGACCGACGTCGAGCTTGCGCTGCAGCTCGACGAAGCGCACGCCTCCGCGCTTCCCGAGCAGCGCCAGCGCAGGGGGCGCCCAGCGGTGATGAAAGAGCTCGATCAATGCGTCGGTTGACACGTAACAGTACGAAGTATAAAAACAGGTCATGACGACAGAGTAGGACGACGGAGCAAGACGACCAAGGAGGGCTTCATGGCCATCGAGTACAACCCGGACAATTGCGTCATCTCGGTCGGCGTCAGCGACTACGACCGTGCGCTCGGCTGGTACCGCGACCTGCTCGGCTTCGAGCTCGTCTATGAGCTGAAGGAGTACGGCTGGTGCGAGTTGAAGACGCCGTTCGGCTTCAACATCGGTCTCGGCCAGACCGAGACGGTGACGCCGGGCAGCGTCACGCCGACCTTCGGCGTGACCGACATCGACGCGGCGATCGCCTACCTGCGGGAGCACGATGTGAAGGTCGAGGACTGGCATGAGATTCCAGAGATGGTGCGGCTGTCGACGTTCTACGACCCGGACGGCACGTCGTGGATGCTTGCGCAGCTACTCGACCGCAAGGACGATCGCGGGCATTAGCGTTCACCGCACGTGAGTTCCCTCTGGCACGTCAGCGAGGACAGGTCGATCCGCAGGTTCGAGCCGCGTGCCGATCCAGCCCACGACTCGTCGGAGGCGCTCGTGTGGGCGGTCGACGATGCGCGCGTCCCCGCCTACTGGTTCCCGCGCGACCTGCCGCGCGCGACGTTCTGGGCGGTGGAAGCGACGACGGAGACCGATGTCGAGCGCTTCCTCACGGGCGATCGCATGCGTCGCGTACACGCGATCGAGTCGTCGTGGCTCAACGCTCTGCGCGCCGCGCGTGTGGTCGCCTACAGGCTGCCGCCCGCCACCTTCGAGGCCTACGATCGCGCGGCCGGGTACTGGGTCTCGCGCGAGCCCGTCGAGCCGCTCGAGTGCGTGGAGCTCGGCGACCTGCTCACGCGCCACGTCGAAGCCGACATCGAGCTGCGCCTCGTCCCACAGCTCCTGCCGCTGTGGGAGCGTGTGATCGCCTCGACGCTCGAGTTCAGCGGCATCCGCCTACGCAACCTCTGATCGCGCCGTGCGCACTTCGGTCACATACACGTGACGCTTTCGTGCGCGTGGCTGACACCGGCCGTGTCCCGGCGGCCCATGTCCCCCTCGGAGCTCGGCCGCCGGCGGTCAGCTCTCGCCGGGCTGGTCGTCGAAGCTGAAGTGGAAGTGGTCGTCGTGCGCGTGGACGCCGAGGATCTGGTCGGCCAGCACCGTTGCGGCGAGTGGGTCGAGGTAGACGATCGCGTCGCCGCGCTCGACCGTTTCGTCGCCCTCAGCGGGCTCCGTTGCGTCCTCGATCGCGACCTCGACCTCGCCGTCGACCTCCGTCGCCGTGATCCGCAGTGCGCCCATCCCGGCGAGTGCGTCGACAGCGTCCTCGGCGATCTCCAGCATCGTGCGAGTCTATGCGGAATGCGCATTCTGATCGCCGAAGACGAGACCATCATCCGCCTCGACCTGCGCGACCTGCTCGAGCGTTCCGGACACGAGGTCGTCGCCGAGGCGCGCGACGGCGAGGAGGCCGTCGCGCTGGCACGCGAGCACGGGCCGGAGCTTGCGATCATGGACGTGAAGATGCCGCACCTCGACGGAATCGAGGCGGCGAAGCGGATCCTGGAGGAGCGCCCGATCCCGATCGTGATGTTGACCGCCTACGGCCAGGAAGAGCTCGTGAGCCGCGCCGTCGAGGCGGGCGTGTTCGGCTACCTGGTGAAGCCGTTCCGCGAGCAGGACCTCGTGCCGGCGATCGCGACGGCGCGCGCACGACACGAAGAGCTCGCCGCCGTGCGCGAGCAAGCCGAGTCGCTCGCCGATGCGCTCGCCGCGCGCAAGTCGATCGAGCGAGCCAAGGGCCTGCTGATGACGAAGGAAGGGCTGTCGGAAGGAGACGCGTTCGCGCGGCTTCGCAAGGCCAGCCAGGTCTCGGGTCGTCCGCTGCGCGTGATTGCGGAGGCCGTGATCGATACATTCGACCCGTCATGACCCACACGCTGACACCGCCCAGGGAGCGCGTTCGCCGTGACGCCGGCTCGGGCCTCGGCGACGCCTGGCGCGTGATCGTGCTGAACGACCAGCACAACACCTTTGAAGGGGTCGCGTTCGCGCTCGCCCAGACCATTCCCGGCGTCGACTACGACCGCGGTATGGCCCTCGCGACAAAGATCCACAACACCGGTCAGGCGATTGTGTGGTCGGGACATCAGGAGCTCGCCGAGCTCTACCACTCACAGCTCGCCGGTTACGGGCTGACCCTGGCGCCGCTCGAGACTTGAACGCCGAACCGGTGAATGAGGCGGCACTCGCAGGGATCCGGCGCGTGTTCGATGCGTTCGTCGGCGGCGACGCCCGCGCGCTCTTCGAGGTGATCGCAGTCGACGCCGTGTGGATCGTGAACGGCAACGTGGGAGTGGCCCAGGAGTACCGCGGCCGCCCACGCATCTTTGAGCTCTTCCGCGAGACGCGGCGGCTCACCGACGGCACCTACCGCAGCGAGCTCAAGTGGTCGCTCGCCGACGACGAGCACGCGGTCGCTCTCTATCGCGCAAGTGGTCGGCGGCTTGGACGCGAGCTCGACATCGACCAGGTCTTGCTGATCGGCCACACGGGCGGCGTCTGGCACGAGATCACGGCGGTCCCGTCCGACCCGCCGGCGTTCGAGCGTTTTTGGGCGTGATGATCGACGGCGCGGAATCGACGCTCTGAGGGTCGAGGGGTTGAGAGTTGGGGTGCAGCTCCCGGAGGTCGAGCGCGAGGTGCGCTGGCCCGAGCTCGAGGCGATGGCGCGCGCCGCGGAGGAGTGCGGCTTCGACTCGCTCTGGGTGGGAGATCACCTGCTCTACCGCGGCGGCGGCGGCCGCGAACGAGGCCCCTGGGATTGCTGGACGACGCTCGCGGCGCTGGCCGCGGTCACCGAGCGCGTCGCGCTCGGCCCGCTCGTCGCCTGCACCGCCTTCCACCCGCCCGGGATCCTCGCGCGGCAAGCGGCGGCGGTCAGCGAACTGAGCGGCGGCCGGCTCGTCGCCGCGCTTGGCGCTGGGTGGAACGAGGTCGAGTTCCGTGCGTTCGGCCTCCCGTTCGACCACCATGTGTCGCGTTTCGAGGAGGCGTTCACGATCATCAGGCGGCTGCTCGCCGGCGAGCGCGTGACCTGCAACGGCCGCTGGCACTCGGTCGATGATGCAGTGCTGCTGCCGCCGCTCGCGGCCCGGCCGAAGCTGATGGTCGGTGCGAATGCGCCGCGAATGCTCGCCATCACACTGCCTCACGTCGATGCCTGGAACACCTGGTTCACGCCCTACGGCAACACCGCCGAGGGCTTCGCACAGCACAACGTCGAGCTCTCCGCGGCGGCCGAGCGGGCCGGCCGCGACCCCACGACCCTCGAGCGAAGCGCCTGCGTGCTCGTCGAGGCCGGAGCAGCGGGCGAGCGGCCCCGTGACGTCGAGGCGATCCCGGCCCGGCGTCTCGCCGCGCACCTGCGCGCGCTCGCCGCTGCGGGCGCGGACGAGGCGATCCTCGTGCTCGACCCGATCACGGAGGAGTCGATCCGTGCGGTCGCGTCAGTTCTGTAGCGGCGCCTGAGCTTCCTCGAACACGCTCTCCCAGCGTTCGAGGAGCGCGGCCAGGTCTTCGCGGGCGTCACGGTGGGCGGCCAGCAGCGCGACGTCGCCCCAGTCGGTCGCGAGCCTCTGCTCGATCTCCGCAACGCGCTCCTCGGCGCGCGCGACCTCGAGCTCGACGAGCTCGAGTTCGGTCGGTTTCGCCTTCGCGGGTCTCCGCGCCTTCTCGGCCTTCGGCGCCGCCGGTGCGGCGACCGGCCTGGCGACGGGTCCCGGCGCTGCATCTTCGGCCTGCGCGCGCACATAGTCCGCCCACCCGCCCGGGAACGAGACGATGCCCTTGTCCTCGACCGCAAGCAGGCGACTCGCGACTGCATCGAGGAGCGCCCGGTCGTGCGACACGAGCAGCACCGTGCCCGGGAAGGCTTCGAGCGCGATCTCGAGCGACTCACGCGATTCCAGGTCGAGGTGGTTCGTGGGCTCGTCGAGGACGAGGAAGTTCGCGCCCGACGCGACGACGATCGCGAGCGCGAGACGCCGGCGCTCGCCGCCGGAGAGCACGGCGACCGGCTTCTCGTGCTCATCCCAACCGGAGAAGAGGAACCGTCCGAGCAGGTTCTGGGCATCCGGCCGCTTTAGCCCGGTTCCCGACATCGCCGCGTCGAGCACCGACCCGCGCTCGTCGAGCTCGGCTTCGTGCTGCGAGAAATACGCGACTTCGACGCCGTGGCCGAGCCGCACCTTTCCACGTGCCGGCTCGCGCTGCCCAAGGATCGTCTCGAGCAGGGTCGTCTTTCCCGATCCGTTCGGGCCGACGAGCGCGACGTGCTCGCCACGCTCGATCGCGAACGATGTGTCATCGAGGAGTTGCTTGTCGCCTGCGCGGATCGAGAGACCCTCGGCGACGAGAACGTCACGACCCGAGCGTGGCGGCTTCAGAAAGTCGAACCCGAGCGCGCGCCGCCGCTCGTCGGGCGTCTCGACCCGCACCTTCTTGATCCGGTCGATCTGCTTCAGCTTTGCCTGTGCCTGCTTCGCCTTCGACGCCTTGGCTCGGAACCGCTCCACGAAGCGCTCCAGGCGCGCGATCTGCTCGGCCTGCCGTGCGGCCGTCTTCACGAGGTGAATCGACCGCGCCGCTTGCTCGCGCCGCCACACGTGCCACGCGCCCGGGAAGTAGACCGACTTGCCGCCCTCGAGCTCGAGCACGGCAGTCGTGACGGCCTCCAGGAACCAGCGGTCGTGGGCGACGAGAATCACCGCGGCGTCGAGCGTCTTCAGCATGCTCTCGAGCCACTCGAGCGACTCGATGTCGAGGTGGTTCGTGGGCTCGTCGAGCAACAGCAGGTCGGGTTGCGACGCGAGCGACCGCGCGAGCGAGGCGCGCGTCAGCTCGCCGCCTGAGAACGTCGAGATGGGACGGTCGAGATCCTGGTCGGTGAAGCCGAGCCCGCGCACGACGGAGGCCGCCCGGTCGCGCCAGTCGTAGCCGCCGGCGTGCTCGAGCCGAGCCTGGGCCGCCGAGTAGCGGCGGAGCGTCGCCGGGTCGTGCTCGCCGTCGGCCATTCCGCGCTCGAGCGTCCGTAGCTCCTCCTCGACCGCCGCGAGGTCGGCGGTCCCGGCGAGCACGTAGTCGCGCAGCGGCCGGGAGCTCTGGGCCGGCGGCCGCTGGTCGTGCAGCGAGATCCTCGTCCCACGCTCGAGTGCCAGTTCGCCGCCCTCGAGCGACACCTCCCCCGCAAGCGCGCGCAGCAGCGTCGTCTTGCCGGCTCCATTCGGGCCGGCGAGCGCCAGGCGATCCTTGCGCTCGACCTTGAACGAGACGCCGTCGAAGAGCACGTCGCCCGAGATCTCCTTGCGGAGTGAGGATGCAATCACGACTGCCACGTCCCTGAAAGTATCTGGTGATGCGCCTTGGCCTCATGGGACGGATCCTGCTCGGCGGCGGGATCCTCGTGCTCGTTCTCTCACTCGAGTTCGTGCTCGTCGTGCATTCCTTCCGATCGGTACAGCGGAACACCCAGTCCGAACAGCGCGCGGAGCAGACGGTTGTCGTCGGAACCCAGATCGAGAAGCTGGTCCTCGACCTCGAGACGGGCACGCGCGGGTACGTGATCACCCGCAACCCACGCTTTCTCCAGCCATGGAGGGAGGCGCAGCGAGATCTGCCCGCGAAGTCGCGCCTGTTGAAGCGCCTCGCGCCTGCGGCCTGGACGATCGAGCTCGATCGGCAGTGGCGCGCCTACCTCGCCCGGTGGTCGGAGCCGCTCGTGCGCCTGACCGCAGCAAACCCGAGGGCCGCGGCGGCCCGCATCGCCGAGGGCGGCGGCAAGCGCCGCATCGACGCGATCCGCCACCTCGTCGACCGTGAGCTGCAGCTCACGGAAGCGCGGGCGGCGCGCGACCGTCACCAAGTGGCCACCGAGCGCCGGTATGGCGTCGCAATCGGCGTCGCGGGGATTCTCGTCACCATTCTGCTGTTCATCGCCAGCATCGGCTACTTCCTTCGCTCTGCGATCGCTCCGATCAGGCGGATCGCGGCTGCGACCGAGGAGGTCGCGGCCGGTGGGGTCGGAGTCGAGGTTCCCGAGGAAGGGGCCGGCGAGGTGGGCCGGCTCGCAACCTCGTTCAACGAGATGTCACGATCGCTGTCGAGCCAGCAGCGCGAGCTCGCCGAGCAGAACGTCGACCTCGGACGGCTGGCGAATGTCCTGCGTGCGGTGCTCGACTCGACCGTCGACGGGATCCTGCTCTCCGATGCGGAAGGCAACGTGCAGCTCGCGAACCGCCCCGTGATCACCTTGACCCGCGACCTCGGCATGAGCTTCGACGGGACCGTGGTCGAGCGGCTCCTCTCGGTCGAGGGACGCATGGCCGACCCGGAGAGGTACCGGCGCTCGATGGAACGCCTGCGTGCCAATCCGGACGAGCCGACCTTCGACGAGTTCGAGGACTCGGTGAGCGGCCGGGTCTTCCAGGGCTTCACCGCCCCTGTTCTCGACGACGATGGCGGTTTCCTCGGCCGCATCTGGACGCTGCGCGACGTGACGCAGGAGCGCGAGCTCGACCGCCTGAAGGACGACTTCGTCGCGACGGTGTCGCACGAGCTGCGGACGCCGCTGACGTCGATGATGGGCTTCCTCGAGATGATCCGCGAGGGCGAGGCGGGGGAGCTAACCGACGAGCAGAAGCGATTTCTCGCGATCGTCTATCGCAGTTCCGAGCGGCTGCAGCGACTGGTCGGCGATCTCCTCTTCGTCGCCCGGCTCGACGCGAACGGGCTGCAGTTGCAGTTCGCCCCGGTCGACGTGGGTGAGATCGTGCGCGACGCCGTGGAGTCCTCCGGAGCGCTTGCACGGTCTCGGGAGCTCGATCTCCGCGTGGAGCTGAGCGCCCTGCCGGTCGTCACCGGCGATCGGGAGCGACTCTCACAGCTGATCGGGAACCTCATCTCGAATGCGATCAAGTTCACGCCGGCCGGCGGACGCGTCACCGTGCGGACCTTTGTCGACGGCGCGAACGCGGTCGTCGAGGTGGAGGACGACGGCGTCGGGATCCCGGCCGCCGAGCAGGACAGGCTGTTTCAGCGCTTCTTCCGCTCGTCGACGGCAACCGAGCAGGCGATTCCGGGCACCGGCCTCGGTCTCGTGATCTCGCGGGCGATCGCCGAGGCGCACGGCGGCACGATCGACGTGCGCTCCGAGGCTGGAGCGGGGGCATGCTTCCGGGTCGAATTGCCGCGCAGCCCCGAGGAGGCGGCCGCTTGAGGGTCGTGGCGCTCGATGTCGGGTCGTCGTCGGTACGTGCGGTTGCCTACGACGAGCACGGCGTCGCCGAGCCCGGCGACGCTCACCTCGCGTACGTCGATCTCGGGGCCGACAGGCTCGTCGACGCGTGCCGTTCCGTTCTCGCACAGGTCGGTGAGGGAGACGCGCTCGCGATCTCGGCGTTCTGGCATTCGCTCGTCGCGCTCGACACTCACGACCGGCCCCTTGGCCCGGTGCTCACGTGGCGCGACACGCTCGGTGATCCCCCGGCGCTCGATCCGCGGGACTACCACCGGCGCACAGGCTGCTTTCTGCATCCCGCGTACTGGCCCGCGAAGCTCCTCCGGCTCGCCCGAGAGGGAGCCCGCCCGGCGCGGGTCGTGTCGTTCGCGGACTACCTCCTGCTCCAGCTCACCGGCGAGCTGCAGACGAGCGTCTCGCTGGCCGCGGGCACCGGTCTATATGACCCCAACCGGCTCGACTGGGACGACGAGACACTCGCCGCGGTCGGGATCGAGCGGGCCCAGTTGCCGCCGGTGTCGGCCGATCCGGTGGCCGGCGTATTCCCGGCGCTCGGAGACGGTGCCTGCTCGAATGTCGGAGTAGGCGCCGTCGCGCGCGGTCGCGCCGCGCTGACGATCGGTACGTCCGGAGCCGCGCGCGTCGTCTACGACGCCGAGGCGGCCGAGGCGAAGCCGGGCCTCTTCCTCTACCGGCTCGACGAGCGCCGTTTCTGCGAGGGCGGAGCGCTCTCGGACGGCGGCAACCTCCACGCCTGGCTGAAGGCCACCCTCGCCGAGTTCGACACCGCGCAGCTCGCCGACCGCCCGGCCGCCGCCCACGGGCTCGTCTTCCTGCCGTTCCTCGGCGGCGAGCGCTCGCTCGGCTGGGACGCCTCGCGTCGCGGCCTCGTGCACGGCCTGTCGTTCGCGACCACGCCGCTCGATCTCGTCCAGGCCGCGCTCGAGGGTGTCTGTTACCGGTTCGCCGATGTGCTCGATGTGCTCGGCGATCTCGACTCGGTCGTCGTGACCGGCGGCGCGTTGCTCGCGAACCCCGCATGGGTGCAGATCCTCGCCGACGTGCTCGGCCGTCCGCTCGAGGTCTCGGCGGCGCACGAGGGGTCGGCCCGCGGCGCCGCGCTCGTGGTGCTCGAGCGCCTAGGCTTCACGCTCTCGGCGGCGCCGATCGCGCGCATCGTCGAGCACCGAGCAGACCGCTTCGCAATCCACGCGGAGGCGCGGCGGGTACACCAAGGGCAGATGCGAATCGAGGAGGACACATGATCGAGATCGTCGGCGGCGGGCTCGCCGCTGCAAAGCTCGTCGAGGCCTACCGCGAGGCGGGCGGCACCGACGAGATCACGATCTGGTCGCAGGACCCGCACGGCCCCTACCACCGCCCTCCCCTGTCGAAGCGGGTGCTGCGCGGCGAGGCGAAGGCCGTGGAGAGCCTCGTGCATCCGCATGAGTGGTACGCCGAGCACGGCGTCGACCTGCGGCTGGGCGAGACGGTCGGGTCCCTCGACGCACTCACCGGCGAGGCGATCGTGATCGCGACGGGCGCTCGGCCGCGCGAGCTGCCTGGAACCGTGGGCCTGCGGTCGCTCGACAGTGCAATCGAGCTGCGACACCGAGCAGAGGAGGCCAAAACGGCCGTCGTGATCGGCGGCGGCTTCATCGGCTGCGAGGTCACCGCCTCGCTCACCGTCTCCGGCGTCGAGGTGACGCAGATTGTGCGAGAGGAGATGGTCTTCGCCCCGCTTCAGGCGCCGCCGTTCTCCGAGGCGCTCCACGATCTCTATCGCCAGCGCGGCGTCGACCTGCGGCTGTCGACGACCGACGTGCCGGGCGGCGCCGACCTCACCGTCGCCGGCATCGGCGTTATCCCGAACGTCGAGCTCGCACAGGACGCGGGCCTCGAGGTGAGGAGCGGAGTCGTCGTCGACGAGCGCTTCCAGACGGCGCAGCGCGGCGTGTACGCCATCGGCGACGTCGCGGAGTTCTTCGACCCGCTCTACCGGCGGCACCGCCGTATCGAGCACTGGTCGAATGCGGCCTATCACGGGACGACCCTCGGCAAGATCCTCGCCGGCGAAGACGTGCAGTACGACACCGTCTCGGCGTTCTTCTCCGAGGAGTTCGGCCAGTCGTTCAAGTCCTTCGGCGACGCGAGCGGGCACGACGACACCGCTCTCGAGGGCGACTTCCACGACGGCCCTGCCGTGCTGCGGTTCATCCAGGAAGGCGCAGTGATCGCCGCCGTTCTGAAGGGCCTCGACGAGGACAGCGAAGCGGCGCTGAAGGACGAGATCCGAGCCGGCGCGGCCCGCCTCCACTAACCGTTACGCTCGCAGGGAAGCGACCTGCGAGGAGGACTGTTGGCCACCACGGAGATCGAACGGCTCTCGATCGACACGATCCGCACGCTGTCGATGGATGCGGTGCAGAAGGCCGGTGTCGGCCACCCTGGCACTGCGATGGCGCTTGCGCCGCTCGCGTACGTCCTCTACGGCGAGGTCTTGCGCCACAACCCGGCAAGCCCGCACTGGGCGAACCGCGACCGGTTCATCCTGAGTGCCGGTCACGCCTGCGTTCTCCAGTACTCGGCGCTGCACCTCACGGGCTACAACCTTTCGCTCGAGGAGCTGAAGCGGTTCCGGCAGTGGAACTCCGCGACGCCGGGCCACCCCGAGTTTCGTCACACGGAAGGCATCGAGATCACGACCGGGCCGCTCGGCCAGGGCTTCGCGAACGGCGTAGGTATGGGCATGGCCGAGCGGTTCCTTGCCGACACCTTCAACCGTCCGACGCATGACCCGGTCGTGGATCACCGCGTTTACGCCATCTGCTCCGACGGCGACCTGATGGAGGGCCTGTCGTACGAGGCGGGCTCGATCGCCGGCACGAACGGCCTGGGCAAGCTCATCTACTTCTACGACGACAACCACATCACGATCGATGGCACGACGCGCATCTCGTTCACCGAGAATCGCGCGCTCCGCTTCGAAGCACTTGGCTGGCACGTGCAGACGGTCGAAGACGTGAACGACCTCGACGCCCTCCGGAGCGCGATCGCCGCGGCCCAGGACGAGACGAAGCGCCCCTCGATCGTGATCGTCCATTCGCACATCGCATTCGGTGCGCCGAATGCGGTCGACACCGCGAAGTCGCACGGCTCCGCGCTCGGCCCCGACGAGGTCGCCGCGACGAAAAAAGCGCTCGGTTGGGATCCCAAGAAGAGCTTTGTCGTTCCCGACGAGGTGTACGAGCACCTGAACCGCGTCGAGCGAGGCAACGAGGTGGAGAGCGAATGGCACGCGACGTTCGACCTCTGGTCGGGCGCGTTCCCCGAGTTGCGTGAGAAGTGGGATGCCGCCCACGCGGGCCGGATCGGCTCCTGGACAGCGCCTGAGTTCGCGGCCGGCGAGGAGATCGCGACGCGCGACGCAGGCAAGCAGGTGATGCAGGCGTTCAAGGATGCGGTGCCGACGATGATCGGTGGCGCGGCGGACCTTGTCGAGTCGACGAAGACGGAGTTCGAAGGCGGTGGCCTGTTCTCCGCGCAGTGGAGCGGGCGCAACATCCCCTTCGGGATCCGCGAGCACGCGATGGGCGCGATCGTGAACGGCATCGGCGCCCACGGCGGCTGCGTCAAGCCGTACGGCTCGACCTTCCTCATCTTCAGTGACTACATGCGCCCCGCCGTCCGCCTGTCCGCCCTGATGCGGCTGCCGGTGCTGTGGGTCTGGACGCACGACTCCGTCGGGCTCGGCGAGGACGGGCCGACGCACCAACCGGTCGAGACCTACGCGGCGCTTCGCGCGATCCCGCATCTCTGGTTCATGCGGCCGGCCGATGCGAACGAGACGGCCGAGGCGTGGCGGGTCGCGCTCGAGCGGACCGACGGCCCGGTCGCGTTCTCGTTGTCGCGGCAGAAGGTGCCAACGCTCGACCGCAAGGATCTCGCGCCCGCCTCCCTGGTCGAGCGAGGTGCCTACACGCTCTGGGAGTCCTCGCCGTCCCCCGATCTGATCCTGATCGGGACGGGCGCCGAGGTAGGGCTGACACTCGAAGCCGGCCGCAAGCTCGCCGCCGAAGGCACCGCCGTGCGGGTCGTCTCGATGCCGTGCTGGGAGCTCTTCGAGGCCCAGCCGGCCGAGTATCGCGACGAGGTGCTGCCACCCGACGTACGCGCCCGGCTCTCCATCGAGCCCGGCGTCGAGCTCGGCTGGTCGAAGTGGGTCGGCGACCGCGGCGACTCGATCTCGATCGAGCACTTCGGTGCGTCGGCTCCGGGCGAGACCGTGCTCTCCGAGTTCGGCTACAACCTCGACAACGTCGTCGCACGCGCGAAAGCGCTCCTGGAGCGCGTCGCGTGAAGCTCGCGGTCGCCTTCGACCACCGCGGCGTCCACCTACGTGAGGTCGTCCTCGCGGCGGTCGCCGGCCACGAGGTCATCGACTACGGGACGGATACCGACGCGGTGCGGATCGACTACCCCGACAAGGCACGCGAGGTCGGCGTTGCGATTCAGCGCGGGGAGGCCGAGCGCGCGATCCTCGTCTGCGGCTCCGGCGTCGGGGCGGCGGTCGCCGCCTGCAAGTTGACCGGGATTCGGGCAGCGATCTGCCACGACTCCTACAGCGCCCATCAGGGCGTCGAGCACGACGACATGAACGTGCTCTGCCTCGGCTCGGAGGTCGTCGGCCCCTCGCTCGCGGGTGAGCTGGTCACCGCATTCTTGAGTGCGACGTTCAACGGCGGGGAGCGCTATGTGGCGCGCCTGCTGAAGGTCGCTGAACTGGAAAGGACGATGAAAGATGGCAAAGTCACCGCTGCATGAGCTCGCGGCGCGGGGCCAGTCGATCTGGTTCGACACGCTCTCGCGCACGCTGATCGAGTCGGGCGGATTGAAGAAGATGATGTCCGCCGACGCCGTCACCGGCGTCACCTCGAACCCCTCGATCTTCCAGAAGGCGCTCGCGGAGGGCGACGCCTACGACGAGCAGCTGAAGGAGCTTCTCACGGCGACGGATGACCCTACGGAGATCTTCTTCGCGCTCGCGCTCGAGGACATCCGGAACGCCTGCGACGTGCTGCGGCCGGCCTTTGACAAGTCGGCCGGGAACGACGGCTACGTCTCCATGGAAGTCGAGCCGGGGATCGCCTTCGACACCGAGAAGACGTTCGACCAGGCGCGTTGGATCGCGAAGGAAGTCGACCGCCCGAACCTGATGGTGAAGATCCCGGCGACGATGGCCGGCCTGCCTGCGATCGAGGACTGCACCGCCAAGGGCACATCGATCAACATCACTTTGATCTTCTCCCTCGAACGCTACAAGGCGGTCGTCGAGGCCTACGTACGCGGTCTCGAACGACTCGTCGCGAGTGGCGGCGACCCCTCGAAGATCGCGTCGGTTGCCTCGTTCTTCGTCTCGCGCGTCGACACCGAAGCCGACAAGCGCCTCGAGGCGCTCGGCAACTCGAAGCTCCAGGGCAAGCTCGCGATCGCGAACGCCAAGCTCGCCTACCAGCACTACCTCGAGACGTTCGCCGGGCCGCGCTGGGAGTTTCTCGAAGGGAAAGGCGCCAGCAAGCAGCGGTGCCTGTGGGCCTCGACGTCGACGAAGAACCCCAACTACCGCGACGTCATCTACGTCGAGGAGCTGATCGGGCCCGACACGGTGAACACGATGCCGCTCGAGACGATCAACGCCTTCCAGGATCACGGCGACGTGCGCGGCGACACGGTGCTGAAAGGCATCGGCAAGGCCGGGAAGCTGCTCGTCGAGCTCCGCGACGTCGGCGTCGATTACGACGACGTCGTCGACACGCTCGAGATGGAAGGAGTTCAGAAGTTCGCGGACGCGTTCGCACAGATCACCGACAGCATCCGTGCGAAGCGCGGTTCGCTGGCCGCGGTATGAGCGAGCTCGTCGATCGCATCTGGTCCCGCGACCCGACCGTCTGGACGGGGAGCGACGAAGGGCAGTGGCTCGGGTGGCTCGACGAGCCTTCGCGCATGCGCGGCGACGTCGATCTTCTGCTGCAGTTCGCCGAGTCTGTCGTCGATCGCATCGACGCGGTCGTCCTGCTCGGCATGGGCGGGTCGTCGCTTGCGCCCGAAGTGATCAGGCGGACGTTCAGGCAGGAGACGTTCCATGTGCTCGACACGACTCATCCGCAGGCGATCCGCGAGCTCGAGGCAAAACTCGACAGCTCGCGCACGCTCTTCATCTCGGCATCCAAGTCGGGCTCGACGCTGGAGACACGCTCGCACACGGATTACTTCTGGGAGCGGATCCCGCGCGGCGACAACTGGGTTGCGGTCACCGATCCGGGCTCCGATCTCGAGCAACTGGCGCGGGAGCGTGAGTTCGCTGCGGTGTTCTTCGGCGAGCCGACGATCGGCGGGCGCTACTCGGCGCTCTCGGCGTTCGGCATGGTCCCGGCTGCGCTGATGGGCGTGGATGTCGGGGTGCTGCTGGATCGTGCGCAGGAGATGGCAGAGGCCTGCCGTCTGTCCGAGGGCAATCCCGGTCTCGAGCTCGGCCTCGCCCTCGGTGAGGGCTGGCGCGAGGGGCGCGACAAGATTTGCATCGAGCCGAGCGCGGGCGGCTTCGGCCTCTGGGCCGAGCAGCTGCTTGCGGAGTCGACCGGCAAGCACGGCAAGGGTCTGATCCCGGCGCCGGACGAGCCTGCCGACGGGCCTGACCGGCAAGGGCAGGAGGTGAGGCTGAGCGGCGAGTACGAGCTCGGCCAGGAGTTCTTCCGGTGGGAGTTCGCGACCGCGGTCGCCGGCTCGATCCTCGAGATCAACCCGTTCGACCAGCCCGACGTGCAGGCGGCGAAGGACAAGACCCGCGAGGTGCTCGCGGGCGGGTCCCCGCCGGACGTGGAGCCGCAGGGCTCCGCCGAAGAGCTCTTCGGGCAGGCGCGCGAAGGCGACTACGTCTGCATTCAGGCGTTCGTCAACCCGACGCCCGCAAACGAAGCGAAGGTGCTCGAGCTCGCGGCACAAGCGCGCACCGCGACCGGCTGCGTCGTCACCCACGGCTTCGGCCCGCGCTACCTGCACTCCACCGGCCAGCTGCACAAGGGCGGGCCGGCCACGGGGCTCTACCTGCAGGTGGTCGACGAGACCGGCGACGAGCTCGCGATCCCCGGTCAGCCGTTCGGGTTCGGCAAGCTCATTCGCGCGCAGGCCGCAGGTGATTTCGAGTCGCTCAAGGAGCGCGGCCGCCGGGTTGCGCGCATTCGAATCGAGGACTAGTGCCGCTTTTCGCTCGTCATTGCACCGCGCCAGCGACAGAAGGGAGCACTCGCAGATGCAACTGGGAATGATTGGGCTCGGCCGCATGGGCAGCGGCATGACGAAGCGGCTCGAGGAGCACGGGCACGAGATCAAGACCTACGACCCGCAGGTCGCCTCGACGGCCAAGTCGCTCGGTGCTCTCAAGCAACAGCTCGCAACGCCGCGCCACATCTGGATGATGATCCCCGCCGGCGAGATCACCGAGAAGACCTTCCAGCAGCTGCTGAAGATCCTCGAGCCCGGCGACACCATCATCGACGGGGGCAACTCGAACTTCCGCGACTCGCAGCGCCGCTACAAGGAGGCGCGCAAGCAGAAGATCTCGTTCGTCGACGTCGGTGTCTCGGGTGGCGTGTGGGGCCTCGAGGTGGGGTTCTGCCTGATGGCGGGCGGCGACAAGGCGCCGGCGAAGCGGCTCGAGCCCATCTTCCACTCGCTGGCTCCCGACGACGGCTACTCGCACGTCGGGCCGTCCGGAGCCGGGCACTTCGTGAAGATGGTGCACAACGGCATCGAGTACGGCCTCATGCAGGCCTACGCCGAGGGCTTCGAGGTGATGAAGGCCTCCGAGTTCGACCTCGACCTGCACGAGATCGCGGGCATCTGGCGCTACGGCTCGGTTGTTCGCTCCTGGCTGCTCGAGCTGCTGCATGCCGCCTTCGAGAAGGAGGGGTCGCAACTGGAGAAGATCCGCGGCTACGTCGACGACTCCGGCGAGGGGCGTTGGACGATCGCCGAGGCGATTGCCGAGGACGTGCCGGTGCCGGTGATCAGTGCAGCGCTCTTCGCGCGGTTTGCCTCGCGACAGGACGAGTCGTTCTCGGCCAAGGTCAACGCCGCGCTCCGCAACCAGTTCGGAGGGCACGCGGTGAAGGCGGTCGCGAAGGCGAAGTCGCAGCGGCAGGATCCGCGGGCGTGACGGCGCTCGCCGAGGAGGCAAACCCGCTTCTGGAGGGACTGCGCCTGCGGCGCCGTCCCGATCCCTGCATCCTTGTCATCTTCGGCGCGTCGGGCGATCTGACGGCGAAGAAGCTGATGCCGGCGCTCTACGCGCTCGCCACCCGGAAGCTGTTGCCGGAGAAGTTCGCGGTCGTCGGGGCCGCACGTTCGGAGGAGAGCGACGACGAGTTCCGCGAGCGCATGAAGCAGGCCGTGAAGGACCACGCGCGTGATCCCTTCGACCAGGCGACCTGGGACGAGCTGGCCGCCGGCATGCACTACACGACGCTCGACTTTTCGGACAACGCGGCCGAAGACAGGCTCGCCGACCTCCTGACGCAGCTCGACAAAGAGCGCGGGACACAGGCAAACCGGATGTACTACTTCGCCGTCCCGCCGAGCGCCATCGCAACGCTCGTGCAGGAGATCGGCGCGCGCCGGGGCGCCGAGGGCTGGGTACGGCTGATCATCGAGAAGCCGTTCGGCCACGACCTGGCATCCGCGCTGGCCCTGAACGCCGAGATCAACCAGCACTTCACCGAGGACGAGGTCTTCCGCATCGACCACTACCTCGGGAAGGAAACGGTCCAGAACATGCTGGCGCTCCGGTTCGCGAACGGCATCTTCGAGCCGATCTGGAACCGGCAGTTCATCGACCACGTGCAGATCACGGTGGCCGAGTCGATCGGCATCGAGGCGCGTGCCGGGTACTACGAGTCGGCGGGTGCGATTCGCGACATCTTCCAGAACCACCTGCTGCAGCTCGTCGCGATCACGGCGATGGAGCCGCCGATCGATTTCACTGCCGACTCGGTTCGCAACGAGAAGGTGAAGGTGCTGAAGTCGATGCATACCCCCGGCCCGAAGCACGTGATCCGCGGGCAGTACGGCTCCGGCTTCGTCGAGGGCGAGGAGGTGATCGGCTACCGCGAGGAGGACGGGGTCGCGCCAGGCTCGTTGACCGACACGTTCGTCGCCGCGAAGCTCTTCGTCGACAACTGGCGCTGGGCCGACACGCCGTTCTATGTGCGCATGGGCAAGCGGCTCGCTCGGCGCGAGACGACGATCGCGATCCAGTTCAAGCGGGCGCCGCATCCGCCGTTCGAGGACGGCGCGGCCGAGGGCCTTCGGCCGAACGTCCTGCTGATCCACGTGCAGCCCAATGAGGGCGTGTCACTGGCGATCGGCGCCAAGGTGCCGGGGCAGGGCATGACGATCCGCACGGTGCACATGGACTTCCTCTACGGCGGTGCGTTTCGCGAGGGCCTACCCGACGCGTACGAGCGGTTGATCCTCGACGCGATGCTCGGTGACGCCACGCTGTTCACCCGCTCGGACGAGATAGAGGAGCAGTGGGCGCTCGTCGACGCGATCATCGCGTTCTGGCAACGTGACCGCCCGATGTTCCCGAACTATGCGGCGGGCTCGTGGGGCCCTGCCACTGCCGACGAGCTGTTGCATCGCGACGGGCGCTCGTGGAGACGCCATTGACGGCCGTGCCCTCGATCGAGGAGGACTGGACGGGCGAGGACGTGACCGTCTCCGAGATCGAGCGCGAGCTCGCCCGGCTGCGTGACGCGACGTCGACCGCGGGCGGCCAGCCGAACCTCCGCACTTCCGTGATGACGCACATCGCCTGGGTGCCGCCGAACTGGAAGAACGCTGCCGAGGAGACGCTTGCCGGCATGGCCGAGCGGCACCCCTCGCGAACTCTGTTGCTCGTGCCGCAAACCGACGAGCCGGACGGGATCGACGCCCAACTCTCGATTCGCTGCTTCCCGATCGGTGAGCGCGCGGTGTGCGGCGAGGTCATCGAGCTCGTCCTGCGCGGCGCGCGGGCTGTCGCGCCGGCGTCGATCGTGCTGCCGCTCCTGATCTCGGATCTGCCGGTCTTTTGTCGCTGGCGCGGCGAGCCGGTATTCGACTCCGCGGAGTTCGACCAGATGATCGAGATCGTTGACCGTCTGATCGTCGACTCGAGCGAGTGGAGCGAGCCGCGATATGACGAGTTGCAGGGCGTCTTCGGTCGCGCAGCGGTCTCCGACATCGCGTGGGCGCGCACGTTGCCGTGGCGCACGGAGCTCGCGCGCTACTGGCCGGGGATCCGCGAACAGGAGATTCACATCCGCGGCCCGCGGGCCGAGGGGGCCCTGCTGCGGGCCTGGCTGAACGCCCGCCTCGACCGTGCGATCCGGCCGGTCGAAGAAGGAAAGCACCTGCTCGTGCGGCTCGGAGGCGAGAAACTGCCGCAGCCGCGCGACCCCGACCTCGGCGCAAGCGACCTGCTGAGCGCGGAGCTCGACCGGTTCGGCCGCGATCCGGTCTACGAGGAAGCCGTCCGCGCGGCGGCCGAGCTCGCCTGACCCAGCCCGTCCCGCCGCTCAGGCGGAGAGGAGCGCCACGGCCTCGTCGTGCAGCAGGCCGTTCGTGCCGATGAAGCTGCCGAGCTCCTCCGGCTCGCCGCCCGCGAAGGTGCTGCAGCGCCCGCCTGCCTCCTCGACGAGGATCTGCACCGGCGCGTAGTCCCACACGTGCATCACGCGGTCGCAGGCGATGTCGACCGACCCTTCCGCGACGAGGCAGTACTGCCAGAAGTCGCCCAGTCCACGGTTCGACCAGGCGCGCTGCACGAGGGTGCTCCAGCCGGTGGGCATCGACCGAGCCGAGGTGGTGGTGATCGCGCAGTCCTCGATCCGTGAGATCGCCGACACCCCGCAGCGCTCGCCGTTGGCGAACGCGCCGCCGCCACGGATCGCCCACCAGCGCCGCCCGAGCGCGGGCGCCGAGACGAGCCCGAGGTCGACGACGCCGTCTCGCTGCAACGCGAGGAGCGTCGCCCAGACCGGCACGCCGCGCACATACGACGACGTGCCGTCGATCGGGTCGACGATCCACTTGCTGTCGCCCCCGTCGTCGCCGAACTCCTCGCCGAGCACGCCTTCTCCCCGTCCGGAGGCGCGCACCCGCTCGCGGATCGCCTCCTCGGCGCCTCGGTCGGCCTCCGAGACGGGTGACAGGTCGGGCTTCGTCTCGACCCGCAGGTCGAGGGCGCGAAATCGGCCCATCGTGATCGCATCGGCGACGTCCGCCAGTTCGTGCGCGAAGGTGAGCGCGGCGGCGGTCATCGGGTCGCACGCTACTCGTTTGCGCCTGGCGGCGATCCGATTGCCCGCAATCCGCGAAGAAGCCCAGGAGCGGCTCGGCGCCTCGGTTGGGGGCGGCGTCGGGCCGCACCCAGCACTCCAGAAATCAGCCCTCTAGTCGAGCCAGAGGTAGACGAGCGCAACGCCGACCGTGCCGCCGAAGAGGACGCAGGAGAGCGCGAAGAGCCCCCAGCCCCACTGCATGTTCTTGCGCGCGATTGTCGCGTCCGTCTGCGGGTCGACGGTCACAGCACCGAGTCCACGGCCATCGCGACGAACAGCAACGCGAGGTAGAGGAGCGAGTAGTGGAAGAGGCGCACGGCGGCAGTGCGCTCCATCGTGCGGCGGAGCTCGAGGGCATACCAGGCGAAGGCGAAGCCGAGCACCGCCGCCGAGATGCCGTACACGACGCCGAAGACCCCGAACCCGACGGGTGCGAGCGTCACTGCGATGAGCACCGCCGTGTACAGGACGATCTGGCGCGCGGTCTCGCGGTCGCCCTTCGCGACGGGCAGCATGGGCACCCCGGCGCGCGCGTAATGCTCCTTGATCATCAGTGCGAGGGCCCAGAAGTGCGGCGGCGTCCAGACGAACACGATGGCGAACATGACGAACGCCGCCCACCCGAGTTGTCCAGTGGCGCTCGCATAGCCGACGAGCGGCGGTACCGCGCCGGCGGCGCCACCGATCACGATGTTCTGCGGCGTCGACCGCTTCAGCCAGCGGGTGTACACGAGCACGTAGAAGAGGTTGCCGGTGAGCGCCAGCAGCGCAGTCGGCAGGTTGACGAGCGAGTCGAGCAGGACGAACGAGAGCGCCGACAGCGCGACTCCGAATTCGAGCGCGCGTTCCGGTAGGACCCGGCCCGACGCCACGGGACGCTGCTCCGTCCGCGAGCCCATCAACTTGTCGATGTCGCGGTCGAGGTAGTGATTCAACGCGGAGGCTCCTCCGCACGCCAGCGCAAGGCCGAGCATCGTCGCAGCGAAGACGCCCCACGCCGGCACGCCCTCGGCGCCGACGAATGCTCCCGCGCCGCCCGTGAGCAGAAGCAGCGACATGATCCGCGGCTTCGTCAGCGTTACGTAGTCGCGCCATGACGCACCGTCCACGTGGCCGTGGAAGGTGCGCGCCGCGACGAGTACCGTCGAGGCGAAAGCGAGCGACGCGAAAACGAGATGCACGTCGCGGCCGACGAGCAGGGCCGCGAGCCCGAAGAACACGAGCGCCGCCAGCGCCGGCGCGAGTAGTCGACGGGCCGACACCCAGGCGAGCGCCGCGAGCGCGGCCAGCGGTGGCAGAGCCACCGCGGCCAGGATGCGATGAGCGGTGCCCCAGCCGGCGGCGCCGGAGACGACGGCCAGGCCCGTTCCCGCGACGGCCAGACAGCGAGGAGACGCGCAGAGGTTCCCATCAGGCAGCGGCTCCCATCAGGCAGTGATTCCCATCAGACGGCTCTCATCCTAGAACCCCCGCGTCTCCGCGAGGCGGCGGCGCAGATCGCGCAGCGGCCGCGCGCTCGTCACGTATGGGACGCTGTCGAAATTCCAGGGTGGGGGCGGCGAGGTGGTGTACCACTCGAGCGTGTCGGCACCCCACGGGTCATTGCCGGCGCGCGCACCGCTTCGCGTCGTCTTGACGACGTTCACGACGAACACGAGCATCCCGATCGCCATGATGTACGAGCCGATCGAGGAGGCCATGTTGTACGCCTCCCACAGCCCGTGCTCCTGGTAGGTGTAGACGCGGCGCGGCATTCCGAGCAGGCCGAGGAGGTGCTGCGGCATGAACGTCAGGTTGAAGCCGAAGAACACGAGCCAGAAGTGCCACTTGCCGAGCCCTTCGTCGAGCATGCGACCGAACATCTTCGGCCACCAGTAGTAGAGGCCCCCGAAGATCCCGAAGATCGAGCCGCCGAAGAGCACGTAGTGCAGGTGCGCGACGACGAAGTAGGTGTCGGTGACCTGCCAGTCGATCGGGAACGCGGCCAGGAAGATCCCCGAGAGACCGCCGATCGTGAAGACGCCGATGAAGCCGAGGCACCAGAGCATGGGCGTCTCGAAGGAGATGCTGCCGCGCCAGATCGTCGCGAGCCAGTTGAAGATCTTCACCCCGGTCGGGATGGCGATGACCATCGAGCTGAGCATGAAGAAGATGTCGAGGCCGATCGGCATGCCCACCGCAAACATGTGGTGCGCCCACACGAGCAGCGAGTAGAACGCGATGCCGACCGTCGAGATCGCGACGGCCTTGTACCCGAAGATCGGCTTCCGCGAGAAGACGGGTAGGACCTCCGAGACGATCCCCATCGCGGGCAGGATCATGATGTAGACCTCGGGGTGCCCGAAAAACCAGAAGACGTGCTGGTAGAGAAGTGGGCTGCCGCCGTGCGCCGGGTCGAAGAAGTGGGTGCCGGTCTGGCGGTCGAGGAGCAACAGCGTCAGCCCCGCCGAGAGCACGGGCAACACGATCACGAGCATCCACGCGTACGTGACGATCGCCCACACGAAAAGTGGAATCCGCATCCAGGACATGCCGGGCGTGCGCATGTTGTGGACGGTCACGATGATGTTGATCGCGCCGACGAGCGAGGCGATCGAGAGGATGTGCAGACTCAGGATCCACAGGTCCTGGCCGCTGCCGGGCGAGTGGAGCGTCGACAGCGGGGTGTACGCCGTCCAGCCGCTCGCCGCCGCGCCGTTCTTGGCGAAGAAGCTGAGGTAGAGCACGATCCCGCCGAGCAGGAAGAGCCAGTACGAGAGGGCATTCAGGCGTGGGAACGCCATGTCGCGCGCGCCGACCATCAACGGCACGAGATAGTTGCCGAAGCCCGCGAGGATCGGGACGACGACGAGGAAGATCATCGTCGTGCCGTGAATCGTGACGACCTCGTTGTACGAGTTCCTCGTCAGGAACGTCTCATCGGGCGTCACCAGTTGGGTTCTGATCAGGAGCGCGAGCACGCCGCCGAGCGCGAAGAAGATCAGCGACGTCACGATGTAGAGGATCCCGATGCGCTTGTGGTCGACGGTCGTCAGCCACGACGCGAACTTTCCCTGGCGCCAGTCGGCGCGATACGGCCGGACGGATTCGAGGTTGACGGCCATTACTTCGCGTACCGCTTCGTCCAGGCGATGAGGGCGTTGATCTGCGCGTTGGTCCAGTTCTTGCCGACCGCCGGCATCTGCCCGATCCCGTGGCGTAGCAGCGTCGCCATGCCTTTCGGGTCGGCGAGGACCGGGTTGCCGCCGAGGGCGGGACCGACGTAGGGCTGATCGAGCTTGTGGCACTTCTGGCAGACGCCGGTCCATTCCTCGTGGCCGAGCGGTATGCCGCTGGCGTTTGCCGCGCGCTGCCGGATGAACTGGTCGTACTGCGCGCGCGGGACGACGTGCACGTTCGCATCCATCAGCGCGTGCTGCAGGCCGCAGAGCTCGGCGCAGCGCGCGATGTACGTGCCGACGGGCGCCTTGAACCAGGTGTGGTTGACCCGGCCCGGGATCGCGTCGTTCTTGCCGCCGAGGTCGATCACCCACCACGAGTGGATGACGTCGTAGTCGTATCCGACGACGTCCTCGTTCACGACCTGGTCGGCAGGCGCGACCATGTTGTCGATCGAGACGGCGCCGTTCGGATAGCGGAAGAGCCAGTAGTACTGGTGACCTTCGACCGTGATCGTCGTCTGATCCGCCGCCGAGGCGTTCGGTGCGTTCACGATGCCCGGCAGCTCGTAGAAGACGAACGCGCCGATCACCGCGAGGATCACGGCCGGGAACACCGTCCAGATGATCTCCAGTCGCGTCGAGCCGTGAATCTGCGGGCCTTCGACGGCTCGCGACCGCTTGCCACGCCGGTACTTGATGATGAAGGCGATCAGCGCTCCCTCGACGATCACGAAGATCAGCCCGGTGAAGATCGAGACGAAGATGAACGCGGAGGTGATGCGGTGCGCGTTCGGCGAATGGGGATCGCCGGGCAGGAAGCCGGCGTTACCGGCGTACGCAATTGCGCTCGTCGCGAGTGCGACGATACTCGTTGCGAGTGTGGCAAAGGCGGTCCGGCGCACGCCGGATGGCATCGTATAGAGCGTGGAACCGCGGAGTCAGGTGGAGCTGCCCGAGCAGGTGGCCGGGTCGTTCGAGGTGTTCGTGAACGGCGTGCCCCAGGTCGAGGGCGTCGACTACGAGCGGATCGGCCGGCTCCTCGTCTTCCAGCGGGAGCTGGCCGAGGAGGGACGCCTCGGTTTCTGGCGCTGGCTCTCGCTCTTTCTCGGCGTGGCCGGCACCTACCGCAAGAACGACACCGTCGACGTCGTCTTCACGCGGGACGGCCGCCGGGCGGTCGTCACCCTCCAAGTGGTCTAGCTTGCTAGCTTCACGCTCCGTGGTCAGCGTCGTCGACCGAGCGCGCGCGCTGCGCACCGACGACGTGCTCGCGTCGCGGTGGTCGACGCCTGCGATCCTTGCGGTGCTGAGCGTCGCCTCGCTGTTCGTGCGCACCCAGCAGTTGCGCGCCGGGTTCTGGATCGACGAGGGGCTCTCGGTCGGGATCGCGCATCATCATCTGACGTCGATCCCGGGCTTGCTGCACCAGGACGGCTCGCCGCCTGCGTACTACCTGCTGCTCGGCGTCTGGATCAGGCTCTTCGGTGACAGCGAGCGCGCGACGCATACGCTGTCGCTCGTCTTCGCCGTCGGCTGCGTTCCACTCGCATTCGCAGTCGGCCGCAGCGTCGTTCGACCGCTCGACCGGCTTCGTGTGCGCGGTGCTCGCTGCCTTCGATCCGTATCTGACCTACTACGCGCAGGAAACGCGCATGTACTCCGTCGAGGCGTTCCTGTCCTTGCTCGTGGTGCTCGCCTACGTGAACGGGATCCTGCGCGCGCGCAGGCTCTGGACAGTCGTCTTCGTGCTCTCACTCGTCGCGATGCTCTACGTGCACAACTGGGCTCTCTTCCTCTGCGTCGGGCTGGCAGTCGCGACGGTGCTCTTTGCGCGAGAGCGGCTTGCGATCTTCGGAGTCGCGGCTCTCGGCGTCGCTGTCCTCTACGCGCCATGGGTGCCGACGCTGCTCTCGCAGGCTCGGCACACGGGAGCGCCCTGGTCGACGGCGCCGAGCTTCCACGATCTCGTCCTCGCGCCGGGCACGGTGTTCAACGGCGACGCGCCGCTGATGGCGTTCGTGCTTGCAGGTGGCGTCGGGCTTGCGCTGGTCGTGCGCCGCCGCGGCGACCCGGAGCGGACGCTCATCCTCGCCCTCCTGCTCGCGGCGGCCATCACGATCACACTGGCGTGGCTTCTCTCGCAGGTCTCACCGGCCTGGACGGCCCGTTACTTCGCCGTCGTGCTGGGGCCGCTTGCCGTTGTCGCAGCACGTGGGCTCGTCCGCGCCCGGTGGTTGGGCATGTTCGCGCTGCTCGCCGTGTTGTTCCTCTGGGCGGGCTACTCGCTCAAGGACAACAAGGAGAACGCGCGAGAAGTGAGTGCTGCGATCGCGCCGCTGACTCGACCCGGCGAGCTCGTCATCTCGACGCAGCCCGAGCAGGTGCCGGTCTTCCGTTACTACCTCGGTGCCCGGCCCCGCCTCCGGTACGCGACGACGATCGGGCCTGTGGCGGATTCGCAGATCTTCGACTGGCGCGACGCGATCGACCGGTTGGAAGCCGCGCAGCCGCGAGCGACGCTCGATCGGCTGCTCGCGACGGTCCCCCCCGGCAACGAGTTCGTGGTCGTGACGCCTGTGTTCCGTGACTACCGGGCGTGGAACGCACGCTGGACGAAGCTCGTCTGGCAGCGCTCCGTCCAGTGGACGACGCTGTTGCAGGCGGATCCGCGCGTTCGGCTCGTTCGGCACATCGCGACGAACGAGGTCGCCCTCCACCGGAATTACTTCAAGCCCATGCAGGCGTTCGTCTATCGGCGGCTCCGCTAGTCTCCCTGCTCGGCGCCTCGCCCGGGCCGACCTCATGACGATCGAGACCTCCCAGACGACGCTCGTCCTCGGCGGCGGGCCGGCAGGCCTGACCGCCGGCTATCTGCTGGAGCGCGCGGGTCGAGACGTCGTCGTGCTCGAAGCCGACGATCAGGTCGGCGGCCTCGCAAAGACGGTCGAGCGCGACGGCTATCGCTTCGATCTCGGCGGCCACCGCTTCTTCACGAAGGCGCTCGAGGTGGACACGCTCTGGCACGAGATCCTCGGCGAGGAGTTCCTGCTCCGCCCGCGCATGTCGCGCATCTACTGGAACAACCGCTTCCTCGACTACCCGCTGCGCGGGGGCGACGTCATCCGCAAGCTCGGCCCGATCGAGCTGACGCGTTGCATGGCCTCCTACCTGCGCGCCGCCGCCCGCAGGAACAAGGTCGACGACTCGCTCGAGGACTGGGTGTCGAACCGTTTTGGCCGCCGCCTCTTCGAGCTGTTCTTCAAGTCGTACACCGAGAAGGTGTGGGGCGTTCCCACGTCCGAGATCCGGGCCGAGTGGGCCGCACAGCGGATCAAGGGGCTCTCGTTCTTCTCGGCGGCGAAGGCGGCCTTCTTCGGCAACAAGGACAACGTGAAGAGCCTGATCTCGGAGTTCAACTACCCGCGCTTCGGACCGGGTCAGATGTGGGATGCGATGACCGCCGCGATCGAGACCGAGGGGGGCGAGGTGCGACTCGAGACTCCCGTCTCGCGCATCGCGCTCGCCGGCGGCAGGGTGGTCGAAGTCGAAGCCGGCGGCGACTGCTACGCGCTTCCCGACAACGTGATCTCGTCGCTGCCGCTCCGCGCAATCGTCGAGATGGCGAGCCCGGCGGCACCGCCGGAGGTGCTCGAGGCAGCCCGCGGGCTCCGCTACCGCGACTTCATCAGCGTGGCGCTCATCGTCGACGGTGAGGATCTGTTTCCCGACAACTGGATCTACATCCACGAGCCCGCGGTTCGCGTCGGCCGGATCCAGAACTTCCGCTCGTGGTCGCCGTGGATGGTCCCGGATCCCGACAAGGCGTGCGTCGGGCTCGAGTACTTCTGCTTCGAGGGCGACGATCTCTGGACGATGTCCGACGACAAGCTCGTCGAGCTCGCCTCACGCGAGCTCGAGCAGTTGCGGCTCGCACCACGGTCGAAGGTCGAGCGCGGATTCGCAATTCGCGTGCCGAAGGCGTATCCGATCTACGACGCGGACTACGCCGAGCGCGTCGCGACGATCCGCGGCTGGCTCGACGGGATCGAGAACCTGCAACAGGTCGGCCGCAACGGCCTGCACCGCTACAACAACTCGGACCACTCGATGCTGACCGCCATGCGCGCGGTCGACAACCTGCTCACCGGCGCGCACCACGACATCTGGGAAGTGAACGTCGAGAGCGTCTACCACGAGACCGACGTCGCGGAGGAGCATCCGTATCGCACGGCTCCCGAGACGCCCGAGATGCAAGCGCTCGCCGCCACGCGCCCTGAGCTAAAACGACTCCTCCTCCCCGCCGCGACCGTGGCCGCGGCGGCGCTCGTCACGTGGCTGGCTCTGCCGACGGTCTGGTGGGGGCCGCTGAACGTCGACGAGGAGCTGACGCTCCGCATCTCCGACTTCTCGTTCGCGCACGTCTTCCACATCGTCTCGACGAAGCGAGGCGGCGGGCCGTTGCACTTCTGGCTGGAGCATTTCCTGCAGGGGTGGTGGCCCGGGCTCGGTGCGCTCCGCATTCCGTCCCTCATCTTCCTGTGCCTCGCGCTCCCGGCGGTCGCCCTCCTCGCCCGCCGCCTGCTCGGGAGCGAAGCCGGCGCCGGCGTCGTCCTCCTGACCGCGGCGTCACCGATCCCGGTGCTCTACGCCACCTTCGGGCGTCCGCACACGCTCCTCTTTGCCTGGCTGATGTGGTCGACGCTGCTCGCGCTGAAGGCGGCGGACGACGGCAGTCGCCGGCTGTGGATCGCCGGCGGGGGCGCTGCTCGGCCTGACGGTCTTCATCCATCCGACCGCGCCGCTCTACGCGTTGACGGCGTTCGGCGCCGCGCTCGTCTACGCACCCCACCGGCCGCGGTCGGTCGTGCGCCAGGCGTGGCCGGGCGCGATCGCTCTCCTCGTCACATTCGTGCCGTACTACGTGCGCACGCTGCACGTGCTCGGTGACCGCTACGGAGTCGGGTCGGGCGCCACGAGTGGGCGGACCTTCTCCGGGCGGCCGGTGTGGGAGGACGCGCTGCATTTCGTCGCGCCGGGCCGGCACGACATCAACTACTTCACCGTGCTGGCTGCGGTCGGCGTCGTGTCGCTCTTGCACCGTCGCGCCTATCGCACGCTCGCGTTCTGCACTCTGACCGTTGCCGCACCCGTCGTCTTCTTCTCGGTCGTGCCGGCGAACGGCGACTCGGCGCTCTTCTTCGATCGCTACATGATCCCCGTCACGCCGGCGTTTCTCGTCGTCGTCCTCGCGGGCTGCCTGACGATCGCGCGGCTGGGCGGGCGCGATGCGCCTCGTCGTGCTCGCCCTGCTCGTGGCGGGCCTCCTCGGCGTCGAGTTGCGGTACGACGTCAACCATCGCAACGCGGTGCGGCGGATCGGCGTCGACTCGGTCGTCAGCGCCGTCGAGCGCGCACCACACGGTTCGATCCTGTTCGGCTCGACGGGAACGAGCGGCGCGCTGTTCTCGTCGTTCGACTACGGGCATCCCGCGAACATCCTCGACCACCTCGTCGCGCTGCGCGTGCCTTCGGTCGACGCTCGTCGACGACGACTCGTGCCAGCGTGCGCTGCCGTTCGTGCGAGGGCCCGCCGGGCCGCACTACGGGGTCTGGCTCTTCTACGCCGCCTCGCCTGCGGAGGCGAGGACCGCCGCGCAGGCGCTCGTGCGCATCGGCGGGAACTCGGGTCGAGCAAGTGGGCCGGCACTATTTCGTCGTTCGCACGATCGACGCGGCTCGCGCCGCGCGCGTTGATCCGGCGTGGGATCGCGCTACGGCTCGCGTGGAAGCGGGCTGTGCCGTCGAATCGCCGCGTCGACGAATTGCTGCTGGCCGACCGGGAGCTGCTGCGCGGCGCGGCAGCGTGCGTTCCCTACGGTGAGCTCGGCGACCCCGACATCAGCCCGCATTGGCCACCCGTGACGACGAAGCACCAGTAGGAAATTCGTATGAATCTGCTCCCCACGAGTTGCGGCAACCCGTTCCGGGGATCGCTGTCAGCGCGCTTCTCAGACGATGCTCCCACCATGAACGAGAGAGTGCTTGTCGTCGACGACCAGGATGTCGTGCGTGACGTGATCCGGCTGGCGCTCGAGGGCGTCGGGTACACGGTGCTCGACGCCGCATCACCGCTCGAGGCGATTGCGCTCGCGCGCGCCGACGGCCGGATCGACCTGCTCGTCACCGACGTCGTGATGCCCGAGATGGACGCCTTCGAGCTGGCCAAGCGGATCACGGCCGTGATGCCGGACGTGCGCGTGCTCTTCACATCGGGCTACACCGACGCGGGCGCAGAAGGGCCCTTCATCCAGAAGCCCTTCACGCCGGCCGAGCTCGTCCAGAAAGTCAGCTCCGTCCTCGCGGCGTAGTAGCTCCACCTTTACCTCCTCCCGGACACTAGGCTCGGCCGGATGCCCGAGCCCGGCCGGAGCTGGAATTTCGTCACCTCGCACGGATTCGTCCTCCTCGAGGTCTTTCGCGACTCGCAGGCAACGGTGCGTGCGATCTCAGAACGGGCGGGCTTGACGGAGCGCCAGGCGCACCGAGTCCTCGGCGACCTCGTGACCGAGGGCTACCTGATGCGGGAACGCGTCGGACGGCGCAACACGTACCGGATCAACGAGGACCAACCCATGCGCCACCCCACGGTCGCGTCGCATCGCGTCGGTGAGCTTCTGACCGCGCTCGCCCCGCATCGGTGACGCGCGTCCTCATTCTCACCGCGAGCATCGGCGAGGGTCACGATCTGCCGGCCCGCACGCTGGCTGCGCAGTTGCTCGCCGAGGCGCCCGGCACGGAGGTCGTGATCGAGGATGGGCTCGCTGCCATGGGTCGCGGGTTCGTCGTCATCAACGACGGCGGCGCGAGCGTCTTCTTCTATCGCTTTCAGTGGATCTGGGACGCGGCGTTCTGGCTCTCGGCCGGGTTCGCGCCGACGCGGCGCGCGGTGAAGGCGCTCGTTCGAGGACTGGGCTCGCGCGGGCTCAGGCGGCTGATCCGGCGTGTGCAGCCCGATGTCGTCGTCTCGGTCTACCCGCTGGCGACGGAGGTGCTCGGTGGGCTGCGGCGCCAAGGGCGGCTGACGGTGCCGACGGTGGGAGCGATCACCGACCTCGCGATGATGCACTACTGGGCCGCGCCGGGAATCGACCTGCACCTCGTCATCCATCCCGCCGTGATCGCGCAGGTCCGCGAGATCGCCGGCCCCGCCACCGAGGTCGAGGTCGTGCACGGGCTGACGCGACCCGAGTTCGCCGAGCCCTGTGACGCGGCAGCTGCTCGCAGCGTCCTCGACCTGCCTGCCGACCGGGAAGATCGTCCTTGTCTCGGGCGGCGGCTGGGGTGTGGGCGATCTCGAGAGTGCCGCGGACGAAGCGCTTCGGCTCGACGTCTCCGTCGTCGCGTGCCTCTGTGGCCGCAATGAGGATCTACAGCAGCAGCTACAGCGGCACTACGCCTCCGAGCCGCGCGTGCGCGTGGTCGGGTTCACGGAGCACATGAGCGAGTGGCTCGCGGCGGCCGACGCCCTCATCCACTCCACCGGAGGCCTCACGGTGCTCGAGGCGTACATTCGCGGGTGCCCGACGATCTCGTACGGCTGGGGCCGCGGCCACATTCGGGTCCACAACGAGGCGTTTCGCCGGTTCGGCTTCGCCGAGGTCGCGGCGACACGGTCTGCGCTCGGCGAGGCGCTCCGCCGCGCACTGACCGTGCGTCCGGAGCCTGGGTTCACCCTCGTCTCACTGCCGTCGGCGGCCTCGCTCGTGCTGGCATTAGCGGCGTGAGAGCCGATTGGTTCCTGCCCGCGGCAGCACCCCTCATCCGCCCGCTCGCGCGTGCGTACGCGATCGACTGCACGCTCGCGCGCGACGATGCTGTCGCGCTGACGTTCGACGATGGCCCGCACGCGCAGGGAACCCCGGCGGTGCTCGCCGAGCTCGAGCGACGGCGCGCGACGGCGACGTTCTTCCTGGTCGGAGAGCAGGTACGGCTGCGGCCTGCGCTCGCGCACGAGATCGTTGCCGCCGGGCACGAAGTGGCTGTTCACGGTGACCGGCACACGCTGCTGCTGCGGAGAACGGTGCGTGCCGTCGCCGACGACCTCGACCGTGCGGTGGCGACGATCGCCGAGGCCACCGGCGTCGCTCCCACGCTCTACCGGCCCCCGTACGGGGTCTTCAGCGCCGGGGCGCTTGCGCACGTGCGGTCACGCTCGTGGCACCCGCTCCTCTGGTCGACGTGGGGGCGTGATTGGGAGCGTCGCGCGACGCCCGCCTCGATCGCTCGGCGTGCGACCCACGGCCTACGGCCGGGCGACGTCGTGCTGCTGCACGACTCGGATGCCTACAGCTCGGCTGACTCTTGGCGCAGAACCGCGGCGGCGCTGCCGTCCGTCATCGATGCGGTCGCCACTCTCGGCGTGTCTGCGTCGTCGGTCACCCACTCGACGTAGCGGCGGACACCGTCGGCGAACGCCGTCGTTGCCTCCCAGCCGAGCTCGCGGGCGGCGCGCTCGCCCGAGATATTGCCGCCGCGCAGATCGCCGGCGCGCCCTTCGACGTGGACGATCGGCACGTCCCCGACCACGTCCCGGACTGCGCGCGCGATTGCCCGCACGCTCGTGTTCTCGTGCCCGACGAGATTGAAGACTCGGTTCGCACCGGCCGGTGCGAGTGATGCGACGACGCCGTCGGCGAGGTCCTCCACGTAAACGAACCGTCGCGACTGTGTGCCGTCACCGGCGATGGTCAACGGCTGGCCCGCGAGAGCCTTCGCCGTGAACGCGGCGACGACTGCAGTCGGCCGCGAACGCGGCCCGTACGGGATCCCGAACCGGAGAATCGACTGCTCGAGCCCGAAGAGCTCGCCGTAGCTTGCCGTGTACATCTCGCCCGCGATCTTCGTCGCGGTGTAGAAGTGCTTCGGCAGCGCGAGTGGCGTGTCCTCGTCGAGAGCTTCGGGCCCGGTTGCATCGCCGTAGACCCAGATCGTGCTGGCGTAGACGAAGCGTGGGATCTCGGCCTCGCGCACTCCGTCGAGCAGCGACTGCGTGCCCCGCACGTTGACGCGATCGGCGTGGGCCGGGTCGCGCGTGACCTGGTCGACGTCGGCGACCGCTGCGAGGTGGAGCACCGCATCACAGCCGGTGACGGCGCGGCGTACCGCGTCGGAGTCGCAGAGATCGCCCGCGGACGGTCTCGACGTCGCCCGGGTCGTGATGGGGAGACTCGACCAGGTCGAAGATGCGCGGCTCGTGGCCCGCCGCGTGCAGACGGTCGACGACGTGTGAGCCGATGAAGCCGCAGCCGCCGGTGACGAGCACCTTCACGCGCCCGTCTCCTCGGCGCGGTAATAGAGCGGAACGCACCAATGGTTCTCGGCCACCCAGTCGCTCTCCGGGAGATCGACGCGGTGGTCGAGCACGCGATGGCACGGCTCGTCGTAGACCTTGCCCGTCGACTGCTCGATCGGCTCGAACACGATCACCTTGTAGAGGCCGGAGGTCATCCCGTCGGGAAGCTTCAGCCTCGACGGGTAGACCGGGTCGATGTGGAGTCGGGCCTGTTCGTTCTTCCACGCGACGATCTCGTCGAGGCGGTCGACCTGGACGACGCCGATCGCCGCGGTGAACTCGTTCATCCGGAAGTTGAGGCCGTGAACGGCATAGTCCGGCTTGCCGTAGTTGCGGAACGTGCGCGCGAACTCCAGCGCCTCCGGGTGCCGCGACACGAGCATGCCGCCTTCTCCCGTCGAGATGGTCTTGGTCGGCGCGAACGACCAGACGCCGAGATCGCCCCAGGTTCCCGCTCGCCGGCCGTTCCAGTCGGCCCCGTGCGCATGGGCGCAGTCCTCGATCAGGATGATGCCTTCGCTCCGGCAGAGCTCTGCGATCCGGTCGGAATCGAATGCGATATGGCCGCCGATGTGAACGAGGAAGACCGCGCGCGGCCGGTGCTCGTGCACCTTCCGCTCGAGGTCGTCGAACGACATACAGAGGTCGTCGCGGTTGCAGTCGACGAATTCGACCCGTGCGCCGGCGGTGATCGCGGCGAGGGGTGTCGCCATGAATGTGTTCGACGGGCACAGGACCGTCTCACCGCGCACACCGGCCCATTCGAGGGCGGCGAGCGCAGCGCCGGTCCAGCCGTTGAAGGCGACGGCCGCCTCGACGCCGTTCCAGCGCGCCCAGGCGCTTTCGAACTCGGCCGTCAAGGCTCCCTCCGACCAGCGTTCCACATCGAGCACGCTGTCCCAGAGTGTGTGCAGCCGCGCGCGGTCGCGCTGGTCGAAGCCAATTGCAAAGCGCGCGAGATCCGTCGGGATGCGGGGGGCGAGCATCCGCGCAAGCCTATAGCGCAGCCCGGTTTGCGACGCAGGGGGCGTCTGACGAAAGGCTGAACACGCGGCGTCCGGACTCGTGTGCGAGAGCGCGATCACCGGGCGGTGCCGGCGCTCAGCCGAGTCCCGCTTCGCGCAACGGGCGGCGCGCCCAGGCGAAGCTCGATGCATACCAGCCGTCGAACGGCAGCAGCGTCACGCCCTCGTCGCTCGACTGGATGAACCAGCCGTTGCCCAGGTAGAGCGCGGTGTGGTCGACTTCGCTCGGGCTTGGACGCTCGGCCCGTGCGCGCCGAAGAACATGACGTCGGCGGGCTGCAGCTTCGCTGCGGCGAGCAGGTCGCGCTGGGGCACCTCGCCGCTCATCTGGTAGGTCGTGCGCCCTCGCAGCACGCCCGCAAGGCCCCGCTCGCCCGGATACGGCGTCAGCTTGTAGACGCGCCAGACGAAGCCCGAGCAGTCGAAGCCGCCGGCCGACGAGACGCCGAACAGCGTCTCCTTGGTCGGGCTCGTCCCGCCCCAGACGTACGGGTAGCCGACGTAGGAGACCGCCGTCGTCAGGATGCGGCGCTGCCACGGCGTGAGGTCGGGCAGCGTGAAGGCGGCCGCGGCCTGCCGGACGTCGTCGCGGGCCTCGGTCGTCGAGTTGCAGCACCTGCGCGAACGACCAGGCCGCCTCGGCGCGGGTCGCGGGCTGGTGTGGGCAGCAGCTCGAGGTCGTCCTCGCCCGCGGGGTGGTTCAGGCGGAGCCCGAGCATGCGCGCGACCGCTTCGGCGCCGGTGCCCGGGCGCGGGTGCAGCCCCGCCTGCGCGAGCGTTCCCTGGATCGCCCGCGCCGCGTCGCCGAGGCCGAGATAGCCGACGAGCGCTGCATCGAGTTGCTTGACGGTGACCGCTTGCGCCGGCGCCACGGCGTGGTAGAGAACGCGAGCCGGCTGCGGCGGTCGTCGGCGCCGGCGCGGGCGTCGGCAGGGATGACTTCACGACCGGCACCGCGACGGGCACCTCGCGCGGCGGCGGCACCGAGCGTGCGCCGTTTGCGACCGTGACGCTCCAGACCGCGACCGCGGTGCCGCCGCCGGCGAACGAGACGTTGACGGCGAGCTGGTGCGCGCCGTCGGCCAGCGTCTGCGTGTCGAGCAGGAACTCGAACGGGGTCGCTGTCCTCGCTGTCGACGCCGACCCCGTCGACGGCGAAGTCGACGTGGTCGATCGTCTGGCCCGGAGCGTCGACCGTCACGCTCACGTCGCCCGCGACCAGGTCGCCGGGCCCGACGGTCGACTCGATCGTCGGCGGCGGAGCCGGGGGAGTGGGCGGAGCGAGCGGGTGCTGCAGCGCTGCGGTCGCCGCGATCGCCGCGGCGAGGGCCGACTGGGTCAGCGGGGCCTGCGGCGCGAACGTCGCCGGCGAGTGACCGAGCACGCCTGCCTTCGTGACCGTGCGAATCTCGGGCGCCGCCCAGTTGCGATCCGTTGCGTCGGCGCGCACCGAGCACGCGAAGATGCTCGCGAGCGCGACTGCGGTGATGCACGTGAGGCGGCGAATGACCATCAGGAACCCTGTTCGACCATCGTCGCGTCCGGCCCGCCACGAAATCCCCCGAACAGTGGTGCGCGGGCCGCGGCGGCTCGCCGCAGCCCGCTCGCACGTCTAGGCCGGTACTACGGCCAGGTCGGCCCCGAACAGGGCGGCCACGAACAACGCTACAGCAGCAGCAAGCGACAGGTAGTTCCGCATTTGGGCTGTCTCCTCACACCTTCGGTTGACGGTGACAGCCCCCGGGGGCGAGCTTCAGTCTTGCTGCACTGCGGCCCGAAGTAACGGTCGTCAGGCAGCACCATTGACCCGAGGCAATACACTTCGTCCATGCCTCGCTCGCTCACGAGCCACATCGACTCTCCTCGCGAGTTCGGGATCCGCCTGAAGGCGGCCCGCGGCCGCGCCGGACTGTCACAGCGGCAGCTCGCATTTCCAGGTTGTACCGCCGCCTATATCTCTCGCCTCGAAGCGGGCGCTCGTGTGCCGTCGCTGCAGATGAGCAACCAGCTCGCGTTGCGCCTCGAGGTCACGGGCCAGTGGCTCGCCACGGGTGTGGACGCGGCCGTGCTGGAGCCGATCGAGCTCCTCGAGGCGGAGGTCGCGCTTCGGCTCGGCGAAGTCGACGAGGCTGAACGCCTCTTCCTCTTGCACCTCGACGCGGACGATCCCTCGCGGGGCGCTGCGCTCGCCGGCCTCGGGCAGATCTCGTTCCGCGCCGGGCGGCTCGAGGAGGCAATCAGCCGGCTCCAGCAGTCGTTCGAGCTGCGCGGCAAGCGCGCCCTCGCCGACCCCGGGCTCGTCGACACCCTCGGCCGGGCCTACGCGTCGGTCGGCCCGATCGAGTCAGCGATCGCGCTCTTCGAAGGCGCGCTCGAGGAAGCACGCGCGGCGGAGGCTCCGATCGAACAGCTGCGATTCACGGTCCTGCTCGCCAATGCGCTGATCGACAGCGGCTCGATCAGCCGGGCGGAGCATGCGCTCGCAGACGTGATTCGTATCACCGATGAGATCGCCGACCCGGTCGCCGCCGCACGGCTCTTCTGGACCCAGTCGCGCCTCTACTCGGCGCGGCACGAGCCGCAGCTCGCGAGCAAGTACGCCCGCCGGGCGCTCGAGATTCTCGAGCGCACCGAGAACGAGGCCTATGTCGGCATGGCGTATCACCTGCTTGCGATCGCGGAGATCGAGTCCGGGAACGAAGAGAGCGCGCTCGAGCAGCTCGAGCGGGGCCGCAGGTTGTTCGGCGCCGACCTGAGCTCGAAGGACGAGGCGAAGTTCTCGATCGAAGAGGCACGCGCGCTCACCTCGCTCGGCCGGACCGGCGAGGCAGCGCGCGCCGCCGGTCGCGCGCTCGCCCTCATCGACTGGATCAGCGCCGGCGACCGAGGTCGCGCCTACGTCGCCCTCGCGGATGTGTTCGTCGCCGCCGGCGAGCTCGAGCGCGCCGAGATGCTCTACGGCCAGGGCCTCGATCTTCTGATCGAGCACGGGAAGCCGTTCGCGCTCGACGCCGGCCGCAGGCTCGCCGATCTGCTCGAGCAGCGAGGCGACGAGACGGGTGCGCTCGCCGTCCTGAAGCGTGCGGCCGCGGCGGCTTCGGCCCCCACACAGTCAACACCTGACGGCGGCCCGTCGACGCCGCACCTCGAGCACGCCCGATTCCCGGCGGCTTCCAGCACGACGCCGCGGTGGGCAGCGCTAGGAAGGTTCCCCGGCTAGCGGTGGCGCCTGCGGGCGCGGTTCGGTGCCTCGTCGGTCAGGGTCGCCACGCGCACCGCGCGGAACCCTCCCTCGACGTCTGCTGCTTCGCGCTCGAACGTCAACGGCTTGCCCGCCATGCGATCGCCCAGAGTGTGCCCGGGCTCGAACCCGGACTCCTCGACGAGAAGCCGCTCACCATCCTCAGTGCGGATGTAACCCATCCGCTTTTCCGGGTTGAACCAGATCAATGTGCCGCGCATGTTCCCCTTTCGACAATCAGCGTCCGCCCGCCAGGCGATCCGTCTCGAGGAGCGTGAGACATCCCGGGCAGACCTCTTCGTCCTCAATTGTGACCCAACTCGTGCGGTCGTCGGCGTCTCGTGCAGATCGGGCACATCGAGAGCAGGTCTCGATGTCGCTCTCCTCCGGCTCGGCGCTCATCCGCGCGGCAGGACGTAGAAGGCGATCGCGGCGCATTGGCAGGCCGCAGCGGCCAGGGTGCAGAGGTGGAAGATCTCGTGGTAGCCGAAGGTCGCGGGCCGCGGATCGGGGCGCCGGAGGGCGTAGACGACTGCACCGGCGGTGTAGAAGAGGCCGCCGGCGAAGAGCAGGAGCAGGCCGGGCGTTCCCACCTTGGCGAACTGCGAGTAGGCGACGACCGCCACCCAGCCGAGCGCGATCCCGATCGCCGCGGACAGCCGTTTGGGCGCCTTCACCCAGATCACCTTCAGGACGATCGCGACGAGGACGCCGGTGTAGACGATCGAGAGCACGACGATCGCCCACGTTTGCGAGAACACGATGAGCCCGAACGGCGTGTAGGTGCCGGCGATCAGGAGGTAGACCCCGGCGTGGTCGGCACGTGCGAGCCACGAGCGCGTGACCGGCGACCAGGTGGGGCGGTGGTAGAGCGCGCTCACGCCGAAGCAGATGGCGAGGCAGCTCGAGAAGACGATCGCCGAGATCCGAGCGCGGCCCGGCTCGGCGAGGATCGCGAGCGGGATCGCGATGGCGACCGCGGCGAAGAACCCCGCTTCGTGGAAGACGCCCCGGAGGCGCGGCTTCACGCGCACCGGAATCTGCTCTGCTGCAGCTATTTCGGAGGCCTTCCTGGTCGCCGTTCGATTGCGGCAAGCGTAACAGCCGCTTGTGCGGATCATTTCCTGCGCCGCTACACTCCCGGCTTGGAACTGAGCGAGTCTCGACGGTGCGCATTTGCACCTTCTTGCCCGTTCATGAAGTTGGCAAGGAGGTGAAAGAGATATGGCAAGCGGAACCGTCAAGTGGTTCAACGCGGACAAGGGTTACGGCTTCATCACACCTGATGAGGGCGGGAAGGACCTGTTCGTGCACTTCAGCGCGATCCAGAGCAGCGGCTACAAGTCGCTCGCCGAGGGTGCGAAGGTCGAGTACGAGGCGCAGGAGGGCGATAAGGGCCCCCAGGCAGCCAACGTGACCGTCACGGCGTAACGCCGTGAGCGAGCGGCGGGTGCTCACCCGCCGCTCGCTGAAAAAACCTCGAAAGGAGGGGAGCGCATTGGCGCAGCAGAAGGAAGAGAAGGTCGAGATGACGGGCGAGATCGTCGAGGCGCTCCGGAACGGCATGTTCCGCATCCAGCTCGACAACGGGCACGAGACCCTCGGGTACACCGCGGGGAAGATGCGGCGCTACCGCATCCGGATGAATCCGGGCGACCGTGTTCGCATCGAGCTCTCCGCGTACGACCTCGGCCGCGGGCGGATCGTCTACCGGATGCGTCCGGGCGACGAGCGCGAAGCCTAAGCGCTCTCGCCGCCGAACGCGCGAGCACGACGACGGGAATCTCGCGCGTCGTCCGGCGCGCATAGTTCAGATAGCCCGGCGCGCGCTCGACGACCCGTGCCCAGAGGCGCTCCCGCTCGTCGCCCGAGGTCGCGCGTGCGGTGACGGCGAACTGCTCGGCGCCGACCTGCAACGTCGCAGTCGGTGTGCGCTCGAGGTTGAGCCACCACGCCGGCGACCGGTCCATCCCGCCGAACGAGGCGATCACGATGTAGTCGCGGCCGTCGGGCAGGGCGCACAGAGGGACGGTGCGCGGCTTCCCGCTCGTCCGGCCGGTGGTCGTCAGCAGGACGATCGGCAGGGTCCAGATGCGCGCGCCGATTCGGCCGCGGCTGAGCCGGTAGAGCCTGCGATGAATCGCGCCGAGGCTTCTCGTCGCGATCGGGACGAGCGCGCGGCGCATCTCAGCTGCCGCCCGTCCGGCGGAGGTCGACAAGGCGCTGCGCCTTGCCTGCCGACCGTTCGATGAGGTCGGGCTCGACCACGTCGACGTCGACCGTGACGCCGATCGAGTGCTTGACGAGCGCAGCCAGCCGCTCACCGCTGTCCGCGCGTTCCGCTGTCCCTGCCGCCTCGTTGCGCGCCTCGACGCGGACGGTCAACTCGTCGAGCCGTCGCGGCCGTGACAGCACGAGCTGGAAGTGCGGAGCGAGGCCGGGGACGCGCAGGATCAGCTCCTCGATCTGCGTGGGGAACAGGTTGACGCCACGCAGGATGATCATGTCGTCACTCCGCCCCGTGACGCGCTCGATTCGACGCATCGGCCGAGCGGTGCCGGGAAGCAGTCGCGTCAGGTCGCGGGTTCGGTAACGGATGAGCGGGAGGGCTTCCTTGGTCAGGGTCGTGAACACGAGCTCGCCGCGTTCACCCGGGTCACGTCCTGCGCCGGTTGCCTCGTCGACGATCTCGGGAAAGAAGTGGTCCTCCCAGACGTGCAGCCCGTCCTTGGTCTCGACACACTCGCTCGCGACCCCCGGCCCCATGATCTCGGATAGTCCGTAGATGTCGACGGCGTCGATCCCCGTGCGCGCTTCGATCTCTGCGCGCATCTCGTCGGTCCACGGCTCCGCTCCGAAGATTCCGAGCCTCAGGGCACAGTCCCGTGGGTCGATGCCCTGCCGCTCGAACTCGTCGAGGATCGCCAGCATGTACGACGGGGTGACCATGATGATCTCCGGCTCGAGGTCGACGAGGAGGCGCACTTGCCGTTCGGTCATTCCGCCCGAGACGGGAATGACGGTGCAGCCGAGCTGCTCGGCGCCGTAGTGGGCGCCGAGCCCACCGGTGAACAGCCCGTAGCCGTAGGCAACGTGCACGCGATCGCCGCGGTGTCCGCCGGCGGCGCGGATCGATCGCGCGACGAGCTTCGCCCAGGTCTCGATATCCGAACGCGTGTAGCCGACGACCGTGGGGCGCCCCGTCGTCCCGCTCGACGCGTGGATGCGGGCAATCTGCTGGCGCGGCACAGCGAACATGCCGAACGGGTAGGCGTCGCGGAGGTCGGCCTTGGTCGTGAACGGATACCGCGCGAGGTCGTCGAGGCTGTGGCAGTCGTCTGGATGCACGCCCGCCTCGTCGAAGCGCCTTCGGTAGAGCTCGACGTTGGCGTACGCGTGGTGCAGCGTCGATTGCAGCCGCTCGCAGCTGGACGGCCGCCAGCTCGTCCGGCGAGGCGCGTTCGATCGGCTCGAGCTCATCGAGCCGCGGTGCGCTTCCGGGCATCCACCCATGGTGTCGCGCCGGCCGAGCTGGCGTCAAATGTCAAGTGCCTCTAGCTGCTGCCGGCCTGGCAGACACCTTTCGGGAACCCGTAGGCCTTCGTGTTCTTGCTCGCCTTCGCAAACAGCGCGAAGCCGCGCTGCACCTTGCTCATCGCCAGGGCGTAGCGTCCGGCGAGCGCCGCTCGATGACCCGCTCGGAACGCCGCGACCGTCGGGCGGAGATCAGCGACGAAGGTTTCGAAGAGCTCCCGGTCCTGAGTGGGCGGCGCCAGCCGCTCAAGTCCCTCGCGGACGCCTTCGAGTGCGTGCTGGACCTCCGCATGCCGCAACTCGACGGCATCTCGGCAACCCGCCTCATCGCCGGCCGGGAAGGCGCGCCGCGCGTCGTCGTCTTGACGACGTTCGACCTGAGCGTGTGTGTACGAGGCTCTACGCGCCGGTGCGAGTGCCTTTCTCCTCAAGGATGCGCCGGAGCGCCAGCTCATCGCCGCTGTTCGCGTCGTGGCCGACGGCCAGTCGCTCTTCGCCCCGTCCATCCACGAAACGCTTGATCGAGCGTTTCGCGGATCGCGACCGGGCGGCGAATCGGCGTCGCTCGACGCGCTGACCGCTCGCGAGCATGAGGTTCTGGTGCTCGTGGTCGCGGGCACTCGAATGCCGAGATCGCGTCCGAGCTCGTTGTGAGCGAACACACGGTGAAGACGCACGTCGCCGCATCCTGCAAAAGCTGGAGCTGCGAAACCGCGTCCAGGCGGTCGTGCTCGCCTACCAGTCCGGTCTCGTGCAGCCGGGCAGCGCCGCGCATGAGCCGGCCTGGTGCTCCCTGCTCAGTTGCGTCTGCCGAAGATGGAGAGGAAGAACAGGAAGACGTTGAGGATGTCGAGGAAGATCGAGGCCGCGAGCAGAGGCGCCACGCGGATGTCCTTGGACTTCCGCAGCCGCTGGAAGTCGATCAGCGTGAACCCCGCGAAGATCACGAGCCCGAGCACCGCCCAGATCAGGTCGCCGTTGGGGATGCGGACGAAGATCGTCACGATCCCGAACACGATCAGCGCGAGCAGCGCCCAGAAGAGCACGCGTGCCAGCGGCTGAAGATCGCGCCGGATCGCATAGCCGGCGGCGCCGAAGCCCCGATGAAGAGCGCCGTCGCGGCACCGGCCTGCCACACCGCCTGCGGGTTCGTGCTCGCGTAGTAGGCGATCGTCGGCGCCGTGCCGAGGCCGATGAGCACGCCGAACGCGAACAGGAGCCCGACGGCGAGCTGCTCCGAGCGTCGGATCGCGACGTTCAGGCCGAGCAGGCAGGCGAACGAGAGGATGAACCAGGGAACCCTGCCGTGTTCGACATGTTGCGGCCGAGGTAGGCGCCGACGGCGAAGAGGCCGGCGGTGACGGCGACGAGGCCCATCGTGTGGGCGAACAGCGTGCGGGTCTCGTCGCGGTCGTTCCGCGACCGACCGCGGTGTCAGAGAAGGTCATGACGTGAGCTTATCGACCACGAAAATCGACGCAAGCGAACGTCTTTCGGAGCTCAGACGGACGAGCCGACCGCGGCGACGAGTGCTTCGACGCACACGGGATCGAACTGGGTCCCCGCGCACTCCTGCAGCTCGCGGAGCGCCTCGCTCTCGCTGACGCGAGCCCGGTACGGGCGGTTCTCGCACATCGCGAGGTACGCGTCGGCGACGGCGACGACTCGCGCCGCGAGCGGAATCTGCTCGCCGGCCAAGCCGCGTGGATACCCGCCGCCGTCCCAGCGCTCGTGATGCCCGGTCACGACCTCGGCGACATGCGGGTCGACCGCCCGGCCGACGATGCGCTCTCCTTCCAGCGGTTCCCATCAGCAGCCGCTCCCGCTGCGTCAGCGGAGACGACTTCGAGAGGATGTACTCGTCGATCTGGAGCTTCCCGACGTCGTGGAGGAGCGCTCCCTGAGCGACCGCCCGCCTGGTCTCGTCATCGACCTCGAGCGCCGCGGCGATACGCAATGAACAGTGGGCGACGCCGATCGCGTGGGCGTCGGGGTAGCCGATCACGCCGGTTCGCATCGCGACGAGGCGCCTGCTTTCGGCGATCGGAAGTCCTCCACGGCCTCCCCGATCGTGCGCGCCGTCGTTGCCACGCATCCCCCTTTCGGGGGATGACTTGGTGTTCCTTCGAGAAAGGGCGCTATATTCGTTTGTTGCGGCAAGGGCGGGTGAGGGCGGTGGAAGGATGGGGACCCGACTCGAACGACGGGGCGTTTCGCAGCGCTCGGCTCTGCCGGCGCATCGGTGGTCGCCGCGTCGTTGCTGATCGGGCTCTCGGTCGCGCCGCGTGCTGGGCGGTCGAGTCCGCCATCCTGACAGCCTGCGCTCGAGCGACTCGACGCGGCGCGGCGACGTTGACCGTTGCCCGCAACCTGGTCGCCCTCGACGAGCGCGCGGCCGCTCGTGAGGCATCGCAGCTCGCGGGTCGGGCCGATGTGCAGTCTGCGTTCGTCGCACGCGACCTCGCACCGCTGTCTCGCTGTTGCGCGCACACCCCAACGCGGGGTTCGTCCTATCGGACGGACGGGTCGTCGGCCAGACGACCCTTGCGGGCCCGGGGCAACCGTCGCCGTCTACGGCCACGGCCGTCCCGCGGGACGCGTGATCGTGGCGAGGCCGCCCGATGCCACGCTCCTCGACGCCGCGCGGAAGCAGTCGTCGCAAACGCATCTCCTTTACGCCGTCGGCGGCAGTGTCGTCGCGTCGTCCCCCAACGTCGGCCACGCCCCGGTCGCGGAGCTACTGCACTCGAAGCTCAGCGAACCGCTCGCGCTGAGCTCGCTCGACGCTGCGACCGCGCAGCTGTACGCCTACCGTGCGAAGCCGGCATCCCAGGTCGTCGGCTCTGGCCGTTCGTGGCCGCCTTCGTCGCCGCGATCGCCTCGTTTCGCGTCTTCGAGCAACGCGAGCTCAGGCGCAGGTCGAAGCCCCCGCCGAACTCGGTCCGCGACGCGGTCGCGCTCGTCGGCGAGACACTCGCTGCGACGCACAACACGCAGGCGCTGCTGCCCGTCATCCTGCGGGCGGCCGTCGAGGCGACCGACGAAAGCGGGGGCACGATCGAGGCCGGAGACTTCTCGCTCGCGACTCGCGGCACGATCCCGGCGGAACCGGTCGACACGCTTGAGGTCGCACTCGAGGTGTCCGAGGGCCAAAGCGCGCGCCTGACGCTTTTCTCGTCGGACGCCGGTTTCGACGCCGACGCGCGCGATGCAGTGGCCGGATCGCCGAGCAGGCCTTGATCGCGCTCGAGAATGCACGTCTGCACGGCCAGGTTCAGCGGCAGGCGGTGACCGACGACCTCACCGGTTTGGCAAACCGCCGTCAGTTCCTCGTGCAGCTCGACTCGGAGATCGCCCGCTCCCGGCGAAGCGGATCCCGCTCGGGATCGTCCTCGCCGACCTCGACGACTTCAAGCGCGTCAACGACACGTATGGACACCAGGCGGGCGACGTGGCTCTGCGTAGCTTCGCCGAGATCCTGGCGACGATGGCGCCAGACGTCGACCTTGCCGTGCGGCTTGGCGGGGAGGAGTTCGCAGTGCTCCTGCCGGACACCGACTTGGCCGGCGCAGCTCAACTCGCCGAGCGGCTCCGCCTTGCGCTCGAGTCGACGGTGACGGCGCGCCGCCCGCCCAGATCCGCCTGACGGCGAGCTTGGCGTCTCGTCGTTCCCGCGGCGGCAGCTGCCGAGGATCTGCTCACCGACGCCGACCGTCGGCTGTACGACGCGAAGCGAACGGCAAGAATCGGGTTGTCTCGTCCAAGGAGATCGGCGCGGCCCACCGAACCTGAGGAGCGTCCGGTGCGGCTGCGAGCATCCTGGCCGTGCAGCCGCTTCGCTTTGCCGTGCTCGTCGCGACGCGACCGCCATCGTGATCGCGGTGGCCGCGTGGCTGCAATCGATCGACACGCGTGTTCCCGCCTTCGAACGTGGCGCGCGCGCCGGCAGCGATGCGGTCGGTGTTGCGATCGCCGGGGGCCGAGCATGCGAAGGGCCCGGCGGCTACGTCGCCTCTCGCGCGGCTGGGCGTGCCGCGGCACGCCACCGTGCGGCCACAACGAGTATCCGCATCGTCCCGACCGACGGTCGTCGCCCATCGCAACCGCGACGGCCACGCCGGTGAGCGCCGTCAGCCTGTCGGCCGCGCCTGCCGTTCGGCGGTCCCCGCCGTTGCGCCACCGTCGGCGAGCGCCTCTTCACCGAGTGCGCCGACGACGAGCGCGCCGGCCCCCAAGCCGACCCCGAAGCCGACCCCGAAGCCGACCCCGAAGCCGAAGCCGACCCCCACGCCGACTCCAACCCCGACCCCGACGCCGACGCCGACGCCGACCCCGACTCCGACCCGACGCCCACCGACCCCGACGCCGACCCCGGTTCCGACTCCGACGCCCGAGCCGACGCCGGCGCCGGCGCCCGAGCCCCACCCCGTCCCCTTCGCCCGCCCCCACCCAATACCGGTCCTGACGCCAACCCCACCGACGTCACCGCCGCCGCAGGAGGTGACGCCCACGCCGACCGTCCCCTCAGCGTCGACCGGGCCTGAGTCGAGTCGGCCGGGCTGGGGGAACGGCGACCGGAATCACGACCACACGGCCCCCCGGGCCGTTGTCGTGGATCAGCCGGTCACTGAGCTCGAGCCGGCAGCACTGCTCGCCCGGCGAGGCGTCTTGCGCCGCCGGTCCGTTTTCGGCGGCGTTGAGATCCTCGGCCCTCGCCTGCGTCGCGAATTCGATCTCAACACCCAGCCCGACGAGCACGCTCGCTTCTGCGTGCGGGGGATGTCGGGTCACGCCCTCGTGTGTCTCGACGATCGCATCCTCATCCTGAAGCGCGGGTTCTCGCCGGGACGTCGTTCGGTGCGATCTCGGCGACCATCTACTACCGCGACGTGACGGGGATCCAGGTCGGCAGGCACCTCACCTCGAGTTGGATCGAGATCAACTCACCGAGCTTCCAGGGCGGAGAACGGGGCCGGGGGCTGCAGCACACCTCGAAGCGCGACGTCTTCAAACAGCCGAACTGCCTCCCGATTCGGCGGCGCAGCGCGCCGGCCTACCAACTCGCTCTCGGCGAGCTTCGCCGTTTCATCGCCGCTGCGAAGGTCGAGCAACGGGAGGTGCCGGTGATCGACCAGCTCGAGCGCCTGGCGATGCTGCGACGGCGGGGCGACGTGGACGAGCACGAGTTCGAGCTCGCGAAGGCGCGCCTCCTGCGCGAGCATCGGTGCGCTGGGGCCGAGCGGCCGAGAGCTCTAACCTTCAGGGAACGAGTCGCTGCCGCAGCGAGTCGCAGACTCATTCGAGGGGAGGAGCCGACGAACTCACTGCGGCAGCAAGGGAATCGTCGCGCAGCTGAACTGGGCTCGTCTGACCCAAACAGGTCAAACCTCGCGAGAGCGCCCGCACGCACGCAAGCCGCAAGCCGCGGCCGTCACGCCCGCTGGACATCGCCGTTCGGTTCCTTGTAGGGTCGCGCTCGCTCTATGCTTCGCTCGCTGCTGATCACCTGGGCCGTCCTCGCGTGTGCGTTCGCGATCATGAGTTGGATCCTCTCGGGCGTGAGCGTTTCCGGCGGTCTCGCCGGGTATCTCTGGGTCTCGTTGCTCTTCGGCGTCATCAACGCCGTGCTCGGAACGATCTTGCGGATCGTGACGTTCCCGCTGCGGGTTCTCACGCTCGGGCTGTTCTCGATCATCATCAATGCGCTGCTGCTCAAGCTGACCGCCCGCTGGTCGAGCCATCTGACGATCGACAAGTTCTGGTGGACGGCAATCTGGGCGGCGATCATTCTCTCGGTGGTCACCGTGCTCCTCGACATGGCGATCGGCTCGATCGTCCGGCGCGAGCCCGTCCTCTCCTGAACCGGGCCGAACGAGCTGAGCGCCGGGCCGTCCAGCTCAGGTTGCACGGCCGACCCCGCCTGCGATCTACCTGATCGGGCTTTGAGGCCCTGCGCGGGGCCGCTAACTGTGCGAGTGGCGGCGCGGCAGCACGCCGCGCCAGAGCCGCGACAGGAGATACGTCGGAACGAGCCAGACGAGGAGGAACGCGGCCAGCTCGGGCGCGGACGCGCCGTGGATCAGCGCCGTCAGCCCCAGCACGAGCACCAGGACGAGGCTGAACATGAGCCAGGCGCCGGTGAACACCACGAGCATGCCACCGCGGACGGCAGATTGCGCGGCCGTGCGGAGCGTGAACTGAGGAAGCCCGGCCAGCGCACGCCGCAGTTCCTGGAGCGACCGGGCCCGAAGCGCGAGCTCGGTGCGAGCCGAGAGCTCCTCGAGCGTCAGCCTGCCGAGCAGGAATGCTCTCGCAGAGACGCCACAGCGCGCTCTCGGTCTCCGTCAGCGGCCAGAGCCATGCCGGAATCGTAGCCACGGACGGTCCGCGCTGATGGGCCGCGAGCCGGCGGCGGGTTTAAGTGCCTGGGACATCCGATTGCTGTAAAATGCAGCTATGCGCGCGACCCGCGAGCAACGCCGCCTGGCTGACCAGCTTTCGCAGCGCTGGCGTGAGCTCGGCCGCACGCTCGCGAGCCGCAGGCTTGGCCTCTTGCATCCACAATTGCCGTCGCAGCTGACGCCGAGAACCTGCGGGCGCTCGACCTGCTCGCCGAAGCGGCGGGCTCCGCATCGGCGATCTCGCGGCGCGCTGGCCTCGACGAGCGACGGCGACGCGGCTCGCCGACCGGCTCGAGGCGATGGGCGCCGCGAACGCCGAGCGCCACGGGCGACAGGCGCGCGACCTCGTCGGGCTCACGTCTGAGGGCGAGAGCCTCGCGGAGGGCGGCGCAGCGTCATCGAGATTTCGTCGGCGAGGTCCTGCAACGCTCGATCCCGACGAGCGCGCGGAGCTCGTCCGCCTGACCGAGAAGGCGACCGTCGCGCTGCGCACACGCAGCGAGGAGCTCGCCGCCAGGTGAGTACGAACCGACCCGGCCTGCTCGTCGACAACCTCGTCGTCCGCTTCGCCGAGGTCGAGGCCGTGCGCGGCGTCTCGTTCGCGGTCGAGGCCGGCGAGTTGTTCGGCCTGCTCGGCCCCAACGGCGCCGGCAAGACGACGACGATTCGCGTGCTCACGACGCTGCTCAAGCCGACGGACGGCCGCGCGTTCGTCCACGGGCACGACGTCGTCCGCGAAGGCCTCGCGATCCGCCGCATCCTCGGCTACATCCCGCAGGCGATCTCGATCGACGGCGCCCTGACCGCGCGCGAGAACCTCGAGTTCTACGCGCGCGTCACGGCGTCCCGCGCAAGGAGCGCCGGACCGGATCGACCACGCGGTCGAGCGATGGGCCTCGAGGCGTTCCTCGACCGCCTCGGCCGCACGCTTTCGGGCGGCATGCTGCGCCGCCTCGAGATCGCGACCGCGCTTCTCAACAGGCCCCGGATGCTGTTCCTGGACGAGCCGACCGTCGGGCTGGACCCGACAGCGCGCCGGCTCGTCTGGGAGCGGCTCCAGGCGCTGCGAGAGGAGGCGGGGACGACGCTGCTCGTGACAACGCACCAGATGGAGGAGGCCGACCGCCACTGCGAGCGCCTCGCGATCATGGATCTGGGCACGCTCGCGGCGCAGGGGTCGCCGGACGAGCTGCGCAGCCAGTTCGACGTCCAGTGCTCGACGACGTCTTCTCCCTGGCCACCGGCCACCGGATCGAGAGGAAGGAGGGAGGTTCCGCGATGCCCGCGCCAGCCGTGGCTTTCGCGCCGGCTCGGCTGAGCTCGGCCTGCCGCGCTCGGCGGTCGCCTGCTGTGGCTTCGCGACGGCATCGGCGCGATGGCGTGGGCGGAGCTGCGCAAGCTGCGCCACGACCACCTCGACATCGCCACCCGCTCGGTGCAGCCGCTGCTCTGGCTCTTCATCTTCGGCACCGCGCTGCGCCGAAACCGCGCACTGGCCGGCGGCTTCCACGACTACCGCGCCTATCTCGCGCCGGGGGTGATGGCGCAGGCGGCGCTCTTCATCGCCATCTTCTTCGGCCTCGCAGTGATCTGGGAACGCGACGTCGGCCAGTTGCAGCGGCTGCTTGCGACGCCGCTGCCGCGACTCGCGATCGTGCTCGGCAAGGCGACCGGCGCCGGCATCCGCGCGCTCACGCAGGCGACCGTCCTCCTCGCCGTGATCGCGATCGCCGGAATCGCGATCCGCTGGAGGTGCTCGACATCGTCGGGCGCGCTCGTCCTGCTCGTGCTCGGGACAGGCGGCTTTGCGTGCTTGTCGATGATCCTCGCCTCGCTCGTGCGCACGCGCGAGCGCTTCATGGGCATCGGCCAGCTGATCTTGATGCCGCTCTTCTTCGCCTCGAGCGCCCTCTATCCCGCTCGCGATCATGCCCGCGTGGCTGCGCGTCGTCGCGCATGTGAACCCGCTCACCTACGAGGTTCACGGCATGCGCCACCTGCTGCTCGGGATCTCGGCGGGCGGCACGCTGTGGCTCGACTTCGTCGTCGGCGTGGGCTTCCTCTGCGCCACTGCTGCGATCGCCGCGAAGACGTACCCGCGCGCGATTCTCTAGTCCTTGGTTCACACCCAGAGCGCCTTGACGCCGTCCCGCCAGGTGATCTTCTTGCCCTCGCTGTAGGTGCGCCCGTAGTAGGAGATCGGAAGCTCGTAGATCCGGAGCCGCTGTTTGCAGATCTTTGCAGTGATCTCGGGCTCGATCCCGAAGCCGCTCTCACGCAGGTCGAGGGAGGTCAGGACGTCGGTCCGGAACGCCTTGTAGCCGGTCTCCATGTCGGTCAGCGTCGTGTTGTAGAGCAGACCGGTGATCAGGCTCAAGAACCTGTTCCCCGCCAGTGCCGACGCGACGCCGTGGGCGGTGCACCGAGATTCGCGAGCCTACACTCCGCATGACCCCGCTTGATCGGCTCGATCAGCGCCGGCACCTCGGCTGGGTCTCATTGGTCATCGGGCGCGGCTTCGTCGTGGATTGGTGCGATCAGCAGTGGCAGGACGGCGGTGCCCCCGACGAGCAGCGAGACGATCGTGCGAAAGCTCGAGTTCGTCAGGTTGGACGACGTGGGGAGCGTCGAGACCCAGTACACGAGTACGAGCCCTCCGGTTGCGAGCGCGAGCCAGACGGCGGCGAACGCGGTGGCGCGCCAATGCCGTCCGGCGATCCCGGTCGCGATCCCGACCCCGATCGCGGCAACGAGGTAACCCCAGTTGTCCGGCGTGTCCAACTGGGGCCAGAGCTCATGCACGACCGGCCCGAGGCGATAGCTGTGGTCACGGAGATAGCCGACGTTCGCGACGTTGGCCAGATCGTAGTCCGACGTCGAGAGGCCGTAGGCGGAGCAGTAGATCTGCCAGGGGATGAGGATCCCCGCCAGGACGGCGACCGCGCCGAACGCCGGCTTGAGCCGGCTTCGCCAGTCCGGACCACCTGCGCGGCGAGCAGTGCGACCGCGCCGGCGACCGCAAACAGTACGCCTTCGCTCTTCGTCAATCCCGCCATCGCCAGGAAGGCGGCCGCGCATGCGAGCAGCCAGCCGTCCTCGTCCGGCCTCGCAGTCCAGGCGGCTGCTGCAGCGACGCCGAGGCCGACGAACAACCCGAGTGGAACGTCCGCGTAGTGGGTGAGGAGTTGGTAGAGGATCTGTGGAGCAGCCACGATCGCCGCCGCGGCGAGACCGATGGCGATCGGTCTCGCCCGCCGCTCGAGCAGCGACCACAGTGCAGCCATGAACCCGAACGCAAGCCCGACGAACTGCGCGCCGACCAGAGTGCCGTCGAAGCGTCCCATCGCACCGAAGCCGAGCGCCTGCAACGTCGGGAGCGCGAGCGGATATGGCGCTTGTCCGTAGAGCCCAGAACGCAGGGCGGCGGGCGCCGCAGCGGCGTTCTGGTAGAGAAGCCGCGCTTTGGCCGCCCAGATCGCCCAAGCGTCGTAGTCGACGAGCGGCCGCATCACGAACGTGCGGGTTGCATAGGCGAGCAGCACCAGCGCGACGGCTGTGACCGCCGCGCCCGCGAACGCGTCGGCCGAGGGAGTCCGGATTCGTGGCAGCGGCAGGTTCCTCGGTACGCCGGCCCGTCGCAAGGCGAGTCCGACCACCACAAGCCCCACGCCGAGCGCGCCCAAACCGACCGGGACGCGCAGGAGCGCAAGGTATGACGCGGGCACAACGAGCACGACGATCCCGAATAGGTAGGCGGCGCCGAGGCGGCGCCAGGTACCGGTGCTGCCAGGCACCACCCAGCCGGCGGCGACGAACGCTGCGACGCCGACGATCAGATAAGCGAGGTTCGCAACCGCGAGCCCGCGAGCTCAAGTCCCACGGTCGATCCTCGAGACGAAGTTCAGCTCCATGCCCGAGTCGCGATTGTTCGGAGTACCGCAGATGCAGATTGGCCAGGGTCCGAGTCGAACGACAGGACGACGTTCGCATGTTGCAAGTCGCGCGCCTCGATCGCGGGCAACAGATAGAGATGCGCAACGGTGCGCACCGCCGTCTCCTTGTCGATGAAGCGGCCGAACCCGCCGTTCTGGACTTGAATGAAGTACCGGTCGCTTGGCCGCAGGTATTGCCGGTACCACTCGAAGATGTCCATTGGTAAGGGCAATTGCGTGCCGAATGCCTCGTCGCGTTGCAGCCGCGAATACCCGGCAAACCGCTCGTGCTCGCTCCTCATCACTGACCACGACTGCGGCACGTCCTTCGCAATCGACCACGCGAGCAAGCCCGCAGTGACCAATGCTCCGGCAAACGCGAGCACGCGCCTCACCGGCGGGAGGCTAACTCAGAGCGACGCCGGGGCGCTGCGGGCCGAACTTCGCCTGCTCGTCGCTGATCCTGCGGGTGCGCTCGACGTCGATGCGAACCTCGTCAACGTCCTCGTCGGCGTGTGCCTCCCGGGTGATCCGCTTGCGCAGGACGGCGATCTCCGCGCGCAGGCGGTGCGCTTCGAGCCTGTCTCGTTCCTGTAGCGCGGCCGCGACTTCTTCGTACACCGCACCGCCGACCAGCAGGTGCGAGAACTTCATCGCGAGGGCGACGAGGTCGAGACAGACGAAGGCCCCAGCACGAACAGGACGTACCTGGGGGACGCCCCCGGGTGCTGCCGCTCGGGCGTCGCGAGTGCCTGCCACTGGGCGAGCAGGTCCTTTTAGTGGGAGATGGCGTCCGACCCGTGTGCGCGCTCTCGGTCGCCTCAGCTCTGCTGCCAGTCCCCGATCTTCGCCCTGAGCGCCGCGATCTTGGTCACGGTCGACGATCCGGTTGCGCTCCAGCGTTGGCGCGCGCGGTGCTCGCCTGCCTCGCCGTAGTACTGGCACCAGTGCCCACACCCGTCCGATGCGTATGCGAGCAGGAGGGTTCGTTGTTCTCGCAGCCCGACAGGCGCGTGAATTTGCTGATCCGGTTCCTCGTACGTTCGTCTCGCCGGCCTGGATCGCAGCGATCTGTTCCGTCGCCTGCTTGATCTTCGGGTCGTAGAAGGTGAGCGCGGCCACCGGCGTGCGTCCGCTTCTGCTACGACGGCGCTAGGTCTGACGTCAACTGATTCGAGATCGACGGCTTGAAGATGAACTGCACCATCGGCAGGCCGAGCACAAGGGCGAGCGCTACAGCGAAAGCGCGGCGCGCGGAACGGCGAGCACAACGATTCACCCAGCAAGGCTTGTCCGAAGCTCTTGTAGATCAGGCGATCGACGATGCAGATGACGATCGATCCACACGACTCCGAGCCACAGGATGTTGGTGATCAGCACGTACCACCAGCCGCTGCCGGCGACTGCGACTCACGCGAAACCCGTGACACAGGCCATCGCGACGATGACGAGCCCCTGCGCGTCGAGGAAGACTCCGCTCGCTCGGAACGAGCTCCAGAACGCGCGTCAGTCGGCACCGGCAAACCAGGCCCAGCCGAGCCTGCGTCGACCGTGCCCGTGCCTTCTCTTGCCTCCGAGTGGGAGGCGTTCCCCCGGCGTGACCGTCTCTGCGCTGCTCATCTCGCTCCCGCGTCCTTCGTGAGCGGCCCGTGCCCGCCCGCCAGCAGAACAGTCATAATTAACTTTCTAACAGCGCGGCCCGCGCTTCTCCACTGACGCAGATGGGTCATTTTTGATGCGGGTGGCATGCTCTCGATCGATGGTTCTGGCTCTGACCCGTGATCGGACGATGCGTCGGATTGCGTTAGCGCTGGCTCTGTACCGTCTCGCGGAGTTCGGCCCCTGGGTCGGCATCCTGGTCTACGCGTTCGACCACGGGGGGCGGCACGGCCGCGGGCCTCGTCTCGTTCGGGATCTTGATCCCGACCGCGCTGTTCGCGCCGGCCGCAGGACCGCTGATCGACCGCCTCGGCGCGAGCAGAGTGTTGTTCGGTGCGTACGCCGCTCAGGCGATCGCGATGGGGGCGGCCGCAGGTGCTCTTCTGGCCGGCGCGCCACCGCCGCTCGTGTCTGTGCTCGCTGCGCTGACAGCCACGGTCTCGACGGTCACCCATCCGACCTCTGCGGTGGTGGCTCCGGGTGTCGCTCGGACGACGGAGCAACTCGTCGTGCTCAACGCCGTCACCGGCTGGGTGCTGAGCGTCGGCCTGGTGCTTGCGCCGGCGCTCGCCGGTGTCATTCTCGTCTTCTCCACGCCCGGGGCCGTGTACGCAGCCGGAGCGCTTGCGCTTGCGGGCGCGACGCTGCTCGTCTTCCCTCTGCGCCGCCTCGTCCCGCCGCTCGCCCGCGACGTGACGGCGGGTCTCCGCGATGAGGTTCGCCAACTGGGCGAGGGCGGGCGTGCCCTCGTTCACGCCGAAGCGCCGACGGAGGTGGTGCTCGTGCTCTGGCGGTGATTCTGTCGCTCGGCGCGCTCGGGATCGGTGCGTCAGGTGCCGGTTACCTGACCGCGACGCACGGCGTGGCGCGGTGGTCGGCGCGATCGCCTCGCTCACCCTCGTCGGACGTGCACGCTTGGTGCCCGTGCTGTTCGGCGCGGGGGCGTTCGCCGGGGTCGGGTTCATCGTCCTCGGTCTCGCGACTTCCGTCCTCGTCGCCTTCTCGGTGGCGGCGATCGCGGGTGTCTCACGCAGCCTTCTCGAGGTGACCGGCCAGACCCTCCTGCAGCGCGTCACCTCGACGGATCTGCTCGCGCGGGTGTTCGCGTTCAAGGAGGGACTCGCGATGGCTGCGTGGGGTGCCGGTTCCGTTGCGGTTTCGTTGCTGATCGCCGTCTCGGGGACGACGGCTGCGCTTCTCTTCGCCGGAGCAGTCCTGCCGGTGCTGGTGCTTCTGCGGCTTCGATTCCTGTTGCGCCCGCCCTCACCGACACCCGTCTCGTCGTGGTCGAACGGGAGCCCTTCCTCGTCGCCGTGACCGGCCACGGCGAGACGTCGAGCCGCGCGCGGGAGATCGCCGTCCGCAGGCTCCCGGCTTAGACGGCAAAGAACTCCGCCTCAGCGCTGGGGGCGCTCGGCGATCCGCTTCTGGCCGTCAGCGGTCTGCGAGCAGCGTCTCGAGATCGAACGGCGCGTCGATCGCGGGTGCGTCAGCCGATCCCCAGCGCGGCCACTCGTCGAACGCCCGTCTCCAGCACAGCTCGAGGTCGTTCCCGTCCGGATCGGACAGGTACAGCGCCTCGTGCGTGCCGTGGTCTGTCCACTGGCGCAGCGGCCAGCCGGCGTCGAGCAGCCGCCGGTAGGCGTCGGCCAGGCCGGCCCGGGTGGGGTAGCGGATCGCGACGTGGTGCAGCCCGGCGACGCCGTCGGGCTGCGGCGGCCCGCCGCCCGACTTCCACGTGTTGAATCCGAGGTGGTGGTGGTAGCCGCCGGCGGCGACGAAGAGCATGTCGCCGGTGGTGCCCCATCCGGGCACGTCCCGGTGCTCGGCGACGACGCCGAAGCCCAGCAGGTCGACGTAGAAGGCGCGGACGCGGTCGATGTCGGCGGTGCGGAGGTGCACGTGGCCGATGGTGACGCCGGGGTCGATCGGGCGCTCAGCCGCGAGCACCGGATCGATCGGGCCTTGCGGGCCGCTCACCGAGTCACCTCGAACATGAGTGCAGTCTTCCACGGATGGGGGCGTCGCGAAGTCAGCTCTGCTCAGGCGTGAGTGCGACGACCGGTATGACGCGATCGGTGCCCTGCTCGTAGTCGCCGAAGGTCGGGTTGCGCGCGACCTGGGCTGCGAACTCCCGATCGCGTTCTTCGCCCTCGAGCGGCGTTGCGATCGCGCGATATCGATCCGTTCCGACCTCGAGTGTCACCTGCGGCTCCGCGAGGAGGTTGAGGTACCAGTCGGGATGCGTCGGTGCGCCACCTTTCGACCCATAGACAAGCAGGCGATCGCCGGCACGCGTGAACACGACAGGTGTCGTGTGCTCGCGACCGCTCTTGCGGCCGACCGTCGTCAAGAGCAGCAGGTCGCGGCCTTCCCAGTGACCGCCCACGCGGCCGCTGTTGGCCCGGAACTCGTCGATGATCGCGCGGTTGAAATCGCTCACGCGTTGCACCGTAGCCGCGCCGGCTGGGCCGCCGAGGTCGGAGGGGCGGCTTCAGACGATCTGCGCTTCCACGATGCGTGGGTCGGGCTCCGGCAACCTCGGGTCGAGCTGCTCGAGCGCGGCGACGAGAATCTCAGCGACGGCGAGGTTCCGTGACCAGTTGTGGTCAGCGGGTACGACGTACCAGGGCGCGGAGTCCGTCGAAGTCTCCTGCAGGGCGTCCTCGTAGGCGCGAATGAAGTCGTCCCAGAGGGCGCGATCGTCGAGATCTCCGGCTCGAAACTTCCAACGTTTTTCGGGATTGTCGAGACGCTCCTGCAGCCGTCTACGCTGCTCGTCGCGCGAGACGTGCAGGAAGACCTTGATGACAGTGGTGCCCTCGTCCGTGAGCATCTGCTCGAACGAACGGATGTGCTCGTACCGGCGCTTCCATACGCTCTTCTCCACGAGCTTGCGCACGCGGACGGCGACCACGTCCTCAAAGTGCGATCGGTTGAAGATCACGATCTCGCCGCGCGCCGGGCAGAGGTTGTGGATCCGCCAGAGGTAGTCGTGCGCAAGCTCCGCGGTGGATGGCGCCTTGAACGACTCGACGCGGCAGCCTTGCGGATTGACGCCCGTGAAGACGGTTCGGACGGTGCCGTCCTTGCCCGACGCGTCCATGCCCTGGAGGATGAGCAGAACGGAGCGGGTCGACTCGGCGAAGAGCCGCAGATGCAGCGCGCCGAGCCGCTGAACGAGCAACTCGAGCCGGTCGAGCCCGTGCTGCTTGCCGGCAGCGTCGATTCGCGCGCCGGCGGCGAGGTCGTCGAGGCGGGGCCTGGAGCCTGCAGGTACGCGCAGCTCGTTCAGGAGATCGTAGGAACTCGCCTTGGCGGCCAAGGAAGGAAGGTTAGTGCGTCAGAGGTCAATAGCCCGGCTCGTCCGCGGCCGTTCGCCGGCCGGCGGAGCGGGCGACCGCTTCCGCCGACCGGTCGGCGCACTCAGACCACCGCGGGCTCGCGCACCTGGGTCAGCCGGAACTGATTGCCGGACGGGTCGCGGAACCCCGAGTCGATCCCGTACGGGCAGCTCCTCGGGCGCTTCTGTGAACTCGACGCCTCGTCCCTTCAGCAGCTCATAGGTCGCGTAGACGTCGTCGGTGGTCAGGAGCACGTTCCCGCCCCAGCCCTTGGCCATCACGCTTCGGATCTGCTCGGCGGTCGGCCCGTCGACGACGGGCGGCCCCGGAATCGCGTTCAGCAGTACCGAGATGTCCTGCTGGCCGGGCGGGCCGACCGTCAGCCAGCGGTAGTTGCCGAACTCGGGCAGCGTCACATCGGCGCGCAGCTCCCAGCCGAGCTTCTCGGTATAGAAGGCGAGTGCCTCGTCCTGGTCGTGCACCCAGACTCCGGCGAATCAAATCTTGACCATGGTTCCCCTTTCTTGACGAATTGACTCGCTCGATGCTAGGGCCGTTCTGCAGCGGCGTCTTCTCGAAATGTGCGGTTTTGCGGGCGGCCGTGTGCCCGCAGGGCGCAGCTCGGGATCAGCGCGTACCGGGATGCCGGCGGGAACGAGGCGCGGTAAGCGGTCGGCGTCATGCTGTTCGTGCGGGTGAAGCTCGTGGTGAACGAGCCGACGCTCCGCAGGCCGACCGAGAAGCAGATCGACGCGACGGAGTGATCGGTTCCGCGAAGCAGCGACGCGGCTCGCTCCAGCCGGCGGGTCAGCAGGGACGCATTGGCGACCCGCCGAATGAGCGCTTGAACTCACGGCTGAAATGCGCGCGGGAGAGGCCGGCGGCGCGGGCGAGGTCGGCGACCTCGAGCGGCTCCGTGTAGCGGGCATCGACCAGGTCTCTGGCCCGCAACAGGTGGCGCTCTGAAGGAACGACACGCATTCCCTCAGTATCACCACAGACTTGTTTCTCATGCCGCGATCTTCTCCAGCAGCGCGTCGACGCGAGCGAAGCCTGCCTTCGCGCCTTCCTCGACGCCGTACTGCATCGTCGTGTCCCGCTGCTCGGTCGTCTCGAAGCGCATCGTCTGCGTCAGCTTCGTCTGCTCGCCGAGATCCTCGAACTCGAGCGTCTGCAGATGGTTCTGGAACGTCTGCACGAGGCGCTCGGGCGGCTCGACCTCGCGGAACTCGCCCTCGACGACGCCGAAGGCGGTTCGGAACCGGTAGGTGCCGCCGGGACGGACGTCCATCTCCTCGACGACGGTGCCGTCGCCCCACCATTCGGGGATCAGCTCCGGATCCGTCCAGACGGAGAAGACGTGCGCGCGCGGTGCGTCGAAGATCCGCTCGACGCGGATCTCGAGCTCGTTCGGGGTGGTGACGGTGGTGCTCATCGTGCTCCTTTCGTCCGTTCGACGACCTGCGCGAAGCGGTCGAGCCGCTGCAGCCACGTGCTGATGCCCTCGAAGGCGTAGGGCGCGAGCATGCACCTGCGGACCGGCCGACCTTCTCCGTCGTCGACGAGCTTCGCGCCTCCTCGAGCAGCCGGATGTGCTTCTTCATCCCGGTCAGCGACATGCCGAACGGCTCGGCGAGCTCGCTGATCGTCGCGCTGCCGCCGCCGAGCCGTTCGAGCACGGCGCGCCGGGTCGGGTCGCCGAGTGCCGCGAACGCGCGGTCGACGGAGGTCGAATACTGAACCATTGAGTTCAGTATTACAGACCCATTCGGAAAGGGCAAATGGAGAGAGCGTCACATGAGATTCGGGGTGTGGAGCTCGGAGAGGCGGGTCGCGGTTGCGCGATCGAAGCCGGCGGCGCGTAGGCGACGCACGCGGTTGCTGTTCATCCGGCCAGCAGGTCGCGATCAACGCGCCGCTCGCACCGAGCGGTCGAGACAGAAATCACCCAGCGTCGAGTCAACGCGTTCACCCCCTTCGCCCTTCTCATTCCCGTCGCGCACAGCATCGGATCGGACCCTACTGAGCGAGCTGCGGGCGGGCGCCGCTTGGCTGTATCGCTGACCGGGTGGGCTGGCTAGTCTCAGGGTTGTGCCGTCGCCACGGGACATCCTCGGCTACATGCGAACCGTTTCGCGGGGCAGCCCGGTCGACCCGCGCTGGTCGGTTCGCGGCATGCTGCGTCGCAGATCCGTCACGGCCGCAGCAACGCGCCCGACGACTCGCCGCTGACTCTTCAGGACGTCCTCGCAAGCGAGGACTACCGCAATCTGATGACTGCAAAGGTCGCGGTGGGCGACCGCGCCCCCGACTTCGAGCTCGCCCGCGTGGATGGCGGCGGAACGGTCCAGCTCAGCGCGCTGCTGGCGGAGCAGCCCGTTGCGCTGGTCTTCGGCTCGTATACCTGACCGCCTTTTCGCGCCCAGGTTGGGACGCTCGAGGAACTGGCCACGCGGCACAGCGGCAGCGTGCGGTTCCTGGCCGTCTACATTCGCGAGGCGCACCCTGAGGAAGGGTGGATCCTCCCTGAGAACCGCCGCTCCGGGATCGCCGTGCACGAGCCGACCACCGGTGATGAACGGTGCGCGGTGGCGGCGACCTGCGCCGTCAACCTGAAGATGAACATGCTCACGGTGGTCGACGGGATCGACAACGCCGTTGCGTCCGCCTATGGCGGCTGGCCGGACCGGCTCTACCTGATCGCCACCGACGGCCGGATCGCCTATCAGGGTGGAGAAGGGCCGTTCGGTTTCAAGCCGGACGAGCTCGCGCGGGCGATCGAGCACGAGCTGGTGCACGCCAGCGCGTCAGGCTGATCCGCATCAACAGAGCGCACTCGCGAGTTCTTCTCGACTTCGCTAGCGTCCGCAACGTGTCGATCGTCCTCGTCTTGGTCATCATCATCCTTGTCCTACTGCTGGCAGGCTCGCTCGTCGGCTTGGCGTTCTCGCTGCTCTGGCTGGCCCTCACCGGCCTGGTCATTGGGGCGCTTGGGCGACTCGTCCTCCCTGGCAGACACGACATCAGCCTGCTCGCAACCACGCTGGTCGGAATCGCCGCGAGCCTTCTCGGCGGCATCCTCGCGAACCTCTTCGACGTTGGGTGGGTCATTCAATTCCTCGTCGCGGTCGCGCTCGCGGCAATTGGGATCACGCTGTTTGCATCATCTGAACACCGTAGACCCGCCTAGATCCTTTCTAACTCGGCAGGGTCGCACGATCGATTACCGCGTGGAAGTTGCTGATTCAGGTGGTGACTACTGGGACCCGGTTCCGGGCTCACTTCCCCAACTGATCCATACCAGGACTATTGGCCGATGGTGTCGCAGTAGGCGTCGCCGATAGCGACCCAGATGGCGTGCTGTGTAGCGGCGATTCCGCACGGTGTCTTCGTTCTGCTGCCCACCGGAATCGTGCGCACGACCCTGCTGGTCACCGGGTCGATCTCCGAGACCGACGCCCCGGCGAGCCAGAGCGAGCCGGCGCCGACAGCCAGGAAGCTCGCTGGATCCAGGTTCGAAACGGAGGTCCGCTTGACGATGCGATGCGTCTCAGGATCGACTTTGATGAGCTGTTGCTGGTTGCTCTGACCGCAGGTGAGAACCCAGACGCTTCCGGCTCCGGTGGCGACCAATGGCGCCCCGTAGGGCCCCGGATCGTACGGCGGGCCGCAGCTCTCACCTCGCAAGAGACGGATCCACTCGGGTCTGATCGAACCCGCGCCGATGATCGCCAGCCAGCTCCCGCCGGCGTCGTACGCCCCAATCCAGGCTGACCCGTACCCGAAGGCGATCGACGTGGTGCGAATGAGCATGAGCGCCTTGCCATTCATCTGTTTTCTCCTTTCCCGTTGGGGTGGGTCTCGACCGCGCCGAAGAACTGATCCGGGCTAGGGCCAACATCGATGCCGTGGGACTGGATTAGAAAGCTTCTTCATGTCCTCTCCTCCCGTTTGTCGATGCGAGGCATGGCCGCCAGTGGTTGCTCGGGTCTGTGCGCCGTCACTGTCGAGGGTGGAGCGTGGCGGTAAAAGCAGGCGCGATCGTGGCGGTTGTCGACTCAGGCGCCGCCGTCGCCGCTGCCGCGGGGTTGCCAGCCGGGGACGAACTGAAGTCCGCTCGTGTGGACGGCCCCGGCGTCGCCGCCGGTTGAGGCGTCGACCGTGTAGACGGTGCGGCTCGGCATGTCCATCGTGGCCCGGCTTGAGGAAGGTGACCCGACTTGAGCACCCTCGTCGTGTGGCCGTTGATGCTGAAGTCGTGACCGAAGACGGCGCTGTTTGTGACCTCGAAGATCACGACGCCTCGCGGTGCGGTTTTCGCGCTGAGGTGGTAACTGGAGTTATAGGTTGTGACCTTGATCGTCGTCGTCACTAGGGCGGCTGTGCGAGTTGCGTGTGCTGACGCTGGCCGGAGGGCGGCACGCGAACGAGTTCGTCGCGCGCGAGCGGCTGATCGACGATCTGTGGGGGGAGGCGCCGCCGCCGACCGCGCGCCAAGCCGTCAACGTTTACGTCTCGCAGCTGCGCAAGTCGCTCAGCCGCGCCGGCGAGGATCCAGTCACGACCGCATCGGGTGGTTATCGGCTGCAGGTCGAGCCGGACGCGCTCGATGCCAGCCGTATGCAAGTTCTCGTCGCGAGCGCCCGCGAGCACGCCTCGAAGGGAGAGCCCGCCCCCGCGGCGGAGCGTTTCCGGGAGGCGCTTTCGCTCTGGCGCGGCCTTGCGCTTGCGGGCCTCCCGCTCGAGTCGCTGGGCCGGGACGAGGTGGCCCAGCTCGACGAGCTGCGACTGGCAGTGCTGATGGACCGGATCGACTGCGACCTCGCGCTCGGCCGCCACGAGGAGGTTCTCGGCGAGCTGAGCCTGCTCGTGCGCAAGTATCCGTTGCGGGAACGGCTACGCGCGCAACAGATGCTCGCGCTCTACCGCGCCGACCGGCAGGCCGAAGCGCTTGACGCATACGGCGAGGCGCGGCGGACGCTCGTCGACGACCTCGGCATCGATCCGAGCGAGGCGCTCCAACGGCTCCAGCAGGCGATCCTCCGCCGCGACCCGGCGCTCGAGACGCCGGAGGGCACCGCAACAGTCAACGGGCTCGCGCAACGCGTGGCTGTGCTGCCGCCGACTCTCACGGTCGCGGAGGAGCGCGCTCCGCGTCGGCGTTTTCGTTTCCGCTGGCAGCTCACGCTCGCCGTTCTCGTCATCCTCGCGGCCGCTGCGGTGGCGGCGGTGACTCTCTCGACTTCGGCGACCGCGACGCCGCATGTCGTTCCGAACAGCCTCGTCCGGCTCGATCCTCGCAGCGGCAAGCCGACGTTGGTGGTACCCGTAGGGGTCGAGCCTGGGCCGATCGTATTTACGCCGACCGCGATCTGGACCGTGAACCACGGCGATCGCACCGTCTCCCGCTACGACCTCCGCACGCATCGAGTGCAGACGCGAGGCGGTTTCCCGCATCAGCCCTACGACGTCGTCGCCGACATGGCCGGGAACATTTGGGTCTCGAGCAAGACGCTGGGCGGGAATCCCGAGGGCTGCGACCGCAGCTACGGATACCGAAACGATCGTGGTGTGAACAAAGACACTGTCGACCACCACGTCCAGTGGGGCGACGTCGGCGGCTTCACGATCACTTAGGCGACGCGCGAACGCGCGGTCTTCATGGGGCCGAGTAGCTGCGGGTACACGCAGCCGCTCGGCCCCGAGCATCAGCTGACGGAGCGGGCACGCGTTAGAGGTCGCGGCCGAGGATCACTTGTTCGCCGATCGGCTCGAACCCGAGCTTGCGGTTGATCGCCCTCATCGCCGCGTTCTCCTCCGCGTTCGAGGTCGTGACGCGCGACACTCCGCGCACGGCGGCGGCCCGCAGCGCATACCGCTTCGCCGCCGTGGCAAGACCGCGACCCCGGTGCTCGGGCTGCGTGCCGGTGAAGCCGTGTTCTCCCCGATCGCCGACGATCCTGATGAACGCGAAGGCTGCCACCCGACCATCCTCAGCGAGCACCACGGCGCTCGCGTCGAGATCGAGGTCCGGATCGTTCCAGTCACGCAGGAAGTCGTCGAAACGGACGTCGTCATTGGGCTCCGGCGACGGCTCGTCGAGCGCCGCCGCAGCGACGGCCTCATACACGGCCTCCGGCTGGACGCTGCCCATGGCGACGCAACGGAACCCTGGCGGCACCGACGGCTCCGGCACGGCTCGTGGATCGAGCGCGATCAACGGGCCGCCCTGGAGCCGCGACCAGCCGCGGGCGATCGCCCACCGCGCGCCTTCCTCGGTGAAGCGGAAAAACGAGGTTGCGCTCGTCGCACCCGCTCCGCGTAGGTGCTCGAGGAGTTTGGCTCCAACCTCGGCGCCGATACCCTGGCCTCGCGACGCAACGCCCACCGTGACGAATGCCCAGCCGGCGCCCTCAGTGCTCGTCTGAGTGTTCAGCCCAGCGACTCCATCCGCGACAACGACACCGTCGACCTCGGCGACCAGTTCGACCATTCGCGCCCGCTCGGGACGCGTGGCATGCCGGTGCATGAGCCCCGCATGCGACACCACCCGCGCGTCGTCGGCGGCCTCCAGCAGCGCCGCGACCGCGAGAAGATCACGGTCCTCCCAGGGACGAATCACGAGGCCCGTCGTCTCCATCGTTGAATTATCGCGCGTGCTCACGGGTCCCCCTACGGGGTGCGTAGGCCCAACCGCCTCTCGCGCTCACGACCGAGTTCGTCGACGAGCCGCTCCACGGTGTGCACCAGGCGAGCCGCGCTAGAACGCCGCCCCACCCCCTCGACCAGCAGGACTGCCGCGGAACCCCGATTCGGTGTTCGGATGCGCGTGGGTCCAAATCGGGGGGCAGCGGCGTGTGACTCTTATCCCGTGCGAGCCTGGCGCGTTGCGAGTCGATTGTGGGTGCGGCGGGCGAGCGGGATGATCTTCTTGCGGTTGTAGCGTTCGAGTGCTTCCCGGTAGGTGGTGGTGGCTTCGTCGTGTTGGCCGTCGACGTCGAGAGCTCGAAGCCCGAGATGCGTTACGATCGCTCGCGTGCTTCGGCATGGCATCGTCACCGCCGCGGTAGCCGCGGGCTTCTTTCTGAGCCTTGTCGGTCAGGCCCTTGCGGCGCAGCCCTATCCGCTCAACTTCAACACCGTCGACTTCGACTCCGGCTCGACGTCTGGGCTCGTCAACTCCAATGGGACGTTGACCCTCGGCTCCGGTTCGCCCCAGAGTTTCCTCTACACGGATCCGTTTGCCGCTGTGCCGGTGCTCGGCGCAACGATTGACGGCTCGGGCAGCTACTCGTACGGCACGTGGACGTCGCCCGTGTACAACCTCTCGTTCCCGTTCAACGAGCTCGTCTCTTCGTGGAACGCGAAGACGTCGCCCGGAACGTGGATCCAGTCGGAAGTGCTGCCGCAACTCGACAACGGGCAATGGGCGTCGAAGTGGTACATCCTCGGTCGCTGGACGTACAGCGATGCCGACTTCCATCGAACCTCTGTCGGTGGTCAAGGCGACGCAAACGGCTTCGTCTCGATCGACACCTTCTTCGCGAAGGATCATCCGGCGATCGCGTACCGCCTCCGGCTGACGATCTATCGCCGCACCGGCTGGAGCGCGGCGCAGGCGCCCGTTTCCGTCACTCGCTACAGCGCGGTCGCCTCGAACCTGACCAACCAGAAAGGGAGCTTCCCAAGCGCAACGACGATGAACGGGCAGACGATCGATCTCGGCGTGCCTCCGTACTCGCAGGAGATCCACCACGGCCACTACCCCGAGTTCGACAACGGCGGGGAGGCGTGGTGCAGCCCGACCTCGACGGCGATGGTCTTGCGTTACTGGCAGAACAAGACGGGAACTCCGTACGCGCCGTCGGCGTCGGAAACGTCCTGGGTCAACCCGCCGCAGGATCCGGAGGTCGACTACGCGGCGCGCTTCGTCTACGACTACCACTACCAGGGCGCCGGCAACTGGCCGTTCAACACCGCGTACGCTGCCGAGCGCGGGCTCGTCTCCGACGTGACGCAGCTACACAACCTCAGCGAGGCCGAGCCGTTCATAAAGGCTCACATTCCGCTCGTCGCATCGGTCGCCTGGACGTCCAACAAGCTCGACACCGGCATCAAGAGCACAAACGGACACCTTCTGGTGATTGGCGGCTTCACGGGAGCGGGTGACGTGATCGCCTACGATCCGGCTTCGCCGACAGACGCCGACGTTCGGCACGTGTACAAGCGTGAGCAGTTCGAGCGTGCTTGGATTCCGGCGTCCGGCGGGATCGTCTACGTCGACCGCCCAGCCGGCTGGCCAACGCCGTCACTGACCGCGAACAACTCCTAGCCGACAGCGCGATGGCTGAGCCGTGTGGTTGGTTCAAGCCGCGATGAGATCGCGCTCGGGCAACGTCACGACGGGAATGATCTGAATCGAGGAAAGCGTTGGCGTGCGTGCAACCATGTCGCGCGCGAGCTGTCGCAGCTCGGTACTCCGACTCCCTCGACTGTGGATCGGCGCTTGCTCTCAGATGCGGTCCTGCTTGCCGACGGCAAGGTCTTGATCGCCGGCGGCGCAGCCGAGGGAGTCACGAACATCAATCACCAACCTCCCACGCGACATCACTCCGGCTCGGTTAACAACTCCAGCAACACCTCGCGAGGGCAGGATCCTCCCCGAGAATCGCCGCTCCGGAATCGCCGTACACGAACCGACGACCAGTGATGAACGGCGCGCGGTGGCGGCGACCTGTGCCGTCAACCTGAAGATGAACATGCTCACCGTGATCGACGGGATCGACAACGCCGTCGCCTCCGCCTACGGCGGCTGGCCCGACCGGCTCTACCTGATCTCGACCGACGGCCGGATCGCCTATCAGGGTGGCGAAGGCCCGTTCGGTTTCAAGCCGGACGAGCTCGCGCGGGCGATCGAGCAGGAGCTGGCGCAAGCCGGCTCACCGGCCTGACCGTATCCGCATCCGCGACTTCCGTGACCGCCCGTGCGCGTCGAGTGGGATGCTGTCGATCACCGACGCCAGAGACGCTTGAAGGAGAATGGCATGGAGACGGTCCACTCGCTTGTGGATGAGCTGATCGCGAGGATGACTCCGACGGAGAAGGCCGGGCAGCTCACCCAGTACTTCTACTTTCGCCTGCCGGAAGGCACTGAGCCGGAGCCGGCTCTCAATTTGGACGTCGGCGGTCAAGCAACGATGGTCGAGTCGGCCGTGCGTGAGGGTGCGGCGGGTTCGCTCCTGCTCGTCACCGATCCGGCAGAGACCAACCGTCTCCAACGGCTCGCGATCGAAGGCACACGCCTCGGCATTCCACTGCTGTTCGGTTTTGACGTCATCCACGGGCTCCGCACCATCTTTCCGGTGCCGATTGCAATGGCGGCCTCCTGGGATCTGGAGATCATCGAGCGCGGCCAGGCGATCGCGGCTCGTGAGGCTCGCGCCGTCGGCATCCACTGGACGTTCGCACCCATGGTCGACATTGCCCGCGATCCACGCTGGGGCCGCATGGTCGAAGGCGCGGGAGAAGATCCCTACCTCGGCGCTGCCGTCGCGGCGGCCCAGGTAGCCGGCTTCCAGGGCGGCGAGCCGGGCGCGCCCGATCGTGTGCTCGCCGGCCCAAAGCACTTCGCGGGATACGGCGCCGCCTTGGGCGGGCGTGATTACGACGAGGTCGACCTCTCCGACTCGGAGCTCTGGAATGTGTACCTCCCGCCGTTCAAGGCGGCTGTCGAGGCCGGCGCCCGAAATGTGATGACCGCCTACATGGGCCTCAACGGCATCCCAGCAACGGGAGCCCGCTGGTTGCTCACCGAGGTGCTGCGGAAGACGTGGGGATTCGATGGGTTCGTAGTGAGCGACGCCAATGCCGTGCGCAACCTCCTGACCCATGGCTTCGCAGCCGACTTGCCGGATGCCGGGAGTCGCGCCGTCAATGCCGGCGTGGACATGGAGATGGCGATCGCAGACCCCGCGTACGGTCGCCTGCCGGAGGCACTGGAGTCGGGTGCCGTGAGCGAGCAGACGGTCGACGCAAGCGTCCGGCGCGTGCTGGAAGCGAAGGTTCGGATGGGCCTCTTCGCTGCGCCGTACGTGGACGAGGACCGCGCACGCGAAGTGCTCGCCGATCCAGTCCACCGCGACGTTGCGCGCGTGGCCGCAGAGCGATCCGCGGTGCTCCTTCGCAATGAGGGGGATCTCCTGCCGCTCGACGCCGGCAACCTGAAGTCGATTGCAGTCATCGGGCCGCTCGCCGACTCGAAGCGCGACACGCTGGGACCGTGGGTCTTCGACTTCGACCTCGGTGAGACGGTTACCGTCTTCGAAGGCATCCGGGCCAAGGTCGGGGAATCGACACAGGTCGAGCACGCGCGAGGTATCGCCGTCGTCCAACGCACGTTTCCCTCGCTGTTCGACATGTTCCCAGGGAACAAGCCCGAGGATCCAGACGGGTTCGACGAGGAAACCGAGTTCCGGCAAGCCGTCGATCTTGCGCACGAGGCGGATGTCGCGGTGGTCGTCGTCGGCGAGTGGCAGAACATGATCGGCGAGATGGCCTCGCGGTCGTCACTCGAGCTGCCGGGACGCCAACTCGAGCTGCTGCAAGCGGTTGTCGAGACCGGCACGCCGGTCGTACTGCTGGTGTTGAACGGGCGCCCTTTGGACTTGCGCTGGCCGGCGGAGCACGTGCCGGCGATCCTCGACATCTGGTACCCCGGCACACGGGGCGGGGCAGCGGTGGCGAATCTGCTCTTCGGCGATGTGTCCCCCGGCGGCAGGCTTCCGTTCAGCTGGCCGCGCACGGTGGGACAGGTGCCGATGGTGTATGCGCACTTGCGCTCGCATGAGCCCGACACCGAGGGGCGGCGCTACTGGGACGAGGCCAGCACGCCGCTGTTCCCGTTCGGTCACGGTCTGAGCTACGGCCGTTTCGCGTACGCCAACCTCAGCATCGACGAGCCCCTGATCACGACGAGTGGGACCGTCACCGTGATTGTCGACGTCACGAACACGGCCGAGCGAGCAGCCGACGAGGTCGTCCAGCTCTACCTGCACCAACGGTTCGGGTCGGCGTCGCGACCGGCCCGCGAGCTCAAGGGTTTTGAACGCGTCGCTATCGCGGCGGGCGAGACGCGCACCCTCCATTTCCCGGTCGGGCCGAACGAGCGGCGGTACTGGAATGCCGAGGCCCGAGACTGGGTGAGCGATCCCTCGATCTTCGACGTCTGGGTGGGCGGCGACTCAACGGCACAGCTCTCGACGACGTTTGAGGTCACCAAGGGATGAGCAGCCAACGTCGCAGTACATGCCCCCGATTTGACAAAAGTGCTGTAAATCGCGTGGTCGTGACTCAGCGCGTGACTCATCGAGCAGCCACAACGAGCGGGACAAGCGCGCTGGCCGCGCTTGGCGGAACGCCCCGCGCACGGGTTGCCACAGGGCCGCACGAAGGCATCGAAGGTGTCCACGGTCCGCGCGAGCCCTTCGTGGTCGTCACCGAGTCTCGCGACAAAGCAACGCTCTGACCTCGTCCCGGGCACGGGACGGGGTCGGCAGCGTGGAGATCCCTGCGTCCCTCGGTGTGCTCATCCGTGTCACGTTTGCCCCCGGTCGCGCGTCTGTGCGCACTGCGGCAGACTTGAGTGAATGCCTACACCTCCCCTTCGCCGTGAGCGGCTTGGTTCCAGGGCCTGGGCGGACGAGGCGGTAACACGGCTCGAGGCGGACGCCAACCGTTCGGCCGATACCCATCTGCACACCTTTCCGCTTCCGTCCGAGTGGGGTATCGATCTCTACCTGAAGGACGAGTCGGTCCACCCGACGGGCTCCCTCAAGCATCGACTCGCCCGCTCGTTGTTTCTCTACGGCCTGTGCAACGGCTGGATCACCGAGCGAACGACGATCGTCGAGGCGTCGAGCGGCTCGACGGCCGTCTCGGAGGCGTACTTCGCCCGCTTCCTAGGCCTGCCGTTTGTCGCCGTGATGCCGGATTCAACGAGCCCTGAGAAGATCGCGCTGATTGAGGCCCAGGGAGGGTCGTGCCGCCTGGTCGACGACCCGACGATCATCTATGCCGAAGCACAGAGGCTGGCGAGCGAGCTCGGCGGATACTTCCTGGATCAGTTCACCTTTGCGGAGCGCGCGACCGATTGGCGCGGCAACAACAACATCGCGGAGTCGATCTTCACCCAGATGTCCCTCGAGAAGCATCCGGTTCCGACGTGGATCGTCGTCGGCGCCGGCACAGGCGGGACGAGTGCGACGATCGGACGTTACGCCCGCTTCGGGCGGTACTCGACGCTCATGTGCGTCGTCGATCCCGAGGACTCGATCTTCTATTCGGCCTGGACCGGCGACCCGTCGACGTTCACCGGTCGTGCGTCGCGTATCGAGGGGATCGGACGGCAGCGAGTCGAGCCGTCCTTCCTGCCGCACATCGTCGACCGGATGATCCAGGTTCCCGACGCCGCCTCGATCGCGACCATGCGCCTCGTTCGCGAACGCACCGGTCGCAGTGTCGGGGGCTCCACCGGAACGAACGTCTGGGGTGCGCTCCTGCTGGTCGCCGAGATGCTCTCGCGGGGCGAACGGGGCAGCGTCGTCACCTTGATCTGCGACGGCGGCGACCGCTACGCCGCCACGTACTACAGCGACGCCTGGGTGCGCGACCAGGGTCTCGAGCTCGGTTCGTACGCGGCTGCGCTCGAAACGTTTCTCGAGCGTGGCGCGTTCCCTGCTGGGGGCTTCGGAACCTAGACCTCGGTGATCTTGTCCCGGATCGCGTCGGCGACCTCTGGCGGGACGTTCTCCATTCCGTGTGCCTCGCGGGCGTGCGCGGCGATCTCCACCCACAGTTTCTCGTCTGCCTCGTTCTGCCCGACCCACTGGCAACCCGGTACGACGTCCCCGCAGTTGAACTGCTTCATCGATCCCTCCTTCATGCGTGGCTCAGATCTCATCGTAGCCCGGCTCCTGCGACCCGCCCTGTGGATGGGGTTGAGCGCCCGTGAGTACGATCGGCGAGATGTGCCGGGTTCTCGCATACCTCGGTGAGCCGCTCCCTGTGCGGAGTCTGCTCTTCGACCCCGACAACGGCCTGGTCACGCAGTCGTACAGCCCTCAGATGATGAACACGTTCCTCAACCTCGGCGGGTTCGGGTTACAGGCGTGGGATCCGGGTTCGCTGCAACCCGACGATCCGTTCACCTACCGGGCCACGACCCTTCCGTCGTTCGACCGCAATCTCCGGTCCCTGTCGGGGAAGCTCGCTCCGACGTGCCTCGTGGCCCATGTGCGCGGGGTCACCTACACGGATGAGGCCGTGGTCGCCGACACGAACCTGCATCCCTTTCGTTTCCGCGGCGCCCGCGTCGTCCTGGCGCACAACGGGCACCTGCGTCAGTTCGCGCGTATGCGCTACTCGCTCGTTGAGCACGTGCGACCCGACCTTGCGGAGCGCATTGAAGGGACGACCGACTCCGAGTGGATCTATGCGCTGATCCTGTCACAGCTCGACGATCCCTACGGGCTGCCGGAGACGCGCGAGCTCGCCGAAGCGACGGCCGCCTCCCTCCGGATTCTCCGGAAAGTTCGCGTAGCTCATGGCATCGACACGTCCTCGCCGGTGAACCTCTGCGTCAGCACCGGCCGAGCAGTCGTCGCGACCCGCTTTTCGTTCGACTACGGCTGGTATCCGCCCGAGGACGAGTTTCTCGAGACGGATCTTCCCTTCGTCAGCCTCTGGTACGCGATCGGCGGGGAGTACGCCGAGCACGACGGCGGCTGGAAGATGACAGTTGCCGAGACCCCGCGCTCGGTGATCATCGCCTCGGAACCGCTCACGAGCGATCACTCGTCGTGGCTCGAGGTGCCCGAGTACTCGATGCTGACCGCCGAACTCGGCCCGGACGGGCTTGAATTCGAGACGCGCGACCTGGATGTCTGAGCGGGAGACCGCCGAGTTCCTCGGGACGGTCCCGCTGCTGGAGGGCCGCGACGAGGTAGACCTTCTTGAGTTGGCGCGGGTGCTGCGCCGGCGAACGGTGACCGAGGGCGAGGTTCTCTGGAGCCAGGGCGATGAGGCGCGGGAGCTGGTCTTCATCGTCGAGGGCGGCGTTTCGGCGTCGCTTCAGGTGCCCGGGGGCCGCCTGGTCGAGATCGGCCGGGCCGGGCCTCGTGACATGGTCGGCGAGATCGGGTCGCTCGAGGGCGGAGAGCACACGATGACCGCGCAGGCGACCCAGCCGACGACGATGCTCGTGCTCGGCCGCCACGATTTCGCCGCGCTGCTCGCACGCCCAGATCCGTCGGCATTCGAGCTCAAACGTCGCCTCGCCTCGCAGTTCACCGGTCGTCTACGCAACCAGCTCGCGCAGCTTGCGCTCACGCTTGGCGGCGAGCTGTCTGACCCGACCGACCATGGCTCGGCTGTCGCGCTCGCCGAGCTCGACCCCTGCGGGCCGCCCGACAGCAGGTACCTGAGCCGCATGGCGACCTTCCACGAGTTCGATGCCGTGGCCCTGTGGGGCTTCCTGACCTCGGGAAGCTACGCGATGTGTCCGCCGCGGAGGACGTTACTCGCCGAAGGAACGCCGTCGTCAGCGTGCTACCTGACGATCAACGGTGCGGTCGAGAAGGTGCTGATCCGTGGCGACCGCCGAGTCCGCGTGGGTCTGGCGGGACCAGGCAAGGCGTTCGGTTACGAAAGCCTCATCGACGACCGTCCGTCGCCGGTCACCGCGATTACGCGCGAACGAACCCTCCTGCTCGTGCTGCCGCACGATCCTTTCAAACAGCTCTTCGGGCGGGACGACACGATCGCACGCGTCTTTCTCGACGTGATCCTCCGCGACCTCGTCGCGACGCTCCGGCTGACGTTGCGGCCGCATGCGCGGCTGGCGGCGAGCGTCTGACGCTGTTCGCCCATGTGGGTCGGTCTTGGCGAGTGCCCCGACTTCACAGAAGCGCTGCAAACCGCCTGGTCGTGACTCACGGCGTGAGTCGCCCTGCCAGAGCACAGGCGGCGCCTCGGTGGTTTACGTTCACACGTAATCCCCGGCCTTCTCGTGGCCAGGGCTACTACGAGCGAGTGGAGGCCGGAGAGCAATGGAGTCAACCAGCCAGATGAGCGGCGAGCCGGACTATCCCGTCCGCTTCTCTGTGGAGTACCCCGAACGCGAACTCAACCGCGGGACGACGGCGTTCAGGTTGATCGTCGCGATCCCGATCTTGATCGTCGCGGCCAGCATCGGCAGCCTCGCCCCCGGCGAGCACGGCAGTTGGAGGTTGGTCGGAGTGACCGGCGGCGTGCTGTTTCTGTCGCCGCTGCTGATGATCGTGTTCCGGCAGAAGTACCCGCGCTGGTGGTTCGACTGGAACCTCGAACTCCTCAGGTTCTCGAACAGGATCGGTGTCTATCTCGCCCTCATGGACGACCGATACCCCTCTACCGATGACGGACAAAGTGTCGCACTCGACTTTCCGTATCCGGACGCGAGGCAGGATCTCAACCGCTGGCTGCCGCTCGTGAAGTGGCTACTCGCGATCCCCCACTACATCGTGCTCGCCCTCCTCTGGATCGCGGCCGTGACCTCGGTGGTGATCGCCTGGTTTGTGATCCTGTTCACCGGCCGCTATCCCCGGGGCCTATTCGACTTCGTCCTCGGCGTCCTCCGGTGGACCAACCGCGTCGTCGGCTACGCATTCATCCTCGTCACCGACGAGTACCCGCCGTTCCGACTCGCCCGGTGATGCCGACGGCCCGAAGCGCAACCGGTCGCCGTCGACGCCGAGCGCACCGCGATGAGAGATTGGCTCTGTCGCGCCGCCCATCGCGACGACGATCTGCCGCCCTGTGAAGTTCGTTGCGTTTGACACAGCTGTTGCGAGCACCTAGGGTCGCGTGCTCAGCGAGTCGAGTCGCGCGGATCGCTTCTGAGGCAGGCTGCGGTTGGGCCTGGCGACGAGTTCTCCTCTCCTCGTTGCAGCTGTTGCCCTGCTTCAGCCGGAGTGGGGAATCGTGCGGCGAGAGGAGTTCGCATGAAACGATCAAGAACACTGACCCTGCTCACGGTCGTGTCCCTCTTGGCAGCGAGTGCATGTCTTGCTCTGGTTGTGGGCACGTCGAGCGCGTCGGTGACCTCGCATAACTCGGCCACCGAATCGGCCTCCAACGTCCTTTCCTGGAATCTCATCGCCGTGAACACGGTGCGAGCGGCGTCGCCCGCGAAAGCCCAGATCGAAGGGCTTATCTACATGTCGTATGTGCAGGCCTCCGTCTACGACGCCGTGACGAAGATCGAAGGTCGCTATGCGCCCTACCACGACTTCACCGCGCCGGTCAGTCCGGTGGGCGCATCCTCCGACGCGGCCGTTGGCGCGGCGTCGTACACAATCCTGTCGCACTACTTCCCGTCGGCGTCGCTGACCGCGACCTATCTGTCCTATCTCGCTGGACTTCCGCCTGCTGGGGAAGATGCCGGAGTCGCGATCGGCACGGCGGCAGCGGAGGACATCATTGACTTCAGAACGGGCGACGGCCTCGGCGCGTCGATCTCGACCCCGTACGGACAGGGGCCGGTGACGGCCGGCGTCTGGACCTTCGCGCCCCCGCCCTCGGTGCAGGCTGCGCAGACTCCGTGGGTGGCATTCATGAAGCCGTTCATGCTCGACAGCGCATCGCAGTTCCGGCCCGGGCCGCCGCTCGCGCTCGATAGCAACAAGTACGCAACCCAGCTCGCGGAGCTCGACGCGTACGGCGGCGCGGACAACTCGAGCAGAACACAAGAGCAGACCGACGTCGCCCAATTCTGGAATGCGAACGCGATCAATCAGGTCAACCAGACGATGCGGACCCTCACGGACCAGCATGGCTTCGATCTCCTCGAAACGGCGCGTGGGCTCGCGATGGCGAATCTCGTCGACAGCGATGCGGGCATTGCTTGTTTCGACGCGAAGTACCACTACACGTTCTGGCGGCCGGCGACGGCGATTCCGCACGCGGACATCGACGGAAACGACCGGACCACTGCCGATCCGACGTGGACGCCGCTACTGACGACGCCGAACCATCCGGAGTATCCCGCGGCGCACGGCTGTCTGACATCGTCGGATGCCGAGGTCGATGCGAAGCTGCTCGATACACACCGGATCGATGTCGACATCATGGGTGCCGTGGGCCGTAATGTCACAACGCTCACGACCACGCGGCATTACGCGACCGTCGAAGATCTCGACCGTGAGATCGTCAACGCGCGAGTCTGGGCTGGACTTCACTTCCGCGACTCGGGCGAAACTGGCGTCAAGCTCGGCCGCGACGTGGCGCACTGGGCGCTCAATCGTTACTTCCGACCGGCGCCGTAGTTCGAGAATCAGCTGCGAAGGGGCGCCTCGTGCGCCCCTTCGCCTCGCTCTCGGGACGCTCGCCCGGGGTTGAACATCATCGAGTTGTTCCTTGCCCGGCCCCTGATGAGTCACAAGCAGCACGAACGACACAGGCTGGCAACGGCCCCTAACTGGACCGACCAACCGAGTCTCACAGACCCCTGAGCGGCCGACCGCTAATGGCGGTTCAATGTCCGCGTCCGCGGAGTGCGGCGTCGGCGGCTACCCGACCTGGTGCAGTCCGGTGCCGTCGGCGCCGACCACCCAAACCTGCGCCGCCGGCGGCCTGCCCTTGCCGTGCAGCGCCGTGAAGACGAGCTTCGTGCCGTCGGGCGACCACTGCGGCCGGTTCCAGCTGTCGTTCGTGACGTAGTGCAGCGACGCGTTGGCCCAGAGGAGTCGCCGATGGCCCGCCGTGTCGACGGTGACGAGGCGCCCGTACCCCGGGGTCGTCGTGTACGCGAGCAGCTTCGACGTCGGCGACCACGCGAACGAGCCGTACTTCGGCACCTTCGCGATGAGGCGGCTCGTGCCCCCGTGTGTGGAGACAACGCGCAGACCGCCGGCGCCGGCGAACGCGATCCAGTTCCCGTCCGGCGACCACTGGACGTTCGTCGCGCCCTTCGGAATTTTGGCCGCGCCGATCAGGCCGCTGTGCGCGAGGGTCACCGGCGTGCTGCGGCCGACGTGCACGGCCATCAGCGTCGGCGAGGGCATGCGGCCACCGTTGGGATCGAACTTCTGCCGTGAAAACACGAGCAGCGTGCCGTCGGGCGAGAACCCGTCGATCGTGTCGGTCGTGGTCTTCGGCTTTGCGACCACGACCGGCGTACCGCCCCGCACGTTCACGAACGCGATGGCGTCCGGCGCGTGCCCGCAGCCGCAGCCATAGTCGACTGCCGCCGTCTCGCCGGTCGGCGACAGGATGAACCACGGCGTATCACGGAACAGTTTCGTTGGCTTGCCGCCATCTGCCGAGACCGAGAAGAGTTCGTAGTTCGCCTCGAAGACGATGCGGTCGTCGGCGGCCCACAACAACGTCCCGCAACAGTTGTCGTTGATCGGAAACAGCCGGTGGACACTCCAGCCGTCTGCCCCCACGGTCTCGATCGCGCCGCCTGCTGTGCCCTGCACCGAATAGGCGATGCGCGTCCCGTCCAACGACCAGGTCGGGTCGGCGCGGTCGAGCGTCGAAGTCGCGCCCCCCGAACCGACAAGCGCGAGAGCGGCAAGAAGCCCGACAAGCGTGACGGCGCTGCGCATCCAGCGGACCGTACGACGGAGATGTCAGGAAAACGGGCATCACGATGTAAATTCAGAAGTACCGCCGCGGGCGCGAGAGCGGGGCGCGAATCGAGACTTGCGCTCGGCTGGGCGGGTGATGCTTCTATGTTTGTCAAGTCATCGCTGGTGGGTTCTCGAGTAGGCGGTAGAGACTGCGGGCGAGGTAGCGCTTGAGGCAGCGGGTCGCTTCGCGGCGCGTCTTGCCTTCGCTGATCCGGCGTTCGATGTAGTCGATTGTTGGGCGGTGGGTCCGTTTGCGGGTGTTGAGGATCAGATGCAGAGTTCGGTTGAGTTTTCGGTCGCCGCCTCGGTCGAGTCGGTAGCGGATTGTCTGGCCAGAGGACGCCGGGATCGGTGCTGTGCCGGCGAGCCGCGCGAACGCGGCTTCAGTAGGAAGTCGGCCCCGGTGGGACCAGGAGAGCACCAGCTGGGCGGCGGACAGTGCACCGACGCCTGGCTGGTCGAGCAACTGCGGAGCGAGGCTGCGAACGAGCTTTTCGATCTCGCGCGCGAGCTGACGCTCTTCGGTTGTCAGCTGGAGGACGCGTCGGGCGATCGTGCGCAGGGCTAGCAGCACGCCGCGGAGTTCAGGGTCGCGTCTGCCCTCGGGCCGAGTTGCGGCGAGTCGATGCAGCAACGGCGAGCGGGTCAGGCCGCGGAGCTCGCCACGAAGGGGCTCGGGGGTCGTGACCAGCAGCGCAGAGAGTTGGTTGAGCCCAGCAGTCTTCGCGATCGCCGCGCCGTCGCGAGCAGCCATCAACGCCCGCAACGCTTCGCGCTCGCCGCCGCTGCGTGGTAGCGCGCCACGCTCCTGTGTGAGAACACTCCGAGCAGCCCGGATGGCGTCGAGCGCATCCGTCTTGCCGCCCGAACGGCGCTCGCGACGAAGTCGACCAACCTCGAACACCTGCTCGTCCCGCTCGAGCAAGAACCGGCTCAGGCCCGCTCCGAACGAAGCGGTACCTTCAATCGCGAACGCACGCCGGCCAGGCGCGTGCTCGCTCGCAACACGAAACGCTTCGAGGTAACCGGCACTGTCCGCGGCAACAGTCGTCTCGAAGAGCACGACCCCGGAAGGAACCGCGACGACCGCTAGCGCGTGTGAGTCGCGATGCGAGTCAACGCCGACTACGTAATCCAGCTGATCTGCAAGCATCAGCAATCGACCTCCAGCACACGTTGGGGGAACGAAACCGGTGCCGGTCTGGGGATGAGACCGCTGACGGCAAGACTGTGATGAGTCACGCCCTACGGGCGGACAGGCTTCTGATCAGGCCAGCAAGCGGGCGCCAGGCCGGCACCGGCTCCCTCGCCCGGACGAATCGCTCGAAAGACACCCGCGGGGTCATCCTTACGCTGAGTCACGAACGAGGAACACCGGCACCAACCTGACAAACGCCCCAGACGGGACGTCCACAGAGTCACAGTCCTTACGCCCGAACTCAATGCCAGTAGCCTCGTGTTTCCGTTCGGCCCAAGCCTCCAGGGAGCGCAAACGCCCCGCAACGCGGGGGCCGAGTCAGTTGCGTTCGGCCGAAAGCGTGGCCAGGAGGTCGGCTTCACGCTCGGGTGAGAGTCCGACCTCGAGCTCGAGGTCGGTATCGTCGTGGAGGGCGGCTGTGATGATCTCGGGTAGCGGCCGCAGCGCCAGTCCAGCGGAGAGCGCTCGATCGATGGGAACTCGGTTCGCCGCTTCCCACCCCGGAGCGGCGATCCAGAGTGGCACGCCCATCCAGGGGTCGACACCCGCGGCGAGCAGCGCCTCGCTCGTGACCCAGACGAGCTCCGCGTCTGCCCCGGCTACTCGTCGGCACTCCGCAAGCAGATCGCCGAACGCGACGATTCCGCCGGTCGTGTTGAAGGTGCCGGCTCGGTCGTCCTCGACAAGCCGGAGGACGAAGTCCGCGAGGTCGCGCACGTCGATGAACTGCAGCGGATCGTCTGGGGCGCCGGGCGCTAGGACGCGTCCGCCTCGCGCGATTCGCTTCGGCCAATAGGCGAAGCGGTCCGTGGAGTCGTGGGGGCCGACGATCAGTCCGGGGCGTACGACTGTCGCGCGATCGGCGAAGGCCGCCTGGACGACGCGCTCGCAACGAGCTTTGCGTGCGCCGTATGACTTTGCGCTCGTATCGCCTGGGTCAGCGAGTGTCTCCAGTGGAGCGTCCTCGTGTTGCGGCACCGACTGATCCGCGTAGACAGAGACGCTCGAGATGAGCACGTAGCGCTCGACGGACGCAGCGAGTGCGTCTACGGATGCCTGGGCCACTCGCGGGAAGTAGGCGGCGACGTCGACAACCGCGTCCCAGCTCCGACCCGCGAACTGCGAGAGATCGCACGTGCGGTCGCCGCGGATCCTCTCGGCCTCGGGGAAGAGATCGGGATTTGTCAGTCCTCGGTTGAAGAGCGTCACCTCGTGACCACGGGCAAGTGCCGCCTCGACGAGGGCGCGGCCGACGAACCGCGTTCCGCCGAGCACAAGAAGCCGTAGGGGCTGCTGAACAGACATCTGTTCCTCCTGATCGAAGAGACGTGCGCCGCGCTCAGCGGCAGCCATGACGGCCCTCTTACGAGGACAGCCGGAAGGAGTAGCAGCCGATCCTCTCGAGGCGGATCGAGGTTCGCGGCACGCTATTGCGAGTCACGATGCCGTGGTGACGATGAACTGTTCGGAGTTTTCGTAGCCGAACGTCCAGGCGACGGCCTCTCGTGCGGTGCTCATTCGTGGTGGCACGCGGAGGAAGTAGCGGCGGTGGGTGCCGTCGGGTTCGGGTGTTGCGTTGACGACCTCGACGACCTGGGCGTGTTCGCCGTCGAGGCGGATCTGGGTCGACCAGAGTTTTCCGTAGTCGTCTTGGGCGCGGAGTTCGGCGTCTGCGGTCTCGAGGAAGCGCTGCCAGCCGAGCCGTTCGAGGGCGAGGCGGCGTAGTTCCTGGTTGTCGATCCGTGCGATCTGCTCCGCGCTGAGGTTGTCCCGGTTTGCGGCGAGTTTGGCGGGGACGGCGATGCCGTGCCAGTACCAGCGGCCGCTTTCGTCGGGCCAGACGACGGCCGGCTCTCGCGCGGTGCAGCCGTCCGTTCGCGAGCCGCAGCGGCGACGTACGCGGAGACCTGGCTGGCCGAACGCGGCCCCTCGCTGCGCACTCGCACGCTCGCCGGCTACCGCCGCATCTTCGAGCGCGACCTGTTGCCGCAGTTCGGCGGCATGCCGCTGGGGTCGCTCTCGCGCGCTGACATCAAGGAATATGCCTCCCGGCGCGCCGCTGGCGGCGCGTCTGCGAACACCGTCCGAAACGTGCTCGCACCGCTCCGGGCCATGCTCAGCACCGCGATGGAGGACGGTCTCGTCCGCGAGAACGTTGCGATCCGCCTGCCGCGGGTGGGGCGGCCGACGCGCACGATCCACCCCCGACTCGGGAGCAGATCGAGGCTGTCCTCGCGGTGTCGGGCCCATCGACTCGAGGTCCGATCATGCTGGCTGCCTCCTCCGGTCTCCGTCGCGGCGAAGTCTTCGGGCTCCGCTGGCAAGACGTTGACCATGAACGGAAGCTGTTACGCGTGCGCACGTCGAACCAAGACGGCGAACTCTGCCTGCCGAAAACCGCCGCCGGCGAACGAATGGTGCCGCTGTTCTCTTCACTCGAGAAACTCCTACTTGAGCAGGGCGCCCGGAGCCTATTCAACGATCCAGAAGACTTTGTCTTCCCGTCGGAGACAGGGGAGCCGAGGAGCCCGAACGGTTGGATGAAGTGGGAGTTCTACCCCGCGCTCAAGCGTGCCGGCGTCGCCCCGTTCCGCTTTCACGATCTACGTCACTACGCGGTCTCACGGCTCATACAACAGGGCGCCAACGTCCTCCAGATCTCGCGCATCGCCGGCCACGCGGATCCAAGCATCACACTGAGGGTCTACTCCCATCTACTGAGTGACGGCCCCGCTGAAGCAGCTGATCGGTGCGACCCGCTTCGCATCGACTAGAGGGCAAGCAAGAGCCGTTGCGTGCGGGCACGCGAGCCGCATGGTGTAGCACGGGTATTGCCGTGATGTACGTCCTGGCGTTCGCAGCGCAGACCCCACGCGACGGCTACACGATGAATGGGCGCCGAAGGAGGCGGCTATCCCGATCCGCGTACGCGAACCCCGGCTGGCGTGCTGCTGTTGCTGAGCTCGCGCCGGCGCTGGTCAGTCATTTCCAAGTCCCATCGCGGTAGCTCGAGCGTCAGCTTAAGTCGCGTTTGGCCATCTCGTAGTTCCTATCAAGCGGGTACCTCGTAATCAGCGCCCAGCCCTCTCTCCCGTCGCGCATCAAAACGCCACGGGCCCCGATTTCGATCAGTAACCGGCGGCACTCGTCGTCGGTCGTTCCGGTGACGTGTTTCAACCGGTCAAACGACCGCACCAGCGGTTGCGGTTCATCCAGCATGCGTTCAAGTAGCGCCTTGCGCGGCCCGTCTTCTCGCTGCTCTCGCCTCTGTTCCTTGCGCTGCTCAAGCTTTAGCGGTCCCAGATAGGCGGTGATTCCCGAGGAGAGCACGCCGAACACGCCACCTACAAATCCACCGATCAACCCCGCTGCGAGCTCCGACGACATTGCTCGATCTTGTCGCCAGGGAGGCACGTTCGTCAAGTGACCCATGACCGTCAACGGACGGCCGCCGCGAGCCCCGATCTAGGAGCTATCGCTCGAAGCATAAGCCGCCGGCCGCGTCCCCGTTTGCGGAAACGAACCAAGTCGCTCAGCGATTTGGATCCGATCGGCGGGGCTCAGAACGACGCTTTGTCGTGAGTGAGGCGATGTGTTCGAGCATGGTGTCCAGTGCCGCCTCGAGTGGGTCGACGTCACGGCGGACTTGTGAAAGGACTAGCCCACCTTGGACGGCAGCTAGCAGAGCCGTCGCCAATCGGTCGGGTTCGGCGCTCCGACGCAGGTCGCCTCGCTTATACATGGCCTGCAATCCATCTCGGATCGCGCCTTCCCACTGGTCAAATCCGTCGACCAGCTCCTCGCGACACTCCGGGTGGGCCTCGAACAGCTCGCCGGCGAGGCTTCCCAGGGGGCAGCCACCTTGGCATTGAATTTCGCGTCGGCCCTCAACCAAGAGATCACGCCATGCCCGCAGCGCTTCCAAACTGTCGAGGCTTGCGAGATGCGGTTGTTGGCTTTCGAGGATCGCCCGTGTCTGATGTGCGATCACGGCGCGGACTACCCCCTGCTTGTCGCCGAAGTAGTGGTAGAGCTGCGAGGCGCTTACTCCGGCCCCATTCTGGACGTCCTCCCAGCTTGTGCCCGCCACGCCGCCCGAATACATCAGCGCCGCCGCGACTTCGACGATCCGTTCGCGGGTGGCTAACCCCTTGGCTGTGAACGTTCGCTCGTTGGAACGCTCTGCATCGCTACCGGTCACCGACATCCGCTACCTGCCTTGATACGAAAATTGGAGTTGACACTTCATTACAGTATGACATACTGGAGTGAACACTTCAAAATCGAGGGAGACCCGGACAGCCATGAGCGCACTCGCAGAAAAGACGGTACTGATCACGGGCGCCAACTCCGGGATCGGCAAGGAAATAGCCCGGCAACTGGCATTACGTCCCGAGTTCGGCCGGATCTACCTTGGGTGCCGGAACGCCGAGCGGGCGAGAACGGCAAAGGCCGAACTCGAAGCGGAGACCGGCCGGCGCATCTTCAACATCGTTCTCATGGACGTTGCCGATCCGGGCTCGGTCCGCGCCGCCCTGGCCGACATCGACGGATCCGTCGACGCGCTGGTCATGAACGCCGGTGTCATTGGCCCGCAGTCGATGGCCTTGACCGCTGACGGCGTCACCAATGTGTTCGCGACGAACGTCCTTGGCCACGTCGTGCTCCTCGAAAGGCTCCTGGCCGAGGCGCGGCTCGGCGAGGTTGCGGTCTTCGTCGGAAGTGAAGCAGTCAGGGGGGTCCCGAAGTTGCGGATGAAGGGGCCATCGTTCGTCTCAACCTCAGCCGACGAACTCGCTTCCGTCATCGACGGCAGCTACTTCGCCAACACAAAACCTGACTTCAACCTAGCCTTCGGGCAGGCAAAGTACATCGGGGCCTTATGGATGGGCTACCTGGCCCGCAAATACCCCGACCGCCGCTTCATCACCGTCAGCCCTGGCAACACCACCGGCACGGGAGCAGCTAGTGGCCTCCCATTGCCGATGCGGGTAGCCGCCAAGTACGTCATGCCCGCCCTAGGTCTCGCCCACAAACTCGACGTGGGAGCGAAGCGACTGGTCGACGGTGTCACCGACCCGACCCTGTCCAGCGGCGCGTTCTACGCCAGCGCGGCCAACAAGCTGAATGGTCCGATGGTCAACCAAGCCGACTTCCTCCCCGACCTGGCCAACCCGGCGTTCCAGGACAACGCCAACGAAGCCATCAACCGCTTCATCACGTAAAGGACATTCCGAGTCAGAAGAGAGGCGCAGTGGCACCATTGTGTGCTGAGAGTTCGACGGGCCGCTTCCGCGGCGTCGAGGTGGCCGAGCTGTATGCCCCCGATAAGAATCGGAATTGTGTACCACGGTTAGGAAAGGGATCCGCTGACTCTTGGTAGACGGGTGGTAGACAGGCGCCCGAAGCCAGATTTTTCCCTACGGCCGAAGTTGCCGCAGAACCGCTCGGGGAGCGGCTTCGCTGTTAGTGCCCCCGACAAGAATCGAACTTGTGCACGCGGTTTAGGAAACCACTGCTCTATCCACTGAGCTACGGGGGCGGATGGCTCAGCCATGCCGGTTTGCGTGGATGAGTGTTCTCTCCACTGTATCGAGTGACTCGACGTTCCTCCGCAGCTCCGAGGCGGATCGTCACGTTGCGAAGTAGGAGCCTGGGGCGAAACGCCTCAGCCCCTTCGTGCACGCGGCAGCACTCGAAATGCGGGCGCTCCGCCGGGTCGCGACGTCGAGGAAATAGAGCTTGCCGTAGCCGGCGGTGGCGATGCCGCGGCTGCCAGGTAGATGGATGAAGATCTGGTTCGAATCGCAGCGAACGATGACGGAGTCATAGATCGGGAACGCGTTCAGGGTCCGATCATGACGTTCGACGCGAACCGCGCCGCTCAAGTCCCAGGTGGCGACGAAGATCGGCGCCCCGGGGGACACTTCGGCTGGAGTGTTGAAGGTGACGAGTGTCGTCCCGGGCTGGAGGCGGGGGAACTCTCTGTTGATGGCCGCCATCGTGTTCCCTTGCAGGCGGGCTGCCTTGGCCCAGGCCGACTCGTCGTGCGTGAGCCGGATCGAGTAGCCGGCCGCGATCAGCGCGACGGCGGCGAGGGTCGCTGACTTCGCTACGCGCCGGTCCCGGATGACCAACTCTGACGCCGCTGCGACGATGGCGTAGACGAGGGCGGCATACGCGAACCGCGCGAAGACATTGGTGCGGGTACCCGTGGCCACGTCCAGGGGATGGAGCCCGCTGCCGAGGAACATGAAGTACGCCGCCGCAACGGTGATCGTGCTGCAGATCCCCACGGTGAGCCAGCGTCTCTCAGTGCTTCCGCGTCGCGCCCTCGTCGCGAGCACCAGAGCGAAGATGCCCGTCGCGACGACGACGATCGGACGAAGGACGTGGTCGGTTCTACCGATCGGGACGAGCGCTGACGAAAAGAGCGCGAGCGCTTGACGCGCCATCTCGGGAATGTCGGTGATCCGCTGCTGGAGTGATCCGACGTGCCGCACAGGGCTTGTTCGGATGAGTGAGTACGTCAGTCCCGCTCCGACGACGATGATGTCGACGCCCCATCTCCAGAGCGCCTGACGTGGCGCCGCACGCCGGAGGTAGAGAATGCCGGCGAGCATCGCCGCTGCGCCTGCGACTTCGTACGTGAGGACACTCATCAGATAGAGGAGCGCCGCCGCGGAATGGGTCGCGACGCCAGCATGGCCGCGGCGATGCAAACCCAGAAGCGCGATCACGAGACCGGCGAAGAAGAAGATCACCGCGACCGTATTGACGGCTGCGGTCGGCCACAACTCGATCGCGTCGGCCCATGGAAAGATGAGCGCGAGCACAGCCATTGCCGCTGCGTCGATCTGCTCGACGTCTAGAAGTCGCAAGACCACGTAGAAGCCAAGCGACGTCGTGACGACGAGAACCACGCCGAACGCAATATGCGGACCCGGATGGAGGCCGAACATCGCGGCAGGAGCCGGCAACAGCGCCGCGAGAATCGGCCGGCCTCCCAGATTCGCCACCTGGCTGTGAACGGCCGATAGGTACCGCGGCGCGCTTGCGAACCAGTAGGCGGAGATGTTGCCCCAGTCGTCACCATAGAACCCGCCGTGCAGCACGTACCACCCGTACGCAGCAACACCAACCGCGGCGAGAAGGCTCGCAACGGCGAGAAGCTCTCTCAGCGACGGGAGCCCGACGTTTCGATCAGCCCGCCGTGCGCTGAGGCAATCGGAGATGCCGCGTGCGGTGGCGCTGCTCGCCCACGCGGGGCGCCGGGCCGTCACCGCGGACTCACCAGGGCGCCCGAGCGAGCCACTCCGAGTTCGTCACACGGGCGGGTTCGCCGACCCGAGAGACGAAGTCCATTGGTCAAACGTATCCCGTTCGGGATCGCAGTAGATCCCAGGGGATTGCGACTGTCCAACGTCGTCTGCTGCTGCTCAGTCGAGATAGCGCGAGAAGCGACGCTCGATGTCGCTGAAGCTTGCCACCTGGAAGCCCATCTTGCGTCGGAAGACGAGGAAACGGCCTTCGGGCTGCAAGACGCTCCAGTAGCGGTCGACGGCGTATTGATTCAGATCACGTGTCGCAACGAGCTGCTCCAAGGCGTGCTCCTGCACCGCGACGAGACGGTCAACCTGGTCGCCCGAGACCAGATAGCCGGCCGCGTTGGTGCACGGTTGCCGCGATTCCGAGACGAGGTCATCGCGCGGCTCGATGCGGCCGTTCTTGCTCGTTGCCAAGAGGCAGACCACGTAGTCGTAACTGCGCTCGACGAAGCTCGACAGATCATCCAGATGTATGGCGAGATCGGAGGTAAAGCAGAAGTCGTCTTCGAGAACGAGCGCGTGCTCCTCAGCGCCTGGCGCAGCGAGACGCAACGCCGCGAGATGGCTCTTCAAGGCGCCAATGTTGCCGTCGATCGAGGGGTCATCGATGTTCTTCTCGAACACCGCCGGCTGACGGAGGACGCGGTCGAGAGGCGCTCGTGCCATCGCCAGCTCGCGCATCACGGCGTCGTAGCGGTCGACGCGATCGTCGGCGTTGATGATGACAATCGACGCGATTCCGCTCCAGCGTGGATCGGCCTCCGCGCTGTCGTACGGCAGATCTCCGAAGCCACCGACGTGTCTGCGAATCGGGTTGTTGACGACCACGTTGTCGAACGAGTGCGGAAAGTAGCCGTAGACGATCACCACCTCGTCGTCGGCCGGTACCCGATCAACGTCCGTCGTTGCGACGATCTTGCGATCGCCGGCGATCGTGCGCAAGAAAGGGTCGCTGGCGGCAAGCGTCCGCTCATCGATGGTCGCGAAGCACAGCTTGCTGAGCGCGGCGACTCCTTCATCGACACGATCGCGAGCGAATCGTCCCGTCGCCTCGGCAAGCAGCCGGTCGCGCAGCTTGAGCGGATCGATGCGCCGCAGGTCCTCGTCGTCGAGCGTCGAGAGTAGAGGGCTTCGGCCGAATCGCATCGCGCGTTCGAGTCTAGACGCGGATACCTCTCAAACAACGCTCGCTCCCCAGTTGGTCACGCCTGGCGGGGGTGCAGCCACCAGGTGATCCCTTCGCCGATCTGGCTGAAGCCGCAGGTCTCATAGAGGCTCTTGCCGAGAGGCGTCGCGTTCAGCACGAGCGCGCGGGCGCCGGCCTGGGCGGCTGCGCCGGCGACTGCTCGGAGAAGCGCCGTGCCGAGCCCGCGCCGGCGGAAGGGCGGCCAGACCGCCATGTCGAAGATGCCCGCGATGCGGTCGACTGCGAGGTGTGACCAGGCGTGTCCCGCGAGGCGTCGGCCGGGCTCGGAGTAGGCACCCGCGTACCAGGTGCGTTTCGGTCGGTGGCGGGTCAGTGCGAAGTTGCGACGGTAGTCTGCGTGCTCACCCGTGTAGTCGTTGCTCGTCTCCCTGAGCTCGACGCGCGGGTCTTCGCTCGTACCGACATCCTGCGCCGTCGCGGTCATCCACCACGGCGACCAGCCGCGCTCGAAGCCCGCTGCGGCGAGCGGCGCAGGGTCGACGTCGAGTGACAGCCACGCGCCGACGATGACGCCCGCGGGGCGAATGCGCTCGAGGCCGCGCGCGAGCGCGTCGGCGCGGATCTCAGGCGGGAACAAGAGGTTCGCGGCTCCCGGCTCATGTGCCCAGCGCAGCCCGCCGTCGCTCCATGACTCACCACCGAGCACGCGTGCGCGCTCGAGGAACCAGGCCGACTGCACCCGTTCGCAGTCGGCGGTTGAGACAACACGAGTCATTCGACGGGCTTCACCGCCGATAGGTGAGGACCAGGTTGCCGCTCGAGTACGTGGTCGAATCCGCAAGCGCCAGTACCTTCTTGCCGGTCACGCCGTCGAAGATGCGCTTGCCGGTGCCGAGGATGACCGGCGAGACCATCAGGCGGATCTCGTCGATCAAATTGTGCTCGAGCAGCGTGCGTACGAGCTGCTGGCTGCCGGCGATCATGATGTCGCCGCCGTCCTCTGTCTTCAACTTCGCCACCTCTTCGGCCACGTTCCCGCTGATGATCGTCGAGTTGTTCCAGTCGGCATTCTGGAGCGTGGTCGAGACGACGTACTTGGGCAGTCCGTTCATCCGGTCGGCGAAGCCGACGTCGTCTTCGACGCTCGGCCACGCCTTCGCGAACCCCTCGTAGGTCACGCGTCCGAGCAGAATCGCGTCGGTGCCGTTCAGCTCGTCGAGCTTGTACTTCATCGACTCCGGGGTCGAGAACTCGAAGCTCCAGCCGCCGTGCTCATAGCCTTCCGCACCGCCGGGATCCTCCATCACGCCGTCGAGGCTTACGAACTCGGTCACGAAAAGATTTCTCAAAGCTTTGCTCCTTCTCTCGAATGCCTCGTCACGAACTCTGACGACCTCGATGCCTCAACGTCATCTCGATGAGTTTTGCCGCTGAGAACGGTCTTTTGTTGGATGACTCCGATCCTTCTGGCCGGCACGGTGATCGATGCGCCGACGCTCACGGCGGAGCTCGGAGCCCTCGTCAGCGCAGGCGCGACACTGATCCTCTGCGACGTCGGCGCCCTGTCCCTCGCGGATCTGGGGACCGTTGACTCGCTCGCGCGTCTTCAGCTCGTCGCTCGGCGGCTCGGTTGCGGGTTGCGACTGACGCACGCCTCCAGCGAGCTCCAGCAGCTGCTCGGCTGTGTCGGTCTCGCGGACGTCGTGCTCGGTGTCGAAGTTCTAGGCGTCGAGGTGGGGCGGCAGGCCGAAGATCGGGAAGAGCGTGTCGGTGTCGAGGAAGAACGTGAACTCGACGATCCCGTTCCCTGACAGCTCGAGCACCTGCAATGCCCATGGCGTGAACGTGCCGTTCGGGCCGCCGCGCTTGTACTGACCGAACGCCGGCGATCCGTTCGCGACGGTCGGGATGAGCCGCGAGCCCTTACATTCGATGCCGGTGCCGAACCACCAGCCCAGAATGTCGTCACGCCCGCTGAGCCACAGCTTGTACGGCGGCATCGATTGCGTTGCGTCCTCCTGCAGCAGTGACATCAGCGCGGTCATGTCGTAGCGCTGGAACGCGTCGACGTACCGTTCGAGCAGCGCCCGCTGGGCGTCGTCCAGCGGCGGCGCCGGATCGCTCGAGCTGACATCGGCCGCGGCGAGGGTCGCCCGTGCGCGCTGCAGTGAGCTGTTGACAGAGGCGACACTCGTCTCGAGAAGCTCGGCGACTTCGCTCGCCCGCCAGCGCAGCACCTCACACAGGATCAGTACCGCACGCTGGCGCGGCGGCAGATGCTGGAGGGCGGCGACGAACGCAAGCTTGATCGTCTCGCGCGAGACCGCGAGCTCCGCCGGATCGGCGTCGGCCGGCAGCACGCTCGCGTCGGGAACCGGCTGGATCCAGGTCACCTCCGGCAGTGTCGGCCCGGGTGGGGAGTCGGAGCTCTGAGCGGGGCCGAAGTCCATCGGACGAGCGCGCCGTTCCTTGCCGGTCAGCATGTCGAGACAGACGTTCGTGGCAATGCGGTAGAGCCACGTTCGGAGCGCCGCCCGTCCCTCGAAGCGGTCGTAGTTCCGCCAGGCACGCACGAACGTCTCCTGAACCGCATCCTCGGCCTCGAACGACGATGCAAGCATGCGATAGCAGTAGGCGTTCAACTCGACCCGATGCTGCTCGAGCTGAAGATCGAGCTCGCCGGAGGTGCGCGTAGCCGACATCGCGCCCATGCTAATCAGTCTGTCTCGGCCGCGGCGAGGTTCCTGCCGGCGCGTTGGGGCTGATGGGCCGGGGCCGGGCTTTCGCGCAGGAATACGGCTCCAACAGTGGCGGCGCCGGCGGCAAAGAGGGCGCCCAGGAGGAACGCCGCGTGATAGCCGCCGTCCAGCGCCGCGAGCGGACGCTCGGAGCCGAGGAGGCTCGAGGTCCGCGAGGCAGCGAGGCTCGCCAGCACCGCCAGGCCGAGTGCTCCGCCCATCATGAACGCAGTGTTCACGATCCCCGACGCGAGCCCCGACTCTCCGGGTGCGACCTCGCTCATCGCGGCCAGCAGCATCGGGTTGAAGGCGATCCCTGCACCGAACCCGAGCAGGATCATGGCGGGCAGCACGTCGCGCACGAAGCTGCCGTCGACCGGAGCCCGCGCGAAGAGCACGAGGCCGCACGCCGCGAGCAGTAGACCGGTGGCGAGCGGCTTCCGGAAGCCGAACCGCATCACGAGCTTCGCCGACAGACCGAGCGAGAACGCGCCCATGATCAGGTTCGCAGGCAGGAACGCGAGCCCCACCTTCAGCGGGCTGTAGCCGAGCACCAGTTGGAGGTAGAGCGCGGACAGGAAAAACCACGCGAACATGGCTGCCGCCCAGAGAACGCCGACGACGTTCGCCGTCGCAACATTGCGATGCCGGAAGATCGAGAGAGGCATCAGCGGCGCCTCGACCCGCGACTCGATCACGAGGAACAGCAAGAACAGTGCGACTGAGAGTGCGAGCAATCCGAGCGTCTCGGCCGAGCCCCAGCCGTTCTGGTTGCCGTTGACGATCGCGTACACCGCGAGCATCAACGCACTCGTCACCGTGATCGCGCCCGCGACGTCGACTCGCCTGTCGGCGGGCCGGCTGTGCGCGGTCGGCAACAGGCGCAACGAGAGCACGAAGACGACAACCCCGATCGGCAGGTTGACGAGGAAGATCCAGTGCCAGTCGAGTGAGTTCGTGAGGATGCCGCCGAGCAGCACACCGATGCTGCCGCCGCCGGCCATCACGAAGCCGAAGACGCCCATCGCCTTGGCGCGCTCGGCCGGCTCGGTGAACATGACCATGATCAGCGAGAACGCGACCGCCGAGACGATCGCACCGCCGAGGCCCTGAACCGCGCGTGCAGCCTCCAGGAGATGCTGTGAGCCCGAGAGTCCGCAGGCGAGCGAGGCAGTCGTGAAGAGAGCAATCCCGATCAGGAACATCGGGCGGTGGCCGAAGATGTCGCCGAGCCGTCCGCCGAGCAGCAGGAAACCACCGAACGTGAGCAGGTAGGCATTGACAACCCAGGCGAGCGACGTCTGCGTGAAGCCAAGATCGGCCCTGATCGACGGCAGCGCGACGTTCACGATCGTCGTGTCGAGGACGATCATCAGATCGCCCAGACACAGGATGATCAGCGCGAGCCAGCGTGTCCGGTTGTCCATGCTCATGTTGTCCCCTCCTCCAGTTTCATTCATACCGAATGGACGACACCCGGCCGCGAAACTCATCGCGGGACGTTTGCGCGGCGCCCGGTCGTTCCAATGGACGCAATGAGCGAGCGGGCCGGACTCGGGGTGATCCGCGGCAGCGCGCTGTACGTCGGCGCGCTGATCGGCCCGGGACTGCTGCTTGTCCCCGCGCTCGCGGCGCAGACCGCAGGCGCGGCGTCGATCGTCGCGTGGGGCGCGCTCCTCATTCTTTCTGCGCCGCTCGCAGTCACGTTCGCGGCGCTCGGTGTACGACACCCGGTCGCAGGTGGTGTGGCGGCCTACGTGCGCGCAGGCTTCGGCGACACGGCGGCCGCGGTCACCGGCGGGTGGTTCCTGGGCGCCGTGATGCTCGGCGCGCCGGCGGTTTCTCTCATCGGCGGCTACTACGTCGCCGACCTGACGGGCTCCGACACGGCCGTCGCCGCGACGGTCGGGCTCGCGATGTTCCTCGTCGTCCTGGTCGCGAACGTCTTCGGCCTTCGCGTGTCGTCTGGCTTCCAGCTCGGCCTCTCGTCGGTGCTGATCGTCGTGATGACGATCGCGATCACCGTGGCGCTGCCCTCGCGCGGCGGCGACCACTGGACGCCGTTCGCGCCGCACGGCTGGTGGGCCGTGGGAACGGCGGCGAACCTGCTCGTCTGGCTGTTCCTCGGGTGGGAAGCCGGCGCCCAGCTCGCCGGCGAGTTCCGCCGGCCCGAGATCGAGTTGCCACGCGCGATTGCACTCGCCTTCGGCGTCGTCACGGTTCTCTACATCGGGCTCGCCGTCGCCACGATCGGCGTGACGGTCGGAACGGACTCGCGCGTGCCGCTCGCCGACCTGGTCTCCGTCGGCTTCGGCCGGGCGGGGCGCGACGCGACTGCAGTGCTTGCCGTCGCTCTCACAATGGGGACGATGAACGTGTATCTCGGCGTGGCAGCGAAGCTCGCGGCCTCGCTTGCCCAGGCCGGCGACCTGCCCGCCTGGCTCGCAGGCGACGCGCAGCGGAGCGTCCCTCGGCGGCCGCTCGTCGTGATCGCGGCCGTCGCGATCGTGATCTTCGGCGGTCTGCTCGCAGGGATCAGCTCGACGGAGGACCTCGTCCGCGCCACCTCGGCGCTCTTCATCGCCGTCTACGTGCTCGCAACGCTCTCGGCGGTGCGGATCCTCGGCGGGGCGACTCGTGCCGCGGCGCTCGCGGCGCTCGTCCTCACCCTCGTGCTTGCCATGTTCTCGGCTCAGTTCCTCGTCGTGCCGGCAATCGTGGCGGCGGGCTCGGTGGCGCTGCGGCGCAGGCTGAAACGGGTCGTGGGCTCGGCCGGGACGCCGGTTACACCGGCAGGCGCACTTCGCCGCCGACGATGACGCGCTCGATCTCGAGGTTGTCGTCGAGCACGATCAGGTCGGCCGGCAGACCGATCCCGATCCGTCCGAGCGACGCGTCGCCGAGCACGCGTGCGGGTGTCGCCGACGCTGCGGCAAGCGCGTCCTCGAGCGGCACGCCGAGAGCGTGGAGATTGCGCACGGCTTCGATCATGGTCAGGACGCTGCCGGCGAGCACCCCGTCAGGCCCGCGCACCGTGCCCTCGAGCACCTGCACGTCGAAGTTCCCGAAGCTGTAGGAGCCGTCCGCGACACCGGCGGCGGTGATCGCGTCGGTGACGAGCGCGAGCCGGCCCGCCGCCGCGCGCCAGGCGACCATCGCGGTCTCCGTGGCGAGGTGGATACCGTCGAGGATGACCGAGACGATGACGTCGTCGCGTGCGAGCGCGGCGCCGACGATGCCCGGATCGCGGTGCAGAAACGGGCGCATCGCGTTGAAGAGGTGCGTAACGCTGCGCGCTCCGCGGTCGAAGGCGGCATTCGCCTGCTCCGCGGTCGCATCGGTGTGGCCGAGCGAGACGGCGACGCCCCGTCCGAGCAGCTTGTCGATCAGCGCGTGGGCTCCGGGAAGCTCGGGCGCGAGCGTCATCAGCGCCACCGGGCCGCCTGCGAGCAGGCGCTCGAGCAGTGCCGGGTCGGGATCACGCCGGGCCGAGGCCTCGTGGGTGCCGAGGCGATTGGGGGAGAGAAACGGCCCCTCGAGATGCATGCCCAGGATCCTGGGCCGGGACTCGCCGAGCGGGACCTCGCGCATCGCGGCGAGGATCTGGTCCTCCGGACTCGTGATCAGCGTGGGGAGGTACGCGGTCACGCCGGTCTCGAGCAGCGCCTCGCCGGCGCGCGCGTAGCCGGCCGTGTCGGCGTGCAGGAAGTCGACGCCGCCGAAGCCGTTCACCTGCAGGTCGACGAGGCCCGGTGCAGCGATTCCGTGGCCGTTCGGGCTTGCGAGGCCGTAGCCGACGACCGACCCTTCGTGCACCTCGACGTCACCTCGGACGAGGATCCCGTCGACCAGCGCTGCTTCGACCCCGAGCTTCATGGCGACCAGTGTAGGGTCGCATCACCCCTCTGGTCAATACCAGTTCGCGCAAATCGTCTTGCTTCCACCCGATCTGGTCTATACCATCGCCTGTACGCGATGGCAGAGATTCGCCTCGAACATGTCTGCAAGACCTTCCAGGACGTGGCCGCGGTCGACGACGTCTCCCTCGAGATCGCCGATGGGGAGTTTCTCGTGCTCGTCGGTCCTTCGGGTTGCGGCAAGTCGACGCTGCTGCGGATGATCGCCGGCCTCGAGGACATCACCGACGGCGCCATCTTCATCGGCGAGCGCGACGTCACCGACCTCGCGCCACGCGCCCGCGACGTGGCGATGGTGTTCCAGACCTACGCGCTCTATCCGCACATGACCGTGCGTCAGAACATGGGTTACGGCCTGAAGGCGCGCAGGACGCCGAAAGCCGAGATCGCCCAGCGGGTGGACGACGTCGCGAAGCTGCTCGGCCTCGAGGAGTTGCTGCACCGGCGGCCGGCGCAGCTCTCGGGTGGCCAGCGCCAGCGCGTTGCCATGGGACGCGCGATCGTCCGGCAGCCCCAGGCATTCCTGCTCGACGAGCCGCTCTCGAATCTCGATGCAAAGCTTCGTGTCGGGATGCGTGCGTCGCTCGCCCAGCTTCACCAGCGCCTCGGTGTGACAACTGTGTACGTCACGCACGATCAGACCGAGGCGATGACCCTTGGCCAGCGTGTCGCGGTGATGCGCGACGGGAAGATTCTCCAGGTGGACAGCCCTCAGGAGCTCTACGAGCGGCCGCACAACCTGTTCATCGCGGCGTTCATCGGCTCGCCCTCGATGAACCTCGTCGACGCGACGCTCGAAGCCGACGCCGTGCGCTTCGGGCACTACCGCATCCCGCTCGCCCGCGGAGTCCGGCCGGTGGATGCCGGCGAGCGAGTGGTGCTCGGGATCCGGCCCGAGAGCTTCGAGGACGCGGCCTTCGCGCCCGAGTTGCCGCGGGTTGCCGTCGAGGTGGCGGTGCTCGAGGAGCTCGGCTCGGACGCCCACGTCTTCTTCGAGGTCGACGCGGCCCCGATTACCGCTGAGGTGCTGGAATCCGTGATGGATGGCGGGCTTCTGCCCACCGATCGGGCGTTGTTCACCGCCCGTGTCGACGCCCGCACCTCGGCCCGCGTGGGCGCCACTCTCGAGCTGGCAGTCGATCCTGCGCGCTTCCAGTTCTTCGATCCCGAGAGCGGGCTCCGTCTGCAGCGCGCGGCGGCACCCGAGTTCGCGAGGGCCGGATGACGAAGCAACGCGAGGCCCGCGAGAGCGTTCTCGAGCTGATCGAAGGGCTCGGGGTCGGAGACTCGATTCCCGCCGAGCGCCAGCTCGGCATCGACCTGGGCGTCTCCCGCCTGACCGTGCGCGCCGCCCTCGACGAGCTGGTGCGCGAGGGCTATCTCGTGCGACGTCGCGGCGCGGGCACGTTCGTCGCGGAACCGAAGGTCGCCAAGGGAATCGACATCAATTCCTTCAGCGACGACATGCGTGAGCGCGGCATGTCACCGGCGAGCCGCACGATCGACCTGCGCGTCATTCCGGCTGGAGCGCGCCTGGGGCGGATCCTTCACGTGTCTCCCGCAGAGCCCGTCGTCGCCGCGAAACGCTTGCGGCTCGCTGATGGTGAGCCGATGGCCATCGAGCTCCTGCACGTCCGCCAGTCGCTCGTACCCGGGATGAGCGCGGCCGATCTCGAGCAGTACTCGTTCTACGACCTGCTCGAGAGCCGCTACGACCTGTCGATCGTCGGCGGGTCACAGACGATCGAGCCAACAGTGACCAATGAAGAGGAGTCGTCGGCACTCGGCGTCCCGCTGCACTCGCCGGCGCTCCTCTTCGAGCGGGTCACCCGGGCGGCGTCGGACGAGGTGATCGAGTTCACGAGCTCCACCTATCGTGGCGACCGCTATCGCCTGGTCACCGAGCTCGGCGCAGGCGGCAGGCCGGCCCGGGCGATCGGCATCGCCGATGTCGCCACGATCGCTACGCGCTAGTCGCCCCGTTAACGTGCGCGAAGTGGTATTGACATCTACGAGTTCTCTGTGAGACTATCCGCCACAGTGGTAATTGGTCTATACCAAAAGCGCGGCGCCGACACTCGTCTCGAGCGACAGGGCCGCCTGACTCTGGGGGCATCCAGATGAAGACACGCAGCATCGTCGCTCTCTGTCTCGTCGCCGTCGTTGCAGCAGCATTTGTCGCAGCGACGTCCGGCGCGACCAAGAAGGCGACCGCAAGCTCAATCACGGTCTGGCTTCAGGTCGACGCACAATCCGGTTGGCCGGATGTTGTCGCGGCCGCGAATCAGAAGTTCCAGGCTGACCATCCCGGCACCTCGGTGAACGTCCAGTACCAGAACTGGGGCGACCACCTGCAGAAGTTCGACGCGACGCTTGCAGGCGGCGGTGGCCCGGACGTGATCGAGATGGGCAACACCGAGATGACGAAGTACATGGCGGCCGGCGCGTTCGCGTCGCTCGACAAGTCGTCGTTCGACAACTCGTCGAACTGGCTGAAGGGCCTCGCCGCGTCAGGTGCGTTCGGCGGCAAGACCTACGGCGTGCCGTACTACGCAGGCTCGCGCGTCGTCACCTACCGCAAGGACCTCTTCAAGAAGGCAGGCATCTCGAAGCTGCCGGCGACGACCGGCCAGTACGTGGCCGATGCCAAGAAGCTGTTGGCGTCGAACAGGAAGAAGGGCTTCTCGCCCATCTACATCGCGGGAACGGACTGGTACGTCGCGATGGGCTTCGTGTTCGACTATGGCGGTGGCATCGCTCAGCAGGTGAGTGGCAAGTGGAAGGGCCTGCTCTCCTCGCCGAAGTCACTCGCTGGTCTTGCTGCGTACAAGAACTTCTATCTCGCGACGTCGCGCGCATCGAAGACGACCGATGAAACCCATCCGAACCCGTACGACGTGTACGCACAGGGTGAAGCAGCGTCGATGATCGGCCCGAGCTGGTTCAGCTGCTGCGTCGGCAAGAAGTACACCGGTGCAACAGCCCAGTTCGTGATGCCCGGTCACGTCAAGGGCCAGGCAATCCCCGGCTTCCTTGGCGGATCCGACCTCGCAGTGCCGGCGACGAGCAACTCGAAGTCGCTCGCGTCCGACTGGATCAAGGACTTCACGAGCACGAGCTCGGAGAAGGCCCTCCAGGCGAAGGGGAACATCCCGAACTCGACCAGCCTGCTCGGCTCGAGCGTGAACGAGCGCGCCGCGGCCCGGAGCTGGTTCGTGCCGACCGCCAAGCACTGGGTCGACGTCGAGAACGGAAACATCCTCCGCAACATGCTGGCCCAGATCCTCACCGGCAAGCTGTCGATCCAGCAGGCAGCCTCGTCGGCCAGTGACAACATCGCATCGGTGCTCAACCAGCCGTAGCGTTGACTGATTCAAGCCCTCTCGCCGCCGCCGGGCCGCGTCTTCGGACGTCCCGGCGGCGGCGTTTCTGGGGCCGCAAGATCCAGAGATCGACACCGTATGCGCTGATCATCCCGGTGCTCGTCGTGATCGCGCTGGTGCTCGGCTATCCCCTCTACTGGCTCGTCAAGCTCTCGACCGAGCGCTACGGCCTGTTCGAGCTGATCCGGCACCAGGGCGTCCCGGTCGGCCTCGCGAACTACCGCTCCGTCCTGCACGACCAGGTCTTCTGGCACACGCTCCTACGGACAGTCATCTTCACGGCCGTCAACGTGACGGCGACGATGGTCCTCGGAACGCTGCTCGCCCTGCTGCTCGTCCGTGTGAGCACCGTGGTGCGGGTGCTCCTGACCTCGGGCCTCGTCCTCGTGTGGTCGATGCCGGTCGTCGTCGCGGTGCAGATCTTCTACTGGATGACGAACTTCCAGAACGGCGTGGTCAACTACGCCTTGACGAAGCTCGGGTTCAACTTCTTCCAACACGACTGGTACGCGACCACGTTCTCGCAACTGGGTCTCACGGCCGTGCTGATCGTCTGGGGCGCGTTGCCCTTCGTCGTGATCACGCTCTACGCCGGCCTCGCACAGGTGCCGCACGACCTGGTCGAGGCCGCCGAGGTCGACGGTGCCCGTTCGTGGCGCGTCTTCTTCGACATCACGGTGCCGATCCTCCGGCCGATCCTGCTCATCCTCACGAGCCTCTCGATCATCTGGGACTTCGGCGTCTTCACGCAGCCGTACCTCCTGATCGGGCAGTCGAAAATCACGTCGGGGAACTACCTGATGAGCATCTACCTGTTCGAGGAGGGCTACTTCAAGAGCGACTTCGGGCGTGGCGCTGCGATCTCGATCCTGATGCTGCTGATCGTCGCCGTCCTGAGCATCGTCTACGTCCGCAAGATGGTCCGGATCGGAACGGAACAATGACGACGCCTGCAACGACCGCACGCCGGCATCGGGGGCGTCGTGCCCGCCAGGCCGGCTGGAACGTTGTCGGCCTCGTCGTCTTCGCCGTCATGGTTTTCCCGGTCTTCTGGATGATCTCGACCGCGTTCAAGTCGAACGACCAGATCGTCAGCCTGAACCCGACGTGGTTCCCGCTGCATCCGACGCTCCAGCACTTCCGCGACGCAGTGAACAAGCCGTTCTTCTGGGCCGACGTCAAGAACAGCCTGATCGTCGTGTCGGTGACGGTTGCGATCTCGATCGTCATCGCGTTCATGGCTGCGATCTCGCTCGCGCGCTACCGGTACGGCGGCCGCGTCCTCTTCGTCGTGATGGTGATCGGGATCCAGATGCTCCCGCAGGCAGGTCTGATCATCCCGCTCTACGTCGTGCTGGCGCGCTATCACCAGGTGAACGCGCTCACCGGCGTGATCATCACCTACATGACGTTCGTCCTGCCGTTCTGCGTCTGGACGCTGCGCGGGTTCTTGATCGGAATCCCGAAGGAGCTCGAAGAGGCTGCGATGGTCGACGGCTCGACCCGCCTCGGCGTCTTCATGAAGATCCTGCTGCCGCTGATGGGCCCCGGGCTCGTCGCGACGTCGGTGTTCGCCTTCATCACGACCTGGAACGAGTACATCTTCGCCAGGGTGCTGCTGAACGACCAGTCCAGGCAGACCGTCACGGTGTGGCTCTCGTACTTCCTCGGCAGCAGCCGTCACACCGACTGGGGGGCGTTGATGGCCGCGTCGACGTTGACTGCGATCCCGGTCGTCATCTTCTTCCTGCTCGTCCAGCGACGGATCGCCTTCGGGCTGACAGCCGGCGCGGTGCGTGGATGACCGGCGGGAACGAGCTCCACCGGCTCGCTGCGTCCTGCATCTTCCCGAGCTTCCCGGGTGACGATCCGCCGGACTGGATCAGGCGGTTCCTCGCACACGGCGGCGGCGGCCTCGTGCTCTTCGCCTACAACGTCCCATCACGCGACCGGCTCGGCGCGCTGTGCGCGGCGCTGCGTGCGGAGCGGGGCGATGTCCTGCTCGGGATCGACGAAGAGGGCGGCGACGTGACGAGGCTCGAGTGGGAAACCGGTAGCTCGTACCCAGCCGGGGCCGCGCTCGGCGTCGTCGACGATCTCGCTCTGACCGAAGCGGTCGCCGCGTCGATCGCCGCGGAGCTGGCGGCCGTGGGCGTCAACTGGAACCTAGCGCCGGTGGCCGACGTGAACGTGCCTGCCAACCCGGTGATCGGGACGCGTGCGTTCGGATCGGACGCTGAGCTTGTCGCCCGCCATGTCGCTGCGTTCGTCCGGGGCACGCAGAGCCGCGGCGTCGCGGCCTGCGCGAAGCATTTCCCGGGGCACGGGGCGACCGAGCAGGACTCACACCTCGAGCTCCCCGTCGTCACCGGCGACGTGCAGGCGGGCCTCGAGCCCTTCCGCGCCGCAATCGCGAACGGTGTGCGGACGATCATGACCGCGCACGTCCGAGTGCCGGCACTCGACGAAGCGCCGGCGACGCTGAGCCGTCCCATCGTGCAAGGTCTTCTGCGCGACGAGCTCGGCTTCGACGGTGTGGTCCTCGCCGACGCACTCGAGATGAAGGCGGTCAGCGAGACCGTCGGCATCGAGGAGTCGGCTGTGCGCGCCCTCGACGCAGGTGTCGATGCACTGTGCGTGGGGCACGACCTCGGTGAGGTCGCCGTCGACCAGATCCTCGCAGCGCTCGTCGCCCGGGTTCCGGAAGAGCGCTTGCGCGAGGCGTCGGAGCGCATCCGTGCGCTTGCTGCCTGGGCGCGGCCCGCCGACGGCGGCGTCGACCGAGCGGTGGGCCTCGACGCGGCCCGGCGCGCGATCCACCGCGAGGGCGACATCGGCTTCCGCGAGCGCCCGGTGGTGGTGGAGTTGCGCCCGCGGGCGAACATCGCTGCCGGCGAAGCCGAGCATTCGCTTGCCTCCAGCGTCGTCCGCGAGGGCGAGCCGGTTCCTGCAGCCGACGTCTTCGTCGTGCGCGACGCGCACCGGCACCCTTGGATGCAGGAGGCTGCAGACATTCCAGGCGCGGTGATCGTCGAGACGGGGCTACCGGTCTGGCGACCGCGCCGCAGCCGCGGCTACGTGGCGACGAACGGCGGCAGTCGTGCGTCCTATGAGGCCGCCGGAGAATTGCTCGCGCCCGGGGTGACACCGTGAGCTCGTACCTCGAAGCGGAGCTGCGTCAGCAGCCCGAGGCGCTGCGGAACCTGATCGAGCGCCAGCGTGGCTACGCCGAGCAGATCGGCGACCTGTTCCGGAGCAACGATGTGCAGTACATCCTGATCGCCTCGCGCGGAAGCTCGTCGAACGCAGCGCGGTATGCGCAGTACCTGCTCGGCCGCGCGCACCGTGTGCCCGTCGCCTTCGCGACGCCATCGCTGTTCACGCTCTACGAACAGCCGCCACGGCTCGACGGTGCGCTCGTGATCGGCATCTCGCAGTCGGGCAAGTCGCCTGATGTGGTCGAAGTCGTCGCCGAGGCGCGGCGCCAGGGCCGCCCGACGGTCGCGCTCACGAACAGCCCCGCATCGCCGCTCGGCCAGGCGGCAGACGCTGTCCTGAAGCTCGAGGCCGGTGACGAGCAGGCTGTCGCGGCGACGAAGACCTACGTGAACTCGCTCGGCGCAGTCGCGCTCATCTTCGCGACGACGACTTCCGATGGCCTGGCGCTTGCCGAGCTCGAGCGGCTCCCCGATCAGCTCGAGACTCAACTCGAGCGCTCATGGAGCGATGTGACTGCGCTCGACGGCTTCGGCGGGATCGAAGGCGGCACCGTGATCGCGCGCGGAATCAACTACTGCACGTCGTTCGAGATCGCGCTGAAGATCCGCGAGCTCTCGGGCCTGCTGTTCGAGTCGTACTCCGCGGCCGACCTGATGCACGGGCCGGTGGCGGCAATCGCACCCGGGTGGCCGGTGATCGCGGTCGCTCCATCAGGGCCGGCGCTTTCCGCGATGGCCGACGCCGTGGGCGCAGTCGGCGGACGCGGCGCGCGAACGATCGTGATCTCGGACGACGAGCGCCTGCTCGGTGTGGGTGAGATCGCATTGCCACTTCTCCCCGGTGTGCCGGAATGGCTCAGTCCGCTCGTCTCCGTCGTGCCCGGGCAACTGGCGGCACTACGGTTCGCGCAACTGCGTGGCATCGACCTCGACCGGCCGCTCGGCCTGTCGAAGGTCACGCTCACGCGCTGACCCGTCTCTACGGAAGCTCGACGTCGATGTGGCGCTCGGCCACGCAGGTGTGCGCCCAGTGCTCGGCGCGCTCGAGAATCCGATGCTCGAGTGCTTCCTGCTCGTCCGCGTCGTCCGGCATCAGGTCGCCGGCGACTTCGATCCGCACCTGGTGGATCGAGGCCTCGACCTGCGAGTCGACCTCGTGGCGTTCCTCGGAGATGATCGACACCTCGCCGACCTCGTCGAGCATGTACGCGGCGAGCCGTTCGAGCTCGATGCTCGTCGCTTCGCGGCCCGCGAAGACGCCGAAGTTGACGCGAACTTCGATCGCGGGCGGGTCAGACCGACGTGCGGTGATTGCCATCGTGGGCTCTTCCATCACTGGTGCAACGTAGCGGGGTGCTTCTCGGTTGCGCGCTAGGAGTTGCGCGGTTCCCAGCGAAAGCCGCGAATCGCAGCAACGAGGCCGATCGTGCCCCAGACCAGGAGCACGAGTAGCGACCCCCATTGCGACCAGATCGGCTCGTTCCGAACGACTACGTTGCGGGTCAGCTTGGTGAAGTAGGTGAGCGGCAGCACCTCGGCGACCGAGCGCAGGAAGCCCGGGTACTCCTGTGGCGAGAAGAACGTCCCCGCGATGATCGCCATCGGCAGGTAGACGAAGTTGACGACCGCCGATGAGCCTTCCGCCGAGCGCACGACGATTGTCAGTCCGAGCCCCATCGCGGCGAACGCGATCGCTCCCACGATGAGCGCCGCAAGGAGCGAGAGCAGGCGACCGGGGACCGCGACGGAGAAGAGAAGCCGGCCGATCGTGATGATCAGCACCGTCTGGATGAGGAAGACGATGAAGGTCGAGCAGAGCACCGCGATCAAGTACGTCGCGGGCGGCAGCGGCGTTGCGCGGATCCGCTTCAGGACGCCGGTCTCGCGGCGGATCACCATGGTGATCGCCAGGCCGGCGAAAGCCGTCGACGCGACGCCGTAGCCGATCATCCCGGCTTCGAGAAACGATGCCCCGCGGATGTTCTCCTTCGTGATCGTGCTGTTGCCGTAGATCGAGCCGAAGACCAGGAAGAAGATGACCGGCAGCAGGAAGGTGAAGAACGCCGCCTCGCGGTTTCGCCAGAAAAGCAGCTGCTCGGTTCGCACCTCGTGCAGGAGCAGGGTCACTCGGTCAGCTCCAGGTAGACGTCTTCGAGGGTGGGGCGACGCACCTCGAGCTCGTCGAGCACTTCGCCCCGCGCGAGCGCCTCCGTCGTGAGCTCGTGCAGGCGTCTGGTCGGATCGGTCGTCTGCTCCACGATCTCCTCGCCGCCGCGGCTGTAGCGAATCTCGGTCTGGACACTGCCGCCGGTCAGCTCGGCGGGTGAGCCCTCTCGCATGATCACCCCGGCACGGAGCACGGCGACCCGGTCGGCCAGTTGCTCGGCCTCGTCGAGGTAGTGCGTGGTCAGCAGGATCGTCTTGCCGAGAGCGCGCAGTTCGCGGATCGTGTCCCACGCGGCGCGGCGCGCGCCCGGGTCGAAGCCGGTCGTCGGCTCGTCGAGAAAGATCAGCTCGGGGTCACCGATGAGCGCGAGCCCGAGGTCGAGGCGCCGCTGCTGGCCTCCCGAGAGGGTGCGCACGCGCGCGTCGGCCTTCTCGGTCAGCCCGATGATGCCGATCACCTCCTCGGGGTCACGCGGTTTCGCGTAGTAGCCGGCAAAGATCCTCAGGCTCTCGTGCACCGTCAGCACCGGATAGAGCGACGACGATTGCAGCATCACACCGATGCGCTGGCGCCAGGCCGTTCCGCTTCGCCGTGGGTCGATGCCGAGCACCTCGACGCTGCCGCCGTCGGGTTGGCGATACCCCTCGAGGATCTCGACCGTCGTTGTCTTCCCGGCGCCGTTCGGCCCGAGCAGGCCGAAGACCTCGCCGGCCTCGATCGTGAAGTCGATCCCCCGTAACGCTTCGTGGTCGCCGTAGCTCTTGCGCAGGCCACGGACCGCGACTGCGCTCACAACTCGACCGGGTACAGATCGCCCGGCTTGAATTGCTCGAGGCGGCCCGTGAGCGCGAAGACGATCTCGCTGCAGTCCGGCTGGTGGCCGACCACGACGACGGTCTCGCCCCGCCCGTCGACCACAGCTCGCAACAAGTCGGCGTCGACTCCGGGCGAGAGGCGATCGTCGATCTCGAGCTCGAGGTTCGCCGCGCGCGCGATCGGCTCGGCCGTCTCGCGAGCACGCAGGAGCGGGCTCGAGATGACGGCCTGCGGGTGCTCGGCCTGAAGCCGCTCGCCAAGGGAGCGGGCGGCGGCGCGACCCGCGTCGGTGAGCGGGCGCAGCTCGTCGGGCTCTCCCGGTGCCGCTTTGGCGTGGCGCACGATGAAGACACGCATACGCCCTAGCCTAGATAGAGCGTAGATGGGCCGCGACCTCGCCCAGGACGGCGACCATCTCGACGTCCTCGTGCACGAGGTGCTGCAGCATCGCGCGTTCGACACCGACGGCCTCATACGCGCGCAGGTGGTCAACGACCTCGTCGACCGTGCCGTAGATCGGTGGGGCGTCGTTCCCGGTGAGCGCCTTGAAACGGGCGAGGCGGTCGCGAAGTTCGCTCGCGTCGCGGCCGACCACGCACCCGGTCATGATCGAGAAGCGCAGTGGCTCGCGGCCTGCGGCGCGGGCGGCGTCGTCGAGGATGCGCTTGCGCTCACGCGCCTCCTCGACGGTCGGCCAGACAGTGTTGTACTCGTCTGCGTGCGCGACCGCCGCGTGCACCGTACGCGGCTTCGCGGTGCCGCCGACGATGATCGGCGGTCGCGGCCGTTGCACCGGCTTCGGCTGGATCTCGGGTGCCTCGGTCCAGTGGCGGACGACTTCGGCGAGCTGCCGGTCGAGCTCGTCGAGGCGCTCGCGCAGGGGCGGGAAAGCGAGCCCGTAGGCCTCGTGCTCGGATTCGAACCACCCCGCACCGAGCCCGAGCTCGACCCGTCCGTCGGAGATGCGGTCTACGGTCGTGACCATCTTCGCGAGCACCGGCACGCGCCGGAAGGTGACCGGCGAGACCATCGTCCCGAGCCGGATGCGCTCCGTGACCGCGGCGAGCCCGGCGAGCGTCGCCCAGGCGTCGAGCGCGCCTGCCGGCTCGCCGCGGACGATCGACCTGTAGTGGTCAGAGCGGAAGAGCCCCTCGAGACCTGCCTCCTCCGTCGCGTGCGCGAGGGCGAGCCACTGCTTCCAGGTGACGCCCTCCTGGCCTTCCACCATGAGGGAGATGCGCATCTATTCGGGGGTGACGTACGCGGCCGTGAGGCCGCCGTCGACGAGGAAGGTCGAACCGGTGACGTACGACGAATCGTCGGAGGCCAGGAAGAGGGCGCCGTTCACGATCTCGCGCGGCTTCGCGAGGCGACCCATCGGCCAGTGGTTACGCCGCCGCTCGAGTGCGGCCGGGTCGTCGCCGAAGATCCTGAGGAGCAGCGGGGTCTCGACCGGGCCGGGGCAGAGCGCGTTCACCCGGATGTTCTCGCGTGCGAATTGCACTGCGAGCTCGCGAGTCATCGACAGGACCGCGCCTTTCGAGGCGGTGTAGGAGATCTGGCTCGTCGCGGCTCCGACGATCGCGACGAAGCTCGCGACGTTGATCACGGACCCGCCGCCGCGGCGTTGCAGGTGCGGGATGCCGTGCTTGCAGCACAGGAACACGCCCTTCGTATTCACCGCCTGCACGCGATCCCAGGCGTCCGTGTCGGTCTCGAGCACCGAGGCGTCGTCGTCGGGCGAGATCCCGGCGTTGTTGTAGAGGACGTCGATCCCGCCGAAGCGCTCCGCGGTGGCCGCCATCATCGACTCGACTGCGGCCTCGTCGGCGACGTCGACCTGGTGGGCGAATGCCGCCTCGCCCAGGTGCGCGACTGTCTCGGCGGCAGCTTCGAGGTTGACGTCGGCGGCGCAGACCTTCGCGCCTTCCTCGGTGAAGAGCAGCGCGGCGTCGCGGCCCATGCCGCCACCGGCGCCTGTGATCACGCAGACCTTGCCGTCGAGACGCCCCATCAGCCCTCCGTCGAGTAGTAGACGTTTTTCACTTCTGAGTAGCCCGCCAGCGCGTGCAGGCCGAGCTCGCGGCCGAAGCCCGACTGCTTGAAGCCGCCGAACGGGGTCGACACGCGAACCGAGCTGTTCGAGTTGATGCTGAGCACGCCGCTCTCGAGCGCGCGTGCCACGCGCAGCGCACGGGCGCCGTTCTCGGTCCAGATCGAGCCGGAGAGGCCGTAGGGGGTGTCGTTCGCGATCTGGATCGCGTCGGCCTCATCGTCGAACGGGATCAGTGCCGCGACCGGGCCGAAGACTTCCTCACGCGCGACGCGGTCGTCGTTCGAAGCCTCGACGAGCGTGCACGGGAACCAGAAGCCGGGGCCGCCGGGCGCGTCGCCGCGGAAGAGCGGCTCGGCCTCGACGAAGCTCGCGACAGTGTCGCGGTGCTGCGCCGTGATCAGCGGCCCCATCTCGGTAGCGTCGTCGGCTGGGTCGCCGACCTTCACGCCGCGGGTCGCGGCCACGAACAGCTCGACGAAGCGGTCGTACGCGCTTCGCTCGACGAGGATTCGCGAGCGGGCGCAGCAATCCTGGCCGGCGTTGTCGAAGACGGCGTACGGAGCGGCGGCGGCTGCCTTCTCGAGGTCCGCGTCGGCAAAGATGATGTTCGCCGACTTACCGCCGAGCTCGAGCGTCACGCGTTTGATCGTCTCCGCGGCCCCGCGCATCACTTCGCGGCCGACTTCCGTCGAGCCGGTGAAGCCGATCTTCGCGACGTCGGGATGCTCGACCAGCCGACGCCCGACGACCGAGCCCTTGCCGACGAGCACGTTGAGGACGCCTTCTGGGATCCCGGCTTCGAGCGCAAGCTCTGCGAGGCGGAGAGCGGAGAGTGGCGTCAGCTCGGCGGGCTTCAGCACGACCGTGTTCCCGCATGCAAGTGACGGGCCGAGTTTCCACGACGCGATGTTGAGCGGGAAGTTCCAGGGGACGATCAGCCCGACCACCCCGAGCGGCTCGCGGAAGGTCATGTCGACGCCGCCTGCAACCGGGATGGTCTCGCCATGGTGCTTGTCGACAGCGCCGGCGTAGAAGTGGAAGACGTCCGCGACCATCCCGATCTCACCGCGCGCGCCGGAGATCGGCTTGCCGGCGTTGCGCGACTCGATCTGGGAGATCTCCTCGTGGTGGTCCTCGACGAGCGTCGCGAGCCGGCGGAGCAAACGCCCACGATCGGCGGGCGAAACTGCGCGCCAGGCGGGGTAAGCAGCCCGAGCCCGAGCCACCGCCGCATCGGTCTCCCCGACCCCGGCCTCGTCGAGAGTCGCAATCGTCTCTTCGGTCGCGGGGTTGACAACGGCGACGCTCATGCCACCGATCTAACCACGCAGCGTTGCAGTCGGGTCACACTTGGTCAGACCACTTCCCGCCGCTTCGGGACATGTTCTTGGTTCGAGCGAGGGCTGAGCACATTCCGGTCGGTCGGAGGTTGCTCTTCGACGACGAAGCTGCGGTAGCGCCGCAGCGCTTCCCCACTGACGGGCCCGAAGTAGCTGAGAAGCTCGGCCGGCCGGTGAAACGGAAAGGGATACTCGATGCCAATCGTCGCTCGGTAGCCCGACCAGGGCCAATCCTCCGGATGCCGCACGAGATTTGCCTTGACGGGATTGTTCGGGATGTACCGCATCACTTCGAACAGGTGGCCCTCGTCGGCGATCTCCACAGAGCCGAATCGGTTCTTCACGACATGGCCGGTCCGCGTGCGGCCAGTCTGGAGGTTGCTCCAGCGCGAAAAGCACCCGTTCAGCTCCCGCATCCCGGCCGAGAGACCATCGTCAGTCAGCTGAATGAGTAGGTGGTAGTGGTTCGGGATGAGACACCAGTCGAGGACGCACCAGTCCCGACGCTTCGCGACTCGCGTCAGGAGCTCGAGGTACTTCGCGTAGTGATGCTCGTCCAAGAAGATCGCTGCGCGAAAGTTGCCGCGTGACATGACGTGGTACAGCCCGTTCGGATCGATGATGCGAAGCGGTGCGATTCGATCACGGTACGCCGAGAACATCGGCAAGTCCGTGACGGTGGATCAATCGTTTCACTTGCTTCACACTTGGTCTGACCAAGGCGACCCGCCGCGGCCATGTCCGTAGAACTACGTAGGGCGCGTGGCGCGGTAGTTCGCGGCTGCGGCGACCAGGGCTTCGAACAGCGCCAGGTCTTCGCCCTCTTCGGGATGCCAGAGGACGCCGACGGTGAAGCGGCGGGATGGGTCCTCCAGCGCTTCGACCGTCCCGTCGGCTGCTCGGGCGCCTTCACGCAGGCCGGTTCCGAGCGTTCCGTAGCCCTGATGGTGGTGCGACTTCACGCTGCTGTTTTCGCCGATGAGCGACGCGAGCTGCGTGCCGTCGAGCACCTTGACGTCGTGCTCTGCGAACACGCCCGCCGTCTGCTTGTGCGTGTCCGCGGCGACGCGGTCCGGCACGTGCTGCTCCAGGTCGCCGCCGAGCGCGACGTTGAGGACCTGCGAGCCGCGGCAGATCGCCAGCAGCGGTAGATCGCGCGCAAGCGCAGCGCGCATCAGCGCCAGCTCGAAATCGTCGCGCTCGCGCACCACCCCGATGGTCTCCGCGTGCGCCGGTTCGCCGTACAGCTCAGGATCGAGATCGGAGCCGCCGGAGAAGACGAGCCCGTCCACTGCATTGATCGTCTCGTCGGGATCGGCGCCTGGTGGCACGAGCAACGGGACGCCCCCCGCGCTCACGACCGAGCGCACATACGCCGCCGGCACGAGCGCCGCGTCGAGGTCCCACGCACCGAACGCGGCGCGCGTGAGGTACGTCGTGATGCCGACGATCGGCTTACCCACGTTCGTACAACCGCTCACGCTCCCACGAGGTGACGACCTTGTCGAAGAGCGCCTGCTCGTTGCGTGCGTAGTTGAGGTAGTGCTCGACGACATCCTCGCCCAGCGCTGCCCTCGCCATCGAGCCGTGGTCGAGCGCGGCGATCGCGTCACGCAGCGCCGACGGGAAGCGGTCGGCTGACGACTCGTACGCGTTCCCTTCGAGGGCCGGTGGCAGTTCGAGCTCGTTCTCGAGCCCGTGCAGACCTGCCGCGATCGTGGCGGCGAACGCCAGGTAGGGATTGACGTCGCCGCCTGGGACACGCGACTCGACGCGCATGCCTGCTCCCGCACCGACGATCCGGAAGCCGCAGGTGCGGTTGTCGCGCCCCCACGCCAGCGTCGTCGGCGCCCACGATCCCGCAGCGAACCGTTTGTAGGAGTTGATCGTCGGCGCGAAGAAGAGTGCGAGCTCACGACCGCAGGCGATCTGCCCCGCGAGGTACTGGCGGAACACGTCGGACTCGCCGGCGAACGCGCTTTCATCGCCACGCCAGAGCGACGAATGGATGTGGCACGACGAGCCGATCCACCTGTGGTCGGGCTTCGCCATGAACGTGATCGAGCAGCCGTTCTGAAACGCGATTTCCTTCGCGCCGTTCTTGTAGATGACGTGGTTGTCGGCCATCGTCAGCGCGTCGGAGTAGCGGAAGTTGATCTCCTGCTGGCCGGGCCACGCTTCGCCCTTCGACGTCTCCACCCGGATGCCGGCTCCCTGCATCCCGTTGCGGATCTGACGCAGCAGCGGCTCGTCGTAGCTCGTCGCCAGGATGTGGTAGTCGAGGATGTACGGGACGGACGGAGTGAGATCGCGATAGTTCTTCGCGTAGGCCTCCTCGTAGGTCTCGCGCAGCAAGTAGAACTCGAGCTCCGAGCCGACCATCACCTCGAACCCCAGCGCGCGAGCGCGTTCGACCTGCGCGCGCAGCACCTGCCGGGGCGACGGGCGAACCGGCGATCCGTCGCCCCACGCGACATCGCACAGGACGAGCGCCGTCGCGTCGAGCCACGGAATGCGCCGCAGCGTCGCGAGATCCGGCGAGAGCTCGAAGTCGCCGTAGCCGCGCTCCCACGACGCGAGCTCGTAGCCCGCCCCTGGCTCCATCTCCATGTCGAGTGCAAGGAGGTAGTTGCAGCCCTCGGTTCCGTGCCCGTGGTCGACCTGCTCGAGGAAAAAGTCGCGGTGGAGCCGCTTGCCGAGCAGCCGCCCCTGCATGTCGGTGAACGCCATGATCACCGTGTCCAACGACTCGTCGTTTCGCAACTCCTCGAGCGTCAGCAACTGCATCACTCCTCGCGGTTCCATGTCCGCCCAAACAAACGGGGCGTGACGACTCTACGCCGCCACGCCCCTCATGATGACGACGACGCGGCTCGGGTCAGCCGGTCCCGAGCGTCGTGTCGGCCGGCAGCAGGAACTCACCCTCCTGCTGCGCCTCGCGGCGCGCCAGCTCCTCCTCGCTTCCCATCCGCACAGGCCCCTTGAACCACTTGCGGGCGGAGAGGAGCCACCAGCCGCCGACGACGATGCCGATGCCGAGGAACCAGAGCACCGTGTAGTTCGTCAGCGTCCACGAGAAGTTCGCCTCCCACGGGAGCCCGTCCTTGTAGAGCGGCAAGCTGAACAGAACCGTGATGAATGCGACCCAGATGAGCGAGACGACGCCGATCCACTTGTAGTGCTTGCCAAGGCTCCAGGCGCCATGCTCGAATTTGCTTCCGAGGCGCAGACGCAGGAAGACCGGCAGGACGAATGCGATGTAAAGCCCGATCACTGCAATCGCAGTTCCCGCTGCGTAGCCGACGAGGTAGTTCCAGATCGCCGGGACCATCAGCAGGCCGGAGAGGATGCCGATTGCGAACACCGCATAGACGGGCACGCGATGCTTGGAGACGCGCCGCCAGAGCGTGTGGCCGGGCACGGCTCCGTCGCGTGAGAAGGCGAACATCATCCGCGACGCCGACGTCGTCGATGCGGTCAGACAGAAGAACTGGGCGACCACGCAGATTGCAAGGAGCGCATCTGACCAGTTCTGGCTCATCGATGTCTTCCAGATCCACGGCACGACCGTGCCGATGTTCGTGAGCGCCCCCGATGTGCTCGGCACGGCAAACGTCACGGCCACGAGCAAGACGAAGCCGAAGATCACAGACACGACGACGGACATGTACATGCCGACCGCCGCCATCCGCGACGCTTTGTGCGTCTCCTCCGACATGTGCGCCGAGGCGTCGAACCCCGTGATCGTGTACTGGGCCATCAGGAAGCCGAGGCCGAACACGAGCCAGAAAGCCGCGTGGTGGAAGCCGGTCACGTTGTTGCCGTAGCCGGTCGCATTCGCCTTGCCGCCGAAGACGTACGACAGCGACTGATGGTGCTTCGGAACGATGATCAGCACGATCACGATCACTGCGACACCAACCATGTGCCAGTACGCCGACACCGTGTTGAGGAGCGCCGTGATCCGTACGTCGAAGACGTTGATCAGGCATGCCGCGAGCAGGAAGACGACGTACAGCGCAAAGACTGTCTCGTTGTAGTTGAACCCGAACCAGCTGTTCGTGTGCTTCTCGAACGAGAACAGGTCGTCGAACAGCGCGGTGCCGAAGGTCGCCAGCCCGTAGCCGATCGCTGCGGTTACGGCGATCTGCCCGATCAGGTTGAACCAGCCGGTCGTCCAGCCCCAACCGGGGCTGCCGAGCTTCGACGCCCAGTAGTAGAGGCCGCCGGCAGTCGGGAACGATGACGCGATCTCGGCCATCGCGAGCGCGATGATCGTCGAGAAGAGGCCGACGATCAGCCAGCCCCACGTGACCGCGATCGGCCCGCCGCTCTGGAACGCGATCGCGTACGACGTGAGGCAGCCGGCGAGGATCGAGATGATCGTGAACGAGATCGCGAAGTTCTGGAACCCTCCCATCGCGCGGAAGAGCTCCTGCGTGTAGCCGAGCTTGTGCAGGGTCCTCTCGTCGTCTGTGATCTGCACACCGCCCGTAGCCGGTGTTTCGCTACTCATGCCTGCCTCCCTCGTCGTCGGCTCGCCCGATTGCCCCTGACCTGACGAACGCAGTCATTTGGATGAATGGGTATTCACCCCCGAATGACGCGGTCTTGTCAAGCATTGACACCCAACTAGCGTGATCTCGGCTGGTGGCTGACACAAGTAGGTTGCCTCTTGCATGAAGAGCCTCTCGACCGCTCAGTTCCTCGTCGCCTTTGCCGTCGCCGCGGCTGTCGGCACAGGAGTGTTCTTTCACGCCGAGCACAACAAGATCCGGCATCCGTCAGCGTGGGCGAGCTTGGTCTTCCTGTTTCTGATCGTCGGTCTGCCCGCGTACGCCCTGCAGGTTCGGCGCGTGCGCCGCGGTCGCGTCTAGGCAGCTGGCTCGACGGCCGGCAAAGGTAAGGTCGAGCGGATGCGCCGCTTCCGCTATGTCGTCTGCGACGTCTTCACCGACGTCCCGCTCGCCGGGAACCAGCTCGCGGTGTTCACCGACGCGCGCGATCTCGACTCGGTGACCATGCAGGTGCTCGCGCGCGAGATGAACCTCGCCGAGACGGTGTTCGTGCTGCCGCCGTCGTCGGACGAAGCCGACGTCCGCATCCGCATCTTCACGCCCGCGGTCGAGTTGCCGTTCGCGGGCCATCCGACGCTGGGCAGTGCATTCGTGCTCGGCGGCCCGCTTCAGAAAATGGTGATCCGCCTCGAGACTGGCGCCGGAGTCGTCCCGGTCGAGCTCGAGCGCGAGGGACCGAAGATCGTCTTCGGTCGCATGGAGCAGCCGATTCCCGTCTGGACGCCCGTCGAGAACGCGGCCGCGATCCTGGCCGCGGTCGGCGCGACGTCGTCGGGGCTGCCGGTCGAGCGCTACGACCTCGGCCCCGGGCACGTCTACCTCGAGCTCGGCTCGCCCGATGAGGTTGCGGCGCTGAAGCCGGACCTGGTCTCGCTTGCCAACGCGACGAGCGACGGGACGAATTGCTTCGCCCGGGACGGCGCGCGCTGGAAGACGCGCATGTTCGCGCCGAACCATGGCGTGAGCGAGGACGCGGCGACCGGTTCGGCGGCCGGCCCGCTCGCTGTTCATCTCGCACGGCACGGACGCATTGCATTTGGTGAGGAGATCGAGATCAGCCAGGGCGTCGAGATCAATCGCCCCTCGACGCTCTACGCACAGGCACACGGCACTCCCGAGAACATCGAGCGCGTCGTGGTCGGCGGCTCGGCCGTGGTCGTCGCGCGCGGCGAGTTCAGCCTGCCGTAGAGGCTTGAACGACGAAAGGGCCGCTTGAGCGGCCCTTTCGGGTGAAGCCCCCGAGAGGATTCGAAGCAGCCCGCAAATTGGCATCTTCTCGAGCGGCGTCGACGTGCGGGTCCCTCTCGCCGGTGAGCTCCCGAAGCTCCGCAGGTTGGCGCGACCATCACAGGGCAACGCTAGGCTCGGAGTGACAGGACGATCGCGCCGTCCACTCCGGCGACTACCTCCCGGAGCGCTTGTGCCGCCTGATCGAGCGGACGGACGGATGCGATCGGCACGCTAAGGGTGCCGTTGCCCAGCAGCTCCGCGAGAGCCGAAAGCTGCCGACCATCGGGCCGGACGTAGACGTCGGCTACGGCGACGCCCCGTTTCTCCTGCGGCGGGTCGCCCGTGATCGTGGCGAGGCGACCGCCGTCGGCGACCGCCTTCAGCGTGGTGGCCGCCTGCCCGGGGGCGGCGTTGACGGCCTTGGGAGCGCCGCCGCCGGTGATCTCGCGAACGAGCGCAGGCCAGTCGCCGTGATAGTCGAGCACCTCCGACACGCCATAGCCGCGGATGCGCTCGGCCTTCTTCGGGCTCGCGGTCGCGATCACGCGGGCACCCCGAGCCACGCCGACCTGGACCAGCAGGCCACCCGTCACTCCGCCGGCCCCGTTCACGACGACCCAGCCGCCGCTCTCGATCCCGAGAGCCTCGTCGAGCGCCTGAGCCGCGGTCAGCGCCGGAATGGGAAACGCACCGCAGGCTTCCCATGACGCCCCTGGCGGCCGGGACGCGACGGTCGCCGCCGGCGCGAGCACCCTCCCCGCCCACGTCCCGTGACGCCGGAGCGGCAGCGGATGTGCCATCACCTCGTCGCCCTCGCGCAACTCGGACACGGCGGAGCCGACCGCTGCGACCGTCCCGGCCGCCTCCGTCCCGAGCGCCATCGGAGCCGGGCCACCGACCTGCCAGCTGCCGATCCTGACAAGCTCGTCCCAGTAGCCGATGCCCGCGGCAACGACGTCGATCAGGACCTCGCCTGCAGCAGGCCTCGCAAGCTCGTCCACCTCGAAGATCTCGACGGGCTCGCCGAGGGCTTTGACCCCGGCCACTAGCATGCCCCGCGGCCTCACCGGGGACGCTCGAAGTTCGATGCATCCACGGCAAAGGTCACCGCCGCACCTGCCGGCTAGTCAGTGCCAACCTCGAGCACGACCTTGCCACGCTTCCCGCGGCCCGCGACTCGCTCGAACGCCGTCCGAGCCTCCGTCAGCGGAAAAACCGAGTCGACCTCCGCGCGAAGCTCGCCTGCGTCCGCGAGCGTTCCCAAGTCCAGCAGTTGCTCGTGGTCGGGTTCGACGATGAAGTAGATCGCGCCCGGCATCTCCTCTGCGATCGTGACCACGCGCTCGCCCGCGGGGACGTCGCCGCCACGAGTGTCGAAGACAAGATCGACTGGACCGCTCTCCACGACCGTTGCGCCGGCATGTCGCGCAAGCTGGACGGCGATGTGCCCAACCCCGCCCGAGGCGCCCGTGACCAGCACCCGCTCGCCTCGGGCCAGCCGCCCGTGCACAAACAGTGCTTGCCAGGCGGTCAGCCCGCCCATCGGCAGAGCTGCCGCCTCGACGTGGCTCAGCCGCAAGGGCTTCGGTGCAAGCACATCTGCTGGGACGACGGCGTACTCGGCAGCCACGCCATCGCGATCGAAAGGCGTGAGCGCATAGACCTCGTCACCGCTATCGACGACAACGCCCGAAAGCTCGTAAGACGGAATCGCCGGCAGTCGATCGACCGGCCACTCCAGCTCGCCACGCGTAATCGCCGCCGCATGCACGCGCACCAGCACCTCGCCCGGATCCGGCGACGGCGTCGCGATCTCCTCAACCTTCAAACCGTCATCGTGCAGCCGTATCGCCAGCACACCGCTCCCCTGCCCCTATTCAAAGGTGTGTCACGAGATCTTGCCATCTAGCACCCTCCTGCTCGGAGGCGTCGCGATCGTGACTGTTCTCATGCCAGAGGCCCGTGTGAGAGAGGCGGAACTCTCCCATG
>CAWJGF010000010.1:0-597961 GCA_963842335.1 uncultured Thermoleophilia bacterium | reverse complement strand
GAGGGCGGCGAGCGACTGCGCCTCGGCGAGGTCGGGCTGGCCGTCGCAGATGCGGATCTCGATCGTCGGATACGCAAGGTGCGGCCGCACGCTCCACCAGATCTGAGTGTGCTCGGCGATCGAGCCCGTGCGGTAGAGAAACGCGACATAGTCCTCCCAGCCCTGCCAGCTGCCATACGCGTCGGGGATGCCGCAGCGCGGGAACATGCGCGTGAAGATCTCGGTTCGGGCGGAATGGAGGCCGGTATTCACGGCTTCGACGAACGGCGAGCTCGCAGACAGCGCCAGCAACTCGGGCAGGAAGTTGCGCAGCGCGTCGTGCACGGCAATCGCGCGGTCGGCGCCTGCGATTCCCACGTGCACGTGCAGGCCAAACGTGTTGTTGCGCCAGACGACGTAGCGCAGCAGCTGATCGTTGCGCTGGTAGTGCGGAGTGTCGATGATGCGCTGGTCCTGCCAGCGGCTCCACGGATGCGCTCCCGTGCCGCCGAGCCCGATCTGCAGCTCGCGCGTGACCGAGTGGAGCTGCCCACGGCGTTCCTGCATCGCCGCCGCCGCTTCGCCGAAGCTCTCGCAACGGCCCGTGCGCACCTCGACCTCCGAGGCGATCAGCTCACCGACGATGTTCGGCGCGAGGTCGGTCTGACTCGCAGCCGCGTACACGTCCTCGAAGCGATCCGTGAGCTCGAGCTTCTCCAGATCGAGGAGCGCGAACTCCTCCTCGACCGCGAGCGTGAAGTCGGCGCCGCCCTCGAACGCCGCGCGCGAGGTCGCGAGGAGCTCCTGCCAGGAGACGCGCTGTTCCTCGCCCATCGGCGCCAGCGTATCTAGATGGTTGATGCCACGACTGCGCCCGTCCGGGAACGGCCCAGACGCGGCGCACGAGTGTTGCCTCGCCCTTGAACACTCCGGCCTGTCCTATGGGCGATGCGACCCTCCTGCTTGGTCTGGATCCGCTCCCAAACCCACGCCCCCGTGGCACCAACCATCTAGACCGGCGCGAGCAGTCGCTGCGCGACGCTGGCCCACGACCAGCGCTCGACGACGGCGCGGCGGGCTGCGACGCTCAGCTCGTCGTGGTCGGCGCGCGAAAGGCCGAGGATCTCGTTGAGCTTCCGCGCAAGGTCGGCGGCGTCGCCTGTCTCGAACGACGCGAGGTGGCGGAGGCGCTCGGGGTATTCCACCTCGATGCCGGCGGCGACCTCGGCGAGGCCCGAATGGCGCGCAACCAGCGGGGGCGAGCCGGCCGCGGCGGCTTCGGCGGCGACCATCCCGAACGCCTCGGGAAAGATGGACGGGACGACTGTGACGTCGGCCAGCGGCAGCAGATGCACGAGGTGCCGGTGCTCGAGCGGACCTGTGAAGAGCGTCCGAGGCGGTGCGGCTTGCTCGAAGCGGGCGCGCTCGGGCCCGAAGCCGACGATGAGGAGGCGTGCATCGACGTCGTGCATCGCCTCGAGCAGCACCTGCACTCCTTTCTGCTCGATCAGCTTGCCGAAGTAGACGACGGTCGGCGCACCGCTCGCGAAGAAGTGAGCGAGGCGCTCGGCGTTCCCTGCGTCGGGCTGGCGCTCTTCACGGTTACCGGGATTCGGCGCATCGCGTCGCGCCTCTTCGACGAGCGCTGCAAGCGCGTCGTCGCGGTCCTGGAGCACGAACTGGTCGACGTCGACGCCAGGCGGGACCTCGTGCACGTGCTCGACCTGCCCGACGACGTCTTCGAGCACCGCGCGAATGTGATGCGAGCCGACGAACGTCGCCTCTGCGTGCGCGAGCGTCTCGCGCCCCCACTCCGCGAGGGCGGGACGGCCGCGCATGGAGTACTCGAGCTCCGAGCCATGCGCCTTGACGCGGAACGGCATGCCCGATGCCGCGCCGACCGGCGCACCCATCAGCACATGGTTCGCGAACACGAGGTCGGCCGGACCGAGCTCGCGCAACGCAGCCGCGTTCGCGTCGACATACGCGGCCTGCTCCGCGGCGGTGAAATCCTGCAGGAACTTCGGCCGGAGGCCCTCATAGCGATCCATGACGAACGTCGGCAGAAGACCACCAGGCAACTCGGGGACGACGACTTGCGCGCCGCCGAGGTCGTACTGCTCGGGAGCGCGTTCCTGGCACACGACGACGACGTCGTGCCCGGCGCGCGTCCATTCGCGTGCGAGCGCGCGCGTGTACACGTTCGACCCGGTGCCGCCGAGCAGGTATCCGTGCCAGATCAGGATCCGCACGGCGCCGCCCTCCGCCCGCTACGCCAGGTGGAAGTACAGCGCGTGCAGCAGCTCGACCGCGGGATTCGAGGTGTGCACCGTCACGTCACTCGGAACGTCGAGGAGCGCTTCGGAGTAGTTGAAGATGATGCGCACGCCGGCCCCAACGAGGTCGTCGGCGACCTTTTGCGCGGCTCCCGGCGGAACGGCGAGGACGCCGACGACGATGTTCTTGTCGCGAACGACGTCCTTCAGCCTGCTCTCGTCCTCGATCTTCGCCCCACCGATCTCGTGACCGATCCGGGCCTCGTCGGTATCGAAGACCGCGGCGATGTTGATGCCGTGCTCGGCGAAGATCGCTGAGCTCGCGATCGCCTGGCCAAGACGGCCGGCGCCGACGAGCGCGATGTTGTGCTGGCCCTGCGTGCGAAGGATCTTCCGGATCTCCCCGAGGAGGGAGTCGATCGAATAGCCGACGCCGCGCTTCCCGAACTTCCCGAAATTGGACAGATCACGGCGAATCTGGGTCGCGTTGATGTTCGTGTAGTCGGCGATCTCCTGTGAGGAGATGCGGTCCTTCCCCATCTTCTTCGCCTGCGAGAGAACCTGCAGGTATCGCGAAAGACGGGCTGCGACTCCGACGGTGAGGCGGTCGGGAGCGGCTCCGTTCGACTGTGCTTGCAACATCACGAGCCATTGTGCCCGAAGGCTTCAATCCAACCGTCGGCTTGTCACAAACTAGGAAGCTTGTGACACCTTTCGGGTGAGCGCAGCCTCATCGATGTAGTAGACGAACGCCCGCTCTCCGTCGACCTCCACCACCGGCAGCCACTCGCGGTAACGGGCTTCCAACTCGGCGTCCCCCGTGATGTCGACCTCCTCGTAGGCGAAGCCGAGCGTGCCCTGGAGCCTCGCGACCTGCTCGCGGGCTCGTTCGCAGAGCGAGCAGCCCTGCCCGTGGAAGAGGGTGACGTTGCTCACGCCTGGGGGCGGTTCAGGGGTAGAGGCCGCGGGTGATCGTCGCCTCAGCAACGCGCTGGACCGCCAGGCCGTACGCGGCCAGCCGCATCGAGGTCTTGCGTTCCTCGTACGTCCGCCAGGTCTCGTCGAAGGCGCGCGTGACGATCGAGTTCAGGCGGGCGTTGACCTCGTCTTCCTTCCAGAAGTACTCCTGCAGGCCCTGCACCCACTCGAAGTACGAGACGACGACACCACCCGCGTTGGCGAGGACGTCGGGCAGCACGAGCGCGCCGTTCGATTCGAGGATCTCGTCAGCGGCCGGCGTGACCGGGCCGTTCGCGCCCTCGACGATCAGCTTCGCCTTCACCCCGGCGGCATTTGCGTCCGTGATCACCTGCTCGAGCGCACAGGGTGCGAGCACGTCGCAATCGAGCAGTACCAGCTCGTCGTTCGTGATCGCGTCGCCGCCCTTCAGGTCGGCCAGCGAGCCGCCTGCTTGCTTGTGCGCGAAGGCCGCCGCGACGTCGACCCCTTTCGAGTTGAAGCGGCCACCCGACGAGTCCGAGACGGCGACGACGTTCGCCCCGAGCTCGGCGACGAGCTTGGCGAAGAACGAGCCGACGTTGCCGAAGCCCTGGACCGCCACGCTCAGACCGTCGAGCGTTCGTCCCTGCTTGCGCGCGGCCGACTCGAGGCAGAACACGCCGCCACGCGCGGTCGCCTCGACGCGCCCGAGCGACCCGCCGATCGTCAGCGGCTTGCCGGTGACGACACCGAGCACCGAATGGCCCTTGTTCATCGAGTACGTGTCGAACATCCACGCCATCACCTGGGCGTTCGTGCCGACGTCCGGCGCCGGTATGTCCTTCTCCGGGCCGATCTCGTTGATGATCTCCGAGGTGAAGCGGCGCGTCATGCGCTCGAGCTCGCCGTGCGACATCGTCTTCGGGTCACAGACGACGCCGCCCTTCGCGCCACCGAACGGCAGGCCCATCAGCGAGCACTTCCACGTCATCCACATCGCCAGGGCCTTCACCTCGTCCGCGGTGACATCGGGGTGGTAGCGGATCCCGCCCTTCGACGGCCCGCGCGCGATGTTGTGCGTAACGCGGTAGCCGCGATAGGCGCGCACCGATCCGTCGTCCATCGAGGTCGGGATCGAGACCTCGACCGCCTTCTTGCACTCTTTGAGCACGTTGATGAGGCGTTCGTCGATCCCGAAGGCGTCGGCGACCTTGTAGAGCTGCTCCTGCGCGAGTGAGAACGGGTTCTCGCGGAGGTGAGACGCGGGCGCCGCGGTGGCCATCGCCCGCGAATCTACTCGATCTTGAAGCTGACCTGCGCCCGTGACGGCTTCGCGGTCCGCGGCAGCGTCGGCCACGCCACGAACCGCAATTCGTAGCCGCCGCGCGGCAGTCGCGCGCTCGACGGGCCCCGTCCGGTGATCCCGAAGCTGTACGACCCAGGGAGCAGGTTGCGCAGCCGCCCGAGCACGCCGACGAACCGCCCGCTTGCGGTGTAGAGCAGGATGTCGAGCCGCGAGACGGGCTGGATCTGGAGGCCGTGAACGCGCACGAGATTACCGGCCTGCATCGTCAGCACCGCCGGGCTCGTGTCCGATGGCTTGAACGACGACTGGCTGAGCGAGACGTGCGGGATCAGGTTCGCCGAGTACCGGCGGAAGGAGATCGCCCACGGGACACGGAGCGTCTCACTGCCGTACGGTGCGACCTGCACGACGCCCGTGATCAGGCTCGCATGCGGCGCCGACGCCGCGGTGACCGTCAGCTGCACCTTGGCCGCGCGCCCGATGCCGAGCGACAGCTGATCCGGAACGACCTTGAAGTGGAGTGCCTCCGACTCTCCCTGGCCGATGGCGCTCAGCGAGATCAGGAGCCGGCGGGTCGAGACGTTGCGCACCACTATCGTGCGCGTTGCGTGCCAGTGCGGGCCGCCCCAGATCCCGAAGCCGAGCGTGGTCGGTTGCGCAGCGACCTCGCCGACCGCGGAGGAGCCGAGCCGGAAGGCTCCGGCGCCCACCTGCGTGGCGGGGGCGCCCCCGGGTTGCGCGTAACCGGTCAGCAGGCTCTGCAGCGCCGGGCCGTCCAGTGACGGGCGCATCTGCACAAGGAGCGCTGCGGCGCCCGCGACCGTCGCAGCCGAGCCGCTCGTCCCGTTGACCGCGCCGTAGAGCGGCGAGCCGTCGCTGGCCGAACCGGGTTCAGACGTTGCGATGGCGATGCCCGGCGCGGCAACGTCGGGTTTCACGCTCCCGTCGAACGCCAGGCCCTGGGAGGAGAACCCCGCAACCAGGCCACGGCTGGGATTCACGTCGGCGTGGCCCGGCCCGAGCGCGATCTCGACGTCGATTCCCGCCCGCCGTGCCGCGAGCAACTCGTCCGCTGCCGCCGTCGGCACGACGACGACGGGGGCGGTCTCGTCCTCGTCGATCGGCAGCGCCCCGGGTGGCAGTGCGCTGCCGTAGAGCACGATTGCAGCCGCTCCGGCGCGCGAGGCGGCGACGGCCGTCGTCTCCGGGCTCTGGCCGACGGGTACCACGACGGCCTTGCCTGCAACGAGGCTGAAGCCGTGCGCGTCGAAGAAATCGGCGCTCGATGCTCCCGCAAGCCCTCGAGTTGCACGCGGGGTCGCGACACGAAGCGTCAGCGAATCGCTGGGCGCGACCGAGCCGAGCAGTGGCAGGTTGCCGTCGAAGATCACGTCGAGCCCACGGCGCAACACGACGCGAGCGCGGATGAGCCGGGCACGTGAGTCCGTTGCCGCGACGGCAAGTGCGCCGGACGCTCCGGCCGGTCCAGCAACCGAACCGAACGAGGGGCCTGCGCTGCCGTCGTTCCCGGCGGGGGCGACGACGAGCGTGTTCAGATTGACTGCCCCTTGCACGGCTTGCGCCTCAGGACCGTCGGTGAACGCGGCGTACGGCTCGGCGACCCCGATGAGGGCGACCCGCACGGCATCGTGCGCATCTCCGTCGCCGTTGGGATCGACGGCGCGATCGAGGCCGGCGATCAACTGGTCGGACCGGGCGTAGACGAGGTCGTGGCCGTCGGCCGCCGGCTGCCAGCCGGCGACACGGATCGGCATCACGCTCGCGCCGGGCGCGACGCCGTGCAACCCGCCGGGACCATCCGTGCCCACGAGGATGCCGGCCATCTCGGTCCCGTGTCGCTCGATCTGCGCGGGATCCTGCGGGTTCTTGCGCGCGGAGACGTCGTCGCCGTGGTCGAGGATGTCGATGCCGGGCACGAGGCGGCCGCGTAGATATGGGTGCGACTGGTCGACGCCCGTGTCGAGCAGCGCGATCGTCACGCCTCTGCCGTTGTAGCCGGGGAGCTCCGCGACCGGACGGTGACCGCTCGTCGGCCCGAACGCGTTCGACGCGAGCAGTGTCTCCGAGACCGACGCCGGATAGGCCGCGCGCACGGGATACACGCCGACGACTTCGGGGTCGCGGTCGAGGAGAGCGACCGCGCGGCCGTCGAGCGGCGCTGCGAAGCCGTCGATGACGCGGGTGTAGCTGAAGTCGGGGTGGACGGTGATTCCCTCGGCGGCCAGCGTCGTCAAGGCCTGCTGCTGCGCTGCGTAGGCGGAGGACGTCCACGCGCGCTCTTGCGCTTCCGTCGCGAATCGCGCCTTCGCGAGCCGCTGCGCGAGCGACGGTGTGCGCAGCAGCACGATCATCCGCTGCCCTACCGGCACCGCGGCACGTGGCTCGCCGACGAGACCGAGCCAGCTGACGGGGGCCGTCACGGTCGAGCTCGACCGCCCCCGAGCCGAGACGACGAGACCGAGGGAAACGGCGAGGACGACGATTCCGACGAGGATTGTGAGGCGAGCTTTAACTCGCCGCGGCGCGTGCATCAAGCGAAAGGTAGTCGGGGTACGGGACGGTTCGCGTATACCGCCCGGCCGAGGCGATCATGGCGGCGTTGTCGGTGCAGAGCGCGAGCGGCGCGAGCGCGGCGTCCGGCAGCGATGCCCGGAGCTCCGAGTTGGCGGCGACCCCGCCGACGACGGCGATCCGCTCCCCCTCTGCGCTGCTGCGCGCCGCCTCGATTCCACCCACGAGCGCGCGGATGATCGCGCGCTGATAGCTCGCCGCCAGGTCGGCGCGCCGGGCTGCCAGCTCGTCGGGCTCGAGTCGCCGCACCGTGTAGAGCAGCGAGGTCTTGAGCCCCGAGAACGAGAAGTCGAGGCCGGGGACGCGGGCGACAGGAAAGTCGTACGCCTCGGGATCGCCCTGCTTTGCGAGCTCGTCGATCAGCTTCCCACCCGGATAGCCGAGCCCCAGCAGCCGCGCGCCCTTGTCGAACGCTTCGCCGGCGGCGTCGTCGAGCGTCGTGCCGAGCACGCGGTAGCCGCTGCGTTCGCTGACGTCGAGGAGCATCGTGTGCCCCCCGCTCGCGAGCAGGCAGGTGAACGGCGGCTCGAGGTCGAGCGGGCGGAGGTAGAGCGATGCGACGTGACCGTGCAGGTGGTTGACCGGCGTGAGCGGCAGGCGCCGGGCCCACGCGAGTGCCTTCGCCGCGGAGACGCCGACGAGGAGCGCGCCGATCAGCCCCGGCCAGGTGGTGACCGCGACGGTCTCGACGTCCGCGAGCGTCGCGCCTGCAGCTGCGAGCGCTTCCTCGATCACCGGCAGCACGAGCTCGAGATGCCGGCGGGAGGCGATCTCGGGAACGACGCCGCCGAACTTCGCGTGTAGCTCGTCCTGCGACGCGACGACACTCGAGGCGATCTCGCCGTCGGAGGTGACGAGCGCGGCGGCGGTCTCGTCGCAACTCGTCTCGATCCCCAGAATCACGCGCTCGGCCGGCGAGCGTCGCGCCACATGATCAGCGCGTCTTCACGGTTGTCCGTGTAGTAGCCGCGGCGAATGCCACGCGATTCGAAGCCGAGCTTCTCGTACAGGCCGATCGCCTGCTCGTTCGAGACGCGTACCTCGAGCGTGTAGCCGCGGCGTTCGTCGTCGCGCGTCAGGGCGAAGAGCCGCTCGAGCAGCGCGGTTGCGATGCCGCGTCCCTGGTGTCCCGGGTCGACCGCCACGTTCATGACGTGCCACGCATCGACGTAGCGCGAATTGACGATGTAGCCGACGAGGTCTTCGCCCTCGAATGCGCCGAGGCAGATCGAGGTTGGTTTCGCGAGTTCGGACGCGAACATGGACCGCGACCACGGGGTCGGATACGCGCGCTGCTCGATCGCCTCGATCGAGTTGAGGTCGACGAGGTCGAGCTTGCGAATCTCGATCATCACCGCCGTCATGGCTGCGCTTTCGCGTCGGGCTCTCGCACATAGAGCGGCTCGACGAGACCGGCTTCGCCGAACGGCCCGGCGCGCTGCACGAGCAGCAGCGGGTCGGGAAGGTGTGCGGGGTCGTCGTCGTCGGGGATGCTGGCGCCGCGAGCTTCGAACACGTTGCGGTAGCGAATCGCGCCGTCCCCGAGGAGCGTCCTGCCGTCGACTTCCAGATCCTCTGGCGCGAGCACGCGCGGCCCGGCTGTGAAGATCTCGCCGCGCCGGGCGTCGAGCACCGGGAGGCCACCGTCATATGCGTCGAGGGTGGATGCGCCGGCGACAGGGATGTCGAGTGTGAAGGCAAGCGAGCGGGCCATGGCGAGGCCGATCCGAATGCTCGTGAAGCTGCCAGGCCCGCGGCCGACAACGATCCCATCGAGCTCTCGCGGGTCGCCGACCAGCGAATCGACGGCGGCAAGGAGGTCGCCGGCGCGTGCCGCTCTCCCGCGCTCGCCGGGCGTCACGGCGCAGACGGCCCCGAAGGTCGTCGCGGTGTCAAAGGCCAAGATCGTCTGCACTGTCGATCCTCACTCGTCGATGCGACTCGTCGACGTGATCGAGGGTAACTGCCGCGCGGGCTTTTGGGAGCCAGTGACCGCCGTGCTCCGGCCACTCGACGAACGCGACCGTGCCGTCGAAGTACGGCTCGAGGTCGCCCCACTCCTCCGGATCGAGCGCCGCGATGCGGTAGAGGTCGAGGTGCGCGACGGGCGTCGGCGCCTCGTAGCGGTGACCGATCGTGTAGGTCGGGCTCGAAACGGGCTCGGTCACGCCGAGCGCGCGTGCCGCGCCGCGGACGAAGGTCGTCTTCCCGGCGCCGAGCTCACCCGACACGGAGACGACGTCCCCGGCCCGCAGTCGCGAAGCGAGCCGGGCGGCGAGGCCTTCGGTCTCCTCGGGGGAAGCGGTGACGACATCCATCCGGCTGACCTTAAAGGCCATCGCCTCCCGTGCAGGGTGTGGGCAGTTCGTCACCCTTGGTCTGACCACATTCGGAGCTCGGCGCGCGGTGACGGACGCGGCCGTCCGCATGAATGCTTGCTTCGGCCAACGAGACATGACTCACGGGGACATGGCCAGCCATCGGAGACCTGCGGCACGACCATGACGCGAAATACATCCGCGCCAGCGTGGTTCTCCGGCGCTGGACGAAACCTTGCATTTCCGTCACGCTCGTTTGGCGTCGGGACATGGCCCTCGTGCCGCGACCCGCGGGAGCCGCTAGAAAAGGCCGAGTTGCTGCTCGACTGCGGAGGCGTGCTCGACGGCCGGCCGCGCCGAAAGCCCGGGCGACTCCGCAGGCGGGGAGACGGCCGGTAGCGGCGTCGCCGCCCGGCCGAGAAGCTCCGGGATGCGGCGGAAGTCGGCCTCGAGCACCTCGAGCATGCGCGGGGTGTAGAGCGCCGCCGCGGGATGGAAGATCGGGTAGAGCGTCACCTCCTGGCCGCCGAGCGTCACGCGCTGCTCACGGCCGTGCACCTGGGTGATGCCTGACGGCTTGCCGGAAAGGAGCTTGGTGGCGAAATTGCCGAGCGTCGCCACGAGCTTCGGCTGGATCAGCTCGATCTGGCGAAAGAGGTGTCCCTCGCAGGCCTCGATCTCCTCCGGCAGCGGGTTGCGATTCCCGGGGGGCCGGCACTTGATCACGTTTGCGATATAGACCTCCTCGCGCTCGATCCCGATCCCGGCGAGCAGCTTCGAGAGCAGCTTCCCCGCGGCGCCGACGAATGGGATTCCCTGCTTGTCCTCGTGGAAGCCAGGCGCTTCGCCGACGAACATCAGCTCGGCGTTCGGTGAACCCGCGCCGAAGACCACCTGGGTCCGACCATCCGCGAGCGCGCACTTCGTGCAGCCGGCGACGACGTCGCCGTAGGCGAGCAGGGAGAGATCAGCCGCAGCTGCCACAACTACCGCCACAACAGCCTCCACCGAAGGAGGGCTGCCCGGCCATGCCGTGCGCTGCGAATGACGTGCTGAACTGCTTTGCGACCTTGGGCTTGCCGCAGTCGGGGCAGGCCGGATCGGGATCCGACATGCCGACGAGCTCCTCGAAATGGGACTCGCAGCTCATGCAGACGTATTCGTAGATCGGCATCGCATCGACTTTATCAAGGGCCAGTTTCGCGCCGGGGCCGGACGGATCGCGTACTCTCCAATTTGCCCGGTATCCGCCAGGAACTGGAGCCAGAATGTTCGACTCGATCACCGTCATCGGGACCGGCCGCGCCGGTTCGGCCATCGCAGCGCGATTGCGCGAGCGCGGCATCGGCGTGCGCGCGGACGGGGACTTGCGGCTGCTCTGTGTACCCGACCGGGCAATCGCCGAGGTTGCCCGCTCGATCGAGCCGGGCCCATGGATCGCGCACGTCTCCGGCGGGACACCGCTCGCGGTGCTCGATCCACACATCGCGCGCTTCTCCGTTCACCCGCTTCAGACCCTGACGACGTCCCGCGGCCCCGAGCAGTTCGACGGTGCCTGGGGTGCGGTCACGGCCGACGACGCCGATGGTCACGCGCGCGCTGAGTGGCTCGCGGAGACCCTCGGGCTACGGCCGTTCACGCTCGCGGACGAGAATCGCGCGCGCTATCACGCGGGCGCGTCGATCGCGTCCAACTTCCTCGTGACGCTGTACCGCGCGGCGGCCACGCTCGTCGCCGAGGCCGGCGCACCCCCCGAGGCGCTCGTGCCGTTGATGACCCGCACGATCGAGAACGAGTTCGAGTTGACCGGCCCGATCTCGCGTGGAGACTGGGAGACCGTCGAGCGACATCGCGAGGCGCTACGCGGCTCGGGATTCGAAAGCGCCTACGAGGCGCTCGTCGAGGTGACGCGACCGTGAACGTCGCCCGGACGATCGGGGAGCTCGACCTTCCTCGTCACGGCGTCATCGGCCTCGTGCCCACCATGGGGGCACTCCACGGAGGGCACAGCGCGCTGTTCGACGCCGCGCGGGCCGAGTCCGATGTGCTCGTCGCGAGCATCTTCGTCAACCCGGCGCAGTTCGAGGACGACCGGGATCTGGACGCGTACCCGCGCGACTTCGAGCGCGATCTCAAACTCGCGGAGGCAGGCGGCGTCGATGTCGTCTTTGCGCCGAGCGCCGCCGAGCTGTACCCCGCCGGCTTCGCGACGTGGGTCGTGCCGGAAGGAGCGGCCGTAGGGCTCGAGGAGTCGCATCGGCCCGGGCATTTCCGAGGGGTCTCGACGATCTGTCTGAAGCTGTTCAACATCGTGAAGCCACAGCTCGCGTGGTTCGGCCGCAAGGACGCGCAACAGGTTGCCGTCCTCAAGCAACTCGTGCGCGACCTGAACGTCCCGGTCGAGATCCGCGTCGTCGACACGGTGCGAGATCCCGACGGCCTCGCGCTCTCATCGCGGAACGGGCGCCTATCTGCCGCTGACCGTGTGCGTGCGCTCGCAATCCCGCGCGCACTCGCGACGCACGATCCCGACCGTGCGCGAACCGTGCTCGCCGCCTCCGGTCTCGAGCCTGACTACGTGACGCTCGCCGACCTCGACGGGCAAACCCTGGCAATTGCAGCGCGCGTCGGCTCGGCGCGCCTGATCGACAACGTCCTCATCGGAGAAGGAGGCCTTGAATGACCACCCGCCCGCGCAAGCCCGCACCCGGTACGCCGGCTCCCGGCAAGCTCGCGCTTCCCGAGCTGCTCGAGATGAAGCGACGCCACGACCGGATCGTGATGATCACCGCCTACGACGCACCGTCCGCCCGAATCGCCGACGCCGCCGGCGTCGACCTGATCCTGGTCGGCGACTCCGCAGCCATGGTCGTGCTCGGTCACGACTCGACCGTGCCGGCGACGATGGACGAGATGCTGATGCTGACCGCTGCCGCGACCCGCGGCGCCCGCCGGCCTCTCGTGATCGCCGACCTGCCGTTCGGGTCGTATCAGGTGTCCGACGAGCAAGCGCTCGAAAACGCGATCCGCTTCGTGAAAGAGGCGAGCGCTGACGCCGTGAAGCTCGAGGGCGCCGGGACGATGCTCTCGCGCGTCCGTGCGCTGACCGGCGCCGGCGTCCCGGTGATGGGTCACATCGGCCTCACGCCACAGACGGCGACGATGCTCGGCGGCTTCAAAGCGCAGGGGCGAACGGCGGACAAGGCGGTCCGCATGTTCGAGGACGCGCTCGCGCTGCAGGCGGCGGGGTGTTTCTCGCTCGTGCTCGAAGCGGTGCCGTCACCGGTCGCCGCGCGCATCACGGAGGCGCTCGACATCCCGACGGTCGGGATCGGCGCAGGGGCCGACTGCGACGGGCAGGTGCTCGTCTGGCACGACCTGCTCGGTCTGTACGACGGCCACGCGCCGCGATTCGTGAAGCAGTATGCGGACCTGGCACCTTCGATTCGCGACGCGATCGGGCTGTACGCCGCCGACGTGCGGACGGGCGCATTCCCTTCTGAGCAGCACACGTACTCGATCTCGGATGACGAGCTGGCGATCTTCGAGGACGCGCTCGCGGAGGCGCGGGTGCGCTAAATCGAGCCGACTGCCAGCGTCAGGACGACGGGTACGACGATCGCCAGGGTGCACGCGGCGCCTGCGCGCGCCCAGGTCCAGCCGTGCACGGCACGGACACCGATCACGAGCAGCACTGCCGACCACAGTAGGAAGACAACGTCGAACGCGTCGAAAACCCTGACCCCGACCCCGTGGTCGCTGCCGCCGGTCTTGAAGAGCGAGTCGCCGTAGACAGCGAGCTTGACGGGCCAGAGAATGAGCGAGAGCGCGATCGGCACAGCCGCAAAGGCGAGCACGTGTCGCGCGCGCCGGTACGAGCCCTGCGAGCCGAGCAGCTTCGTGCTGCCGTACAGCAGCGCACCGAAGGCGAGGTACCCGAACATCCCGTAGAGGCTGCCGGCGATGAACGCCCAGACGGCGAGGAGCAGTGCGTCGTACGACGAGTCGTCCATCAGGTGACCCGCTGTGTTCGTGGAGAGGACGATCGCGATGCCGGCGAGCAGCACGATCGCGAGGACAGGCTCAGCGCGGTCGGCGAGGGATTCCTTCGAGACGTCCCGCAGCGCGACGAACACCGGGCGAGGCCGCTGCAGGACGAGAAACGTGCGCAGCCACCAGTCGCGCATCCGCCGTCAGGCTAGACGAACCGTTAGCCGGTGGTCACGATCTGCCCGTTGTGGCAGCGGTACGCGGTCTGGCCGAGCAGCGCTTGCTCCTGTGCGACGGGAGGCTTGCGGTCGGTGCAAATCGTGTGGTGCCGGTTCACCCAAGCGGCACTCATGCCCGCGATGAACACGATGAGGCAGGCACCACCGATCGCGAGCAGCACCGAGCGCTTGCTGGGACGGCGGTTCATGCTGCGACGGCGCGGCGCTTGGCCGCTCGCGGCGCGAGCAACGGCCGGAGAAATGCGCCGGTGTAGGACGCGTCGATCTGTGCCACATCTTCGGGTGTTCCGACCGCAACGATCTCGCCGCCGTCTTCGCCGCCCTCGGGGCCGAGATCGATGAGCCAGTCGGCCTGCTTGATCACATCGAGGTTGTGCTCGATCACGATCATCGTGTTGCCGCCGTCGACCAGGCGCTGCAGCGTTTCGAGCAGCTTCTCGATGTCTGCGAAATGGAGACCCGTGGTGGGCTCATCGAGTATGTAGAGGGTGCGCCCGGTCGAGACCTTGCACAACTCGGAAGCGAGCTTGACTCGCTGCGCCTCGCCGCCCGACAGGGTGGTCGCGGGCTGCCCGAGCGTCATGTAATCGAGGCCGACATCGTGCAGCGTCTGCAGGCGCCGGCGAACCTTCGGGATCTTCTCGAAGAACTTCAGCGCCTCTTCGACCGACATCTCGAGCACGTCGGCGATCGTCTTCCCCTTGAAGCGCACCTCGAGCGTCTCACGGTTGTACCGCTTGCCCTTGCAGGTCTCGCACGGGACGTAGACGTCAGGCAGGAAGTGCATCTCAATCTTGATCTGACCGTCGCCCTTGCACGTCTCGCAGCGGCCGCCCTTGACGTTGAACGAGAAGCGGCCCGGCTTGTAGCCGCGTACCTTCGCATCCGGCGTGAGCGAGTAGAGCTCGCGGATGTGCGTGAAGAGATCCGTGTAGGTGGCGGGGTTCGAACGCGGCGTGCGGCCGATCGGGCGCTGGTCGATCTCGATCACCTTGTCGAACACTTCGATCCCCTCCACTCCGGTGTGCGCGCCGGGGCGCACGCGCACTCTCGAGAGTTGGTTGGCGAGCGCCTTGTAGACGATCTCGTTCACGAGCGTCGACTTACCCGAGCCGGAGACACCGGTGACCGCGACGAACTTGCCGACGGGGAACTCGACGTCGATTCCCTTCAGGTTGTGCTCAGTGGCCCCATGAATCGCGAACCAGCCGTTGTCGACGGTGCGCCGCTCGGGTACAGCGATTCCGCGCGTGCCCGAGAGGTACTGCCCGGTGACCGACTTCTTGTTGCGCATCACCTTCGCAGCGGTTCCCTCGGCGACGACATGGCCGCCGTGCTCCCCGGCGCCCGGTCCCATGTCGACGAGCCAATCGGAGCTGCGCATCATCTGCTCGTCGTGCTCGACCACGACGACGGTGTTGCCAAGGTTTCGCAACCGCTCGAGTGTGCCGATCAGCTTGTCGTTGTCGCGCTGATGCAGGCCGATCGACGGCTCGTCGAGGATGTAGAGAACGCCAACGAGCTGGCTGCCGATTTGGGTTGCGAGCCGGAGACGTTGCGCCTCGCCGCCGGAGAGCGTCGCGCTGGCGCGGTCGAGGTTGAGGTAACCGACGCCGACATCGTGCAGGAACGTCAGCCGCTCGCGGATCTCCTTGACGATGCGCTGGCCGATCAACTCCTCGGTCTCGGTGAGCCCGAGACCGCTGAGGAACTCGAGCGCGCGTGTCACCGAGAGCCGCGTGAACTGGTGGATGTTCTTGTCGCCGACCGTGACTGCGAGTACCTCGGGCTTGAGGCGCGCGCCCTTGCAGACGGGACAGGGGCGGAAGGACATGTACTCCTCGATCCGCTCGCGCTGCGAGCTCGAGTCGGTCTCGCGATACCGCCTCTCGAGCGACTTCATGATGCCCTCGAAGTCGACCATGTACGAACGGCGGCGGCCCATCCGGTTGCGGTACTGGACGTAGACCTTGTCGCCACCCGTTCCGTAGAGGAAGTAGTCCTGCTGCTGCTCGGTCAACTCGGACCACGCCAGATCGGTGGGAATCTCGTAGCGGTCGGCGATCGCGGCGATCACCGACTCGTAGAACCCGGAGCCGCCGACCGCCCAGGGCACGAGAGCACCGTCGTCGATCGAGAGTGACGCGTCGGGAACGAGGAGGTCCGGGTCGATCTCCTGCTGGGCCCCGAGGCCCGTGCAACGTGGGCACGCGCCGTGCGGCGAGTTGAAGGAGAAGATACGCGGCTGGAGCTCCGGCAGCGACACGCCGTGCTCGGGGCAGGCGAAGTTCTGGCTGTAGGTGTGGCTCTCTCCCTCGTCAACGAGGTCGATGACCAGCAATCCTTCGGCGAGCTGCAGCGCCGTCTCGACCGATTGGGTCAGGCGCGTACGGATGTCCTCCTTCATCACGAGCCGGTCGACGACGACCTCGATCGTGTGCTTGAACTTCTTGTCGAGGGTCGGCGGCTCGTCGAGAGAGTGCTGCTCGCCGTCGACCTTGATGCGAGAGAAACCTTCGTTGCGAAGCTCCTCGAAGCGGTCTCTGAACTCGCCCTTGCGGTCGCGCACGATCGGCGCGTTGATGGTGAACCGCGTGCCGTCGGGAAACGCGAGCAGCTGCTCGACGATCGAGTCGATCGACTGGCCTGAGATAGGCCGCCCACAGACCGGGCAGTGCGGCCGGCCGACCCGCGCGTAGAGCAACCGGAGGTAGTCGTAGATCTCGGTCACCGTGCCGACCGTCGAGCGCGGGTTCCGCGAAGTCGTCTTCTGGTCGATCGAGATCGCGGGACTGAGGCCGTCGATCGAGTCGACATCGGGCTTCTCCATCATCTGCAGGAACTGGCGCGCGTAGGCGGAGAGCGACTCGACGTAGCGGCGCTGGCCCTCCGCGTAGATCGTGTCGAAGGCAAGGCTCGACTTCCCGGACCCCGAGAGGCCCGTGATGCAGATGAGCGCGTTCCGCGGGAGCCGGACGGTGATGTCCTTGAGGTTGTGCTCCCGGGCGCCGTGGACGATGAGCTCGTCGGCCGCCATTCCGGGCCATTGTACCGAGCGAACACTTGTTCGTATAGGGGTGCCGGCGAGAAGTTTTGCCGATCCCTGGGGCCGTCGCCGGCCCCAGGGTACCGCGGGTCAGCCGGTGACCTTCACCTGGCCGCGAATCTCGCCGTTCGGGTTCTTCTTCGTGTGCACGTTCACGTACGTCAAACCATGCTCGATCGCGTTCGCGACCGCGTCGGTCACGTGGGCGGTGCCCATCTGACCGCTATGGCAGGGGCCGCAGAGCGACACGATGACCGGACCGGGCACACCGGGCTTGCCCTTGTGGATGTGCGCAGCGAAGCCCGCCCCGCTGAGATGCGCGTAGGTCAGCTTCCACGTCACCGTTCGGGTGTTGCCGCTCTCCTTGACGGTGGCGGCGAACGCCCCGGTTGCCGCAGCGGGGGCGGTTGCCTTCGGAACTTCGGCCTTCAGGGTCAGCTTGGCCGACACTTTGAACGTCTCCGGCCCTTTGGCGAAGGCGGCCGCCGCGACGACCACCGCCAGGACCCCGGCCAGCAGGACTGCAATCTTCTTCATTGATCCTCCCTCTAGGCGGGCGCAGGACGCGCCCGCTCGCACGTTGTTCGCGCCAGGCGGTGGAGCGGTTTGCGTCGGGGTGGTTGCACGGAGCGCCACGGTGGGAACACCGTTGGCATGACCGCCACCGCTCGCCGCGCTGCCGTCGCGACCCTTGTCGCCGGCGGCCTCATCGTTCTTGCGCTCGCACTCTGGAAGCTGCGACTCGTGCTCGCGCTCCTCTTCTTCGCGCTGATCATCGCGGCGGCGATGCGCCCGGGCATCGAATGGCTCGCCGCTCACCGCGTGCCGCGGCCCGCGGGGCTGGCGCTGCACTACCTGTCATTTCTCGCCGTGCTCGCCGTCGGCCTCACACTCGCCGTGCCACGCGCGCTCGACCAGGTCAACGTCGCCCTGAGCCCGAGCGGCAAGGCGCAGATCGCTCGTCAGGCGAGGAACTCGACTGGGATCAAGCACGAGGTGCTGGTCGCGGTTCAGAAGCGCCTCAAGCACCTGCCGACGAGAGACAAGCTCGTGAAGCCGGCGGCGCAGATCGGCGTCACGGCGTTCGAGGTGGTCGTCGGGATCTTCTTCACCTTCGCCGCAGCCGCATATTGGATCTTCGAGCGGGACAAGGCAATCGACCTCGTGTGCTCGCTTCTCCCCCGCCCGCGACGAAAGCTGATCCGCGATACGTGGGACCTGATCGACGCGAAGCTCGGCGCGTTCGTACGCGGCCAGGCGCTGCTGATTCTGCTCGTCGGCACAGCGCTGTCGCTGGCATTCTGGGCAATCGGCGAGCCGTACTGGCTTCTCGTCGGCGCGTTTGCCGGCCTCGTCGAGATCATCCCGGTGATCGGCCCACTCGCCGCAGGCGGCCTCGCCGTCGCCGTCGGCTTCACGGCCTCGGTGCACATCGCGATCCTCGCGGCCGCTTGCGTGCTCATCGTGCGCCTGTGTGAGGACTACCTCGTGATGCCACGCCTCCTCGGCGACGCGGTTGGGCTCTCACCGCTCCTCGTCCTCATCTCCGTGACGGGAATGGCGATTCTCTTCAGCGGCTGGGCCGTCCTTTTCGCCGTGCCGCTCGCCGCCGTGCTCGTCACGGTGTTCGATGTCGTCATCCGGGATGTCGACCCGGCCGAGGAGGACGTGCCGACGGTCATCTTCTCCGCTCGCGAATCAGAGGCCTGAACTTGCCGCGCACTTGCCGTTTGCGCAATTGGCTCGATCTTGTTGCGATTCGGGCGCACGTTGAGGGGCGGCGCATGGGTACACATGGGGGAAGCACATAGGTACCCATGTCCACTCGCTTCCACGTCATCCTCGAAGACCATCAGTACCGATTCCTGACGGAGGAATCGGGGCGCCTCAGCGTCTCCGTCGGGGAGTTGGTTCGTCGTGCGATCGACTCGACGTTCTCGCTGGACTCTGGTCGGCGAACGCCCGGGGTCGAGCTCAGTTTCGGGGTCTGGCGGCGACCCGATGCTGCAGTCGCGGGCCGCCGGCCCGGGATTCGTCTGCGGCGCTGAGCCAGGCGCCGCTCCGTCAGGAAAAGGCGCCTCGTCAGGCTTTGCGCCAGCGGCCGAAGACGAGACCGCCGAGGGTGAAGCCGAGACCGAACGTGCCGACCGCGAAGCCGCTGATCGCGATTCCCTTGCGCCAAGCTGACAACCGCTGCCAACGACCGAGCACCTCGCGCTCCTCATCCGTCAGTGGCTCGCCGCGACGCTGTTTGCGCAACGCGCCACCGGCGCGGAGCCCGAGGTAGAGGTCGTCGAAGATCTCCGAAGACTGCTCGTCGGCCATAGCAGCCACTGTATAGCCTGCTTCGGCGGTGACCACACGCATCCTGCACGTCTCGGACCTCCATTTCGGGGCGCGCGACGACCCGGTTCTGGAGCAAGCGCTCGCAGGGCTCGTGGATCGCGTGGCCCCCGAGCTCGTGATCGCAAGCGGCGATCTGACCCACCGTGGCCGACCGGCGCAGCATCAGCTGGCCGCGGACTTCCTCCGTCGGTTCGACCTTCCCGTCGTCGCGGTACCTGGCAATCACGACATCCCGTACACGTTCCCGGCGCGATTCACGGACACGTGGAAGCAGTTCGAGCGTCAGTGGGAGACGACGGAACCGACCTACTCAGCCCCGGGCGCGCACGTCGTCGGGATCAATTCCGTGCGACCGTGGCGGCACCAATCCGGCGGGGTGAGTGACGCACAACTCGAGCGCGCCATGACCAGGCTCCGCGCGGGGCCGGACGGCGCTCTACGGGTCGTCGCGCTGCACCATCAAATGATCGGCGCGCCGTGGCGCAGCAAGAAGAAACCTGTCGCGCGCCGGAATCACGTCCTCTCGCAGCTCGTCGATTCGGGCGCCGAGTTGATCGTCGGCGGCCACATCCACCAGGGCACCGTCTCGGAACGACACGAGTTCGAAGTGATCACCGGCGATGTGCGCGGAGTCGTGATCTCGATCGCACCCGGCCTCGGGCAGCCGCGCCCCGAACGCCGCGGTGAAGCGCGCGGCTGTGTCGTCTATGCCGCGTCCGAACGGACGCTACGAGTCGAGACTTACATCTGGCGAGACGATGACTGGGGGCTCACGGCCGTGCGCACCTTCGCGCGCGGCCGTGAGCCCCTGGCCGTCGATTCCGTCTAGATCGCGGCGCCGCGCCCGCGATACATGCCCCCGACGACCGCGACGAGCACGGCCGCGATCACGACGGCGAGGATGAAGCCGAGAATGCCGCCGATCAGGAGGCCGGCGATCAGTGCGGCAGCGATCCCGATCAAGATGGTCAGCCAGATCGGCATCGGGTCGCGGCCGGGATGCACGAGCCGCCCGAGCGCGCCGACGATCAATCCGACGACGATGAGTCCGATTATGCGTCCGATCATGCGTCGCTCCCTCCCCGGCAGCACCGTCGGTGAAACGAGCTGTGCTACCGGGGCGACGGCGACCGAGCGTCGAGCAAAGCGCGTTTCGCAGCGAGCTCGTCGTCGTCGAGCAGACCGGCGTGGTGGAGCTCCCGCAGCATCGCATCGAGTCGCACACGCTCCAACTGGCTCGGGTCGGGTGCCAGCGCGTCCGGGTCGACCCCGAGCTTCTGCAACCGCTCTCGCTGCTGCTCGACGCCCACGCCGCGGGCAGGAAACGCCCGCGCGCCGGCGCCGAAGATCGGTCGCTTCTGCACGTAGTGCCGGTAAGCGGCGACGAGGACGACCGCGACGCTGAACGACAGGAGCGACACGACGTAGCCGTTTCCATGCGAGATCTCCTTGCCGACCACCGCGCCGACGATCGATCCGACGAGACCGATCGCGATCGTCAGCCAGATCGGCATCGGATCCGGCCCGGGAATCGCGAGCCGCGCGATTGCACCCGTGACGAACCCCGAGAAGATGATCGCGAGGACGAGGCCGAGGCTCACACTGTTGCCCCCGACGACATGGCGACCAGGTCGCGGCGCAGCGACTTGATCTCGTCGCGCAATTTCGCGGCGTACTCGAAGCGGAGTTCTTCCGCCGCCTGGAACATCTCTTCCTCGAGCGTGATGACGAGCTTCTCGAGCTCATCCCGCGACATGCCCTCGACCGTCGCGCCGCCGCGGCGGCGACGCGACGGGACATGCGGCTGCTCGAGCGCGAGGAACTCCGCGATGTCGGAGACACCCTTCGTGATCGAGATCGGCGAGGTTCCGTTCTCCTCGTTGTAGGCGAGCTGCACGTTCCGGCGCCGCTCCGTCTCCTCGAGCGCGCCCTTGATCGCCTCGGTCATCTTGTCCGCGTACATGAGTACCCGCCCATTCACGTGGCGCGCAGCGCGGCCGATCGTCTGGATCAGGGCCGTCTTGCCGCGGAGGAAGCCCTCCTTGTCGGCGTCGAGGATCGCGACGAGCGACACCTCGGGGAGATCAAGCCCCTCACGCAGCAGGTTGACGCCGACCAGCACGTCGTACTCACCGAGCCGCAGCTCGCGGATGATCTGGATCCGCTCGAGCGTATCGATCTCGGAGTGCAGGTAGCGCGTCTTGACCCCCGCCTCGAGGAGATAGTCGGTGAGGTCCTCAGCCATCTTCTTCGTCAGTGTCGTGACGAGCGTCCGCTCACCGCGCTCCTCGCGATGGCGGATCTCGTTCAGCAGGTCGTCGATCTGATTCTTCGTCGGCCGCAGGTCGATCTCGGGATCGACGAGGTACGTCGGACGGATCAGCTGCTCGCTCACATTCGTCGAGTGGCGCAGCTCCCACGGGCCGGGCGTAGCCGAGACGAACACCATCTGCGGCACCTTGCCGAGGAACTCGTCGAAACGCAGCGGACGGTTGTCGAGCGCGCTCGGCAGGCGAAAGCCGAAATCGACCAGCGTCTGTTTGCGCGAGCGGTCGCCTTCGTACATGCCGCCGATCTGCGGGACCGTCTGATGTGACTCGTCGACGAAGATCACGTAGTCGGACGGGAAGTAGTCGAGCAGCGTGTGCGGCGCCGAGCCGGCGGGGCGGCCGTCGAGGATGCGGGAGTAATTCTCGATCCCGTTGCAAAACCCAAGCTCCTGCATCATCTCGAGGTCGTACTCGGTCCGCTGCCGGATCCTGTGTCCCTCGAGCATCATTCCCTTCGACTCGAAGTGCTTCACCTGTTCCTCGAGCTCGTGGCGGATCTCGACGGCGGCTCGCTCGATCGTCGGCTTCGATGTCACGTACTGCGTCGCCGGAAAGACGGTGATGTTCTCCAGTTGCGAGAGCACCTCGCCCGTGAGCGGATCGAAGTGCGTGATCTGCTCGACGAGATCGCCGAAGAACGAGACGCGGTAGGCCGTCTCGGAGTGCGCCGGCTGAATCTCGATCACATCACCCTTCACACGGAAGCGCCCTCGCCCGAGCAAGGTGTCGTTGCGTGAGTACTGAATGTCGACCAGCTTGCGCAGCACGAGGTCCCGATCGGTCTCCTCGTTCACGTTCAGGAAGACGACGCGCTTCTCGTACTCCTCCGGCGAGCCGAGGCCGTAGATGCACGAGACGGAGGCAACGATGATGGTGTCGCGCCGCGAGAGCAGGCTTGCCGTCGCCGCGTGGCGCAGCCGGTCGATGTCGTCGTTGCGCGAGCTGTCCTTCTCGATGTACAGATCGGCCTGCGGAACGTACGCCTCAGGCTGGTAGTAGTCGTAGTACGAGACGAAGTACTCGACCGCGTTTCCGGGAAAGAACTCCCGGAACTCGTTGCAGAGCTGAGCGGCGAGCGTCTTGTTGTGCGCAATCACGAGCGCGGGCCGCTGGATCTGCTCGATGATCCACGCCATCGTCGCCGTCTTGCCGGTGCCGGTCGCGCCCAGCAGTGTCTGGTACTGCTGACCCGCGCGGAGGCCGTCGGTGAGCGCAGCGATCGCCCCGGGCTGGTCGCCGGTCGGAACGTACGCCGCAGATGTTTTGAGGGGCGGCATGACAGGGACAGGGTAACCCGCATGCCTCCTCAGACGACCCCCGTTCCGACGACCATCCCTCCCTACCGCGCCTACGCGACGATCATGGGCGCGTTCGTCGGCGGCCTCGCGGTGGCAGGGGCGCTCGCCCGGTCCCTCGACCGTGACCCTCGCGACCAGGATGCGCTCGATCTCGCGGTCCTCGGCCTCGCCACCTTCAAGGCAGCGCGCACGATCGCGCGCGACGACGTGACGAGTTTCATCCGCGAGCCATTCGTGGAGGGCGGGGCGCGCGAAGGAGCCGAGGGCCCGATCGAGACCGGCGATCTGCGCCAGGCCGTCGGCGAGCTCGTCACCTGCTCGCGCTGCGTCGGCACCTGGGTGGCTGCTGGTCTCGGAACGACTCAGATCCTCGCGCCGCGCTTCGGGCGGATCCTGACGTGGTCGCTCGCCGCCGCCGGGGCAAACGACTGGCTCCAGGCGGGTTTTTCGGCGCTCGCGAGCAAATCGAACACGCTCGAGCGGCAGGCGAACACATCCTGACGCGCGGCTACCCTGGTCGGGAATGCGTCGCCTGGGTCTCCTCGTCGTCGCCACCTTCGCGATTGCGGCCCCGGCGCAGGCGGCGACGCTCACCGTTGCACCACGCGACTACTCGCCGCTCCGCGCGCCGCTGCAGATCTCAGCGACCCTCACGCTCCCCCGCCAGGTCGGCGTGCGCCTGGCGACGCCGAACGGTCACCCCGTCGGCTGGATCGTCCCGCCGGCCCGCCGGACCGCCCTTGCGATCGGCTGGGATGGGCGCATCCGCGGCCGCCGTGTGACCAACGGAAACTATCTCGTGCGCCTGGTCTACCGGTCGTCGGTGCTCGCGACGGCCCCGCTGCGGATCGACACGCATCCACCCCAGCTACTCAGCCTGCGCGCCGACAACGGGTCGACTCCGTTCGCCGGCGACTCGGCCCTGCTCACGACAGTCTCGCCGAACGACGACGGTTTCCGGGATCGCGCGAACATCTCTTTCCGCCTGAACGAGGAAGCGACCGTCACGATGGAGGTGACACGCACGGTCAAGGTGCCGCATCCCCTCTACACCGTGACGGCTCAGCTCGGGCGCGGGCCCCACACGCTGACCTGGGCCCCCGGCACCAACCTCAACCCGCGCACCTACCTCGTCCGGCTCACGTCGGTGGATCGGGCCGGGAACAGGGTGGTCTACGGGGCGCCGAACGCCTTTGTCGGCCGCAAGCCCCGCGGCCCGGTCGTGCGGCTCCAGGGAATCGACGCGGGCTTCACGAAGCCGAGCTATCTGCCCGGCGACGTGGCCTACCTCCACGTCGCGAGCGACGAGCCGTCGCTCGCGTTGCGCGTGTTCCAGTCCGGCCCCGAGAAGGTCGTGACCTACGCCGACAACCAGTTTGCAGGAGTCGAGGTCGACGAGGCCCCGGTGATGCTCGACTGGAAGGCCTGGCAGAGCAAGCAGCACACGATCGGCTTTCAGATCCCGACGCTGACGAGTGGCCTCTACTACCTCCAACTCACCGGGCCTGACGGTCGGGTGGGCTACGCGCCGTTCGTCGTCCGCCCGGCGCTCCTCGGAGCGACGAATCGGATTCTCGTCGTGCTGCCGACGAACACGTGGCAGGCCTACAACTTCCAGGACGTGGACGGCGACGGGTACGGCGACACGTGGTACGCAGGGCCGCCGAACCGCAAGGTCGCGCTCGGCCGGACGTACATCGCGCGCGGTGTGCCGCCCCGGTTCTACCGCTACGACCTCCCGTTCCTGCATTGGCTCTACTGGTCGGGCAAGAGTGCCGAGTTCATCTCCGATTCCGACTTCGATGCGATCGGCACGGGTGACGAACTTGCGCGCGCGTATGACCTGATCGTGTTCGAGGGTCACGAGGAGTACGTCACCTCACACGAGTACGACGATGTCGAGCGCTTCCGCGACCTCGGCGGCAACCTGATGTTCCTCTCGGCGAACAACTTCTTCTGGAAGGTCGACAAGCAAGCCCAAGTGCTGCGCAAGATCGGTGAATGGCGCGACGCAGGCCGCCCCGAAGCGCGATTGATCGGGGTGCAGTACCGGGCGAACGACGACGGCCAGAAACAGGGCCTCTTCACCGTCCAGGCGGCTGCGTCGGCGCCCTGGCTCTGGGACGCAACCGGGTTGACAGACGGCTCGACCTTCGGCCAGTTCGTCGGCGGCTACGGCATCGAGATCGACGCAACCACACCCGAGTCGCCACCCGGAACCCTCGTCCTCGCGCAGATTCCCGACTTGTTCGGGCCGGGCATCACCGCGCAGATGAGCTACTACGAAACGGTCGCCGGCGCGAAGGTCTTCGCAGCCGGCACGCTCGACTTCGGCGGCTCGGCGACCTTCTGGCCGATCAAGCACATGCTCGACAATCTCTGGGCCCGCCTCGGGCAGCCCTGAACCTCGGCAACCCGGTTCAGAAGGCGAAACCAGGTTGCAAAAGCGAGCGCAACCAGGTTGCGACCGGGTCAGTCTCCCCAGTCGAAGTCGCGCGAGCGCGACCAGAGGTTCTCGTCGGACGGATCCGGGTCGGCGACCGGGGCGGCAGCCTCCTGCGTCTCCTCGGAGACGGGCAGCGGCGCCTGCGGCTCGTCGATGAACGTGTCCTCCGTCGTCGGCCAGTCGAGCGAGGTCTCCTCGGCTTCGATGCCCTGCACGCCGTCCATCGTGTCCTCGTGCCGCGCTTGCTCTTCCGTCTTGAACAGTGGATGGTTCTCGAACGGATCGTCGGACAGGTACCTGCCGAGCGGCAACTCGTGCTCGAGCGCTGCGTTCCGGCGCTTCAACTCCAGATGTTCCTGGATCACCTGAGCGAACATCGACGTATCGACGGTCATGAAATCCTCCTGCTCTGACGCCAATTCTCTTGCCATTCGTCTCCGCAAGGAGTCTAGACCATCTTCCGAGAAGCGGACTCTGCTGACATGACGACTCGGTTCTTCCCGTCCCGCTTCGCTGCGTAGAGCGCCGAATCGGCGGCCGCGACCAACTCACCGAGCTCACCGGTGTCGGGGAAAGCGGCGACGCCGAAGCTCGCCGTCACCGTCACGTCGCCGTCAGGCGCCTGAAGCGTCACTGCCTCGATCGCTGCGCGAGCCCGCTCGGCAAGCCGGGCGCCACCGTTGATGTCGGTGCCGGTCAACACGAGGGCGAACTCCTCGCCCCCCCACCGCGCCGCGACGTCGCTCTCACGAACGGTGTCGCCGAGCGTGCGCGCGAACGCCTGCAGCACTTCGTCGCCCACCGGATGTCCGAACCGGTCGTTGATGTCCTTGAAGTTGTCGAGATCTGCGAGCACGAGGCAGACGCCGCCGCCGAACCGTGCTGCGCGCGCAAGCTCGGAGCGCAGCGACTCCTCCGCGCTCCTGCGGTTCGCGAGACCAGTCAGCCCGTCGAGCAGCGCTTGCCGTTCGACGATGCCGTGCAGCCTTGCGTTCTCGAGAGCGACGGCAGCCTGAGCAGCGAGGGACGTCGCGATCTCGACCCGGTCGGCGTCGAACGAATCGGCGGCGAGAATGAGCGACCCGAAGTCGGACGTTCCGACGCGCAACGGAAACGCGATCGTCTCCTTGGCCCCTTCGGGATCGCCGGTTCGAGCCAACTCGCCTCTCGAGTTCAGCATCATCCCGCCCGACGCGCGGGTGGCCTCGACCGCCGCTTCGACAACGACCCGGCCGAGTTGCTCAGGGTCGTGCGTGGCGACGAGCGTTTCGCCGAAGCGAGCTGTGGCCTCACGCACCCGTGCGCGCTCCCTCTCGAGCTCGGCGAGCCGCTGCTCGAGTTGCGTGGCCATTCGGTTGAACGACTTCGCGACCTGCGCGAACTCGTCGCTTCCTCGCACGGGAACGCGTTCGTCGAACCGGCCGCGCGCGATGGCGTTCGCCGCGTCGGCGAAACGACGCAGCGTGCCGACGATCGAACGGCCGAGCAGGTACGTCGCGACGGCGAACAGCAGGAGCGACGCAAGCAGCGCAGCGAGGATCCGGCTGCGTGCGGCGTGCGCCGCCTCGTCGATCTCCGACTGTGGCGCAAGGACGGCGAGCGTCAGCCCGCGAGGCTCGCCGAGGCCCGCCGTTGCGAGACCTCGGTACGCGACCGTCCCGACACGCACGCGGCCGGCGTGCCCCGGCTGGAGCAGAACTGGCGAGCCGATGCCGATGCCGGTGACGACGTGGCCCGACCGCACGGCGACGATCCGGTTGCCGGGCGCGAGGCCACCCCCGAGAGCCGTGAGGAGCCGCCTGTCGATCGGAACGTGCACCGAGACATGCCCGAGCGCACGACCGCCGCTAAGGACGGTCACGGTACGCACGCCTTCCTGCGCCGCAGACTGGACGCCCACGTGCAGGCCCGGAGCGGCGACCGAGGAGTGCGGAACAGTCGCGACCAGATGGGCAAGCGCGGCCTGATCGCGCTGCCGCAAGGAGCGTTGGAGTGCCGGCTGCGAGGCCAGCCGTCCGGCGGCGATCGCGGCGGCGTCGAGCTGGCCCGCGTAGACGGCGACCGCACCCCGAAGCGTTGATTCGAGTCCCGCATCAGCACGTCGCGTCTCACTGCGCGTCGCGATCGAGTCGTACCCGTAGAAAGCGACGGCCAGGGGTAGGAGCGCGATCAACGCAAACCAGAGGACGAGCTTCAGTTTGAAGCTACCCATGATCCTCAAGTCTGGACTGCCTCTGCCGATACATCATTCCAAGCACGTAGTCGGCTGATTCGGGGGAAAGCATGAGACTATCGTTGGCACAGGCAGCGGCGGGGTCGTTGACCACCGTCGTCGCCGCCGGGCTCCTCTTACTACCGAGCCGCGTACTCGGTCCGGAGCAACAGACCGGCCGAGCGCTCAAGCTCCCGACCATCACGGCATTGCCGATCGTGCACGCTGCGCCGCCGCCTGCTCCGCCGCCGAAGAAGCAGCACAAGCGCACGGCGCCCCGTCCGACCTTCACGGGTGTCGCGTCACTCGCGAGCGTGGTCGCGGTCCCCGCGCGACCGGCCACCGCGCCGCCGCCGCAGGTGCCGCACACGCGGCCTGTCGTTCACCAGGCAACCGCCCCGACGCTGATCGCCGTCCTCTCGCGGCACCATCCGCGCCCGATCCCGGACGGGGCCCGGCCGACGCCCCCGCCACCGCCAACGCCCGTGCCAGCGCCTGCACCGACTCCGGCGCCCACACCGTTGCCGGCACCCGTTCCGACCCCCGCGCCCGCGCCCGCTCCGGCGCCCGCCCCGACCGTCGCTGCCCCGCCACCGACCCCGACGCGCACGGTTGCCGAGGTGCTCAGTCCCGTCGTCGCGACGGCGCCACCCGCCGGAACACCCTGCGACAACAACGGGAATGCAAACGAGAACGACGATCGAAACGGGCACGGCGATGACAACGGCCACGGCAACCGGCACAGCAACAGCAACAGCAACAGCAACAGCAACAAAGGTAAGGGTCGCAGCAAATAACGAGGATCGGCACTGGACCGGCACAATGGCGGCGTGCCCCGCCTGACTCGCCCCCTTGGCCCCGTCGGAACGACGCTGATGATCTGGGACATCTGGCGGAGGCTGCCGCCGCAGCAACGCCGCTGGGTCGTCCAGCAGGGGCGGACACACGGCGTACGGGTCGCGAAGAGCGCACTCGACGCCCGGCGCCGGTACAGGCGCTAGCTGGAACTCGCCAGTTCGAGCGCCGCCCGGGCGATCCGGTCTTGCTCGATTCCGTGCGCGGTCGGATAGCCCTCGGACGGGCTCGCACGCCACGGGCGGCCGACGTAACGCAGGCGCACGTCGGCTGACGTCTCTTCGAGGCGGTGGCGGATCGACCGCCACGGCCCCATGTTCTGGGGCTCTTCCTGAGCCCAGACAACCTCGTCCAGGGCGGGATACGACGAGATGAGCGCGCGGACCGCGTCGGTCGGGAACGGATAGAGCTGCTCGACCCGGGCGACGGCGATCCCCTGCGCCTCGGCGCGTGACGGGTGACCGAGCAGGTCGTAGTAGATCTTCCCGGCACACAACACGAGCCTCCGCACGTTCGCCTTATCCGCGTCTGCGTCGTCGATCACCGACTGGAAGCTTCCGTCCGTGAGGTCGGCCAGCGTCGAGGACGCATCTTTCAGTCGCAGCAACCCCTTCGGAGTCATCACGACGAGCGGCCGAGCATTCGCGTCGAGCGCCTGGCGACGCAACAGATGGAAATACTGAGCGGCCGTGGTGCAGTTGACGATGCGCAGGTTCTCCTGCGCTCCGAGTTGCAAGAAGCGCTCGAGCCGGGCGCTCGAATGCTCGGGCCCGTTCCCCTCGTAGCCATGCGGCAGCAGCAGCGTCAACCGGGAGGTCTCGCGCCACTTCGAGAGCGCCGACGAGATGAACTGGTCGATCACGATCTGGGCGCCGTTCGCGAAGTCCCCGTATTGCGCCTCCCAGAGGACGAGCGCCTCGGGTGCCGCTGCGGAGTAGCCGTACTCGAAGCCGACGCATGCGAACTCCGAGAGTGGCGAGTTGAATACCTCGAACGACGCGATCGCGTCAGCGAGATTCTGCATCGGCGTGTACGTCTCGGCGGTGTGCACGTCGTGCAGAACGAGGTGCCGCTGCGAGAAGGTGCCGCGCTGCGAGTCCTGGCCGCTGAGCCGCACCGGGATCCCGTCGACGAGTAACGACGCATAGGCGAGTGCCTCGGCCTGGCCCCAGTCGATGCCGCCGTCCTCCATCGCGACGCGCCGGCGCTCGAGCTGCTTCGCGAGCTTCGGGTGCACGGTGAACTCCTCTGGCGTGTGCAAGAGCTCGTCGTTCAGCTCCGTGAGGATGTCAGCCGGAACCGCGGTGATCACCTCACCGGCCGTCGAGCGCGGGATGGCGCCATCGTGCTCGACCTTGCCCGTCTCGGTGCCGAGCGCGGCTCTCAGCCGGTCGTGGGCCGCGCGCAGCATCGACTCGACCTCGCCCACGAAGGCGTCCGCCTCGGCCTGGGTGAGGACTCCCTCGGCCACGAGCTGCGCTTCGTAAAGCTCCCGCACACTTGGATGGCCGTTGATCTGCTCGACCATCAGCGGCTGCGTATACGCGGCCTCGTCCTGCTCGTTGTGACCGAAGCGGCGATACCCGACGAGATCGATCACGACGTCCTGGCCGAAGCGGCGGCGGTACGCCATCGAGAGCCGAACCGCGGCAATGGCCGCCTCGGGATCGTCGGCGTTGACGTGAATGATCGGGATGTCGAAGCCCTTCGCGAGGTCGGACGAGTAACGGGTCGAGCGGCCTTCGCTCGGGTCTGTCGTGAAACCGATCTGGTTGTTCGTGATCAGATGCAGCGACCCGCCGGTCGAATAGCCCTCGAGCCCGTGCAGGTTGAAGGTTTCGGCCACGACGCCTTGCCCGGCGAACGCCGCATCGCCGTGGAGGAGCACTGCCAGCGCGACCGACGGATCGTGAGCGCCATTCGGGGTCGAGCGATCCGTCTGCTCGGCACGCGTCCGTCCCTCGACGACGGGATCGACTGCTTCGAGATGGCTCGGGTTCGCGACGAGGCGCACCCCGACCTTGCCATTTGAGGTCGTCCGCGTCCCGTGGGCGGCGAGGTGGTACTTGACGTCGCCCGTCCCGCCCTCCGGGTCGGCCGCGACGGCATCGAGCGTCCGCTCACCCTCGAACTCGCGCAGGATGTACTCGTAGGGCATCCCGATCGTGTGCGCGAGAACGTTCAGCCGCCCCCGGTGCGCCATGCCCATCACGACGTCGTGCGCGCCGGCCTCGGAGGCGAGCTCGATCGTCTCGTCGAGCATCGGGATCATCACGTCGAGTCCCTCGAGCGAGAACTGCTTCTGGCCGAGGAAGCGCTTCCGGAGGAACCGCTCCATCCCGTCGACCTCACACAGGCGCCGGTAGAGCAAGCGCTTCTCATCGGCGCTCAGCGGCTGCCGGTACCGGCCGGATTCGATCGCCTGCCGCAACCACACGCGTTGCTGATGGTCGGAGAGATGCTCGAGCTCGTATGCAATCGTCCCGCAGTACGTCTCGGAGAGCTTTGGGAGCACGTCCGAAAGCGTTTCACCCGGGACGTGCACCCGGAGGAGCGAGGCGGGGATCCGTGCCTGGAGGTCCGGAGTCAACTTCGGCTCGAGGCGCAGCGGCTCGAGTGACGGGTCGCCCACCGGCTCCGAGCCCAGAGGATCGAGCCGTGCAGCAAGATGGCCGTGCGTGCGATGCGCCTTCACGAGCGCCATTGCCGCCGCGACTCCGCCGAGGAGTTGTGGGTCCAGCTCGACAGCCGCAGGCGGCGCAACCGGTGCGGCTGCGGCAGTGGCTGCGGCTGTGGCAGCGCCATTGCTCTCCGCGTTCTGGGGGAGCGTTTCGAGCAGCCGAGCAATCCCCGGGTGCGTCGCGACCAGCTCAGAGCCGCCGCTCTCGAAGAGCGCGCGCCACTCGGACGGCACCGCCTCCGGGTTCTCGAGGTACTCGTCGAGCAGGGCGCGCGCGTAGCCGGCGTTCAGGCCGTCGACGTCATGCGAGCTCATCCCTGTGTTGTACCAGGGTGGGTGCCCGTCACTTAGAACAGCGGATGGTGTGTGAGGATCTGAAGCGTCGCGCCGATGACGAAGCAGATTCCGATCACCGCGACCGCCACCGAGATCAGGCGCTGCTGGTCGCGGCTCATCACGGTGGCGGCGAGCGCCAGGATGAGGGCGACAGGCGCAAGGCGAAACGGGCGGTAGGCGAGCTCGAGAAACCCGAGGAAGAGGGCGCCTGCGGCCATGATTCCTGCGACGGCCTCGACCGGGCGGATCCTGTCTCGGCGATCGGCGATCACGCGCCGACTCTATCGCGGCGCCGCCGCGCAGTGCCGACGGCTTCGCGCGTGCCGTGCGGGCCGCCGCGACGCGGCCGTGGACCGTCCGGACGCTGCCACGGACGCCACACCGAGTAGTCGTTCGGGTCGACTCCAGGCTCGGGCTCGGCGCGAATCGCGTACCAGACGACGAAGCCCAGGTAGACGATCGGAATCTTCAGGATCAGCATCATGAAGATCAGCTCCCAGGCGGCTTTCGACATCGAGAAAGATTGTACGGAACCGCACGCCGTTGTGGATGTAGCCCTCCGCTCCAGTCGGCCGATGACCGAGCCAGTCGGTTCCGGCGAACCGTCCGTTCCGACGGCCGTGGGGCGAAGAGCCACGGCCGCGGAAGCCGGCTCGTCAGGACAGAATCGCCCTGATGAGGATGAGCAGGGTCAGGCCGACGACGAGCCACGTCGCCACCGAGGCGATGACCCACTTCGGAGGCATCAGCCGAGTGGCACCGTGAGCGTCAGCACGTCCGTGTTGTTGTAGTAGGGCGACGTGTAGAGGAACCAGTTCGCGTGCGCCTCGAACGTCGCGTAACCGAAGCCGACGCCTCCACCCGTCTGCCAGGCAGGCCCAAGATGGCACGACGCGACGCCACCGACATCGCAACCATGAGCCGCGATCGAGACCGACGTGATCGTGCCATGGTTCTTGCAGTAGCTCACGACCAGGAAGTGACGGATCGAGGCGACCAGCCAGACGCTCGCCGAGTGGTCGGTCTGGATCTGGGTACACCCGGACCAGCCGCCGCCACCTCCGTCGCACGACCCGCCGCAGATCACCCCCTGGACGCCGTTGGCCGAGGCGCCGGCAGGTACCGCGAGTGCCGCGAGCAGTCCGAGCATGACAAGCCATTTGCGCATCTGCGCCCTCCTTCGTTGTCTTTGTCGACAACCGTAGAGGCGATCTCCGAACGTGTCTGTGCCACCTTCGTGCCGATAGCGTGACGTGGATGGGTAGAGCGGCGCCAGTCCCAAACCTCGACATGTCCGCTGCGGAGAAGGCCGACCTGCCGGCGATCCGGGAGCTCCTCCGCGAGTACGCCGGCTCGCTCGGCTTCTCGCTTGATTTCCAGGATTTCGACCGCGAACTGGCCGACCTGCCCGGGGCGTACGCGCCGCCGGACGGCGCGCTGCTGCTCGCGCGGGTCGACGGCGACGCCGCGGGCTGCGTCGCCCTGCGCCCCCTGGAACAGCTCCGCCCACTGGAGCCGGGGATCTGCGAGCTGAAGCGTCTCTTCGTCCGACCGAAGCATCGCGGACTCGGGCTCGGCCGGCTGCTTGCGACGTCGATGCTCGAGGAGGCGCGGCGCCGGGGCTATCGCCGGATCCGCCTCGACACGACACCCGGCATGGAGAACGCCCAGGCGCTCTACGTGCAGCTGGGCTTCCGCGACATCGCCGCGTACACGACGAACCCCGTTGCGGGCACGCGGTTTCTCGAGCTGGATCTGGGCTCGAGTTAGATCGACGCGACGGCCGAGCGGATCGAGTCGAAGTCCGGGTCGTCCGCAGCAAGCGCCCGGTGCGCTGGATCGAGCGCGACCGAGCGCCGCAGATGCTCGAGCGCGCTGTCGGCCTCGCCCGCGAGCGACTCGTAGCAGGCGAGGTTGTAGAGGAGCAACGCGTCTTCCGACCGTGCGAGCTCGACGCGGAGGGCAAGCGCAGCCGCCGCGTGGTCGCCCCGTTCCGCGAACGCATTTGCCTGCCGTTGAGCTTCCCAGGTCGTCCAGATGCCGACGAGCCGCCGCAGCTCGGCGATCGGTCGCGGATGATCCTCGACCCGCAGGTCACAGACACGATCGATTCCCTCGCGGGAGTCAGAGCGCGCGCCTGTCCGCTCGACGACGATCGCGGCCGACTGTTGTCCGCGCCTGTCGCCACCGGCCGCCTGCCCGGCCTCGAGCGCGGCGACGAGGCGCTCGACGAGCGGGCCGACCGTCTCCTCGTAAGCGCGCGCCATCTCGTCGATGACGGCCTCGCCGGCAAGGATGTTCCCCTGTATCGCGAAGCCGGGCCCGATCCGGTGACCCGCCCAGTCGAGACAATCGGCGCCGGTGAATGCCGCGGCGCGCCCGTCGGCGGCGACGAGCCCGAGCTGGCGCGTCTCACGGCCCGGGTCGGCCTCGAGCACACGCCGCAGTGCGTCAGCCGGCTCAGCACCGCCTTGGAGCTCCGCAAGTGCCCGCTCGCCGTAGATCGCAACGCCGGCTGCTTGCGTCGCAGCGGCGCCGACCCCGGCGCGCACCCACGGGACGACCGAGCCGACCGAGAAGTACCTCGACTGGACGGCACAACCGACCTCACCGGCCTGGAGGTCGGCCGCGACGATCGAGAAGGTGCTCTTCGTGAGGCTCCGGTTCAGTGAGATGGCTGCTTCTCCCGGATGGCGGTGCTCCCGGGTGCGCGGAGTTTAGAGCGTCGCGGCGAGCGCCGGCTCGCGCAAGCCAGTGCCTGCGCACGCCGAACGGGCTGCTTCGACAAAGGCTGCGGCATCCGCACGTGGCGGCTGAAGGCGGCTCCAGACGGCCGCGATGCTCCGCGGAGCGACGAGGCCATGCTCGAGCTCGACGACCTGGGTCTCCGCGCGGCGCTCATCGGCGGCGATGCGCGGGACAATCGCTGCGCCGAGGCCGGCCGCGACAAGCCCTTGCACCGCGGTGCCCGTCTCCGCTTCGAGCACGAACCGGACATCGATTCCCTGCAGCCGGAGGTGCTCCTCGACATGGGCTCGCGAGGGTGCGTGGGCGATCAGCGGCAGACGGCCGAGCTCCTCGAGCGTGACCGCCCGGCGGCGGCGACCGAGCGGCGCGCCTGCCTGGAGCACCACGACGAACGCGTCGACGCAGAGAGGAACCGCATCGAGTGGGCCTTTTGGCAGAGGCGTCTCGGCCAGAACGAGGTCGAGCTCTCCACGCACGAGCGCAGCGAGCAGCGCGCGCGACGTCGGCGTCTCGTGCAACGTCACGGGCTCGCCGTACACGCGTAGCAGCGCCGGAACGAGCCGCGCGAGCAAATCGGGCGTGGCGCCGACACGCAGCGCGGTCGAGCCGTCGCCGTCGAGCGCAGCCAGGTCGGCCTGCGCCGCACGAACCCGCGCGATCACCGCGTCGGCGTGCGCGAGCAGGATCTCGCCGGCTTCCGTCAGCGCGAGTGGCCGGGTCCCGCGCGAGCGCTCGATGAGGCGCTTGCCGGTCAGATTCTCGAGCGCTGCTATCTGGTGGCTGATCGCAGACTGGACATAGCCGAGCCGGGTTGCGGCGCGGCGGAACGAGCCCTCACGCGCGACCGCGTCGAGTGCGGCTAGGTGTCGCAACTCGATCCCGGACCACCATTCAGCCGCCATTGTTGTGTGGGACGCAGATGCGGCGTTCGCGGTTGTGCAGATCGAGAGGCATAACACCTCCTTAACACGGGTAGGGAAGACGAAATGACCGAGACAATCGAGATCGAAGTGCCCCGACGCGGCATCGGCAGCGACCTCACGGAGGCACTCGGCGCGCACGGGCTGACCGCCGAGATCGTCGAGACCAACGAGACGTGCTCGCTCCGCGTCAGGTTCGTCGACGACGAGCGCGAACGGCTGATCGTCGAGTCGACCCACGCGATCGAGACGTACCTCGCCGAGCGGATGCTCCCGCTCGTCGTGGTACGCGGGAACGGCGGCTGCATCGTGCGACCGCTCGCCGACTGACGGCGGAACGACGAAGGGCCCTCGCGCCGAGGGCCCTTCGTGTGTCCGGGGTACAGCCAGCCGCAGTGCGGCCGGCTCAGTCAGGCTGCGGCACGATCCGGATGTAGGGCCGCGGCGATTCCCAGCCGTCCGGATACGCCTCCTTCGCGGCCTCGTCGGAGACCGAGCCGGCGATGATCACGTTGTCGCCGTCCTGCCAGTTCGCGGGCGTCGCGACCTTGTGGTTCGCGGTCAGCTGGAGCGAGTCGATGACGCGCAAGACCTCGTCGAAGTTGCGACCGGTGGTCATCGGATAGATCAGGATGAGCTTGATCTTCTTGTCCGGCCCGACGACGAAGACGTTGCGCACCGTCTGGTTGTCGGCCGGAGTGCGCTGCGTCGGGTCGCCCGTCGTGTCGGCCGGCAGCATGCCGTAGAGCTTCGACACGTTGAAATCCACGTCGCCGATCAGCGGATAGTTGGGCGCGGTCCCCTGCGTCTCCTCGATATCGGCGGCCCACTTCGCGTGATTGTCGACAGGGTCGACCGACAGCCCGATGATCTTCACGCCGCGCTTGTCGAACTCGGGCTTGATCTTGGCCATGTAGCCGAGCTCGGTCGTGCACACCGGCGTGAAGTCGCGCGGGTGCGAGAAGAGCACGGCCCAGGAATCGCCGAGCCAGTCGTAGAAGCGGATCGTCCCTTCGGTCGTCTCCGCTTCGAAGTCGGGTGCCGTGTCGCCCAGTTGCAACGCCATTGATTGTCTCCTCTTCCGACCAGATGCTTGGGGGGATCTCGTTCTACCAGACACGAACGGAGGAGCCCGGCCTTCGATTCCCGTGAACGGAGCTGAGGCAAAACGCTCAAGCCCGAGGGCAGTCTGGCCGATAGCCGACGGCATGCGGCCACGTAAGCCCGGGCTTGGTGCGGGTTGGAGCTCCCTCTTCGCACTCGGGACGATCGGGGCAGTCGCCTTCGTCGTCATCCCGACGTCTCTGACGACGGAGCTTCTCCTTTACGACGGTGTCGTCGCACTCGCGGTCGTTGTCTCGTTCATCGGCTGGCGCCGGGCCGAGCCGGGCCATCGTCGCGCCTGGCTCTGTTCGAGCATCGGCCTCGCCGGATTCCTCGTCGGCGATCTTCTCTGGTGGGGCTACGGCCTTGCCGGGCAGAGCCCCTTCCCGTCGGTCGCCGACGTCTTCTCGCTGGCCGGCTACGTGCCGCTCGGGATTGCGGCAGCGCTGCTCGTCTCGAAGCGGGAACCGGAGCACGACCGGACGGCGTGGCTCGATGCCGGGATCCTGATGGCCGTCGCGGGGCTCCTCATCTGGAGCTATGTGATGGAGCCATACGTCGGCGACCCGAATGTTGGGGCCTTGAGCCTTGCGGTCACCCTCGCGTATCCGCTTGCCGACCTGCTCGTGCTCGGTCTCGTGATCCGCCTGCTCTTCTCACCGATCGCACGCAACCGTGCCACGACGATGTTCACGGTCGGCGTGCTGTTGATCCTCTCGGCCGATCTCAGCTTCGCCTGGCAGAACCTCTCGGGCAATTTTGTCACCGGCTCGTGGGTCGATGCCGTGTGGCTCCTCGGCTATCTCTTCATTGCCTTCGCACCGTTGCACCCGGCAGCCGCGCAGGCGACCTTCGCACGCAGCCGCGAGAGCGCCAACCGAGGGCGGCTCGTGGTCGTGCTCGCTGCCGTCGTTGTTCCCCAGGCGGTGCTGATCAGCGCGCTCGCGGGACTCGGGCTGATGCATTTCGACACGGTCTCGGTCGCGGCCTGCGCCTCGATGACCGTGATGGTGCTGGTCGTCGCCCGCCTCTGGGGCCTCGTCGGCAGCGCTCGCAGAACGGAGGAGCGGCGTGGCGAGGAGCGGCTCTCCGCGCTCGTCCATCATTCGGCCGACGCCATCCTGCTGGTCGGCACGGATTTCCGGATCAGCTTCGCCAGCCCGGCAGCGGAGTCGCTCTGTGGCCGAAGCGGCGAGCCTTGCCTCGGGACCTCGATGCTCGACTCGTTCGTCGCCGACAGCCAGCCGGCGATCTCCAAGCAGCTCGCGAACCTGGCCGCGATGCCGGAGGGCGCGATCGTGCCGCTCGATGGCGGCGTTTGCGTCGACGGTGAGGCGGTTGTGGCAGTGGAGGGCACGGCGTGCAACCTGCTCGCGGATGCAAGCGTCAGTGCTCTCGTTGTCACACTTCGCGATGTCACAGCGCGGCGCACGCTCGAGGAACAGCTCGAGCGGCGCGCGTTTCACGACGACCTCACCGGCCTCGCAAACCGTGCCCTCTTCGCCGACCGCGTTGCGCATGCACTCGACCGCTCGGTGCGTCAGCGCAACGTCGAAGTCGCCGTGTTGTTCATCGATCTCGACGACTTCAAGGCTGTGAACGACGGCTTAGGCCACGGCGCGGGCGATGAGCTGCTGCGCGGTGTCGCAGACCGCATCCGCTCAAGTCTTCGGCCCGGGGACACCGTCGCCCGCCTTGGCGGCGACGAGTTCGCGGTCCTGCTCGAAGACGTGCCATCACTCGACTACGCGAGCGACGTCGCCGCGCGGGTGATCGAGCTGCTGCTGCTGCCGATCGAGATGGCAGGGGTCAGCCTGGCCGTGCCGGCGAGCGTAGGCGTCACCCTGGCCGCACCCGGCTGCAGCGTCGAGTCACTCCTCCGCGACGCGGACATCGCCATGTACAACGCCAAGTCGAAAGGCAAGGGTCAGGTTGCACTGTTCGACGAATCGCTCCGCGACATCGCCACCCAGCACCTGGCGCTCAAGATCGAGTTGCCAGAGGCTCTGCGCTCGGGTCAGTTCCGGCTCGACTACCAGCCGATCGTCGACGTCCGCAGCGAGACGATCCGTGGCTTCGAGGCATTGATTCGCTGGCACCACCCGGAACGCGGTGTGGTGGCTCCCGGGCAGTTCATCGCCGCGGCGGAAGCGTCGGGGATCATCGTCGACATCGGGCGTTGGGTGCTCGACCGGGCGTGTCATCAGGCCGTCCTGTGGAACGACGCCAGCGGGCGGCCCCTCACGATGAGCGTGAACGTCTCAGCCACGCAGCTGCACAATCCCGGTTTTATCGACGTCCTGCGCAACGCACTCGATGACTCGGGCCTGGCGCCTTCACTTCTGACGATCGAGCTCACCGAATCGATCCTCGTCGAGCACAGTCGCGTCGCGCAGATCCTCGAGGAGATCCGCGCGGTCGGCGTCAGCATCGCGATCGACGACTTCGGCACGGGCTACTCATCGCTGTCGTACCTCCAGAAGTTCCCGGTCACGAGCGTCAAGGTGGATCGGACCTTCGTCGCGGAGCTCGCCGCACGCGGTGATTCGGGGCTCGTGCGCAGCATTCTCTCCCTCGCCGAAGCGCTCGGTCTCACGACCGTCGCGGAGGGAGTCGAGACCGCCGGCCAGCTCGAGGCGCTGAACGCGCTCGAGTGCGACCTGGCACAGGGCTTCTTCCTCGGGTACCCGCAGGCCTCTGCCGACATCACCGAGCTGCTCGTCGGCGAGGCTGTCACGGCGCGGGCCGAGGGCTACGCGCCGAGCTCGCGGCTTTAGATGGCTGATGCCCCGACTCCGCCCGTCCGGGAGCGGCCCAGACACAGCGCGTGAGGGCCGCCTCGCCCTTAAACAGGCTCCCGGCCTGCCCTGCGGACGATGCGACCCTCCCGCTTGGTCTGGATCCACCCCCAAACCCACGCCCCCGGGGCATCAACCATCTAGGGGCATTTCGAACCCGTCGTCCGTCGCCGCGCGGGCTGGTCGCCGCTCGTCGGCTCGTAGCCGGCGAACCGGGACTCGAGGACGCCTTCGCCACCCGTCAGCCCCGGCAACTGTCGCTGCAGCTCTTGCGCCCGCGCCGAGGGCAGGACCGTCTCGATCGTCGCGAGCCGACCCTGCGTCGACGACGTCTGCGGTGTTGCTCCGAGGCGTCCGAGCGCTGACAGCACGGCTCCCGTCGATTCCGCCGGGAGCTCGAGCCTCGCTCGGACAATCGGCTCGCAGACCGCCGTCCCGGCGGATTCGAGCGCCTGCCTGACCACGAGCGGTGTCAGTTTCCGGAAGTCGGCGGCCGTGCTGAGCGGGCCCCTTCTCGAGGGCGGCCCGTCAGGGACGCTGTAGTTGCACCTGGTCAACGTGACGATGCAGTCGGTGACCGGCCAGCCGAAGACACCCTCCTGAAGCGCGTGGCGAATGTACTGGTCCATATTCTCGGCGAAGTTCTCGAGCCGCTTGTAGACGTACAACGGAACGACGCTGTGGTCGACCTGCAGCCGGAACTCGATCCCCGAGTCGCTCGGAGCAGGAGCGATGCGCAGGCCGATCGTGGCGAGATACGGATTCGACTCCGCATGAAGGACCTCGACGGCCTCGCCGATCGCGACCGGCCGCTCGACGTAAAGCGGTGTCGTCTCGCGAAACGCGACCTCGAGGTCGTAGTCGCTCGCGAGCGTTGCCTGGATCACTTCCTTCTGCACCTCGCCGTAGAGCGACACGGAGGTCTCCGGCGCTGCGTCGTTTCGGCGGACATTGATCAGCGGGTCCTGCTCGGCGAGTTGGGCAAGAGCAACCCGGAGCCGTGCGCCGTCAGCGGGATCGCCGGGGACGACGACCGACTCGAGTGTCGGCGGGGGAAACTGATGTTGTGTCGACTCGCTCCGCGGCTCACCGATGCGGTCGCCGATCTGGACGTCATGGAGGCCCCAGAGCTTCGCCACCGCTCCTGCGCCCGCGGACGGCCGCCGCACGGCGGGGCCGCTCTCGAAGACGGCAAGCGCCGTCACCTTGTCCTCGAGATGGTGGCCGAATCGGAGCCGGTCTCTTGTGCGGATCGTTCCCGAGAACATCCGCACGTACGCGATCTTCTCCCCGTTTGCGCCACGGTCGATCTTGAAGACCGTCCCGGAGACCGGCCCATCCGGGTCGCTCTCCGGAGCGGGCAACAACTCCACGATTCCGGCCAGCAACGCCTCCACACCTGCGCCCGTCACCGCCGACCCGAAGAACACCGGATGGACCGCTGCTCGTTTCGTCTGGGCCGCGAGCTCGTCGCGAAGCCGCCCGTAGGAAAGGCGCGACTCGTCTTCGAGGTACGCGGCCATGATCCCGTCGTCGCACTCGGCGAGTACCTCTGCCAGGCGTGCCCGGAACGCGTGATCGTCGGGGCCGTAGGCATGGACGCGAGCAGCGCGTGTCCCGAGCTCGCCCACTGCGCCCAGCGAGACGATTGCCGTGGTCAGACGCTCGGAGACGACGCGAAGCACTCGCTCGTCACCGGCCCCGGTGCGGTCGATCTTGTTGACGAAGATCAGCGTCGGCACGCGCAGCCGTTGCAGCGCCCGCATCAGGATGTGAGTCTGCGGCTGCACACCTTCGACGGCAGAGATCACGAGCACTGCGCCGTCGAGGACGCTGAGCACCCGTTCCACCTCCGCGATGAAATCCGGGTGACCGGGCGTGTCGATCAGGTTGACGTTGACGTCGGCGAGCGCGAACGACGCGACTGCCGACTTGATCGTGATCCCGCGCTGCCGCTCGAGCGTCAGCGAGTCTGTTTGCGTCGTGCCGGCGTCGACGCTGCCGAGCTGGTCGATGACGCCGACCGAGTACAGCAGTCGTTCGGTGAGAGTTGTCTTACCGGCGTCTACATGCGCCAGGATCCCAAGGTTGAGCGTGCGGTGCAACAAGGTTCATACCCTCCGAATAGGTCGTGAAGCCCTTTTCGATTGAGATGAACCTTTCGCGCATGTCCCGCTCCTTGGTCGATCGGCGCTGATGCCTACGTGGAGTGAATCAGGTGGACCCAGTCGGGCTCGAACCGACGACCTCCGCCATGCCATGGCGGCGCTCTCCCAGCTGAGCTATGGGCCCCAGCCTTCGTTGTGGCAGTTTAGCGCCGAATTCGTAGTCCCTCGCCACCCTGATCCCAGACCGCTGATTGTTCTTCGCCGGTGCAATCCGAAGACAGATTTGCTGCGCCCCGTCGACCGACTCATAGGGGATGAAATAGCAACGTTCGAGGTCGGGACAGTACGCTGCAAGCGCGTCGAATTCACCGTGAACATACGGTCGACGGAGAAGACCGCTGCGAGCGCGTCGAGTCGAGTACGAACGGATGATCACCACGTCGCCGTGTAACGGCGCCCACTTGCACTGAACGCGGAGGAGTTGCTCCCCGGCGTCAAAAATCAAGTCGTATCTGCCGCCCTCGATCGCCGGTCGATAGACGTCATAGCCGACTTCGAGCGCAGCCTTCGTGATGGCAGCCTCGGCGACCGCGCCCTTCTGATTCGTCGTCAACATGGACAACACTCTACTCGCCGTACCGGACGAACCGTTGCCCGGCAAGGCGACAGGTCCGTTTAGGCCGTGGCTGCTTCGACGGACTCGTGCGGGACGTCGTCCCACAGGTCCTCGAGGCGGTAGAACTCGCGCGCTTCCGGGGTGAAGACGTGCACCACGACGTCGATGTAGTCGCCGATGATCCACGTTGCCTCGGTTCCGCCCTCGGTCGAGCGCGGGATCAATGCGTCCTCGTTCTTCAGCCGCACGTGCACCTCGTCCCAGATCGATTTCACCTGGCGCGGGTTGCCGCCGGTGCACACGACGAAGAAGTCGGTGTAGGCGCACACCGGGCGCATGTCGAGGATGACCACGTCGCGGGCGAGCTTCTCCTGGACGAGCGCCGCGATCCGGCGTGCTTGTTCAATGGGACTCAAACGACCGGAATTGTACCGGGATTTACTGTCGATACAGCGATTCCGCCCCGATCAGTTCTGCCACCGCCGCCGGCACATCGTCGCCGGCTCCCTTGCCCGCCGCGAGGCGGTCGCGAAGCTCACGAGAGGCAATCGGTGTCGGCTCGATCTCGAAGAACGAGACCCGCTCGGGCGCCTCGAGCTGCCCGAGCACCCAGTCGAGGCGCTCGCGCGGGAAGCCGGGGCGGGTCGCAACAGCGATTCGCGTCTGCTCGAGCACCTCGTTCGGCTCCTTCCACGACAGGAAGTCGCAAAACTGGTCGGCGCCGATCAGGAAGATCGTGTCGCTCCATTCGGGGTGGGCTCGCAACGTGTCGACAGTGCGGGCGTGCTCGTCGAGCACCACCTCGTCGCCCGGGAAGGCCGCGCGGGCGAGACGGAGCCGGATGTCGGCCGGGGTCTCGACACGTTTGTGACCAGGGTCGGCCGAGACGAGCACGACGAGGCGCTGGAGGCCTAGTTCTTCCTTCGCGCGGCGCGCCAGCTCGACGTGGCCGCGATGCGGCGGATCGAACGATCCGCCGTAGAGGCCGATCATCAGGCGAGCTCGAACTCCTCGTCGCCGAGCTCCACCGTCGCCCCGTCCTTGGCGCCCGCTGCGCGCAGGGCACGCTCGAGCTCGGCCTCCGACGGCGGCGTGCCGAGCACCTTGAACCCACCTTCGGTGCGCAGCAAGCGCCAGCCGCGCGCCTTTGGCTGCGGGCGGTAAACGAGGAAATCGGCGAGCTCGTCCTCCCCACGCTCGTGCGGCTCGGCCTCGGGGACGAGCGCGAACAGACGGCGGCGAAACTCATCGAGCCCTTCGCCGGTCGCGCACGAGAGGCGAAAGATCGCGATCACGCGCGGATCGTCGATCGAGAGCTCAGGGCCGGGCGCGATGTCGATCTTGTTCAGGACGACGATCTGTGGCAGCTCGTCGATGCCTTCGCCGTACGCGCCGAGCTCGGCGTCGATCGTCCGCCACTGCTCCTCGATCGGCTCGGCTGAGTCGATCACGTGGATGAGCATGCGCGCACGTTCGAGATGGGCGAGGAACTCGTGGCCGAGGCCAACGCCTTCGCTCGCGCCCTCGATCAGCCCCGGCACGTCGGCGATCACCAGTTGCCGCCCGTCTGGCGCCTCCACCGTGCCGAGCACGGGCTGGAGCGTCGTGAACGGATAGCTCGCAACCTTCGGCCGCGCATTCGAGATGCGGGAGATCAGCGACGACTTCCCAGCGTTCGGCAAGCCGACGAGCGCCGCGTCGGCGAGAAGCTTGAGGTGCAACTCGACGTCGCGCTCGTCGCCCGGAGGCCCGACCTCCGCGAACCGCGGGACCTGGCGAGTCGACGAGACGAAGCGCGCGTTGCCCCGGCCGCCGCGGCCGCCCTTCGCAAGCACGAGCCTGGCGCCTGCGTGGACGAGATCGGCGACCAAGCCGCCGTCGTCCGCGAACACCTGGGTGCCGACGGGAACGTGCAGTTCGACATCCTCGCCGTCGGCGCCGTGCTTGCGAGCACCCGTGCCGTTCTGGCCGCGCGTCGCCTTGATCCATTTGCGCCGCTGCAGACCGGAGAGGTCGCGCAGCGACGGGTCCGCGACGAGCACGACGTCGCCACCGTCGCCACCGTCGCCGCCGTCCGGGCCGCCTTTCGGCACGAACTTCTCGCGGCGGAAGCTGAGCCCTCCGTCACCACCCTTGCCGGCAACGACGTGCAGCCGTACACGATCGCTGAACATCGACATCGCGCGAACCGTAGCGCCGACTGGATTGCGGCGGTTCTAGGCGGTCCCGGTTTTAGGCGGCAGAATCGGTCGACTCTTCGACCGAGACGAAACGCCGTTCGCCACTCGTGCGAAACGCGATCGTGCCGGGGCGGTTCGCAAAGATCGTGTGGTCGCGGCCGATCATCGTGCCCGGGCCGGGGCGAAACCGCGTGCCGCGCTGGCGGACGATGATGTTCCCGGCGACCGCTTCCTGGCCGCCGAACATCTTCACGCCGAGGTACTTCGGATTTGAGTCGCGACCGTTCTTGGAGGAGCCGAGGCCCTTCTTGTGTGCCATTTACGCGTCCTCCTCCTTTGCTTTCAGTGCCGACTGGAGTGCCGAGATCGCGCCCTTGCGCGCCGCGTGAACCTGCTCGTATTCGAGAGCCGCCTCAAGCATGGGGCGGTTCCAGGTCTTCGCACCGTCGGACACCGCCGCCACCGTGAGCTCCTCGTAGCCGGAGGGCATGCCCTTCACGTGGTCGTCGGCTTCGGCGGCGGGCGCGGTGGGCGCTTCCGCAGGCTCGGGCGTGGCCACCTCGGTCTGCTTCGGCGCGGCCTTCTTCGCGGCAGCGCTCTTCGGAGCACCGAGGGAGATCTCGACGCGCGAGGTTGCTGCGCGGAATCCGTTATGGCGCTTGTAGCCCGTGCGCTTGCGGTACTTGCCGATCAGGATCTTCGGGCCGCGCTCGTGCGCCAGCACGGTCGCGGTCACCTTCACGCCGTCGTCGCCGAGCAGGACGTCGGGCGAGAAGCTCTGGCCGGCCTCCGTCTTGAGCCGGTCCACGACGAGATACTCGCCCTCGCGAACGCGATATTGCTTGCCGCCCAAACGGATGATTGCGTAGTCCATAGGTGTGAAAGGTTGTAGAGCGCTAAAAGTTGTAGAGCGTGGAAAATCGCAGGCAGGGCCCGCGAATCGCCGCAGTGTAGCGACTGGCGGATGCCGTTGCCGTGCCCGCGTGAACTCTAGTTCGAGTCCCCCCACTGCGACATCGGCGTGTACGTCCACTCGCCGTCGCCGTTCTCGGAGGCCGCCTCGGGCTCCGGCTGGCTCCGGTTCCGGCTCCACGGCGGGCTTCGCTTCCGGCTCGGGCCCAGGTTCGGGCTGGTGATCCTCGGACTCAACCGCACCGTCCGGCTCGGCCCGCGCCTCGGAGGACTCGGCCGCGTCCACCGCAGCCGCCGGTATTCCAGTCGCTTCGAGAGTCCCAGTCGCCGTTGCCTCGCCTGCGACCGCCGGCTTCTTGCGGCGGTTCTTCCCGCCGCGCGAGCCGCGCCGTGTGCGCTTCTTCGCAGGCGCCGTCGGAGAGTCGCCGTCGTCGGCGGCTTCGTCGTCGTTGAGCTCTCGGCCGGGGACATGGATCACGGGCCCTCCGGCGCGCGGCTCGGGGGCGGCTTCCTCGGCTTCGCTTGCGCTCGGCCCTGCCTCGGTCTCCACGTCGGTTGCAGCGGCAGCGCCGGGCTCCGACGGCGCGGGCGGTTCTGCTCGCTCGGCCCGTGCAGAGGGCTCGATCGTTGCAGGCTCCGTCGGTACAGGCTCTGTGCCGTTCGCAGCGGGTGACCCAGCTGCCGCTCCTATCCGGGCCGGCTTCTTGCGGTTGCGCCCGCCGCGCGTCCCGCGTCGGGTGCGCTTCTTCGCAGGAGTCGCAAGGCCGTCGCCGTCGACGGTCGCCTCGGCCTCCGGGTCGGTCTCGGCCTCGCCCGTTTCCGGCTCGTCGTCCTCCAGTCCACGATCGGCTTCGTCGTCATCCTCGAGCTCGTCGACCGGCTCGCCGGTCGCGTCGGCGGCCTTCTTCGTGGTCGAGCGCCTGGCGCGGGTCGGCTTCTCTGCCTCGCCCTCCGCGGTCAACGGGTCGTCTCCCGCCGTCACCGGTGAGAGCAACTCGGCCCACGCCATGCCCTCGGTGATCGCGGTGATCCGCGCCTTCACCTTCTTGCCGACAAGCGTTGCGGCGTCGCCGACAACGACATCGATGTCGTCGACCTTCGCCACTCCGGCATGCGCGTCGTAGAGGCCGACCTCGCCCAGTTTCAGCTCGAGCTCCTGCCCGACTTCGACGGGAACCTTCGGCGCGACCTTCTCGAGCGTGCCCTGTTCGAGCACCTTGAAATGGTCGAGATGCTCGCCGTCCCTGCCGACGAGGAAGAAGACGCGCTTCGTCGTCTCCTCCAACTCGCGCAGGCGGGAAGCGCCGGGGCCGACGACGAGGCTCGCGACCTTCGCCGCGACCTCGACCTTGAAGGCCTTCGAGCGGGAGCCCGGAGTGGGCAGCATCCGCAGCCGGCGCTCGATGTCGACCGCCGCGGTGTGCTCGGAGATGACGATTCCGTCGCCGCCGCAGGTGGGGCATTTCTTCGTCATGACCTCGCGTGGGCCGTCGGTGACGTTCTGGCGGGTCATCTCGACGAGACCGAGGGGCGAGATCTCGACGACATACGTCTTCGTCCGGTCGCGTTCGAGCTCAGCGCCGAGAGCCTCCTCGACGGCGGCGCGGTTCTTCGGGCTCGCCATGTCGATGAAATCGATGACGATGATGCCGCCCACATCGCGCAGGCGCAGTTGCCGCACGACTTCCTTCACGGCTTCGAGGTTGTTCTTCGTGATCGTGTCCTCGAGGCGGGCGCCAGACTTCTTCGAGCGCGACCCGACGAAGCGGCCGGTGTTCACGTCGATGACGGTGAACGCCTCGGCGTAGTCGAAGATCAGGTAGCCGCCCGAAGGGAGATCGACCCGGCGGCCGAGGGTCGAGCGGATCTCCTGCTCGACACCGAAGACCTCCATCAGCGGCTCGCGCTCCTTGTACCGCGTCACCCGCTCGGCCATGTGCGGCGAGGTCTTCTTCAGGTAGCCGACGATACGCTTGTAGGTGCGGTCGTGGTCGACGAGCAGCCGCTCGAAGTCGCCCGTGAACAGGTCGCGCACGACCCGGAGGGGCAACTCGGCTTCCTGGTAGATCAGTGACGGGGCGGTCGACTCCTTCGCCTTCGCCTCGATCGATTTCCAGAGGCGTTGCAGGAAGTCGAGGTCGCGCTCGATGTCCTCGGCCGACGCTCCTTCCGCCGCGGTCCGGACGATCACGCCGCCCTTCTTCGGTGCGTACTCCTTCAGGATCGCCTTCAGGCGGTTCCGTTCCTCGTCCTCGAGCCGGCGCGACACGCCGAGCCCCTCACCGTGCGGGACGTAGACGACGAAGCGGCCGGGCAGCGAGATCTCGGTGGTGAGCCGGGCGCCCTTCGTCTTCATGGGATCCTTGACCGCCTGAACGAGGACGTTCTGGCCGCGCTGGATCAGATCCTGGATCTTGCGCGCGCCTTTGCGGCCTTCGAGTTCGGGGCCGACGATCTCGTCGACGAAGAGGAACCCGTTCTTCTCGAGGCCGATCTCGACGAATGCGGCTTCCATCCCGGGCAGGACGTTGTCGACGACACCGAGATAGATGTTCCCGGCGATCGAGCGACGTTCGGGGCGCTCGAGATAGACCTCGGCGACCTTGTCGTCCTCGAGGACGGCGACGCGCTTCTCGCCGGCGTCGACCGAGACGAGCAGCTCGCGCTTCGCCTTCGGCAGTGGGGCGCGCTTCGGCGTCTGGCGGCGGCGGGTGGGCTGGGACGAGCGCTCGCGGGGCTTCCGCTCGGTCGTCTTCTTCTCCGCCGGCTTACGGTCGGGCGCGGTGCGTCCGGCGGCGTTGCGCTCGCTCGGGGCGGCGTCCGCCGCCGTGGGAGCCGCACCGTCGACCGGCTTCTTCTTCCGGTTGCGTCCGCCGCGCGTTCCGCGGCGACGCTTCTTCGGTGCGTTTGGATCGGTGGGGCTCAGTTGTCCGCCGGTGGCCTGCACTTCGGCAGGCTCTTCGACGGTCAGCGGTTCAACGTGCGGGACTTCCGTGGCAGCCGAAGACGGCGCCTTCTCTTCCGGCGGTTTGCGCCGGAACCAGGGCAGTGGCAAACGATCTCTCCTGTGATGGGCGCGCGCGCAGCCGCGCCGTATGTGACGGGCGCGCGTCGCGGTTTGGGTGGAAAAGCCTTGGCATAGGCCTTCCCTCAGGGTATCAGCAGCCTCTACGCCGCTTCGGCGGCGGGCCGGAGCTTCGAGCGGCGAGTGCGAATCGCCCGCATTCGCTGTGACAGCCGCGCCCAGGCCCACGGCTCGACCTCGACGTAGCGCACGGCCGACTGGCCGCGCGTCGCCTCGAGGTACTCGAACCACGCGTCGGCTTCTTCGATCAACAAGAGCTCGTGTGCTTCCTGGTTCCCGGTCAGGGGCATGCCCGCGTCACCTCCGTTTCGATGCAGTGAGCCTAGGTCCTGGACCGGACGGAGCGGACCTCCCGCCGACGTTGGACCGGCCCGCGCGGCCACGTCCGGTGTCAGACACCCGCACGAAACGCCGGCAACACGCGCACGAAACGCCGGCTCCTCGTCCACAGGGGTCCGACGCGGCCTCGTCGGCCGGACGGCTGGTCGGGCTACGGCTCGGTGCGGGCGGCGAAGTAGCGCACGGCGGCTTCGCCGATCGCCCTTGTGCCCGTGTAGGCGACGGCACCCTTCACGGCCCAGCCGGCCACCGGGATGAGATCGAGCAGTTCCCGTGCGACCGCGCGGAAGCCGAGTCCCGCCCCGACGACGCCCGCCAACTCGACGAGGCGGCTCGCGTCGACCGGCTGGCCATGGGCGAGCCCGATCCGCAGAACGAGACGGAACTCGTTCAGCGTCAGCACCGGCAGATCGACACCCGGGACGAAGATCGCTGCCGAGATCAGTGCGTTGCGCTTCGAGAAGGAAGCGATCAGGTCGTCGCAAACAGCCCCGCGCAGCGCGGGCAACCGCGCTGCCAGCGACGTGCCGTTCTCGCCGAGCCCGTGCGCGAGCGCACGGGCGATCTCGTCGACCGGAAATCCCTGGCCGGGAGGCACATGGACGATCGCCGACGCGAACACGTACGGGATCGACGTCTCCTCACTGACAGCGACGATCGGGATGCCGGCGTGCGACGCGGCACGGAGCGCCTCCTCGTCCGGCGCCCCCACCCAGACGAGCGCGGCCGCGCCCTCGACGCGGTTCTCGACCACGGCCAGCACGTCGCCGCCGGCACGGAGCTCACCGGCGAGGATCGGCACGAGCTCGCGTGCGCCTGCGACTGCGATCGGACGCGGGTCGCCGGAGCCGCGGCGTACCTCGCGAACGAGCGAAATGACACCGAGCGGGCTGAGCGCTCCTTTTCTCATCCGCGCCGCCGGATGCCTCGGCGCAGGTAGATCGCCTGCAGGATCCCGATCGCGAAGAAGTTCGTGATCATCGACGATCCGCCGACCGACACGAACGGGAGCGGGATGCCGGTGATCGGCGCCACCCCCATCGTCATGGCGCTGTTCACGAACACCTGGAAGAGGAACATGAAGGCAATGCCGCCGGCCACGATCGCACAGTAGAGGTCGCGCGCGCTGGCGATCACCTTCAATGCGCGCCACACGACGAGCAGATAGAGCAGCAGCAGGATCGCGGCACCGAAGAATCCTCGCTCCTCGGCGAGCGAGGCGAACGCGAAATCGGTCGCGTGCTCGGGGAGGTAGTTGAGGCGAGTCTGGGTGGCGCCGAGGATGCCGCGACCGCGCAGGCCGCCCGCGCCCACTGCGGTGATCGATTGCCGGAGGTTGTACGTCGCACCGCGCGGATCGTTGCCCGGATGGGTGAACCCGACGAGCCGGTCGGTCTGGTACGGCTTCAGGACGTTGACGCCTGCCGCAGGCAGGAACCACAGAACTGCCAGCGCGCCGACGACGGCGACCGCACCGAGGACGGCGAGGTGCGACCAGCGCACGCCGGCTACGAGCAGAACGGCGGCGAGCGCGGCGGTGTACACGAGCGCCGTGCCGATGTCTGGCTGGACGAAGACGAGAATGATCGGCGGCAGCCCATAGCCGAGCGCCTGCAGCGGCACGCGGGGATCTGCGATCGAGCGCGAGCGCTCGGCCAGGAAGCCCGCCAGGGCCAGCACGAACAGAACCTTGCCGAACTCGGAGGGCTGGAACGTGAAGAAGCCGACATCGATCCAGCGACGCGAGCCTCTCGTCGCCGCACCGGCGACGAGCACGAAGAGCATCAGCCCGAGCGTGCCGAAGTAGATCGGGCGCCAGAAGGCGCGGTAGCGGTCGGGGTCGACGAAGAGCGCGCCGATGAAGAGCAGCGCGCCGACGAACGCATAGAGGCCTTGCCGTGTCGCTGCGGAGCCACCCGGGTCGTGGCGGGTGATCCCGTCGATCGCCCACAAGCCGTAGCCGACGATCCCCACGAGCGCGAGGAGCAGCAGCCAGTCGAGCCGGCGCGTGACACCGCCGAGGCCCACGACCTCGGTCTCGCGATGCGCGCGCAGTCCGCGCGCCTTCGTGTTGACGGCCTCGATCGTCATCAGTCGCTCGCGTGCACCGTCGTATTCGCCGTCTTCCCGAAGTACTGCTCGAACACCTTCAGCGCCGCGGGCGCTGCGGCGGTGCCACCGTGGCCGCCGTTCTCGATCACGGCGCAGACGACGATCGTCGGGGCGTTGAACGGGCCGTACCCACACCACCACGACTGCGTCAGGTTCTGCGGCTGCGAATAGCCGGGCAGGCTGACGTTCTTCTCGGCGCTCCCGGTTTTCCCGGCGATGTCGATCGGGAAGTTGCCGAAGACGCCGTACGAAGTCCCGAACGAGGCATGGGTCGCCTCCTCGAGGCCTTGCTGCACATAGCGCAGCGCGGCCGGATCGATGCCGGTCGGCTGCGCGGGCTGGGCCCCGAAGCGCCGCAGGATGCGCGCCGGCTTGCCGTCGTTGCCGGTCAGTTCGACGTCTTCCGCGAGGTGCGGGGTCACGAGCTTGCCGCCGTTCGCGATCGCTGCGTACATGCGCGCCATCTGGAGCGGAGTCACGAGCACCTGCCCCTGCCCGATCGCGAGCTGGATCGAGTAGCCCGGCTTCCACGTGCGGTCGATCACCCCATAGCCCTGGCGGGCGGGGAAGGCGGCGCGGCGCCACTCAGGTGTCGGGATCAGGCCTGCCGCCTCCGGGCTCGCATCGATCCCCGTCTTCTCCCCGAGACCGAGACGGTTCGCCCACCCCTGCAGCGGATGCCCGCGATCGGGAGGCAGGACGTAGAAGCGACGGCCGAGCTCGTAGAAATACGTGTCACACGACTGCGCGAGCGCGGTCTCGAGATCCATTCCCGTGTCGATCAACGGCGTCCAGTTCCTGAACTGCTGCTTGTACGCGGTGTAGACCGGGATGCACGGGATCGACTCGTAGGGATGCATCAGTCCCTCCTGCATCGCGGCGAGCGCCGTCACCGGCTTGAACGTCGAGCCGGGCGGATACGCGGCGTCGATCGCGCGGTTGATGCCGGGGTAGTTCGCGGCGGCGGCGGCCTTCGGGTCGAGCACGGGCGCGAGCTTCTTCGCGTCCTTGTGCCCGACGTAGATCGACGGCTGGTACGTCGGATACGACGCCATCGCGAGCACGGAGCCGTCCCTCGGGTCGAGTGCCACGATCGCGCCGCCGTCGGCATGCTCACCTTCGGTGCCGCTGACGCTCGCGAGATGGACGCCGTAGCGCAGCGCCTGCTCTGCCGCCCGTTGCAGCTTGATGTCGATCGTCATCCGCAACGCCTCGCCCGGCGTGAACTGGGTGACGGGTACTGCCGGTCCCTTCGGCCGCCCACGCGAGTCGACCGTCAGCTGCGCCTTGCCGTCCTTGCCGCGAAGGTACGTGTCGTAGGTCGACTCGATCCCCGCCTGGCCGAGCGAGTCGGTCTGCGCGTAGCCCTTGCGCTTCAGCGCCTTGTACTCCGTCGGTGAGATCTGCCCGACATAGCCGAGCACCTGCGCCGCGAGGGAACGGTACGGGTACTTGCGCAGGTAGCTCTCCTGCAGGCGGACGCCGGGGAAGTTAGGAGCCCGCTCCCGGAGGTAGTCGATCTGATCCTGGTGCAGCCCGTTTTGGACCACGATCGGCGTGAGCGGGTCCTGTCCGTGCTGGCGCAACTCGGTGAGCATCTCCTTCACCGACACTCCGGTCACCATGGCGAGCGCGCGCAACTCGGTGCGTTCGGCCGGCCAGCTCTTCGGCAGATCGGCCGGCCACAGCTCGACACGCGTTCCAGGCACGTTCGTGACGACGAGCCGCCCGTAGCGGTCGAGTACCGGCCCACGCGGCGCCTCGACGCGGATCGTGCGAACGCGATTGTCGTTTGCCTGCGCGAGGTAACGATCGCCGGAGAGCACCTGGAGCGCCCAGAGCCGCAGGAACAGAAGCGCGAAGATCCCGAGCGCGAGAAACGCGAGGATCGCGACCCGCAGCGCGAGCTGCGGTGTCAGGCGGTAGGGCTCGGCGGTGCGCGGGTCGCCGGGCAGGAACCGGCCGGGGGCGCTAGCCAAGGAGCCGCACCTCGCGAACGCGGTCGCCGAGCTCGGGCGGCGGGAACATCCACCGGACGAGCGTGTAGACCGGCAGCGTCAGCAGCAGGTTCACCAGGAGGCCGAGCGGCAGTCCGTGGAGGACGAGCCCGGCCGGCGCCGGCTCGCCGAGCAGGAACTGCAGGGCGAGCTGCCCGAAGGCAAACAGCACCGTGACGACGGCGACCGAGAGGAACGGAGCATGGAACCGGTCGCGCGCCGTGGTCTCGCCGTACCGGCCGATCCAGAAGCCGGCAACGGTAAGCAGGAGCGACGACACGCCGAGCGTGCCGAGCGTCGCGGTGTCGAGCAACAGTCCGGTTCCGAAGCCCGCGACGGCGCCGAAGACCGAGCCGCGAAGCAGTGCGAGCGAGAGCAGCGTGACGAGGACGATGCTCGCCGTGCGAAAGGCGCTGTATTCGGTCAGTACAGCGAGCTGGAGCAGCGATGCGACGAACAGGAGCAGTGCGGCTTTGACACCGTCCATCAGCGCTTCGGGACGAGGACGATCACGGACTGCAGCGACGAGAAGTTGACGAGCGGGGCCACCTGGATGTTCTTGAACGGATTCACGTCGTTGTTCAACCAGCTCGAGACCGAGCCGATCGGGATCCCGCGCGGGAACTTCGACGGCAGCAAGCTCTTGCCGAGCGTGCCGGCCGTGATCACCGTGTCGCCGATACCGACGTAGGCGCTCTTCGACACGCTGTCGAGCACGAGCACATCACTGCCGCCGCCGCCGCGCGTGATCACGCCGATCGCCGACGGGTACGTGAGGTCGGTGGCGGTGACCGCGCTCTGGCCGTCGGTGAGGAGCGTCACGCGTGCGACGCTCGACCACACCCGGTCGACGGTGCCGACGAGACCACCCGTCGACGGATCTATGACGACGTTGCCGGCTGCGACTCCGCTGTTCGAACCGGTCGCGATCGTCACGCTCTGGTCGATCGGGCTCTGCGGGTTCGTCAGGATCGCGGCGCCCACCTTGTTGAAGTCGCGGATCGACGGCGGCCCGTGATAGTGCACCTGCGCCCTCAGCTGCACGTTCTCCTGTACGGCTGTCTCGTCCTGGATCACCTGCTGGCGGAGGAGCTCGACCTTCACGCGGAGCTTCTTGTTCTCGTTCTTCGCATTGATGAGACCGTGCGTCCACCCGACCGCATCGCGAAACGGGCGCGAGACACGATCGGCGGCCACTTCGAAGGGGCGCAGGACGCCTGCAGCGGTGCCCTGCACGCCGTCAAGGGCGCTCGAACGAAAGGAGACCGTGATCAGAACGAGCGAGAGCAGCACGAGGCCGCCCACGATGATCCGGCGCTTGAGGGCGCTGGAGCGACTCGAGGGATAGCCGGAGGCGGCGGTGCGCTGGACCGATGAGCCCAGGACCGCAAGGCGGACGGTCCGGTTGCGTGGCACTCGGACAAGCGTAGCGGGGCTGGCCGATCGAAGCACCGCCGGGGCGGGGGAGCACGTCCCCCGCCCTCGTTTTCACGCTCAGCCGGCGGCGTGATCGGTGTAGTGGCCGAGCACCGTGTCCCACCCGGTCGCGTAGCCCACCGATTCCGCCTCACCGCCGTCCGGATAACTCTCCCAACCTGAATGGGTGAGCTCGACCCTCGTCCCGTCGCCCTCCGTCTCGAACCGCAGGCGCAGCTCGGTTGCGGGCTTGTCGGCCGACACGCGCCAGCGCATGGTGAAGCCGTGCGGCGGGTCGTACTCGAGGATGTCGGCCCAGTCGACCCGCTTTCCGTCCACGATCTCGGAGGCGGTGCCGCCGACACGCCAGTCCACCACCACCTCGCCGCTTGCGAGCGAGTGCGTCTGGGTCGGCCACCACACGGGCCAATCGGCGGTGAACGCCTCGAATGCACGCTCGACGGGCATCTCGACATGAACCGCCTTACGGATCGTCAGATCCTCGGCGTCGATCATCATCGCTTCCCTTCCTTCCTCTCGGCCGCCTCTTTGTAGGCGTCGAGGGCCTGTGACCAGAACTGGTCGAAGTAGGCGCGGAGCTCGACGAGCCCGCCGGGTGCGAGCTCGTAGATACGTCTCGTCCCGACACGCCGCTCGGCGACGAGACCCGCCTCCCGCAGCACGCGCAGGTGCTGGGAGACGGCGGGACGGCTGACCGGCAAGCCCTCGGCCACCTCGCCCACCGAGCGGGGACCGTCGCGCAGGCGGTCGAAGACCGCCCGCCTCGTCGGGTCGCCGAGCGCATCCATCACTGTTCCGTAAGCCATAGCTTACGTAAGTGTAGGCTTACGCTAAGCGCGTGTCAAGCTGTGGGAGAGACACGCAGCATGTGGACGAGCAGCTCTCCCCACTCGCTCGGGATCCGCGCGTGCAGCGTGAATCCGAGTTTCGACATCACGTTTCGAGACCCGATGTTCGGGTCCGTCGTGATCGAGACGAGCCGCGCGTAGCCGAGCCCACCGAAACCCCAGTCGACGCTCGCGCGCCCCGCCTCGGTCGCGATCCCTCGCCCCCACCAGGCGGGGTCGAGCGCCCAACCCACCTCGGGATCGTCCAGCCACATGCGGTGATACTGCGGCCCCACGCGCCCGATCAGCTCACCGGTCTCGCTCCAGACGACCGCCAGGAGGCCAAAGCCGTGGTCGGCCCAGTGCCGCTCCCAGCGGTCGAAGGTCTCGTCGCTCTGCGCACGCGTCTGCACGCCCGCGAGATACCGCGTGAACGCGGGGTCGGCGTTCCAGCGGGCGACGGTGTCGCGATCCGTGCTGGTGAACCGCCGCAGCAACAGGCGGTCGGTCTCGATCACAGCGTCAGCGTCGCCAATGTAAGCGTGGCGACCGCGCGGAACCCCACCGATTCGTTGATGTGGCGCATCGCGGCGTTCTCCTCCGCGTTCATGGTCGTGACCACGTCGACCTCCGGATGGTCGGCACGCAGGCGCCTGAGCGACTCGAGCTTGACCGCACGCGCGAGCCCTTGGCCGCGGTGAGCCGAGAGCGTGCCGGTGTCGTCGGTGAGCGCGACGGTCGATCCGGGCGAGAGGCGCAGCTCCGTGAACGCCCCGATCTCCGTTTCCCGCACGGCGACCGTCAAGCGCATCTCGCGCCGCCGCTCGATCAACGAGTCCTCCGAGGCGCGCACGCGCTCTGCGCTCGCGGCCGGAAACCCGATCTCCTCGGAGCCGGGGGCATCGTCCATCGCCGCCCGGGCGCGGACGTACGCCGCGAGCTGCTCTTCCGGGACGCGCATCAACCAGGTCTGCAGCGCCCAGCCCGCCGGCAGCGAGGGTTCGGGGAGCTCCGCGGCGTCCAGGTGAAGCAACGAGCGGATGTCGCGCTGTCCGGGCGCCGCTCCGACGTGAGCCGCGAACGCGGCGCCGTCCGGCGTCGCATGCTGGCCGTGCAGCTGCTCGACGCACCGGTCGGCCGCGCGCGTCCGCACCGCCGCGAGCAGAGCCGTGCCGACTCCGGCGCGGCGACGCTCGGGATTCACGAACAGATTCACGAAAGCGGCCGTCGGCCCGTGGATGGAGAGGCTGGCACAGCCGCCCTCGCCAAGCCAGTTGAACGTCTCGTGTGTCACCGGCTGGTGGCGGAAGAACGCTATCGCCTCGTCGGCGCTCCGGCCCGGGACGCCTGGGGTCATCACCCGCAGGCACGCCTGCTCGATCTCGTGCATCGCCAGCAGGGCCGCTTCCGGAGCGGTCCGCGCGTCGATCTCCTGGACTCGCATCGGCGCCTCTAGTAGCGGCGGCCGTTGCGCGAGCGGGCGCGAGCGCGTGAACTGCGGTGGATCGCGTCGAACTCCTCGAGGCTGCGGCCGGAGCCGACGGCGACACAGGTCAGCGGCGATTCGGCGAGGTGCACCGGCATGTGCGTCTCGTGCCGCAGGCGCTCGTCGAGGCCGAGCAGCAGCGCGCCGCCACCGGCGAGCACGATGCCGCGGTCCATGATGTCGGCCGCGAGCTCGGGCGGCGTCTTGTCGAGGGTCGACTTGATCGCGTCGATGATCTGGTTGACCGGTTCCTCGAGCGCATGCCGCACTTCTTCGCTCGAGAGGATGACGGTCTTCGGCAGGCCACTCAGCATGTCGCGGCCGCGAACCTCCGCCTGCACTTCTTCCTTCATCGCGTGCGCCGAGCCCACTTCGAGCTTGATCTCCTCGGCGGTCTGCTGCCCGATCAGGAGCTTGTACTCGCGCTTGATGTGATTGATGATCGCCTCGTCCATCTCGTCGCCGCCGACGCGCAACGACTGCGAGACGACGATGCCGCCGAGCGAGATCACCGCGACCTCGGTCGTGCCGCCGCCGATGTCGACGATCATGTTGCCGGTCGGCTCTGCGACGGGCAGCCCTGCGCCGATCGCGGCCGCCATGGGCTCCTCGATCAGATACGCCTTGCGCGCGCCGGCACTGAGCGTCGCCTCCTCGACCGCGCGCTTCTCGACACCGGTGACGCCCGACGGGACACAGACGACGACGCGCGGGTGGGCGAACCGGTGCTGATGCACCTTCTGGATGAAATGGCGCAGCATCTGCTCGGTGACGTCGAAATCGGCGATCACGCCGTCCTTCAGCGGGCGGATCGCACTGATCGTCCCCGGCGTGCGGCCGAGCATTCGCTTCGCCTCGAGGCCGACTGCGTGCACTTCGCCCGTGCGCTGGTCGATCGCGACGACCGAGGGCTCGGACAAGACGATCCCTCGCCCGCGCACATAGACGAGCGTGTTCGCGGTGCCGAGGTCGACGGCCATGTCGCGCCCACCGAAGCCTGTGAGGTAGTTGAAGATGCCCATGTCGAAGGAGCGCACTCTAGCCACTCCCCGGAAAAATCCCTCTAGCCGAAGCCGTAGACGCCGGCGAACCGGCGTGCGAGCACGCTGACGAGCAACGCACCGGGGAGGCCGACCACGTTCAGAAAGTCACCGTCGATCCGCTCGACCAGCGAGGCGCCGAGCCCCTGGATCGCGTAGGCGCCCGCACGGCCCTGCCACTCGGCTGTCGTCACGTACGAGGCAAGATCGCGTGGCGTGAGCGGCCGGAATGCGACAACCGTCGTCGCCGTGTGCAGCTCCTCCCACGCCGGTGTGCGCAGACAGAGACCTGACACGACTTCGTGCGTTCGTCCCGCGAGCGCTTCGAGCATCGCCTCCGCCTCCGTGGCGTTCGCGGGCTTGCCGAGGAGCTCTCCGTCGAGGAGCACCTCGGTGTCGACCCCGAGCACCGGGCACTCGCCACCGTCGACCGAGCGGGCCTTTCCGGCTGCACGCTCGAGCGGATCCGTGCCCGGCTCCTCGTCGAAGTCGGGGGCGACGACTTCGAACGGCACGCCGAGCTGCGTCAGGATCGCTCGCCGCTGCGGCGAGGTCGACGCCAGGACGATCGGCGGTGCGGGCGGGGCGCTCACCGCGCGACGAGGCGTTTCCGCGCGGCCCAGATCTCCTCGCACGGCCACTTCCTCGCCCAGTCCGCAGTCACGTAGGAGTAGTGCTCGTGCGTCTCGGCATCCGCGGGCGCCTGAAGCTCGAGCAACCGCTCGATCTCGAAGCCGTTCAAGCGCAGAAGGTCGATCCATTCGCCGTGAGGCAGGTGAAACTCCACGCCGCCGTCAGGCCATTCGAAGCGTTTCATGCCGAATTGCGGATGCACGAGATGCTCCTTGGCGGGCACCTCGTCGTCGGAGCAAAGGATGACGAGCGTCGAGTTGCGCAGGAAGACGAGACGACCGCCTGGCCGGAGCAGCCGCGCAGCCTCGGGGATCCAGCGATACGGATCGACCCAGATCGACGCGCCGTACTCCGAGAGCACGAGGTCGGCGGAGGCGTCGGGCAGGCCTGTGACCGCCGCGTCCGCCTCGACCAACGGGAACTCGATTCCGGTCGCGGCCATCTGGCGTCGTGCGGTGTCGAGCTGCGCGGGCGTGATGTCGACGCCGATCGGACGGGCGCCCCGCTTCGCAAGCCACGCCGAGAAGTACGCCGTACCGCAGCCGAGCTCGACGACATCGAGACCCGCCATGTCGCCGAGCACGTTCAGCTCCGTCTCGTCGATCGCCCAGATGCCCCAGTGGATCGAGTCGAGCGCCCAGTTGTCGGCCGCATGCTGGTCGGTGTACTCCGCGTTCGACTGCGTCCAGAGCGCCGCGTTCCGCGCGGCGTCGAGCGAGGCTTGGCCCTCAGTCGACGAGGCCATCGGGGAACCAGATCCCGATCTCGCGCTCGGCTGACTCGGGCGAGTCGGAGCCGTGCACGAGGTTGTTCGGCATCGCAAGCGCGAACGAGCCGCGTATCGATCCGGGATCGGCGTCGGCCGGGTTCGTCGCGCCGATCGTCTTGCGACACGTCGCGATCGCGCCCTCGCCTTCCAGCACGAACGCGAGCGTCGGCCCGGAGGTGATGAAGTCGACGAGCTCCCCGAAGAACGGCTTCTCGGAGTGCTCGGCGTAATGCGTCTCCCCGACCTCGCGGGTCGCGGTCACGAATCGCGCCGCGCGCAGCTTCAGGCCGCGGCGCTCGAAGCGCGCCAGGATCTCGCCGGCGAGGTTCCGCGCAACTGCGTCGGGCTTCGCAAGGATGAGTGTGCGCTCGAGGGCCATGCGGCCGCGGACGTTACCGGGAACGCTGTCGCCGTGGCGGCCGCTTCGGCTCGGCGAGTTGAACGGTCACGTCGTCCGGGTCGATCGGCGTCTCGCAGTACGGGCAGACCTGCCAGAGCGTTTCCAGCGGCCGACTGCAGGTCACGCACGACTGGCGGAGCTTCGTCGTGCAGACGGGACAGACGAGAAAGTCCTCGTCGACCTCGGCGCGGCAGACCGGGCAATGAAGATCGCGTGCGCCAAGGCGCTTCTCGATCGCCTTGATCTCGAGCGCGCGCTCACGCACGTCCTCGAGGTACTCCGGCGGCCGGAAGAGCATGTAGATGAGGGGGCCGATGAACGGGAGGATCCCGAGTGCGGTCGACACCCAGACGAGCAGCGGATCGCCGATGCGGCGGCGCGCGTCCTTGTTGACCCAGTAGATGGTCGCGACCCAGAAGACCAGCACGAGCAGGATCGCGAGGTTGCGCGTGACGTACCAGGTCGACGAGTGGAAGAAGTCGTGCACGCTGCCGAAGCCGGATGCAATCACAGGAGAATCCGCCCTAGTCCGTACCCGGCCGCAAACGCCGCGCCGACGAACAGCACCAGCAGAAAGAGTGCGAAGAGGAAGACGCTGATTCGGTCATTGCGACGGGCCATGGTATGCATTTCACTCGTCGCGAGCGAGGTCGGCAAGCAGGTAGAGCGACCCGGCGACGAGCAGGGCTCCTTCCGGCCCGGCCAGCTCGAGCCCGCGACGGCGGGCGCTCGCCGGATCGGCCACCGACTCGACGCGGTCGAAGTGGGGCCGCGCCATGGCTGCGAGCTCGTCGGCGGGAAGCGCCCTCGGGCTCGAGGAGCGCGTCGCAACGAGTGTGTCGGCGCGCTGGGCCAAGGCCCTCAGCATCGAATCCACATCCTTGTCGGCCAGGATCGACGCGACCAACGTGAAGCTCCGGTCGGGCAGCCGTGGCAGGAGCCAGGCGACACCCGCCAGGTTGTGGGCGCCGTCGTGAATCTCGAGCGGCCGTTCGCCGTGGCGTTCGAGGCGGCCGGGCAGCGACTCGGCGTGGTGCGGGATGCGCGTCAGCGGCCGCCCGAGGTGGGCCTCGGCGGCGGCGCCCGCAAGCGCGAGCGCGCTTCGGCCGGGGTGATCGACGCGGGCCGCGCCCTGTGCGCGGGCGAGGTCGGCCCATTCGGGCTCGCCGGTGACGACGATCGCGCCCGGGCGAACGACGGCAAGCTTCTCGGCAGCGATCAGCTCGCGTGTTTCCCCGAGCATCTCCGTGTGGTCGAGAGCGACATTCGTGAGGACCACCACCGGCGCGTCGATCGTGTTCGTCGCGTCGTCCCTGCCCCCGAGGCCTGCTTCGACGACCGCCACCTGCACGCCGCGCGCGGCGAAGTCGGCGAAGGCCGCCGCGGTCACGGTCTCGAACTGGGTCGCGCCGACCGACTCCGCATCCGAGCGCACACGCGCAAAGGCACGCTCGACGCCTTCAGCGGTCGTGTCGAGGCGCTCATGCCAGCCGGCGACGTGCGGCGACAGGTACGACGCCGAGCGAACCCCCTCGGCGTCGAGCAGCCGGGCGGTGGTGCGCGCCGTCGTCGACTTGCCGTTCGTCCCGACGACATGGATGGAGGTGAATTCGCGCTGCGGGTCGCCTAGGCGCTCGAGCAGCGCCGTGATCCGCTCGAGCCGGAAGCCGCCGGCCGGCCACGGGGTGAGCGACTCGACCCACTCGACCGCGGTGATGTTAGGCGTCGCCGATTGCATCGAGCTCGCGGCGGTAACGATCGAGCTTGTCTCGCTCGGCCGCGACCACGTCGGCCGGGGCATTCGCGACGAACCGTTCGTTCGCGAGCGACTTCTCGGCACGAGCGATCTCCTTGCGCAGACGGTCGCGCTCGGCTCCCGCGTCGCCGTTCTCGCGCTGCGGAGCGCGGTCCGGCTTCACGACCGCGTCGAAGATCCGCTTCTCCTCGCCGTCGAGCTGCGGCACGACGCCGGAGCGGCGAAACACCTGCGCGTACTCCTGGACCCGCGCGAGTGCGCCCGCCGCCGACTGGTCGCCGGCCTCCGGCCACGCGGCGACGATCAGCCTCGTCGTGCGGCCCGGCAGATGCGACCAGATCTCCTCGGTCACATGTGGCATCACGGGATGCAGCAGCTTCAGCAGCCGCTCGAGTGCGGCGGTCGCCGTCGCACGGGCATCGGCGTCACCGTCGTACAGCCGCGACTTGACCGCCTCGAGATACCAGTCGCAGAAGTCGTCGAAGGTCAGGTGATAGAGCTCGTCGGTGAGGTGCGCGAAGTCGAATTCACCGATCAGCCGCTCCGCCGCCAGCTGAGCCTGCGACAGGCGCGCGAGCATCCAGCGCTCCTCGAGTGACGACGGACGCTCGTCGGGGGCCGCGCCCTCGCACGCGGTGATGATCAGGCGCGCGGCATTCCAGAGCTTGTTCGAGAGCTTGCGCCCTTCCTCGAGCGCCGAGTCCGAGAACCGCACATCTTGCGTGAGCGAGTTCTTCATCAAGCCGTAGCGCGTGGCGTCGGTCCCGTGCTGGTCGATCAACTCGAGCGGGTCGATGCCGTTCTTCAACGACTTCGACATGCGCCGCCCGTCGCGGGCGAGCACCGTCGTGTGGATGATCACGTCGCTGAAAGGAATCTCTCCGAGCAGCTCGAGCCCGCAGAAGATCATCCGGTTCTCCCAGAGCCTGATGATCTCGCGCGCGGTCGTCTGCAGGTTCCCGGGGTAGAAGTACGCGAGGTCCGGCGTCTCCTCGGGCCAGCCGAGTGTCGCGAAGGGCCAGAGAGCCGAGGAGAACCACGTGTCGAGGACGTCGGTCTCGCGCGTCAACTTTGCCGAGCCGCACTCGGCGCACAAGGCCGGCTCCTCCTCCTCAACCGTCAGGTGACCGTCGGGGCAGTACCAAACAGGGATCTGATGGCCCCACCAGATCTGTCGCGAGATGTTCCAGTCCGGGGCGTTCTCCAGCGAGTCGATCGCGAACCGCTGCTGGCTCTCGGGGTGAAAGACGATGCGCCGCTCGCGCAACGCCTGCAGGGCCGGCTGCTTGATCTCGTCCATGGCGCACCACCACTGCAGCGAGATGCGCGGCTCGATGCGTGACTTGCACCGCTCGCAGACGGCGACGCTGTGCCGATAGTGCTCGCGCCCCTCGAGCTGTCCGCGTTCCTTCGCCCACGCAAGAATCCGCTCCCCGGCTTCCTTCTGGGTGAGTCCCTCGAGACCTTCGGCTGTCACGAGCCCGTCTGCACCGATGCAACTCGGCTCCGGCAAGCCGTGGTCGCGGCCGATCGCGAAGTCGGTCGGATCGTGTCCCGGCGTCACCTTGAGGGCGCCGGTGCCGAACTCGCGCTCCACGCGCTCGTCCGCGATCACCGGGCACGCGCCGCTCGACCCACGGCACGATCACCTCGCGCCCGACCAGATGCTTATAGCGCTCGTCGTCCGGGTGCACCGCCACGGCGACGTCGGCCGGAATGGTCGCCGGGCGAACCGTTGCGATGGCGATGTACCCGTCACCATCCGCCAGCGAGTAGCGGATCGTCGAGAGCGTGTCGTCGACATCGACGTGCTCCACCTCGAGATCCGACAGTGAGGTCTCGTGGTGTGGGCACCAGTTGATGATGCGGTTCGCGCGGTAGATCCAGCCGCGCCGGTAGAGGTGCACGAAGAACCGCATCACGGCACGGATGTAGGCGTCGTCCATCGTGAACCGGGTGCGGCGGTAGTCGAGCGACGCACCCATGCGTCGGAATTGGAAGAGGATCCTGCCGCCGTACTCGTGCAGCCAGGCCCAGACGCGCTCCTCGAACGCCTCGCGACCGATCTCCTGCCGTGAGGTGCCTTCGCTGAGGAGGACGTTCTCGACGACGTTCTGCGTCGAGATGCCGGCGTGGTCGTACCCCGGCTGGAAGAGCGTGTTGAAGCCCTGCATCCGTTTCATGCGAATCACGGTGTCGCCGATCGCGAGCTGCAGGGCGTGGCCCGTGTGGAGCTCGCCTGTGACGTTCGGCGGCGGGTGCGCGTCGACGTACGGCGTCCGCGACGGATCGGGATCGGCGTTGTAGTGGCCCTCGGCCTCCCACGTCTCCTGCCAGCGTTCCTCGACACCGCGAGGGTCGTACCGCGGCGGCAACTCGGCACTCATCGGTTCGTCGCTCATCGGAGCGCCATCCTACGCAGCGTGAGTCGCTCGGCCTTCGGGTCGAGTCCGAAACGAGGGATCAGGTCAGGCAGCGACTATGCCGATCAGTATGCCGACGATGCTGCGCCCCCGCAACGAATTCCCGACGCCGCTCTTCAAGGTGGCCGTGCCGCTGCTCGTCGCGGCCATCGTGGCGCTCGTCGTCTATCTCGCGATCGCGTAGCCCTGCATGCCGCGCGGGTTCGCGGCGGCTCGGAGCTCGTTCCCCTCGCGGGCGACAGCACTGACGCGGCCGAGCGACCAGGCGTCGGTGACGGTGACGTCATGCCCGCGCCGGCGAAGCTCGTCGATCGCGTCGTCGCCGAACCGGGACTCGACCGCGAGCGAGCGGGGAACGAACTCCCGCGGGTAGAAGGACGAGATCAGATGATCGGTGTGCCACTCGGGAGCGTCGATCGCCTGCTGCAGGTTCAGCCCGCGGTCGACGTGACGCAGGAGCACGTGAATCGTCCACTGCTCCTGCTGGTCACCGCCCGGCGTCCCATACGCGAGCCAAGGCTCGCCGTCGCGCAACACGAGCCCGGGCGAGAGCGTCGTCCGCGGCCGCCTGCCCGGCGCGAGCGACGACGCGAGGTCTTCCTCGAGCCAGAACATCTGCGCGCGCGAGCCGAGCGGCCAGCCGAGCGTCGGGATCGTGGGTGAGCTGTGGAGCCACCCCCCGCTCGGAGTGGCTGAGATCAGGTTGCCGAACCGGTCGGCGACGTCGAGGTGCACGGTGTCGCCGCGGGTCGGCTCGCCCGCGCCGACGACGTCGGGCGCAGCGACGAGCGACGGCAGCCGCCCCATTCCTGGCCGAAGCTCACCGCTCGCGTGCTCGCCGACGAGTGCCCGGCGCTCGTCGGCATAGGCCCGCGAGAGCAGGCGGTCGAGCGGCACGTCGGCGTCGCCGTAGTTCGCGTCACGGTCGGCAAAGGCGAGCTTCGCGCACTCCGTCGTCACGTGCACGAGCTCGGCGTCGCTCAGCGCACCGATGTCGTAGCCCTCGAGCAGCGCCAACTGCTGGAGACCGGCAGGTCCCTGCCCCCACGCGGCCGTCTTGCAGACGGTCAGCCCGCGGTAGTCGAACGTGGCCGGCGCCTCGAGGGTGGCGCGCCACCCTGCAAGGTCGTCGCCCGTCAGCAGCCCGTCGTGCTCGCGCGAGAACCAATCGATCTCCTGGGCGATGAACCCCTCGTAGTAGACCTGCCGCGCGCGTTCGATCTCGGCCTCCCGCGATCCGCCACGGGACTCGTCGAGCAGGCGCCGCCACGTCCCCGCCAGCTGCGGGTTGCGGAAGGTCGTACCCGGCCGCGGCGCCGGGAGGTACAGCTCGGCGGAGCCGGCCCAGTCACGCAGCAAGGGCTCCGCGCGCTCGATCGTGAACGTGATCCCCGGCACCACCGTGTACCCCTCTGCCGCATAGCCGATCGCGAACTCGAGGACGTCCGCGAGTCGCCACGTCCCGAACTGCTCGAGCAGCAGGAGCCAGCCGCCAAACGACCCGGGGACGCATGCGGCGAGCAGGCCGGTGCCGGGAACGAGCTCGTGGCCGAGCGAGCGGTAGCGCTCGATCGTCGCCGCGGCGGGCGCCACACCCTGAGCGCACAGAACGAGCGGCTCGCCGCGTTCCGCGGCCCAGAAGACGGCCGGCAAGTCGCCGCCGGGGCCGTTCAGGTGCGGCTCGACGACCTGGAGGACGAGGCCGGCCGCGCAGGCGGCGTCGAACGCGTTGCCGCCCCGCTCGAGCACCGCCATGCCGCTCGCCGACGCCAGCCAGTGCGTCGACGCGACGGCGCCGAACGAACCGCGCAGCTCGGGCCGCGTCGTGAAGCTCATGCGGTCAACTCTGCCGTATCGATCAGCCGTGGTGCGTGCCCTCCGGGCCGAACGAGGTGACATGCGACCTGATGGCCGCCGCCGATGTCGACGAGCGGCGGGTCGACGTCGGTCGAGAGTGGAGCGGACTCGTGCTCGAGCGGGCAGCGCGTGCGGAACCGGCAGCCGGAAGGCGGCGCGAGCGGGCTCGGAAGATCTCCCTGGAGGACGATGCGCGTTCGCTGGCGCTGCACGACCGGATCCGGGACGACCGCGGCCGAGAGCAGTGCCTGCGTGTACGGATGCTTTGGCGCGGCGAAGAGCTCACGCGTCGGTGCCAGCTCGACGATCTTCCCGAGGTACATGACGGCGACCCGATCGCACAGATACTCGACGGTCGCGAGGTCGTGCGTGATGAAGAGGCACGAGAACCCCAGCTCCGCCTGCAGGTCGCGAAGCAGATTCAGGATCGCCGCCTGGACGGAGACATCGAGCGCCGACACCGGCTCGTCGGCGACGAGCAGCGTCGGCGAGACCGAGAGCGCCCGGCGAGACCGACCCGCTGCCGCTGGCCGCCTGAGAGCTCGTGCGGATAGCGAAACCGCAGTTCGGGGCGCAGTCCGACGCGGTCGAAGAGATCGACGACCTTCTGGTCGAGCGCCTGGCCGCTGGCGAGCCGCTGCACCCGGAGCGGCCTCGCCGTCGATCTGGCCGCACGACATCCGCGGGTTCAGCGAGGAGTACGGATCCTGAACACCATGTGCATGTCCTTGCGCAGCGGCCGGAGCTGGCGGCGCGACAAGTGCGTCACGTCGCGGCCCTTCAGCCGAATCGACCCCTCCGTCGGCTCGAGCAAGCGGATGACGCAGTTCGCCGACGGTGGTCTTGCCGCTCCCCGACTCGCCGACCAGCCCAAGCAGCTCGCCCGGCGCGATCGAGAACGAGACACCGTCGACCGCCTGGACGACGCCGCGACCGCCGAGCAGCTGCCTCCCGGCGGCGAAGTGCTTCACGAGATCAACGACCTCGAGCGTGGGCGGTTCCAGGTCGATCATTCGCCGTCCCATTCCCCGCCTGGGTGAAAACATGCGACGAGGTGATCGTGTTGCACCTCGTGCAGCTCGGGCACCTGCGACCGGCTCAGGTCGTCAGCACGCGGGCAGCGCGGCGCGAACGCACAGGCCGTCGGCATTTGCGCGAGCGACGGTACGCGGCCTGGGATCTCCCGCAGCCGACCCTGGGCGTCGGCGCCGCCCGGCCGCGGGCACGGCACCGAGCAGGCCGATCGTGTACGGGTGTTGAGGCCGCGCGTACAGCTCGTGCACCTGCGCCTCCTCGGCCTTGCGCCCGGCGTACATCACGATCACGCGGTCGGCGATGTCGGCCACCACTCCGAGGTTGTGCGTGATCAAGATGATCGACGTGCCGAGCCGCTCGCGGATGTCGCGCAGCAGATCGAGGATGCCCGACTGGATCGTCACATCGAGCGCCGTCGTCGGCTCGTCGGCGATCAGGATCTTCGGATCGCAAGCGAGCGCCATCGCGATCATCACCCGCTGCCGCATGCCGCCTGAGAGCTGATGCGGATACTCGTCGACACGCTGGCTCGGCGCGGGGATGCGCACCAGGTCGAGCAGTTCGATCGCGCGGCGGCGCGCGGCCCCGCGGCTCAACCCGAGGTGCCGCCGCAGCACCTCTGCGATCTGATTGCCGACGCGAAAGGCCGGGTTCAGCGAGGTCATCGGCTCCTGGAAGATGAAGGCGATCTCGCGGCCCCGGACGCGGCGCACCTGCGCGAGCGGAGCGGCGAGCAGATCGAGCCCGTCGAACTCCGCGGCCCCGGTGACATGCGCGGTCGGCGGCAGCAGTCGGAGCAGCGACATCACGCTCACGCTCTTTCCGCAGCCCGACTCACCGACGATGCCGAGCACCTGGCCCGACTCGAGCGAGAACGACAGACCGTCGACGGCGTGGACGGTCCCGTCGTCGGTGTCGAAACGAACCGAAAGGTCTTGGACGTCGAGGAGACTCACCGCGTCGTCCGCGGGTCGAGGACGTCGCGCAGGCCGTCGCCGAGCAGGTTGAACGAGAGCGAACAAGCAAAGATCGCGATGCCCGGGAAGAGCGCGAGCCTTGGCGCCTCCGACAGGTACGACTGCGCATCCGAGAGCATCACGCCCCAGGACGGGGTCGGTGGCTGCACACCGAGACCGAGAAATGAGAGGACCGCTTCGCCGATGATCGCGGCGGGGATGGTGACCGTCGCCTGCACGATCAGGGTCGACAGCATGTTGGGGAAGATGTGCCGGGCGATGATGCCTGGGTCGCTCGCGCCGTTTGCGATCGCGGCGCGCACGTAGTCCTCCTCGCGGAGTGCGAGCGCCTCACCGCGTGTCCACGCGGATCAGGCCGGGCGCGGCGCCGATTGCGAGCGCGATCGTCGCGTTCTTGAGCGACGGCCCGAGGATCGCCGCGAGACCGACGGCCAGGATGAGGAACGGGAACGCGAGCAGCACGTCGGTGAGCCGCGCGATCACGGGGTCGACCCAGCCGCGGTAGTAACCGGCAACGAGCCCGATGGGCACGGCGATCATCATCGCGAGCAGCGTCGCGGCAACGCCGGCCAGGATCGACGCCCGCGAGCCCCAGATGATGCGCGAGAGAACGTCGCGGCCGAGCTCGTCCGTGCCGAGAAGATGACCATCGGTGAACGGCGGAACGAGCGTCGCGTTGAAGTCCGTCGCGGACGCCGAGTATGGCGCGATGAGGGCGCGAAGATCGCAGCTAGGACGAACGAGAGGGCGACGACGAGCCCGATGACTGCGAGGGACGCCGCATGAACCGCTTGCGCAGCAGGCGACGACGCCGGGCACGCGGGTTGATCGCGACTGCGGCCGTCTCGGCGTAGCTCATGAGGAGCCCGAGACCCGGATGCGTGGGTTGAGGAACGAGTACGTGATGTCGACGAGCAGGTTGACCACTACGTACCCGGCGGCCGCGACAAGTACGACGCCCTGCAGCAGGGCGTAGTCACGCTGGTTGACGGCATCGATGGTCAGGCGGCCGAACCCCGGGATGACGAAGATCTGCTCCACGATCACGGCGCCCGAGATGAGCGCACCGAGCTGCAGGCCGACCACCGTCGTGACGGTGATCAGGCTGTTTCGCACCGCATGCTTACCGACGACGGACCATTCCGACAGGCCTTTCGCGCGCGCGGTCCGCACGTAGTCGGCTCCGAGCGAGCTGAGCATCGACGAGCGCATCTGCCGCATCAGCACGGCCGACAGGCCAGTCCCGAGGACGATCGCGGGCATCAGCATGTGCTCGAGGTTCTCGCTCCGGGCTGTGGACGAACGGCACGTAGCCGCCGGCCGGCAGCCAGTGCAGCGTCACCGCGAAGTAGATGATCATCACGATCCCGAGCCAGAAGTGGGGCACGGAGAGCCCGACGAGCGCAACCGAGGTCGCCGTGTAGTCGGACGCCTTGCCGTGGCGGACCGCGGCAAGGATCCCGGCACCGACGCCGATCACCGTGCCGATCAGGACCGCGAGGAACGCCAGCTCCAGGTGATCGGGAGCCGTTGCACGATCGTCCGTGACACCGAGAGCTCGCGTTGGTCGGTGCCGAGGTCGCCACGCACGGCGAGGCTGACCCAGTGGACGTACTGCACGGGCAGGGGCCGGTCGAGCAGGTACTTGTGCCTGATCGCCGCCAGCACCGCCGGGTCGCGGTTCTCGGCGCCGAGCGCGATCGCAGGGTCGCCGGGGATCGCACGGACGCCGGCGAACACGAGCATGCTTGCAAGGAGCAGAACGATGAGGGCGGCCCCGACCTTGCGCAGGAGGAAGCCGCCCATCATCGCCTCGATTCGGTGTCGCTACTTCGTGAAGCCGGCGAACGCCACGCGCATCGAGGCCATCGCCGAACAGTTGGACGCCGCTGACGTTCGTCGCTTCGGCGTCATCAGTTGACCGGGTGGTAGAGGTAGATGACCGGTCGGTCCTTGGCCGCCTGGGCGAGCGCGGCATGGAGGTCGACGAGACGCGCCTGCGGTCGACGCCGCCTTCCGCTCGTTGTTCGAGCGCGCGGTCGGCCACCGGGTTCGCTGTAGCCACTGTCGTTCTGCGAGCCGGTCGTCTGCAGGAAGTTGCTACGTGTTGCCGTCTGGATCGACGCGGCCGGACCAGCCGATCGCGAACGTCTCGAACTGCCCGGCGTCCTCGTGGTTCAACGACGTCACGAACTCGGTCGGGTCGAGCACGACGTTGAAACCGATCGGCTTCTCCATCGACTGGATCACCTGGCCGAGCCGCGCCGCGACCGGGTCGGTGCCGAGCATCAGGTGCACGGTCACGCCCGGCGACGCACCGGAGCGCTTGAACGCGGCCTTCGCTCCGGCCACGTTCGCCGTCAGGTGTGCACGGGATGCCCTTCGTCGCCGCGTACCACGGTGTTCCCGGCGAGACCGGGAAGCAGTCGGGGTTCACCGTGCCGCCGAAGACGACCTTGTTGATCACCTTCCGGTCGAGCGCGAGCTCGAACGCCTGGCGAAGGTCGGACGACTTGGCGATCGGCGTACCGGTGTTCGCGTAGGCAGCTTCCCGAGTCCCTTCGAGTTGCCGATGTTGACGGTGATTCCCTGGTAGCCGATCGACGTCGCCTTGAAGAGACGCAGCGACTTGTCGGCTTGGATCGACTTCAGGTCGGTCGAGGCGAGGCCCTCCGCGACGTTGACGTCGTGCGCGCGAAGGTTCGGCTGCCCGCGCCGACGGGTCGGTGATGATCTTCCACACGATCGAGTCGAGATGGACCTTCGCCTTGTTGTAGTAGTACGGCGACCGCGTGAGCGTGATGTGGTCGCCGGCCGAGCGGTCCTTGAACATGAACGGACCGACGCAGACCGGGTTGGTCGCGAAATTGGCACCGAGCGCATTCAGAGCCTTCGGCGACATGATCATCCCGGAGCGATCTGCCAGTTGTGACGTGATCGGCGAGTAGCGCGTCTTCAGATGCAGGATCACGGTGGAGTTCCCCTGCGTGTCGATCGAGCGACCGGCGACAACTCACTCGCACGAGCTGAGCCCTTCAGGTTCTGATCACGGTCGAGTGACTCCTTCACAGCAGCGGCGTTGAGGGGCGTGCCGTCGTTGAACTTGATCCCCGTCCGGATCTTGATCGTGACCGTCAGCTTGTCCGCGGAGAACATCGGCAGCGCCGCCGCCAACTGCGGCACGATGGCGAGCTTCGCGTTCAGGTCGTAGAGCTTCTCGCACATGTCGGCGAAGACCATGCGGCCGACGAAGCTGCGTGCGAGGGTCGGGTCGAGCGCATCCGGATCTGAGTCGAGCGCGATCGTGAGCGTGCCCCCGTTCTTCAGCGCCGGCGGCGCCGCAGAACGGGCCGAAGCGGTGAGAGCGGCGAGCGCGACGGCGCCGGCGAGCGTGAGCCCGAACGCGGCGAGCGCACGGGTTTTTCTCATGTCGATCCCCCTGGTCGGTGACTGCACGACATCTGGTCGAGGACCTCCCTGGCCCTGGATCTGCGTGAGGGTACTTTGGATCCAAGTTGTTGTCAAATGGATCCAATGGCTGCTAGGCTCACCTGTCGATGAGCGAGCGCGCGCCCGTGGCTTCCGAACGCACCCTTGCCCGCTGGCGCCCCGCCGGTCTCGACGCTCGCCTGGTCGCGATCGGCGTCGTCGGGGGCTGCCTGTCGGGCCTCCTCGGAGTCGGCGGCGGCATCGTGATGGTGCCGCTCCTCGTGCTCTGGGCGGGCTATCGCCAGCGGGACGCTCACGCTCTCTCCCTCGGGGCGATCATCCCGATCAGCCTCGCCGGCGTCCTGATCTACGGCGCCGCCGGGAAGGTGCGGCTCGTCGACGCCGCCGCTCTCACTGCCGGCTCGATCGTCGGCGCGCGGATCGGCGCGTCGGCTCTCGCCCGGATCGAGGAGCGGCCGCTGAAGCTCGTGTTCGGCCTCTTCCTCGGCGGCGTCTCGATCCTGATGCTGGTCCGCCGGTGACGGGCAACGTGCTGCTTGCTTCGCTCGTCGCGTTCGGCGTGCTCACCGGCGCCGGCGCAGGGCTGCTGGGCGTCGGCGGCGGGATCATGATGGTGCCGTACCTCACTCTGGCAGCGGGGCTGAATCAGCAGGCGGCGGAAGCGACATCTCTCCTCGTCGTCCTCCCCACCGCGATCGTCGCGAGCATCGTGCTGCGGCGGCGCGGCGTCGGGAACCTGTCGCTCGCCCTGCGCTTCGGCGTACTCGGCGCGACGGGCGCCGCCCTCGGCGCGCTGCTCGCGCTCGCGCTCCCTGGAGAGGCCCTGAAGCTCGTGTTCGCTCTCTTCCTCGGCGTCGTGGCCGTCCGGCTCGTGCGCGACGCTCTGCCGCGATGAGCGCGACTGCCGACCGCAACAGCCTGGTCAATCGCCTGGCCGCGACGATTCAGGCACGTGTGCTCAGCGGCGAGATCGCCACCGGCACGCGACTTGCGGCAGGAAACGTCTGGCGGCGGAATTCGGCGTCAGCCGGACGCCTGTCCGCGAGGCCCTCCGCAAGCTCGAGTCGGGCGGGCTCGTGTCGGTCGTGCCGAACCGAGGCGCCGTCGTGCGCGGGCCGAACGCGCGCGACATTCGCGAGGCGTACGCGGTGCGCGCTGAGCTCGAGGGCTTCGCCGCGGCGTGCGCGGTCGACCGCCTGCTCGACAGTCAACTCGATTCGCTCCGCGAGGCCGAGAAGCTCTTCCGCCATTCGGTCGAAGAGGTGATTCACGACCGCCGCCGCGGCGTCGACAGCGATTGGTCGACCGAGAGCGAGTGGGAACGGGCGAACCACCTCTTTCACCAGGTCATCCAGGAGGCAGCGGGAAACCGGCAGTTGCTCGCAGCGATCGCGCACCTCCACCAGAGCTTTCCGCGCGACCTCACGTGGGCGGCTCTCAGCCACAGCTCACATCTGCTGTCCGAGAACATCGAGCAGCATCGCGCGATCCTCGCGGCGATCGAGGCGCGCGACGCCGTCGAAGCACGGCGGCAGATGACCGACCACGTCCGGTCGGCAGGCGAGATCGTCGCCCAGCTGCTCGACCGTCGCGCGGCCTGAGATCGCGCTCACGGCAGGCGGTCGTAGGCGGTGGTCGTGAGGAAGTCCTTGAACGGGGTCGAGAGGGCGACGTCGGCGAAGACCTCTTTCGCTGCGTCTGCGGCTTCGACCTTCGCGATCTCTGCGCGGACGCGTGCCTCGTCGAAGCGGCCGATCTGCACCCACGACCAGACCTGCGCGCGTGAGATCTCGGCCGTCGCTGCGTCCTCCATCAGGTTGTCGATCGCCGCAGCGCCGACGCCCTGGAGCCAGGCGTCGAGGTAGCGCACGCCCACGCTGACGTTCACGCGCAGGCCCTCGTCGGTGATCTCCCCGCCGGGGATCTCGAAGTCGAGCAGATCCTCTTCGGTCACGGAGACGTCGTCGCGCTTTCGCTCGAGCTGGTTCGGGCGGTCGCCGAGCACCGTGTCGAACTCGGCCAGCGCGACCGGCACGAGGTCGGGATGCGCGACCCAGGTCCCGTCGAAGCCGTTGCCTGCCTCTCGCTCCTTGTCCTCGCGCACCTTCGCGAGCGCGACCTCGTTCACCGCGGCGTCCCGGCGCGACGGGATGAACGCCGCCATGCCGCCGATCGCGTGCGCCTCACGCGCATGGCAGGTCCGCACGAGCAGCTCGGTGTAGGAGTGCATGAACGGCACCGTCATCGTCACCTGCGCACGGTCGGGCAGCACCGCACCCGGCCTTCTTGATGCAGCTGAAGATGTAGTCCCAACGCCCGGCGTTCAACGCGCACGAATGGTCGCGCAACTCGTACAGGATCGCGTCCATCTCGAAGGCCGCGAGGATCGTCTCGATCAGGACGGTGCACTTGATCGAGCCCGCCGGCAACCCGAGCTCGTCCTCGGCAAGCGCGAACGCCTGCGCCCACAGCCGGGCCTCCAGGTGCGACTCGAGCTTCGGCAGGTAGAAGTACGGCCCGCTCCCGCGCTCCAGCTGCTCGCGCGCGTTGTTGTAGACGACGAGGCCGAAGTCGAAGAGCGACGCCGAGACCGGCGCACCGTCCACCTCATGGTGCCGCTCGACGAGATGCCAGCCGCGCGGGCGGATCACGAGCGTCGCCGTCTCCTCGTTCAGCCGGTAGCGCTTCTCGCCGCGTGTCGAGTGAGATCGTGCCCCGCACCGCGTCACGCACATTTCGCTGACCCTCGACGACGTTCTCCCAGCTCGGCGAGTTCGCATCCTCGAAATCCGCCATGAACACCCTCGCGCCCGAGTTGAGCGCGTTGATCATCATCTTCCGGTCGACCGGCCCCGTAATCTCGACCCGACGATCCTGCAAATCGGCCGGTGCCGGTGCGACCGTGAACTCCGCCGGCGCACCCACGAACCGCGGCCGCTCACCCCTACGCCCCTCACGCACCGCAAGCAACCGTCGACGCTCAGGATCCAACGTCGCGGTGCAGACGATCGACGAACGCGAGCGCCTCCGCCGAAAGCACGTCGCCGGTCATTCGTAATAACGAAAGACGACGTCGGCGACGCAGACGGGCTTCTCGCCGCCCTCACGCTCGACCGTCGCCGTCATCGTGACCTGGCCGCCGCCTGCGATCTCCTCGACCTCCTTGACCTCGAAGGTTGCGCGAAGACGCGAGTCGACCGGCACGGGCGCAGGAAAGCGCACGCGGTTGAGCCCGTAGTTGATACCCATCCCGCCCTGGCGCGGGACGACCTCGTATGACGCCGCCGGAAGGAGCGAAAGCGTCAGGTAGCCGTGCCCGATCGTCGTCCCGAACGGCCCCGCCTTTGCGCGCTCGGGATCGACGTGGATCCACTGGTGATCGCCCGTCGCCTCGGCGAACGCGTCGATCTTCGACTGCGGGACGTCGATCCAGCTCGACGGGCCATACACGTCACCGACGTTCATCGCGTGGCGAATCTCTACGCGGATTCTTCGGCGAGCTCGTCGGGCTCGACGTCGGCGCCCGCGCTCGTGACGAGCGTCGGCTTCAGGCCCTTCTCGATCGTCTCCTTCGTGATCACGCACTTGGAGACGTCCTTCCGCGAGGGCAGCTCGAACATCACATCGAGGAGAGCGTTCTCGATGATCGAGCGAAGGCCACGGGCGCCGGTCTCGCGATGAAGGGCCTTGTCGGCGATCGACCACAGCGCGTCGTCGGTGAAGACGAGATCGATGTTGTCGTAATTGAAGAAGCGCTGGTACTGCTTGACGAGCGCGTTCTTCGGTTCGGTCAGAATCTGCACGAGGTCTTCCCGCTTCAACTGGTGCACCGCCGAGAGCACCGGCAAGCGGCCGATGAACTCCGGGATCAAACCGAAGTTCAGGAGATCCTCCGGCATCACCTCGCCGAGCAACTCCGCGCTCTCCGCGTCACGCTTCGACGAGATCTGGCGACCGAAGCCGACAGCGTTCTTGCCTACGCGCTTCGCAATGATCTTGTCGATGCCGGCGAAAGCGCCGCCGCAGATGAACAGGATGTTCGTCGTGTCGATCGAGAGGAACTCCTGGTGCGGATGCTTGCGGCCTCCCTGCGGCGGAACCGACGCAACCGTTCCCTCGAGAATCTTCAGCAGTGCTTGCTGCACACCTTCGCCCGAGACGTCGCGCGTGATCGACGGGTTGTCCGCCTTGCGCGCGATCTTGTCGACCTCGTCGATGTAGATGATCCCGGTCTCCGCTTTCTTGATGTCGAAGTCGGCCGCCTGGATCAACTTGAGGAGGATGTTCTCGACGTCCTCGCCGACATACCCGGCCTCGGTGAGGGCAGTTGCGTCGGCGATCGCGAAGGGGACGTTGAGGATTCGTGCGAGCGTCTGCGCGAGGTGCGTCTTGCCGCAACCGGTCGGCCCGAGCAGCATGATGTTCGACTTCTGCAGCTCGACCTCGCCGTCCTCCGCGCCCATCTGCACGCGCTTGTAGTGGTTGTAGACCGCCACTGCCAGGCTGCGTTTTGCCTCTTCCTGCGAGACGACGTATTCGTTCAGCTCGCCGTAGATCTCCGTCGGCCTCGGCAGGTTCTCGAGGTCGAGCGAACTGGGCGCGGTCAGCTCTTCATCGATGATCTCGTTGCAGAGATCGATGCATTCGTCGCAGATATAGACGCCGGGACCGGCGATGAGCTTCTTGACCTGCCGCTGTGATTTGCCGCAGAAACTGCAGAGAAGCTGTTCGTTTCCTTCGCTCGCGCGCGCCATCCCGTTCTCCTTTTACCCCGGATTCGCCTAAACGGCTAGGTCAGCCGTATTAAGCAGCGGCCTCAGTGCGGGTCATGTCGCGGTTCGTGATCACCGTGTCGATGATCCCGTAGTCCACTGCCTCCGGCGGGCTCAGGAAGAAATCTCTCTCCATGTCGCGCGAAATATCCTCCTGGGACTTGCCGGTGTGGTGGGCGTAAATCTCCTCCAGGCGGCGCTTGAGGCCGATGACCTCGCGAGCCTGAATCTCGATGTCGGTGCCCTGGCCTTGGAACCCGCCGGACACCTGATGGATCAGGATTCGTGAGTTCGGCAACGACATGCGCTTCCCTTTCGCGCCCCCGGCGAGCAGTAGCGATCCCATGCTCATCGCGATCCCGACGCAGATCGTCTGGATGTCCGGCTTCACGAATTGCATCGTGTCGTAGATCGCGAGCCCCGCATACACGGAGCCGCCGGGCGAGTTGATGTAGAGATAGATGTCCTTGTCAGGATCCTCAGACTCGAGGTGAAGCAGCTGGGCGATGATCAGGTTCGCGATCTGATCGTCGACGGGGGTGCCGAGGAAGACGATGCGCTCGGCGAGCAGGCGCGAATAGATGTCGAAGGCGCGCTCGCCGCGCGAGGTCTGCTCGACCACCATGGGGATCAAAGGCATCTCGTTACTCCTTGCTGCCGGGGGTCCAAAGTTTCGGGGTCTCGGACGCCTGCTCCTGCTCGGGCGTCCAGAGTGCCTCGCGCGCTTCGTGCAACTCCGGCGCGATCGGCTTGACCTCGGCCGCGACGCGGTCGAGGGCCTTCTTGAGGCGAATGTCGTCACGGACGCGATCGGCGCCACCCTCGGCGACGAACTGCTCGATGTCCGCCTCCGACTCGCCTGCCGCACGCAACTCGTCGCGGATCTCGTCGTCGGTGACCTGAATCCCGAGCTTGTCCGCGACCGCCTCCAGCACGACCTCGCGGGCGACCGACAGCGCCGCCTCCGCGCGCAGGCGACCCTCCAGCACCTCGGGCGACTGGCCCGTGAGCTGGAGGTAGGTGTTCGCATCGATCCCGCGCGCCTGGAGGCTGCGGGCGAGCCCGTTCAGGAGCTCGCGCGTCCGCGCCTCGACGAGGGGACCTGCTGCCTGAAACTTCGTCGCCTTCACGAGCTCGTCGACCGCAGCGGCGCGGAAGAGCCCGTCGAGCTCCTCCTCGACCTCGGCCCGCAGCCTGCCCTCGATCTCTCCACGCAGCTCGTCGAGCGTGTCGAACTCCGACGCGGACTTCGCAAGCTCGTCGTCGAGTGGCGGGAGGACGCGCTGTTTCAGATCCTTCAGCGTGACAGTCGCGCTGCGACGCGTGCCGTCCGCGAGCTCGTAGGCGACCTCGCGGCTGTCGCCGGTGGCAAGGCCACGGATGCCGTTCTCGATCTCCTCGACGAGCCGCTCCGAACCCAGGTCGACGACGTAGTCGCGCTGCGCCGAACCGTCCTCGGCGATCAGGTCGATGACGGCGGTGTCGCCGTCCTCGGCAGGACGTCCTTCGACGGGGACGAGCTCGCCGACGGTTTTCTGAAGCGCGTCGAGCTCGGCCTGCACCGCCTCCTCGGGCACCTCGGCTTCCATCTTTGGCACCTCGAGCTGCGTCCAGTCGGCGGGGTCGGGCTTCGGCTGCACCTCGACGGTCGCCGAGAAGCTCCAGTTCTCACTCTCGCTCGCCGGCAGCTCGTACTCGTACTCCGGTTGCGCGATCGGATTCACGCGCGCTGCCGTCGCGGCGTTCCAGAACCAGCCGCCGATGTGACTCTCGACCGCCTCCGAATAGAGACGCTCCTTGCCGACCCGTTGGATCAGGATCGGCATCGGCACCTTCCCTTTGCGGAAGCCGGGGATACGGACGCTCGCCGCGAGGTCGTTCGCCGCATGCTCGACCGCGTGGTGGACGTCATGCGCAGGGACGTCGACGGTCAGCTTGACCTTGTCGTCCGACAGCTGTTCAACGGCAGGATTCATCGGTCCGGCCATTGAACCAGACCTGTACGTTGCGGGGCCGTGGACGTCGAGGCCGCCATCCGCTTGCGGAGGACGCATAAGCAGTTCGGGCGCGTGCCCGTCGACGACGCCGTCGTCCGCGATCTGCTCGACCTGGCCCGGTTTGCGCCGAATCACAAGCTGACCCAGCCGTGGCGGTTCCGCCTGCTCGGCCCCGAGACCCGCGGCCGCCTGAACGAGGCGGTGGGCGAGAAAGAGGCAATGAAGCTGGGCCGAGCCCCGACCCTCGTCCTTGCGACGGCGGTGCTCTCGGGAGACCCGCACACCGATGCGGAAGACCTGCATGCGACCGCCTGCGCGGTCTATGCCGTGCTGCTCGGCGCCACCGGACGTGGGCTCGCCTCGTATTGGCGCACGCCTGCCGCCCTCGAGGAGCGACCCGCTCGCGCCGTGCTCGGGCTCGACGCGAGCGAACGGATCGTCGGGCTGATCCACCTCGGGCCGGAGCTCAGCTCCCCACCCGAGAAGGAGCGCCTGCCGCTCTCCGCTGTTTTCGCTGCCCTTCCCTAGAGCGCGGTTTGCGCGCGCTTGCTTCAGTGCGGGCGAGAGGAGTCGAACCTCCAAGGGCCGAAGCCCACCGGGACCTAAACCCGGCGCGTCTGCCAGTTCCGCCACACCCGCGGGGTGATTGCAAGCGTACTCGGATGGGTAGCGGACGAGCATGAGCGAAAACCCGATCGACCCCAGTGAACTGACGAGCCCCGGCACGATCCACGATCCGGCGCTCGAAGAGCGGCGCGCCCGCGAGGCGGCCGAACGTGAGGCGGAGAGCCGCGCGTCCAGCGAGACGAAGTTCGACGAGGAGGCCGCGGAGATCGAGAGCGAGCGGCATCACGCGGTGGAGGTTGTGGGCGACGTCCCGGCGCCGCGCGAGGATTCGTAGAGCGCTACCCGGCCGCCGCGAGCGGTGCGAAGAACCGGTCGGCTCGCGCCCAGAACGCGCGGCGCGAGCCGGCATCGTCGTTGAGAACGGAGAGATGATCGGCGACGAAGAAGCCGTGCGAGCGAATGACCTCGAAGTGGACATCGGCATACGGGAATCCGGCGATCGCGAGCTGCGTGATCAGCTGGTTCGCGCCGATGTTCGCGACCGTCTGGTCGGCGTCACCCGCGACGATCAGCACCTTTGTATGGCCGTCGAGCGGCGCGAGGTCGAGCGGCTGGTCCATCGTTCCCGCGGGGAAGACGCTGAAGATGCGCGCCGGCACGAGCCCTGTTGTCGACGAGATGCTCGCGTAGTCCATCACCAGCCGGCCGCCGCGCGAGTAGCCGATTGCCGCAACCGGCACGCCTGACGGCAGGTGCGCGGCGGCAGTTGCAAGGCCCTGCACGAGATGCTTCAACGCGCCGTTCTGGAGTGGGAACGATTCGTAGGCGGGGTACACCGCCTCGTACCCTTCGCGCGCGAGGTGCTCGAGCCACGGCCGGTGGTAGTACGGCGTCGTCTCGCGCTGACCGCCCAGCCCGTGCACGAAGACGACGATCAGCTTCGGCTTTGCCGGCGGAGCGAAGACCCAGGAGCGAAGCGCCCCACGGCCGTAGCTGGAGACGGTGACCTGCGGTGCCGCGGCCTGGTGCGCGGGAGCCGAGCCGCAGGCGGTCAGCAGGAGTGGGCAGAGCAGGAGAACGCGCCGCATCGCAGGATGAGACAGCGCTGCCTCGCGATTGTTGTTGCGTCGTGGTTAACGCGGTGGTTAAGCGGCCCCGGGTGGAATCGAACCACCGCACGGAGCTTCGAAGGCTCCCGCTCTGTCCGCTGAGCTACGGGGCCGAACTCAGAGAGCTTAGATGGTCGGTGCTACGACGGTCAGGCAATTGCGCTCAGACCGGGTGCCACGTCTTCCCACCGTCGGCCGAACGCCAGCTGATCGTCTTGCGACCGTCCTCGGTGAAGACGTAGGTGCGCACGACGAGGTTCGGCCAGTCGACGGTGAGCCCGCGGGCGAGCACGTGCCCCGCCTCCGGCGGCAGGGCGATCGTCGCGTCGGCGTCGCCCTTCACCTCGACGACGTGCGCGTCGTTGTCCCAGCCTTGACCCGACGCGGTGAGCAGCGCGGCGACACCCCCTGGGATCGGGGCCGCGTCGGCGATCGTCTCCGCCATCGTCGCGAGCTTCGACGACCGCCGAGGCGGCCACGACGCGCGGCGGATGGTAGCGCCCGACCAGGTGTAGATCTCGACTCCGCTGCCGACGAAGTCGGGCCCGAGCGCGCGAGTCTCGTGCCAGTGTCGGCCGCCGTCGCTCGTCCACAGCTGGCGCTCCCGGCAGACGCAGCTGACGGAGCCCGTGCCGATGCTGATCACACCGTGGGACGGTGACAGCCGAACGACTCGCTGCGCGTAGCTTGCAAAGATCCTCCGCCAGGTGTGGCCGCCGTCGTCGGTCGCGTAAACGCCGCTTTCGCGGCTCTGCCACCCGTGACGCTTGTCGCTCCAGCTCGTGTAGGCGCGGAGGCGCGCAGCCTGCGGGGCCGCGCGCTCCGCGGCGGCGGACCGATCGGCGAAGGCGTGGTCTGCGCCTTCGAAGAGCCGGCCCGCGAGCGCAGCCGGAGGGGCAAACGAGATACCGCCGACGGGGCGGTCGTAGCGCAGGCGCCCAGTGGCCGCGTCGTAGCCACGCAGGTGAGCCGGCGCGCCGGAGAGGGCGACCCAGACGGTCGCACCGGCGACGGTCGGCGAGCCCTGCAGGGTCGCTTTGGGGTAGCGCACCTTCCAGGCAACGTGCGCGTTCCCGCACCCGTCGACTGCGACCCGGATGAGCGAGGTGAACGTCGATGCGTACAGCGACTTCGTCCTGGGGTCGTACGCGAGTTGCGTGAGGAGCGGCTCGTCCTGCGACGTGGCCTGCAGCGCGACGTCGGCAACCGGCCCCGACGCGATCGACGCCGATCGCCAGACATACACGCGGCCGTTCTTGTTCGCGGCTGTGACGAGCTCGCCGCAGCCCGGCGGAGTGAAGATGACCGGTGAGCCGATGAAGTCGAAGTCGCCCGCTCCCGGGACGTCGGCCGGATGGCTTGCAGCGAGCACGCGCAGGTCGGGCGAGACCTCGACCAATTGCTCCCCGTAGCCCGCCCCCTCGTCGAAGGCGGCACCACTGTTCGTGCCGCCTTCGAACGCGTTGCCGGTGACGACGAAGAGCGCATTGCGCGCGGCGCTGTAGGCAGGGCCGCCCCATCCCCAGATGCTGCCGCCGCCACCGAGCTCCGGCGGCACGACTGTCCAGGTCGAGACGTGCTTCGTCGCCACCTGCACCCGAATCAGCTTGCCGACCATCGGCCGGTCGCAGTACGAGCCGGTGCCGACGTAGATGGAGCCGTCGACGGCTGCCAGCGCGCCCCAGACGAGCTCGGCGGATGGGTCGTCGTAGATGCGCACCGGCCATCCGGGACGGTCACGGCCGGTGACGAGATCGAGCGCGTGCAGCAGGCCAAACCCGTCCGCGACGTAGATCGCGCGCGAAGCCGGGTCGATCACAGGTGTGCCGACGACGCCCCAGGCATCGAGTTGTGGGCACGAATTCGGGAGCGAGCCGAGCGTCCGCTGCCAGCGCACGTAGCCGTTCGGCGCGTACGCGATCACACGGCCGAGGTTCGTTGCCACATACGCGGTCTGCTGCCCGGCGGCAGGAACGTTGCGTGCCACGAGCGGCTGGGTCGTCACCATCCCGTCGGTCGCGCGGAACCAGTTCGGCCGTAGCGACGAAGGATCGAGCGCCGCGGTCGTGAAGCCCGGCCTCGAGGCGCCGTTCCCGAAGCTGAGCCAGCCGGTGATGCGCGCAGGCGCCTTCCCGGCGACCCGCTGCTGCGCCCCCGCCAGCTGTGCGCCGCAGATCAACCCGCCAAAACTCATCGCCGCCAAGAAGGCAACCGCCGCAGTCCTCCGCACGGGGAGCGACCATACTGCTTTCGGCGGCCGACAGTGAACCTCGTTAACCGTTTTCTTCGTTCACGATCAAGGACCGTGGGTACCCTCAGCAGGCAGGAGCGCCCGAACGACGAGAGACGAGAGGAGCCCGGCATGCCAGCACCCGCAAACGAGCCGAAGACCGGCACCTTCCTCAAGGTGCCCTATGACTGGCGGCGCCCGACCCTCGCCCGGACGAAGGAACGCTGGTGGAACCCGGCCGAGCGGCGGCTGATCACGCCAAGGGTCTACGGCTGGGGCTGGGATCTCAACTTCGCACGCCTGCTCCGGCGCAAGCCCGGCGCCGGCCAAGCCAAGCACTGAGTTTCAGCAAGCACTGAGTTTCAGCAAGCACTGAGTTTCAGTAAGCACTGGCCATCAGTCGGTTGAGCCGCTCGACGTCACCGTTCGTCTCGAGGGTGGCGGACGGGGCTCGAACCCGCGACCACCGGGACCACAAAACGGCTCCACCTGATCAGAGCACGACGCGACGAGAAGCTACGAGCGTTTAACGAGGCCCCGCTCTGACGATCTTCTGACTGCGTGTTTGATCTCTCGCCCCGGAGTTCGAGATGATGCGACATTGTCGTTGGGTGAGCCTCAACTGCGGCTCGACTGGTTCTTGGGAAAACAGACGAAAGGGGAGACCATGAGGTTTCGTATTGCGCTCGGCGCGGTGATGGTGGTGGCGTTGTCTGCTGCGGCTGCGGGATTGGGTGGTGCCACAGGTATTGCGAGTGCTGCACCGGGCAACAACTACACCTGCAGCGGGGGTAATTTCACCGGTGATCCGAGCACGTCCACCTTCACCAGCATCCCGTCGGGCAACTACGCCAGCATCACCGTCACCGGTGTATGCAACATCGTGCCCGGTGCGGTGATCAACGTCACTGGCAACATCAACGTCGCTCCCGGTGCCCTGTTCGACGCACAGAGCGCGCCGTCGACGATCACGGTCGGACACAACGTCACGGCGGGCGCAGGGTCGCTCCTCGGATTGGGCTGCCAGCCGTCAAATACGATTGGCAGGTTCGCGGGAGTGCCGTGCGCCGATCCGTACGGGGACGGGTTCACCACCATCACCATCAACGGGAACGTCACCGCCACCGACGCGAGCGACGTTCTGCTGCGAGGAGCAGTCGCCCCGGGGGCCGGCAACCTGACGGTCAACGGGAACGTCACCCTGACTGGAGGAAGCAGTGATGTTCCCTGGTCGATCAAGGGCGCCACGATCGCCAAGAACCTCACCATCAGCGGGGTGACGGCCGAGTTTCTCGGTGTGCAATTCAACACGATCGGCAACAACGCGACGCTCACCAACATCACGGTGAACGACGTCGATTTTCCTCCGCCCGGTGTCATCGTCGTCGGGAACACGGTCGGACGGAACCTGAACTGCTCGGGGCTTCTGCCGTTCGTGGCCGCAGGAGTCATCCCCGGCCAGACCAACTTTGTCGGTCATCAGGCGACCGGTCAGTGCGCAGCGATCAGTAATCAGTAAGCCACTCTGATCTGACCTAGCGAACATTCGGTCCGTCTGCCACTTGCGCTCAAGCGGGTGGCAGACGGACGCGGCGTGGTTGTCGTCGGTTTGCGCGACTGGTTCTTGGCTCCGGAACGGCTCGCGGAGTTCTTCGACGGGGTCGAACGCGGCGTGCTCGAAGTCGAGCCCTTGTAGGGACGTTACGGCGGGTTGATACCGCGGCGGTCCGTCGTTGTATCGATGCGCTGATCGTCAAGCCTCTGACCCTGACGCTCGGCTCTGTCCGCAGCCCGCTCGACGCCGCGTTGTTGCCTGTCGGCACGCCACTTCCGCCACGCATTGGTGACCTTCTGGAACATGTCTTACGTCGCCCCGGCCGCTCAGACTCGCAGCTTGCTCTGGCGCAGCTTGTTTCATGGCCGGCGTCTAGGCGAACGCGCCCAGACGTTGCCATTCTGTTGCCATTTCTGCGATCGGCGATCGACGGGCCGGATGCAGCGGTGGCTGATTGCCACCGCTTGCAGGCATTTCGGAGACGGCTTCTACACGCCAAGTTTCTACAGCTGTGTCTGGATCTCAACTTCCCGCCGTCCGCGCAAGCCCGCGCCCCAAGCCAAGCACTGAGTTTCAGCAAGCACTGAGTTTCAGTAAGCACTGGCCATCAGTCGGTTGAGCCGCTCGACGTCACCGTTCGTCTCGAGGGTGGCGGACGGGGCTCGAACCCGCGACCACCGGGACCACAACCCGGGGCTCTACCAACTGAGCTACCGCCACCGTGCGCCGAGCATCGTATCGGCGGCCGGTGCGTGACGGGTCAGGTCGCGGCCCGGGACGACTCGACGGCCGCGACGATCTGCCGGCCGACCTGACTCGGCGCCAGGAAGCCATCGAAGTAGCGCGCGTTCGCGTCCTCGATCTCGCGCAGCAACTCCGGCTTCTGCAGCCACGCTTCGATGCGGTCCGGAATCTCGTCGTACTGATCGTCCGACGCGAGAGGCGCGTCGGGCGCAACCATTGTCCCGAGGCTCAGGTAGTTGACGCCTTCGTGAAGCGCCTCGGGCCACCTGCTGAGCGGCGGCCGGTCGAGGACGGCACACGACCCGCAGGCGAGAGACCCTGTCATGCGCCACGGGATGCAGTAGTGCATTCCCAGGCGAAAAACGTTCAGACGCGAAGCCGCCGTCACCTCCCAGAGCTCTCGAGGCGAGATCCCGCGCGTCGTTGCGGGGATCCCCGCCCGCTCCAAGTGCCGCAACGTCTTCTCGACGTCGCCGGCCGGGACGACAGCGAGCAAGCGCTTGGTGCAGCGAGCCCGCTTCATCGCCGTCAGGAGCCGGAGGTTGTGCTCGATGCCCGCGATGCCATCGTCCCCACCCCAAACGCGAACGATGAAGCTCAGGTCAAGTTCCTTCGGCGCTGACCGCGAGCTGCGCAAGCCCGGAAGGCGCTCGAGCATGAGGGGGTCGGCGTTGACCATCGGCTTCACGTTGCCCGGGTACGCGCGATCGCCCCAGAAGTTTGTCTTGAAATAGACATCGCTCCACTCGCAGAGGCTGTCGCTGGGGATCTCGTGCGAATCGCCCGCGTCGATACAAACTCGCTGCAGCCCACCGACGGGATCAGAGAAGAGGTACTGACCCACCGTCGGCTCGAAGAAGCCAGACGGAGTTTGCGACGCCCCTTCAAGACGGCGGCCGATGGAGTCGAGCAGCGCGTTGGCGCGAGGCACATGCCAACGGGTGGCGAAGTTGCGGTCCTGCGCCGTACGCAATCCGCGCAGGAGTCGTGGAAACGGGGAGAGTGAGGTGATCTCGACCCTCGCCGCACCCGTATCGGCGTACGCGCGGAGTCCCTCCTGGTAGTACCTCTGGTAGATGTCGTGGAACGGCGAGTAGGGGCGGCTGAACGCCTGGATGCCGATGCGACCGCCGAGCTGGGGCGGCGACTCGTCGAGCGCGCTCGTTCTGCCGGGCGCCGTCACGCGGCGGCCCGAATGCGGTCTCGTACGTAGGCGAGGACGGCGGGCGGAAGGGTCGCAAGCCAGAGCGTCTTCGACGGGCTGTCGCGCAGGCTCTGGAGGCTGAGCCGGGCGTGCAAGGCGTACCGCGTGTGGTTTGCGTACGCGCGCAGGAGCTGGGCACGGGGCAACGGCCTGACGCCGAGCTGCTCGAGGAAGAAGAGCTTCGATGTGCGCGGATTGCGGACGTAGTCTGCCGTCCTCGTCGCGGACAGCCCGGTCGCCTGGTACTCCACCATCTTGATCACCTTATTGACGCAGCGAATCCGGTAACTCTGCGCGATCCGGTTGTAGAGGAGGGTTTCGATGATGAGCGTCTCGCCGGGCACGACCGGGAAACGGAACCTGCGCACGACCTCGGTGCGGCCGGAACCCGCCTTGTCGCCGGTGATCTGATGCCGAAGGGCGAGCTCGGTATACGTCGTATCGAAGAGGTCGGTGGGGAAGCGCATACCGATCACCGTGCCCCCGGTGTCTGCGCACAGGCCCACGACGCCGACGAACGACTCACGCTCCGAGGCCGGGATCGTCTCCCAGGTCGAGAGAAACGTCTCGAGCGCGTCGGGGACGTACCAATCGTCCGAATCGAGGGTTGCGACGAACCGGCCCCGAGCGTGTCGAACCGCGAGGTTCTCCGCGACATGCTTGCCGCTGTTCGATTGGTGGAAGTACCTGATCGGGAAAGGTGCCTGCGCGATCCATCCCTCGACCAGTTCCCGTGTCTCGTCAGTCGAGCCGTCATCGACGACGAGCCACTCGAAATCGTTCAGCGTCTGCGCCCTCAGACTGTCGTAGAGGCGCGTCAGCGTCGTCGCGCGGTTGAACGTCGGGGTGATGACCGTGAAGGCGAGCGCAGGCGGTTCTGTTGTGTCCACGGCTCTCGACTATCGCCCGGCGGGTCTGGGTGGAAGCACCGGCGAAGCATATGGCGATGCCGGCCGAACCTTCCTGGATGCGCCCGGGAGGATTCGAACCCCCGACCAACGGCTTAGAAGGCCGCCGCTCTTCCCCTGAGCTACGGGCGCGCCGGTCAAGCGTATCGGGCTGTGCAGTTAGTGGCGGACGCCGAAATCCGTGGTGATGATCGTCACCTCACGCCCGTCGTAGGTTCCCGGCGCGCCTGTGAGGTGCACCGCAGAGAGGCCCACTTCACGCCACCGTGGCGACAGGATGTTGGCGCGATGCTCGGGCGAGTGCATCCAGAGGACGAGCGCCTGGGAGGCGTCGACGTCGGGCGACGACCAGAGCAGGTTCTCGCCGACGGACCAGTAGTGGAAGCCGTTCTGGGAGTACCAGCGGCCGATCCGCTTCCAGAACGCCGTGCCGTCCTGTGAGGTGTGCTCGAAGTACCCGTCGTCGCCCATCTCGCTCGAATGCTGCTTCGAGGCGGCCGTCAGCGGAGCGCTCAGGGTGAGCGGCACCAGGTGGTGCTGGGTGCGGATCTGGTTCAGCTGCTGCAGGACACCCGCTTCGAGCGAGCTCAATGCGACGGTGGAATGGCTCGGCGACGGCAGCGCTGCCGCCGGCACGACGAGCGCTGCGATCGTCGCGACGAGCGCGAGCAGCGGTAGAGCACGTCTCCCCATAGAGAGGCCATCGGCAGGAGGGGTGCGGGCTACATCCACCGTAAGGGGCATTCTTAATCAGGCTGGCGGCGGCTCGCTGACCGGTGCGGCGCCGCGACGGGCCGCCAGCTGATCACGCACGATCACCTGGATCGCGCCGGCAACAGGAATTGCCGCGAGCGCACCGAGGATGCCCGCCAGAGCGGCACCGACGAGGACCGAGACGAGGACCACGAGCGGCGAGAGCTGGACCGTTCTCCCGTAGATCACCGGCTGGAGGAAATGATTCTCGAGCTGCTGGTAGACGATGAAGAAGACGAGCACGATCAGCCCGGCAGGAATGCTGTGTAGCAAGGCGACGCTCGTCACGATCACCCCGGCCACCGTCGCGCCCGCGAGTGGGATCAGGTCGAGGATGCCGACGAGCAGACCGAGGGCGACTGCGTACGGGACGCCGAGGATGACCAGGACGATCGTGATCGACACGCCGGCGATCAGGCTGATCAGGATGTTGCCGGTGACGTAGCCGCCGACGGTCTCGTAGATGTCGTGCCCGACGCGCCGCCAGCGTGGTTGCGATTCCTCCGGGAAAAGCGAGTAGAAGCGCTCCATCCAATCGCGGCCCTCGAGCAGCATGAAGAACGTCAGAAAGATGATCGTCACCGTCGCCGCGACGATGGTGATCACGCTCTTCGTGATCGAGAGCGCCGCGCCGGAGAGGCCGAGCACTTTTGCGGTGCCTCCGTTCTTGACCTGCGCGCGCACCTTCTCGACGACGTGATACTTGCGCTCGAGGAAGCCGAGCCGGCCGCGCCCGTGGGTGAGGTCGTGGACATACCCCGGCGACGCCTGAACGATGCCGTTCGTCTCGTCCACGAGCTTCGGGACGAAGGTCGCCGAGACGCCCACGATCACTCCGATCAGGATGAGGTACGTCAGGCCGATGGCCGCGCCGCGCCCGAGGTGCGTCCGCCGCTGGATCAGCCCGACGAGCGGATCGAGGGCAAGCGCGAGGAACAGTGCGATCACGACCCACGCGAGCACGTGTCTCGCGATCCAGAGCACTTCGAGGGTCACCGCGACACCGATCGCGATCGCGAGGAACCGCAGAATCGTGCGGGCACGCAGATCGACCACGCGCACAGGCGTCACGAGGGCAGCATCGCCAGCCGGTCGGACGTTGTAGCCTGACAGGCGGATGAGCCTCCTCACCTCCCCCGTCGTCGAGCATGCCAGCCTCCCGCGCGGTGGAACGGTGACCGTCTGGGTCGGGATCCCGGACGATCCCTACATCGACGACAAGAGCAACCTGACCACCGTCGACATCCAGCTCCACGAAGGCAACGGGATCGTGGCCAGCCTGTCGACCGTGCTCGAGTCGCACCAGGAGAGCGAAGCACGGGCGCTGGCGCGTGAGGTGGTGTCGGCGATCGAGGCCGGCGAGATCGGCCTGCACGCGAGCGAGCTCGAGCCGTTCGCCGACAAGCTCCGCTAGCGCACGGCTCCACCGAAAGCGGGTGGCGGGAATCGAACCCGCGTGATCAGCTTGGAAGGCTGGAGCTCTACCATTGAGCTACACCCGCACACTGGCATTAGCTTAGCCGCGGTGCTGGTTGCACATCTCCACTCGCCGTATGCCTGGCAGGCGGACGTCGACACGACCGTCGTCATCCCGGCTCTGACGTTGCTCTATCTGTTCGCCGTCGGTCGCGTCGGCGCGCCTCGCTGGAGGATCGTGTGCTTCGCCGCGTCGATGGGGCTCCTCGCGGTGGCGTTCTGGACGCCGCTCCATCACCTCGGCCTCCACTACCTGCTGACCGCGCACCTGCTGCAGAATGTCATCCTCGCCGAGTGGGCACCGCTGCTCGCTGTGCTCGGGATCTCGCCCCCGATGGCGTCCGTGCTCGCGCGGCTGCGGCTTTGGCGCTTCGCGACGCACCCGGCGGTCGCATTACCGCTCTGGCTCGCGAGCTATTTCGCATGGCACGCGCCGCCGGTCTTCGACGCTGCCCTCCATCACCAGAGCTGGCTGATCCATGTCGAGCACGCCTGCTATTTCGGTACCGGCCTGCTGCTCTGGTGGCCCCTTGTGCAGGACATCCCTCGGCGGCTTCCGTCAGGCGCACGAGCGGCGTATGCGTTCGCTGCCTTCGTGCTTGCATCGCCGCTCGGGCTCCTGCTCGCCTTGCTGCCGCGCCCGGCGTACTCGTTCTACGTCGCCGCCCGGCCGCGCGTGTGGGGGCTGAGCCCCCTCGGGGACCAACAGATCGCGGGCGTCACGATGGCAACCGAGCAGGCGATCGTGCTCTTCGTCGTCTTCGCATTCTGGTTCCGGAGATTCCTCGCCGAGGAGGGCGCTATTTGAGGCAGCTGGTGATCCTCGCCAGATCGACGTCCGACGGGTGCTCGTGCCACAACATGACGGCATTCCCCTGCTGCCGGAGCACGTCGTCGATGCCGACGTTCCGAGCATGGAAGCTGCGGTAGGCCTGGTCGATGTTGTTCGCGTCGGCGGTCGTCGCGCCGAACGCGATCGTCACGAAGTTGGGTGGGAGCCGAGCTCGCAGCGCACCGCCGGTCGCTGTGGTGGCGACGAAGTCCAGCGTGCCGCCGAGCGCCACGTGGTTCGCGACGAGGCACTCGCGGGTCTTCTGGAGCGTGTAAAGGCTCTGGCCCGAGCCGCCACAAGCCGCAACCCCGAGGACGAGGACGAGGACTAGGGCCACGACGACGGGCATACGCCTGAGTGTGATCGGCCTCACGGCGCGTCAGTCTAGGCGCATCGTCGGCTCCCCTCAGGCTGGCCCTTCTTCCTCGCTAGGCTTGCCCGCCGTGACCGTCGCCGACCAGAGACTCGAGACGTACGCGCAGCTCGTCGTCCAGGTGGGCCTTAACCTCCAGCCGGGGCAGACGCTCGGCATCAACGCGCTGATCGAGCACGCACCCCTCGTGCGCGCGATCGCTCGCCAGGCCTACGAAGCGGGCGCGCGTTATGTCGACGTGCTCTACACCGATCAGCACGTGCGGCGCGAGCACATCGCGCTCGCGGGCGACGATCAGCTTGGCTTCTCGCCGCCGTGGCTCGTCTCGCGCCTGCGCGAGCTCGGCGAGACCGGCGGGGCCCTGGTCGCGATCACCGGCAATCCGGAGCCCGAGCTGTTCGCCGATCTCGACGGCGAGCGCGTGGGCAAGGCGCGGATGCGCGAGGTCGCCGAGGAGTCGCTGAAACTGACCGACGGCCTCTGCAACTGGACGATCGTCGCCTATCCGAACGAGGGCTGGGCCCAGACCGTCTTCGGCGAGCCCGATGTCGAACGGCTTTGGGAGGCCGTCGGCAGGGCGGTCCGTCTCGACGAACCGGATCCGATCGCCGCCTGGCGCGACCATCTCGCGCGGCTGCAGCAGCGTGCGGAGGCGCTGAACGAGCGGCGCTTCGACCACCTGCGCTACCGAGGGCCGGGCACCGACCTGACGATCGGCCTTCATCCCGACTCCGAATGGCAGGCCGCGCTCGACGAGTCTCGCGGCATCAAGCACGTCGCCAACATGCCGACCGAAGAGGTCTTCACGACCCCCGACGCGCGCCGCGTCGACGGAACGGTGCGTTCCACGCTGCCGCTCCAGATCCAGGGCAACATCATCCGCGGCCTCGAAGTGCGCTTCGAGGGCGGCCGGGTCAAGGAGGTTCACGCGGAGTCGGGCGAAGAGGTGATGCGCACCCATGCTGCGACCGACGACGGCGCGGGACGGCTCGGCGAGGTCGCCCTGGTCGACGGCCACTCGCGTGTCGGCCAGACGGGACTCGTGTTCTACGACACGCTCTTCGACGAGAATGCGTCCTCGCACATCGCGCTCGGAGCCTCGATCGTGCAGGCCGTTCCGGGGGCGTCCGAGCAGACCGTCGAAGAACGCCACCTGCGCGGCGTCAATCAGTCGTCGATTCATACGGACTTCATGATCGGCTCGGACGAGCTCGAGGTCGACGGGGTGACGCCGGCCGGCGACGCCGTGCCGATCGTGCGCAACGGCGACTGGCTGCTCTAGCGCCGCCGACAGCACGCGTCGCGCTGTCGGATCCGGCCGCGTCGGCTCCAGCCACGGCCGGTGCCAGGCACCGTTGCGGAGGCGTGACAAGTTGCCCACAGAAGCGGGCGACCGCTCTCGCGAAACCGGCGCCAACGCACGCGAATCGGCGACAGGACATGTCGATTCCGGCCTTGCCGAACCGAGCCGCGTCCGGTGCCAGGCACCGTGACGGGAGGGTGACGATTCGTCCACGGCCCAGCCGAGCCGAGGCCGGACGCGGCGGTGAAATCAGTCGGGACGGTCGGATTCGAACCGACGGCTTCCGCCTCCCAAAGGCGGCGCTCTGCCAGGCTGAGCTACGTCCCGTTCGCCGCAGTGTACGTTCGACTTCCGTGTCCGAGGCTCCTTTCCCCGTCGAGCCGGCACGCCGGCGGCGTCCGAGACTCGGGTATGTGATGGCGGCGTCGGCCGCTGTCATCTGGGGTGTGAACGGCGCCGTCTCGAAGACGATCCTCTCGACAGGCGTCCCCTCGGAGCGGCTCGCGCAGGTGCGCTCGCTCGGCGCCGCACTCGGCCTCGTTGCGATCCTGGCCGTCACCGCTCCCGGCCGGCTGCGCCTGACCCGACGCGAGGTGCCGTACCTCGTCGCCTTCGGCGTCGCTGGGCTCGCGTTCGTGCAGTGGTTCTACTTCCTCGCGATTCATCGCCTCGACATCGGCGTTGCGCTCCTGATCGAATACCTCGCGCCCCTCCTCGTCGCGATCTGGGCGCGCTTCGCCTACCACGATCCGGTGCGCCGCCGAATCTGGGGGGCGCTCGCCCTCGCGCTGATCGGGCTCGCTCTGATCGTCAACCTCTTCGGCGGTGGGGCGTCGCTCTCGACTGCCGGGATGTTGTTCGCATTCGCGGGCGCCTTTGCCTACGCGCTCTACGTCCTCCTCGCGGAGCACGTCGTCGGCGGGCGCGACCCGGTATCGCTGCTTGCGTGGGGCTTTCTCTTCGCCTCGGTGTTCTGGGCGGTGCTCGTGCCGTGGTGGTCGTTTCCGGCGCACGCCTTCACCCGGAGCACGTCGCTGCACGGGCACCTGCACGCGTTCCACCTGCCGGTCTGGGTGCTCGCGTTCTGGATGGTCGTACTGGGCACGATCGCGCCGTTCTTCCTGCTCGTGAGCGCATTGCGGCATCTGCCGGCCACCCGGGTCGGTATCGTCGCGATGCTCGAGCCCGTTGCAGGCGCACTTGTTGCCTGGGTCTGGCTCGGAGAGACGTTCGGCGGCATCCAACTGACCGGCGCCGTCGTCGTGCTGGCCGCAATCGTCTTGGCGCAGACAGCCCGCTAAACATGAGAATTACTCAGATTTTCGCGGCGATGATCCCCCAAAAGGGGGAGGCTTGGAATCTGCGAGCCGGGCATTTTCAGACAGTGCTCCGGACGTTCCCCGCGCTGGTGGCCGCACTCGCGCTCGCTCTACCCGCCGCAGCTTCGGCCGGTCTGACGCGCAGCGAATCTTCCCTCCTCCAGCAGATGAACCAGGTCCGCGCCGAGCACGGCCTTCGCCCGCTCCGGTGCGACCTCCACCTGGAGCGTGCTGCCCGCGCTCACACGCACGAGATGCTGCTGACGAACGTCTTCTCACACGGTGCGTTCGGCAGCCGGATGCTCCAGTTCAACGTCCGGATGTCGATGGCGGGAGAGAACCTCGCCTGGGGCACCGGTTCACACGGGTCGGCGGCCGCACTCGTCGCAGCGTGGCTCGCGAGCCCACCCCACCGGGCGAATCTTCTCGAGCCCTCGTTCACGCGGGTCGGTGTCGGCGAGCTCGTCGGCCCGTTCCAGGGGCTCGCCGGCGCTCACGTCGTCACCACCGACTTCGCCGGCTGAACGACTCACGCTCCTCTGATTACTCGCGGTCGAGCATCGCGCGAAGCTCAGTGAGCTTCTCGCGCCGCAGATCGTCGCGCTCGCCGCGCGCCACCCTCGAAGTCAGATCGCGCACGAGCGGCGCGAGCTCGACCGGATTGAACGGCTTCGTGACGTAGTCGACGCCGCCGAGGTCGATGCCGCGCGCACGGTCGCGCAACTCGGCCCGCGCGGTGAGGAAGACGATCGGGATCTGCTCGGTCCGCTCGTCGTCCAGCAGCTCCTCGGCGACACGCCAGCCGTCGAGCCCCGGCATCATCACGTCGAGCAAGATCACGTCGGGCGTCTGGGACCGCGCCGTCTCGAGGCCACTCGGCCCGTCCGCCGCCTCGAACACCTCCATCCCCTCTGCCTCGAGGTTCACCCGGCACAGAAGCCGGATGGGAGCTTCGTCGTCGATCACCAGAACTCTCATGCCCATAGAACGGTTATGCCTCCACCGTCGGAAATCTCACATCAGCCTCGGCAAGCGGTAGCACGAAGGCGAACCGCGCACCCTTCCCGTCCTCCGAATCGACCCAGATCCGCCCGCCCATTTCCTGCACGAGCCCCTGTGCGATGAACAGCCCAAGCCCAGTGCCTCGGCCCTGGCCATCTCCCGCTTTGTAGAACTTCGAGAAGATCCGCTCGCGCTCGGCTGCCGGCACCCCTGACCCTTCGTCGAGCACGGCGACCTCGACCGCGTCGTCGAGCTTGCGTGCGGTCACGACCACCGTGCCACCGGGCGGAGAGAACTTCACTGCATTCGAGACGAGTTGGTCGAGCACCTGCCGCAGCTTGTCAGGATCTGCGTGCGCGGCGAGTGCACCTTCGACCTCGGCCACGAGCCGGTGGGCGCCCGGGTCCTCGACGGTGGCCAGAGCCGTGTCGACCACTCGGCCGACATCGGTCGCTTCGAGTGCGACGTTCAGATCGCCGGTATCGAGCCGGGCGACGTTCAGCAGAGCATCGACGATCGCTGTCAGCCGCTCCGACTCTCGCGCGATGAACTCGAGGAAGGTTCGCCGCTCGGTGTCGCCGAAGGCGACGTCTTCGCGCAGCAGCGTCTGGGCGAAGCCGTAGATCGACGTGAGCGGCGTCCGCAATTCGACGGAGACGGTCGAGACGAAATCCGACTTCATCTGCTCGACGACATGCTCCGACGAGATGTCTCGAAACGCAAAGATGCGACCGGCGATTGCGCCCGTCGGGTCGCGCATGACCGCCTCCGACAGCGACAGCCAGACGTCGACACCGGCACGGGGGATCGCGATCGAGCGGTTCGTCCCACCGCCGTCGGACTCGAGGTTCCGCTGCAGCACCTGTACCGTCGTACGTCCGATCGCCTCGGCAGCCGGCACTCCCGTGATTTCCTCTGCTGCCCGGTTCCACAACACCACATGGCCGTCGCGATCGACGGCAACGATCCCGTCGGCGACGTTCGCAAGGATCGCGCCGCTCTGCTCACGCTCGACCGCGACCCGCTGGTACAGCTCCGCGTTCGAAAGCGCGACGGAAGCGCTCGCGGCGAGTGCGACGAGTGCCTGCACCTCTTCCTCGCGCCAGGTCCGCGGCGTGGCCGAGTACACCGAGAGCACGCCGTGCAGCACTCCGTCCAGGACCGTCAGCGGGACGCCAACGTAGGCGCGGTGGCCGGCAGCAAGCAGCGCGTCCGACTGGACGAGGCTCTCATCCGCCGCTGTGTCCTCGTAGACGACCGGAACCCGGGACTGAACGACATCCGCCGCGACCCAGCCGGTCGACGGAGAGCGCGCGCCGATCGCCTCGTCACCGTGCTCACCGGCGGCGGCCGTGACAACGAGCTCATCGCCATCGAGTGCGGCGAGTGCCGCAGCGTCGGCGCCGAGGAGCTCCAGCGCTTCCTGGACGACAGCCTCCAGCACGGCCACCGGATCGAGCTCGGTCGAGAGTAGGCTCCCCGTGCGCGCCAGTTGCTGCGAGAGCGCCCGCGCCGTCCGCTCCGCCTCGAACAGACGGCTGCGGTCGAGCGCTCCGCGCGCAGCGCCTGCGACCTGCTGCGCGAGCTCGAGATCCTCGCGCGTGAACTCCCGCGGCTCGCCGAAGAGCACGAGCACGAGCGCAGACCCCTCGCCCGGCACGGGGATCGCGAGGAGAGACGTGAACGGGCCGCCCCGCCAGGTGACGTCAAAGCGCTCGTCGCCGGCCAGCGACGTGGCCGCAATCATCTGACCGTCGTCGGCCGCCTCCAGCAACGCTCGCGGCATCTCCAGCTCCCGGACCGACTCCGGGAGAGCGTGGCCTCCGACAAGGACGAGATCGCCACCGGACTTCACGAGCACAGCGGCGAAGTCCCCGCCGAGCGCTTCGGCCGCAGCGAGCGCCGCGGTGTCGTAGGTCTCCACAAGCGACAACGGCTCGCCCAGCAAGGTCGCGATCCGGTAGAAGCCCCGCTGCACTCGGGCCTGGCGTGCGGAGTCCGCAAAGCTCTCGGCATTGCGAAGCGCGAGCGACGCGAGTGACGCGAATGCCTCCAGCATCTCGATGTCGGATTCCGAGAAGTGCCGCGTGGCGTCACGCGCGCCGATGCCAAGGACACCGCGCGTCTCCCCGGCCCAGACCATCGGCGCGACGAGGGCACGCGTGAAATCGGCATATGCGGGATGCGGCACGGGTTTGGCGCTGGTCGAGTCCTCCGACGCCACGGGCCGCGCCTCACGCAGCGCGGCGCCGGCGAGTCCCTGATCAGGGGCGAACTCGAACCCAACGAGGTCGTGCGCGAAGCCATGCAGGGCGGCGCAGCGCAGCACGCCACGCTCGCGATCCAGTAGGTAACAGTCGGCGGCGTCCGCCCCGAGCAGCTTCGTCACCTCCTCGACGAGGAGCTTCAGCACGCTCTCGAGATCGAGCTCGCTCGTCACGACCTGGGCCGCGTGCAGCAAGGCGGCTTGCTGCTCGAGCCGGCGCCGGTTCTCCGCCAGCAGCCACGCGGTCTGAAGTGAGGCGCCGAGCTCGTCCGCCACCGTGGTGACGAGTGACTGCTCACCGTCGTCGAGGGGCGTCGCACGCCCGACGATGAGCGCGCCGATGTGGTCGCCGTGCGCGAGGATCGGCGTGCCGCCCTCCGGGGCCGCGCCGAGCACGATCTCCGTCCGGTCGAGCTCCAACGCCTTCGCGAGCTCGGTGCGGGCGACCGCCATCACTCCCGCCGGCTCGAGCTCGCCGCGAATGCGCCGCGTGATCACCGAGACGAGCTGCTCACGATCGAGGGCGTCCGACAGAGCGGCCGACGACCGCAGCCGCTCGAAGGCGAGCGCCGCCTCGGCCGTCACCGCCCGCAGGAGCGCGAGCTCGTCCGAGGAGAACGCTCGCTTGGCGGCGGTAGCTGCGACGGCGAGCACGCCGATCACCCGCTCGTCGGCGATCATCGGGATCCAAGCTCCGCTTTCGGCGCCGACGAGCGACGCGAGCCGGGGGCTGACGAGCGGCGAGCTTGCGATGTCGTAGACGGTGACGGGCGCGGCGTCGAAAACCGCACTCGCGATGCCGGATGTCTCGTCCCGCAGATCGACTCGCATCTCCCTCCACCAGGTCGCTTCGTGCCCGTCAAGCTCCGCGTACACGCCTTTGCCGGCCCGCCCGTCGTCGGAGACGAGGACGGCGCCGGCAAAGCCCACAGCAAGCAACTCGGTGACCTGGCGCACGAGCGGCTGCGCGATCGCCTCGGGCGACGACGCCCGCATGAGCGCCCCTGAGATATCCGCGACGACCGCGAGCTCACGGTCGCGCGCCGAGACGCGATCCTCTGCTGCGCGGTTGCGCTCGATGCCGCCGATCAAGAACGCGCGATCGCTCCAGCTACCAAGGAGGAGGAGTGCCGGCACGAGTGCGAGCACGGCCGCCAGGAGCGAGATCCAGAGATGCCCGTCGAACGGCTTTCGCTCATGAAGGACGAGCACGCCGAAGATCGCCGACGCGACGGCGATGCCCGGGAAGACCAAGGCGACAGCTCGGTCGAGTGGATGCGCTCGATCCCGCCCGCGCCACAACGTGTGCAGCAGCGCTCCGCCCACGGCGGCGTACGCCGCCGCCACGATGAGGAACGGCACGGCATTCAGGACGATTGCGCGGGTTGCTTCGGACACAGGCCCGCAGATGGTACGCCGCGCCTTCCCGGTGGCACCACCCAAGGAGGGCCGCTTACAAAGATGGGCCGCTCGGCCTATTCCCCCACGCGGACGCCGGCGCTACCGTCCTGGTACTGGGCGATGCACATCGCGGTGCGCCCATCAACCGGCCATCAACCGCGATGGAGCGATCACGTGAGGCCCGCTGCCGACGACCCCCCGACGCAGCGGGCCTCGACGTTTCCATGCGCTTCAGCGGCGGCTCGGAAGAGGCTTCGGCAACACGCGGCTACGATGACCGCGATGGTCAAGAAGGTCCTCCTTGCCTCGCCTCGCGGCTACTGCGCCGGAGTCGAGCGCGCCGTCGAGACGGTCGAGAAGGCGCTCGAGCTCTACGGCCCCCCGGTCTACGTCCGGAAGCAGATCGTCCACAACCTGCACGTCGTGCGCGATCTCGAGGCGCGCGGCGCGATCTTCGTCGACGAGGAGACCGAAGTCCCGGAGGGCAAAACGGTCGTCTTCTCGGCGCACGGCGTTGCTCCCTCGGTCCACGCGAACGCCGAGGCCCGGCGGCTGAACACGATCGACGCGACCTGCCCGCTCGTGACGAAGGTGCACGTCCAGGCGCGCCGCTACGCAGCAGACGGCTACACCGTCGTGCTGATCGGGCACGCGGGCCACGAGGAGGTCGTCGGGACGATGGGCGAAGCGCCAGACGCGATGGTGCTCGTCGAGTCGGTCGCCGATGTCGACGCACTCGAGTTTCCGGCCGAGCAGAAGCTTGCGTACGTGACGCAAACGACGCTATCGGTCGACGAGACCTCCGAGGTGATCAGCGCACTTCGCCGGCGCTTCCCCACGATCTATGCGCCGAAGAAGGAAGACATCTGTTACGCGACGTCCAATCGGCAGTGGGCGGTCAAGGAGATGCTCGGCGAGATCGAGCTCCTCCTCGTGATCGGCTCGCGTAATTCGTCGAACTCGAACCGGCTCGTTGAGACGGCGCGCGCCGGCGGCATCGCAGCCCACCTGATCGACGACGAGACGGAGATCGACGAGCGGTGGACGGAAGGGGTCGAGGTCGTCGGGGTCACCTCCGGCGCATCGGCACCCGAGAAGCTCGTCGAGCGCGTCTGCGACTGGTTCCGGTCACGCGGCGTCACCGAGATCGAGCCCTACCGGCTGGTCGACGAGGATGTCGAGTTCCGGCTGCCGGTCGAGCTGCGCCGCGAGCTCGCGCTCGCCGACGCCCAACAGTAAGCGGCCTCGCGCCGCACCTGGTTCGGTGTTAAAACCAGGTTGCGGCGGCGCGCGTCACGCCTTTTCGAGACGAAGCTCGCCGAGCGCGAGCTCGGCGGCAAGCGTCTCAGCCCTGATCCGCTCCTCGAAGCGCTCGATGAGGTCGGCATCGGGGAGCCAGAGCTTGATGCGGTCGGTCACCTCGAGGCCCGAGTCCTTCCTCAGGACGTTCACCTCGTGGATGCGGTCGTACAGTCTTCCTTCGAGCCGTAGCTCGTCGTCGAGCGCGTTGTCGAGCGCGACGGTGACACCGTCCTCGCTCGCAACGGTCCAGCCGTCGCGGCCGACACGCTCCACCAGCACCTCGTCCGGCCCGAGCACGTGGCCGTCGACCTGGAAGCTCCCGTCGCCGAGATCCTCGAACTCGCCGCGCGCGAGCCGCTCGCGCACATCGCGCAGCGCTGCTCCGAGCTTCGGGCCGAGCGCGGGAAGATTCGGCTTCACGCGCAACTCGGACGCCTCGACCTCACCGAACTCCACATCCTTCACCCGCAGCTCGTCGGCGATCTCGTCGACGTGACCCGCCGCCCGGCCTGACGCTCCTGCGACAACGAGCCGCCGCAGCGGCTGGCGCAGCTTCAGGCCCGAGGACGATCGGGCCTGACGGCCGAGCTCGACGACCTGGCGTACCTCGGCGATCTCTGCGAGCAACTCGCGGTCGGGCTCGTCGAGCTCTGGCCACGGAGCGAGGTGCACCGACGCAGGCCCGTCGGGAACGAGGTTCCGCCAAAGATGCTCGGTGAGGAACGGCATCACCGGTGCAACGACGCGCAGCGACTGCACGAGCGCGAACCAGAGCGTCCGGAAGGCCGCCTCGTCGAAGGAGTAGAAGCGGCGGCGCGAGCGGCGGATGTACCAGTTCGAGACGTCGTCGACGAACGCGTCGAACGCGCGGATCACGTCGACGGTGAGCGTCGCCTCGTAGGCGGCAGTGACCTCGAGGACGAGCTGCTTCGTCCGTTCGACCAGCCAACGGTCGAGCGCCCGGAGCGATCCGTCCGGCTCGAGCTGCTCCCACTCGGGGGTGAAGCCCTCGATGTTGCCGTAGTCGACGAGGAACTTGACGGAGTGCCAGAAGGTCAGCAGCTTGCGCTTGATCTCGTGCGCGGGCCCGAAGCCGAAGAGCAGGTTGCGGTCCGGCGGCTGGGCGCAGTACTGCCAGCGCATGACGTCCGCGCCCATCTGCGAGAACGCGTCCTCGGCGGGAATCGTGTTTCCCCACGAGGCGTGCATCTCACGGCCGGTCTCGTCGAGCATCTTCTCGTAGCCGAGCACGCGCTTGTACGGTGAGCGGCCGAGCAGCACGATCGACATGAAGAACTGGGAGTAGAACCAGAGCCGGATCTGCTCGCGCATCTCGGAGACCCAGTCGGCCGGGAACCACTTCTCCCAGTAGGCGTGGTCGGGCAGGTCGGCCTTCGTCAACCCGCGCGCCGCGCCGGTCGCGTAACCCTCGGGGACCCACTCCTCGTTCTCCCAGCCGAGGGTCGAGAACGGCACGATACCCGCGTCGAGCCAGACGTCGCCGACCTCCGGAATGCGGGTCACAGCCTCACCACAGCTCGTGCAGGTGATCGGTACGCGGTCGATCCACGGTCGCCGCAGCTCCTCGAGCTGGTCGAAGCCCTCGACAGCGCGCTCGCGCAGTTCTTCCCGCGATCCGATCACGTTCAGATGGCCGCATCCGCACGGATAGAAAGGCAGCGGCAGGCCGTAGTAGCGGCGGCGCGAGATGTTCCAGTCGCCCATGTTGCGCAGCCAGTCGTCCATGCGCTTGCCCATGTAGGCGGGGACCCACTCGACCTTCGCGTTCTCGTCGAGCAACTGCGGGCGCACCCCTTCGACGGAGATGAACCAATCGTCCGAAAGCCGGAAGATGAGTGGCGTGTCGCAACGCCAGCAGTGTGGATATGCGTGCGTGTAGAGACCCGACTCGACGAGGATTCCGTTCTCGCCGAGCACGCCGATGATCTGGTCGGCGGCGTCGGTCGTCGAAAGCCCGTGCAGCCAGCCGTAGTCGTCGTAGAAGCGGCCCGACTCGTCGACCGGCGTGAGCACCGGCAGGTCGTGAATCTTCGACAACTCGAAGTCCTCGCCGCCTGCGCCGGGGGCGATGTGGACGACGCCGGTGCCCTGGTCCATCGTCACGTCCTCCCACGGGATCACACGGTGCTCGACCTTCGAGCCGGGGCCGAGGTCGTCGAACGGCCCCTGATAGCGCAGGCCGACCAGGTCGGATCCCGCGACGCGCTCGACGTACGTGTCGTCGGGGAAGCGCTTGACCGCGACCCACTCGCCGTTCTCGCGCCGTCCGTACTCCTCGTCGGGATGCACCGCCGCGGCGACGTTCGCCGGCAGAGTCCAGGGCGTCGTCGTCCAGATCACGACGGACTGCCCTGGGCGGTCGAGGAGCGGGAAGCGCACGCTGAGCGACGGGTCTGCGCGGTCTTGGTAGACGCCCGACTGCGTCAGCTCGTGCTGGGAGAGCGACGTGCCGCAGCGGGGGCACCACTCGGTCGAGCGATGGCCCATGTAGAGCCACCCACGCTCGTCGACGATCTTCAGGAACTTCCAGATGTACTCGATGTTGGTGTCGCTGAACGTGAAGTAGTCATTGCCCCAATCCATCCACTGGCCGAGACGGATCGAGCCGCGGGTCAGTGCCTCCGATGACATGACGACGACCTCGCGGCACTTGCGGGCGAACTCCTCGAGGCCGTACTCCTCGATCTCGCGCTTCGAGTTCAGGCCGAGCGAGCGCTCGACGCCGACCTCGATCCAGAGTCCCTGACAGTCGAAGCCGTTCTGGTAGCGCTGGTCGAAGCCGCGCAGGGCCTTGTAGCGCTGGAAGACATCCTTCAGCGTCCGGCCCCAGGCAGTGTGGACGCCGAGCGACGATCGATTGGCCGTCACCGGGCCGTCGACGAAGGACCAGGTTGGCCCGCCGCGGTTGCGCTCGCGGAGCTGCTCAAATGTCCCTTCCCGTTCCCAGAGCTCGAGAACCTCCAGTTCCAGGCTGGGGTGATCGGGCTTGTCCGGCAGAGACGAGAACATGCTTCGATCGTAGCGAGGTGGGAAGAAACCTCTCGCAATCGTCGTTGAACAATTCGTACGTCCAAGACGAAAGGAAGCACGTGGCAACCATTGCAACTAGCGAGACATTCGACACCGAGGTCATCAAGAGTGACGGCAAGGTCATCGTCGACTTCTGGGCCGAATGGTGCGGACCGTGCCATGCCGTCTCACCGGTGCTCGACCGGATCGCTGATGAGCATCAGGTGAAGCTCGTCAAGGTGAACATCGACGAGCACCAGGATCTGGCGCAGCGCTACGGCGTGGCGTCGATTCCGTTCATGCTGCTCTTCGAAAACGGCGAGCCGCAGGCGTCTGCGATCGGCGCGATGCCGAAGGGCTCGCTCGAGAAGGCCCTCGGTCTCTCAGAGGCTTAACGTCCCGCAGGCTTGACCGGGCGGAGGGCTACTGGCCCTCTGCCTCGTGTCTTTTCACCGGTCGCCGCGGGCGAGGAGCTAGTCGTCTTCGAGGAACGAGAGGAAGGCGAGGTGCTTGGCGAGGTACTCCTCGATCGCCCGCACACCACTCTCTGCCCATGCCTCGAGCCAGTTCTCGCAGAGGTCTTCCTCGATGCGATGGAGGATGCCGCAATCGTCCATAGGTTGGATGATCGGCTCTCGGTCGGACGACCACATGAGCCGATCGGCCCACTCTGGGAATCGGGGAGGCCCAGGAGAGGGTAGGCATAGTGCGCTTCGGTGTCGGCCCTCGTCTTCGTCAACTCCAGGTCCGGCGCCGGCTCCGATGCCGAAGCCACCGACGAGCTCGTCGCGGCCGCGCGGGAGCACGGCATCGCGACGTACGTCCTCACCGGGGACGACGATCTCGCGGAGCTGGCCCGCGCAGCCGATGTCGAAGCGCTCGGAGTCGCCGGAGGTGACGGATCGCTGGCGCTCGTTGCCGCGGTCGCGATCGAGCGCAGCCTCCCGTTCGCCTGCATCCCCTTCGGGACACGCAACCACTTCGCGCGCGACCTCGGCCTCGATCGCAACGACCCTGTCGCAGCGCTCACGGCGCTCGTCGACGGCGAGGAACTGCGCATCGATGTCGGCTGGGCGAACGACCGCCTCTTCCTGAACAACGTCTCGCTCGGCGTCTATGCCCAGCTCGTGCACCGGCGCGAGCACCATCGCCGCCGCAGCAACGCATTCGCGCGACTGCGGGCGCTCGCGATCGTCGCGTCCGAGCGCGAGCCCGTCGACATCACCGTCGACGGCGAGCCGATCGAGGCGCGGGTCGTCCTCGTCTCGAACAACGCCTACACACTCGAGGTGCTGTCGATCGGAGAGCGCGCACGGCTCGACGAGGGACACCTGCACCTGTACGCGCCCCAAGGACTGATGCGGACCGGCTGGGAGGAGCGCGAGGGAGAGCGGTTCACGATCGACGCGCGGCTCGGCCGGCTTCGCGCTGCCGTCGACGGCGAGCCTGAACTGCTCGGCACCCCCATCGACTTCCGGGTCGAGCCGAGGGCGCTACGCGTGCTCGTGCCGCGCGGCCCACTCCCGTAGCACCAGCTCCTGCCCCGGGAAGGCCATCTCGGCGGGCAGGCCGTCGTGTGGGAACCAGCGCAGCTCGTCTACGTCGTCCGCCGCGACCGGCTCGCCGGCGCCGCGGACGATCCACGTGACGGAGAAGACATGGCGTCCAGCGTAGGGCTCGATGTCGATGCGCAGCAGCTCGACCGGCTCCACCTCCAGCCCGGTCTCCTCGAGGAACTCGCGCCGCAGGCCCTCGGCGGCCGCCTCGGTCTCGTGCAGGAACCCGCCTGGGAGGTCCCAGTGGCCGCGCCGCGGCTCGTGCTTCCGCCGTGCGAGGAGCACTCGACCGTCGCGCTCGAGGATGCCCTGGACGCCCGGGATCGAGTTCGCGTAGTAGTGCTCCAGGCATCGTTCGCAGACGCGCCCCTCGTCGGCCGGGGCGAGGTTGCCGCCGCAGCGTGGGCAGAAGCGCCAGCTTTCGAGGAAACTCACGCCAGCAACTCTAGGAGACGCATGGCCACCACCCTCTACCGACCGACAACTGAGGACGACTGATCGAACGGGTCGTCCTCGTCCACTCTGCGCTCGGTGACTCCCGCCTGTGGAAACGCCAGGTGCCTGCGCTCGCGGAGCGCTTCGATGTCGTCGCCCCCGATCTCCCGGGGTGGGGTGACGCGCCGCTTCCCGAGGTGCCGTTCTCGTTCGTCGACTTCGTCGCAGGCTTCCTGCCGGGCAACCTCGTTGGCAATTCGTTCGGCGGCATGGTCGCGCTCCGCACCGCGCTCGCCCACCAGCAGCTCGTTCGGCGGCTTGTCCTCGTCGGTGCGGGCATGCCCGATTGGACGTGGACGGAGGAGATGCGCACCTACTTCGACACCGAAGCGGCGGCGATCGATGCCGGCGACCTCGACGGCGCAACGGCCGTTAACCTCGACTTCTGGGTCGCACCGGAGCACCACGATGAAGTTCGGCCACAACAGCGGCGCGCCCTCGAGTTGCAGACGGCGCACGAGGAGCCTGAGATGATCTGGCCGGAGCTTGCACCGCTGTCGTCGCTGCACGTGCCGACGCTGGTGGTCGTCGGCGAGAACGACAAGGCCGACTTCCGTGCGATCGCGCAGCACCTGGCGGAGGAGATCCCCGACGCCGACCTCGCGATCGTTCCCGGCGCTGGGCACCTCGTCGGCGTCGACCAACCGGAAGAGCTGAACGCGCTGCTGCTCGAGTTCCTGTCCGAATAAGACATGTCCTGGGGACAGTCCCCGGGACATGTCCGCGAAAGACAGCTAGGCCGCTTCGAGCAGCACGGCGTCGGCCAGGCGTGGCCAGGCATCGGCCGCCCAGTCGCCGAAGGCGAGGTCGGTCAGGCAGCCGAGGGCGACGCCTGCGGCCGGATCGACCCAGAGGAACGTGCCGCTGCGGCCGAAATGGCCGAACGTCGCCGGCGAGTTGCGGGAGCCGGTCCAGTGCGGCGACTTGCCGTTCCGGAGCTCGAGGCCGAGACCCCAGTCATTCGGCTCCTGGCGGCCGAAGCCCGGCAGGACGCCGACAAGGCCGGGAAACTGGACGGACACCGCCTCGGCCAGCGTCTCCGGCGCGATCCGCAGCGGGTCGCGAAGCTCCCGCGCCAGTTCGAGCAGGTCGTCGAGCGTCCCCGACGCACCCGACCCGGCCGAGCCCTCGAGCGCGATGCCGGTCGAAGCCCACGTCGCACCGAAGTACTCCGCGAACGGCATCTCGGCTCGTTCCTCGACGAGCGCTGCAGCCACTTCGAAGCCGTAGTTGGAATAGACGCGCCTCTGGCCCGGCCGGGCGATCGGCGCCCCCCGCTCGAACGGGAGCCCGGACGCGTGCGCGAGCAGGTGCCTGAGTGTGGAGCCGAGCGGTCCCGCCGGCTCGTCGAGATCGACCAGCCCCTCCTCCGCAGCGACGAGAACTGCCACCGCGGTCGCGAGCTTCGTTACCGATGCCCAGGGGAAGCGGCGGTCGGCGTCGCCATACGTCGCCTCGACTGCGCCGCTCACGCCGGCGACGGCATGATCGCACGGCCATCCGTCGATCTGGCGCAGCGCCTCCACGAAACGCGACACTAACGCCATGGACAGACAACTGATCTCATCGGGGGCAGCATTCGAGGAGCGGGTCGGCTACTCGCGCGCCGTGCGGGTGGGGGACCGTGTGTGGGTGTCGGGCACCGCGCCGATCATGCCGGGCGACGGCGATCCGCCCCCGGGCGCCTACGAGCAGGCGCTGGTCTGCCTCGCGACGATCGAGCGGGCGCTCGGCGAGGCCGGCTCCTCGCTCGACCAGGTCGTGCGTACGCGCCTCTTCGTCACCGACGCATCGCACATCGACGGAGTCGGCCGTGCGCACGCCGAGGCGTTCTCGACGGCCCGGCCCGCGACGACCGCCCTCGTCGTCCAACTCCTCGACCCACGCTGGCTGGTCGAGATCGAGGCTGAAGCGGTGATACTTCCCTCGTGAAGCAGATCTTCCCCCCGTCGATCACCGGCAAGGGCGCCATCGGAATGGGCGGAGCGGAAGCGAGCGTGCTGGACCACGCGTTCGGCACGGGCGCCCCGTACACGCTCGGTGTCGAGGAGGAGTACATGCTGCTCGACCCCGAGACGTGGGACCTCGTGCAGCACATCGACTCGGTCCTCGCGGCCGTCCGGCACGGCGAGCACGAGGAGCGCATCCACGCGGAGCTGATGCAGTCGGTGCTCGAGGTTACGACACCCGTCTGTCGCACCGCCGGGGATGTGCTGCATGCCCTTGCTCAGCTGCGCGGCTACGTCGCCGAGATTGCGCGGGCCGAGGGCTGCCGGTACGGCTCGGCGGGGACGCACCCGTTCAGCCTCTTCGAACGACAGCGGATCACGGCCCGCGACCGTTACCGGCAACTCGTCGACCAGCTTCAGTACATCGCTCGCCGCGAGCTGATCTTCGGCATGCACATGCATGTCGCGGTCGACGACCCCGAAAAGGCGATCCAGGTGGTGAACGGCCTTCTCGTCCACCTGCCTCAGATGCTCGCGCTGAGCGCGTCATCGCCGTTCTGGCGCGGTGAGCCGACCGGCCTCTCGTCGAGCCGGCAGATGGTCTTCGCGGCGTTTCCCCGCTCGGGACCGCCGCCACGCTTCAAGGACTACGCCGACTTCGCCGAGGTCGTCGGGCAGCTCGAACGCACCGGCTGCATCGCGGACTACACGCACATCTGGTGGGACATCCGGCCGCACCCTCGCCTGGGCACGATCGAGATGCGCGTCTGCGACGCGGTCACACGTCTCGAGGATGTCGTCGCGATCACGGCCTTCTTCCAGGCAATCGTGAAGATGTACTGCGAGCAGTACGAGACCGGCAAGGAGATCCCGAGCTGGCACCGCATGCTGACGACGGAGAACAAGTGGCTCGCCGCACGCTACGGGCTCGAGGCTCCGATCATGGATCTCGCGACCGGTCGCCGCAACCGCGTCCCGGTCGCACAGCTGATTCGTCGTACCTTGCGGGACGTGGAGCCGCACGCACGCGAGCTCGGCTCGGAGCGCGAGCTGGAAGGTGTGCGCGAGATCCTCGCCCGCGGCAACGGCGCCGACCGGCAGCTCCGTGTCTGGAACGCGAACCGCGACATCGTCGAGGTCGTGCGCGAGATCTCGGCTGCGACCGAGGAGGGCGCCCTCAAGCCTCCGGTCGCGGCCCAAGCCACGGGCTGACGCGCCGGCAACCACCAGGGACCCGATCAGGGCCTGGGCGCGTATGGACCTCGTGAGCACCTTCCGTCGTAGAGTCGACGGGTGGCGGAGCGCGCCTGGATCAGGGGAGCCCAGCGCGGGTCGGTCGCCGACCTCGAGCGGCTCTTTCGCGAGCACTGGCCGCGCGCCTACCGCGCGGCGCGGCTCGTCACCGGAGATCCCGTGGCAGCAGAGGACATCGCGCAAGAGGCGTTCCTGGCTGCCATCCGCAACCTCGATCGCTTCGACCGCCGCCGTCCGTTCGCTCCGTGGCTGCATCGCATCGTCGTCAACCGGGCAATCGACTGGACGCGCGCCCGCAGGCTTCGCGCGGAGGTCGAGCTCGGCGACTGGTTGCCCGCCGCCCCTATACCGGAGCCCGAGGGCGGCGCACTCGCCCGCATCGCTGTCCTCGAGCCCGAGCAGCGCGCAGTGGTCGTCCTCCGGTACGTGCTCGAGTACACCCCCGGTGAGATCGCAGAGTTGCTCGAGCTACCACGCGGGACCGTCAACTCACGCCTCCGACGTGGCCTCGACAGGATGAAGGAGGACGGCGAGTGAGCGACGCCGAGGAGCGCGCCTGGCAGGTCGTGAGACGGGCGTATGCCGAGCGTTCGCCGGTCGGAGCCACGCGCCGTCCCAGACGGCGGCTCGTGCTCGCACTCGTCGTCGTGCTCGGCGTGATCGTGGCAGCCGTCCTGTCACCGCCCGGGCGCGCCGTCTTCCACCGCGTTCGCGAGGCGGTCGGCATTCAGCACGCGACGCCGGCCCTGTTCTCGCTGCCCGCCGGCGGACGCCTGCTCGTCGTCTCTGGAAATCACGGCGGCGTCTGGCTCGTGCACGACAACGGGTTGAAGCGACGACTCGGGTCGTACACCGATGCAGAGTGGTCGCCACACGGCCGTTTCCTCGTCGCCACCAAGCCGAACGAGCTCGTCGCCCTCGATGCACAAGGCAACGTGCGCTGGTCACTCGCGCGCCGGCACCCGCGCCTGCCGCGGTGGGAAGGCACGCTCACCGACACGCGAATCGCGTACCTCTCCGACAGCGGCTTGCGGGTGGTCGCGGGTGACGGCACCGGTGACAGGCTGCTCGACCGCTCTGCGAAGGAAGTATCCCCTGCGTGGGACCCGGCGAGGCTGCAGACCCTGGCCTATCTCTCCGGGGATGCCGTTGTCCTGCGGTCGAGCGATACGGGTCGCGTCGACTGGCGCACGCCCGTTGCCCTGCCGGCGTCCGACCTCGAATGGTCGAGCGACGGGCGGTACCTCGCGGTGGTCTCGCCGACGGGCATCGTCGTGCTCGACGCGGCGGGCAAGGTTCATCGCACCATTTCGATGCCGGGCTCCGAGTTTCTCAGAGCGGCGTTTGCACCCGGCTCGCACCGCCTCGCCGTCGGGATCCGGCTCACGTCGCGCAGCGAGGTGCAGGTCGTCGACGTCGACCGACCCGGGCACGCGAAGCTCCTCTTCGTCGGCCCAGGCGCCTTCGGCGACCTCGCCTGGTCACCCGATGCGCAGTGGCTGCTCGTCGCCTGGCCGAGCGCCGACCAGTGGCTCTTCTTGCACGGCGACCGCGTGCACGCGGTCGCGAACATCCAGGCGCAGTTCCCGCCCGCCGACCGCCGCGGCACGACGCTGCGGCTCGCGGGCCGCTGGTGCTGCGGCTAAAGTCGCCCCATGCTGTCGGTCGGCGACCGCGTCCCCGACGCGACGATCTTCCTGGGACCGAGCGAGCCGATGCTGGTACGCGAACTGGTGGACGACGGGCCGAAGCTGCTCTTCTTCTACCTATTCGACTGGTCCTCGACCTGAACGAGCGAGATGGAGCTCCTGCGTGACAGGAGAGCAGAGTTCGACGCGGCGGGTGTGCAGCCGATCGGCATCTCACGCGACTCGCCGTGGACCCACATCGCGTGGACGCAAGCGCTCGACCTCAACTTCGGCCTCCTCTCCGACTGGAACGCCGAGGCGGTGCACGCCTTCGAAATCGCGCACGAGTTTCGCGGCCTGAAGGATGTCGCCGAGCGAAGCGCGTTCCTGCTCGACTCCAGCGGCTCTGTGCGCGGTGCCTGGCACTACGGGGCAAGCGAGGTCCCAGACCTCGACGAGTTACTCGACGCTTGCCGCGCCTTACGAGAGAACGGGTCTTGAAGTCGTCCGGCCACTCTGCGTAGAGTCGGCGCCATGGACACAACTGCAACTCCCGTTGCGCCGGCCGAACCTCGGAGTTCCGGCGCTCTCACACTCGCACTGCTCGCCATCGTTGTCGTCGTCGCGCTGATCTTTGCCTTTTCGTCGTCGGCGCTCGTACCCAACCACTGGTACGCCTTGTTCAAGTACGTCCACGTGCTCTTCGCAGTCGTATGGATCGGCGGCGGTGCGCTGCTGACGATCCTCGCGCTCGCAGCCGAGCGTGAGGAAGATCCGATGGAACTCGTGAACGTCGCGCGCCAGGCGGCGTTCGTCGGAGAGAAGGTGTTCGCGCCCGCCGGGCTCGTCGTCTTCCTGATGGGAATCGCGATGATGCTGAACACCAACTGGGGCTGGGGCAGGTTCTGGATCGTCGTCGGGCTCCTCGGCTACGCGGTGACCTTCGTGACCGGCATCGCCGTCCTCTCGCCACTCGCGAAGAAAATCAAGGCGTCCGCGGAGCAGAACGGCCCGACCAGTCCTGTGACGATGGCGCTGATCAGCCGGATCCTCGTGATCGCACGCGTCGACGTCGCCGTGCTGTTCCTGGTGATCGCCGACATGGTCACCAAGCCGTTCAGCTGAGCAGCCGTGCCTGCGGCAGGGCCGTCGGCCCTGCCGCCCGCGCTACGCCGGAAGCGGGAAGCGGTAGACCCGCGCGTTGTGCGGCCCGAACGGGCTGGAATCGGTGAACGCACCCCCTGCGGCCGTCACGGGACGCGCCGGGTTCCCGGGCCCGTGAGCGAGCACCGTGCCGTGGGTGATGTGAGCGGGAAGCCCGGTGAACCGCACCTTGCCGGTCGAGGTCGGGCTCCGTCTGACCGCAAGGATGTAGAGGAAGCCACCGGCCTCCCGTGCGCTCAGGCCGATGCGAGCTGCGGTCGTCTTGATCGCATGGGCGGAGATGGGTGCGGTGAGGGCCGGGGCGTGGTCGGCACCGGACAGCTCCTCGAGGAGCGGCCGTTGGACGTTCTTCCAGTACGTCCAGTTCCACCCGTGCTGCCGGTCGGCGGCGTTCATCACCTGCTTGTACTGCCCGCCGAAGAAGAACAGGCCGCGCGCGCCCGCGATGATCGCGTCGTAGGCCATGAACCTCGCCTGCTGGAGCGTCGGCATGACCACCGGGTGAGGCGGGAAGACGCCGCTCCACGAGATCTGCAGCGTCATCCAGATCGCTTTCCGGCCCGTTGCCTTGGCGATGATCGCCGTCATGTCGCCGACGACGCTGATGTCAGTGTTCACCGGCGGGCCGCCGGCGTGGGTCCCGGGTGGCTTCGACACCGGGTAGATGTCGACTCCGTGGATGTCGCAGGCAGCCGCATACGGCGCGACCGCCGCCGCCGTCAGTCGAGTGTCGTTGCCGCCCGCCTTCGGTGCCGGGCCTCTGGGCGCCTGGATGATCACGAGCGGATGGTCCGGATCGAGCGTCCGGAGATGGTTGTGCACCGCCACCAGGCCAGCCACCGGAACGCGACCGTGCGCCGGCTCGTCGGCTCCCTTCCACGCGCCGAGGCCGGGGTGGCCCTTCAAGGTGTTGACGACCTTGTTCAGCAGCGGTTGGTGCGACAGGTCGTTGTCGACGCCGGCAAGGGCGAGCCAGAGCTGCAGGCCGTGCTTCGACGCCGCGTCGAGCTGCTGCGCCACCGACAGGATCTGCTCGGCCGCAGCGTCATTCGTCCACACCGTGTAGTTGCGGGTAAACGTCACGCCGGCGCTCGCAATCTCGGCCCAGGCATTCAGTCCGCTCTCGGGCGCCACGCCGTCCAGCGGCGGCGGATCGGAGAGACCGATCGGGAACACCCGCTTGCCTGAAACGATCAGATTTCCGGTTGACGCATCGACCGATGTCTTCGTCATTCGAACGCTCCCCACGCTCGCAGTGATCGGGACCTTAGACGGCGGCGTTCGTGAACGTCAGCTCGAGGTGCTTCCTCGACGCGTTGCCGCGGATGTCGGCGGCCTCGACGTCGAGCCGGTACGCACCGTCGGGATGGGCTCGCGTATCGAAGGCGCCCGCGAGCAGGAATCGGAAGAGCCCCGCCACATTCGGGTGATTCTGGGTCGTCCCGGCCGCGTAGACCTGCGGGTAGATCGAGGCGTCCAGCAGTGTGGTGCGGAAGTCGGCGACCACCTTCCACGGGACGACGGCACGGCCGCCGCGCACGATTCTGAAGCGCACGAGCGCAGGCGACACCGGTAGACCCTTCCACGGCGGCGGTGCGGCGACCGGGGTGATGTCGTGCGCTTCCGCGATCAACGCGACGACCCCGGTGAGGAAGTCAGGGGCAAGGTGCTTGCCGCCGCGTTGGATGACGATCCGGTCGACCGAGGGCGCGCCGAAGTCGGCGAACGGTGTGAGTGCCCCCTTGCGCAAGGGATTCCAGTACTTCCCCCCGCGGCGTTCGGCGAAGTGGACGTGCCCCCAGCCTTTCGCGATGTGCCCGATCAGTTCGTGCTGCGCGACGCGCTGGCCGTGCTTCACGGCCGGGATGATGTGCCAGTAGCCGTGCTCACCCGCACCACCGCCCTCGACGACCGCGATGTTCTGGGCGCCCTCGACGTCGATGACGCCGGGCTGCACCGCATAGACGGGAGTCCCATCGGCCCCCGAGACATCGATGCCGAAGTGAAAAGCCTTACCGCCCTTGTCCCCGATTCGCGGGTCACAGAAGAACGCCCGCACGGGGTGCTGCTGATCGAACGGCTCGAGGGGCCAGCAATAGCTCACCCGTTCACCCTCGTGTGCATCGACGCGCCCCCTCCCGACGACTCGTTCAACACCCAGTACTACATACATACCCCTCCCGGCACCATCGCCGCAACCCCCGCGCGGACGCGGCTACGAACTTGGTGCTCGATCCAGGCAAGATGGCAGCAACAGAAAGGCTAAGGAGGTTCTCCAGCTGAAGGTCTTCCTCGCTGGGCGGGTCGCAGTCGAGACCGACGGGTCGGTGATCGACGAGGCGCGCTTCCCGGGACCCTACAGACGTTCTATGTCTTCCTCAACACCCGCGTGCCCCCGTTCAACGACCTGAGAGTGAGGCGTGCGGTCAACTATGCCGTCGACCGGAATCGCATGGGCGACCTTCGAGGCGGGCCGCAGCTCGAGCAGCCGAGTTGCCAGGTGCTGCCACCAACCCTCGACGGCTATCGGCGCTACTGCCCCTACACGATCCATCCGAACGCAGAGGGGAACTATGAGGGGCCGGACCTCGCAACGGCGCGGCGGCTTGTCGCAGCGTCCGGGACGGCGGGTCAGAAGGTGACCGTCGTCGGCATCACCGCGGTCTTCAAGCCGCACGGCGGCAACTACCTCGTCTCGGTGCTCAATTCCCTCGGCTACAAGGCTCGCTTCAAGAATTTCGACCGGAGCGCCTATTTCGAGGCGATCGCCGATTCACGGCTGCGGATCCAAGCCGGCATCGCGGGCTGGTTCCAGGACAACCCGACACCAGGCGACTTCTTCGATGCAACGCTCACGTGCGGCTCGTTCGCTCCCGCCTCGAGCGTCAACCAGAACTATGCGGCGTTTTGCAACCGCCGCATCGATGCCGAGATGGCCCGCGCCCGATCGCTCCGAAACACTGACCCCGGAGCGGCCTCGAGGCTTTGGAGCAAGGTCGATCGCGACGTTGTCGACCAGGCGCCATGGCTCGTCTTGCAGAACCCGCTCTCGTTCGTCCTCGTCTCCAGGCGCGTCGGCAACTACCAGTACAGCCCGCAGTGGGGGGCGCTCCTCGACCAGCTCTGGGTGCGTTAGCCGACGATGTAGCGCACCCCTACGTCGCGTCCCCCAAGCGCCGCGCGCCTCAACCGAACAGGCCGCGGAGACTGATGGCGCCTCGGATCAATTGGTCGAGCGGGGCGTTCTGCACAACACGGCGCACGAGCGGCGCCAGAAGGGCGGGAATGTCGCCGCGATCGGTGGCCTCGTCGACTGCGCGCAGGAGCCCTGCTCGCACAGCGGAGTTGATCGTCGCGCGGTCGTTGGGGAGGCGTTGGCTCGAGTCGCCGGCCAGGGCGAGGACCAGGCGCTCGCGGGAGGTGCCGAGCCGGCAAGCCGCCCCATCGAGGCCGTTGAGCACGACACGCTGCACGGTTGCATCGAGGCCGCTGCCCGGGAAGGGCGCTCGCTCGGCGCAGGGGTTTGCGATCGCGGCCGAGCGGTCGGTGAATCCCTGCACCACTTCGCTTGCAACCAGAAGCACGCCGGCAACGACCAGTGCCGCAACCACGGCGACACCCGCAACGCTCCGGCTGTTCATCGAAGCAGCCGCCCACGAAACGCGACGGCGACGAGCAAGGCGGCCGCGCCGAGCGCGGCGGAGAAGAGGAACGAAGCGCGGAAGCTGCGCGTGATCGTGGTCTCGATCGTCGAGATCACGTCGTTGCGGACCGCCGCGAGACCGCTGTCGGTCCGGGCGCCGTGATCGTCGAACGGCTTCGAGACGTCGGGCACTTCTCCCGCGCGGGCTTTCTTGAGCTCGCCGGCAACACCGACCGCGACCGGCACCTTCGTCCCGAGTCCGATTGGCGCGTCAAGCAGGACGGCGGTCGCGCGGAGCGTAACTCGGTGACCCGCCGAAGGCAGCTGCGACGCGAGGATAGGGGCGATCACGGCGAGCGCGAGCACGAGTCCGAGATGCCGCACCCCGATGGTCAGGGTGCCGCTTCGCGACAGTCCAGCACCGAGATCGAGCGCGGCATCCGAGAGAAGAGGCACCGCCAGGCCGAGCCCGACGCCACAGAGAACGAGCGCTGCCGTCGCCCGACCGACGCTCGCCGACGGAAGGAAGGCGAGCACCGCCAGACCGAGCGTGAGCAGCCCCGCTCCCGACCAGACCGCGACGAGAGACTCGAGCCGCGGTACGAGCCGCCGGGTGGCGAGTGTCGCCACAGGGAGCACGCTGACGATCGCGGCGCCGCCGATCGGCGAGTAGCCCCACACCGTGATGACGAGCAGCACCGAGAGAAACAGCACACCGACGAGCGCCCCGAAGATCAAGCCGAGGCAGACGTTCGCCGGGATCGTCCGGGCGAGCGACGGTCGCCACCCCTCCTCGAGCAGCGAGGAGGTCGGTGCCAGCACCGCCGCGACCAGCCCGAGTGCCGCGAGCGGTGCCTGCACCGCGAAGATCGCGCGCCAGTCGAACACCTGTGTGACGACGCCGCCGAGCGCCGGCCCGAGTGCCGCACCGAACGTCCCGGCAAGCGTCCAGATTGCGCCGCCCCGAACAGCCGAGCCCGTCAGCGCGGCCAAGACCGGTAACGCCCCTGCGAGGAGCAACGCCGCCCCAGCACCCTGAACGCAACGGGCGACGATCAGAAAGTTGAGGCTCTCTGACGCCGCACAGGCGATCGAGGCGGCTATGAAGGTCACCAGACCGCCGACGAGGACGTACGCCGCCTGCCAACGGTGGACGACGAACACGAGCGCGAGCGCGACGAGTGCGACCGCGGCGTTGTACGCCGTCACGACCCACGACACACCCTCGATCGTCGTGTTGAAGTGCCCGTACAACTCCGGCAGCGCGAGGACGACGATCGACGAGTCGGCGAAGGCGACCGCGACCGCCACGACCACGAAGCCAATGAGCAGCGAGCGTCGCTCGAACACGGCGCGATCGTATCCTCCGGACCTGCAGTCTCCTAACCGCTCCTAGTCTTCCGTCTCCTGCGGTCGCCCTGCCGGAGTGCGGCGAGCTCCTCGAGGGCTTGCCCTGCGCCGCGGGCGACCGTCGTCAGCGGGTCGTCGGCGACGGTTACGTGGAGGCCGGTTTCGCGTCGAAGCAGGTCGCTGAGCCCGCGCAGGAGCGCGCCGCCGCCGACGAGCATCAGTCCGTCGTCTGCGATGTCGGACGAGAGCTCCGGCGGTGTTCGTTCGAGGACGCTCCTGACCGCATCGATGATCTGGGCGAGCGGTCGCTGAAGTGCCTGACGTATGAGATCGGCGTCGATCGTGGCGCGACGAAGCAGCCGAGTGTTGGCGTCGCGACCTGCGACCTGCCCGGAGGCGGCTACCTCCATGCCTGCGACCGCGCATCCGATTTCGAGTTTGAGCGACTCGGCCTGCTCCTGGCCGATGACCAGTCGATGCTGGTCGAGGACGGCGCGCACGATCGATTCATCGAGCTCGTACCCACCAACACGGATCGAGTGCGAGACGACCATGCCGCCAAGCGCGGTGACCGCCATCTCGCTCGTCCCGCCGCCGATGTCGACGACCAGGGAGCCGCGCGATTCAGCGACGGGCAGCCCCGCTCCGATCGCGGCCGCAAGCGGCTCATCGATCAGGAACACGCGCGAGGCGCCTGCAGTCAACGTCGCCTGCTCGACCGCGCTCCGCTCGACCTGGGTGACCCCGCTCGGCACGCAGACGATCACCTGCGCCCGCGACGCGAATCCTCCGCTGACGCGCCCGATGAACTGCCGCAACATCTGCTCGGTCACGTCGAAGTCGGCGATCACGCCGTGGCGGAGCGGCCGGACTGCACGGATATGAGCGGGTGTGCGACCAATCATCCGTCGCGCCTGATCACCGACCGCAAGTACCTCCGCGCTCAGCTCATCGATCGCCACCACCGAAGGCTCGAACAAGACGATCCCCTCGCCACGGCGAAAGACGACCGTGTTCGCGGTGCCGAGGTCGATCGCAAGCTGGCGCGCCGACCCGCCTCCACGAAACCTCACAACCGCACCCCCCATCCCTGCTGATGCCGACCTACGCAACTGCCGACCCTAGCGACCCCGTCCCGCCGTCCGTCGATCGTGGCCACCGCAAGAAACCAGTCGGCGCAAAAGGCCCGTAGTCCCTCTTGGTTCCCTAGCCGAGGAGGTCCAACATGGGCTCGAAGCTCGTTCTCTCCGCAGCCGCCGGGTTCGCCCTCACCGCAATCATCATCGGAGCTGCGATCGCAGCGGCACCGATGATGGGTCCGATCATGGGACCTGCGAAGACGGTCGAACAACCCGCCTTCGTGGGGTTCTACGACGGTCACAAGGACACCTACCTGAACACCGACGTGTCCTCGAAGGCCGATGCGACCGCGATGCACATCAACTATTCCGCGAGCCTAAAACCAATCAGCGGCCTCCCTGAGATCTACCTCGTCGAAGGGAAAGCCGCGGCCGGACAACTTGCGGTTTTCGGCTCCGAACCGGGCGAAAAGAACTATTCCCCGCTCTGGTCCGAGACGATCCTGACCTGGAAAGCAGGCGCCACTCCCGTGGTGATCACGAGCGACACGCAGATCGACAAGATCGAGAAGACTGGCAAGCTGACCGAACGCGACGCGCACGTCGTGCTGAACTGCCCGATCATCAGGGTCGGCTGACGGGTTCGAGGCAGCGGTCTCGAGGGTGCGAGGTCGATCGTAAGGATCACAACCCTCGAGGCTGTCCTGTCGTCGATCTGAGTCGAGCCCGCGCCAGAAAGAAGCCGCTTTCGGCGGCTGCCCAGGCACCGACTGGTAGTTTTTGAGTCACAAGTGAGGCCTGGCCCTTGCCTCGTCCAAGGACTACGTGACGGGAAGGGACAGATACTTCCTGTGCTGAGAACGTCTCACTCGGCCCCGACGGCAACAAAGCCACGGCTGCTCTTTTTCTACTCGCCGCGGGAAAGCGCATCGCGTCGCTGCGAGGGCTACCTCGCCCAGATCCTGCAGCGCCGGCGGAACCACAACACGTTCGTCTTCCAGCGAATCGATCTCAGCCAGCGCGCTGACATCGGCGAACGGTTCCGCGTCACCGAGACACCGTCGATCATGGTCATTGCCGACGGGAAGGTTCGCACGAGACTCACACGCCCGAGCGGATCCGCAGCGATCCGCGAGCAGCTCAAGCCTTGGCTTCGGTAGCACTCTTTCGCGACCGCACAGAGGCGGGCAGCCGGCTCGCAGAAGCCCTCGGGCGCTATCGCGGTGAACGCGGCCTCGTGGTGCTGGCCCTTCCGCGTGGCGGGGTGCCGGTCGGATTCGAGCTCGCACGGGGACTCGACGCAGCGCTTGACGTGATCGTCGTTCGCAAGCTCGGCGCTCCCGGGCAAGCCGAGCTTGCGATCGGAGCGATCGCGAGTGGCGGGATGAGGGTCGTGAATGACCGCGTGGTCGCCGAGCTTGGGCTCGACGAAAAAGCTGTTGCGCGTGCGGCAACGCTCGAGGAAGGGGATCTAGTCCGCCGCGAACTCCTCTACCGCGGCGGCCGCGAACCGGCCAACGTGAAGAATCGCACCGTCATCGTCGTCGACGACGGTCTTGCGACCGGCGCGACGATGCGTGTTGCCGTGCTCGCAGTGCGCCTGCGGCATCCCCGGCGGCTGGTCATCGCTGCCCCGGTCGCCTCAGAGCACTCGTACAGAGCGCTTCTCCCTGATGTCGACGAACTCGTATGCCTCTCAACTCCAAAGCCGTTCATTGCGGTCGGAGCGTGCTACGGCGACTTCTCCCCGATCACCGATGAGGAAGTCCGCCGCCTGCTCGAACACCCCCAAAGGTCCGCCGGCGCCAAGGTTGTCAGCCGTTCGAGCGACGGTCGGCGTCGGTCACACTCCGACCCTGGTTAAGAGCGAACCAGATTCCATGTGACCGGCCGGCGGCCGCTCACATGCCCATCGCGTGATAGCCGCTGTCGACGTAGAGCGTCGTACCGGTGACATTCCTGGCGCCGTCGCCGAGCAGGTAGGCCGCGGCAGCCCCGACGTCGTCGGCGTCGACGTGGCGGTGCAGCGGCGAGCGCTCCTCGACAATCGACTCCATCGTCGGGAAGCCGGCGATCGACCGGGCCGCAAGCGTGCGCACCGGTCCGGCCGAGATCGCGTTGACGCGGATGTTCTTCGCGCCGAGGTCCCACGCGAGGTACTTGACCGACGAATCGAGTGTCGCCTTGGCGACGCCCATCACGTTGTAGTGAGGGACTGCGCGCTCGCCGCCGAGATAGGTCATCGTGACGACCGAGCCTCCGCCTGCGGCCTCCATCAGCGGCTCGGCAGCTCTCGTCGTCGCAACCAGCGAGTAGGCGCTCACGTCGATGGCCATCCAGAAGCGGTCCCGCGGCGTGTCGGTGAAGCGACCCTCCAGATCCTCCGCGGCCGCGAACGCGACCGAGTGGACCAGGATGTCGAGCTCGCCGCCGAAGACGTCGCCAACCTCGGTGAAGACGCGCTCGATCGCTGCGTCGTCGCGGACATCCAACTCGGTGACGAGCTTCCCGCCCACCGAGTCGGCGAGGTCGCGCACGTTCTTCTCGATCCGCTCGCCCTGGAAGGTGAACGCGAGCTCGGCGCCGCCGTCGGCCAGCCGCTTCGCGATCGCCCACGCGATCGACCGCTTGTTGGCCACGCCGAGAATGAGTGCACGTTTTCCCTGGAACACGGATAGCGACTCTAACGCCCGTCGGGTACTGTGCGGGACCTTGCGTCGCGTACTGCTGCTCTTGGGGGTCTTCGCTCTGCTCGCAGCAACAGCGGCGTCGGCGGCGTTGCAGCCCCTCCGCCCTGACTTGCGTGAGTCAGCGCTCCCTCGTGTGCGGGCAGGGGTCCTGAAGATCCCGGCGGCGCACCAACACGGTCTGACCCGCGTGATCGTGCGGCTCGACGCCCCGCCGCTCGCCGCCTGGAGCAGCGACCGCTCACTCGCGTCGTCGTCGCGCTCCCAGCATCTGAACGTGCGGACCTCGTCCTCGAAGGCGTATCTCGCGAAGCTCGCGCGCCTTCAGGACGCGGCGGTCGCCCAGGTCAGGACGGCGATCCCCCAGGCGCGATTCCAGGAACGGTTCTCGATCCTGCTCGACGGCATCACCGTCCAGCTGCCTGTCCGCTCGCTGCCGAAGCTGCTCTCGCTGAGCGCTGTGAACAAGGTGTATCCGAGCCTCACCTACATGCGAACGATGGACCGCGGGCCGTCGGTGATCCACGCAACCGACCTTGAGGCCGCAACGGGGGACAAGGGGCAGGGGATGAAGATCGGGGTCGTCGACACCGGCGTCGACTCGTCGAGCCCCTTTCTGAACCCGGCAGGCTTTGCATATCCCCCAGGTTTCCCGAGGGGCGACACGAAGCTCACAACGCCGAAGGTGATCGTCGCGAAGGTCTTCCCCGGCCCGGTCCGCGACAGCTTGAGCACCAAGGCGTTCGACCCGACGGAGCCGCACGGCACGCACGTCTCGGGTATTGCAGCGGGCGACGAAGGAACGACCGCACCGGCCGGGCCTGATCATCCGACGACGACCGACCTTTCCGGTGTCGCCCCGAAGGCGTGGATCGGGAACTACCGAGTCTTCACGGTCCCGACGCCGCTCGGCCACGAGGCCGACACGCCGGAGATCGTGAAGGCATTCGAGGCGGCAGTCGCAGACGGGATGAACGTGATCAACTTCTCGGGCGGCGGCCCGGAGACCGATCCCGCGAATGACGCGATGAACGAGGCGGTGCACAACACGGCGCTGGCCGGCGTGGTGCCGGTGATCGCTGCGGGCAACGACCGCGAGGACTTCGGCCTCGGCACCGCGGGCTCGCCCGGCACCGCGCCGGACGCAATCTCGGTCGCGGCGGTCTCGAACTCGCACGTCTTCGCACCGGCGCTCAGCGTCGTCGGCGGCCCGCCCCTGCTCGGAGCCGTGCCGATCCAGGGCGCAGGCGGGGTGAAGCTCCCAGGCCCGTGGGCGACCCTCAATCAGACGATCGTCGACGTCACCTCGGTCCTCGGCACGGACGGCAAGCCGGTGGAGGCCCACCTGTGCGGGCCCGCGACCGATCCGAATACAGGGCTCGGCACGCTGCCGAAAGGCTCCCTGGCCGGCAAGGTCGCCCTCGTCTCGCGCGGTGTCTGCTCGTTCGTGTCGAAGGCCGAGCGGGCCGGCCTGGCGGGTGCGATCGGGATCATCCTGGTGGACAACCGCTTCGGCGAGGCCAACCCGATCCCCATCCCCCTCCCGATCCCGGCGGGGATGATCTCCGACCTCGACGGACAGCATCTGCGCGCGTTCCTCGCCACAACCGGGGGCCGCGCCGGGATCCGCGTCTCGTCCGACGTCAAGGAGATCGACACCGACCGCAGTGGCGTGATCACGAGCTTCTCGTCGGCCGGGCCGACCGACTTCGGCTACGACCTCAAGCCCGACATCTCGGCGCCGGGCCTCGACGTCCTCTCATCCACGCCTCCACTCACCACCGGGTCGACATTCTCGGTCTTCGCGGGCACCTCGATGGCGACGCCGCATGTCGCGGGCGCGGCAGCCCTGCTTCTCCAACAACACCCGACGTGGTCGTCGTGGCAGGTGAAGTCGGCGCTGATGTCGACGGCCGGCCCAGCGTGGGGTGACAGCGCCCGGACGCAGGAAGCGCCCGTGCTGCTCGAGGGTGCGGGGCTCGCGAACGCCCTCGCGGCGAACGACCCGAAGGTCTTCACCGACCCGCAGTCACTCTCGTTCGAGAAGATCGACGTGTCGACCGGCGCCCAGCGCAAGTCGATGCTCGTCACGCTCTCCGACGCCGGCGACGGCGCCGGCACGTACACCGTGTCGCTGGCCCCGCAGACCCAGACCTCCGGCGTCACGATCGACGTTCCAGGCAACGTGGTCGTCGCGACGGGGGGCGATGTCGCGATCCCGGTCGTCGTTCGAGTCGCCGCAAACGCCGGCACCGGTGAGAACTTCGGTTTCATCGAGTTCAACGGGAACGGCGTGCAGCGCCGTGTCCCCTACTCCTTCCTGGTCGAGCGCCCCGCGCTGCGCGCGCTGACGGCGGTCCCGCTCAAGAAGCTGCAGATCGGCGACACCGCCTCGGGGACGAGCCTCGTCTCGACCTACTGCTGCCCGTCGGAGCCGTTCGGGCCGCCGTCCGACTACGTCGGCGCGCCGATGAACGAGGACGGCTCGGAGCATCTGTACTCCACCGACATCAACGTGCCGGTCGTCAACTTCGGTGTTTCCGTGCTCGCGGCGACGCCCGGCGCGCTGATCGATCCGTTCGTGCTCGGCTCGCAGGACGAGAATGACGTGCAGGGTTACGCAGGGACGCCGACCGACGTGAACGGGCTGACGTTCGACGCGAACGTCGACATCGGCGCGGCCGGCGCGCAATTCCCACGGATTCAACGGTTCTTCGTCTCGGTCGATTCGCGCGCCGACCCGTTCACCGACAAGCCGCTCAAGGGCCAGTACCTGCTGAACTCATGGGTGAACGACGTCACCCCGCCGGCCGTGCGAGTCTTGACGACACGCGTCACCGCCGGCCGGCCGCTGATCGTCGCTCAGGCTGTCGACCTCGGCTCGGGAGTCGATCCGCTGTCGCTCGTCCTCAACTACAACAAGGCGCTCGTCGGCGCGTCTGCCTACGACCCGACCACGGGCCTGATCATCTTCGGGATTCCGACCGCCGCTCCGAAGTTCAAGGCCGGAAAGACAAGTGCGGTCGTCGCGGTCTCCGACTATCAGGAGTCGAAGAACATCAACACTGTCGGAAACGACCTCCTCCCGAATACGACATTCCTTGGGTCGAAGATCACCGCGGTGAACGGTCCCACCGTCACCTGGATCGAGCCACCGGCGCATGTGTGCGCCCTCACGACCGACCAGCTCGTCGTGGTCGGCGGCTCGAACAAGAAAGTGACCGGGGTGGTGTTCAAGGACGGCGGGAAGCGCATCGGCGCCGATACGAGCGGGCCGAATGGGGTCTACAGCGTCGACTGGAAGACGGCTTCGCTGAAGAAGGGTGTGCACCACCTGAGCGCGCTGCTGACCGACTCCGCGGGCCACCGCTCCGTAGCGGGACGGCAGTTCAGGGTCTGCAAGTAACCGGCCTGAAGGTCGCGGTCGTCACCGGCGCGTCGTCGGGCATCGGCGCCGAGCTGATCCGCACGCTGAAGGCTCGTGGCTGGCAGACCGTTGGCCTGTCGCGCCGGCCGTCGGAGGCAGACGAGCACGAGGAGTGCGACGTGGCCGACCGCGGCTCGGTCGACGCCGCAGCGCAGCGTGTGCTCGAGCGCCATCCCGGAATCGACCTGCTCGTCAACAACGCCGGCGTCGCCGCCCGCGGCAGCTTCCTGACCGCCGGCCCCGAGCGGATCGAGCAGGTGATGCGTGTGAACTATCTCGGTTCGGTCTGGACACTGCTCGCGTTCCTACCCGGTCTCGGCCGGGGGTCGCACCTGGTGAACATCGTCTCGGTGGCGGGAACGGTGGCGGCTGGGCCTTACTCGGCCTCGAAGCACGCTCAGCTCGCGTTCTCGCGGTCGATCACCGTGGAGCTCGCCCCGCAGGGCATCTCGGTGCACACCGTCAATCCGGGTTTCGTCGAGACGGAGGGCTTTCCGCAGGGCAAGCGCCACGGGCCGCTACTCGGCCGCCTCGTCGTCGAACCGCAACTGGTCGTCGATCGCCTGCTCGACGCGGTTGCGAGCAACAAGCGTGAGATCTACGTGCCACGCTGGTATCGGCCGGCCGCGTGGGTGCAGTCGCTTGCACCCGGCGCGCTTGCGCGCCTACGCTCGCGTTAGAGAATCTCAGCGTCCGGATCGAGAGCGGGGTCGCCGGCGGGCAGAACATCCCGTGACCAGTCGGCACGCTTCCACGCGGGAGCCGGGGTTGTCGTCTCGGCGCGCGGCGTGAACCGCGACCGCTCGACCAGCCTGTAGCGATGGATGTAACGCGGGCAGTTCGGGAACACCTCGGTGGCGCGCACGCGCACGATGAGTTGCGCCTGGGGATAGAGCTCGAGCATCGCGTCGGCCTCGTCGATGGATGCGACACCGTTCAAGCGAAGGCGGCTGCGCCGCTCGAAGTCGATGAAGAGCAGACCGACGTGGGGGTTGACGAGCACGTTGCCTGCCGACAGGTACATCCCGTTGCCATCGAAGCTCGGGAACGCGATCGTCCGCTCGTCGACCACGCGAACGAACCCAGGGTCTCCTCCCTTGTACGAGCACTGCGGGCGTCCCGCGGCATCCGCGGTCGCCAGGAAGAACATGTCGGCTGCCTCGATGAACGCGCGGTCGCTTTCGTCGATCGTCTCGCTCATCTTGCGCTCCTCGAGCCGATCCGCGAGCCGCATGGTGTCGAACCGCGCCTGCAGCCGGCGGCTGCCTTCGTGGTAGCGGCCGCTCATCAGGAGAACCTCGCCGGGGTGGGATCGGCTCGGTCTGGCTGCTGCATCACGTGAGTGTCCCGGATGGCGGAGGAGGCCGCAAGCCACGGTTCGCACCACTACGCGGGGCAGGATCCGCGCGGGTTCCAGACGCGCGGATCTTCGACAGCGATCCTCAGGAGGAGCCAGGGCGTCGTTTCATGCTCGGCGGCGAACCTGGCTCCAGAGGCGGCGCCGAGATACAGCCGATCCACCTCCGCTCGGCAGTCAGCCCGAGAGTTTCGCCTCGATGGCATCGAGTCGCGAATCGATTCCCGCAAGCGCGACCTGCGTCTCGGCCAGCGCTTCGATCACCTCCCGCTCGTGCTGAGCCCCATGCGCGAGCCTGGCCGCATCGGCCTTTGCCCGCGAGCCCTCGATCACGGTGCTCGTCACCCCCGCGGTCAGGAACGCGATGAAGGACACAGCCAGCACCAGCTCGGCTCCGCCCACGACTCGTCCGACAGCGGTCGTCGGCACGATATCGCCGTAGCCGACCGTCGTGACCGTCTGTAGCGACCACCAGAGTGCAAGCCCGAGCGTAGGAAAGTCGTGCTTGTCGAGGACCCTGATCACGACCGCACCGATGAGGGCCAACAGGAGGAAGGTCAGCGCCAGCCCGACCGTCACAGACCGCGCATTTGTGATCTTGCGAATCCGCCGGTCGATCAGGGACGCGCGCGGCACGAGGTCAGGTGGCCCGGGGTCGGGCGGCGCGGAGTTCGACGGCACAGAGTTTGGACCGGACTCGGTCATCAGAGATTCGATTCAAGGTTCGCGCCGGTTCTCCTCGCACCGCCCTCTAGCGGTTGAGAACGAACCAGCCTGTGATGACTTCGTAGCCTGACGGCGCCAGACGAAGCACACGCTCGCGCTCGTCCCCTTCGCAGCCGGCGAGATCGACGTAGGCCTCGAGGTCGCGCGACTCATGCGTCACGAGCTCGCGCCGCAGAACGAGGTTGTTCGAGTCGAAGAGCCCGCGGAGGTCGGCGTCGGAGAGCACGCGCGTCGTCGACGGGTCGCGCGCCTTCTCGAACTGGCTCAGCTCGAGCGCCGCGAGCGGATCGGTGGGCGCGAGCTGATCGACGACGAGGATCGTGCCACCGGGTCGCGTCACACGTACCAGCTGAGCCAGGAGCAGCTCCGGCCTGCGGAAGTGGTGGAGCGTGCGGAGCGTTCCGGCGAGGTCGAATGCGAACGAGTCGAACGTGAGATGCTCGCCGTCGCCGACGACCACCTCGACGTTCTCCGGTGCATCGCTGCGCGCGCGATCGGCGAGATCGGCGTCCACCTCGACGGCCACTACCTCCCGCACGCGCGGCGCCAGGGCGAACGCAAGCGCGCCGGTTCCTGCACCGACATCGAGCGCGCGCTCGTGCCCGTCGAGTGTCAGGAGGTCTTCGAGCCGCGCGGCGAGCGAAGCAGCCTGTTCATCCCGTACCGCCGCCCGCCGCTCTGCACGGGAGCTCATGCGCCGACCACCAGTCGCCGCGCACGGGTTTGCGAGGAGTCGATGCCGCAGGCGAGCTCGTAGGTGATCGTGCCCGCAACGGCCGCATGCTCCTCGAGCGGCACACCCCGCCCCACGAGCGTCACCGGTGTCCCCGGCGGCTGCTCGTGCGTCAACTGCACGGCGAACGCGTCCATCGAGATCGTCCCGACCACTGTGCAGCGCTCAGCGCCGACCTGCACCTCGGCACCGGAGAGGTCGCGGCGAAAGCCGTCCGCGTAGCCGACCGGCACGATTCCCACCCAGGTGTCACGCTCGGCGACGAAGCGTCGTCCATACCCGGTCGACTCCCCTGCGTGGAGCAGTCGCGATTGTGCGATCTCGCTGGTCCAACCGAGAACGGGTTCGAGGCCGTCTGCCGCCGGATCGGCGCCGAAGGGCGAGAGGCCGTACAACGCAATCCCACATCGTGCCGCATCGAAGCGGGACTCTGGCAGACGCAGGGCGGCCGCGCTGTTCGCCGCGTGACGGATCAGGTGCCGGTAGGGCTCCGTCGCTCCGCGAAAGCGAGCAATCTGTGCGCGCGCGAAATCGAGATCGCTGTCCGCGGTGGCGAGGTGGGTCATGACGCCGACGACCTGACGCGCCGGCGCAGTCAGTTCGGAGACGCCCCAGCGGCCCATGCCGGTCTCGAGCTTCACGTGAACGTCAACGCCCTCCGGGATCTCGCGATCGCCGACGGCAAGGGCGAGCCGGGCCTCGCGCGCCTGTGCGATCTCGCCGTTCGACGCCGGTCCGAGCACGAGGATCTGGGCGGCCGGCAGGCCGGTCCGCAGCTCGAGCCCTTCCGACACCGTGGCCACGCAGAGAGAGGTGGCTCCGGCGTCGAGCGCAGCTTCGGCGCAGTCCAGCGCGCCATGACCGTAGGCGTTCGCTTTCACCACAGCCCAGAGCTCGGCGCCGTCGAGGAGACGGACGAGCGTTCGCACGTTCCGCCGGAGCGCCCCGACGTCGATCGTGATCTCAGACCGCATCACTGCAGCGGAGCGCGCTGCAGCCCATGACCGGCAAGCGCACGCCGTAGCTCGGGCAGGAGGTCGGAGGCCATCGCGCCGGCCTGCGGATCGACGAGCTCGGCGGCAACACCATGCGCGACCGCCGCGGCGGCGGCGGCGAAACGCGGTTCCATGCCTTTCGCGAGAAACGCCGCAACGATGCCGGTCAGCACGTCCCCAGATCCGGCGGTCGCGAGCGCCGGCGTCCCGTACGTCGCAACCAGGACACCTTCGCGCGGCGCCGCCACCAGGGTGTCGGCCCCTTTCAGCAAGACGACCGAGCCGAACCGCGCCGTCGCCCGTCGGACGGCGTCGAGCCGGTGGGCGTCGACCTCGCGCGCGTCGACACCGAGCAGGCCCGCGAGCTCGCCCGAATGCGGGGTGAGGATCGTCGGCGCCTTCCGGGCAAATGGCTCGAGGCCCCAGAGGCCGTCGGCGTCGAGCACGACCGGCCGTTCGAGTTGCTCCAACAGGAGCCTGACGAGCTCAATCGTGCCGTCGCTGCGACCAAGGCCCGGCCCGATCGCGACCGCATCTGCCTTGTCTGCCGCCTCGAGAATCGCGTCGAGCGAACGGGGCAACAGGCGGCCCGACGAGTCCTCGGGCAGCGGGCGCTTCACCACTTCGAGCAGCGCCGTCTCCAGCACCGGAAGCGTCGACTCAGGCGCGGCAACCGCGACGTAGCCTGCATCGGAGCGGAATGCAGCAAGGGCCGCGAGCATCGGCGCACCGGTGAGGCCGCGCGATCCCCCCACGATCAGAACCGAGCCTGCGCTGTACTTCGTCGACTGCGTGCGCTTGCGCGGCACTTCGAGGATGGCCGATGCAGGCACGAGCGAGTGCTCGTGCTCGCGAGGGCGCAGTCCGATCGGCGCAACATGCACAGAGCCAGCGTGGAAGAGACCGGGAGCAACCGCGAGCCCGACCTTCGGCGCACCGAACGTGACGGTGGCTGTCGCGTTGACGGCTACCCCCGCGATCTCGCCGGTCGACGCGTTCACGCCCGAGGGCACATCGACCGCGACGACCGGGCGACCACTCGCGTTCATCAGCTCGATCATGCGCGCGGCATCCTCGCGCGGCGCGTCTGTGAGACCGATGCCGAGCAAGGCGTCGACGATCACGTCTGGTTCGCCGAGATCACCGACGCCTTCGACGACCTGCACCTCGCGTCCCGCGTCGCGCAACCTGCGCGCGCAGACGCGGCCGTCACCACCGTTGTTGCCGCCGCCGCAGACGACCGTTACCCGCCCGGGAAACTGGCGCAGCACGTGCTCGGCAACCGCCGAGCCGGCGCGTTCCATCAACTCCTCGAGCGACCCCTGGTGCGCAGCTTCGGCACGCCGGGTCTCGTCGGCGGTCAGCAACGGCTGCAGCCTCACGCCTCCACCTCCATGACGACCACGACCGCCGCTGCGAGCTCTCGCGAATGTGTCATCGAAAGCTCGATCGTTCCCGCCCCGACCTTCGCGGCCCAGGCGGCGGTCCGGCCGGTGAGGAAGACGCCGGGCTTGGGACGGCCGCGGATCTCAATCTCCTTCCATGTGAAGTAGACCCCCGAGCCGAGCGCCTTGCCAACGGCCTCCTTCGCGGCGAAACGCCCGGCGTAGTGCTGCGGCGGGTTCGGCTTCGAGTCGCAGTACGCGCGCTCGGCGGCGGTGAAGCACCGCTCGCGGAAGCCGTCACCGTGACGCGCGAGCGCGTTGCGGATCCGCTCGATCTCGATCAGGTCGACGCCGACGCGCATCAAACCTTCTTAAAGATTGGCTTCGAGCCAATCGGGAAGCTGTGCGATCGACGACACGATCGCATCCGGCTGGACCTGTGAGCGCTCGACCTCGTCGGGCCGGAACTTGCCGGTGCGCACGAGCACCGTCTTCATGCCGTGCCGGTGGGCGCCGAGGCAATCGCTCTCGAGATCGTCGCCGACCATCCAGGTCAGCTCGGCCTCGGCGTCGAGCGCCTCGAGCGCGGCGGTGAAGTACGCGGCGCTTGGCTTACCGAGCACGGTCGCCTCGGTATCCGCTGCGTACTCGAGCCCCGCCACGAACGCTCCCGCGTCGAGCCTTGCGCCGTCGGCGGTCTGCCACCACCGGTTCTTGTGCAGGCAGTAGAGATCCGCGCCCGCGTCGAGCTCGTGAAAGGCCCGATTCAGGTTGAGATACGAGAAGATCCGGCCCGTCTCCTCGCCCTCGTCGGCCCCGCCGATCAGCACGGCGTCGACGTTCATGCCGACCAGGGAGAGCCCGTCCAGGTCATCGAGGATGCCTGGCATCGTCAGCGCAAGGACGCGCTTGCCCTTCAGAGCCCGGGCCGCCACCACCCCGGTCGTCTGGAGCTCGTCGTCCTCGAGCTCGATTCTCATCTCTCGCAGTTGCTCGACGACCTGGCTGCGCGACCGGGTGGTCGTATTGGTGACGAAGCGAAGCCGATGTCCCGCATCGCGCAGACGCCGCACCGCTGCGGCCGCTCCGGCGATCGGCGTACCTGAGACGTGCAGCACACCGTCCACGTCGACGAGAATCGCGGCCATGGATGTCGAGTCTATTCGGTCCGAGATCGCTTTCCGGTTCTCCCGGTCGAGCGGACCGGGCGGCCAGCACGCGAACAAGAGCTCGACCCGAGCCGAAGCGATCTTCGATGTCGAACAGTCGAGCGGCCTCGGCGTCGCCGAGCGGCGGCGGGTGCTGGAGAAGCTCGGGCCGGTCGTGCGAGCGGTCGCCCAGGACGAACGCTCGCAACTGCGGAATCGCGAACTGGCGACCGAGCGCATACTCGACCAACTCCGGGAGGCAACGAAGATCCGCCGTAAGCGCACCGCGACCAAGCCCAGCCGAGCCGCAAGGGAACGCCGGCTCGACGACAAGAAGCGGCGCGGCGAGACGAAGCGCCTGCGGCGGGACGTCAGCGATTAGAGGTTGCCACTCCAGGCGCCAGCAGCCGCCCACGTGGCGGTTGTGCTTTCGCAGCCAGAGGAAGAACGCGCCGGTGGATCACGTCGTGGAGGCTTGCCCACGAGGAGCGCGGCCGCCGCTACCTCTCGTGCGCCGGCTCCTGGACGGGCGCCGCGACCGTCGGCGCATCGCCGACTCGACGGTCGAACGTCTCCTTGCAGTGCTCGCCACAGAAGTAGTAGGTACGTCCGCCGTGGACCGAGACGGGGCTGCCGGAGTGGCGATCAACGGTCATCCCACAGACGGGATCCTTCGCACCACGCCGCAGTGTCAGCCCGATCAGCGCCACGAAGACAACCGTGAAGAGGATGTCGAGCACCGACGTGTAGTTCCAGGTGATCGGACGCTCGACGATCGAGGCGACGGAGGGACGCGTCTTCGGGACGAGTCCGAGCAGCGAGAACACGGCATCGACGACGAGCGCAGCAATGACCATCGCCGCGTACATCACCCCGACGAGCAGTGCGGCAAACCGGCCGCCGTAGACCTTGCGGTAGTAATTGATGATCGGCAGCACGATCAGGTCGGCGTAGAGAAACGCGAGCACGCCGGAGAACGAGATGCCGCTGGCCCACAGCACCGCGGCGAGCGGGACGTTGCCGATCGAACAGACGAACGCGAGGGCAGCCACCACCGGCCCGACAAGTGCGTTCTCGATGACGCGCGGCGCACCAGACGAGTGCGTCAGGAAGAGCGCATTGAAGAAAGTGCTCGGCAGCGTTGCGACATACCCGGCGATCAGGAAACCGGCCGTGATCTCCTTCCAGAGCATCCGCCAGTCGCCACGGAAATTGTGAGCGACGTCGGACCACGCCTGGACCGAGGTCAGCTTCTGGCGGAGCGGGAGCGCGGTCGTTGCCGTCGGATGCTGATGCCCGCCGTCCACTGCCTGCACGCGCCGGCGCAGCGCACGCTCGCGGATCGGCGAGACGAGCAGGCTGAGTCCCGCCCACATCAGCGCGATCAAGACCAGTCCGCCGACGAACTCTCCGAGCGTGAACTGCCAGCCGATGAAGAGCCAGAGCACGATCCCGAGCTCGAAGACAAGGTTCGTCGATGCGAACTGGAACGACATCGCCGAGACGAGACTGGCGCCCTTCTCGAAGAGCGACTTGGCGATCGCGACCGCGGCATACGAGCACGAAGACGAAACCGCGCCGAGGCCGGTCGCGCGCGCGACATCGCGAGCACCGCGCGCGCCAAGCGCGTGCTCGAGACGGCGCCTCGGCACCCAGGCCTGCACGATCCCGGAGAGCGTGAAGCCGAGGACGAGCGCCCACCAGACCTCCCAGAGCATGCGAAGAGAGTTCGCCAGTCCGTCCCAGAGCCACATGACTCGAAGGCTAGACGGAGGCCCCGGGCCCAGAAGCTCTTAGAGGTTGGAGCGCGAGCGGCCGGTGTCGACGTGCCGCGAGTCAGCGCCGTAAACGGCTCCGAGAACGCACACGGCGATGACAGCGAGCAGAAAGAGGATGGCGATCATGGACTCACCATGCCCGAGCGGTACTATCAGCACAAGTCGTAGTACTGTTCATTTCGATTATGAAACCTGATAGTTGGCTTGGGGTCGAGATCCGGCACCTGGCCGCCCTGCAGGCGGTTGCGGGCGAGGGCTCCTTCGGACGGGCCGCCGAGCGCCTCGGCTACACGCAGTCGGCAATCAGCCAGCAGATCGCGACCCTCGAGCGGATCACCGGCGAGAAGCTCGTCGAGCGCCCCGGAGGCCCCCGCGCCGTCTCGCTGACCGAGGCCGGCGCTCTGCTCCTTCGTCATGCCGACTCGATCGTCGCCCGGCTGCAGGCAGCACAGGCCGATCTGGAGGCGCTGCAGGCCGGAGAGGCCGGCACGTTGCGCGTCGGCACGTTCCAGTCCGTCGGCGCGCGGCTGCTGCCCGAGATCATGCGGCGGTTCAGCGAGCACTGGCCGGCCGTCGACGTAGTGCTCGAGGAATTCATCGACACCGTGGTCGGCTCTGCCCTCGAACGCGGAGAGCTCGACGTGGGCTTCGTGCTGCTGCCGGTGCTCGATGCGCCCCTCGAGACGGTCGAGCTCCTACGCGATCCGTATGTGCTCGTCGTCGCCGCCGACTCGCCACAAGCCCACGGCCCTACACCGACGCTGCGGGAGATCGGCGCGGAGCCACTCGTGGGATTCCACTCGGATCGATCGATCGAGCCCGTGGAGGTGGCGCTGCACGGCGCAGGGGTCGTGCCGCGGTTCACGCTGCGCTCGAACGACAACGGCACCGTCCAAGGCCTCGTTGCGGCCGGCGTCGCCAACGCGATCATGCCGCGGCTGACTGTCGACGCCAGCGATCCCAGAATCGCCGTGCGCGAGCTCGGCGACGCAGTGCCTCCGCGCGTCATCGCAATCGCACGCCACGTCGACCGCTACCTGTCGCCCGCCGCTCGGGCGTTCATCGAGACGGCGACCGCGAGCGTCGACTGACGAGATGGTTGATGCCACGAGGCGTGGGTCTCGGGGCGGATCCAGACCAAGTAGGAGGGTCGCATCGCCCGCACTGCAGGCCGGGAGACTGTTCAAGGCCGAGGTGGACCTCATGCGCCGCGTCTGGGCCGTTCCCCGACGGGCGCAGTCGTGGCATCAACCATCTAGCTCCCGCGGATGTGAAACGGGGCGGCCGGCAGGCTGCGGCACCCAGCGGCCGCCCCGTTCCAGATCGGGTGGGTAACGCGCCGCAGAGAATCCAGCACAGAGTCCAGCTCCGCGAGAGCGTCCCGGACACAGCGTCGCGACGCCTTGGCGCCGCGGCATCCCCCGAAATGGGTGGTTTTATTCGACCGTGACGGTCTTCGCCAGGTTCCTCGGCTGGTCGACGTTCAGGCCACGCAGCCGGGCGATGCGATAGGCAAGGAGCTGCAGCGGCAGGATCGACAGCGCCGCCTGCAGGAACGCGGGCGACTTCGGCACATAGATCACATCGTCGGCGTGGTGCTGGATGTCCTCGTTGCCGTCGGTCGCGATCGCGATCACATGCGCGCCGCGCGCCCGAGTCTCCTGGATGTTCGACACGATCTTCTCGTACACGTGGATGTTCGTCGCGACGACGACCACCGGGGTCCCCTCCTCGAGCAGCGCGATCGGCCCGTGCTTCATCTCGCCGGCCGAGTACGCCTCGGTCGGGATGTAGGAGATCTCCTTCAGCTTCAGCGCGCCCTCGAGCGCCACCGGCAGGCCGATGTTGCGGCCGAGGTAAAGGAAGAACGGCTCCTCATAGAACCGCTGGGCGATTTCCTCGATCGGGTGATCGCCGTCGAGGAAACTGCGCATCTTCTCGGGCAGGTCGTATGCCTCGTCGAGGATGAACTCGATCTCCTTCGGTGGCAGCGTTCCGCGGCACTGCGCAAGCTTCAGCCCGATGAGGAACAGCAGCGCGATCTGTGCGGTGAACGTCTTCGAGGCGGCGACACCGACCTCGAGACCTGTGCGCGTGTACAGCACCGAATCGACCTCGCGCGTGATCTGCGAGCCCATCATGTTCGTGATCGCAACCGTACGGGCGCCGCGCTCACGCGCGAGCTTCATCGCCTGAATCGTGTCGCGCGTCTCACCCGACTGTGAGATGCCGATCACGAGCGTGCCCGGATCGAGCACTGGGTTGCGGTAGATCCACTCGCTCGCAGCGTCCGGCTCGACCGGGACGCGGCCCCACTCCTCGATCGCGTAACGGCCGACGACAGCGGCGTGGTACGACGTGCCGCAGGCGACGATCACGATGCGGCGAAGGTCGCGGAGCTCCTCCTCGGACATCCCGAGCCCATCGAGCACGAGATGACCGTGACGGACGCGGTCACCGATCGTCTCGGCGACGCCTTCCGGCTGCTCGAAGATCTCCTTCAGCATGAACGTCTCGTAGCCAGAGCGCTCGGCGGCTTCGTCGTCCCAGTCGACATCGACGATGTCGACGTCGAGCGCCTCCCCCGTCGAGGCGCTCACGTAGGTCACGCCCTCGGGCGTGATCGAGGCGATGTCACCGTCGTTCGGGAACTGCACGCGGCGCGTCTCGGCGAGAAAAGCAGCGAGGTTCGAGGCGACGAAGTTCTCGCCTTCTCCGATCCCGATCACCATCGGGGTCTGGTGTCGCACGCCGACGAGATGGTTCGGGTGGTCGTGATGGATCACGACGAACGTGAAGTGCCCCTCGAGGCGCGCATAGACGGCGCGCATGGCTTCGACGAGATCACCTTCGTAGGCGACCTCGAACAGGTGCGCGACCACCTCCGCGTCGGTCTCGGATGTGAACGTGTGACCACCCGCGATGAGCTCTTCGCGCAACTCGCGGTAGTTCTCGACGATTCCGTTCAGCACGATCGCCATCTTGTCGTCGTCGCACGCCGTGAGGGGGTGCGCGTTCAATTCCGTCACCGAGCCGTGCGTCGCCCAGCGTGTGTGTCCGAGGCCGGTCGTCGAGACCGAGCCGTTCGGGCCTGCCTTCGTTTTCAGATTGGCGATTTTCCCGACGGCGCGAACGTACTCGAGACCCCCCTCTTCGAGGAGCGCGATCCCGGCGGAGTCGTACCCGCGGTACTCGAGGCGTTGGAGCCCCGCAAGCAGGAGCGGCTTCGACGCCCGATCCCCGACATATCCGATGATCCCGCACATCCGGAGCCTCCCTTCCTGACCGGGCCGATCAACCGGGGCTTCGCCCCGAAAGGAGCTTGCCCCCGATCTAGCCCCCGGAAACGCAAAAGCCCGGCTGCGGGCCCGTTCCTTCCTCGGAAACGGTCAGCCGAGCTCTCGTTGAACGAGCGCTGCGATGCTAGCACAGGCCTCCGCGGCGAGATCCGCGTTTTTGGCCTCGGCAAGCACCCGAATCAGGGGCTCCGTGCCGGACGGACGGACGAGAACCCGGCCCCCACCATCCCATTCCCGGTTCAGCCGCTCGACCTCGGCGAGGATCGCCGGCGTCAGCTCGCGGTTGTCGACACGAACGTTCTCCTTCACCTGCGGGAAACGGCTCATCGCCGCTGCGATCACGCTGAGACGTCGGCCCTTGAGCGCCGCGCACAGGAGTAGGCCGGCGGCGAGACCGTCACCGGTGACGTGGTCCCGCAGATAGATGACATGACCCGACTGCTCTCCGCCGAGCAGCGCGTTCTCGCGCCGCAGGGCCTCGAGCACATACCGGTCGCCGACGTCGGTCGTCACGACTCGGATCCCATGCTCGCGCATGAGCTCGTGGAAGCCGAGGTTCGTCATCACGGTGACGGCGACCGTATCGACCTTCTGGTCGAGGGCGAGGATCGCGATGATCTGGTCGCCGTCGACCCCCTCGCCGTTCTCGTCAACGGCCAGCATGCGGTCGCCGTCGCCGTCGAATGCGATTCCGAGGTCGTAGCCGCCTTCGACGACCGTCCGCTGCAAGAGCGACAGGTCGGTGGCGCCGCAGCCGACGTTGATGTTCGATCCGTCCGGCGCATCCCCGATCGCCTTCACCTCGGCGCCGCAACGCTCGAACGCCTCGGGTCCGATGCCCGAATACGCGCCGTTTGCACAGTCGACGACGATGCGCAGCCCCTGGAGGTCCGAGCCGAAACGATCGAGGATGTGCTGCAGGTATGAGTCCGTCGCGACCTCGACGTGCTCGACTGATCCCTGCTCGATTCCGGGCGCAGCTGCGAGGAGTGCCTCAATCTCCTCCTCCGACTGGTCTGAGAGCTTGCGTCCCTTGTCGTCGAAGAACTTGACCCCGTTGTATTCCGGCGGGTTGTGCGACGCGGAGATGACAACGCCGAGATCGAGTGCGAGCCACGCAACCGCCGGCGTCGGCAGCACGCCACCGAGGATGCAGTCACCCCCTGCAGAGACAACGCCGCGCGCGAAGGCCTCTTCGAGCTCGACGCCCGAGGCCCGCGTGTCACGGCCGACAAAGACCTTCGCAGCGCCGGTCCACAACGCAGCCGCGCGACCCAACCGCTCAACGAGCTCGGGCGTGATGAATTCGCCCACGACGCCGCGCACCCCGTCGGTGCCGAAGTACCTCCTGGCCACGGGAAGCAGTTAGCGCTTGCTGAACTGCGGCGCCTTGCGCGCCTTGTGCAGGCCGGCCTTCTTGCGCTCCACCACGCGTGCGTCGCGCGTGAGGAAGCCGGCGCGCTTCAGCGGCACCCGGAGCTCGGGGTTCACCTCGACGAGCGCGCGAGCGATGCCGTGACGAACGGCACCGGCCTGGCCCGAGGGACCGCCGCCGTGCACGCGAACCCGCAGGTCATACTGGCCTTCGAGCGCCGCCGTCTTCAACGGGGCCGTGGCGAGCATCCGGTGCACCTGGCGGGGAAAGTAGTCCTCGATCGACTTCCCGTTGATCCAGGTGGCGCCGTCGCCGGGCCGAAGGATCACGCGCGCGACAGACGTCTTGCGCTTGCCGGTGCCGAGATACTGAGCTGGAGTCGCCATTTACACCTCGAGAGTGGTCGGAGCTTGTGCCTCGTGCGGATGCTCCGGGCCAGCGTAGATCTTCAGCTTGGTCAGTTGCGCGCGACCGAGACGGTTGCGCGGGAGCATTCCCTTCACGGCCTTGCGCAGGACTTCGGTGGGCTGCCGGTTCAACTGCTCCTTGAGCGTGCGCTCGCGAAGACCGCCCGGGTAGCCGGAGTGCTTGTAGTAGATCTTCTGCTCGAGCTTCTTGCCGGTGACGGCGATCTTCTCGGCGTTGATGACGACGACGAAGTCACCGATGTCGACGTGGGGCGCGAACTGCGGCTTGTTCTTGCCACGCAGCCGCTCGGCGATCTGGGTCGCGAGCCGTCCGAGGGTCTTGCCCTCGGCGTCCACGATCAGCCAGTCGCGCTCAATCTCGCCCGGTTTTGGGTTGTACGTCTTCATACGAAAGGAGCAGGCCCACGGCCCGCCGGGCGGCAATGGTAGCAGCCGTCAGGGCTCGACGAGAGCACGCAGCCCCCGCGCGAATTCGGTGGCCCCGCCGTGCGAAGGGTGGCGGACATACTCCCCGCCGAGCGCGGCGTGCGCGACGCGACCGACAGCAATCACACGCCTCCCGACCGCCAGCTCACCCGCGAAAACACGGCCCGCAGCGACTTCGTCGCGGGAGGGCCGGCGGTTCGACCATTGCGTACCGGGATGGGTCGGCACGACGTTCCAGAGCACGACATCGTCCGTGATTCGGAGCTCGGCAAGGACCCGGTGGACGATCGACGATGTGGCCTCGGCCGAGCCGGCGCCGGTCAGCTGGCGTTCGGAGGTGAACGGGATGCCCGAGATCCGTGCGCCGCGGTAACCGGGCGCCTCGCCGACGAGCAAGAGTCGCGCGCCCGCACGCTCGCCGAGATAGCGCTCCAGGCGGTCGCACCGGCGCGCCGCGTCCGCTCCGTCCCGGTAGAAGTTCACGGTCTGCCCGATCCGGGCGGCGACCAGCCTGTCAATGAACGAGCGCATCGAACTCCACACTCTGACGGACGGCGGCCAGCAGGCGGCGGAGACCGCGTGGGCGATCTCGGCGTTCATCGACGGTGCGACGCGGTCACTCGAGCTCGCGCAGTACGACTTCAACCTCGGGGTCGAGACTGCGACGATTGTCGGCGACGCGATTCGCAGGGCCGATGCTCGCGGCGTCCGTATCCGGTTCGCCTACAACGTCGATCATGCGAACCCGATCCCGGTGCCCCCTCCGCCGGAGCCGGATGTCGCCCTCATCGCGTCGTTGCCGGGCGAGTCGAAGGCGATCGCCGGGGTACCCGACCTGATGCACCACAAGTTCGTGGTCCGCGACGGCCGCACGGTCTGGACAGGCTCGCTCAACTGGACTGACGATGCGTGGTCGCGGCAGGAGAACGTCGTCGTGATCGTCGACTCAGCTGCGATCGCGAAGGCCTACACGCTCGACTTCGAGCAGTTGTGGTCGACCGACGACGTGATGAGCAGTGGCTTCGTCGAGCCACGCGACGAGGATGGGATCCGCGCGTGGTTCACCCCGGGCCACGGGGAGGACCTGTCGGCGCGCATAGCGAAGCTGATCCGTCGTGCGCGCCGCCGCGTCCGAATCTGCTCGCCGGTGATCACGACCGGCCCGGTGCTCGGCACGCTCGCGCAGGTGATCGCCGACAGGAGCGTCGACATAGCAGGTTGCGTCGATGCAACGGAGATTCGCGAGGTGGTACACCAGTGGCGCGCGAACGAGAACGTCTCGTGGAAGCTGCCGCTTCTCCAGGCCGTGCTGGCCGGGCCGTTCACGGGCAAGAACTCGACGCCGTTCGGTGCGGGGACAGTGCACGACTACATGCATGCGAAGGTGACCGTCTGCGACGACACGGCGTTCGTCGGCTCTTTCAATCTCTCGCGGAGCGGCGAGAAGAACGCGGAGAACGTGCTGGAGATCGAGGACGCCGGACTGGCGGACCGGCTCGCTGCGTTCGTCGACGAGGTGCGCGCGAAGTACGGCCCGGTCGCTCTGCCGCCGAACTGACCGCGCGGGCGCTGCTTACCAACGCTGCCAGTGGATCACGTCGTCCACGGGGCGGCGGCGTTCCTTCATCCGCGATGTGCCCTGGTTCGCGCGCGGGTCGGGCGCGGGCTTTCCGATCAGCGCAAGCCCGATCGGGACCACCTCTTCCGGCAAGTCGAGCAACTCGTCGAAGATGCGCTTTTGCTCAGGGTGGCCGATGAACGCGCTCGCCAGACCCTCGTCGATCGCGGCCGCAAGTACCAGCATCATCAGAGCGCCCGCATCGACATACCAGTAGGGGACCGGCCAGGTCACCTCCACTCCACCCGTCGCCTGGAGTTTGTCGGCCTCGGTGTAACGCGCGTGGTACAGGCTCTCATTCGCCGAGATCACGAGGTGCACCGGCGCGTCGGCGATGTAGCTTTCGCCGGCCGAGCGGTAGTGCTCGTTGCCGGCCTCGAACGCGTCGGCGATCTCGCGGCGCTTGTCATCGTCGGTCACGACGACGATGCTGCCGCCCTGGCTGAATCCCCCGGAGGGTGCGCGGCGAATCACGCCGACGATTCGCTCGATCTGATGCCGCGGGATCGGCTCGGGAACGAAGGAGCGATGCATCCGCCGCTTCGCAAGGATGTCGCGGAACTCCATCCGCCCACCGTATATCGTCGCTCGCAATGAGATTCCAGGGAAAGACAGCACTCGTGACCGGCGGCGCGAACGGCATTGGCGCCGCGACGGCGAGACGCCTCGCGGGCGAGGGCGCGACGGTCGTCGTTGCCGACTTCGACGAGAAGTCCGCGCAGGAGACTGCGAAGGCGATCGCCGGGCACGCGGTGCGTTGCGACGTGACAAGGCGAGACGACGTCGAGTCAGCAGTCGAGAAGGCCGTCAAGGAAGGCGGATCGCTCGACATCCTCGTCTCGTGTGCGGGAATCATCCGCGACAACCTGCTCTTCAAGATGACCGATGACGACTGGGACGCCGTCATCGACACACATCTCAAAGGGTCGTTCTTCGCAGTGCGCGCGGCGCAGAAGCACATGGTCGCGCAGCGCAGCGGCAAGATCGTTCTGATCTCGTCGACGTCGGCGCTCGGCAACCGCGGCCAGACGAACTACTCAACGGCCAAGGCGGGTCTCCAGGGAATGACAAAGACACTCGCGATCGAGCTCGGCCCGTACAACGTGAACGTGAACTGTGTTGCGCCAGGCTTCATCGCGACGGCGATGACAGAACAGACGGCCGAGCGCATGGGCGTGCCGTTCGAGCAGTTCCGCGAGGCAGCCTCCGGGCAGGTGCCATTGCGCCGCGTCGGCGAGCCGGACGACGTGGCCGGCACGATCGCCTATCTCTGCTCCGAGGACGCGAGCTACGTGAGCGGGCAAGTGATCTACGTCCGCGGCGGCCCCTAGCACCGCGACGTAGCGAACCACGCTGCGGAGGGCCGTCACTCTTCCGTGCGGAAGTGTGAACCATTCCGCGCGCGTGTCTGACACCGGCCGTGCCGGACGGGGACCTCGGCGCCGCGGACGGGGCTGGTTCGGGCTAGTTCAGGGGGTCGCCGGTCGCGTCGAAGGCGTCGTACTCATAGGCGAGACAGGGCGAGCCGGGCAGCTCTTCGGCGAGCATGGTGAAGAGCATCGAGTCGCGGCGCGGGCCGCCGTCGCCGTGGGGATCGAGCCGGCGGCGGAGCCGGCCTTCGAGGGTGAAGCCGAGCTTGCGCGGGATCTTCAAGCTGCGCTCGTTCTCCGGCTCGACCTGGATGTCGATCCGGTCGATGCCGCAGAGCTCGAACGCGGCGCGGGTCTGCACCGCGGTGATCTCGGTTGCAATCCCTTGCCCGGTCGCGCCCGCGGCGACCCAGTAGCCGATCTCCAACGAGCCTTCATTGCTGCGCTTGTGAAACCCGCTGCCCCCGAGCAGCGCCGTCTCATCGCGCGAGAAGATCCCGTAGACGTAGTTCTCATCGGCCGCGAACTGCGCGCGGAAGGTCCGCAGGAGGTCGACCTTCTCCTCGACCGTCTGCGGCTCGAAGCGCGCCCACGGCATCCACGGGAGCAAATGATCGATGCTCGCGTCGACGGCTGTCTTCAGCATCGCCGCGTCACTCAGCTCGTAGCAACGGACGACGAGCCGCCCGGTCTCGATCCGATACGGCGGAGTCGTTACTCCCACTCGATCGTGGCGGGCGGCTTCGACGTGACGTCGAGGACGACGCGGTTCACCGCCGGGATCTCGTTGATGATCCGCGACGAGACGAGCTCGATGAGGTCGTACGGAAGCCGGGCCCAGTCGGCCGTCATCGCGTCCTCGGAGGTGACCGCACGAATCGCGATGGGGTAGCCGTAGGTGCGCGAGTCGCCCTGCACCCCCACCGAGCGGATTGCCGGCAGCACGCAGAACGACTGCCACAGCTCGCGGTACAGCCCGGCGCGGCGCACTTCGTCCTGCAGGATCGCGTCGGCCTCGCGCAGCGTTACCAGGCGCTCCTCCGTGACGTCGCCGATGATGCGTATCGCCAGGCCGGGGCCCGGGAAAGGCTGTCGCCACACCATGCGCTCCGGCATTCCGAGCTCCTCGCCGACGCGCCGCACCTCGTCCTTGAAGAGCAGCCGCAGCGGCTCGACGAGCTTCATCGTCATGTCGTCGGGCAGGCCGCCAACGTTGTGATGCGACTTGATCGTCTCGGCGACGCCGTCCGTGCCGCCGGACTCGATCACATCCGAGTACAGCGTTCCCTGCACGAGCCAGGGCGGATCGCCGATCGACCGCGCTTCGTCCTCGAAGACCCGGATGAACTCCTCGCCGATGATCTTGCGCTTCGTCTCCGGATCGGTGATGCCCGCGAGCTTCTCGAGGAAGCGCTCCTGTGCCTGCACGTGGACGAGCGGCACGTGGAAAAGGCCGTCGAAGGTCTCCACCACCTGCTCGGCCTCGCCCTTGCGCAGCAGACCATGGTCGACGAAGACGCAGGTCAACTGATCGCCGACCGCCCTGTGCACGAGCAGCGCCGCAACCGCAGAATCGACGCCGCCCGACAGCGCGCAGAGCACGCGCTCCTGGCCGACCTGAGCGCGGATCCGCTCGACCTGCTCCTCGATCACGGCCGCAGGCGTCCACGTCGGCGTCGCACCCGCGACCTCGTAGAGGAAGTTCTCGAGCACGCTCTGGCCGTGCGGCGTGTGCACGACCTCGGGATGGAACTGCACGCCGTAGAGCTTGCGCGCGGAGTCTTCGAACGCGGCGACCGGTGTGTGCTCAGAGGTCGCAACGATCCGCGCACCCGAGGGTGGCTCGATGACGGTGTCGCGGTGCGACATCCACGCGGTCTGCTCCTCCGGGAGCGACGCGAACAGCGCGCCGTCGCTCGTGTGCATCTCGACCTTGCCGTACTCCCCCGCATCCGTGCGATCGACGCGGCCGCCGAGCTCGAGCGCGAGCAGCTGTGCCCCGTAGCAGATGCCGAGAGTCGGAATGCCGAGCTCGAAGATCGCCGGGTCGAGCTTCGGCGCGCCGTCGACGTAGACCGACGCTGGCCCGCCGGACAGGATCAGCGCGACCGGGTTCTTGCGCCGCAACTCGTCGACGCTCGCACGATGGGAGACGATCTCCGAGTAAACCCGCGCCTCACGCACGCGGCGGGCGATGAGCTGCGAGTACTGCCCGCCGAGATCGACGACCAGCACCGCCCGCTCTTCGGCGAGCGGCTCCGGCCGGAGCTCCGTGACCGCCTCAACCCCGGCGGTAATTCGGCGCGTCCTTCGTGATCGTGATGTCGTGGGGGTGCGATTCACGCAGTCCGGCGCCGCTGATGCGCACGAAGCGGGCAGTCTTCATCGCTTCGATCGTCTCGGCGCCGCAGTAACCCATGGCCTGGCGCAGGCCGCCGACGATCTGGTGCAGCACCCCCGCGAGCGGCCCCTTGTAGGCGACGCGCCCCTCGATGCCTTCGGCAACGAGCTTCTCGACGTCCTCGACATCGCCCTGGAAGTAGCGATCCTTCGAATAGCCGTGACGCATGGCGCCGATCGACGCCATGCCGCGGTATTCCTTGTAGCGCTCACCGCGAGCGAGGATCACATCGCCCGGCGACTCGTCGGTGCCGGCGAGCATCGAGCCGAGCATCACGCAGTCGGCGCCCGCCCCGATCGCCTTCGCGACGTCACCCGAGGAGGTCATGCCCCCGTCGGCGATCACGGGGACACCGTGCCGTGACGCGGCCTCCGCGATGTCGAAGATCGCGGTGATCTGCGGCACTCCCACACCCGCGACGACCCGCGTCGTGCAGATGGAGCCCGGGCCGATGCCTGCCTTCACACCGTCGGCGCCGGCGTCGATCAGCGCCTCGGCGGCCTCGGCTGTGGCGATGTTGCCGGCGATCACCTCGAAGTCGCCCGAGAGACCCGCGATGCGCGCGACCATGTCGACCACGCCGAGTGAATGTCCGTGGGCGGTGTCGACGACGAGCACGTCCACACCTGCGGCGATGAGAGCTTGCGCGCGCTCGTATGCGTCGACGCCGACGCCGACCGCGGCGCCCACGCGCAACCGGCCCTGCGGATCCTTCGTGGCGTCCGGGAACTCGACGCGCTTCTGGATGTCCTTCACCGTGATCAGGCCCTTGATGCGGCCGTCGGCGTCGACGATCGGCAACTTCTCGATGCGGTGACGGTGCAGCAACTGCTCGGCCTCGCCGAGTGTCGTGCCCATCGGTGCCGTGACGAGCCCGGCCGAGGTCATGAGCGCCGACACCGGCTGGCCGTGGTTCTTCTCGAAGCGCAGGTCGCGATTCGTGAGGATGCCGACGAGGATCCCATCGTCGCTCGTGATCGGGACGCCGGAGATGTGGTACCGCTCCATCAGATCGAGCGCGTCGGAGACGAGCGCGCCCGGCGGAAGGGTGACGGGCTCGACGATCATCCCTGCTTCCGAGCGCTTCACCTTGTCGACCTCGCCCACCTGCGCATCGATCGAGAGATTGCGCTGGAGAATGCCAAGGCCCCCCTCGCGGGCGAGCGCAATCGCCATGCGCGCCTCGGTGACGGTGTCCATCGCGGCCGAGACAACCGGCACCTCGAGCACGATCGTGCGCGTCAGACGCGCTGCGGTCGAGACGGCGTTCGGCAGGACGGACGACTCGGCGGGTACGAGGAGGACGTCGTCGAACGTCAGACCTTCCTTCGCAAACTTCTCCGGCAGTGCGCTTTCGGTGCGGTCGAAGTCGAGTTTTCCGGCGTCCATCGGGGAAGGATACCGGCCCACCCGGACGCGGTTCGGTGAGAGCTTCTAAGCGTCGGTGACGACGGCTTCGATCTCGGTCACTTCGACGCCCGCCTGCAGGCGACCGGCTTGCCGGGGCTCGAACCGGCCAGCCCCGATCTCGAGCGTCGACGCAGTGCCGGCGGCGACCGCCGAGCGCAGCGACTCGGCGTGCGTGCGTCCGGCGTGTCGCGCCGCGAGGTACGCAGCGAGCAGGACATCGCCCGAGCCGACCGTCGAGATCGGCTCGACGCGCGGTGCCTGGGCGCGAAACCGCTGCGGCTCCCGCTCGTCGCGCAGGAGGGCGGCGCAGCCGTTCTCGGTCGTGATCAGCACGTTGCGTGCGCCCATCTCGGCGATCTGGTCGAGTGCGAGGCGAAAGTCCTCCTCGTCGTGGAACTCCTGGCCGACGAGGCCCTCCGCCTCCGACTGGTTCGGTGAGACGAGGAAGGGCTCGGCCTCGACGGCAAGGCGCAACGGCTCGCCCTCGATGTCGAGCACCGTGGAGATGTGCCGCTTCGTCAGCTCGCGTGTCGCCTCGGCGTAGAAGTCCTCTCCGACGTCGCGTGGCAGCGAACCGGCAAAGACGACGAGCTCTGCGCCCTGGGTGAGGTACCGCAGCTTCTCGAGCAACAGCTCGAGTTCGTCCGTGCGAACGGCGGGGCCCCACTCGTTGATCTCGGTGTACGCACCGCCGGTCGGGTCGACGACCGCGGTCGAGGTGCGCGATTCGCCGTCGATGCGCACGAAGTCGTGGAGGATCCCCTCGGTGGTCAAACCTTCGACGATGCGCGACCCCGTTGCACCGCCGACGAAGCCGGTCGCGACGACGGGAACCCCGAGTGCTTTCAGTGCACGCGCGACGTTGATGCCTTTGCCGCCGGCGAGTGCGAGACCAGCACTTGCGCGATGGCGTTGCCCACGCTGGAAGTTGGGCACGGTCAGCGTCCGGTCGATCGCCGCGTTGAGGGTTACGGTGACGATCACGATGTCAGAGTAGGTGGAGGAGGTTGTGCCCCGTCCGGCCTGCATACCACCCTAGTCGCCGGACGATGCCGGGCTTGTTAATGGTCCGAGAAGCGACGAGGTCGCGCTTCCCGACGAGCCGGGCTCCCGACCAGACCTCGACGTGCCCGAGCACATCGCCTTCCCGCACAGGCAGAGAGGCAGCCTGCACAGCCACGACACGCTCAAGCAGGGGCCTGCCGATGCGGGCGACCCCGAGTAGCGGGCTCGCGGCCCGCAACGCGACTGGCGCCTTGCCGAAGGGCAGAGCAACGCTCGCGTAGGTGCGATCGCGCTGAACGAGCGGCACGACTCGAAACTGCGCGATGCCCCAGGCGAGCAGCGACTCCAGGTCGTCGTTGCGCACGGAACGCGAGGGCGCACCGAGCAATGTCGCGTAGATCGTGACGCCACGCGAGCGCGCGGCTGCGACCTGGCACCACCCCGCGTGGCCGGTATGGCCCGTCTTCACGCCGATCGTCTGGGGGAACTGCGACAACAGGTCGTCCCACGTATGCAGCACACGCCCGCCGGCGATCGTGTCGGTCTGTTCGCGCACGGTCTCGCGCACGAACCGGGTGCGCATCACGAGCCGTCCGAGCTTCGTCGCGTCGGCGGCGCTCGAGTACTCATCCGGTAGGTCGAGACCGTCGGGACGGACGAAGTGCGAGTCGCGTAGGCCGAGCTCCGCGGCCTTCACGTTCATCAGATTCGCGAACGCCCCGTAGTCGGGTGCGATTGAGAGCGCGAGCGCATCGGCGGCGTCATTGGCCGACTGGATGAGGGTCGCCTTCAGCAGGTCGCGCACCGTCAGCTGCTCGCCCGCACGCAGGTTGGCGGTCGACTCCCCGACGGCGGCCGCGCGGGGATCGACAGTGACGACATCGGTGAGCTTGTGATGTTCGAGCGTGAGCAGGACGGTCATCAGCTTTGTGATCGAGGCGATCGGAAGGTGCTCGTCCGGATTGGAGGAGGCGAGCACCTCACCGGTGCGCGCGTCCTCCACGACGTACGCGCTTGCATGCACGGACGGCACGGCCGCCTGGGCGGGTGCGGCGATACAGAAGGCAGCTGCAATCGCCGGGAGGAGCGCGCGCTTCATCGCAGGCGAATCCTCTCCCCGATGAAGAGCGAGGTCGAGTGCACCTTCGGGTTCAGCTGCTCGAGGGTGGCGACGGGGACACCCGCCTTCGCCGAGATCACGCCGAAGGTGTCACCTGCCTGGACGATCCAGAATCGCCGCCCGGTGGCGGCTTTCTTCGTCGTCACCGTTCTGGCGACCGTGGTCGAGACCTGCCTGGGCGAGGTCACCGGCACGGTGATCGAAGCCGGAGAGCCCTTCCCGCCCGCTTCGAGGCCGGAGTGGATCAACACGATCGCGATCGTTGCTGCGAGCAAGAACGCCCCGGGGGCCGCGTAGCGTTTCCACTCATGCCGGCTCACCAGCCGGACGCGGCCCAGATCTCCTGCTTGAGCCGCGCCGCCTCCGCGCCCGCCGCCTCGCGGAAGTCGGCGCCCGTCTCGCGGAACGCGTAGTCGATCGAACGCGATGCGGAGACGAGCGCGCTGGCGGGACCGCTCTGGAAGGCGCGCGACAGGTCGGAGACCGAGCCGCCCTGCGCGCCCACGCCCGGCAGCAAAAGCACTGTCTGGGGCATCAACCGCCGCGCTTCGGCGACAGCGCGCGGGTGAGTCGCCCCGACGACGGCGCACACCGACGAGAGGCCGACCTCGCCGACGTTGTCCTCACCCCACTCGGCAACGAGGCCCGCGACGTGGTGCCACATCGGACGGCCGTCGCTGAGCGTCACCTCCTGCAGGTCGCCGCCGGCATTCGAGGTGCGGACGATCACGAAGATTCCGACGCCACCCCGACGCACTGCGCCGAGGAACGGCTCCATCGCGTCACGGCCGAGCCACGGGTTGACGGTGAGCGCGTCTGCGCGTGGCGGATCTCCCTCGAGGTACGCGTCGGCGTACGCGCGTGCCGTTGAGCCGATATCCCCGCGCTTCCCGTCAGCGATCACGAGCAAGCCGGCACGTCGCGCGTAGATGCAGACCTGGTCGAACGCGACCATCCCAGCGGGGCCGAGCGCCTCGAAGAACGCGAGCTGAGGCTTCACCGCGACGGCGTGCGGCGCGACCGCGTCGACGAGTCCGCAACAGAAGCGCGCCACGTCGCCGCGCAACTCGACGGGCATCAGGTCGACCTGCGGGTCGAGCCCCACGACGAGCTGGGAGCGCTTGCGTTCGACTTCGGCAGCGAGCCGGTCGACGAAGGTCAAGGTCGCGACGGCCATCGGCTTGAAAGGTAACCGGAATGGCGGAGGGCGGCTTTCGCCGCCCTCCGAGAAAAACCGCGCGAGCCGCTCCAGCGTTACGACGGCTTGAGCGCTGCCTTCAGCTGGCTGCCGGCCGAGAACTTCGGCACGATCGTCGCGGCAATCTGGACGCGCTCGCCAGTCCGCGGGTTGACGCCCTGGCGGGCGGCGCGGGGCGATGCCGAGAACTTCCCGAAACCTGTGAAGTTCACGTTGTCGCCGGCCTTCAGCGTCTCCGTCACGGTCTCCATGAAGGCGTCGATGGCCTTCCCGGCGTCCCTCGCGGAAAGTCCGCTCTTCGTGGCGACCTTCTGGATGAAGTCCTGCTTCGTCAACGAAATCCTCCTACGTGTGGGAACTTGGGTCAGACCTTGGGCGAAACCCTAACAACGTGGTCGGATACCGCTCAACCATGCGGATTTGCGGGTGTTTTGAGGAGCTCGGAGGCGGTGAAGAGCGGCCGGAGCCGTACGGCATGACGGGCGAGCTCATCGATCCCTCCCTCCTCGCGGTCGACCACGCAGACGGCGTTGGAGACACGGAGGCCCGCTGCGCGGAGCGCCTCGACCGCCTCGATCGCCGCTCCTCCCGAGGTGACGACGTCCTCGACGAGGCACACACGGTCCCCCGCTTCGAAGATGCCCTCGAGCCTGTTCGACGTCCCATAGTCCTTGGCGGCCTTGCGCACGATCAGGAACGGCAAGCCGCTCGCGAGGGAAGCGGCTGCAGCGAGCGCAACGGCGCCGAGCTCGGGGCCGGCGATCCGCACGGCCGACGGCTCATGCTCGGAGACGGCCTCGGCGATCGCCGCGCCGAGCGGCCCGAGCAGGTCGGGGCGCGTCTCGAAGCGGTATTTGTCGAGGTAGTACTTGGAACGGCGGCCCGAGCGCAGCAGGAAGTCGCCCTCCAGGTACGCCGCGTCCCGCAGCCCGCGTCCGAGCTCGTCCCGGTTCACGTGCGAGGCGTCAGGAGCTCGTGCGCGATCGGCAGGAGCCGCTCCGCCTCAGGCGAGCCCTCGGCGTAGGAGTGCATCGAGCCATCTGCGCCGTACAGATCGACCCGCTCGCGCTTCCGGGCCGCGCGGCGCCGCACCAGCACGGAGCCTGCGAGCGAGCCCGCGGCGAGCAGAACGCCGGTGACGACCTTACGCGGGGGCATCTTCGGCTCCTTTCTTCGCTGACTGCTTGCGCTTCGGCGCTGGCTCTGGCTCTGGTTCCGCCGGCTCGTCGATCGAGCGCAGGCAGGACTTCAGGTCGTAGAACACGAGCCCGACCGTCGGCTCGGGAGTCGTCGTGGCGGCAATCGTCCGCTCACCGTCGCGAACAACGAAGACGCTGCCCGTGAGCGTCGCCGCCTCGAGCTGCTGGATACCGGGCCGCAGCTCCTCGGCGGCTTCCGCGAGCCGTGCGGCCCCATCGGCGAGGCGCTTGGCAGCGGCTTCGTCGGCCAGGTTCGAGCCGAGCAGCGAGCCGTCCGCAGCGACCGCGACGACGTCACGCACCTGGGGTGAGATCTCGGTCAGGTCACCTATTGCCTGGGCTGCGTCCATGGAGGCGAGCATACTGGCGGCCGTGAGGCGAGTCCTGACGAAGTTCTTCGCCGACCGGGGCACCCACCTCGCGGCGATGATTGCGTACTTCGCGCTGCTCTCCTTCGTGCCGCTCCTCTTTCTGGCCCTGGCGCTGCTCGGGCTCGTGCACCAGGCCGACGCGAACTCGTTCTTCGTCCGGCAGCTGACGAACACGTTCCCGCGCACCTCGGTCGACTCGATCCTCACCGCGGTGCGCGCGATCCAGTCGAACGCGACCGCCCTCGGTCTCGTGGGGGCCGCATTCCTGCTCTGGTCGTCGCTCTCGTTCTTCAGCGTGCTCGAGAGCGCGTTCAACATCGTCTACGGCCGACCGAACCGTGGCTTCCTGCACGGGAAGGCGCTCGCCACGATGATGATGGTCGGCTCGCTCGTCACGCTGTTCATCTCGCTCGTGATCGGCTCCGTCGGCCAGGAGATCCTGAAGCGGTACGCCGGCTTCCAGGGCAACGCCACGTCGGCCCGCGTGATCGCGATCGCCGTCTCGACCGTCGGCTTCTTCCTGTTCCTCTCGTCTGCGTACTACGTGCTGACGAACGTCGACCTGACCTTGCGCGAGGTGCTTCCGGGCGCCGTCCTGGCGGCCGTCACGCTGGAAGCGAGCTTCCAGGTGCTGCCGGTCTACGTCGACGTCTCGAAGCACAATCCCGTGCTGCAGACGCTTTCAGGCCCCGCTGTCCTACTCGTCTGGCTGTACGTGATGGCCAACGTGATCGTGATCGGCGCCGAGGTGAATTGGTACGTCGGCCATCGCGCCCTCGCGACCGACATCCCGCGCGTCGGCGAGCGAGTCGCCTAAGCGAGCGCGTCGCGGAGCGCGCTCGCCGCGAGTGCGCGATGCGAGTGCTGGGCCTTCCAGGCGTCGCCGAGCTCGGCGACGGTGCGCGCCTCGCCGCACGGGATGAAGACCGGGTCGAAGCCGAAGCCCTCCTCGCCGGCGGCCTCCGGGGCGATCTCTCCAGCGAGCACCCCGCGCCCCGCGACGCCGACGTGCTCCGGCGACAGGCAGATGAGCTCGCAGACGTACCGCGCTCCGCGGTCCTTGCCGGCGACCGCGGCAATCGCCTTTTCGACGTGGCGTCCCTCGGCCCAGCGCGCCGTCAGGACGCCCGGTGCGCCCGCCAGCGCGGCCAGCTCGATCCCCGAGTCGTCAGCGAGCATCCAGCGGTCCGCGGCACCCGTCAGCCGGCCATACCGCGCCTTGATCCACGCGTTCTCCGCATAGGTCAGGCCGTCCTCCTCGGGGTACTCGGCTGCCCCGAGGAGATCGAGCTCCCAATCGGGAAAGAGCGGCGCGAGCTCCTCGAGCTTGTGCGGGTTCCCACTGCAGATCGTGACGCGCACGCGCCGGCTCAGTCGCGCGGCGCGTCGATTGCTTCCTGCTGGAACGCCTGGAGATCCTCGATCCCCGCCGCCGCCAAGTCGAGCAGGCCATCGAGACGTGCGCGGTCGAACGGCACCTTCTCCGCGGTCGCCTGCACTTCGACGAACAAACCGTCACCGGTCATCACGACGTTCAGGTCGACGTCGGCGTTCGAGTCCTCGGAGTAGTCGAGGTCGAGGAACGATTCGCCCTCGACGACACCGACCGAGACCGCTGCGACAGACCCGGCGAGGGCCTTCGAGAGCCCGAACCGATCGAGCGCACGCTGCGCGGCGACGTATGCACCGGTGATCGCCGCGCAACGTGTGCCACCATCTGCCTGGAGCACGTCGCAATCGAGGTAGACGGTGCGCTCACCAAGCGCCTGGAAGTCGACGACGCCGCGAAGCGCGCGACCGATCAGCCGCTGGATCTCGACCGTGCGCCCGCCTTGCTTGCCGCGCGCGGCTTCGCGATCGGTGCGCTCGCCCGTCGACGCCGGCAGCAGCGAGTACTCCGCCGTCATCCAACCGCGGCCTGAACGATGCAGCCAGCGCGGCACGCCGTCCTGCACCGACGCCGTGCACAGCACGCGGGTCTTGCCCTGCGACCAGAGCACCACGCCGTGCGGCTGCTCGAGGAAGTTCGCGTCCGCAACGACAGGTCTCAACTGGTCAGGCTTGCGCCCGTCATTTCTCATGCAACAGCCTCCAATTCGGCGATGTGAACCTGCTCGACTTCGCCGAGCGGCAACTGCAAGAACCGCTCGCCGAGCGAGCGGAAGAGCACAGGATCGCCGGTGGTGAGGAAGCGGTAGCTGCCCTCACGATCCGGGTCGTTGTCGAAGCCTTTGCGCGCGAGCGTCTCCGCGACCTCACGCGCGGTCTCGTCGGCCGAGAACACGAGCGTCACATCGCGCCCGAAGGTGCGTTGAAAAACCGGCCGCAGGAGCGGGTAGTGCGTGCACCCGAGGATCACCGTGTCGCACCCGGCGCCCTTCAGCGGCTCGGCGTATTCGCGCACCGCCGCGACGATCTCATCGCTGTAGGTGTCGCCCGCCTCGATCAGCGGCACCAGCTTGGGGCAGGCAACTGCCGTGACGTGGGCTCCAGCGTCGAGGGTGTGGACGAGCGTCTCGTACCGTCCGCTCGCGACCGTCAGCTCGGTCGCAAGCAGACCGATGTGCCGGTTGCGCGTCGCCTGGACCGCCGCGTGCGCCTCGGGGACGATCACCGACACGACCGGGACGCCCAGCTGCTCCTGCAGATCCGGCAGCGCGACCGAGGTGGCGGTGTTGCACGCGACCACCACCATCTTCACGCCCTGACGCTCGAGGTAGACACCGATCTCGTGCGCGAAGCGCTGCACCTCCTCGCGGCTGCGGGGCCCGTAGGGCAGGCGCGCGTGGTCGCCGAGATAGACGAAGTCCTCATTGGGCATCGAGACGAGGCACTCGTGGAGGACGGTGAGCCCGCCGACGCCCGAGTCGAAGACGCCGATCGGGCGCGTGTCGCTCATGCCGCGATTGTAGGAGCCTGGCTACCCTGCCGCCGTGAGACGACTCCTGATCGTCGTCGCGGCGGCTCTGCTCTGGACGGCGCCGGCGCAGGCACTCAACAAGCAGAGCGGCACGAGAACGATGTCCGACGGCACGTCGATTGCGTACGACCTGTACCGACCGAGCGGCGCGGTTCCCGCCGGCGGCTGGCCGGGTGTGCTGGTGCTGCACGGCCTCGGCGGCTCCAAGGACGAGGTGGCGCCGGTCGCGCAGATCTTCGCGGCGCACGGGTACGCGGCGCTCGCGTACTCCGATCGCGGCAGCGGGACCTCGACGGGCGACCTCGAGCTCGCCGGGCCGAAAGAGACCTCCGACGAGCGCGCGATGGAGTCGTTCTTTGCCGGGCTGCCGCAGGTGAGCAACAGCGAGATCGGGGCCTGGGGCATCTCGTACGGAGGTGGCCAGGTCTGGAACGGGCTCGTCGCAGGGATCCCCTACAAGGCAGCGGAGGTTGTGGCGACCTGGACCGATCTGTACAGCGCGCTCTGGCCGGGGGACGTCGCCCGCTCGGGGATCGTCGCCGGCTTCGCAGAGGCGGTCGCGGCGCGATCGCCGCTGATCGCCCAGCTGCAAACGGAAGCCGTCCGATCCAACAACCTGCCTGCGCTCAAGGCGATCGCCGCCCGGCGCTCGTCGATCACGAAGCTCGCAGGCGTGAAGACGCCGGTCTACATGTTCCAGGGCCGCGTCGACTACGCGTTCGACGTGTCGCAGGCCTTGAACGGCTACACCAGGGTGCGCGGCCCGAAGCACCTCTACGTCGGGCAGTTCGGCCATCCGCCATCGACGTTCCCTGGCCAGGACTACGAGTACGTGGTCTCGCAGGGGCTTGCCTGGTACGACCACTACCTGAAGGGCCTCCCGAACGGCATCGACCGGTCGAAGCCGGTCACGATCGCCGCCGCCAGTGGAAACAAGCGCGTCTCGTACGCGGGCGTTCCACCGACGAAACACGTTGGCGTGGAGTTCCGCGGCACGTCGCTTCTGCGCACCGGGTCGCGGTTCCAGAGCAGCCTCGAGACCTTCGGCGTCTCGACCCTGAAGGTGCAGGTGCGCAAGCTGCACAACTACCCGCGACTCGTCGCGGTCGTGCTCGCCGGCAACCGTGTGATCACACACGGCGCGATCAAGCCGAAGGTCGGGCTGCAGACGGTCCGGCTCGCGAACTACGTGCAGTACCTGCCGAAGGGCACGCGGCTGACGCTCAGATTCGGGGGCGACGGTGGGTCGGACTTCGCCTACCTGGGATTCGGCGACCACGGCTCGATCGCCCTCGGCCCGGCGTTCCTCACCCTGCAGACGCTGCGGCACCCCGTGAGCGGATAGGTCTCGCAGATCATGCCTGCGGCGATCCGGATCGGTACGTGCTCGTGGGCGGACGACGCCCTCTCGAAGCACTGGTATCCGCCGGGAACGCCTCCAAGGGAGCGCCTCGCCTACTACGCCGAGCGGTTCTCGACCGTCGAGGTCGACTCGACGTACTATCGCGTTCCCACCGAGCAGATGGTGCGCGGCTGGGTCGAGCGCACGCCCGACGACTTCGTGATGCACGTGAAGGCATTCGGGCTCATGACGCGCCACCCCGTGAAGCTCGAGCAGGTGCCGCCCGACCTGCGCGCCGGGCTGCCCGTGGATTCGCGCGGGCGGGTCGACCGCCCGCCGCGCGAGGTGCGCGCAGGCGTGTTCCGCGAGTTCCTTGGCGCACTCGAGCCGTTGCGCGCGGCCGGGAAGCTCGGCGGGCTCCTCTTCCAGATGCCGCCGTACGTCGTCTGGAAACCGTCGTCGCTCGACTACCTCGAGTGGGCAAACGACCAGCTCGGCGGCGACCTGATGCTGTTCGAGCCACGACACCGATCGTGGTTCGCCGAGACGATCCGCGACGAGTTGCTGCGCTGGCTCGAGGAGCGCGAGATCGCCTGGGTCGTGGTCGATGCTCCGAAGGTCGAGGCCGGCAACGTGCCCGAGACGCTCGTCGCGACCACGTCCCCGGTCTCCTACGTTCGCTTCCACGGACGCAACGCAGCCACATGGAACGCGCGCGGCGGGTCGGCGGCGCAGCGCTTCGACCATCTCTACGGCGAGGACGAGTTGCGTGAGTGGGTCGGCCCACTGCGCGAGCTCTCGACTGCCTCGGAACAGTCGTACGCGTTCTTCAACAACAACAACCAGACCGACGGCATCGCGCAGGCCCCCGCCGGGGCTCAACTCCTCCGCAAGCTGCTCGACGAGGAGAAGATCCCCACGGCCTGATGCAGGTGCTCGCGATCATCCACGGCCCGCTGGTGCGGCCGGAGCTGTTCGGCGACGTGATCGCAGCTGAAGGGCACGAGCTCGTGGAATGGGATATCCGCCTGCAAGGCAGTCCGCCCGACGGCGCCGATGCGGTGCTCGTGTTTGGCGGCGACCAGAACGTCGGCGAGGAGCTCGAACATCCCTGGCTACGCGAGGAGTACGAGGCGTTGCGACGCTTCGTCGCCGAGCAGCGGCCGCTCCTCGGCGTCTGCCTGGGCGCGCAGACGCTGGCACACGCGCTCGGTGCGACGGTGGAGCCCGTCGGGGGCGTGCTCGCCGGCTTTTACGACACGGAGCTGACCACTGCGGGCATGGACGATCCCGTCCTCGGCGTCCTACCGCCCCGCTTCGAAGCCCTGAACGCGAACGGCTACCGCTTCGACGTACCCGACGGCGCAGTGACGCTCGCGATCGGCCCGACGCCGCAGGCATTCCGGGTCGACGGCTCGGCCTGGGGACTGCAGTTCCACCCCGAAGTGCGGCGCGAGCAGGTGCTGCAGTGGTTCGCCGAGGACGAGGCCGAGTTGCCGCGCTCCCTCGACGAGCTCGCGGCCGAGCTCGACGAGAAGCTGGCCCCCTGGCAGGAGCACGGGCGAGCGATCTGCCGTGCCTTCCTCGCCACCGCCATGAGCTTGTAAGTCGGGCTCTCAGGCCTCGATCGGCAGATCGTCGTGGCGTGACCACTCGTGCCACGAGCCCACGTAGTTGCGCGCCTCGTACCCAAGCGCGCGCAGCATCTGTGTCGCGATCGCCGACCGCGAGCCGCTGTGACAGTACGCGACGATCTCCGCGCCGGGCTCGACGCCGATCGCCGCCTCGATCTGCTCGCGTTCGAGCTGCATCAGGCTGTACACATCGACGTTGCGGGCGCCCGGAATGTGACCCTGGCGGGGGTCGCACGGGCTGCCGCCGCTACCGTCGAACTCCGACGCCGTCCGCACATCGAGCAACGCGAGCTCGCCGAGCCGAGTCGAGAGCTCGTCGATTGCGATCTCGCTCACAGGCTCTTCACGACCTCGATCTCAGCGGCGATCGACGGTCGCGCCGCGAAGCGCTCGAGCCAGCCCGCGAGCCCCGCCGGCAGTTCGACACCGAGCATGTCCCGGGCGCGAATCACCCACGGCACGTACGCGATGTCCGTGTAGAGGCTCCGGCCGAGTTCGAGGACGGCGAGCCTGTCGGCCAGGCTGTTGGCGTCACCGCGGCGGAAGGCGTAGTAGTCGTCACCGAGGTCGTCGTCGAAACGATGGACCTCGAGCCGTGCCTGCGCCCGCTCGCGGGCGTCCACCGGCAGGAGCGGATGCTCGGGATACGCCTCGTCGAGGAACTCCATGATCACGACCGACTCGGGCAGCACGAAGCCGTCGTCAAGCACAGGCACGCGGCCCGACGGGTTCAGTTCGTAGATCCAGGCGGGCCGGTCGGACAGGTCGATCTCGACTGTCTCGGGAACGAGGCTCTTCTCGGCCATGGCGATGCGCACTCGCGCGCAGTACGGGCACCGCGCCGCGTCGTAGAGCTTCACGGCTCCAGCCCCATCAGGCGCGCAACCTGCTCGTAGAGCTCCTTGGGCGGTGGCAGCTCCGCGGGGTGTCCGCCGAGCGCGCGACGCGCTTCACCGCGTCCCGATCGGCGCCTGTGAGGCGCGCCACGAGCGTCGGGTTGGCTGCCAACGCGAGCTCGTCGCCCTTCGGCAGCGGCCCGTAGTAGGTCGGCACGGAGAGGTACTCGTCGACCATGCGACCTCGTTCGTAGAGACGGAAGCGCACGACCTCGCCCTCGAGCGCGAGCGCGACCGTGACGGCGCCGAGGCGCTCCGAGAGCTCCCGCGCAAACCGGCCGTGTGCCTCGCGGTCGCGGTCGAGCAACGGATCGGCGATCCGGATCCAACTGTCGTGTGTGGTCACGGCCGGCGCCTCGAGCTTCGGGATGAAATGACCGACTGCGCGCTCGACCGAGACCCCGTCGTCTGACTGCACGTGCGTGACGGCGCGCGATTCTCCGGCCGGCGAATGCTCGAGGCGCGCCGCGAGTGTGTCGAGCGGCGTCGACAGCAACCGGGCGTGCTCGACGAATCCGAGCCGGCGCCACACCGCAACCGCGTCCTCGTTCGCGATCAGCACCTCGAGGCTGATGTTCGTCGCCCCGCGATCTCGCGCGTCCTGCACGCACTCGGCGAGCAGCGCCTTCGTCACGCCCTCGCGGCGGGCGCGCGGGCGAACGTAGACGAACTGGATGTGCGTTCGCGTCCTGATCGGAGCCTCGGCGCGGGCGACGCCGACGACGCCCTGCTCGTCCTCGGCGAGGAACACCGACCCGTTGCGCAGGTCGTCGAGCGTGTCGCTCCATTCCTCCGCCCACGTCTCCGGCACGAACCCGGGCGGCTCCGGAACCTCCGCCTCGAACTCCTCCCAGAGCTCACGGAGGATCGCCTCGTCGGACTCGGTGGCGCGCCGCACGTTCACGGCGTCGTCAGCAACCCCGTCAGCAGGTAGTGCGCGGACAGGTTCTGGAACGGGTCGAGGCGGCGGCCGAGCTCGATCACCTCGACACCGTAGAGAACGGCGGCGGCCTTGCGCAGCACCAGATCACCGGCCGGCCACGCGCGGGGCCGGGCGAGATGGCGCGCCAGGAACCATTCGGCTGTCCACGGGCCGAGCCCTCGGACGGCAGTGATGCGCGTGCGGACCTCGTCGTCATCGAGGCTCGCGAGCTCCCCGAGGTCGAGGTCGCTCCGGGCGAGGCCGATCACGTACTCGGCCTTTCGGCGAGAGAAGCCGCACGCGAAGAGCTCATCTTCGTGCGCCAACGCCATGCGCTCGCGCGTCGGGAACGACCATGCCTCCCCGACCTGCGCACCGAACCGCTCCACCATCCGGTTCCGCATCGCGACCGCGGAGAAGAGGGATACCTGCTGTGCGGTGATCGACGTGACGAGCGACTCGAAGGGGTCGGGTGAAAGCGGAGGGCGAAAACCGCGCAAGCGAGCGACGATCGGCGCCAGCACAAGATCGCGCTCGGCCCACGTGTAGAAGGGCTCGAGCTCGAACGGCGCACCAAGCAGCCGCGCGACGACGGGCTCGGTCTCGACGTCGAGCGGCTCGACGTCGACGCCACCCGGCCTGGCGACGATGCGCACTTCTCGCTCGCCTACTGCGCGATAGAGCGTCGAGTCGACGAGGCGGTTCGCGAGATCGGTGCCGAACGCCCGGAAACGGCCCGTCGAAAGCGCGAAGTCGAACGGCTCAGGAAATCGCAGCAGCGACATCGAAGAGGGTCTCGTACGGGTCGTACGGAACGCCCTGCTCGTCGAGGTACGAGGCGAGGCCAGTGCGTGCGAACACGCGGTCGGCCGCGAGGGATGCGCAGCGATCCGACCAGCCGTCACCGACGAAGACGAGTGGCCTGCCCGAGGGGAGCGAGCGGCGTTTGCACTTGTCACCACACACCGGGCAGACGCCTTCGTCGCGGAAGATCACGCGCCAGCCTTCCGGGCTCGGCTCGGCGTCATTCGAGCGAAGCTCCACCTCGACTCCCTCGCGTTCGAGCACCGGCCGGATGAGTTGCGGGAGCCCGCTCGAGACGATGACCGGCCGGTACTGCTCGACGATCTCGTGGAATCCCGGCCGCAGCTCGACGTTCGCGACGGCCCAGGCCGCGGCCTCGTCCGTCGTCACCTGCAGCGTCGCGATCTCCGCCGCGAGCGCTTCGCCATAGCTCCCGAACTTCTCCTGAAAGGCGCCCTCGTAGACGGACGGATCGCCGAGATCGTGGATCGCCGCGACGAGCGAGTCCCGGACGGTGCAGGTGCCGTCCCAGTCGAGAACGAGTTGCACTAAAAGTGGGAGGTGACGCCGGCGGGGTCGTCGTCCGGCGTGCGGCCGTCGCCCGCGGCCGGGTCTTCGGCCCAGGAGAACATGTATTTGCCGTCGTCGAGGTCGTGCGAGAGCTTCGACAGCTTCAACGGGTGGAACGTGTCGCACATCACCGCGAGCTCGTGCGTCTCGGTCATCCCGAGGGAGCGCTCGGCCAGGCCGGGCTGCGGCCCATGCGGGAGCCCTGATGGATGCAGCGTCACCGAGCCCAGCTCGATGCCTTTGCGCGACGAGAAGTTGCCGTCGACGTAATAGAGCATCTCCTCGCTCTGCAGGTTCGAGTGGTGGTACGGGATCGGAATCGCTTCCGGGTCGAAGTCGAGCTTGCGAGGGCAGAACGAGCAGATGACGAAGTTCGGTCCCGCGAACGTCTGATGTGACGGCGGCGGCATGTGAATGCGACCGGTGATCGGCTCGAAGTCGTGGATCGAGAACGTCCAGGGGTAGACGTAACCGTCCCAGCCGATCACGTCGAAGGGGTGGTAATCGATCACGTAGGTCTGGTAGCCGTCGCGCACGCGAACCTTGAGCGTGTGGTTGCCGCGGTCGCGGTGCGTGTGCAGCTCGGTCGGCGGGTGGATGTCGCGGTGGTAGTACGGCGCATGCTCCATCAACTGGCCGTGCTCGTTCCGATAGCGCTTCGGGATGGTGATCAGCCCGGGCGTCTCGAAGACGAGGTGCCGCTGCGGCCCCACGGGCGCAAAGCGGTAGGTCGTCCCACGCGGCACGACGAGGTAGTCACCGGAGCTGTACGGCAGGTCGCCGAAGATCGTCTCGAGCGTGCCCGAGCCCTCGTGCACGAAGATCACCTCGTCGCCTTCGCCGTTGCGGAAGAAGTAGTCCATCTCTTCCGTCGGGCGGCAGAGCGAGATCTCGACATCGGCGTTCCACATCAGCAGCTGCCTGCCGCCGACCGCGTCACCGCCGGGTTTCACGTCCCACGTCTTCAGGTGCCGATGTGCGTGCGTGTCGGGCACCCACTCCTTACGCTCGATCGGCTCGAACGAGCCGACTTCGATCACCCGGCAGGGCGACTGAAGGTGGTAGAGGATCGACTCGAGGCCGGAGAAGCCCTCGAACCCCATCACCTCCTCGGTGAGCAGCGTGCCGTTGTCGCGGGCGACGATGTGGCGCTTGCGCGGCAGCTCTCCGAGGCGCTGGTAGAAAGGCATGCATGGAGGATAACGCCGCCCGCGTGACCGCCGAGATCCTGACGTGGGAAGGCGTCTCCCGTCACGAGCATCGCTTCGGCGGAGTCGAGCTGCGGCTCGGCAACCGAGAGCTCGGGCACATTCATCCCGCGACGCTGACGAGTGCCGGCTGGGCCGACTTCCCGTTCACGGCGCGGATCCGCGAGATGCTGATCGAGACCGGGCGTGTGACGCCGCACAAGTTCGGTGTCGCCGGTTGGGTGTCGTGCGACCTCGACGACCCGGCAGAGGTGACCGAGGTGTTCAGGTTGTCGTACGAGCGCGCACAGGTCGCCCAGTCCGTTCGCGCGTCACGCGAGCAGCTCGGCGAAACGACCGGCGGAGACGTTGCCGCCGGAGATGACGATCCCGACTCTTCCGGCTGAGACCGCACCGGATCGAAGTGCGGCGATGCCGACGGCACCGCTCGGCTCGATCACGAGCTTCAACCGCTCGAACGCAAACCGCATCGCCTCGACGATCTGTGCGTCGGTCACCGTCACGATCTCGTCCACGAGCCGCGAGCCCACCTCCCACGTCAGCTCGCCCGGCATGTGCGTCTGCAGCCCGTCGGCGATCGTGCGCGGCACGTCGATTGCGACCGGCGTCCCCGCGGCGAACGACAGCTGCCAGTCGTTGCCGGTCTCTGGCTCGACCCCGACGACCCGTCGGACGCCCAGCTCCTTCGCGATGGTCGCGCAACCTGCGATCAAGCCGCCCCCGCCGACGGGAACGACCAGGACATCGAGCGGCCCGGCATCCTCGATCAGCTCGAGGGCTGCCGTTCCCTGTCCCGCCATGATCAACGGATCGTCGTACGGCCGGACGAGCTCGAGCGAGCGCTCCACGGCAAGGGCCTCGGCGAGCGCCTCGCGGTCGTTGCGATAGCGATCGAAGGTGATCACCTCGGCTCCGTACCCGCGCGTCGCAGCGAGCTTCGACGCCGGCGCGTCCTCGGGCATCAGGATCGTCGCGTCCGAGCCGAGCAGCTGCGCAGCGAGGGCGACCGCCTGCGCGTGGTTCCCGGATGAATAGGCGAGCACGGGCGTGCCCTGAGGGAGCGAGGCGATCTTGTTGTACGCGCCCCTGAACTTGAACGCGCCGACGCGCTGCAGGCACTCGGGCTTCAGGAACACCCCGGCGCCGAGCGTCCGCGACGTCACGACGGGTGTGCGGTGGGCCACACCGTCGAGGACACGCGCCGCGGCGCGAACATCGTCGGGGCCGATCATCGGACCGTGTTCTGCAGCACGCCGATGCTCTCGATCTCGAGCTCGACGACGTCACCAGGCTGCAGCCAGCGGTTGTCGCCGTGCTCGAGGATGCAACCGGTGCCGACGGTGCCCGAGCCGAGGATGTCACCCGGCCGCAACACGGTGTTGCGCCCTGCCTGCTCGACGATTCGCTCCCACGAGTGGTAGAGGTCGCGAAGGTTCCCGCGCGAACGCTCCTCGCCGTTCACGCGCGCGACCATCTCCCCTTCACTGCCGTCGAACTCGTCGGCCGTGACGAGCACGGGGCCGATCGACGTGGCGAAGTCCTTGCCTTTCGCGGGGCCGAGTCCGACGCGCATCTCCGCGCGCTGCAAGTCGCGCGCCGACCAGTCGTTCAACACGGTGAAGCCCGCGATCTTCCCCTCGGCCCCGATCATCGCGGCGCACTCGAGCTCATAGTCGAGCTCGCTGGTGCCGCCGGGATACGGCACGCTGTCGCCGGGCCCGTAGATCGCGGCCGGGTTCGAGAAGTAGAAGACGGGGATCTCGTACCACTCCTTCGGCACCTGCGAGCCGCGCGCCTCGCGAACCGTGGCGACGTGCTGCTCGAAGGCCATGAAGTCGCGAACCGTCGGCGGATGGAGCACCGGTGGGCGGAGGTCGATGTCGGCGAGTGCATACTCTGCGTGCTCGCGCGCCGAGCCGCCGCCGGTGAAGTACGACTGCAGTGTCTGCGCGGCGAGCTGGATCACCTTGTCGCCCTCGACCCGACCCGGCCAGCCGCGCTGGAGCGCGAGCTCCTTCGGCGTGAACATGCAGAGCTTCACGCCTCGACCCTAGCCACACGAGTCACGGCTCGGTGTGCACGATCACATCGGCGATCTCGGGCCGTTCGCGGCGGATGCGTTCCTCGATCTCGCTCGCGCGCGCGTGGGCTGCGGCAAGCGTCGTGCCTCCTTCGAGCCCGAGCGTCAAGAACGCCACCAGGCCGCCAGTGGAGCGCAGGAAGCGCAACTCACGCGGCTCGCCTCCGGTCGCGTCGCGCACGATGCGCCGCACAGCGTCCGCGTCTTCCGCATCGATCTCGCTCGCCTCGCTCGTCTCGGCGAGCGGCTCGAGATGCGTCTGCACTCCCGAGATCTCGGGCACAGCCGCGCAGATCGCAGCCTCGAGTTGCTCGGCGACCTCGTGCGCTTCGTCGAGCGACAGATCACCGGGGAGCTTCAGGTGCAGCGACAGTTCGGTGTGGCCGTCGACGTCGACGAGGGCGAGGTTGTGCACCTCGCGCACGCGTGGCACACCGACAGCAGCGGCGTGCGCGCGCTCCCGCAGGCCGGCATCCTCCACCGGCTCGACGTGCACGACGATGTCGACGCCCGGCAGCGCGCCCTCGACCGCCGCTTCGACCGCGTCTGCGGCTGCGTGACCCTGGCCGACGGCAGCGCTCGGAGAGACACCGATGACGACGTCGGCGAACTGACGGCCGCCAGCCTGGCGCATCCGGAGCCGGCGCAATTCGACCTGCGGTTGGAGGGCGACGATCGCCGCGCGCGCCGCCTCCTCGGCCTCGGCGGGCGCCTTGTCCATCAGCACCTCCACGTTTGTCTTCATCAGGCGTGCGGCCGCGGTCAGCACGAGTGCGCCGACGAAGAGCGCGGCAATCGGATCGCCGTCCGGGTACCCCTGACGCGCGAAGAGCAGCCCGATCAGCACGGCGACGGAGCCGGCGAGATCGCTCGCGAAGTGGAGGGCGTTCGAGGCAATCGCGGCGCTGTGGTACTTGCGCGAAGTTCGGCGTGAGACGATCGCGCGGCTCGCGTCGAGCGCGATCACGATCCCGAGAACGACGAACGAGTACCAGGCCGTGTGCACCTGGCCGTGCGTGACGCCGATGAGGCGCTCGATCGCGCGAAACGAGATGAACACCGAGACCAGCGACAGGAAGCCCGCCTCGGCGAGTGCCGCGAGATGCTCGGCCTTCCCGTGGCCGAATTGGTGCCCGACGTCGGCCGGCCGGGCGGCAACCCGGATAGCCAGGAATGTGAGCAACGCTGCGACGAGATCGGTGCCCGAGTGAGCGGCCTCGGAGACGAGCCCGAGGCTGTGCGTCGGGATGCCGACGCCGAGCTTCAGCAGCAGGAGCGCCGCGGCAGCGGCGACCGAGACGAGCGCAGTGCGGCGTTGCGGGCTCACGGCGCGAAGGCTACGGGGCGGGGCCGTCGGGCACCGCGTGTGCGGAGTCGCTAGAGGTTGCCGCGCAGCGCTTGCTCGCGCTCGATCGCTTCGAAAAGCGCCTTGAAGTTCCCGTCTCCGAAGCCGCGGGCGCCGTGGCGCTCGATCACCTCGAAGAAGAGCGTCGGCCGGTCCTGCGCCGTCTTCGTGAAGATCTGCAGCAGATAGCCGTCGTCGTCGCGGTCGGCGAGGATGCGCAGCCGCTTCAGGTCGTCCCAGTTCTCGTCGATGTCGCCGACGCGATCGGGCGTCTCCTCGTAGTAGGTGTCGGGCGTCGTCAGGAAGATGACGCCGCGGCGCTGCAGCGACTCGACCGCCTTGACGATGTTCGACGACTGCATCGCGATGTGTTGCGCGCCCGGGCCGTGGTTGAACTCGAGGTACTCGTCGATCTGGCTCTTGCGCTTGCCCTCGGCCGGCTCGTTGATCGGGAACTTCACCTTCCCCTGTCCGTCAGTCATCACCTTGCTCATGAGGGCCGAATATTCGGTGGAGATGTCGTCGTCGCTGAAGTGCATCATCTCGGTCATCCCGAAGACGCGTTCGTAGTACTCGACCCATTCGTTCATGTAGCCGAGATCGACGTTCCCCACCACATGGTCGATCGCGAGCAGCAGGCCCATGCCCTCGCCGGCATCGCCCGCCGACTCCTGCGCCACATAGCCGGGGAGGTAGGCGCCCTCGTAGCCGCGACGGCCGACGAACGTATGCACGACGTCGCCGTACGTCGCGATCGTCGACAGCTCGACCTGGCCGAACTCGTCCTCGAGGACGGTCGGCTCGAGCACACCACGGGCTCCGCGCTGCACGGCTTGCCGATACGCCTCGCGAGCATCCGGCACGCGCAACGCGATGTCCTTCACGCCGTCACCGTGCTTCGCGGCGTGGTCGCCGATCGCGTGACCGGGATGCAGTGCACTGGTGACTACGAGGCGAATCTCGTTCTGCTCGAGCACGTAGCTCGCGCGATCGCGGACACCCGTCTCGGGCCCCGCGTACGCCGTGCGCCGGAAGCCAAATGCCTGCTCGTAGTAGAACGCGGCCTGCTTGGCGTTCCCGACCCACAACTCGATGTGATCCCAGCCGTCGAGCGGCATGAAGTCGTCGGTCATGACTGTGAGTCTACTCCCGCCGTCGCGGGCGTCCCGGCCGCAGCGTCGATCACGGAGACCTCGTCGAGCGAGATGATGGAGTCGTCGTCGAGCGAACGGCGGAGCCGTTGTTCCTTCACCCAGATGACTGCGATCAACCAGACGACTGCCGACACGCAGGCCGCGACGAAGAACGCCGGCTTGATCGCGGCGGCAAGCTCCTCGCGCGCGTCGAGCGGCAGCTGATGGATCCCCACCCCGTCCGTTGCTCCGACTCCGCTTGGCAGTCCGTGGTTGATGATCGCGCCCATCACCGTCACGCCGATCGTCGCGCCCATCTGACGCGAGAACTGCGTCAGTGCGGTCGCCGACCCGATGTGCGCGCGCGGCACAGCGTTCTGGACCGACAGCACGAACACCTGCATCATCGACCCGATTCCGATTCCCGCGATCACCATGTTGCGTGCCGCCTCGGCGTTCGTCGTCGTCACCGACATCTGCCAGAGCAACACCATCCCGGCCGTCAGCACGAGGGGGCCGAGAACAACGTTCCACCGGTAGCGGCCGGTTCGCGAGACGAGTTGGCCGGCCAGCAGCGAGGTCGTCACGGCGCCGAGCATCAACGGCGTCAGGACGACCCCAGATGACGTCGCAGAGGTCCCGATCACCCCCTGGACGAAGAGCGGGACGTAGGAGATCGTCCCGAACATCGCCATCCCGACGAGCGCCATGCAGGCGATGCTCCCGGCGACGATCGGGTTGCGGAGGATCTCGAACGGGAGGATCGGCTCCGCCGCTCGCCGCTCGGCGAACGCGAACAGCGCGAGCAGCGCCGTGGCGAGCAGCAGCGCACCGAGCACGTGGCCGCTCGACCAGCCGTACTGCTTCCCGCCCCAGACGAGCCCCATGAGGAGCGACGCGGTTCCGGCAGCGAGCAGGCCCGCTCCGAGCCAGTCGATCGCGTGACGCGTCTGCGGTGCGCGGCGCGGCATCGTCACCGAGATGACGATCAGCGCCAACCCGCCGACCGGCAGATTGACGAAGAAGATCCAGCGCCAGCTCGCGTTGTCGACGATGAACCCGCCGATCGCCGGCCCGGCGATCGATGCCGCCGCGAAGACGGCGCCGATCAGACCTTGCCACCGTCCGCGATCGCGCGGCGGGACGATGTTCCCGATCACCGCGAGCGAGAGCGGGAACAGGCCGCCTGCGCCCACCCCCTGCACCGCGCGAAAGAGCACGAGCTGCGTCATCGTCGTCGCCAAGCCGCAGAGCGCCGAGCCGAGCAGGAACACCACGATCGCGAAGAGGAAGAGATTCTTGCGGCCGTAGACGTCGCCGAGCTTTCCGTAGAGCGGGACCGTCACGGTCGAAGTGAGCATGTAGGCGGTGAAGACCCACGAGTACTGCGTGATCCCGCCGAGGTCGCCGACGATCCGCGGCAGGGCGGTCGCGACGATCGTCTGGTCGAGCGCTGCAAGCAGCAGCGTCACCATCAACCCCGAGTAGATCGCGAGGATCCGACCGATCGTCAGGTTGTAACCGGGCGGTTGCCGCGCCAGACGCTCGCGCAGATTCACCGTTCGAGACTAGCGAGGCGCTTCGAGCACGGGCGCAGGCTCGGGCGCGACACGACGCCGGCGCTCGATCACGATCCCGATGCCGATCGCGACCGCGCCGACGAGCTCCCAGGCGTTCAGGCGCTCACCCAGGATGAGCACCGCGAACACGACCGCAAAGAAGGGCTGCATGTTCACGAAGAGCGAAGCCCGCCCAGGCCCGACGCGCGAGATCGCCGTGAACCAGAGGATGTTCGTCAGGAACAGCGGGCCGATGACCGCGTAGCCGAAGCCGGCCCAGGTGCCCCAGCCGAAGTGGAATCCCTGGTGGGAGGTCTGGACCGCGCCGACGATGGCGATCGGCACCCAGCCGAGTGCCAGCACCACTGCGCTGATCCGAAACGGCGAGTAGCGGCGCATCAACGGCGCGATCGCCACAGAATAGGCGCCCCACGTCGCCGCGGTGATGAGCGCAAGACCGTCGCCGAAGATCTTCCCCGAGAACCCGCCGTTGCCCGACGCAACGAGGCCGACGCCGAGGAACGAGATGATCGCGGCGATCCAGAATCGGCGGGAGAGCCGCTCGAGGCCGGCGACCGTCGCGAAGATGCCGATGAAGATCGGTGTGGTGCCGAGGATGAGCGCGACGGTCGATGCGGACGTCTTCTGCAGCGAGTAGACGAACCCGATCTGGTTCAGGAAGATCATCGTCGCCGCGAATGCCACGAGGCCTGCGTCGGAGATCCCGATGCGGAACGACCCCTCGCGTGCGTAGGTGAAGCACCAGAAGAGCGCGGTTGCGGCGAAGTAGCGGATCGTCGCGTAGGCGAGCGGCTGGAACCCGTGCTCGAGCACATACTTCGTGACGGTGAAGTTGAGCGCCCAGAGAAGGACCGTCCCGAGGAGCATGAGATCGACTGGGCTCACTCGGCGCACGGCCGCCGAGGGTAGCGGCACGTTTGCGACGCCATCTAGCGATACGCTTGCGGCGCGATGAGCGAGCCGACCCGCGACGACGTCGACGCCCTCGTCGGCCCGGCGACCCCGCATTTCGCGTTCCAATTGCGAGCACGCGTGCGCGAGCTCGTCGCCGACCTGCCCGAGGGCAATGAGGTTCGCCTGTACGCCGACACCCAGATGGAGCGGCTCGAACGCCTCGGTCATGCGTCGTCGAAGGCAGACGAAGGCGCGCGCGAGTCATCGGCTCGGATCGGCTGGGATGAGATTCCGTCGTCCGCGCGCGCGGACGATCCGCTGCCGCACCGCTCGTGAACGTCTTCATCACGGGCGGTTCGCGGGGCATCGGCCGCGCAATCGCACTCCGGTTCGCCCGCGACGGCGCGAGACGCGTCGCCATCGGTTACTTCCGCAGCGACAGCGCCGCCGAGCAGACAGCCGAAGACCTGCGTGCGCTGGGAGCGGAAGCCACGCTCGTCCGGGGCAACGTCGGCTCGGATCGCGTGCTCGAAGAGGTCATGGCGCTCGGCCCGCTCGACGTGCTGGTGCACAACGCCGCGAGCGGGGTGAGCGTCCCTGCGCTCGAGGCTTCGACGAAGCATTGGGACTGGACGGTCAACACGAATGCGCGCGCGCTGTTGCAACTTGCCCAGGCTGCGGGACCGCAGATGCCGGACGGCTCGTCGATCGTCGCGATCTCGTCGCTCGGGGCGCAGCGGGTGCTCGACAACTACACGCTCGTCGGCACCTCCAAGGCTGCACTCGAGGCGCTCGTGCGCTATCTCGCAGTCGAGCTCGCTCCAAGGATCCGGGTGAACGCGGTCTCGGGCGGAGTTGTCGAGACCGACGCGCTCGAGGCGTTCCCGAACCGCGACGAGATGCTGCGCGCGGGCTCGGCCAATCCGGTCGGCCGCCTCGTCAGCACGGAGGACATCGCCGGGGCCGTCGCGTTCCTCTGCTCACCGGACGCGACGATGATCCGCGGCCAGACGATCGTCGTGGACGGCGGGTTCTCCCTGCGCGCGTAACGTCGAGGCGAGCGCAAATTGTCACACTCCTGCAACGGTGCCTGGCACCGGCCATGTCTCGTTCCGAATGGCTCTGCCGCTCGGTTTTCCGCCCGGCGTGGACGAAGAGTTACATCCTCGTAACGGTGCCTGGCACCGGACGCGGCGGCGGAGGACATGCTCGAGCCGGCCGTGAGGAAAAGCCCGCCGGCGTGCTGTCAGGGTGGTCGATCGGCGCTCGTCGGGACGGGCTGAACGAGCCGGACGGCTGAACCGCGGCGCCCTAGCGGCGAAACAGGCGGCCGGTGGTGTCGGCGGCGACGTAGCCGGCGATCTTCGGATTCTCCTGCAGGCGCCGCAGCGAGTACTCGTACCAGTGCTGTCCGTACGGCACATAGACGCGGAGCCGGTGGCCGTCTGTCACGAGCTCGTCGGCGCGGTCGGGTCGCACCCCGAGCAGCATCTGGAACTCATACCGGTCGCGGGCGACGCCGGCCGCGCCGAGGACCCGCAGCGCCTGGCCGATCAGGTACTCGTCGTGCGTCGCGATGCCGACGTAGCTTCCCTGCGCGACCAGGCGCTCCAGACAGCGAACGTAGCTCTCACGCACGGCGTCGAACTCGCGGTAGGCGAGCTCCGGCGGCTCGACGTAGATGCCTTTGCAAAGCCGGACATTCGCGAGACCCTCGAGGTCGTTGATCGTGCGGCGGAGATATGCCTGGAGAACGACGCCGGTGTTCTCGTGACCCCCCGCGCGAAGCTCGCGGTACAGGTCGAGGGTGCGGTCAGTCGTCGACGAGTCCTCCATGTCGATCCGAACGAAGCTGTCGCGTGCCGCGGCGTCGCGCACCACCGCCTCGAGGTTGTCCCTACACAGCTCGTCGTCGAGCTCCAGCCCGAGGCCTGTCAGCTTCACCGACACGTTTGCGTCGAGTCCGCCCTCGCTGATCTGTGCAAGCGCGTCGTGATACTGGCCGGCAATCGCACGTGCCTCGTCGGCGCTGCTGATCTCCTCGCCGAGCACGTCGACCGTTGCGAGCTTGCCCTTCGCGTTCAGTCGTTGGACGACGCGAATCGCGTCATCGAGCGATGGCCCGGCGATGTAGCGGGACGAGAGCCGCCGCACGACGGGCTTGGGGACAGCCGGCAGCAGCCGGACGATCGCGCGATCGAGGAGAGCCACAGGCGGGGCGATGGTATTCCAATCCGATACGGCAGAACGCTCGGACGATCCCTGCGGGAGCTAGTGCTCGCGCATGAAGCCCTGGCGGGCAGCGCTGACGAGCGCCACCGCCTCGGGGAAGAGCACGCGCATGGCGTCGCGCATGGCCGCTGCCTGAGCGTCGGCCGCGCCCTCGAGCGCGATCTGTGAGAGCGCCGCGGCAGTCAGCTCGACTGCCGTATTGAGGGTGAGCGTCGCGAACTGCTCTCGCTGCGCCTCCTGGACGTTCTCGGCCTGCTGCTCGGCGAACTCGCGCAAGCCACGCAGGAGATCCTCGGGGTCACCCCCGAACGGGAATCCGAAACCGCCGCCGCCTTCCATGGAGCTCAGGGTAGCGCGCTGGGTAGCTCGAGCGCGTAGGCACGTTCGACGTCGCGGACAAAGTCATCGACGACCCCCAGTCCGGCTCGCAACGCCTCGGAGAACGGCGAGGAGACACTCCCGAGTGCCTGCTCGAGGTGCAGCGTCGCCGTGCCCACCTCGTCGAGGTACGCGGGCGAGGCCACGCGTGGCGGCGCGCCGATGATCCGCTCGAGAGCGAGCGCCGCCGCCTCGGCCTCCTCGATTCCGGGCGGCTGCTCGACCATGCGCACCCGCGCCAGCTGCGACCGGAGCTGCTCGAGGTCGCCGCCACCTGCGAGATCGGCGGTCAACTCGCACATTGCGACAATCGATGCGGTGTCGCGCACGTCCTCGAGCTCCAGCACCGGTACCGCCGCCTCATCGAGGACGAGCCAACGCCGCGCCGCGTCCGGGCCGAGCGCAACGAGGTAGCGCCGGCGGCCCCGCCCGGGCTCGGCGGCCAGCACACCCTCGACGTCGCCGTGCGCAGCGGCCACTTCGGCAATCTGCACGAGGTCCTCGGCCAGCCCCATAGAGTCAAGGTTATGGATGCGCAGCAGCTCTTTGCGCCGATCGGCCCGACCTACGACCGGTGGGGCTCGATCCTGTCGTTCGGCCAGGATCCACGCTGGCGCCGCTTCCTCGTCGCCCGCACCGATGCAGGGCCGACCGACACGGTCCTCGACGTCGCAACCGGGACGGCCGCCGTCGCACTCGAGCTCGTGCGCCAGAAGGACTGCTACGTGATCGGCATCGATCAGAGCTCCGGAATGCTCGCCGCCGGACGCAAGCGCGTCGAGCTCGCGGCGGCTACGCGCAAGGTGCGTCTGCAGGAGGGCGACGCGCAGCACCTGCCGTTCGAGGACGGCCAGTTCGACGCCCTGACGTTCACCTACCTGCTTCGCTACGTGGAGGATCCTCCGGCGACGCTGCGCGAGCTGGCCCGTGTGGTGAAGCCGGGAGGCACCATTGCCGGGCTCGAGTTCGGCCTGCCGACAGGCATCTGGCGACCACCGTGGGAGCTGTGGGTACGCATCGGCCTGCCGGGCGCCGGGCGGCTGATCGGGGACGGTTGGGACGAGGTCGGCGACTTCCTCGGCCCCTCGATCCGCGAGCACTACCGGCAGTGGCCGCTTCCCCGGCTCCTGCAGGCCTGGCGTGACGCCGGCGTCGGGGACGTGCAGGCGAAGCGCCTCAGCGTCGGCGGCGGCGTCGTGACGTGGGGCCGCAAGACGGCGTGACCGACGAGACGGTCAGGCCCGCCTGGTACGCGCTGCGCGGCGGCGGCTGGCGGGACTGGGTGACGATCCTGCATCCGCCGTACACGTTGTGGCATCTCTCATACGTCGCGGTCGGCGCGGCGCTCGCGCCGCGGTTCGAGTTGGACCGGCTGCTTTGGGCCCTCGTTGCGTTCTTCCTCGCCATGGGCATCGCAGCGCATGCCTTCGACGAGCTGAACGGCAGGCCCTTGCGCACGCGCATCCCCTCGTCGGCACTGGTGGCGGTCGCCCTCATCGCGCTCGGGGGCGCGATCGGCGTGGGCATCGCCGCGGCGGATGCCTGGGGCTGGTGGCTGCTCGCGTTCGTCGCGGCCGGAGGGGTGCTCGTTCCGGCCTACAACCTCGAGCTCTTCGGAGGCGCGCTTCACAACGATTGGGGCTTTGCGCTTGCCTGGGGCGCGTTTCCCGCGCTGACCGGCTGGTTCGTGGAGGCCCAGACCATCCGGTTCGAGGCGCTGGCGATCGCCGGCTACGCGACGGCGCTCAGCCTCGCTCAGCGCGCACTGTCGACTCCCGCGCGGCACGCCCGCCGCACGGAGGGGACGGTTGCGGGCGCCGAGACGATCGAGCGCGCATTGCGCTCGCTGACGTGCGCAGCTGTCCTGGTCGGCGTCGCGCTCGTCGCGGCACGCCTACGATGAACGGATGACCGCCTCCGTCATCATCGCCGTCGTCGCAGCCTGCGTTGCGGTGCTTGCGCTCGTCGGCTGTGTGCTCGTTCTGCGCAAGGGCCGTGACCATGAACGGCTACTCGCGGACGAGATCGAGCGTGGCAAGAGCGAGTTCGACGCGGTCGTGGCTCAGGAGGTCGAACGACGCACCCAGGAGCTCGAACAGACGCTGGCACGGGGTCGCGCAGAGTCGATCTCGCTGCTTGCGGACGAGGAACGGCGCATTGCCGACGAGCGGCGGCGGGACGTCGCCGAGCGCGAACGCGACGCGACGCTGAAGCTCGGCAACCAGCTGCTCGCCGTTCAGGCCGCCGTCGAACAGCGGGTCGCCGATTGGACCGGGGACGTCGAGAAGCTGAAAGCAGGGCTCGATGCGGAGCTGAAGCGCCTCGAGGCGCGACACCGTCAGTTGATGATCGAGATCGGCGGCAAGCTCGAACAGGATGCCGAGGGACTGCAGGGACAGATCGAAGAGCAACGACAGACGGTCGCCCGCCTTCGTCAGGACCTCGCGGAGGCTGCGACCGCCCTGGTGGAACAGTCGGCGCACGAGCTCGAGCAGCATGCGGCGGAGCGTCGGCGCGCGCTGCACGAGCTGGCCGAGCGGTTGCGCAAGCGCGAGCACGATCTCCAGGAGCTCGTCGATCGCGAGGGGAACGAGGCTGCGCAGCGCGTCCAACTCGCCCTGGGGGACGTCGAGCGGCGGCAGATCGAACAGTTGCAGCGGCTGGTGACGCGGGAGACCACGCGCTACAGCGAAGCCGCATCCGCGCAGTTCGACACTGCGATTCGCACGGCGCGCGAGGAGGCTGCGCGGCGGTTGAGCCGGGAGCTCGACCTTGCGGTCGAGCGCTTTGCGCGTGAGGCGGAGGGCGTGCTCACCGAACGCGTCAACCACGTCAGCGACGCCGCAGCCCAACGAGTGGAGGAGCGGCTCGCCAGGCTCCGCGCCGGCCTCGAACGCCAGCGCGACGACGCCCTGCACTCACTCGAAGAGCGGGCACACCAGGTGGAGTCCGGATTGCGTGAGAGACTGCAAGAGATCGCAACGGACGCGGAGTCCGAGCGAGGGATCATCGATGCACGGCTGCACGAGCTCGCACGGCGCGTCGAGGAGACGGCAGCGAAAACGTAAGGAAACGTGTTTCCCCCAAACTTTCGGGAAGAGGGTTCGTCTAGGACAGAGCGAAATGGCGCAAACCATGCCTCAGACGATCGAACAACCCCACTCGGAACGCGAGAAGGTCGAATCGTGGCGGCTGCACGTGCTGATCGAAGCGGGATATCCACTGCCGCTCGCCGAGAAGCTCGCCCACTCCGACGCCGACCTGCACCGCTCCGTCGAGCTGATCCGCGCGGGCTGTACGTTCGAGACAGCCGCAGAGATCCTCCTCTAGCGCGGCCCCGTCCAAAGGAGCCATGTCTGGGGGACAGTCCCCGGGACAGGTCCTGAATGGACGATGAGGCCACCGTGAGGGCGCCGCTAGCATCGAAGGCGTGAAGGTCGAGGCCACCGAGGTCGAAGGGCGGAAGGTCTACAGCGTCCGCGCGTTCAACGGCGGGATCGCGAGCTACCTGAGCAAGCTGCCGACGCTCTGGATCGAGGGCGAGATCACCGAGCTGCGGCGGCAGGATCGCTGGGCGTCCGTGTTCTTCACGCTGAAGGATCCCGAGGACGGCGCTTGCCTCTCCGTCCAGATGCCGCGCGGCCAGTTCGACGGGTTGCGGCTCGGCCTCGCCGACGGAGAGCGGGTGCACGTCTTCGGCCGGCCTGAGCTCTACGCGCAGCGCGGCGAGCTGCGCCTGAAGGCGCTGACGATCGAGCGGTTCGGCGTCGGCGCACACCTCGCGGCGCTCGAGCGGCTGAAGCGCACGCTCGCGGCCGAAGGGCTCTTCGACGACTCGCGAAAGCGCGCAGTGCCGCGCTACCCGCGACTGATCGGGCTCGTCACGGGCAACGACGCAGCGGCCAAGCGTGACGTGCTGACGCATATCGTGCAGCGCTTTCCGCCCGCGAACGTGGTCGTGGCCGAGACCTACGTCCAGGGGCCCCGCGCGGCCGCCGCGATCTGCACCGCAATCGGAGACCTCTGCAGGCACGGCGCCGACGTGATCGTGCTCGCCCGCGGCGGGGGCAGCTTCGAAGATCTGCTCCCGTTCTCCGACGAGCGCGTGGTCCGCGCGGTCGCAGCCTGCGACGTGCCGATCGTCTCCGCAGTCGGCCACGAGCAGGACACCCCGCTCTGCGATCTCGCGGCCGATGTTCGCGCATCGACGCCGACCGGCGCGGCCCGCCTCGTCGTGCCCGATCTCGCCGAGCTGCGCGACCATCTCGAGCGCACCCGGGCCAACCTGCACCGCGGAGCGCGCCGCGCCGCCGACCGCTACGCGCAGCGCCTCGCCGGAGCCCGCGACCGCCTCAGCCGCGCGCCGCTGCTGGCGCTCGAGCGCAAGCGCTCGCGCCTCGACACCGCCCACGCTCGGCTCGGCGCCCTCTCACCCGTGGCGACGCTCGACCGCGGCTACGCGATCGTCCGGCGTGACGACATGGTCGTCCGCTCACCGGAACAGATCGCGAGCGGCGACGCACTTTCGGTGCGCGTCGCAGAGGGAACCTTCGGGGTGACGGCGGAGTGACGGAGCCGACGTTCGAGGAGGCCCAGAAGGAACTGGAGTCGATCGTCGAGCGTCTGGAGCGTGGCGACGCAGGCATCGACGAGCTAACGAAGCTCTGGGAACGCGGCGAAGAGCTCTACCGGATCTGCGCCGCAAAGCTCGAAGGGGTGCGGGGGAAAATCGAGGAGCTCGCTCGCACCGGCGACACGCCGCCTCAGTCAGGTTAGGATCGAGCAGCATAGGATTAGACACATGGCTGCCCCTATCGAACTCCTCAAGCGCGTCCCGCTCTTCCAGGGCCTGGACGACAAGCAACTCAAGATGCTCTCGCAGAACTTCACCGAGCGCACGTTCAAGGCCGGCGCACCGATCACGAGCGAGGGTGCGGGCGGAGTCGGATTCTTCGTGATCGAGGAAGGCGAGGCCGTCGTCTCGGTCGCCGGCGAAGAGCGTCGCACGCTCGGCTCCGGCGAGTATTTCGGCGAGGTCGCGCTGATCGACGAAGGCTCGCGGACGGCAACGATCGCGGCCAAGACGGACGTGAAGGCGCACGGCCTCACCCCATGGCAGTTCCGGCCGCTGGTCGAGGAGAACGCCACGATCGCCTGGCCGTTGCTCGTCTCGCTCGCGCACCGGCTGCGCGAGATCGAATCCCGCCAGGGGTAAATCGTGCGCGTCGTCGTCCTCGGAGCTTCGGGGGCCTCGAGCTCGCGACCACGCTGGCAGAGTCCGGTCTCGGCGATATCGACGTCTCCCTGATCGACAGGAGCGACGTCTTCGGCTACTCGGCCCCGAACCGGCATTTCAACGAGCCGTCCTAGCGGCCGAGCGACCGGCCGAGCTCCTCGCCGAGTCGCACGAGATCGTCTGCCGCCTGCTCGCGCCGGCCGGAGAGCGCATGCGCGCTGAAGCCACTCGCGACGATGCCGCCGAAGAGCTCGCATCGCACTCCGAGACGATCGCAGCGCCCGCGGACTACTCCGGGGGCCTTGCCTTCCAGAGTCGACGCGTCGACCGTCCCTTCGCCGGTGACGACGAGATCGGCGCCGCGTGCCCGCTCGTCGAACCGGATCAGGTCGAGCACGAGCTCGGCGCCTGGGACGAGCTGGCCGCCGAGGGCCGCAAGCGCCGCCCCAAGCCCGCCCCCGGCCCCGGCTCCGGGCAGGTCGCGATAGGGCGCGATCTCTGACAGCGAAGCGAGCCTCTTTTCGAGCTCGTCCACCGCCGCGGCGTCGGCGCCTTTCTGCGGACCGAACGCCCGCGCCGCCCCTCGGTCGCCGAGCAAGGGGTTGCGCACGTCGCAGGCGACGCGCAGCGGGACGGTACGCAGCCGAGACCCGGCGACCGCGCGCATGCCGATACCGCCGTCGACGGTAGCCGTGCCTCCGACGCAGACGAGGAGCGACGCCGGCTGCTCGGCCAGCACGGCAAGCAGCAGCTCGCCCAGCCCATGCGTCGATGCTGTGAGCGGATCGAGCTCGCTCGCTTCGACCAGCGGCAGCCCCGCCGCGGCGGCCGACTCAACGACGGCCGTCCCGTCCCCGAGCAGAAGCCAGCGCGCCGTGATCGGCCGGCCGAGGGGGTCCGACGCGGCCGCGGTGTGCCACTCACCACCGAGCGCCTCGTGCAGAACGAGCGCGGTGCCCTCCCCGCCGTCGGCGACCGGCGCCACATCGACGTCCAGGCCGCCGGCTTGCCGTAGTCCCGCGGCGAGAAGCCTTGCCGCCTCGGGCGGCGAGAGAACACCCTTCAGGCTGGCCGGCGCCGCGATTGCCTTCATTCGCTCGACGGTACGTCGTACGATCACACCATGCGAGTTCTGCTCGCTGGACTGATCGGACTGACGCTTGGAGGGTCCGCTCCCGGCTACCCGCCGAACACGAAGGCGCCTCCGTTTCAGGACGCGGTCGTCGCCCTCGAGGCTGTCTCCAACGGCTGCGCCCAGGGCCACGCGCCCGGCTCCGCGTCGCGCGCCGCCAACGTCTCGACCTACGCCGGCATCGACGTCGACTTCGAAGCCGCGTGCGACCTGCACGACGCCGGTTATGTCGGCGCGGCCGTCGCCGATCCGATCGACGGCGGTTACTTCGATGCGTTCGACTGGACCCGTGCGCAGGTTGACGCAAAGCTCCTGGCCGATGGACGCGAGCTCTGCCGCCGGCAGATCTCAGAAACGCACACTGCAGCTCTGGCCGCCTGCCTGAACGACACGAGTCGCTACCGCGCGGTTCGCGCGCACGGTGCGCGCTTCTTCGTGCGGCGACCACACGTCGCCGGTACGTGGTTGTCGCGCCGGCACGGCGTGTGGCACCTGGCGCAGCACTCACGCCACGTCACCGCGACCTGGCCCGGCGGGGAGTTCGACGGGACGGTGCTGATCGGTCGCGGCCCGGCGATCATCAACGGTCTCGGCCCGACCTTCCGCATGGTCTTCACGGTTCTCTCGGGGCGCTTGCTGGACGTCGTCAGCGCCGGCGAGCTACTGACGCTCCGCCGCGGCTAGCTCGCGGCTGGCCTCACGCTCGGCCGTGTCGGCGGGGCCGCGATCCACTTCCACCTGCTCGAAGTCCTTCAGCGTCGCGTATGAGAGGCCTTCACGCGCCAGGAAGATCAGCCCGACGCCGACGCCGACCGACGCCTCGATCGCCTGCAGCCCGATCCCGAATGCGACGCCTTTCGGATAGTCGACGCCGTACTTCGTGAGCGGGATTGCGACCGCGATCTGCACCAGGCCGAAGTTGCCGGGCCAGAGCGGGAAGATCGTCGCGACGTTGATGAGCACGAGCACGAGCCCGGCCACCGAGAGGGGCAGGTAGATGTGGAACGCGTGCATCGCTGCCCAGACAGCAAGGAGCTGGCACGTCCACCCCGCGAACTGCAGCAACGCGGCACGGCATGCAGCGAGCGGCGAGCGCATGACGGCGAGGCCCTCGCGGCCGCGCACGAACAGCTCGCGCACTTTCCCGATGCCCTCGATGTCGCGGTGCTGCCGCCGCGCGAGCGCAACGCCGGCCACGAAAAGAGCGACGCCGATTGCGAGCACGAGCGCGATCGAGGTCAGCGCCCAGCTCGGCAGCTTGGCGGTGAACAGGACCCAGACGACGAGGATCACGGCCGGGAAGAGATCGAACATTCGGTGCGCGAACACCGAGCCGACGAGCGTCGCAGTCGTTCCCCTGCGGCCGACGAGCCGGCGGCGCAGCACGGCGACCCGCGCGAGCTCACCGACCCGGCCGGGCAGTACCGCATTGGCGAAGAGACCGACCGAGAAGGCCGAGAACACGAAGCGAAACTGCGGATGCGGTGGAGGGATCGACTGCTTGATCGTGGTGTCCCACGAAAGGGCGCGGAAGAGCACCGACAGGAGGTTGAGGCCGACCGCGGTGATCACCCAATCCCACCGCACGACGGTGAAGGTGTCTCTGACGAGGTGCCAGTCAGGCCCGCGCCAGTAGACGAGAGAACCGGCCGCCACGAACACCGGCACGACGAGCAGCAGCCGCCAGCGCTTGTCGCGGATGTTCAGGCGACCACCTGCAGATACGTCTCTTCCAGGCGGCGACCGATGTCGTCCCATGCGTAGTTCGCAATCGCGTGCGCGCGCGCCGCTCGTCCCATCTCGATCCGGCGCGGCTCGTCGGAGAGCACGTCGATCACCGCGTCGGCGAGGGCGTCGGGATCACTCGGCGGCACGAGGCGAGCAGCCTCCGGAATCGCGACCGCAGCGTAACCAGGGATGTCCGATGCGACCGACGGCGTCGCGCACGCGAAGGCCTCGGCGAGTACGAGGCCGAAGCTCTCGCCGCCGAGTGCCGGTGTCACCGACAACTTCGCGCGCTCGAGCTCGTGCGTTCGCACCTCGTTCGGGACGATTCCGAGCACGTCGATGCCCGCCTCGTCGACGCGAAGTCGCGAATGCAGCAGCCGGTACTGGAGCGGGTCGGTCCCGATGACTCGCAATCGTGCCCCGGTCGCCTGATGGATGCGGGGCCACGCGCGCAGCAATGTCGGCAGTCCCTTGCGCTGGTCGTGGCGGCCGATGAAGACGACGGTATGGTCACGGTCGGCTGGGTCGGCGTGTTCGGGGATCAAGACGCCGTTCGGAATGACTCGATATTCGCCGGGCAGGAAACGTGCAGCGGTTTCCACGGCCATCGGCGAGACGGCGATCCGGGCGTCGATGCGGTCCATCAGGAACCCCCAGAAATGGAGGGCAGGCCCCATCCAGGCGAGGTCGCCGTGCGCGTGCCACGTGCCGACGAGCGGGCATCTGGCATACGACAGGGCCGCGACGCAGAGCGTCGGCGTCATCGGCTCGTGCACGTGCACAACGTCGAACTGCTCCTCGGCGAGCACGCTGCGCATGCGCCGGATCGAACGCGGTGAGAGAACGATGTTCGGGAGCGAGCCGTTGGCCGGAACAACGACCGAGCGGCCGACGGGGATGATCCCCGCGGGCAGGTCGCCGTGACGACCGGTGCGCGGATGGAGTGCTCGCGTCAACCTTCCCGGGGGATCGTGGCCCATGATGATCTTGGCGTCGTGCCCGCGCCGCCGAAGCGCTGCTGCTTGATGCTCTGCGTGCTCGACGACCCCGCCCCAGTACGACCACGAGAACGGAACGACGATGCCGATCTTCACGCGGTGACCGCCGCGAATGCGTTCGCGAGCCGCTCGGCGCCGCGTGCCGCAACCTCGTCGCTGATGGCGAGCGAGAGCCGCGCCCAGCCGGCGCCGCTCGGCCCGAAGCCTTCGCCGGGCGCCACCGCGACGCGGTGCTCGGCCAGCAGGCGCTCGGCGGTAAGCCCTTCCGGCAGTCGTAGCCACACGAAGAACGTCCCCTCGCAGACGGGCGGCTCGGGCAGGACGGAGGCGATCAGGTCGCGCCGCCGCTCGTAGGCGGCGACCCGCTCGACGACCGAGTCCTGCGGCCCTGCGAGCGCCGCGACTGTGGCCGCCTGCAGGGGGGCAAACATCCCGGTGCGCGTGTGGTCGTTGAAGAGATTGATCCGCTCGACGATCTCGGCGTTCCCGACGACGAAGCCGATGCGCCAGCCCGCCATGCCGTAGGTCTTCGACATCGAGAAGATCTCGACGCCCGCGTCTTTCGCGCCGCTCGTCGCAAGGAAGCTCTCGGGTGCGCGGCCGTCATAGACCAGGTCGATGTAGGCCGCGTCGTGAACGACCCAGCCACCGGTGCGGCGGCTCCACTGCACCGCGTCGTCGAAGACCCCGGGCGGCGCGCACACCGCGCACGGATTCGAGGGATAGTTGAGGTAGAGAGCTGCGGCATCGGGCGCGGCGGCGAGGTCGGGCGACCAGGCGTGCTCCGGTCGCAGCGGCACCGTCTCCATTCGTGCTCCTGCGAGCGCGGGGCCTGACGGATAGTCGGGGTAGTACGGATCGGGCACGAGCAGCGTGTCGTCCTCGTTGCAGAGCGCGAGTGCGAGCTCTGCGAGCACCGACTTCGCGCTCGGGACGAGTGCAACCTCGGTCGCCGGGTCGACGGTGACGCCGTATACGTCGCGGTAACGCTCCGCGATCGCCTCCTTGGTCTGCGTGAGCCCGCGAATCGGAGGGTAACCATGCACGCCCGGGTCGAGCGCCGACGAGCGCAACGCCTCGATCACGTGCGGCGGAGGCCCCACCTCCGGGTTGCCGCGACCGAGATCGACGAGCGGCGGCCCCGCCTCGGCTGCCGCTGCGGCGACGCGCCCGAGCAGGGTGACGAAGTACTGATCAGGGAGCCGCTGGAGGCGATCAGGACGGGGGCGCACCCAGTGATCGTATTTTGTCGGCGCCGCCCGTCGGAGTATCGGGAGACCACCGGCGACTCTGCGACTCCTCGAACCCGTGGCTTGAACTAGATTTCGGGCACGTGAACCTCGTGGAAGCCCTGGCGATCGGGGTCGGGCCCCGCCCGGCGGGGAGTGACGCCGCCTTCCGCGCCGCCGAGACCGTCGCCGAGGCGTTTCGCGACCTCGGTCTCGAGCCGCGGTTCCAGGAGTTCGATCTCCTCGGCTACGAGGCCGACGAGCCCGAACTAGAGGTCGACGGGGAGCGCTGGCCGGCCGGGCCGTGCATGTACGCCCATTCCTTCGACGGCGAGGGAACCGTGAAGCGGATCGGTGACTCGCCTGCTCCGGTCGGGGAGGGCACCCTCCCGAACTTCGCCGTCATCGGCGACGACGGCCGCGAGCTGGCGCGGCTGCTGACGAGCCCGTTCTCGACGGGCGCGATTCCGTTCATGTCGTCGCACACGCACATCACGACCCCGCCGACGGCCTTCGTCTCGATCTCGGACTCCAAGCGTCTGACCGACGGGACGCGCGTGCGCTTGAAGGTCGGCGGTCGCTTCGTCCCCGGCCGGCGAGAGCGCAACGTGATCGCCGACGTGCCGGGCAAGCGAAGCGAGCGAGTCCTCGTAACCGCGCACTACGACTCGGTGTGGCGAGGGCCGGGAGCGATCGACAACGCGACCGGCGTGGAAGGCGTGCGCCGGATCGGCGAGGCACTCGCCGGCCGCGAGCTCGACCGCGGCGTAACCCTCGTCGCGTTCGCAGCGGAAGAGATCAAGCTGACCGGCTCGCACTACTTCGTCGACGAGGCGAAGCTCCGCGGCGAGCTCGACGCGATCGTCGGCGTCGTCAACCTCGACTGCATCGCACACGGCGAGCAGTTGCACATCCTCGCCTCACCTGACGCGCTGCTCGGCCGGGCGCTCGAGGCGGCGCGTGGGATCGGCCTGCTCGACCGCTATGCGCTCGAGACAGGCCCGGCGACCGGAGGGGTCGACTCGCACTGGTTTGCAATGGCCGGCGTTCCGGCAACGACGATCCTGCACTTCCCCTACGACGAGTACCACCTCCCCTCGGAGTCGCCCGATCTCTGCGACCCGCAGCTGATGGACGACGCCGTCGCGCTCGCGCAAGCGCTGGTCGAGTCGCAGCTCGCGCACCCGATTCCCCGTTAGTCGGGGCCGCCCGTGCCCGGCAGGCCGTCCGGCGCCGGCCCCGGCCGCCCCACCGGCAGCCCGGCGGCCGCCCACGCCTCGAAGCCGCCGATCACGTCGCCCGCATCGCGGCCGAGTTCGATCAGCGTCGCGGCGGCGAGCACCGACGAGTAGCCGTGGTCGCAGACGAGGATCAGCCGTGCCGAGTCGAGCGCGGGGTTCCGCCACTCGCTCGCCGGGTCGACTCGCCACTCGAGGACCGTGCGCGGCACGTGCACGGAGCCGGGAATGACTCCGTCGCGCTCGCGCGCGTCGGCCGAGCGGATGTCGACGAGGATCGCGCCCGCGGCGGCAGCCTCATGTGCACCGTGCGGCGCGTAGCGACGGATCCGAGCTGCTGCCTTGTCGAGGAGATCGTGGACCGTCACCAGCACGACCGTAACCGAGCGGGCGCTGCCCGGGGCTAGACTCGAGGCATGGTCGACGGGGGTCTTGCGGAGCTGCACACGCACCTCGGCGGCTCGGTGGCGACGGACATCATGTGGAGCCTGGCGCACGAGCAGGGCATCGCCTTGCCCACGCGCGACTTCTGGGAGTTCGACCGGATGGTCACCGTGTCCGATCCCCGCGGCGTCCCTGATCTCGACTCGCTCGATCGCATCTACCACCTGACCGAGTTGATCCAGTCCTCGCCGCTCGCGGTCGAGCGGAGTGTCCATGCGGCGATCGGCGGCGCATTTCGCTCGCAGTCGATCACGACACTCGAGCTGCGCTTCAACCCGATGAAGCGCAACCGCGGCGGCGAGCGCGACCTCGACCACATCATCCTGGCGGCGATCCGCGGGCTCGACCGCGCGTCGCTCGAGTACCCACAGGTGCGCGCGGGGTTGATCCTCATGATGGACCGAACGTTTTCGGCCGAGCAGAACCTGGTGATCGTCGAGAAGGCGATCCGGTACAAGCCGCGCGGTGTCGTCGGCATCGACATAGCAGGCCCGCGACCCGGGGGCGCGCGTTATGACTACACGCAGATCCGCGAGCACGTCGAGCTCGCGCGCGACGCAGGCCTCGGCGTGACGATCCACGTCGGTGAGGAGGGTGGCGTGCACGGCGTCGAGGAGCTCGCCGAGGTAATCGAGTCACTGCGCCCAGATCGCATCGGCCATGGCATCCTCGCGGCCCACGACCCGGAGCTGATGGCGGCGCTACGCGACGCCGAGATCACACTCGAGATCTGCCCCACCTCCAACCTGCTGACCAAGGCGCTCGCAAACGAGGACGCGGTGCGCGACACGTTCCGCGCGTTCGTGGAGAACGATGTCCAGTTCACGATCGCGACGGACGGCCCGGAGATGATGCGGACGCACCTGCGTGACGAGTTGGAGCTGCTCGAACGCATCGGCGCACTGGACGCGGACGAATTGCACGCGGCGAATGAGCGTGGGCACGAGGCGTCGTTCATCGCCCGACACGCCTCCGCGCCCGCCTAAGCGGAGATACACCCTTCGGCCGATAGAGAAAGGGCGCCCGTCGCCCTAGCCTCCTCTCCATGCAGGCACTACGAGATCCCTCCGGGATCACCTCTCGACAGCGGCAGGTCGTCGAACTGATCGCACAGGGTCTGTCGAACGACGAGGTCGGCGTTGCCCTCGGTATCTCACCGAGGACGGCGAAGGCACATTGCGACGTGTTGCGCCAGAAGCTGGGCGTGCCTCGGCGACGTCAGATTCCGATCGCGTTCCGCTTGCTGACGGGCGAGGATCCGCTGGCGAACACACTGGCATCGGCGCGAGCCGAAGCCGGGGGCTGACGGCGAAGAGGCGTCCGCGGCAACACCCTCAGCCGCGGACGCCCAGCCCCTTCTCAAACGCTGGACGGGGGCGTACGGTAGTCGCGAGGCGAGTGGCACACAGGAGAGAGGGATGTGCGCTTCCCCTAATACGGAACAATCGAGCGTCGTCCGCCGGGAGCAACGAATAATCCAGCGCCCGCGTCTGATCACCCTCCTAGACGAGGCTGATTCGATGGCGATCTTGTTACTGGCTCCAGCCGGCTACGGCAAGACGACTCTCGCGCGCCAGTGGGCGAAGACGTTGAGCCGCGCAATCTGGATAACGGCTACTCCAGCACATCGCGACGTTGCGACGTTCGCCGAGGACATCGCCTCTGGGATCGATCGCATCGGCGGAGACGCCCTTCAGTTCGTGACTGAGTATGTTCGAGCAAAGAGCAACCCACAACGCGCAGCACGCGACATCGGCATCAAACTCGCCACGCGGATCGACTCGGCTCGAGCCCAGTGGATCATCATTGACGACTACCAAGAACTCAGTGAATCGGCGGAAATCGAAGACTTAATCGCCGTGTTGGAGGAACGGACGAGTTCTCGGTTCCTGGTCGCTTCTCGGCTGCGGCCTCGATGGGCGACTCCTCGTCGAGTGATCTATGGAGATGTTCGCGAGTTAGGACGAGAGGAACTCGCGATGACGGCCGAGGAATGCGAGCAGATGCTCCACCGGAAGCCGCATCATGCACGGGTCGCGGCAGACGCCCAGGGATGGCCTGCGGTACTCGGTCTAATCGCTGCGCTGGTGCTTCCATCACCACCCGAAGGCGCCATGCCGCATGCTCTATACCAGTACCTCGCCGAAGAACTGTTTCAGTCGGCTGGCGTTCAGATGCGGGAACACCTGCTGACTCTCGCTCTCGTGCCGGATCTCTCACCCGAAAGTCTTCGGGTCTACTTCGGCACGGAAGCTGGTTCGGTACTTGAGCAAGCTCACGATCTTGGATTTCTGTCTGGCGACGGCCCAAGTGAGCTTCACCCCCTGCTTCGCGAGTTTCTCCTGTCAAAACTCACAGAGGAGCCTGGCGCAGAGGCAAGGGTTCGTAGTGCAGTCGTTTCCAACGTTCGTCGACGTCATTGGGACCGGTCGCTTGAGCTCGTACTTCGATTCAATCTTCTTGATCTCGTAGATCCGATCCTGGCCGCGTCGTTCAAACCGTTGGTTAGAAGCGGACGGCTGGGATCGTTGTCTGCCTTTGCTGCACGGGTGACATCTGCACCCGTACATCCGCCTCCGGCCGTAGACGTAGTCGAGGCGGAGGTCGCGCTTCGCGACGGGCAACTCAATGCGGCGATCGAGATTGCCTCAAGGGCTCGCGAGCGTCTGCCTGAGGATCACGCACTGCGCTCACGGCTCGAAGCGATCATCGGCCATTCGAGTTTTCTTTTGGCTGCCTTCCCGGCGGCCGAAAGCTCGTTCGAGAGCGCGCTTGTTTTTGCACAAGACGACAGGGATGAGGCCGAAGCGCTTCATGGGCTGGCGCTTTCAAAGATCTTCGGCGAACGATCAGGCGCAAAGGAAGCAGTTCAGGCGCTCGCAAATCGACGCCATAAGTCCCCTACGGACTTGGCTAGGTACACCACTGCCGAACTGTCGTGCCGACGCTTCCACGAAGGCCTTGGGGATCCATTGCCTCTCGACGAGCCAAGACGCATCCTAGATCGCGTTCAGGACCCTCGGGCGCGGTCAGCGATGACCCACGCCGCCGCATCCGCTCTCGCACAACGGGCGGAATACGCTGCCGCGAAATCGTGGCTAGAGCTGCTCGAGACGGACGTACGCACCTTCGGCCTCGAATTTGCGCTTCCGTACGTCTACTGGACAGTCGCGCAGGTACACCTCGGCCTCCGCCGGTTTGGCGATGCGGAGCGTGCGATTCAAGCCGTAGAAGATTGCGCTAGACGGTGGCACGACCGGAGGCATGAACTCAACGCACGCGTCCTAAGAGCTCAGCTTCTCCTGCAGATCGGCGAACCGGAGCGAGCCGCTGAAATGGTTTGCGTCGACGCGAACGTCGCGTTGATCCCACATTGGCGGGGCGAATATCTGGCGACGCGGGCCTTGGCCTTGGCATGTTGCGAAGAGCTAAATGAAGCACTCGACTTCGCCGAGCAAGCTGCTCTGGAGACCACACTTGTTGATGTCCGTCTACTCGTCGCAGCGACCCGCTCGATCGTGTCGCTTCAGAATGATGCATCCGCGCCGCTTGACCTTTGCCAACTCGCGGCGGAATTCAACGTCTGGGACCCTGTCGTTTGCGCCGTACGCTCGTGGCCAAGGCTCGCCGATGCCCTAGCGTCCGACCCACGATCGCGGGGCTATGTCGAGGCTCTGTACACAAGATCCGGCGATCTTGCTCTTGCCCGCCGCGCTGGGTTCCGGACACGAGCAACGCGTCCCGCGGCGGAACTTCTTTCACCACGTGAGTTCGAAGTCCTCGGGCTCATAACGCGAGGTCTTCGCAACCGCGAGATTGCCAAGGCCCTTTACATCTCGGAGTCGACGACGAAAGTTCACGTCCGGCACGTCCTCGAGAAGCTTGGTGTCCGGACACGCGCCGAAGCGGCGTCTCGATACGACCGTCTTGGGACTACAGACTCGCGACCTCTCTGAACGGCACCTCGGCGGCGGCTGCGACCGTCTTCGTTAGCTCGAAGCCAGGACCTCGTGCACACCGATAATCTTCGTCGGCTCCTGCGAGAATCGCCTCGAACGCGGCTACGACTGTGGTGTCGAACTGACTTTCGACCGCCTGAGCGAGTCGAAGTCTCGCTACACGGCTTGGCATGGCGTCGCGGTATGGGCGATTTGACGTCATTGCGTTGTACGCATCCGCGACCGCGATGATCCGCGAGAGCAGGGGGATTTCCGCACCAGCAACTCCGTCCGGGTATCCCTGGCCGTCGACGCGCTCGTGGTGGTGGCGGACTATCGCAGCGATCTCAGCGTAGGTGTCCACATTTGCGAGGATGCGCTCGCCGATCTCTGAATGACGCTGCATCTCTCGCCGCTCATCCAGCGTCAAAGCACCTGGCTTCTCTAGCAGACCAGCCGGTAGGCCGATCTTGCCGATGTCGTGCACGAGGCCACAAAGGTGCACAAGTTCGGTCTGTTCGTCACTCAGCGCCATCCGCGACGCGATGTCTCGCGCGTAAATGGCCACCGACGCCGAATGGCCGGCGGTGTACTGATCGCGAGCATCAAGGGTGGCGATCAAACCCTTGGCGAACGAGAGGTTCGCGGCTCGAAGGCGCTCGTTGGCGCCCTGAAGATCGTCGGCCAATCTCCGCTGATCCTGATACATCAAAAACCAGCGCTGAGCCGCGAGCGCCGGCACGAAGAACAGCGGAAGCGTCCACGGCGAGATGTCCTTATAGGCGAGGGCCAGCACCGCGACAGCAGAGCTGTACAAGGGAACTGACGCCGCGATCACCGGAATGGAATCGCGTGCCGCCTCGATCCACCTCCCGTGACCGCGGAGCCAGAACGTGAGCGAAGCGAAACCCGCGTCAGCGACCTCGATGACGAGCGCCGCGACAGTCGCCGCGATGACTGTCTCGCCGACGCCTCCACCCATCAATGCCGAGGAGGAGGCTGCGACCGCTGCCGCGAGCGCTCCGGTCAGCGACCTACTAAAGAGGTATGTCAGGCGTCCAACCCACGGGTAGGACATTCCGAGCGCAGACGCTCCGTAGACCACCATCGCGGCAAGCGGACCAAAGAGTACGGCGGCAAAGATCGCAGGAAGCAGCGAGATCGAGACGTTGACGTTCTCCCGCAGACGAATCCGACCGCGCTCCCCGTAGGCCGCAACTACGGCCAGGCCGGCGACAGCGGCCGGGTTGCCCAAACCGTCGCCCAGCAGGATCAGAGCAGCGGCCAAGCCCGTTGCGCTGGCCATGACCACGACGAAATAGACCAAGACTGGGCGCGACAATCCGGCGAAATCTCGCCAAATCTGAGGGGTTACTTGCATATCACCCAAAAGGGTTATAAGGTGCTCCTTGCCGTCAGTCCCAAGTCAGATGGGGGAATTCCAATGAGCAAGTTCATGCGCTTCGTCCGCACCGCCAAAGTCGCGGGCGGCTTCTCTTCCTGGTAAGGCTCGCCTAGTTAACTGGGCTTTTGCGCTCAGGGCCTCACCCGATCAGGTGATTGTCCACAAGCAGTGGAAAACCTTCTTTGGACGTTGAATTGGCCGCCTTCGGGCGGCCTTTTCATTGCTGGGCCTAGCCGATCAGTCCGCGGCGGAAGCCGACGGCGACGGCGTGGGCCCGGCTGCGAGCCTGGAGCTTCGCGAGCAGGTGCCGCACGTGGCTTTTCACCGTCTCCTCGGAGAGGAAGAGACGAACACCGATCTCGCGGTTCACGAGACCGTCGCAGATCAGCTGCAGCACCTCGATCTCCCGCGCCGTCGGCTCCTGCTCGAGCTCGGGCATCGGCGCCTGGAACGGGATCACCTCAGCAACGGCGTCACGGCGAGCGGCGACCGCTTCGAAGCGGCTCGAATGCTCGTGATAGCGGGTCAGGATGGCATTACGCTGTGCAGCGTCCACTGCCAAGCTATCGACCGCCTGCATTCTCACCTTTAGGACGAATGCACCCTTTCGAGTGAGGCGCCGATCACCCTCTCGGCCGTGGCAGCCACCACTGAAGGCAATGCGGCTGGCTCGGAGCAGACCGCGACGGCCAGCGTCCTATCGACGAGCGCCACCTCGTGGTAGACGCGTGGCCAGATCTCGCCCGTCTTCACGAGCACCTCGCGGCCCGCGAGGCGAAAGTGCAGCTCGGAGTCCTGGGCGAGCGCCAGCGCAGTCAGGACCCGTTCCTCGTCGATCGCGGCGAGCCCACGGGCGAGGTCGCGCGCGCAGGTCAGGTTCTCGGGTCCGTCGCCCATCAGCAGGCGCCGCACCTGCGTCCGTTCCGCACCCAGACGCACAGCCTCGTCGTTGACGGCGTCGAAGCCGAGACGCTCGAGCAGGACGTTCGTCGCGGCGTTGTCGGAGAAGGCGAGCATCAGCAGCGCGCAGTCGGCGAGCGTCAGTGGCCCTGCCAGCAGGTCGGCGACCGACCAGGCCGCGGGCGGCACCGAGACGCGAACCTCCGGGTCGAGGCCGGACCGCCAGAACGCCGAAGCGACGAAGATCTTGATCGTCGAAGCCGCCGGGACGACCCGGTCTCCGCCCTCGTCGCGGCCGTCTGAGGCCGCCCACGTGATCACAGCCGCACGAGCTTGCGCCGGCGGGCGCGCAGGTAGTCGGGCTCGACCTCCTCGAGCACGCCGATCCCATTCTCTCGCCCGGTCGAGTGCAGGATGCGACCCTTGCCGAGCCAGAACGCGATGTGGTCGGCAGGCTCGCCCGGCTCGCCGTAGGTGACGAGATCGCCCGGCTCCGCCTCGGAAACCTCGAGTCCCGCGTCCTCCTGCTGGTCGGCATCGCGAGGCACGAGCTTGCCCAGGCGGCGGTACGCCATGTGCACGAGCCCGGAGCAGTCGATTCCCTGCTGGGTGAGGCCGCCCCAGAGGTAGCGCGTCCCGAGATACGACCGCGCGACCTCGACGGGTGTGCCCGTCGCATCGACCGACAGCTCACCCTCGCCCTCCTCGAGCACGTCGGCGCGCACCCAGCCCGGGTAGTGGTAGGCGGTCACGACGCGTGCCCACCCGTCGGAGAGCTCCTCGACTTGAAGCGGCTCCCCGCGGATGGCCTGCGTCACCTGCTCGGCGTCGTCCCGCGGTTCCGCGCGCACCGGCGCAACGTCGGCGGCGCACCTCACGCGGCATGCCTTTCGATCTTCGCCTCGAGCATCGTCTTCACGTGCGGCCAGTCGTCGTCGACGATCGCGTACCACGCCGAGTCGCGGATCGAATCGGGCAACTTCATGTGCTTCCTGAAGATCCCCTCGAACGTCGCGCCGACACCGAGGAGCGCGCCGCGCACGCGCAGGTTACGGGCATCGGTCTTGAACTCCACGCGCATCGCGCCCCAGCGGTCGAAGGCCCTCGAGAGCAGCAGATACTTCGTCTCGATGTTCGCGCCCGTGCCCCACTGGGCACGCTCGAGCCACGTCCAGCCGATCTCGACCCGCTTGTGGAACTCCTCGACGTTGAGAAAACGCGACGAGCCGACTGGTTTGCCGCCGACGTGGACGACGAACGGCACCTCGCCCTCGCTGACGAGCGCCAGGTCGAACCATCTGTCGAAGCCGAGCGAGTACATGTTCGTGAAGCGGTGGATCTCGGGGTCGCGTTCGGCAGCCGCCCGCAGGCCCTCGCGATGGCGCTCCTCGATCGGCTCGGCGCGCACGATGCGGCCGTCGAGCGGGCCTTCGGGCCGCAACTCGCTCATGCAGCGTCCGCCACGAAAACGCACTTCTCCCGACGCGCGATGAATGGATAGGGAGACTCGGGGGCAATCAGCGGGCCGACCATCTCGACGTAGGCGTCGAGGTAGGCCTGCAGGTCGTCGCGCGCGAGCCACACGACCGAGCCGCCGCGGATCCGCCGCTCGACGCGCGCGAACCGCCGCTCGAGCAACGGGAGCCCGCTCTCCGAATCGAAGAGGTCGCGCGTCCCACGATCCTTTCGCAGCCACGCCGGAGCGACGGCGCGCCACACCTCGAGCAGGTGCGAGCGGGCGTTGTAGATGCCGACGAATCTTCCACCCGGCCGAAGGACACGAACGAACTCCTTGAGCGCTCGATCCGGGTCGGGCACGTGGTAGAGGGTGTGATTGCAGGTCACGGCGTCGAACGAGCCGTCGTCGAACGGCAAGTCCTGCGCGTCGGCGACCCGGGCGTCGAGGCCGCGTGCCGCCGCGGCGGCAACCGACGCCTCGGAGCTGTCGACGCAGACCACCTCCCCGGCTGCATAGAGGCTTGCCAGACGGCCGTCCCCACAGCCGACGTCGAGCACCCGTTCGGGTCGCACCTCGGCGAGGGCGGCCAGGAGCGTCTGCTCCTCGTCGAGATCGTCGAATCGCAGCCAGCCGGTCCGATCGAGCCGCCGCATTTTCAGGCGGCCGAGCGAGGCATATTCCCGGGCGACGGCATCGGGGTCATCGAGCCTATGCATGATGCTCAGTATTGCCGCACGAGATTGGGCGCGTCATTACCCTTTGTGATCTCGAATGACGAACCCACCTGACTTCCAGGTGACTTCCGGCGGCGCCATTACGCTGCAACCGGTCGCCGTCGCCCGCAAGTCGCCGCGCCGCCTTTTCTGGGACCGCTTCAAGCAGGACACGGCCGCGTTGATCGGCGGGATCGTGATCATCGTGCTGATCTTCATCGCGTTCTTCGGTGGCCCGATCGCAGAGCACATCACGGGCCATCCGCAGAACACGACCTACAGCCAGATGACCGACGCCTATGGGGTCCCGCTCGGCCCGAACCGGCAGTTCTGGTTCGGCGCCGACGCCGCCGGGCGCGACCTCTTCGTGCGCACGATGTACGGCGCGCGCACGTCGCTCTTCGTCGGCATCGTCGCGTCCGGGTTCGCGGTGCTGATCGGGCTGGTCGTCGGCCTCACCGCCGGCTTCTTCGGCGGCTTCACCGACACAATTCTCTCGCGCGCCTCCGACGTTCTGCTCGCCGTGCCCCAGATCCTGATCGCGGTCGGAATCGTGGCTGCCTGCTCGACGAGCAAGGACGGCTGCAGCGTCTTCGGAATCTTCCATCTCCAACCGGGGATCGAAGTCGTGATCGCGGTGATCACGATCTTTTCGTGGTCCTATATCGCGCGCATCGTTCGCGGCTACACGCTGTCGCTGCGCGAGAAGGAGTTCGTGGAGTCAGCCCGTGCAGCCGGCGCGACGAACGTGCGCATCCTGCGGTCCGAGATCCTCCCGAACCTGCTCGGGCCGCTCATCGTGTACACCACGCTGCTGATCCCCACGAACATCCTGTTCGAGGCAGCCCTCTCATACCTCGGGCTCGGCGTCCCGGCCGATCAAGCGTCGTGGGGCTCGATCCTGAGCGACGCCTCCCAGCTCTACGACGTCGCCTGGTGGTTGATGCTCTTCCCCGGCGCGTTCCTGATCATCACGACTCTCGCGTTCAACCTGCTCGGAGACGGACTACGGGACGCTTTCGACGTGAGGTCCGAGCGGTGAGTGCATATCCCCCAAACGTCCGCACCCGATCATGGGTGGAAAGGAGAACGAAGCTCAATATGGGCAGACAGATCCGCTACGCGGTACTGCTCGCGGCGATCGCCGCGTTCGCACTATTCGCAGCAGGGTGCGGCTCGAAGAAGTCGACGTCTGGCAGTACGACGACAACGACATCGAGCTCCGGCGGCAATACAGGCGCCGTCGGCACGGGCACCTACAACAACGGCACCTCCGCGAAGGGCGGTGTCTATCGGGTCGGTTGGGAACAGTCGTTCGGATTCACCAACAACTTCGACCCGACCGGTGAGTACCTCGGCAACGCCTGGGGCCTCTACTCGAACCTGATGCTGCGGCCGCTCGTCGGTTACTGGCATCTGCCCGGCGCTGCCGGCAACAAGTTGATCGGCGACCTCGCCACCGCGGTGCCGACCCCGACCAACAAGGGCCTCACCTACACGTACCACATCCGTCCCGGCGTCAAGTTCGGCCCACCGGTCAACCGCACGGTCACGTCCAAGGACGTCGCCTACGCGATGAACCGGCTCGCGAACCCGAAGGATGGCGGCCAGTATTCCTTCTACTACACCGTCATCAAGGGCTGGGACGCGGTCGCAAACGGGACGACGACGGCGGTCTCAGGCATCACGACGCCGAACGACTCGACGATCGTCTTCCAGCTGACGAAGCCGGCCGGCGACTTCAACCTCCGCATGTCGATGCCCGCGACGGCACCGATCCCGTCGGAGATCGGCAAGTGCTTCGAGGGCAAGCCTGGCGACTACGGCCGCGACGTCGTCTCGAGCGGCCCGTACATGCTCCAGGGAGCCGACAAGGTGACGGCCAAGTGCGCGACGTTGAAGCCGATGAGCGGCTACGACGGCGCAAACGGCAACCACATCATCCTGGTCCGCAATCCGAACTACGACCAGTCGACCGACAAGTACCGGAAGAACTATCCGGACACGTTCAAGTTCCTCGTGAACTCGAACGCGGATGACATCTTCGCCAAGGTGCAGGCCGGCCAGCTCGAGGATGAAGTGTCGAGCCCGGCTCCGAAGACGATCCGCGAATACGCCACGACTCCGAGCCTGAAGCCGATGATGATCGCGAACGTCGGCGACCGGACGAACTACTACACGATGAACCTGACCCAGCCGCCCTTCGACGATGTCCACATCCGGAAGGCGATGAACTGGATCACCGACAAAGCAGCCTTGCAGAAGGCTTGGGGCGGCCCGATCCCGGGGTCGATCGCGACCCACATCGTCCCGCCGGTCCTCTACAACAACGGCCTCGCGGAGTACGACCCCTATGCGTCGCCGAACAACGCGGGCGATCTCGCAAAAGCGCAGCACGAGGTCAAGCTGTCCAAGTACGACCCGCACAAGACCGGCAAGTGCAGCATCGCGTCTGCGTGTCACGGCGTGCTCGTGATCGCGGACACCCGTGCCGTCGACACGCGCATGATTCCGATCCTCGAGGCTGACGCCGCGAAGATCGGCATCACGCTCACCGTGCGCTCGATCAACGGTGCGTACACGACGATCCAAACGCCGTCGAAGAACATCCCGTTCTCCGAGCGCCCGAGCTGGGGCAAGGACTACGCGGACCCGTACACGTTCTTCGCCGAGCTGTTCGACTCCGGCGCGATCATCAAGTCGGGGAACACGAACTACTCGCTGGTCGGGCTCACGCCGGCGATCGCGAAGACGGTCGGCGCGAAGGGCAGCATCAACAACGTGCCCTCTGTCGACCCGGATATCGCAGCGTGCAGCACCAAGCTCGCTCAGGACCGCACGGCCTGCTGGGAGAACCTGGACAAGAAGCTGATGACCCAGGTCGTCCCGTGGGTGCCGTACCTCTGGCCGAACAATGTGTTCATCGTCGGCCCGACGGTCACGCACTGGAACTACGACCAGTTCACGGACGGGCCGGCGTACTCGTCGGTTTCCGTGAAGCAGTAACGACGGAGAAAAACGGAGGGGGCGGGCTCGCCCGCCCCCTCCCGTAACTCGAGGAGACCGCAATGGTGCTCTACATCGCACGCAGGCTCGTCTGGACAGTCGTCGTCGTCGCGTGTGTGCTCGCGATCACCTTCGCGGTCTTCTACCTCCTGCCGGCGGGCGACCCCGCACTGCGGTTTGCGGGCAAGAACCCGACCACGCAGGAGCTCAACCTGATCCACCAGAGGCTTGGCCTCGACCATCCGTGGTACGTGCAGTTTTACCACTTCTCCAAGAACTTCTTCCTCGGCGACAAGTACGGCTGGCCCGGGCTCGGCTACACGTACGCGGGGCAGACTTCCGTGAAGGCGCTGATCATCGCGCGGGCGCCCCGCACGCTCTTCCTGATCGCAGGCGCCGCCATCATCTGGCTCGTCCTCGGGGTGTCGATCGGCGTCCTGTCGGCGGTCAAACGCCGATCGGCCACCGACCGAGTGTCGATGGGCTTCGCCCTGTTCGGGATCTCGACGCCTGTCTTCTGGCTCGGCCTGATGGCGCTCTACATCTTCTGGAGACAGCTCGGCTGGACGGGAGGGAGCGGCTACGTCTCGCCCGTCGACAGCATTACCGGCTTCTTCTCGCACATGATCATGCCGTGGATCGTGCTCGCATTACTCTACGCCGCGTTCTATGCGCGGATGACACGCAACAACCTGCTCGAGACACTCGGCGAGGACTACATCCGCACCGCGCGCGCGAAAGGCCTCTCAGAGCGGAGAGTGATCTTCAAGCACGGCTTGCGTGCGAGTCTGACGCCGATCGTGACGATGTTCGGCCTCGACATCGCACTGCTCGTCGGCGGTGCGATCATCACCGAGTCGGTCTTCAACCTGCAGGGACTTGGCTATCTCGCGATCAACAACGCGCTCCAGCAGGATCTGCCGGTGGTGCTCGGCGTCGTTCTTCTCGCATCGGTTGCGGTCGCGTTCGCCAACCTGATCGTCGACATCCTCTACGCCTTCATCGACCCGAGAGTGCGCTACGCGTGAGCGCCGGCGACGACCGGCGCCTGCTCGACGTCCGCGGCCTGACCGTCAGGTTCCCGACCTCGGACGGGGTCGTGCAGGCGGTCAGCGACGTCACGTTCACTCTGAGCCGAGGCGAGACACTCGGCATCGTCGGCGAGTCCGGCTCCGGCAAGAGCGTGTCGAACCTCGCGATCATGGGGCTGCTGAACCGCGAGCGCACCGAGATCTCGGGGCACATCGACTTCGCCGGCCGAAACCTGCTCGGTTTGCCGCCGGGCGAACTGCAGTCGATCCGCGGCAAGGACATCGCGATGGTCTTCCAGGATCCGTTCGCGTGCCTGCACCCGATGTATCGCGTCGGTGCGCAGATTCAGGAGGCTGTGCTCGCACACGACGACGTCAGCAAGCACGTGGCGTGGGCAAGGGCGGTCGAACTGCTCGGGCGCGTCGGGATCCCGAACGCGAAAGAGCGCGCGCGCGACTACCCGCATCAGTACTCGGGCGGCATGCGCCAGCGCGCGATGATCGCGATGGCACTCGTGCACAACCCGGCGATTCTGATCTGCGACGAGCCGACGACCGCGCTCGACGTGACGGTGCAGGCGCAGATCATCGAGCTGATCGAGGATGTGAAGCGCGAATTCGACATCGGCGTGATCCTCGTCACGCATGACCTCGGCGTCGTCGCCGAGATCGCCGACTCGGTGATGGTGATGTACGCGGGACGGGTGATGGAGTACGGCCCGGCGAGGCAGATCTTCGACCAGCCGCAGCACCCGTACGCGTGGGGGCTGCTCGACTCGATGCCGACGATCGAGAAGCGCTTGACCTCACTCGTTCCGATCGAAGGCTCGCCGCCGTCGCTGCTCGCGCCCCCGCCCGGCTGCCCTTTCCACCCGCGCTGCCCGCACCGCTTCGAGCCGTGCCCCGTCGACCGGCCGCCGCTCGTGGCACCCGTCCCGGAGGGACACCTCGATGCCTGCTGGCTGCCGTGGGAAGACAAGGTTCGGAACGGCAGCGAACGCTCGATGGCCCGGCTCGGAGATGCCGCGTGAGCTCGCCCGAGAATCTGGTCGAACTCGAGCACTTGACGAAGCGCTTCCAGGTGAAGCAGGGCGTGTTCGCGCGCGGCAAGGTCGAGGTGCACGCGGTCGAGGATGTGTCACTGACCGTACGCAAGGGTGAGACGCTCGGCATCGTAGGCGAGTCGGGCTGCGGCAAGTCGACGACCGCGCGGCTGATCCTGCGGCTCCTCGATCCCACGAGCGGCACGATCAACTTCGAGGGCCAGGACATCTCGAAGCTCTCACAGCGCGCCTTGCGTCCGCTGCGCCGCGAGATGCAGATGATCTTCCAGGACCCGTACTCCTCGCTCAACCCGCGCAAGACCGTCGGCCAGATCGTCGGGCAACCGTTCGCGATCCACGGGCAGAAGAACGCCCGCACGCGGGTGCAAGAGCTCCTCGAGACGGTCGGTCTGAGCCCCGAGCACTACAACCGCTATCCGCACGAGTTCTCGGGCGGCCAGCGCCAGCGCATCGGCGTCGCCCGCGCGCTCGCCCTCTCGCCCAAGCTGATCGTGTGCGACGAGCCGGTGTCGGCGCTCGACGTCTCGATCCAGGCGCAGGTCCTGAACCTGCTGCGCAACCTGCAGCGTGACTTCAACCTCACCTACGTCTTCATCTCGCACGATCTCTCGGTGATCCGACAGATCGCCGACCGGATCGCGGTCATGTACCTCGGCAAGGTCGTCGAGCTCGGAGAGAGCGAGGCGATCTACGAGCACCCGAAGCACCCCTATACGGCGGCGCTCCTCTCGGCTGTGCCGCGAGCGACGACCGGGCACCGGCAGCGAATCGTCCTCACGGGCGACGTGCCTTCGCCCATCTACCCCCCGTCCGCCTGCGTGTTCCATCCGCGCTGCCCCCGCTTCCACAAGGGCCACTGCGACGTCGACACGCCCGCTCTCCGCGATCTCGGTGGCAACCAGCAGGCTGCCTGCCACTACCCGCTCGAGAAGTGGCCGATGACCGACGACGAGGTCCGCCAGGCCGAGGGCGCGATCCGCGCCGACAAACCGACGCTCGAGGGTGCCGCGTCAGCCGAGTGACGGGCCTTTCAACGCCCGGCTGACTCCGGCAGCGACCAGGATCAGCCCGAGCAGCCCGCCCACGAGGATCGACCAGGTCCAGATCGTCTCGACGTGGGAGCCCGGCAGGAAACCCGGCAGGGCGTAGTTCGTCTCGTCGATCCGCTCACAGCCGTGCCCGCGGTGACGATAGTCGAGCAGCCAACGACCGTTCATCTTGTCGAACACCATTCAGGGGAGTCGGCGACGGCGCCTCGGAGAGGCGAGGAACCCCGCGTCCGCTCAGGCCGGGACGGCGGTCAGGCGCTCGTGGACGAAGCGCACGACCATCGCTCCCTCCCCGACCGCCGTCGCGCACCGCTTGACCGACCCCGACCGCACGTCGCCGGCGGCGAAGACCCCGGGGACGCTTGTCTCGAGCAGACCCTCGGCGCCGGCCGCGGCGCCCGTGAGGACGAAGCCGTCGTCGTCACGCGCGACGACGTCGCCGAGCCACGCGGTGCACGGCTTCGCGCCGAGAAAGAGGAACAGGAACGAGAACGCGAGCCGCTCGCCGTCCTGCAAGGTGACCGCTTCCAACTCGCCGTCGGCGCCGTGAAGGGTGGCGACCTCGCTCCGGTCGCGAACCGCGACGCCGTACCGCTCGAGCTCGAGCAGTAGGTAGTCGGACATCGTCTCGCGCAGGTCAGCGCGGCGATGAAGGAGCGTCACGAGTGCACCTCCGCGGGCCAGCCAGACGGCAGCCTGGGCGGCCGAGTTGCCGCCGCCGATCACGCCGACCCGGGTGGCGCCGCAGCGCTGTGCCTCCGGCGGGCCGGCCGCGTAGAAGACGCTGACGCCCTCGTAGTCCTCGAGGTCGTCGACCGGAAGCCGGCGGTACTCGGCGCCGGTGGCGAGCACGACCGCCCGGGCGGCAACTTCGTGGTCGTCCTCGAGACGGACGATGTGACGGTCGACACCCGGCTCGAGCGAGAGAGCGCGATACGGCGTCGCCGTGCGCGCGCTGAACTTTCGCGCCTGCGTGACGGCGCGGGTCGTCAGCTCCGAGCCGCTGATTCCCGCAGGGAAGCCCAGGTAGTTCTCGATGCGGCGCGACGTGCCCGCTTGGCCGCCGAGCGCTGTGCTCTCGACGACCAGGGTCTCGAGGCCCTCCGACGCGCCGTAGACGGCCGCGCCGAGCCCCGCCGGCCCGCCCCCGATCACGACGAGGTCGACCTCCTCGCGCGCGGGAAGCTCGAGGCCGATCCCAAGCGCTCGCGACACCTGGCCCGTTGACGGCGCGCGCAACTCGATACCTCCCGGGAGGAGAACAAGTGGCACCTCGGCCGCCTCGAGCGCGTCGAGACGCGCGGCGACCGTGGGATCATCGGAATGCTCCGGGTCGCGCCAGGTGTGGGGAAGCCGGTTCCGCCGGGCGAACTCGACCATCCGCCGCGTTGCCTCCGAGGACCGTGGCCCGAGGATCTCCATTCCGATTCCGTCAGTTCGCTGGAGCGCCTCGCGTCGGGCCGTGAAGACGGAGAGCAGCAGATCGGAGAGTGGCGCGTCGTCGAAGAGAAGCGGGCGCAGGACATCGCGATCAACCGCGATGTACCGCATCGGTTTCGTGACGACAGCCGTCAGATAGACGGTCTGGCCGGAAAGGAGGTTGATCTCGCCGAGGAAGCCGGCGGGGCCGTGCCGAACGATCTCGCGCCCATGGCCGTCGAGGATCGCAGCCTCACCCTCGATGATCGCGATGAACGGGTAGCGCAGGTCACCAACCTGGAAGAGCACGTCGCCGACCGCAGCGATGCGCTCCTCCCCGACGTTCGCAAGCGCCTCGAGCTGCGCAGCCGACAGAACGGATCCAGGCGGCGGAGTCGTCACCGCGGGAGCGTACCGCCCGTCCGAGTGCAGGGAGCGGGCTACGAGATCGCGCGAGCACCGTCCGCTCACGACAGCGGCCACGCCCAAACGAGCGGTGTCCGGCGCAGCCGCGGCCGGTGCCAGGCACCGTTATCGGGAAGTGACAAGTTCTCCACAGGGTTGGATGCCAGCGGGGCAGGAACGCCTTGAACGCACGCCGAACCGCGGGAGGACACGTCCATTCCGGGCGTGTCGGACGGAGCCGCGTCCGGTGCCAGGCACCGTTACGAGGAGGTGACAATTCGCGCACAGCCCTGCTGCAGCCGGGCTGGATGGCAGGTGTCTGACACCTCGCGTGAGGTGTCAGACACCGAGTGGCTCAACGACCAAGTGCCCAGCTGGCGAGAGGGCAAGCTGCCACGGGACTCAGCTGGCCCGTGACTCAGCTGGCCCGTGACGCAGCTGGCGGGTGACCTAGGCGGCGAGGCCGGCCAGCTCGCGCAGTGCGGCGAGGCGCGAGAGCGCCTGACCCTCGAGCTGGCGAACCCGCTCACGCGTCAGGTCGAGCTCGTGGCCGATCGCCTCGAGCGTCCACGGCTCGCCCTCGAAGCCGAACCGGAGCTCGAGGATGCGCCGCTCCCGCTCGGGCAGTGCGTCGAGCGCCTTGCGGATGTTCTGGCGGCGGAGGGACTCCTCTGCCTCCTCGAACGGATCTGCAGCCTCGCGGTCGGCAAAGAGATCGCCGAGCTCGCCCTCGTCGTCTGCCCCGACGGTCTGGTTCAGCGACACCGACGCGGACGCGGCGGAGAGCGCCTCCTCGACGTGCTGGAGCGGGAGGCCGGTTGCCTCTGCGAGCTCTTCCTTCGTCGCCTCACGGCCGAGCTCGACTTCGAGCCGGCGCGCCGCGCGCGACAGCTTCTGCTGACGCTCGACGACGTGCACCGGGACGCGGATGGTGCGCGCATGGTTCGCGACCGCGCGCTGCACCGACTGGCGAATCCACCAGGTCGCGTACGTCGAGAACTTGTAGCCGCGACGCCAATCGAACTTCTCGACGGCCCGGTTCAGGCCGAGGGTGCCTTCCTGGATCAGGTCGAGGAACGGAACGCCGAGTCCCCGATATCCCTTCGCGATCGACACGACGAGCCGCAAGTTCGACTCGATCATGCGCCGCTTGGCACGAACGTCGCCACGCTCGATCGCCTTCGCGAGGACGACTTCCTCGTGGGCTGTCAGCAGCTTGTGCTTGCCGACGTCGGCCAGGAAGAGCTGGAGGCTGTCGCCCGCTCCCGAGGGAGCGGAAGCCTCGTAGATCACGGGCTCCGGCTTGTGCTTGGTGTTCTTCTCCTCGGTGACGGGCTCGCGAACCTCGAGGCCGATGCGCTCGAGCTCCTTGACCACGTCGGTGATCTCGCCCTCAGGCAGGTCGTTTTCGACCGCGAACGCCTCGAGCTCGGCCGGTTCGATCCAGCCGCGCTCCTCGCCCGCCTCGATGAGCGTGCGGGCGCTTTCGGTCTCGAGCAGTTCGGTCAACTGAGTCTGGGTCAAATCGCTCTCGATGTCCTTTCGATTCTCTGGACGCTTCCGCAAACCTCTGAGGGCAGGGTAGCGCCCATTCCAACGCGCACGGCAGCCGCACCATTCCGGCCGCGACCTCCCTGATTATGGACGGTTCTCGACCTGAAATGTTGAATTGACTGTTGCGAGTCCGTTACGAGCGCTTCTTTTTTGGGCGCTTTTTCGGAGGTCCGGCCTCGCGTCGGTTCTGGAGCAGCTCCGCCGCCCGGGCCGGGGTGATCTCCTCGATCGAATCGGCGGCGCGAAGGCTCGCGTTCGTCTCGCCGTCGGTCACATAAGGCCCGAACCGACCCTCCTTGAGGACGATCGGCTTGCCGCTCACCGGGTCGTCCCCCAGCTCTTTCAGGGGCGGCGCCGCCGCCCGGCGCCCGCGTGCCTTCGGCTGGGCGAGCAATGCGAGGGCCTCGTCGAGGGTGACCGTGAAGAGCTGCTCCTCGGTCTCGAGCGAACGAGACTCCTTGCCTTTCTTCACGTACGGGCCGTAGCGGCCGTTCGCGGCAACCACCTCTTCGCCCTCCGACTCACCCAGTGTGAGCGGCAGGGTCAGCAGACGCACCGCATCGTCGAGCGACACGGTTTCGGGCGACATCGTCTTCAGGAGCGACGCAGTGCGCGGCTTCTCGTCACCGTCGAGCAGCTCCGTGACGTACGGGCCATAGCGGCCCGCGCGCACCGCGATCGAGTGGCCTGTCTCGGGATGGACGCCGAGGACGTGCTCTTGCCCCGCCTGCGCGAGGATCTCCTCGGCGCGCTCGGGCGTCAGCTCGTCGGGCGCGATTCCCTCGGGAAGCGTCTGCCGGTCCTCACCGCGCTCGAGGTACGGGCCGTACTTGCCAACGCGTACAACGATGTCGGTGCGCGGGAGCGGAACGGTGTTGATCTCGCGCGCGTCGATGTCGCCCAGCTGCTTCTCGACCAGATCCTTCAGGCCGTTGTCGCCGTTCGAGCCGAAGTAGAAGCGCTGCAGCCACGCCGTACGTGCCTCGTCGCCCGAGGCGATCTCATCGAGGTCGTCCTCCATACGTGCGGTGAACTCGTAGTCGACGAGCTGCTCGAAGTGACGCTCGAGCAGGTTCACGACTGCGAAGGCAAGGAACTCGGGCACGAGGGCCTGCCCCTGCCGGTGGACGTAGCCGCGGTCGAGGATCGTGCCCATGATCGCCGCATAGGTCGACGGCCGTCCGATCCCGCGCTCCTCGAGCGCTTTCACGAGGCTCGCCTCCGTGTAACGCGCCGGGGGCGAGGTCGAGTGCCCTTCGGGCTCGAGCTCAGTTGCGCCGAGCGCGTCGCCCTCATGCAGCGCAGGCAACACCTTCTCTTCGGCATCGGCCGCCGACGGCTCGTCGCGTCCTTCCTCGTAGGCCAGCAGGAAGCCGCGGAATGTGATCACCGTGCCGGCGGTCGCGAACTCGGCGCGCCGCGCGTCGCTCGCCGTGCCTGCGATGCGGACGGAGACGGTCTGCCCGCGCGCATCTGCCATCTGCGAGGCGACGGTGCGTTTCCAGATCAGGTCGTAGAGCTTGAACTCGTCGCCGGCGAGCTCGCGCTTCACCTCATCGGGCGTGCGGAAACGGTCGCCCGCGGGGCGGATTGCCTCGTGCGCTTCCTGTGCGTTCTTCACCCGGCGCTCGTAACGGCGCGGCGCGTCCGGCACCGAATCGGCGCCGTAGAGCTCGCGCGCCTGCGAGCGGGCCGCGGCGAGCGCCGACTCCGACAGGGTCGTCGAGTCGGTCCGCATGTAGGTGATGTAGCCGTTCTCGTACAGGCGCTGCGCCGTGCGCATCGTCTGCTGCGACGAGAGCCGCAGTTTGCGGCTCGCCTCCTGCTGCAGCGTCGACGTCATGAACGGCGCCGCGGGCCGGCGGGTGTACGGCTTCTCCTCGACCGACGTGACCTCGAATGAGGCCCCGTCGAGCGCACCGGCAAGCCCACGCGCATCGTCCTCGGTCAGCTGCACCGCGTCCGCTGCCTTCAGCTCTCCCTCGCGGCTGAAGTCGCGTCCCTGAGCGACCCGGCGGCCGTCCACGGCGGCAAGCCGCGCGATGAACTGGCCGGGTGAGAACGTGGCGACGATGTCCCAGTAGTCGGCCGCCACGAACAGCATCCGCTCGCGCTCGCGCTCGACCACGAGACGCGTCGCGACCGACTGGACCCGGCCGGCGGACAGGCCTTGCATGATCTTCCGCCACAGCACAGGCGAGACCTCGTAGCCGTACAGACGATCGAGGATGCGCCGCGTCTCCTGCGCGTCGACAAGCGACTTGTCGATGTCACGCGTCTCGGTGAGCGCATGCTCGATCGCCTGCTTCGTGATCTCGTGGAAGACCATCCGCCGCACCGGCACCTTCGGGTCGAGCACCTGGGTCAGATGCCAGGCGATCGCCTCGCCTTCGCGGTCTTCATCGGTCGCGAGCAGGAGCTCGTCGGCGTTCTTCAGCTTCGCCCTCAGGTCGGAGACGACCTTCTTCTTGCGAGCATCGACGACGTAGAGCGGCGCGAAGTCGTGGGCCGTGTCGACGCCGAGGCGCGCCCACGATTCTTCCTTGTATTTGGCCGGGATCTCCGAGGCGTTGTTCGGGAGGTCGCGGATATGGCCGATCGACGACTCGACCATGTAGCCGGCGCCGAGGTAGCCCGCGATCGTCTTCGCCTTGGCGGGCGACTCGACGATCACGAGCTTGCGCTTGGTTGCGGCCATTTCGCGCGCCACCATAGCGCCGTGACCCCGATGCGCGATACTCGCCGCCGGTGACCCGTCCACCCCGGCCCACGCTCCTCTACTCCATGATCGCGCTGCTTTCGTGGCCCCTCCTGCACTTTGCATACCGTTACCAGGCCTCCGGCACGGAGAATCTGCCCGCAGACTCGGGGTACGTCCTGGCCGCCGGGCACGTCTCCAATTTCGACCCGTGGGCGATCGGCCTGGCCCTCTGGCCGAGGCGGTTCCTGCGCTTTATGGCCAAATCGGAGCTGTTTTGGTTCCCGCTCGGCCCGTTTATCGCCGCGTGCGGCGCCTTCAAGGTCTACCGCGGCCAGGCCGATTACGGCGCGATCGCGACCGCGGTCGAGCTGGCGCGGGGCGGGCACGTGATCGCGATGTTCCCCGAGGGCACCCGCCGCCGGAAGGGCCTCCGCAAGAAATGGGAGGCGCAGTCGCACACCGGTGCCGCTCGGATCGCGCTCGAAGCCGGGGTCCCGCTCGTTCCCGCGGGGATCAAGGGCACCGATGATCTCCGCCGGCTCGCGCCGATCAAGGTGCGCTACGGCGCACCGATCCCGCTCGACGATCTCGGCTCGCTCGACGTTACGGAGGCCGCGCGACTCGCGACCGACCGGTTGATGCTTGCGATCCACGAGCTCGAGGAGTCGCTGTGAGTGCCGGCCTGCTGCTCGCGATCGACGGCGACTCGCTCGCTCACCGCGCCTACCACGGCATCCCGAAGAGTGTGCGCTGGAACGCCGTGGTCGGGTTCTCGAACTTTCTGCTGCGTCTGTGGGACACCGAGCACCCGGAGGCGGTGCTCGTCGGATGGGATTCGCTCGAGACGCCGACCTACCGCCATCAGGCGCTGCCCGCGTATCAGTCGGGTCGCGAGTTCGAGGACTCGATCCTCGCCCAGCTCGCGCTCCTGCCGCCCCTCTGCGGGGCCTTTGGGTTTCAGATCGGCAAGGCGGGCGGCTACGAGGCAGATGACTTCCTCGCCGCCGCGGCGCATGCCTGGCCGGGCGAGGTGCTCGTTGCGACATCCGACCGCGACGCGTACCAACTCGTGAACGACCGCGTGACGATCCTGCAGCCCGTGAAAGGCGTGTCCGAGCTCGCTCGCATCGACGAAACCGGCGTGCGTGAGCGTTACGGCGTGGAGCCGGCGCAGGTTCCCGACTTCATCGCGCTGCGGGGGGATCCCTCCGACAAGATCCCCGGCGCCCCTGGGGTCGGGCCGAAGAAGGCGGCCGAGGTGCTGAAGCAACACGGCTCGCTCGCACAAGCGCTCGCCGACGGACGGTTCCCTCAGATCGCCGACGAGCTGTTGCTCTACCAAAGCATCGCGACGATGGATGCAGATGCGCCGCTGCCCAAGCTCACCTCGACGCCGCCAACCTGGGCGCGTGCGGCGGAGCACGCCCGTGGGCTCGGCCTGAACACCCTCGCCGACAAGCTCGCGGCGCGCGCCTAACCCGTCTCGAGCTCGGGGCGCAGCTGCCCGTTCTCGATCGTCCACGACCTGTGCGCGCGCCGACGCGCGTCAGGCTCGTGCGTTGCGACGAGGCAAGATGTCCCCTGTTCGGCCGCCCAGGCGAGGGCCGACCAGACGAGATCGGCTGACCGAGCGTCCTGGTGCGACGTCGGTTCGTCGACGAGCAAGATCGCGGGACGCACGTTGACCGCCCGCGCGACCGCGACACGCTGCTGCTGGCCGATGGAGATCTCCGAGGGATAGCGATTCGCAAGCTCACCGAGCGCCAGGCGCTCGAGCAGAAGTCCCGTGTCGGTCGCCGATCCGCTGAGGCGCGCAGGCAGCTCGACGTTCTCGTACACGGTCAGCTCCGGCACGAGGCCGAAGCGTTGCGGGACGTAGGCAAGCTCACTCCACGGCGGCGCGGGACCGCCCCCTCCGAGCCAGCCCCCGAGCAGCATCAGGAGCGTCGACTTACCTGACCCCGAGCGGCCGACCATCACTCCGAGCTCGCCTTCGCGAAGCTCGATCGCGACATCGGCGAGAGCACGCGTTGAGCCGTAGGTCACGTTCAGGTTCTCGCGCTGGAGCACAATGCGCCCGTCGCCGTGCGGTGGCGGCGCGACGACCACCGGCGGCGCGCCGGCGTTCCTGCCACGTTCGAGCTCGACAACGTGATCGGAGATCGCGAGAACATTCGGATCATGCGTGGCAACGATGAAGGTGGTGCCGCGCGCGGTCGCCGCGCTCATCGCACCCAGGAGTGTCTCAGCGCTCTCCCGATCGAGCTCAGCGGTCGGCTCGTCGACGATGACGACCGGCGCGTCGCGCGCAAGCGCGACCGCGAACGCCGCGCGTGCGAGCTCACCCCCGGAGAGCTGGGACGCTCGACCGTGCAGGCGATGGGCGACGCCGAGCTCCTCGAAGAGCTCGCGCGGAGCGTGCGGGGCGTGCTCGGCAATCGTCAGATGCGGAAAGAGATTGTCCGCGGCGCGCTGCGACACGTAGGCGACGCGTTCGCGCCGGAACCGCAGCAGCTTCCTGCGGCTGAGGCGCGCGGGGTCGGCCCCGTCGACGACGACCCGACCCGCCGATGGCAGCTCGAGTCCTGCAAGCAGGCGGAGTAGCGTTGACTTACCGCTGCCTGACACACCGACGAGTGCGGTCGTCGCGCCGGCGGGAATGACCGCGTCAACGGCGTCGAGGGCTGCAACCTGGCCGGACTCCGTGTCGTAGTTCTTCGCAACCGACTCGACAGCAGCCAGCGCGTCAGGCAACGCGCAACGCCTCGCCGAGCTCGGACTGCGTGGTGAGCGCGCTCGCGGCTGCTCCTGCTGCTGCCGCCACGATCACGAGCAGGCAGAGCGACCATCCGAGCTCGAGCCACGGCACAACGAGAGTGGCAGCCGGTGGGTAGAGCGGCAACGGATCGACCCGCGCGACGACCGGCGACGCTGCAAGCAATGCCGACCCCGCGCCGACGGCGACGGAAAACGCAACCAGTGCCGCGGCCTCGAGCGCGACCGACGCAGCCTGTCGCGAGCGCCCGAGACCCATACGAACGAGAAACGCCGACGTCACGAGCTGCGACCGTCCCCGCGCATACAGGTAGAGGATGAGCGCGATGAAGGCGATCACTGCTGCTCCGAGGGCGACCACCCGCAGGAAGGCGTACGTGCGCGACGCGGTCGTCAGATCGGCGTTCAGCAGGAAGTGATCGACGGTGGTGAAGAACGTCGGGGCGAGCGCCGAGCTCGCGAGGGCGGTCTCGACCGGCCGAGGGTCACCGCGGGCCCACACGTATGTGTACGCACCTCCTGCCGGGCTCTCAACGCCGACCGCGGTAGCCGCCTGCGCAAGCCGCTTTGCCGGCACGACGAGCATCGGCTGGTTGGCCGCCATCCCGGGGAACGCGGACAAGCTCGCGACAACGTGCAGCGGTACGCGCTTGCCGTCGAGCCAGATGGCCTCGGGCCGCCCTCCCGCAGCGACCGCGATCGCGGGCAACGATGCATTCGAGGTCGCAAGTCGGGCGAGGGCCCCGCGCGGATCGCCGGCCCAAGGCCAGTGCATCACGTCTCGAAGCGCGAGGGGATCGACGGCGAGCAACTCGACGCCCGTGCCGTCGGAGAGCGTTGCGCTGTCGAAGCTCTCCGCAACCTTCGTTGCACGAAAGGGGAAGTTCTGCCGGACGGTCTTCGCGGGGTCGATGAGTCCCTGCACGTCGGCACCGTTCGCGACATACGCCTTCTCGGAGCTGTTCGAGTCGAGAGAGCTTCGGAGCACTTCGGCGAATGTCACCGCCGCAGCCGCGACCGCGGCCGTCACCGTCAGCAGGACGAGTAGGGCACGCGCCGCGGCGAGGCGGCGCAAGGCGAGGAAGACGATGTCCGACGCAATCGCGCGACGTCGCACGGCCCAGCGAGCAGCACGGGAGGCGACACCCGCAATCCCCGCCGCCAGGAGGAGTGGAAAGAGCAGCACGATCAAGCGCGGATGGGCGCCGATCGTCGGGTCCTTCACGAGCCCGCCGCCGTTCTCGACAAGAACGTAGGAGATTGCTGCGGCGATCAGCACCGGCAGCTCCCATGGCATCCGGAAGAGCGACGAGCGCTTGCGCGGCCGTTCGATCGCAGGCCCCCGGGCGGCGAAGCCGCCGAGGGCGATCGCAACGATCGCGACCAAGACTGCACCGGACGAGTAAACGAGCGCCGAGTGAAGCACCGACCCGTCGATCGTGCCCTTCGGCGTGAGCTCCCGCGTCAGCCCCACCGCCACGGATATGCCGGCAGCAGCGCCGGCAAGTGACGGTAGGAGCGCCTCGAGGACGAGACGGACTCCATAGACGCCACGCGCCTCGCCGCCCACGACCGACAGCCGTGCCTCCGCACTACGGCGCCGGGTGTTGAACACTCCTGCGACGAACGCGGAGCCGATGGCGATGACCGCGGCGAATCCGGCGAGCAGCGAGATGACGGGCGTCAGAGCGGCGACGCTCTGCTGGGCGAGCGTGACCGCATCCTCGATCGATGACGACGACCGGCACGGGCAGCCGAGCTCGCGGGCGAATGGCGTTGGCAGCGACAGGCGGTGGCGAAGGGCAGCAAACCGCACGGCAACCTCTTTGGCTCGTGCGGGAGTCATAGAGCCCGCGGCAATCGGAAGCTCGAACACGTTCGCGACGGAACCACCGTTCGTCAGCCGCGCGGTGCGGTAGAGATCGGCTGGGCTCATCAGGAGAAACGTGGGAAGCGGCGGAGGGTCGGAGCTCGACGACCGAATGCGCGCGAGGAAGTTGACCCAGTATGGGTTGTCAAGATCCTGGTCGAGGGGGAGGTACACGGCGCCGACGGGCAGGCGATAGACCGGCAAGCTGCTCCCCTCGGAAATCGGCTCGAGGCCGATCTTCCCGCCGGGCCGAACGCTTGCAAGGCGCGCGACGCTCGCTGCAACCCATGCGCCGTGACCGTTGCCCGACAGGCGGTGAACGTGCGCCATCGCGCCGGTGCGGGCCATCGGTACGACCTCGTCCGGGCGGCCGCCGTATCGCGCCGAGCCGCTGACTTGCGCGTCCGTCGTCGTCGTCAGGAGGGGCGCTTCGACGAACGGCAGCGACTCCGCGAGGCGCACGGCCGCGCCGCGGCGCGCCTCGTCCCCCGCGGCGATGTTCCTGTCTCTCGAACCTCGGGTCTCGATCGTCAGCCCGGCCGCGAGGGGGCTCAACTGCTGCAGCTTGCCCTTCAGCGCCTCGCTCTCCGCCCCGGCCCGAAGGAGAGGCGCGGACGCCGCGGCGAGCGCGACGAGGAACGACGCGCACACGACGGCGAGGAGTACGGAACGGTGTCGCCCGAGCACGAACGGTGCCTTGACCCAGAGCGCGCGCGGCATGCACGAACCGTACCGGCCTGTCTGCGATGCGCCGTCTATGCTCACGTCCGATGGACGCGTGGCTGCGCAGAGCGACTGATGCGATCGCCGGCGGCGACTTGTCGATCGAGGCGATCCACTCATCGACGTCGTAAGTCACGAAGCGTTCGCGCGCCTGCATCCGACCGGGTCGCATCCCGAATCGCAGCGGCGCATCGACGTGCTGCACGAGCATTTCTCATTCGTCGAATGCGCGAGCGCGACCGAGGGCGACATCTTGCGGTGCCACACACAACGCTTGCTCGAACAGGTGCGCGCGACGCGCGGGCCGATCGACGACGACACCTTGTGCACCGAGACGACGTTCGCCGCAGCGGCGCTCGCCGCCGGCGCAGCGATCGAGGCGGTGCGCCGTGGCGGTTTTGCGCTCGCGCGACCGCCCGGCCATCACGCGGAGGAGAACCGCGCGATGGGATTCTGTCTCTTCGACTCTGTCGCGATCGCGGCGCGGTGGGCCCAGGCCGAGCTCGGCATCGAGCGCGTGGCGATCGTCGACTGGGACGTGCACCACGGCAACGGAACCCAACAGATCGTGCGGAACGACGACTCGATCCTCTTCGTGTCGGTCCACCAATGGCCGCTCTACCCGGGCAGCGGTGGCCCGTACGAGCAGGGCGAGACGCTCGTGAACATCCCCCTGCCCGCCGGCTCAGGAGATAGCGACTACCTCGATGCGTGGCCCACCGTCGAACGGGCGGTGGAGCGCTTCGCGCCCGACCTGCTGCTCGTCTCGGCCGGCTTCGACGCGCATGTCGACGACCCCCTCGCAGACATGGAGCTGACGGCCGGTGGGTTTCAAGAGCTCGCGCAGCGATCCGGGCGACTGGCGCCGCGCGTCGCCGCCGTGCTCGAAGGCGGCTACAACCTCCGCACGTTGCCCGAGCTCGTCGGCGCCGCTCTCGCGGGCTTCGACGCGGCCGGCGACTGATCCGTCACTCGCCGGCGAGCTTGGCGAGCGCTTCGCGGCGGGACGACACGCCGAGCTTCGCGAGCAGGCTCTTCACGTGCGAGCGGACGGTGTGCTCGGAGATGAAGAGCCGGGCGGCAATCTCGTCTGTGCTCAGGTGGCGGTCGAGAAGCAACAGCACCTCGAGCTCGCGCGCCGAGAGCGCCTTCGCGACCGAATCGGGAACGGTCGTGGTGCGCGAGCCTCCTTCGCGCACCTGGTCGAGCAACTGGCGCGCGACAGCTCCGGAGAGTGCGGCCTCCCCCTGGGCGACGCCGCGCAGGAACGCGACGATCCGCTCGGGGGGCTCGCTCTTCAACAGGTAGCCGGCGGCCCCTGCGCGGATCGCTCCGAGAAGGTTCGACTCGTCCTCGGACGCCGTCAGAACGACGATCTCGGTCTTCGGAGCCGCGTCATGCAGCTTCGGGAGCGCCGTCAGCCCATCCATATCGGGCATCGAGAGATCGAGGAGCACGAGGTCGGGATGCAACTCCTGCACCTGTGCGATCGCCTCCTCGCCGCTCGCGGCCTGCCCGACGACGTCGAACCCGTTCTGGGCCAGAAGGCCTGCGAGAGCCTCCCGAGTGAGGGGGTGGTCGTCGACGATCAGGATGCGCTCCGTCATGCGTAGTTGAGATTGTGCCGATACTGCCGGTTATGCATCACGATCGCTTCGAAGCCTTCCTGTGGGGACTGGTGCTGCTGTTCGCCCTGCTCGGGGTCACCCTTGCCCTGGCGCTCGCCTACCCGACCCTCCGGCACCCGTATTCGCTGCCCGAGTTGAAACTCGTCCTTGCAACGATCTTCATGCTCGCCGGCTTCCTCGTGGCACTGCTCAGCGGAACACGCTTCGCAGTCGAAGGGCGGCGCTTCGACCTCTTCCTGTGCACCGGCTTCTTCGTCACCTCGGTGTCGTGGCTCGCGTTCTCGGTCGTGCCGAGCATCCCAGAGAGTGAGGCGCGCCGCACCGAGCTCTGGGCCGCGATCATCGGTCGCATCCTCGGCTGGGCGCTCATCGCGGTTGCGCCGTTCGTGGGCGGAAGGATCCAGCGCCGCAAGTTCGTGCTCATCAACGTGCTCGTCGCGGCGAGTGGGTGTCTCATCGTCCTCGGGGCCGCATCGCACACGCTCGGGCTGACGCTGCCGACGAACAACTCTTCCTTCGACCTCCAGGTGCCGCCCTCCCTCACGGGAGCACTCGCGATCCAGAGTCTTCTGACCTTGCTCGCTGTCATCGGGTTCTCGAATCACTTCCGCGTGACCGGCGAGGACCTCGACCGCTGGCTGGCGCTCGGCGCGACGCTGATGCTCTTCTCGTCGCTGCACTTCCTCCTCACGCCGCTCGTTCATGTCGGCGACGTGTCGCAGGGCGACTGGCTGCGGCTCCTGGCGTACGGGGTATTGCTCGTGGGTGTCTGGCGAGCGATCCGGGCATCAGAGTTCGGGCGTGCAGTTGCCGAAGAGCGCGCGCGGGTCGCGCGCGACATCCATGACGGACTCGCTCAATATCTCTTCGCGATCTCGACGCACGCGTCGATGCTCGAGAACGGCGCCGACGTCGCGACGACCGTGCCGCCTTTGAAGGAAGCCGCACTGGCCGCACAGCAAGAGGCGAGGTACGCGATTCTCGCGCTCTCGTCGGCATCGGGACGCGCACCGTTCGACTCAGCCCTTCGCCGCTACGTCGACTTCCTGACGGCCGACGGCGCACTCGAGGTCGAGCTCGAGATCGATCCTGCGATCAAGCTCGGGCCGGACGAGCAGATCGAGCTCTTTCGGATCGTGCAGGAGGGGCTCGCGAATGCGCGGCAGCACGCGGGCGCACTCCACGCCTGGGTCGAGATCGGCGAGCGTTCGGGTGGGCGCTTCGTCGCGCTCCGCGACGACGGCACCGGGTTCGACGCCGACGAGGCGGAGACGGGCCAAGGCTTGCGGAACATGCGTGAGCGCGCCGCATCGATCGGCGGCGCACTCACCCTGAGCTCGGTGCCGGGCTCGGGAACAGCGCTCGAAGTGCTGCTGCGCGGGTAGCTCGCCGGCAACGTTCGACGACTACGCTCAGGTCGAATGCGCGCTGTCGTCATCCGTAGCTTCGGTGGCCCAGGCGTGCTCGAGCCGAGTGAGGTTCCCGACCCGGTTCCGGGGCCTCGCCAGGTCCGGGTCGCCGTGCACGCTGCGGGCGTCAATCCGGTCGATGCGGGTAACCGCGCTGACGGCTCCTGGGCGAACCTGAGTCTGCCGGCGATCCTCGGTTCCGACTTCTCAGGCGTCGTCGACGCCATCGGCGCTGACGTCCGGGAATGGGAGCTCGGCGACGAGGTCTACGGCGCGGCCCCGTTCCGGAACGGCAGGGCCTTTACGAACGGCGCAGCCGGGACGTACGCCGAGCTCCATGTCGCGGATGCGGACACCGTTGCGCGCAAGCCGTCGAATCTCTCTCACGTCGAAGCGGCAGCGGTGCCTCTGGCGGGCGGCACCGCGCACACGATGATCAATCGGCGCCTCTGCATCGAGCATGGGGAGCGCGTGCTCGTTCACGGCGGCGGAGGCGGGGTCGGGCTGTTCGCAGTCCAACTGGCCGCCGCAGCCGGTGGCCACGCGATTGCGCTCGCAAGCCGGCCCCACCACGAGCTGCTTCTTCGACTCGGCGCCGCCGCGACAGTCGACTATCGCGACCACGACGCGATCGAGACCGCGAGCGAACGGGCAGGCGGCGAGTTCGACGCGGTCGTCGATCTCGTCGGCGGGGACTGCATCTCGCACAGCCTCCCGTGGCTGCGCGAGGGGGCACGGGCAGCGACGATCGTCGAACTCACGGGCGACCTCGACCTCGTGCTCGACCGGAACATCACCGTGCACGGCGTCTTGCTGAACCGCGCAGACCGCACCCTGTTCGACGAGCTCCGCGACCTGATCGAGGCAGGCAGGCTGAAGCCGATCGTCGGCAGCGTGTACAAGCTCGCGGATGCCGCCGAGGCACACCGTCGCCTCGAAGCAGGCCATGTCGAAGGGAAGACCGTCCTCGCTGTTCGCGAGTGACGCTCAGGACGGCTCGAGCGAAGCAACCATAGAGAAAGCCCCGTCTCCGGGGCTTTCTCCGTAGCAGGCCTGTAAGCCGGATTCTGTCTTGGATGACCATCCCTCTTGGCAGCTACCCGGGCCCTCGGTGGGCAACCTGATGACGGGCCCTGTTCGCCTTGCACCGGACGGGGTTTGGCAAGCCGCCGCGTCACCGCGACGCTGGTGGGCTCTTACCCCACCATTTCACCCTTACCGCCGGCAGCTCCGGAGATCTGCCGGTGGCGGTTTCCTTTCTGTTCCACTTTCCGTCAGCTTTCGCCGCCTGGCCTTGCGCCAGCGTCCTGCCCTGTGGTGTCCGGACTTTCCTCGAGCGGCTACCGAAGCAGCCACACGCGGTCACCCGGCCTGCGCCGTTCAGTCTATCCCCCGTTCAGCCGGCTTTCGCCCCGATCGGCAGTGCGTCTTCGAGCGCGCCCTCGTCGACAAGTTGGCTCGAGCACTCCGGACAGAACACGCTGCTGCCGCGCGCATGCATCACGAACTCGCCGCAGGCGAGGCATTCGAGCGATGCCCCGCGCAGGAGGGCGACCAGTTCCTGGTCGAGCGTGCGGGCAAAGGCGGCGAGGTTGCTCACCGGCTCACAGCTCCCGGAAGACTCCGACGACGCGTCCGAGAATCTGCACATGCTTGGCATAGATCGGCTCCAGCGACGCGTTCTCGGGCTGCAGCCGCACGCGGCCCTTCTCGCGGTAGAACGTCTTGACCGTCGCCTCGTCTGCGCCCTCGTCGTCGCCCGCGAGCGCCACGACGATCTCGCCGTTACGCGCGTCCTGCGCCGTCTTCACGATCACGAGGTCGCCGTCGAGGATCCCCGCCTCGATCATCGACTCGCCCTTGACGCGGAGCAGGAAGTCGCCCTTGGCGGAACTGGGCATCGGCAGGTACTCCTCGATGTTCTGCTCGGCCAGCATCGGACCGCCGGCCGCAATCTCGCCGAGCAGTGGCAAACGCGAGACGTCGTGTTGCTCGACGAGCGCCATTGCCGGTTCGGCGTCGCGGCGCTCGCGGCCGATCAGCTCGAGGGCGCGCGGCTTCGTCGGGTCGCGGCGGAGGAGGCCTGCGCGTTCCAGGTTGGCGAGGTGCGCGTGCACGGTCGACGGAGAAGCGAGCCCGACGTGTTCGCCGATCTCACGCACGGTCGGCGGATAGCCGTGCTGGTCGACGTACTCGACGAGGTAATTCCAGATCTCCTGTTGACGGGCCGTGAGCACGCGAGCCTCCGAGGTTGCGGACTGGGGTCGAACGTGTGTTCGCACTCAGAGTAGAGACTCCTGCGGACGGTGTCAAAAGATCTTCGAGCGTGGCCCCGACGAGAAAACCGCCCTCTGGGGGCGGCTTCTCCGAGTGCGCTGGAGAGGACTTGAACCTCCACGGCCTTGCGGCCACTAGCCCCTCAAGCTAGCGCGTCTACCAATTCCGCCACCAGCGCCCGAGAGCGCGGGATTGTAGCCGCAGGTCACCCGATCGGTGTGAGCTCACGCTCGAGCGTCTCGCGCTCGGGCTCGAGCCACGGTGGCAACGAAAGCCCCTGCCCGAGCGACTCCGCGGGCTCGTCGACGAGGAACCCCGGGCCGTCGGTCGCGATCTCCACCAGGATGCCGTCGGGCATGCGGAAGTAGATCGAGCGGAAGTACTTTCGGTCTTGCATCTCGGTCGGTCGCAGCCCCAACTCGTTGAGCCGCTCGAACCAGGCGTTCTCCGTCGCGTCGTCTCGAGCCCGCCAGGCGACGTGGTGCGCGGTGCCGGCACCGATCAGCGCTGCCTCCTCGATGGGGTCGGCGAACAGCATCGGTGCGTGTTGCTCGAAGAGCCCCGCGTACAGGTCCGGGTTGCCGATCGCGATGACGTCGCGAACCCGCGGCGTCTCGGCCGGATAGAGGCGCAGCCGCAGACCGTCGGGGTCCTCGCCTTCGCTCTCCTCCGAAACGCGCGGCGTCTCGAGCCCGATCGACTCCAGCGTGCCTCGGCCGAGCCGCCCCACCTCTGCGCGTGGCCACTCGAAAAACGTCATCAGCGTGCCCGGGCTGCCAACCGCGTCACCGAAGTACAGGTGGTAGCTGTGCGGGTCGTCGAAATTGACCGTCTTCTTCACCAGGGAGAACCCCAGGCGGTTGCGATAGAAGTCGAGCGTCCGTTGCGCGTCGGCGCAGACGCACGTGACGTGGTGCAGGCCCCCTAGTTGCATCGGCGGAGTCTACGACGGGTTACTTGAGCAAGCGGAAGAGAATGATCGTGTTCGTGAAGAACAAAACCGCGACGACGACCGTCACGCGCGTCAGGTTGCGCTCGACGATGTGCGTCCCGCCCTGGGACTGTGGTGTGAAACCCATCCCGCCGAGCCCGGTGTCGCGTCCTGAATGCATCAGGATGAGGCCGACGAGACCGGCGGAGAGCAGGACGTGAATGACAGCGAAAAAGGGCAGCATCGCGGCGGAAGTGTAGCGAGCGGGGCTGGAAGCTTCCGCGCCCGCTCAGACGGCGGCGTCAAGGATCGCGCGGACGAGATCGCCGGCGATCTGGTCCTTCGTGACGTACGCGGCGGCCCCGGCGAGGCGCGCGCGAGAGACGTCTTGCGGCGCGGCCGAACCGGTCAGCACGATCACGCGCGTCCCGGGCACGGCATCGTGAATGGCCTGGGCGGCCTCGATTCCGTCCATCACCGGCATCTCGATATCCATCAGGACGACATCCGGCCGGCGCTCCCGCGCGAGTTCGACCGCTGCTTGCCCGTCGGCCGCCCGACCGATGACCGAGATGCGTGCATCCGTCGAGAGAATTGCCTCGAGGGCCTCGGCGAAGAGCCGTTGATCGTCGGCGATGACGACGCTTACGCGATTGCCGTTCACAGCCTCTAAGGTAGCCGTGGAGTGGACGAAGCCGAAGCCCGCCAGAAGGCTCACGACCTCTTGCTGACGGGCGACAACCGCTTGAAGCAGGGTGTGTCCGCCGAGAAGATCCGACAGAGCTACGAACAGGCGCTCGCCGTTGCACGCGAGCACGGGTTCGAGGAGGCGATCCGCCCCCTCGTCGAGATCAGGCTCGCCGACCTCGAGCGGCTCGCTGGAGGATCTCCTCCACCCGCTCCGCCTGGCGCCTGACGTCGTGCTCGGCCGCTGCGGCGCGCGCGGCCTCGTTTGGAGCCGGCAACGCTGCGGCGATCTCGAGGGCACGCGCGATCTCGCCGACGTCGAGCGGATCGACGAGGACGCCCGCTTCGACGGGGACGAATTCCGGCGGACCGCCGATGCGCGTGGCGACGACCGGCTTGCCGCACGCAAGCGACTCGAGCAGGGCCTGGCCGAAGGGCTCGACAAGCGCCGGCCCGCACACGACGTCGGCCGCGCTCAACCAACCCGGCACCTCGTCGTGCGGCACACGGCCGATGACGCGAACACGATCCCGCTTTTCCAGCGCGGCACGTAACGGGCCGTCGCCGACGAAGGTCAGCGAGCCGCGGCCGAGAAGCTCGAACGCGTCGGCGAGCCGCGTGACGTTCTTCCGTTCCGTGAGCGACCCGACATGGACGAACGCCGGCGACTCGAGCTCGGCCGCCGGCGCCACCCCTGTAAAGCGATCGAGATCGACCCCGGAGTCGACCACCTCCGTCTTGCCGCGCGCCTGCGGCAGCCGTTCCTCGAGCTCGTGCCTCAGGTACTCCGAGACGGCGACCACGGTGGACGCACGCTCGACGACCCGGCGCGTCAGGTGCGCGATGCCGGGCACCGCGCCGATGTTGCGGACGTCGCGTCCGTGCGCCGTCACGACGAGCGGCGCGTCCACCTTCGACGCGAAGAGACCGGCGGGGACGAGGAAGTGCGCCCAGACGACGTCCGGCTGCGCCGCGGAGCGCACGCGCCGCGCAAGTTCGACGAACCGCCACTTCCCTCCGGCGCGCCGGTCGAGGACGGCCAGCTCGATCTCGTGCCCGCGGTCGCGGAGCGCATGTTCGAGCTGTGCGACGAACGATCCGAGGTCCGGGTCGTCCGGTCCGGGATACATCTGTGAGACCAGGAGGATCTTCATGCGCCCGTGACGCTACGCGGCGCGGCCGACGAGCCGCCACGCGCCCCGTCCCTGACGACGCGCGATGGTTGGGTCGATCATCAGCAACACGATGTCCGCGACCAGGTTCAGCACGATGATCGCTGCGGCAGCAACCAGCGTCACCGCGAGGATGACCGGCAGGTCGTAGCCCTGCAGGCCGGCGAGGGCGCGGATCATCGTGCGCCCGAGTCCCGGGAGGCCGAAGACCGTCTCGATGTACATGGCGATGCCGATTGCCATTCCCGCGTCCATCGCCACCATCGTCACGACCGGCGCAATCGCATTCCGGAGTGCATGAACGCGGATCACACGCCCCTCGGACGCGCCCTTCGCGCGAGCGGTGCGAACCCACGGCTCCTCCATCACCTCCAGCATGCGCGCACGCACGATGCGCATGTAGAGCGCGACGAAGAAGAGGGCGAACGTGAACCACGGAAGCACCAGGTGCCAGGCCCAGTGCCCGACACCACCGCACGGCTCGGGTGTGCCTGTCGGCGCGAAACGTCGCCAGGCATCGATCGACGCACCCGACGGATGCGACACCGTGCAGTAGCCCGACGCGGGCAGGAGTTTCCACCGTTCGCCGACGAACAGTTGCAGGAGCAGCCCCACGACCAGCGGATGGGTCGAGATCGCCGCAACCGCAAGGCCGAGCGACAACCGGTCGGCAAACGAGCGGGGCCGCGTCGCGACGAACGTGCCGAGCGGAACCGCCACGAGGAGGATCAGCACGAAACCGCCGAGCACGAGTGAGGCCGTCACGAGCGCGGCGCGCCAAACGATCTGCCCCACCGATGCGCCAACGACCTGCCCGTTGAACGACTGGACCGTCGCCCAGGATACGCCGAAGTCACCGTGCAGCAGACGCTCCATGTACTTGACGTACTGCACGACTGGAGGCCGGTCGGTGCCGAGAAGATGGTGCGCGTGCGCGATCTGGGCGGGCGAGGAGTGCTGAATGTCGACGATGAAGCCGGCAGGGTCGGCCGGCACCTTCAGGTAGATCACGAAGGTGATCACCGAAAGCATCCAGAGGAGGATCACCGCGACGGCCAGGCGGCGAAGAATGAAGCCGATCACCGTACGGCCCTCGGGTCGGTCGCCTCGCGTAGCCCCTCGCCGAACTGGTTCAGCGCGAAGACGGTGAGGAAGATCGCAACCGACGGGCAGATCGTGAGCCACGGCTGCGTCGTCGCCGGGTTGTAGGTGGTCGGGTTCAGGATCGAGCCCCAGGTCTGCGCGAGCAGGCTGCCCCAACTCGCTGTCGGCAGTTTGATGCCCGCGCCCAGGAACGTCACGCCTACCTCGATCATGATGTTCGTCGCCACGAGCAGCGTCCCGTACGCGAGCAGCGGCGGCACGACGTGGGGCAGTAGGTGCGTGCGGATGATTCGCGCGTCGCGAGCGCCGACCATCTGCGCCGCTTCGACGAACTCGCGCTGACGAAGCGACTGGATCTGGCCGCGCACGATGCGCGCCGGGTAGAACCAGGTGAAGGCACCGATCACGAGGATCAGCTGGAAGACGCCCTGATTGAGGAACCCGTGGAAGGTCCAGCGCGTCAGGCCGTAGCTGAACAGGCTGCCGATCATCACGAGGAAGAGCAGCAGCGGGAACGCCATCACAAGGTCGGTGAAGCGTGAGATCACGCCGTCGGCAAGGCCGCCGAAGTAGCCGGCGATCGTCCCGAGCACCACGCCGATGCCGATCGCGACGAGCGCGGCCCCGATGGCGACCTCTAACGAGACCCGCCCGCCGTACAGGATGCGCAGGAACTCGTCTCGGCCGAGCTGGCTGTCGGCTCCGAGCAGAAGGAAGGTCTTGGGCGTCCCCTTCGGCGGCGCCGGATGCTTCAGCGCGAACGGGTCGTCGCCGGCAACGTCGGGCACTGCGTAGGTGACCGTAAGCGGCCCCGCCGGCCGCAGGCCGACGCTTACCGCGTACGGGAAGAAGTCGTTCGGGCCGTGGCCGACGAGCTTCGCGTAGAGCGGCGCGCCCGGGCCGACGGCGAAGAGGAGAACGAGCAGGAACATCCCGCAGCCGACCGCGACCCGGTCACGCTTCAGGCGCCGCCAAGCGAGCGCCCACTGGCCGCTGGGCCGCGGAGACTCGAGCTGCCCGTAGTCGGGCTGAGATGTCCGCGGGCGGGTCGCGACGGCCATAGCGCGAGCTTAGAGCTATCGGTGAACCTGGTTAACGGTCTGCTGACGCCTGCCGCGGGCGGTCATGCTCGCCCCATTCCGTGCGCAGCACGCCGCAAATCTCACCGACGGTGCAGCGCGCCCGCAATGCGTCCCGCATGAGAGGCATGAGGTTCTCGGTGCCCGCGGCAGCAGTGCGCACACGTGCGAGCGCCGTCTCCGCCTCACCCGCGTTTCGCTCCGCACGCACCTGCGCAGTGCGCTCCAGCTGGCGTCGCTCGGCCGCCGGATCGATTTGCTGCAACTCGATCGGCTGCTCCGAGTCCGCGACGTAGGCGTTGACTCCGACGATGGGACGCTCGCCGCGTTCGACTTGCTGCTGCCAGCGAAAGGCGGCCTCCTCGATCTCGCCCTGGACGTAGCCCTGTTCGACTGCGTCCACCGCTCCGCCGAGGCCGTCGATGTGCTCGATCAGCTCCCAGGCTCGCGCCTCGAGCTCGTCGGTGAGCGATTCGATGTAGAACGACCCGCCGAGCGGGTCGGCGGTCGCCGTGGTTCCGGCCTCGCTCGCGAGAATCTGCTGGGTGCGGAGAGCGATGGTCGCGGCGCGTTGCGAGGGCAGGGCGAGCGCCTCGTCGTAGGAGTTCGTGTGGAGCGACTGCGCGCCGCCGCAGATCGCCGACAGCGCCTGGATGGCCACGCGGACGATGTTGTTCTCGGGCTGCTGCGCGGTGAGGGTCGAGCCACCGGTCTGGGCGTGGAAGCGAAGCGCGACCGCCCGCGGATTCGTCGCGCCGAACCGCTCGCGCATGATCCGCGCCCAGAGCCGACGCGCCGCGCGGAACTTCGCCACCTCCTGGAAGAAGTCGTTGTGCGCGTTGAAGAAGAACGAGAGGCGGGCGCCGAAGTCGTCGGGCGACAGTCCGGCGTCGACCGCTGCCGTGCAGTACGCGATTCCGTTCGCGAGCGTGAACGCAAGCTCCTGTACCGCGGTCGACCCCGCCTCACGGATGTGGTATCCGGAGATCGAGATCGTGTTCCACGACGGGATGCGGTCGGCGCAGTAGGCGAACAGGTCGGTCGTCAGCCGCATCGACGGACGCGGCGGGAAGATGTAATTGCCGCGGGCGATGTACTCCTTGAGGATGTCGTTCTGCACCGTGCCGCGAAGCGCGGTCCCCGGCACCCCCTGCTCCTCGGCGACGAGCTCGTAGAGCAGTAGCAGGAGCGACGCGGGAGCGTTGATCGTCATCGATGTCGAGACCTCGCCGAGCGGGATGCCGGCCAGCAGGATCTCCATGTCGGCGAGCGAGTCGATCGCGACGCCGGTGCGCCCGACTTCGCCGAGGGCGCGCGGGTCGTCCGAGTCGTAGCCGAGCTGGGTCGGCAGGTCGAAGGCGATCGACAAGCCCGTCTGCCCCCGCGCGAGCAGGTAGCGGTAGCGCTCGTTCGATTCCTCCGCCGAGGCGAAGCCCGCGTATTGCCGGATCGTCCAGGGCCTCCCCCGGTACATGTCGGGATACGGGCCACGCGTGTACGGGAACTCGCCGGGAAGCTCGAGCTCGGTCGCCGCGTCGGCGGGGGTGTAGACCGGCTTGATCTCGATGTCCGACTCGTTCTCGCGATGATCGGCGGCCGGCACGGGCTGGAATCCTACGCGGCGGCGTGCGCCGCATAGGCTTGCCTGGTGGTTCGAGTCCGCCTCTTCGCTGGTTTGCGCGAGCGCGCCGGGTGGTCGGAGCGCGAGATCGACGCCGCTACCGTCGCCGACGTGTGGGCGGCGCTCGACCTCGGCGACGAGCCCGGGGGGCTCCTGTACGCCGTCAATAAGGCCTACGCCGATCGCGACCGGGCGCTCGCCGACGGTGACGAGGTCGCTCTGATCCCGCCGGTCTCGGGCGGTGCTTTCCTGTTGAGCGAGGAGCCGCTGTCGCTCGACCGCGCAGTCGACGAGGTACGCGACGAACGGGCCGGCGCGATCGCAACCTTCACGGGCACGACGCGCATCCAGTCTCGCGGCCGCGTCGTCGTGCATTTGGACTACGAGGCCTACGAGGGAATGGCCGAGGCGGTGATGGCGGAGATCGCCGAATCGCTCCAGGCGCGCTACGAGCTGTGCGCGATCGCGATCCATCACCGCATCGGGCGGGTCGGGATCGGTGACACCTCCGTCGTGATCGCCGTCTCGGCGCCGCATCGGGGTGATGCCCTGGCCGCCTGCAAGGACGCAATCGACACGTTGAAGGAGCGCGTGCCGCTGTGGAAGAAGGAGACCTACGACGGCGGCGAGGAGTGGATCGGGCAGGGGTCGTAGCCCCCTTTCGGGGCGGCGACGCCTCCGGGTTGTCGCCTACAGTGCTCCGTATGGATCCCGCCCCTCCGCTCCGCGACTACGACCCGATCCAGCCACAAGGCACGAACTGGAGCGGCACGCTGCGCCGCCTCTTCGGCCCGGTGATCGGTGGCGTCTTCGTGCTTGCGAAGTGGGGCTTCGTGCTGCTCAAGTTCTCGACGATCTTCATCGCCTTCGGAGGCTATGCGTTGATCTTCGGCTGGAAGTTCGCGGCAGGCTTCGTCTTGCTGATCTTCGCGCACGAGATGGGCCACTTCATCGAAGCCAAGCGGGAAGGGTTGAAGCCGTCGTGGCCGATCTTCGTCCCGTTCATCCTCGCTTTCGTCAAGTACACGCGTGGCAATCCCTGGCAGACCGCGCGCGTCGCGGTCGCCGGGCCGATCCTCGGCGGCATCGCATCGCTCGGCTGTTACCTGGTCGGCCGCTCGAACGGCTCGCAACTGATGCTGGCGCTCGCGTATGCCGGCTTCGTACTCAACCTGCTGAACCTCATTCCGATCGGCTTCTTCGACGGCGGCGCGATCTGGAGATCCGCGCGCTTTCTGCGACTCGGCGGCGGCGGCGGGAAGGCAACCCTTGTCTACGTGCTCTACGCGGGTGCCATCCTCTTCTGCGTGCTCGGCGCCTGGGCGGCGTACTTTCCGCAGCACCGTCTCTAACGAGGCCCGATGGACGACCGGAACATCCTCGACCATCCGGCCGCCGACATCGAGGGGTCGATTGCGAAGATCGTCGCAGAGTTTCGCGCCGGCTTCGCGAAGGTAGCCGAGATTCGCCGCCCCGCCGTCGCGCTCTTCGGCTCTGCGCGCGTGTCCGAGGAGAGCAAGCCGTACAAGGACGCGCGTGCGGTCGGCAAGCGCTTCGGCGAAGCCGGCTGGGCGGTGGTGACGGGTGGCGGGGGCGGCGTGATGGAGGGAGCAAACCGTGGAGCGCAGGAAGGTGGAGGCCAATCGATCGGCTTCAACATCGAGCTACCCCACGAACAACAGCCGAATCCCTACCTCGACATCGAGTACACGTTCGACCATTTCTATGCGCGCAAGGTCTGCTTCGTGCGACCTGCCGAAGGGTTCGTCATCTTCCCGGGCGGCTTCGGCACCCTCGACGAGCTCTTCGAGTCACTGACGTTGATCGAGACGGGGAAGATCTTGCACTTCCCGGTGATCCTCTTCGACAGTGACTACTGGCGCGACCTGCTCGAGTGGATCCGGAGCAAGTTGCTGGCCGACGGCATGATCTCGCCGGGCGACATTGAGCTGTTGCACGTCACCGATGACCCCGCCGAGGCGGTCGAGCTCGTGCTCGCCGGTTACGAGCGCCGCTGCGCCGGCCATTAGATCGACGACGGCAGCACGATGTACGGGCCGGGCGGCGTGCGTCCTGGGCCGTACACGGTGGTCGGGCTGTCCGGGATGTAGTGCGATTTGAAGACGTCGCTGCGGAGCTTCTTCCCGCTCTTCGCGTAGACCGTGCGGTCGACGACGACGTCGAAGCCCAGTTCGCCGGTACCTGCCACGACCTTGGCCGAGCCGCGAGGCGCATTCGGATCGACCGCGTAGTTCATCGACGGCTGCGTCCAGTTCGTCTGCGGGCCTGTGAGCCCGACGACGCGCCGCCCTTCCGAGGTGCCGTAGAAGGTGAACGTCAGCGTCTGGTCCGAGTACGACGTCTTGATCAGCAAACCGTGCTTCAGGTCGTTCTTGAACTGGAAGTCGGGACCGCCCCATGCCACCGTCGCGTCGCGGCCGATCGGATAGTGGGCGAGGTAGAGGTTGTGATTCGTGCGTGCCAGGATCGGAAGCCCGAGCTCAAACGCGTCGTTGAACAGCGTGGTCGCCGTCTGGCACACGCCGCCGCCGATCGACGGCAGCACGAGCGACCCGATGATCTCCTGCCCTTCGAGGAACCCGCGCTCGGCCGTGCGCGGGCCGACGACGTCGTTGAACGAGAAGGTCTGCCCGGGCTGGACGACCGTGCCGTCGATGAAGTCCGCCATCAGGTGCACGTTGTGGATGCGATTCGACGACGAGGCCCCCATCTCGGTCGTGTACGAGACGAGTTTGCGCGTGATGCCGAGCTCATTCGCCTTCGCGGTCGTCAGATCGGGCTGTCGATCGCCGAGCTCGACCTGCGCAAGGTGATTGCCGTGCGCCGCCGCGGTGACGGCAGCCGTGAGTTGCAGTGGATCGACGTCGCGTCCCGGTCGCGAAGGGAGGATCCGAACGCGCTCGGCCGCAACGGCGAACTGTGCGTTGTGCGCACGCGTGATCCACTGGCCGAGCCGAGGCCGAACCGCACGGGCGAGCGCTTCGGGATCGAACCCAACCGCGAATCGATGGGCGCGCTGATGAATCCGGAGTGCATGTGCGAGCTGCGCGGGCGTCAGCGATCCCCGACGAGCGCCGTGATACTCGATTGCAACGGGCTGAGCGAGCAGCAACCGCGCTGTCGAGGCCGCACTCCGCGCGGCCGGGTCGCGGATCGCCGGGGCGATACTCCGGTACGGCGTGACGATGGAGCTGCTGTTCTCGGCGAGCCGCTGCAGGAACGCCACCCGATCGAGCTCGAGACCTCTGCGCGCCGGTGTCGTCGCGACGGTCGTCCCACGAACCGTCGCGGTCGCCGAGACGGGCTCGCGGTTCGCCTTTGCGAGAGCACGCAGCACGTCGGCCGATCCGCCGGCGGGCCTCGCGACCGGCTTGACGTCGACGCGCTCAGGCACAACCAGGGACACCGCCGAGCCGGCAGCAAGCGCTCGGGTCGCGGTCGAACGTGCATCGATCTTGACGAGCCAGCCACGCGGCACGTGGTAGGTGTGGCCGTCGGTGTGGATGGTCACCGCATGGGCCGACCACGAGCGCAAGCTCTCCTGGATCTCGGCGCGGCTCTTCCCGCCCACGTCGACCCCGAGTACGTGCACGCCAGGCTTGGCGACGCCACGGAACTGCAGTCCACGCGCAACGGCTGCCGCTGCCGCCGCGAGCGCCAGGACGACGAGAAGAACGAGCGCACGCTTCACCGACACAGTGAAGCAACGCATTCGGCCGTTCGCACAATCCTGAGTATCGTGCGGCCGTGGAATTGCGGGACCTTCCGTCGGTCGACGAGCTCGCAAAAGCGGCCGACGATCCGCTGGCGGTGGAGGCGGCGCGGGCGGTGCTGGCCCGGGCGCGGGAGGAGATCCGCGCCGGTGCGGAGCCAGGCGATCTCGGCTCCCGGCTGCGAACCGAACTCGACGCGGCGCGCCGCCCGACGTTGCGCCGCGTTCTGAACGCGACCGGAGTGATCCTGCACACGAATCTTGGCCGCGCCCCGCTGGCCGCCGTCGCGCTCGAGCACGCGCTCGAGGCGGGCCGCGGGTACTCGAATCTCGAGTACGACCTCGACGAAGGCACGCGAGGCTCTCGGCAGGATCACGTCGCCGCGATCCTGCGCAGATTGACCGGCGCGGAGGGCGCGCTCGTCGTGAACAACAACGCTGGAGCAATGCTGCTTGCGCTCGCAGCACTTGCTGAAAGCCGGGAGGTGCTCGTCTCACGCGGCGAGCTGATCGAGATCGGCGACGGCTTCCGAATCCCCGACGTGCTTGCACGCTCGGGCGCGCGCCTCGTCGAGGTCGGGACGACGAACCGCACACGTGTCGCCGACTACGAACGCGCCGTCAACGAGCACACGGCGCTCGTCCTGCGCGTGCACCAGTCGAACTTCCGGGTTGTCGGCTTCGCCGAGCAACCCGGTCTCGAGGAGCTCGCAGGTGTCGCGCGGCGGCGCGAGGTACCGCTTCTCGACGACCTCGGTTCAGGCGCATTCGTCAATATCGCCGACGAGCCGACGGCGCGAATGTCGTTGAGTGCGGGCGCTGATCTCGTCTGCTTCAGCGGCGACAAGCTTCTCGGAGGCCCTCAGGCGGGGATCGTCGTCGGCCGCGCGGACCTCGTCGACCGGTTGCGGCGCCATCCACTGCACCGCGCGCTGCGGATCGACAAGCTGAGCCTTGCCGCGCTCGAAGGAACACTGCTCCTCTACCTCGAGCCGGAACGCGCCCTGCGCGACGTGCCGGTGTTGCGGATGCTGAACGAGGATGCCGAGGAGGTTCGCGCGCGGGCCGAGCGCCTCGCGGCCGAGGTCGGCGGCGAGGTCGAGGAGACGATCGGGAAGATGGGCGGCGGGGCTTTGCCGCTTGCGAATCTGCCGTCGTTCGCGTGCGCGGTCGACGAGTCGCTCGCTGCGCCACTGCGCGACCACGTTCCGGCCGTGGTCGGACGCGTGCGCGACGGTCATCTGCTGCTCGATTGCCGCACGCTCGACGATGCAGAAGCCGCGGAGGTCGCCGCAGCTGTTCTTGCCGTGCGCAGCTGACGCCGGCGGGCGCGCTCCCCGTGGTGGAATGACGAGATGCCTCTGACCGTCGGCACCGCCGGCCATATCGACCATGGCAAGACGTGGCTTGTCCGCGCGCTGACGGGCAAGGACACCGATCGCCTGCCCGAAGAGCGGGAGCGGGGCATCTCGATCGACCTCGGCTACGCCCCGCTCGAGCTTCCGAGTGGACGGCGTCTGTCGCTCGTCGATGTGCCGGGGCACGAGCGGTTCGTGCACACGATGATCGCCGGGGCGACCGGCATCGACCTCTTCCTGCTCGTGATCGACGCGCAGGAAGGAGCACGGCCCCAGACTCTCGAGCATCTCGCCGTCCTGCGCCTGCTCGGCGTGGAACACGGGGTCGTCGCCGTGACGAAGGCCGATGTCGTCGACGACGAGACGCTCGAGCTTGCCGTCGACGAGGCGCACGAGCTACTGCCGGGCGCGGAGGTCGTGCCGGTCTCTGCGAAGACGGGTGCCGGACTCGACGAACTACGCGCTGCGCTCGAACGCGTTCCCGTGACCGAACGCGACAGCGAGCAGGCGACGCGGCTCTACGTCGACCGCGTCTTCACGCTCCAGGGCGTCGGCACCATCGCCACCGGAACGCTGTGGTCGGGAACGATCGCTGCGGGCGATTCGCTCCGCGTCGAGCCGAGCGGGCGCATCGTTCGGGTGCGATCCGTGCAGGTGCACGATGAAGCGGTCGACGCGGCACAAGCCGGTCAGCGCGTTGCGGTGAACCTCCCCACCGTCGAGCGGCGCGAGCTGCAACGCGGCGACGTGCTGGTCGAGCCCGGTCACTATCCGTTGTCGTACCGGTTGGACGTCGTCGTCGACGAGATCGCCGAGATCCCCGCAGACGTGACGGTGCACATCGGCACGCAAGCCGTCCCGGCGCGCATCGTCCGCGCAGACCGATTCGCGCAGCTTCGGCTGACGCGACCCGTGGTGGCGCTACGCGGCGACCGTGTTGTTTTGCGTACGGACGCGACCGTCGGCGGTGGAATCGTGCTCGACCCCGCGCCACCGCGGCGCCTCGAGCCGGAACGCCTCGCGATCCTCGAACGGGGCGACCCCGTCGAGATCGTGCGCACGCTGGTGCACGCACCGATCGCGGGACGCGAACTGCAGGCACGCGGCGTGCTGGCACCCGGAGAGCTCGCCCTCGGACTCGCCTCGGTGCGGTCGGCGGGTGAGCATCACTTCTCCGACGCGTGGCTCGATGAGCTTCGAGCGCGGGTGCACGAGCGCGTCGCGGAGCGCGCGCAGACACATCCGCTCGACCCCGGCGTGCCGCTTGCGGAGCTGCTGCCGAACGAGCCGTGGTCGCAGCACGTCCTCAACCTGCTGGAGCTCGACCGTCGCGGGGCCAAGGCGTACCTCCCGGGCGCCGCGGCAGCACTCGGCGAGCGAGCGCAGGCTGCGGAGGAGCTGGAGGCGAGACTCGTTGAGGAAGAGATCACGAGGGTCGACGACAAGGCGCTCTCGGCGTTTCTCGAGGAGGCCGGCCGCCTACGCCGGGTCGGCGACGGATATGCAGTCTCGATCGGCCTGTACGACCGTGGCCGCGAACTGCTCCCTGCGCTCGATCCGATCACGCTCGCCGGGTTCCGCGACGCGCTCGGCGTCGGCCGTCGCACCGCGCAACTGCTGCTCGAGCGCTACGACGCAGACGGGATCACGCGCAGGCTGGGCGACACCCGTGTACTGCGGCGGCGCTCGTGACGCTCGACGAGCCGGACGAGGACCGCGCCCCGATCTGCCCGGCCTGCGGCGTGACGAACCTCCTCGTCGCCGACGGAGACGACGTCGCGTTCGTCTGCGTCGAGTGCGGCTTCGATGAGCGAAGCGCCGACTAACCCACCGCGGACTAGGAGCCCTTCGGCCCCGAGCCGACGCGTCGCCGCAAGCCGGCTGTGGACGGCCCGTCACGCTGCCGCGAAGCGCTCGTCACGCTCTCGCGCGAGCGTCTGATACCTCCGGCAATCCGCCCAACGCCAGGCGCAGAGCGGTCTTCAGCCGCCCTGTGGAAGGTACGTGACGGTCTCGTGCGTGTGTCTGACACCGGCCGTGGCCCTTTCGGCCCTGAGGCCGGCTCGGCGCGGGACCTCCGCCGCCCCGGCAGACGTATTCCTCGTCGATGCGCCGCCTTGTCCTTCACGCCGCCGTCGTCGCTTGCGTGCTTGCGCCGGCGGCGCACGCAGACGGCCTGCCAGTCCTCGGTGTCGACGTGGGCTCGAGCGGAGTGACGGTGCACGGCGGCGCCGACCGGTTCGTGACCGTGAACCGGGGTGGAGCAACGCTGGTCGAACGCATCCAGCGCAACGGCGGGCGAGTGCTCGGCGTGGCCCGTGTCCCCGGGAACTTCACGATCCCCGCGGTTGCCTACGACGGCTCCGCGAGCGGACTCTCCGCCGACAGCCAGACGCTTGTGCTGATCGAACCGCGCGTGGCGTTCCCGCGGCAGGAGACGCGGTTCGCGCTCCTCGACGCGCGCACGCTTCGCCTGGAACACGAAATCGTGTTACGCGGCGACTTCAGCTTCGACGCCGTCTCACCGCATGCAAAGACGATGTTCCTCGTCAACTACACATCGCCCGGCGATCCGACCCGCTACAGCGTTCGCGCGTACGACCTCCGCACGAGCACACTGACGCCTGGCGCCATTCGAGATCCAGCCGAGCGCGGCGAGGCGATGCGCGGCGCACCGATCACGCGCGTGATGAGCGCTGACGGCCGCTGGGCCTACACGCTCTACGACGGCGCCGGTGGCACACCGTTTGTGCATGCACTCGACACGACGACACTGCGCGCGCATTGCATTGATCTGCCGATGCTCGCCGGCCGAAACGACCTTTGGTCGCTGCGCTTCACGCTGGCGGGAAACGATGTGCTCCGCGTCGGCAGCCCGGGCACCGCAGTCGCGGACGTCGACCTGACGAGCTTTGTCGCGCACGCCCCCGTCACGAGCAGACCGTCGAGCCTGCGGCCGTGGCTCCTCGTCGGTGGCGCGCTCGTCGCGATCCTCGCGGTACTCGCGGGTGCGGCACTGCTCGCCCGGCGCCGTGTGCGCGGGCGCCTCGCCGCAGCCTGACACCCGGACGCCTCGAGAAAACCGATCGCGCGCGGTGCGGCGTACCTCGTGGTGCATCCCATAAGAAGGAGCTCGAATGATCCGGAAGACGATTGCTCTGCTCGTGCTCGCCGGCGTCGCCGCCGTGGTCGCCACTGCTGCCTTCGGCCGCAGTTCCACGACTCCGACCCTGACCGGAACCGTCGGGCCTGGGTACACGATCAGCCTGAAGGAAAACGGGAAGAACCTGAAGACGCTGAAGGCCGGCACGTACAAGCTCGTGATCCATGACAAAGCGAGCATTCATGCCTGGTCGCTCGACGGCCCGCACGGCTACGCGGTCGACTTCACCAAAGTTCCGTATGTCGGCACCAAGACCTTCACGGTGCACTGGAAGGCCGGCGCCTACAAGTTCTACTGCCCGCCGCACGAGTCGACGATGTTCGGCCACTTCAAGGTCACCTGAGCGCACGAGCGCCGGTGGCGCACACCGACGGGGCTCTCGATGCGAGGGCCCCGTCATCAGCGCCCCCAGCGGTCCGAGCCAGCCGACGACCGTCCTACGATCAGTGACTCGGATGGTGAAGCTCGACGTACGCGGTCAGGTGATCAGCTTGCGGCGCGAAGACGCCGAACGCCTCCGTGCTGCCGCGGCCGCCGCAGGCGCAGCATCCTCTCGCCGCCGCGACCTCGCTCTCGTGCTCGACTGGGCGCTCGCAAGCCCTCGCGTCGTCGCTCTTCGCCGCGCGGAGGCACGCGAGCTCTCCGCGCTGCTCGCCGAAGACGGTTCGCTGGCAGATCTCGGCGAGGCACTCGGCGACGGCGCCCGCCGCTCCGTCGCCTGACGGCTCGCTGATGTCAGCCCATAGGATCCGTGGCCTGGAGTGGCATGGGCCTGGTGGCCCAACCGGTCTTCAAAACCGGTGAGGCGTGGCAACCCCACGCTGGCTCGGTTCGACTCCGGGGCCGCTCCGTTCCACAGAATTCGGCTAAGCAACTGGGACTCTGTGGCGCGCATGACCGGATGCGTGGCCTGCCTAACCTCTCGAGGCGCTCCTCCCCGACACTCCATTTGGACTCCGACAAGGGCCGCGACGCCGTACTCGAGGGATGAAAGAGGCCGCACCCGCTGGCAGGCGAGCTGACGGGTGCGGCCTTGACTCGGGAGAGGGACTACCGAGTCGTGTTGGCCAACGTAACGGCCGACCCCTGACGCCAACCTTGCTACGTACGCGACCGTGGGCAAATGCTGCGCCTCGCGCTGGGTTTGGGACAAGCGGGTGAAACGTCGGCGGCGCCGCGTCGGCTCGCACCAACGACCAGTCAGTGCTGCGTCGCGCAGAACTTGTCGCCGGCTGTGACCTCGTCGAAGAGCTTCAGCTGCTGATTCTCGAATACAACCTTGGCCCGGTCGTGCGGGTCCCACGTGCCGGGGTCCGGCGTTTCCGTGACGACATCCGGCGTTACCCCTGGCCCGACGACGCTGAGGCGGTATCGGTCCCCGTCGCCCGCCGGTCGCGCTGGACTACCGGGCAACGACACGTCGTGGGTCGGCCAGAACGAGTAACAGAACGCTCCCGTCGGCTTGCGGAAGACGATCGACGTCTCCCGACTCCAACCAGGCCCATATGCCGAGTTCCAGGTGTCGATGTAGAGACTGCGTCCGTACGTATCCGTCGGCGCACCGTCCGCCGTCGTGTGGAAGCCGTGTACCGGCTCGCCGCCGTAGCTCATGCGTCCGAAGATCCCGTGCGCCGCGCCCTTGAACGCCCAGTCCGCATACAACTCGACCCGCGCGAGCGGCCCTGTCCAGTGCGAGAGGCGCAGCTCCCGCGCCCGCTGCCAGTCGGTCCACGGCGTGAAGCCGCGGTGCGGGAGGTTGCGCTGCCAGCGCTGAAGCGCCCAGTACGAGCCGTCGGCCGCGGTACACCCGGCAACGAAATACGCAAGCGCAGGCCCCGCGTAGGGGCGGCACTGGTCGACGAAGCTCACCCACGCGGCGCGGTGGAGGGAATGCAGGCCGCCCGAGTAGTCGTGCTTGAACCGGACCTGGGGCTTGCCGGATCCGGGCGTCAGTGCATTGACAGCACCCCACGCCAGCACGTGGCGTGTGACGCCACGCGCCTGGTAGGTGATGAGGGCCGTGCCGCCGTGCACCGCGAGAGAGACGTTGCTCGCGTTCAGGTCGAGCAGGTCGGAGGCCGACGCGCTGCGCGCTCCGAGTAGCATCGCGAACGTGAGCACGAGGACGATCGCCGCTGCGCTGACGCCCCTGCGAGCGGGTGGGAGCGAGCTCGATCTCGATGCGTTCGAGTCGTATCTCATCTACTTGCAGGATGCGGGGATCGACGCAATCTTGCTTGCCGGCACGACCGGCGAGGGGATCAGTTTATCACTCGAAGAACGGAAAACCGCGCTCCTCCGCTGCGTCACCGGCCCGCTGCCGGTGCTCGCGCATTGCGGGGCCCAAACAACCGCAGACACGATCGCGCTCGCCCGGCACGCGGCCGAGAGCGGAGCCGAAGGGGTCGCGGTGATCGCGCCGCCCTATTACCAACTCGACGACGCGGCACTGCTCGCGCACTTCGTCGCGGCCGCGCGTGCGTGCGCGCCGCTTCCGTTCTACGCCTACGAGCTCGAGAAGGCGTCGGGATACGCAATCCCGCCGTCGGTGATCGAGCGGCTGCGCGACGTTGTCGACAACCTCATCGGGATGAAGGTCAGCGATGCGCCGTTCGCCAAGGTGCAGCCGTACATGCTCGATGGGCTCGACGTCTTCATCGGCGCCGAGTCGCTGATCGGCGAAGGACTCGCGGCCGGAGCCGCAGGCGCGGTTTCAGGGCTCGCCGCAGCCTTCCCGGAAGTCGTCGTCGAGGCAGTGCGGAGCGGCGACTCGCAACGCGCCGGCGCGTTGCGACAGGTAATCGACCGCTACCCGCGACACGCCGCATCCAAGGCTGTCCTCGTTGCCCGCGGGGTGACGATGCGCGAGGACGTGCGGGCGCCGCTGCGCGGTCTCACGGCCGCAGAGCGGGACGAACTGCTCGCGCTCGTCCTCTAGTTCTGCCCGTTCTTCGTCGTCCCGCCGAGATCGTCGATCGCCTGCCGGGCGCGGGCGTGCACGTCGGCGCGGCGCGTGTCGACATCGGGCGTGTCGGGACTGTTTTCCTCAGCTGCCTGCTCTTCAGCCGATTGCTCTTCACCTGGGGCTTTGCTCGCGTCGAGCTTCGCGCGCAGATCGTCCGCGGGCGACGCTGCTGGAGCCGGCGAGACCGCGCGGCTGCGGCGACGCAGGAGCGCACCGAGCCCCAGTCCCCCCGCAAGGAGCGCAAGCAGGCGCTTCATCGCGGCGATGCTACACTGCCGCCGCTTCTCGCCACGCCCGTCGCGCCGTCACCCGAAGCGGCGTACAGGAGGCGCGGCCGATTCAGTCCATGAGAAGGGAGATTCGGGCCTGTGAACGACTACGAAATCATGCTCTTGCTGGACCCGGACGTCGCTGATGAGCGCGGCGCCGAGATCATCCAGCGCATCAAAGACGCCGTCGACGACGCGGGCGGCACCTGGGACGGCCACGAGCCGTGGGGTCGCCGGCGCCTCGCCTACGAGATCGGGCACAAGAACGAGGCGGTTTACGACCTGCTCATGTTCACGAGCCCGCCCGAGACGCTCGCGGAGATCACGCGCGTCCTGAAGATCACGGACGGCGTCATGCGCCACGGCGCGTTCCGGCGTGTCAAGGACGGCCACACCAAGGCGCCGTCGCAGATCCCGGCCGGTGCCCCGCCCGCGGCGGCCCCGTCCGACGACGACGGCGACCGAGTCGCCACTACTGCGAGAGCCGATGACAGCGCCGAGGCTGACGAGTAGCCTGGGTCGTCCCGTAGGAGAGGAGCGAAAACCATGGCCAACATCAACCGCGTCGTTCTCGTCGGCAACCTGACGCGCGACCCTGAACTGCGCCACACACCGTCAGGTATGGCGGTCTGCAGCCTGCGAATCGCCGTCAACACCCGCCGCAAGGACGGTGCCACCGGCGAGTGGACCGAGAAGCCGAACTACTTCGACATCACGGTTTGGGGCAACCAGGGCGAGAACTGCGCCCAGTACCTCGCGAAGGGCCGGCCGGTCGCAATCGACGGTCGCCTCGAGTGGCGCGAGTGGGATGCGCAGGACGGCACCAAGCGCCAGGCTGTCGAAGTGATCGCCGACACCGTGCAGTTCCTCGGCAGCCGCGACGGCGGCGGTAGCAGCGAGGGCGGCGGCGGCAACCAGTTCGTGCCTGCGGGCGCAACGGGTGGCTCCGACGCTGACTTCCAGGGCGCCGACGACGACATTCCGTTCTAAGGAGACTCTCTTGGCAGCACCGAAGAACAATTCCGATCGCGATCGCAGCTCGAGCAGGGGCGGCAAGCGCACAGCCCCAGCCGGGCCAGGCCGCCGCAAGTCCTGCTTCTTCTGCAAGTCGAAGGTCGACGAGGTCGACTACAAGAACATCAACGAGCTCCGTCGCTACGTGTCGGAGAAGGGCAAGATCCGCAACCGCCGCATCAGCGGTGCGTGCCGGCGCCACCAGCGCCAGGTCGCGGTCGCCGTGAAGCGCGCCCGCGAGCTCGCCCTCCTCCCCTACGTTGGGGACAAGTAGCCCTCGCGATGGAAGTCATCCTCAAGCAGGACGTCGACGGCACAGGCCTCCGTGGCGAGGTCGTGAACGTTGCCCGCGGGTTCGCGCGCAACTTCCTGCTCCCGCGTGGGCTCGCCGAGCCGGCGACGCCGGCGCTCGTGCGCGAACTGCAGAAGCGCGACGAGCAGCGGGCGCGCCACGAGGCTCAGACGAGCGACGAGGCTCAGGCGATCGTGAACCGCCTCCAAGCGCTCGAGCTGCGCTTCGACGTGAACGCCGGCCCGACGGGCACCCTGTTCGGCTCGGTCACCCCGACGAACGTCGCCGACCGCCTCTGGGACACGGAGAAGATCCGCGTCGACCGCCGCAAGCTCGGCATGGACGCGATCAAGCGGATCGGCCGCTACACCGTGCCGGTCGAGATCTTCGCCGACGTCACGGCCGAGCTGAAGCTGGTCGTCGCCCCCGAGGGCGAGGAGTTGCCGCCGCAGGCCGAGCTCGACGCGCTCGAGGCCGAGGAGACCGCCGCAGCCGAGGTCGCTGCGCAAGCGGCTCGGGACGCCGACCTCTTCGAGGAGGTCAGTGATACCCCTCCGACCCAGACCGCGGCAGAGCGGGCAGAGGCGGAGCTCGCCTCCGCGGACGATGAGGGGCCGGCGGTCGCGCCCGCCGAAGCCGAAGCCGAAGCCATTCCTGGCGGCGACGCGGCCGAACCGGCCGTCGAGGACGCAGACGCGTCCGTCGACGAACCGTCCTAGCGGCACCGCTTCTCAGCGCTCGTCCACAGGCCCTCCACCGGCCTGTGGACGACTGCCCACCGGCTATCCACAGGGCGCCCGAGCCTGTGGATCTCGGCCGAAATCTGCCGCAAATACCGTCCGTTCTGTCCACTATCAGCGCACGAACACCTGTTCTATAATCCCTGCATGCGCCCACCTCCCGACCCGGGTTCGACGGTTACCCACAGCCCTTCCGGTGAGGACGAAAGCCCGGTTCACTATGCGCGGATGGCCACCCCCGCCCCGGCTCTCGCGACCGCCCCGATCCCGCCGCAGAACCTCGACGCCGAGGAGTCCGTCCTCGGCGCGATGATGCTGTCGCCGCTTGCGATCGGGGCGGTCACGGAGTCGACCAACATCAACGCGGCCGACTTCTACCGCGAGAGCCACGGGCACATCTACAAGGCCATCCTCGCCCTCTACGCGAAGGGCGAGCCGGTCGACGCGATCACCGTCGTCGACGAGCTCGATCGCGCCGGGACGCTCACGGCGATTGGGGGCGCCGAGCGCGTGCACGAGCTCGCTGCGCTCGTCCCGGCCGCGTCCAATGCGTCGCACTACGCGCGCATCGTCAGCGAGATGGCGACGCTGCGCGGGCTCATTCGCGCCGGCAACGACATCGCGCGGCTCGGGTTCGACCGCCCGGGCGAGACGGTCGAGCTGGTCGACCGCGCCGAGAAGATCGTCTTCGACCTCTCGCAGCAACGTGTGACGACCGAGTTCGCGCACATCGACGACCTGTTGAAGGAATCGTTCGAGACGATCACCAAGCTGTACGAAGCGGGCAGCGACATCACCGGCACGGCATCGGGCTATCGCGACCTCGACCGGCTCACCGCCGGCTTCCAGCCCGGCAACTTGATCATCATCGCCGCGCGGCCGTCGATGGGAAAGTCGGCGCTCGCACTGGGCATGGCAGCCAATCTCGCGGTTCGTCACGAGCGTCCGGTGGCGCTCTTCACGCTCGAGATGTCGAAGTCCGAAGTGACGCAGCGGCTGATGTGCTCCGAGGGAAAGGTGGAGTCGCAGCGCCTGCGCACCGGCAAGCTCGCCGTCGACGACTGGCCGAGGCTGACCGCTGCGTGCGACAAGCTGGCGAAGGCACCGATCTACGTCGACGACACGGGCTCGATCACGATGATGGAGATCCGGTCGAAGCTCCGCCGCCTGAAATTGCGCGAGCCGACGCTCGGCCTGGTGATCGTCGACTACCTCCAGCTCATGACGAGCGGTCAGTCGGTCGAGAACCGGGTGCAAGAGGTATCGCAGATCTCGCGCTCGCTCAAGGTGCTCGCTCGCGACCTCGACGTTCCGATCATCGCGCTCTCCCAGCTGTCGCGCGCCGTCGAGCAACGGCACGACAAGCGCCCCATTCTTTCCGATCTGCGTGAGTCGGGATCGATCGAGCAGGACGCCGACCTCGTGATGTTTGTCTACCGCGACGAGTACTACAACCCCGAAGAGACGGAGTCTGCGGGTATCGCCGAGCTGATTCTGGCCAAGCACCGGAATGGCGCGACCGACGGCATCAAGCTCGCGTTCCAAAAGCGCTATGCGAAGTTCGCAGATCTGGCGGCCGCATGAGTGCGGGAGCTCAGACGACGGTGTGGCTCTCGCCGTCGGCGACGTCGTTCTCCTGCCTGTGCGAGCTGTGCCTCGAGTCCGCCCGCCGCTCGGGCGCGCTCTTCACCGACGCACTCGCGGTCGCGAGCGTGCGCGGCACGCTCGAACTCGAGACCGAGCTCGCCCTCGGGCGGTGCGCGGCCGGCCACGAGATAGTCCTGCGGCGGGTCGAGCGACCACCGGGCTTGCAACGCCACGACGATCGGCAACTGCAGCTTCGATGATCGAGCGGCAGCATGTCTGGCTCGGCCCGGAGGCAACATCCTTCGATGAACCGTGCGAGGCATGCCTGGCGGTCCGCGAGTCGCTCGCGGCCGAAACCTGCGTCGTGCACGGAACGCTGCGCCGGGACGCCGACGTCGGGTTCACCACGTGCCGCCGCGGTCACCGCATCGTCGTGCGCCGCGTCGTGCGGTCACTCGCCCGCGTGTCGTAGCCCCTGACGGGTTGATCGGAGGCTTCCCCCGCCGTCGAGCCTCCGGACTACACTGGCCCACGTGCCAGCGACCGTCGTGGTCGGCGCGCAGTGGGGCGATGAAGGCAAGGGCAAGATCGTCGATCTGCTCGCCCAGGATTCGGATGTCGTGTGCCGCTATCAAGGCGGTCCCAATGCCGGGCACACAATCGTCGTCGGTGAGGAGACGTTCAAGATCCGCCAGACGCCGAGCGGCGTGATCTCGGGCAAGACGTCGGTGATCGGCGCGGGCTGCGTCGTCGACCCGCAGGTGCTGTTGGAAGAGCTCGACGAGCTCGCCGCACGCGGCGTCGACCCGTCGGTTGTCGTCGTCTCCGGGAACGCACACCTGATCATGCCGTGGCACGTTGCGATCGACCAGGCGTCGGAGCGCCGCCTTGGGAATCTGCAGATCGGCACGACGCGACGCGGCATCGGGCCCGCCTACGCCGACAAGGCATCGCGGATCGGCATTCGTGTGCAGGACGTCCTCGACCCGAAGATCCTGCGCCAGAAGATCGAGGTCGCTCTCGCCGAGAAGAACGTCTGGCTCGAGCGTGTCTACGAGGTCGAACCGTTCGACCTGGAGGAGATCTGGTCGCGGTACGCCGGCTACGCGGAGCGTCTTGCCCCATACGTCGGCGACGTCTCGCTACTCGTCGACCAGGCTTTGCGCGACGGCAAGGAGGTGCTGTTCGAGGGTGCTCAGGCGACGCTGCTCGACCTCGACCACGGCACGTATCCATTCGTCACCTCGTCGAACCCGATCGCGTCGGGAGCGCCGACCGGCATCGGCATCGGGCCAACCCGGATCGACCGAGTGCTCGGCGTCTCGAAGGCGTACGTGACCCGCGTGGGCGAGGGGCCCTTCCCGTCCGAGATCGAGGGCGACGGGCAAGCGCAACTCCGCGAGCTCGGCGGCGAGTTCGGGACGGTCACAGGTCGCGAGCGCCGGTGCGGTTGGCTCGATCTCGTGGCGTTGCGTTACGCCGTGCGTATCAACGGGATCACGTCGCTCGCCTTGACGAAGCTCGACGTCCTCTCCGGATTCGCGGAACTTCCGGTCTGCGTGCGCTACCGGCTTCGTGACGGCTCCGAAACGGAGCACTTCCCCGCGCATCAGTCGGACTTCCACCACGCCGAGCCTGTGTGGGAGGTGCTCGCCGGGTGGCAGCAGCCGCTCGACGGAGCGTCGACTCTTGACGGGTTGCCGGCGGCAGCGGGGGCGTACGTCCGGTTCGTGTCGCAGGCCCTCGACGTGCCGATCGAGCTGGTCGGCGTCGGCGCGGCCCGCGAACGCGTGCTGGCGTGATCGCGTACACCGCGTCCGTCTGGACGCAGGTGATCGTCGCTGTCTCGATCTTCGTGCCCGTGCTCGTCACGGTCGGGATCACGTGGGCCTTCATGCGGGGCGCACGAAACGACCCGGACGAGCAGCGGCGCCGCCGGATGGACGCCGACCGGCGCGCGACGAACGCCGCCGAGTCCCGCCGCGACCCCACCTGACCGGGACCGCCACACCGTCCAGAGCCGCCTTAGGTCGAGCCACATCAGGTCGACCTGTCAGTCCGAGCCATGTGAGGTCGAGCCGTGCGAGGTCGCCAAACGAGGGTTACCGAAGTGTGACGAACGATCAACAACCTGCCGCGCCCCGGCCTGCGGCCCTCGGCGTCGGGACACGGCCGATAAGGGTGAGGCGGGACACAGAAACCGCCTGACCAACCCGATCCGCACTCCGACATTGGTCTGACCAAGTGTGACGAGACGGTGACCGTCGATCCACGGGGTCAGCGCGGTCGGGTCTGGCGGGCGACGAGCTCGTCCAGCTCGGCTCGGGTGTCGACGTCTGCGACGAGCGCTGGGTCGACCGTCACCTCGACGACGTCCAATTCCTCGTAGGTGCGGTACAGCGCGAGTGGACCGTCTGCCAGACGTCGCTCGAGCAGGGGCAGCGCGCTCTTGGCCCACGCGCCTGGGAGCGGGCCAGTTTGGGGCACTGCTGCGTCGGCGCACGCATCGCCGAGGCGCCGCAGCACGGCGGCGGTCACGGACGGGCAGTCGACCGGGAGAAAAACCACGACCTCGTGCCGGGCGGCCCGCAGGCCGGCCACCACACCGGCGATCGGCGCGCGCACAGCGGCCGAGTCGTCGATCACGTCGAAGGGGAGCTCACCGGCCTTGCCGACCACCAGCACTTCGTCGCACGCCTCGGCGAGGACGCGCCGGCCGCGATCAGCGAGCGTCTCACCTGCGAGGATCGCGAGAGCCTTCGGAGTGCCGAAGCGGCGGCTCGCGCCGCCGACGAGCAGCACACCCGTCAGCGGACGATGCGCCACGGTTCGGAATAGATATTCATCCGGCCGCCGCGGACGAAGCCGCAAAGCGTCACGCCACGGTCGCGTGCCAGTTCGACGGCGAGCGACGAGGGGGCGCCAACCGCGACGAGCACCGGACAGCCGGCGACGGCAGCCTTCTGCACGAGCTCAAAGGACAGGCGCCCGCTGACGCAGATGATCGACCGGATGAGCGGCAGTCGCCCCTCGCCGAACGCCCAGCCGACCACCTTGTCGAACGCGTTGTGACGCCCCACGTCCTCGCGCGAGCAGAGCAGCGCGCCATGCTCGTCGAAGAGGCCGGTGGCGTGCAGACCTCCGGTTGCTGCGAACCCGGGCTGTGCTTGACGCAGGCGATCGGGCAGTCCGGCGATGAGCGAGCCTTCGACGCGAAGATCGCTCACGATCCGCGGCGCCTCCACCTCGACGGCCTCGAGCGCTCCCTTGCCACAGACACCGCACGACGACGACGTGTAGAAGCTGCGCACGAGGCGCGCCGGATCGAACCCGGGCGCGTCGAGCTCGATCGTGTTGGCGGAGAGGTCGTCCGGCATTCGAGCGCCGCGTGGCCGCAGTCCTTCGGAGAGTGCGAAGCCCAGTGCGAGCTCTTCGTCGTGCCCGGGCGTCCGCATCGTCACGGCCACCGGCTGTCCGCCGATACGGATCTCGAGCGGCTCCTCGACCGCGACCACGTCATCGGTCGCACCGTCGGGAACACGGACGACCTCAACGCGCGCCGTCGAATACGGGGGCGCCTCCATGGGAGGAGTATCGGTCAGTCGGAGGTGCCTGCGGCGGGACCGAGCTCGAGCAGGGCGGAGTACAGCCCTCGATATGCCTCGACAGCGACCGCCACATCCCCAGGGTCGTACGACTCACCGGAATCGACCTCTTGCGTGATTCGCCGTGCTTCTGCAAACTCGCGCGTCGTCTCCGGGTCGCTCACCTCTCCGCCGTCACGTTCCTCGAGCGCGATGCCGCGAGCCTCCATCATGCGAGCGACGAGGTCGTCCAGTTCGGAGAGCGCTTCCGCGGGCGAGTCACGCACCACGAAATCCAGCGCCTCCCATTCGGTGATCCAGAGATGCTCGTCGAGCCCCGGTTCGTGCATGAGCAAGAGCTACCCACCGGAGCCCGCGCGCCAAACGTGCCCCGCCAACCCTAGGAGTAGACTCGCCGCCGTGAAGGTGCTCGTCGTCGGTTCAGGAGCGCGCGAGCACGCCCTCGCGTGGCGTCTCGCGCAGAGCCCACATCTGACCGAGTTGCACGCCGCGCCCGGCAATCCCGGCATCGCATCGCTGGGCAGGTGCCATCCCGTGCGAGCAGAAGACGCAGAAGGCCTGCTCGGTCTTGCGGTGACGCTCTCGACCGACCTCGTCGTCATCGGGCCCGAAGGCCCCCTTGTCGCGGGTGTCGCGGACGAGTTGCGCCAGAGTGGCATCACCGTTTTTGGGCCGAGCGCAGCGGCAGCGCGCATCGAAGGCTCGAAGACCTTCGCGAAGGACGTGCTCCGGACTGCCGGAGTGCCGATGGCGGCGACGCTGCCGGTCGCACGGGTCCCGTGTGTGGTGAAGGCCGACGGCCTCGCCTCGGGTAAGGGTGTCTTCGTCTGCCAGACAGAAGAAGCACTCACCGACGCGCTGCACGCGGTGCAGGCGTTCGGGGGCGATGTCGTGATCGAGGAGCTGCTCGAGGGGGACGAGGTCTCGCTGTTCGCGCTCTCCGACGGCCTCCGGGCCGTACCGCTCGGGGCGGCCCAGGACTTCAAGCGGATCGGCGACGGCGACGTCGGGCCCAACACCGGCGGGATGGGCGCCTACTCGCCCGTGCCGTGGCTGGACGACGTGGCCGGGCTCGTCGAACGCATCCACCAGCCGGTGATCGACGAGCTCGCCCGGCGCGGCGCCCCGTTCGTCGGATGCCTGTTCGCAGGGCTGATGCTCACCGCGGATGGGCCAAAGGTCCTCGAGTTCAACGCGCGGTTCGGCGACCCCGAGACGCAGGTCTTGATGCCACGCCTCACGGGCGATCTGCTCGAGGCGCTCGCCGCTGCCGCGTGCGGCGATCTCTCGGGTATCTCGCTCGGCACCTCGAGCGAGGCGGCTGTCACCGTGATCCTGGCGGCACCCGACTATCCAGATCGAAGCGACTACTCCGGCATCCCGATCGATGGCCTCGAGTCGGCCGAGGCCACCGGCGCGCTCGTCTTCCACAGCGGTACCGCGGCGAGGGACGGGCGCGTGGTGACGAATGGCGGCAGAATCCTGTCCGTGACCGGAACCGGCCCCACGCTCACGGAGGCACGCGACCGGGCGTACGCCTCGGTCGATCTCGTTTCCTTCGAGGGCGTCCAGTTCCGGCACGACATCGCGGCGGTTGCACATGCCTGAGCCGCTCGTCGGGATCCTCGTCGGGTCGGAGTCCGATCGCGCGCGCATGCAGGCGGCTCTCGACGAGTTGGACTCTCGTGGGATCACCTGGGAGTTCGAGGTGCGTTCTGCGCACCGCGCACCCGATGCCGTCGCGGAGTACGCGAAGGGGGCCGCGGCTCGTGGGTTGAAGGTGCTGATCTGCGGCGCCGGTCTCGCGGCCGCACTGCCCGGCGTCGTCGCTGCGCACACGGAGTTGCCTGTGATCGGAGTCCCGCTTCGCTCGTCGATGTCCGTACTCGACGGGCTCGACGCCCTGCTCTCGATCGTCCAGATGCCCCCGGGCGTGCCGGTCGCCACCGTCGGAGTCGACAACGCGAAGAACGCGGCTGTGCTCGCCGCGCGCATCTTGGCGCTTCTCCCGCCCTCGTAGAGCCGCCCTCCTGACGCCGCTCTACACTGGGCCAGGTGATCGCACGCTACGCCCGTCCGGAGATGAGCAGGATCTGGTCGGAGGAGGGCAAGCTCGCAGGTTGGCTCGAGGTGGAGTTGGCGGCGCTCGACGGCTGGGCTGAAGTCGGGGCGGTACCACGCGAAGACGTCGCGGCGATTCGTGCGTCCGCCGTGGCGCCGACCGCGGCGCGCGTCGCCGAGATCGAGCAGGTCACCGATCACGATCTCGCCGCGTTCGTCGACGCCGTGGCCGAGCAACTCGGCCCTGAGGGCCGCTGGGTGCACTACGGGCTGACGTCCTCCGACGTCGTCGACACGGCGCTGGCGCTGCAGATTCGCGCCGCCGGCGCGGTGATCGTGCGGGGCATCGAGCGCGCGCTCGCCGCCGTCGCGCAACGCGCCGAGGAGCACCGTCGCACGGTCTGCATCGGCCGTTCGCACGGCATCCATGCCGAGCCAACGACGTTCGGGTGGAAGCTCGCCGGCTGGGCGTTCGAGCTCGACCGCGCGCGCTCCCGGGTCGAAACCGCTCTCGAGGGCTGTCGCGTCGGGCAGCTTTCCGGGACGGTCGGAACCTACGCGGCGATCGATCCAGAGGTCGAGCGGATCGCGTGTCACCGTCTGGGTCTCGAGCCCGATCCGGTCTCAACGCAGGTGATCTCGCGCGACCGTCACGCCGAGCTCCTGTCGGCGCTCGCGATCTGCGCATCCTCCCTCGACCGATTCGCGACGGAAATCCGTCATCTCGCGCGCACGGAGGTGCGCGAGGTCGAGGAGCCGTTCAAGGCCGGCATGAAGGGCTCGTCCGCGATGCCGCACAAACGCAACCCCAAGGTCGCCGAGCGCATCTCTGGGCTTGCGCGAGTTGTCCGCGCCGCGTCGGTGGTCGGCCTCGAGAACATGCCTCTCTGGCACGAACGCGATATCTCCCACTCCTCCGCCGAGCGCATCGTCATCCCTGACGCATTTCTCGCACTCGACTACATGATCGATCGCTTCGCCTGGATCGTCGACGGACTCGTCGTATATCCGGAACGGATGGAGCGCAACCTCTGGTCGTCGCACGGTCTGTTCTTCTCGCATCGCCTCTTGCTGGCGCTGATCGAAGACGGCCTCGAGCGTGCAGATGCCTACCGGCTCGTGCAACGCAATGCGATGCGTGCATGGGACGAGGAACGCGACTTCCCGGAGCTCGTCCGGGCTGACCCGGAGATCACCACTCGCCTGGGCGACGCCGCCCTGGCCGAGGTCTTCGACCTCGGCGCCACGATCGCGCAGCTCGACCACAGTTTCGAACGTCTTCGCCGTCTCGTCCCGAAGGAGGAACCTGTTCATGCCTGAAGCCGCTCTCCACGTCGGTAGCGGGAAAATCCGCGAGTTGTACGCGCTCGACGACGACCGCCTGCTGCTCGTCGCCAGCGACCGCATCTCCACGTTCGACGTCGTTCTCCCTACCGAGATCCCCGACAAGGGTCGTGTGCTCACCGGCCTGTCCGGTTTCTGGTTCGCGCGGACGAGCCAGCTCGTGCCGAATCACCTGCTGGCGCTGCGCGACGACGGCCGTTCCACCGAGTGCAAGCGCCTGTCGATGTTGCCGATCGAATGCGTCGTGCGCGGCTACCTCGCCGGCTCCGGCTGGAAGGACTATCGCGCCACTGGCCAGGTGTGCGGGCACGCGCTACCCGCGGGGCTGGCAGAGTCGGAGCAGCTGCCACGGGCGATCTTCACGCCGGCGACGAAAGCGGAGACCGGCCACGACGAGAACATCGACCGTGCGACTGCGGCCGCGCTGGTCGGCGAGGAGCGCTTCGACGAGGTCGAAGCCATCGCCCTGGCCCTCTACGCGTTCGTCTCGGACTACGCGCGCGAGCGCGGGATCATCCTGGCCGACACGAAACTGGAGTTCGGCATCGACGAGAACGACCGCCTCGTGCTGGGCGATGAGGCGTTCACACCCGATTCCTCGCGCTTCTGGCCGGCAGCAGGCTTCCGGCCCGGCGCCACACCGCCGTCGTTCGACAAGCAGTTCGTCCGCGACTACTGCGAGACGCTCGGTTGGGACAAGACCGATCCCGGCCCCGAACTGCCAGAGGAGGTCGTCACCGGAACGCGCGCGCGCTACGTCGAGGCGTTCGAGCAGCTGACGGGCATCGCCTTCGACGACTATCTCGCCGACCCAGGCATCGTGCTCCGGTGAAGGCGACCGTGCTCGTCCGGCCGAAGCCGGGGATCCTCGACCCGCAGGGCCAGGCGGTGGAGACCTCACTCCACCATCTCGGCTTCGACGTCGGGGCGACTCGCGTTGGCCGGCTCGTCGACCTCGAAGTGGCGACCGACGACCGTGCCGACGCGCTCGCACAGCTTGGGCGCATGTGCGACAAGCTGCTCGCGAATCCCCTGATCGAGAGCTATTCGATCGAGCTGCACACGGAACCGCCGGAAGCGGCGGCCACGTGAACGAGCCGCGGCCGGTCGTCGCGGTGATCGTCTTCCCGGGCTCGAACGACGACCGCGACGCACAGCTCGCGCTCGAGCGGCTCGGCGCCGACGCGCCACGGGTCTGGCACACGGCGGAGGCGCTTCCGCCCGACACTGCTGCGGTTGTCCTTCCTGGCGGGTTCTCGTTCGGCGACTACCTCCGCTGCGGCGCGATCGCACGGTTCTCGCCGGTGCTGGAAGCCGTCATTGCCTTCGCGGCCGAGGGCGGACTCGTGCTCGGGATCTGCAACGGCTTCCAGGTGCTCACCGAAGCGGGCCTGCTGCCAGGCGCGCTCCGTGCGAACGCGTCCCTCTCGTTCGTCTGCCGCGACGTGCCGCTCATCGTCGAACGCCTCGACACGCCGTTCACGTCGCGCTGCACGGAGGGCCACACGCTGACCGTCCCGGTGAAGCACGGCGAAGGCTGCTGGTTCGCCGACGATGATCTCCTCGCCCACCTCGACTCGACCGGTCAAATCTGCCTGCGCTACGCGGACGGCGCCAATCCGAACGGAGCGATCGCCGATGTCGCAGGTGTGCTGAACGAGCACGGCAACGTCTTCGGGCTTATGCCTCACCCGGAGCACGCCGTCGACCCGCTCCTCGGCTCGACCGACGGCACGCTCATCCTGGGATCGCTCGTCGATGCGGCTCGAATGACGCTTGCTGCGGTCGTCTAACCGCCCCGAGCCGGAGCACCTTCGCGAGCGTCGGCTTCTGGGTGAGCTCGGCAAGCAGGCGCTCCACATCCCGCTCGCGCAACGTGACAGGGCCTCGCCGGCCGACGCCGGCAGTGGAGTAGGCGAAACGAACGAGCCGCTCGCCCTGCTCGGTCTCGAGCAGCTCGACGACCGAGGCGAACCGTCGCTCACCCGCCCGCTGCTGCACAGTCACCCCTTCTACGACAGTGGCCGCGCCCCACGGCGTGGCGGTCTTCGCCGTCCCGGTCTTCGCCGTCGCGGTCTTCGGTGTCGTTGTCTTCGCCATGTCGTCGAACCTAGCGAGGAACGTGTCACACGTGGGAAACCGCTCTGTCACGAAACTGTGAAGCCTGCCAGGTAGACGTTTTGGACGGAACGATCCCGTCGAACGAAGGAGAATGACTCGCTTCGTCCAGTTCGCCGTGCTCGCCGTGCTGCTCGTGCTTGCCGGAGGCGCGCTCGCCACACCCCGCGCCCGTGCCGCGACCGGAATCAAGTACGGCTTGACCGACGACGCGTGGCTCCTGAACGGGCCTGGTTCGGTCGACGCGCGCGTCGCTCAGCTGAACAGCCTCGGCGTGCAGGTGGTTCGCTTCACCATCCGCTGGGACCAGGTCGCGCACACGCGCCCGGCCGACGCCACCGATCCCACCGACCCGGCGTACGCCTGGGACACGAACGACCCCGTGCTCGACGCTCTTCACGCCCATGGAATCTCGGTCGTGCTCCAACTCGTCGGAACCCCGTCGTGGGCGAACGGCGGGCGGGCCTCGAACGTCGCACCGACGGCTCCGACGAGCTTCGGCGCATTCGCGGGAGCCGCCGCGCAGCGTTATCCGTGGATCAAGCGCTGGCTGATCTGGAACGAGCCGAATCAGGTGCGGTGGCTACGGCCTACCACGGCGGCGGTCTACACGACGCGCCTCCTGAACCCGGCGTACGAGGCGATCCACGCGGCGATCCCCGGCGCGCTCGTCGCGGGAGGCGGAACCGCCCCACGAGGCTCGACGGGCGGCGTCTCGCCCGTCGCCTGGATCGGCGGAATGCGAGCCGCCCATGCACGGCTCGATGCGTACGCGCACAATCCGTACCCGCTCGACCCGAAGCGCGAGACGCCGTTGAAGGGCGGTTGTGCCAACTGCACCACGATCACGATGGCGACGATCAACAAACTCGTGACGCTCGTGGCCCGCGACTTCGGCGGCGCGCGGATCTGGCTCACGGAATACGGCTACCAGAGCAACCCGCCCGACAAGTTTCTCGGCGTGTCGCTTGCCTTGCAGGCGCGGTACATGGGCGAAGGCGCCTACGTCGCCTACCGCACGCCGCGGGTCGACCTGCTGATCCATTTCCTCTACCGCGATGAGCCCGACCTCGCGCGCTTCCAGAGTGGCCTCGTGACCCTCGCCGATCACCAGAAGCCGGCCTTCAACGCATTCGAGCTGCCGCTCGCGCAGATCTCGCGGACCGGAACGCACACGTCGCTCTGGGGAGAGCTCCGTGCCCCGGCCGCCGGCTCGACGGCCCGACTCGAACGACGCACCGGTGCGGGCTGGCAATCGCTCGGCACGTTGCGCGTCGGAGCCGCGGGATTCTTCCGCTGGAGAGGAACGCTCGCGCGCGGTTCTCTCGTACGCGTGCACGCCGGCGCCCTCATCGGCGCGTCGCTGACAATCAGCTAGGCGGAGCGCTTGTTCACGCCTCGTCAGGCGTCGATCGTGACGTGACCCGGCTCGGCCGACACGCGGTCGAGCCACTCGCCGATCACGGGAAAGCGCCCGAGGTCGAACCCACCCTCGTCCGCGACGTGCGTGTACCCGTAGAGCGCGATGTCCGCCAGGCTCATCGCTTCCCCGACGAGCCACTTCCGTCCGTCGAGGCCACGTTCGAGCGCAGCGAGCGCGCGGTAGCCGGCCGCCGTCCGCTCCTCGACGCGATCGGCGAACTCCTCCGGACGGCCCGAGTACAGGAGCCAGAAGCGAACGACGGCGATCGCAGGCTCGAAGTCGTACTGCTCGAAGAACATCCACTGCAACACCTGCGCCCGTTCGTACGGATCGCCGGGGACGAAGCGTGTTCCATCGCCGAAATACCAGAGGATCGCGCCCGACTCGGCGAGCGGGCGGCCGTCGTCGAGCACGAGCGTCGGCACCCGAAGCGCGGGATTCAGCCCGCCGAGAAGCTCCGGACGCCCCGACCGGTCGGCAACGTCGACCGTCTGGCGTTCGTACGGGAGGCCAAGGTGCGCGAGCAGCAGACGTACCTTGAAACAATTCCCCGAGACCGGGCTGTCGTACAGGAGCATGATCCGAGCCTAACGATGTGGTAGGTTGCTTGCGTGGTCAATGATCTCGGCACCCAGGGCGTGACTCCGGCCGAGCGGGCCCCGCAGCCGGTCGCGGCCGGCACACGGATCGGACACGTCCATCTGAAGACGGCCGATATTCAGCGCGTCCACGACTTCTACGTCGGCGTGCTCGGCTTCGACGTGATCGTGCGGATGCAGGATGCTCTCTTCCTGTCCGCGGGCGGCTATCACCACCACCTCGGCTTCAACACCTGGGAGTCGGCCGGCGGCCCCGCACCCCCTCCGGGCACCACGGGGCTCTACCACGTCGCGATCAACTACCCGACGCGCGCGGCGCTCGGTGATGCGTTGCGCAGATTGATCACAGCGAACTGGCCGCTCGACGGCGCGTCGGATCACGGGACGCACGAGGCGCTCTACTTGCGCGACCCCGATGGGAACGGCCTCGAGCTCGCGTGGGACCGCCCAGAGAGCGAGTGGCCTCGCGGAGCCGACGGCACACTCGCGTTCAAGCAGGTGCGTCCCGACCTGGACAGCCTCCTTGCGGAGGCCGAGCACAGTTCTCCTGCCAAGCTCTGAGTGAAGCTAGCGCTCGTCCGCGAGCCCCAGCAGCCTTCTGACGGTGTTCCAGTTGCGTGCGGTCGCCGTCACGCCCAACCGCTTCTCGGACAACAGCTTCGCGAGCGCCGAGTCGCGTACTCCCTCCGGATGCCAGGCATAGAGCTCGCGACCGTGCGCGACGAATCGCTCGTGACCGGCATGCGCGGCAGCCTCGCGCACGGCAGCGGGGTCGGGCTTGCCCGAGAGGAAGGTGACGATGTACCGGGACGGGTTATCCGCGACAGCGCCGAGCGGGTCGCGGGCGATCACGGCCGCCAGTTCGTCACGCGTGCGCACGAACACCTCGATCTCGAGACCGAGCTCATCGGCCAGTCCTCGCTCGATCACCGACTTCAGGCGCTGCGGCGTGTGGGTGCTCTCGACGATCACATTGCCGCTCTGGAGATGCGTGCGAACTTCGCCGTAACCGAGCGAGGCGAGCAGCCTGCGCAGGTCGGCCATCGCGAGGCGGCGATTCCCGCCGACGTTGATCCCTCGCAGCAGGACGATCTGTCGCGCCACTACGCGAACAGCGGGCGCAGGTGGTCGTTCAAGAACACTCCCGCCGGGTCGAGCTTCCGCCGAAGTTCGATGAACGATCCGGCTCGCGGATAGCGCGCGAAAAGCTGCTCGCGCGTCAGGAAGTGAAGCTTTCCCCAGTGAACACGAGCGTCGAACTCGCCCAGCAGCCGGTCGACCTCGCGTAGGTACGGCGCGTAGTCGGTGCCCGGCATACCCGATACCGAGATGACGACCGTGTCGCGCTCGTAGCTGTGCGAGAGGAACGCCTGATCGCGGCCGACGGTTCGCACCTCCATCGGAAACACCGATGCCGGTAGACGCGCCAGCATCAACTCGCGCATTGCAGCAAGCGCGTCCCGGCCACGCTCGAACGGGACGAAGTACTCGAGCTCGTGGAAGTTCGGCTCGTAGATCATCGGATAGATCACGTACGCCGGGCCGACGCGTCGATGCGGCTCGTCGGAGTCGGGCGTATCGGCGCCGACCTCGTCGTAGATCTTCACGTGGCAGCGGTCGGCCATCTGCTCACCCGGCGTCGCGAGGCCGTAGAGCGCCGCCGAATCATCCGATGGCATCCAGAAGAACGAGTAGTGGCGATGCTCGCGCGCGAGCTCGTCGAACTGCCCCCACGCCTCGTCCCAGCTCCAGTGCTCGATCCGCTCACGCAGGCGGTAGGCGGCTGCGACCTCGAGCTCGAGCTCCGTGATCACGCCGAGCATCCCGACCGCGACCTGCGCCGCGTGCAGGCGGTCGGGCTCGTCCTCGCCGATCTCGACGATCTCGCCCGTGGGCGTGACGAGCCGCAGCCGGCGGACTCCAGCCGAGAAGCTCCCGAGCCGCAGGCCCGAGCCGTGCGTCGCGGTCGACACCGCGCCTGCGATCTGCTGGGCGACGATGTCCCCCTGGTTGACGAGCGAGAGCCCTGCTGACCAGAGCGGCTCCCCGAACTCACCGATCGCCGTCGCAGGGCCGACCACGACGCGCCGGCGCTCCGCGTCGACCGCGCGGATGCCGCGAAGGGCGCTCAGGTCGAGCAGCAAGCCGTCGGTTGCGACCACCGGCGTGAAGGAATGGCCGGCGCCTGCGGCGCGAACCGTCAACCCCCGCTCCGTGGCCGCGGCAACCCCAGCCGCCACCTCGTCCTCGCTGGCCGCTGCCACCAGCTCTGCCGGGCTGCAGGTCTGGTTTCCCACCCAGTTCGTCCACGTCGCCATGACGGGCACCCTCTCCGCTTCTGCGACGCAGCGCAAGTGGGCTTCAACCATCTAATCTCGCCGCGTGCCACTCGAGATCACGCTCTTCACTGACCCGGCGTGCCCGTTCGCGTTCTCCGCCGAGCCGATTCGCTGGCGCCTCCGCTGGCACTACGGTGACCAGCTCAGCTGGCGGACGCGGATGATCGTGCTGACCCTCGAGCCGGGCGAGGCGGAGAGATTGGCGGAAGGCGCACCGAATCTGCAGCGTCGCTACGGCATGCCGATCGATCCCGTGCCGTATGCGCGCACTGCATCATCGGAACCAGCCTGCCGCGCGGTGGTCGCGGCCCGACTGCGTGCACCGGCTGCTGAGGATCGGCTCCTCCGCCAGCTGCGGGTTCGCGTGATGCAGCACGGCCTGCTCGACGACCCGGAGTTGATCGCCGCAGCGGCGCGGGATGCCGGCCTCGCCCCGGAGGAACTCGACCGCTGGTGCGCCGGCGACGACGTGGAGCAAGCGCTGCAGGCCGACATTGCCGCGGCCCGCACACCTACGCTCTCCGCGCGAGCACTCGACCACAAGCTCGGCGGCCGGCGGTCGGAGCGGCGCTACACCGCCCCGAGCTACGAGTTCCGGAGCGGTGAGCAGACCCTCACCGTTCCCGGCTTCAATCCGGTCGAGGTCTACGAGACCGCAATCGCGAACCTCGCGCCCGACCTCGAGCGCCGCCGCAAGCCGCGCCGGGTCGAGGAGATCCTTGCCTGGGCCGGCGAGCCGCTCGCCACCGCCGAGGTCGCCCTCATCGCACAGCTCGACCCGAGAGATGCACGCGCCGCACTCAGCCGCGTCGCAACGCCCGTTGCGGCAGGCGCCGACTTCTATTGGACAGAATCAGGCTCATGACCACGATCCGCGATGTGGCTCCGGGACTCTGGCTCTGGCGACTCGAGTATCCCGACTGGCACCCCGAAGTCGGCTGGGAAGAGGTCGTGAGCTCGACCTGCGTCGAATCGGGCGCCGAGGTCGTCTTGATCGACCCGCTCGCCCCGCCGGAGAGTGCGCGCGACTTCTGGGAACGGCTGGACGCGAAGCCGCCGACCGCCGTCGTCATCCTGAAGCCCGATCACGTGCGCGACGTCGACGTGTTCGTGCGCCGTTACGACGCCCGCCCGTTCGGCCCCTGGCTCTTCTGGCGGACGAACATCCCCGAGGTGGAGCTCGAGCCGATCGAGCCGGGAAGTGTGCTGCCCGGCGGGCTGCTCGCGCTCTACGACGGCCGCGGCCGGAACGAGACGCCGGTCTGGCTTCCCGAGCAGCGTGCGCTCGTCTTCGCGGACTGCATGACGGGGCAAGGAGGCGTCCTCCGCGTCTGGAATTCCCCGTCGTTCGAGGCCCGCACGCTGCCGGCGCTGCATCAACTGCTGGAGCTGCCCTTCGAGCACGTGATCGTCTCGCATGGTGACCCCGTGCACGATCGTGCGGCGTTCGAACGTGCGCTCGAGCTCGAGCCCTGGCTCGGGTAGCTCTTCGGCATGACTGTTCCATTCGTGCACTGCTGGGCGGCGAGCCGCACTCGGACGTCGAGTACGCCGTCGCGAAGACGGGCGTGATCCGGCTGGTCAGGCGCTGCGGAACCACGCTTTCTCAACCGAGAGCCGCCCACCCTCTAAGCTTGGCGAAGCGTGAAATCGAACCGCAGCCTTCCTTCGGCCACTGTCATTCCTGTCCTGATCTACCCGGACGTGCGCGAAGCCGTCGCTTGGCTCGCGGCAGCATTCGGATTCACGGAGCGTGTGCGAATCGGCGAGAACCACCGCTCTCAGCTCAGCGTCGGCGATGGCGCAGTGATCATCGGCGATGTGCGGCACGACCGCCGGCCACCGCGAGCGGGTGAGGTCACACACTCGGTGACCGTGCGGGTCGAGGACGTGAACGCTCACTGCGAGCGGGCGCGGCTCCGTGGCGCGCGCATTTTGATGGAGCCGATCGACTTTGAATACGGAGAACGTCAATACGCCGCCGAGGATTTCGCCGGTCACCAGTGGACCTTCTCCGAGACGCTCGACGACGTGGCCCCGGAGGATTGGGGCGGCGAGCTCGTCGCGCCTGCGTAGCTGCGTCAGCGATCCGCGGTGACGACTCGGACGCCGAAAGCGATCAGGACGGTTCCGGTGACACCCTCCATGACGCGCCGGATCGCGGGACGACGCAACACGTCTCCCGCCTTGGCGACGAACATGCCGTAGCCGGCCAGCCAGACGAGCGTCATGAGACAGAACACGAGGCCGAGCGAGAGCAGCGCAACGAAGCTCGCGTCCGACGCGGCGAACTGCGGCAGGAAGCTCGTGAAGAAGACGGCGATCTTCGGGTTGGCGAGGTTGCTGAGGAACCCCTGACGGAGGGCACGTCGCGGCCGGCGCCGCGCTGAACCGGCGAGCGCGGCCGTCGCCTCCTGCGCGTGCCCTCTCCAGGCGACACGCAACGCCTGGAGGCCGAGCCAGACGAGGTACGCCGCTCCCACGATCTTCAACGCGACGAACGCGGGCTCGGACCTCCGCAGCAGCGCCGCGACGCCGATGCTCGCCGCCAGCGACCACACTGCGAGGCCTAGCACGACCCCGATGGTCGTGTAGACCCCCGCGCGGCGTCCCGCGAACAGCGCGTTCCGGCCCACCAGCGCCATGTCAGGCCCGGGCGCGATGATCACCACCGCCGAGACCGCCAGGAAGGGAAGCAGGCTCATCGGAGCAGACCAGCCGCCGGTCAATCCTCGCTCAGAGGCCGGCGCAGAACCCAGATGAGGTTGTTCGGCGGCGCACTTGGCGTCGGCTCCGTCGACTCGCCGAGCTTGTTCAACTTCGCCGCCGCGTCCTCCAGCCGTCCGAACGCACGGGGCACCGGCACCGTTCGGCCGGGCGCCGGAGCCGGCGGATCCGCGCGGACATCCGACGCAACGCTGACGAGCTCCCAGCCCTCGCGGCCGTACTCGTTCAAGGTCTCGGTGTAGCGGCCCCGCAGAGCGACGACCTTGTACTCCCAGCGCTGCATCACCGAAGCCTAGGCGCAGAGACGAAGGCGCGCGGAAACGACGGCGCGCACAGGCGGCTACATCACCCCGACGGCACGCGGACCGGCGAGCAGTGTCCGCGTGCCATCGAGATGGCTCGTGCGCTCAGCTGAGGGCTTGCTCGAATCGTGGGTCCTCGCGAACGGCGGCGAAGTCGTCGTCCGCACGCGCTTGCTCGCGGAACGGCGGGAAGAGCTCGACGGACCGGTGGAGGTGGTCGAACGTTTCGTCGCCGGTCTCGCCCGCGAGCGTCGCGAAGCACGCGTAGTTGTAATTGAGCCCTGGGTGGTCCGGCGTGTGCTCGAGGCCGCCGCGCACCGCTTGGAGCGCATCGCCGTAGCGCTGCTCGCCGTAGGCGGTCAGAGACTCCGTATGGAACGGCCAGGCCTCACCCCAGTCGAGCGCCTGGTACGCCTCGCCAACAGTCCCGCCGAGGGCGAGGATCGTTCCGTCGCCGGTCGCCTTCCGCCGCGCCTCCGGCCGGACGTACACCAGTGTCCCTGCGGGCGCCTCGAGCGTCTCGCCGTCGATCTCGAAGGTCGCCTGCCCGTCGAGCACGACGTACAGCTCTTCCTGCCCCCCGGCCTCGTCGTGCTCGTTGATCAGCAGGCCGTCTTCGCCGGGCGTGAAGGCGTTGACACCGAACGCGTGGATCCCGAGGTGCTCGCGTACGGGGATACTTCTGCCGCGCCGCTCGATCTCATCGAGCCGGGCGACTTGCCAGTTCGGGTTGTCGTTCATCCGAATCACCTCCGTGCAGCGCTCGTCATTGGGAATCATCGATCGTAACCGTTGCGAGCGCACCACCTGATCTCTCTTCGTCACGCGGCAAGGCCGCGGTCGCGCGCCGGTCTCACGGCGGAGCCGCGCGATAGGGTTCGTGGATGACGAGCGTCCCTGTTCTGTTGGCCGTCGACGGGGACCCAGGCGCTCTCAAAGACGTCGAGGCCCAACTCGTCCAACGATACGCCCGGGAATATCGCGTGCTCGCGTTGGCGGATGCGGGCGAGGCTTCCCGAGTCCTACGGGAGCTTGCGGACGGCGGCGAGCAGGTCGCTCTGATCCTCGCCGGGCAGTCGTTCTCGCGTCCAGACGAGAGTGCGTTCCTCGAGCAGGCGCGTCAGTTCCATCCGCACGCCAAGCGGGCGATGCTGGTGCCGGCGGACGCGTGGGCGGACATGTCGACTGCGGAGGCGATCCGCGGCGCAATGGCCCTGGGACGCATCGACTATTACGTGCCCCAACCGGCGGCTGCACGCGACGAGGTATTTCACGAAGCAGTGTCGAGTTTCCTGCTGGAGTGGGCCAGGGATCGACGCCTGGTTCCTCAGACCGTTCATATCGTCGGCGAGACGTGGTCGGGTAGAGCCTCCGAGTTGAGGGAGGTCTTCGAGCGGTGCGTGGTCCCCCACTCCTTCTGTCTGGCCGATTCAGATCGGGGTCGCGAGCTACTCGCGCGGGCGGGCGGGGAAGCGAGGCTCCCGCTCATGTTGCTTCCCGACGGGCGCGTCCTGGCCGATCCCACGAACATCGAGATCGCGGAGGCTGCAGGTGCTCCCTCGGGCCTCGAGGAGCTCGCCTTCGACGTCGTGGTTGTCGGCTCGGGGCCGGCCGGCTTGTCGGCGGCTGTCTACGGCGCCTCCGAAGGACTGCGAATGCTCGTCATCGACGAAGGCGGGATCGGCGGGCAGGCCAGGTCAAGCTCGCTGATCCGCAATTACCTCGGGTTCCCGAAGGGCGTCAGCGGCAGCCGGCTCGCCGAGCAGGCGTATGAACAGGCATTGGCCTTCGGAGCCAACTTCCTCTTCATGCATCGCGCGACGGTCATCGCTCGCTCCGATGACCGGCTGAATGTGTCGATCGAAGACGGGCGGCGCGTCACTGCACGCTCGGTGATCCTCGCCACCGGCGCCAGCTACCGCCGCCTGGGTGCGCCCTCGTTGGAGGCCTTACAGAGCGCGGGCGTCTTCTACGGCGGCCCCGTCTCGGAAGCACCTGCCCTGAGCGGAAAAGCAACGTTCGTCGCCGGGGGCGGGAACTCCGCAGGCCAAGCAGCCCTGCACCTGGCGCGCTACGCCGGATGCGTCACGCTCGTGGTTCGCGCCCAGTCGCTCGAGGCAGGGATGTCGCACTACCTCGTGCAAGCAATCGAGGCGACGCCGAACGTGCAGGTACGGACAGGTACAGAGGTGGTCGGGGGAGGAGGCGAGAGCCGCCTCGAGCAACTGGTCCTGCGCGAGAACGACACCGGCGAGGAAACGACGCTCGCGGCCGACGCGCTGTTCGTGTTGATCGGTGCCCGCCCCCACAGTGACTGGCTGTCCCCTGCGATGGCAAGAGACGCCCACGGGTTCCTGCTCACGGGCGCGGATATCCCGAGCGACCACCCATGGCCGCTGGAGCGGCGCCCGCTCTCACTGGAAACCAGCCTGCCCGGGGTACTCGCGGCCGGAGATGTCCGGCATGGCTCCGTCAAGCGCGTTGCCTCCGCAGCCGGAGAAGGCGCGATCGCCATTCAAGTCGTTCACACCCTCTTCGCAGACGACCGCCGGCAACTCACACCCGTGGCTGAGGCTCCAACGTCGGCCGCCTGAGAACTACGGGGCGACGGCGTGAAGCTGCCACTCGCCGGGCACGCCCTTCAGCGTGGCTTGGCCGCGTTCCTCGAACTGCAACCCCGACCCCGCGACGAGGTCTTTGACCGTTGAGGAGACCAAGATCTCGCCCGGGCCGGCTTGGGCCGCAACGCGTGCGCCGATGTTGACCGCGATCCCGGCGATCTTCTCGTCGACGACCTGGCACTCGCCGGTGTGGAGGCCGGCGCGGATCTCGAGCCCGAGCTCGCCCACGCCGTTCGTGATCGCCTGAGCGCAGCGGATGGCTCGGATCGGCCCGTCAAAGGTGGCGAAGAAGCCATCGCCGGCCGTGTCGATCTCGCGTCCGCGGAAGCGGCCCAACTGCTGGCGGACGAGCGCGTGGTGGCGTTCGACCAGTTCCCGCCAACGCACATCACCGACTCGGGCCAGCATCGCCGTGGAACCGACGATGTCGGTGAAGAGGACCGTGGCGAGAACCGTGTCGGGCTCCTCGATGCCAAGGGTGCTCACGAAGCTCTCGAGCTCTGGTGCGAGCTCCTGCTGGAAGTAGACACCGCCCGGCCGAGCCAGCTCGAAGCGCCGGGCGCCCGAGATGCGCGACGCGATGTACGACGCCTCGTCACGATCTGTGGGCGAATGAAACAGAAGCGTGGGCACGCGGATCGCGCCGAGGATGTCTCGAACGTCGACGTCGGCCATCATCCGCAGAGTGGTAGCGACCGCACCCGGGCTGGCGGAGAGCCGCCAACGTCGCGCAAGCGCGGCGATGAACTGAGGGTCATCTGCGTGTGAGGCGGCGTTCTGGCGGGTCCACCGTTCGGCGGCTGCGTACGTTCCCCAGGCACTCGTCGTCTCGTCGATGTCGTGTCGCCATTCCTCGACCGTCGAGCCCCACGGATATTCCGGGGCCCACGTTCCTCGTGCGAACGGACCGAAGAGCGCGAGCCCGAGCGTTCGGTCCGGATAGGTGGCGGCGAAGAGCATGCACATCGCCGCGGCCTCAGCGGTTCCGAACAGGACCGCGCGGTCGACCTCGGTCGCGTCGAGCACCGCACGCAGGTCGTCCATCCGAGCCTCCAAGGTCGCAGGCTCACGCAGGCGGTCGGAGAGACCGGTCCCTCGCTTGTCGAATGTGATCAGGCGCGAGAACCCTGCAAGCCGATCGTGGAGCAACCTCGGCTCCGGCGTCTCCCGCTCGATCTCGATGTTGCTGACGAACCCGTGGACGAAAACGAGATTGCGCGGCCCGCTCCCTGTGACCGCGTAAGCAATCGAAACATCCCCGCTCTTCGCGTACTTGAACTCGTCCCGGTCAAGCATTGCGCCCTCAGTCGCGGGGAGGGTCGTCCTCGCCCAGGCGCTGTTCGGGCTCGATCCCTCCGAGATGCTCGCCGACGAACTCGTCTGCCTGGAAGTCCTCGATGCTCTCTCCAGTGACGTGTCGCTCAGCCGGGCTCATCTGCTCTCGCTCGGCTTCGTTCGCCGCGGCTCTGCCCCGCTCCCGGCCGACAAGCCGATCCCAGATACCACGGAGCATGTTGAGAGCCTAGCCCTCGCCTCCTCAGCGTCCGCCGCGGAACCACTTCGACATTCGGCTCGAGAGCGACGCCTTGCCCGGAAGCCATTTCGTCTCGGGCGGCGGGGCTTGAAACGGCTCGAGAGTGCCGAGGTCGCCGGAGGCGGTCTTCAGGCTCACCTCGCCGGGATAGATCATCCCGACCTGCTCGCCCGGCAGATACCGAAGCTGTCCCGGTTGCGTCAACTGGACGGCCAGGCCGTCGAAGATGTCGCTCTGCTTATCGCCTTCGACCTGCGCAACCGTCCCGATGGTCACGCCATCGGAAGCGACCACATTCCAGCCCTGGGCGATCTGCAACCACGAGACAGGATCCGTCATCGATCGGCCACGCTAGCACTGCCGTTGACAGGAGGCGTAGCAGTGGGCCTAGAAGCTCTCACCGAATGAACGTTGTGTCGCCAGGCCCGCTCGGATCGACGAACGTCATTCAGTGAGAACTTCTTACAGCTCACGGAGTGCCGCGACGACGTCGTCGACTGCGTGTACGATCTTGCCGCACGACTCGATCGCGCCGCCAACGAAGAGATTCACGCCGCCTCCGACGACGTCCTGCTGTCGACGGCGTTCGAGGCGTAGATCGGTCGCAAACCCGACGATGCCGCGGTAGTGCTCCCCTCCGCTTCGCGCGAGCTCCGCGAACATCCCGATCTCGCAGGCGGTGCCGTCGTCGACCATGGCTCCGTCGAGCCATGCGACGAGCGCGTTGGCCGAGCGGAGACCGTCCGTGTCGATCCGGTAGACCTCCTCGACACTGACATCCGCAAGCTCGGGGAAGTGCTCGTGTGGGACGAAGCATTCGAATCCCTCCGCGCGCAGACGCGCAGCGAGCACGTCGAGCCACGAGCGCTCGGCTTCGGAGAACAACGGGCCGGCAACGTAAAGACGCAAGGCGCCGGCACGCTACCGGCTCGGCCCGGCCCGGCGCAGGCTGCGTTTTGTCATTCAGGGGTCCGACGGTTCGGCAGGCTAGGCTCGCAGCCCCAGGCAGGTTCCGAGAGGAGAACACGTGGCGGCGTTCATCATCACGCGGATTCAGACCGGCGACTACGACAACTGGCGTCCGATGTTCGACCAGGACAAGCCGCGGGCGCGCGAGAAGGCGGAGGTTCAGCGTGTTCTCCGGAGCGTCGACGATCCGAACGAGGTCTTCATCTACCTCGAGTTCGGCAGCCTCGACGATGCGAACGAAGCCCGGGAGCGTCTCGTCTCGTCAGGCGTGCTTGATCGCTTCCAAGACACCTACGGTCCGAGTGTGACGGTGGACGCCGGCTGAGGGTCGGCGGCGGGCGGCTCGCGGAGTCGCGGCGAGGGCGCACAAAGCGCCTGTGCCGTTCTGGCTGGCCGCGGCTTTGGTGTGGTTCCTCGTCGGCGCGGTTGGCCGGTCGCGTTGCGTCAGGGCGTTCCGATGATCTCGATGCGATACCCGTCCGGGTCGCGGACGAAGCAGAGCCACGAGCCGCCTTCGCGCACCTGGTATGGCGCGCGCTCCGGCTCGATGCCCTGCCCGGCCAGCTGCGCGAGCGTCGCCTCGAGATCGTCGACGCCGATCGCGATGTGGCCGTACGCCGTGCCGAGCTCGTACGTACTGCCGTCGTGGTTGAACGTCAGCTCGAGCTCCTCCTCCTGGCTCGGGAACCCGAAGAAGTACAGCGTCGCCTCCGTCTCGCCGTTGCGGACGATCGGCGACTCGCGCCGGAACTCCATCCCGAGCGCCTCGTAGAAGGCACGGCTCTTCGCCGGGTCGGTGACGCGAACCATCGTGTGTAGATAGCGGGCTGTCATCTCGTCATCCTTCCAAATCCTCACGTAGCAGTGCGAACTGGACTGCATCCTGCCACTCGCCGTGACGCAGGTATGCCTTCCGCTTCACGCCCTCGCGAACGTATCCCACCCGCTCCGAGTGTCGGATCGCGCGATCGTTGAAGCCGTAGACCGCAAGCTCGAGCCGGTGGAACCCCAGCTCGTAAATCAGGTAGCGCTGAAACGCGCGCGCCGCCTCGTCGGCGACGCCTCTGCCGCGGAACGAAGGATGCACCGCGAGACCACCGAGATGTGCGATGCGATTCGCCTCGCTCGTCTCGTCGAAGGCAACGACGCCGGCACGCTCGCCGTCGACCTCGATGATCAGCCGACCGGTCTTCGCCGGCTCGTTCAGCGAGCGCTCGACCTCGGCGCCGATCGTCGCCGCGTCCCGCGGGTTGCGGCCGCCGAGGAACGGCTCGGTCTCGTCGTCCGTATAGAGGTCGACGAGCCAGGCGACATCGTCAGCCGTGGCGCGTCGAAGGGTGATCACGGCTCGGATGGGGACGCGGCGAGACGTGGCGCCATGACGGACGCTCCGGCCGCTCGCTTCCTCCGGGTACCGAGCGCGACACCGGCGAAGATCAGCACGAGGCCGGCGAGCGCCGCGACTCCGACGCTCTCGTCGAGGAAGAATGCGCCGTAGACGAGGGCGACGGGCGGCACGAGGTACGTGACGAGCGCGGCATACGCGGCGCCGGCGCCGGCGATGATCGTGAAGAACAGGAGGTAAGCCGCCGCGGTGCCGATCACGCCGAGCACGATGACCGACGCGATCGTCTTCCACCCCGGCATGTGACCTGGCGCCTGAATCACGCCGAACGGCGCGACCACGAACGCAGCGATCACCGATGTGCCGAGCGCGATCACCTGCGGTCGCGTCTCGGCGAGGAAGCGGCGCGTGAGCAACCCGCCGATGGCGTAACAGATCGCCATGCCCACCACGGCGAGCGCGCCAAGGATCTTCCCCTCAGGCTGGGCGCCCACGAGCAGCGCAACGCCAACGAACCCGACTCCGACGCCAACCAGCCGCCGCCCCGTGACGCGCTGCTCATAGAAGAACGCGAAGGCGAGCAGCGCATTGAAGATTGGCACCGACGCCTGGATGATCGACGCAGTCCCCGAGTCGATCCGGGTCTCGCCCCAGGAGAGGAGCCAGAACGGGACTGCGGTGTTCAGGAGACCGACGACCACGAGGGCCGGCCAGTACGCACGGATCTCGACGAGCGCCGTCCGCAACCCGACGCGCAGCGGCACGACGATCGCGAGTGTGATCGCGGCGAGCCCAAGCCGTCCGAGGATCAGCGTCGCGGGAGTCAGTTCGCGCACAGCGACCTTGATGAACATGAACGAACTGCCCCAGATCAGGGCGAGCAGGATCAGCATGAGTCCGTAGCGACGGTTCATCGGTGACGATTCATCTCGGATGCTCCAACGCCGCAGGGGCGCCGGTCGTGAGATGAGAACGACGGCCGAGGGCGGCGAATTTCAAACGGCAGCCGAGGTCGTGCCGCGCATCGCCTCGAACTCGGGCTCGTACAGGTGCGCCGATTTCGCGTGGATCACGAGCCGGCCAATACGCAGCCCCACCTCGCCGGCGACCTCCTGCTGAAGCCGTGCCAGCTCGACGAGGTTCCCGTACGCCTTCTTCCCGAAGTCCAGTGAGTGCGCGTACACCACCAGCTCGAGCCCGTCTTCGACTCGCCAGAAGTCGAGCAGCGAGACGCACGGGATGTATGTCGAGTCGGTGAGCGGCTGGAAGGTGGTGATGGTGGCCGACCGCGTCTCCGGATCGGAGCGCAGCCGATCGATCACCCATGCGACCTGGTCGCGGCCGTCGTAGTCGCGCAGCCGGCGTGCATACGAGCGGGCGTCACCCAGCTCGGCGACGTCGTCTGGCTCGGTGAAATTTCGCCTCATCCAGTCGAGCCAGTCCGGGTCGGCGAGCGAGGCGATCAAACCGTCGGCGGGGTCGGGCTCTTCGACGACGAGCGTCAGGAGCGCGAGCTCCTTCGTCGTCAGGCCGTCGTAGGCGGTATCGCGTCCGTCGGCGAGGATCCGGCGCGAGACCTCGAGCCAGGCATCTCCGAGCGACCGCGTCTCGACCACCACCATCGAGGGCCATCCTAGATGGCGGATACCATTGCCTCCTGAGCTCGGTCGCCCAGCAGCCACTCCACCGTGCTCTCGGTCTCACCGACGGAGAGCTCGACCGCATCCAGATGCTGCTCGGCCGCGACCCGAACGATTTCGAGCTCGCCGTCTTCTCGCTGCTCTGGTCGGAGCACTGCGGCTACAAGCATTCGGCGCGCCTGCTCAAACGGCTTCCCTCGAGCGGCGAGCGGGTGCTGCAAGGCCCAGGGGAGAACGCGGGCGTGATCGATCTCGGCGACGGGATCGCAGTCGCCTTCAAGGCCGAGTCTCACAACCATCCGTCGGCAGTCGAGCCGTTTCAGGGCGCCGCGACCGGCGTCGGCGGGATCCTCCGCGACATCATCGCCATGGGAGCCCGCCCGATCGCGTTGCTCGACGGCCTCCGCTTCGGAGCGCCCGACTGGCACTTCAAGCGCGCCGTCGCCGGCATCGGCCACTACGGCAACTGCGTCGGCGTGCCCAACGTCGGCGGCGAGTGCGGGTTCGACGGGGCCTACGCGGCCAACCCGCTCGTGAATGCGATGTGCGTCGGGCTCCTCCCCACCGAACGCGTGCTCTCGGCCAAGGCCCAGGGCGTCGGCAACGCGCTCGTTCTCTACGGCGCGCTCACCGGCCGCGACGGCATCGGCGGCGCCTCGGTGCTGGCCTCTCAGGATCTCGAGGGCTCCGACGAGAAGCGGCCGTCGGTGCAGATCGGCGACCCGTTCCGGGGCAAGGCGCTGATCGAGGTGTCGCTCGAACTCGTCGAGCGCGAGCTCGTTCGCTCGCTCCAGGACTGCGGCGCCGCCGGCCTCGCCTCGTCGCTCTCGGAGATGGCCCGCGACGGCATGGGCGTCGACGTGCACCTCGACCGCGTTCCGGTGCGTGAGAGCGACATGGAGCCGTGGGAGATCATGATCTCCGAGTCGCAGGAACGGATGGTCGCGGTCGTCTCACCCGAGCAGGTCGAAGCGGTGCGTGCCGTGTGCGACCGTTGGGAGCTTCCCTGCACGGTGATCGGGGAGGTGACCGATCACGGCGAGCTGCGCGCGTTCGACGGCGACGAGATCGTCGGCTCGATCCCGGCTGCGCTCCTCACCGACGAGTGCCCGCGCTACGACGTCGAGCGGACACCGCATCCGGTCGAGCCGGCCGGCGTCGACGGGGTGAACGACGCACCGAAGGAGTGGGTGTTCGAGCAGTTCGACCAGCTCGTCGGCTCGCGCACCGTTCGACGGCCGGGGCTCGATGCGGCCGTCTTGCGGGTCGACGGGACGCGCGGAATCGCGGTCTCGCTCGACGGGCCTCCGCTCGGCTGCCGCGACCCGCTGGAAGCAGGCTGGCGCGCCGTCATGGAGGCGGCGATGAACGTCGCGTGCGCGGGCGGCGAGCCACTCGCACTCACCGACTGCCTCAACTTCGGCAACCCCGAGAAGCCCGAGATCGGGTGGGAGCTCGAGCAGGCGATCGAGGGAATCTCACGCGCGGCCGAGTCACTCGGCATCCCGGTCGTCTCGGGGAACGTCTCGCTCTACAACGAGACAGGCGGGGCGCCGATCCCGCCCACGCCGTTCGTCGGGTGCGTCGGCCTCGTCCGGGACGTAACGCGAATCCCCGACCGCTGGCGAAGCGGCGACACTGTCTACCTCCTGCAGGGCTTCGGCCACGGGCTTGTCGAGTTCGTCTGGCGGCACGCACATCTCTTCTCCCTTGCCCACGACGTCTCCGACGGCGGGCTCGCGCTGGCGCTCAGCGAGGCAGCGGCCTGGTCGGGAACCGACGTCGTGCCGGTCGAGCACACGGTCGGGGAGGGTGTCGTCGTCGCCGCCGACGCGCGGCCCCCCTGGGACGACCTCGTCGAGCTGGGGCGGGTGCCCTAGATGTGCGGCGTCTTCGGGCTGCGTGCGCCGTCGCGCGACGTCTCGCGGCTGACGTACTTCGGCCTCTACGCCCTCCAGCACCGCGGGCAGGAGTCGGCCGGAATCGCCGTCTGTGAGGACGGCCGGCTTACGGCAGTGCGCGACCTCGGCCTCGTGCCTCAGGTCTTCGACGAGCGCAGCCTTTCGGCGCTGCGCGGCGAGTACGCGATCGGCCACACGCGCTATTCGACGACCGGCGGCAACGCCTGGGCGAACGCGCAGCCGCTGCTGCATCACGGCCGTGTGCGCACGGTTGCGCTCGGCCACAACGGGAACCTGGTGAACGCCACTGCGCTTCGTGCGGCGGCCGGGAAGACGCTCGCGTCGAGCTCCGACTCCGAGGTGATCGCGGCGTTGATCGCGGACGACGAACGGCCGCTCGAGGACGCGATCGTCGCGGCGATGGCCAGGCTCGAGGGCGCCGCGACCGTCGTCGGGCTCGCCGACGGCAAGCTCTTCGCGTTCCGCGACTCGCATGGCTTCCGCCCACTCGTCCTGGGCCGGCTCGGCGAGGACGCCGTCGTCGCGTCCGAATCCTGCGCGCTCGACCTCGTCGGCGCGACCTTCGAGCGCGACGTGCGGCCCGGCGAGCTGATCGTCGTCGGCGACGACGGGCTCCAGTCGATCCAGGCGGTCGAGCCGGCAGAGCACGGCGCGCTCTGCATCTTCGAGTTCTTCTACCTCGCACGCCCCGACACGCGGCTTGCCGGAGTCGAGGTGCACGGTGCCCGCGTACGCATGGGCGAGCGGCTCGCCGCCGAGGCGCCGGCCGAAGCAGACCTCGTGCTGCCGATCCCCGACTCGGGCACGCCCGCGGCGATCGGCTTCGCGCGCGCGACGGGCATTCCGTTCAGCGAGGGCCTGATCAAGAACCGCTATGTCGGGCGAACGTTCATCCAGCCCGAGCAGGGCATGCGCGAGCAGGGCATCCGCATGAAGTTCAACCCGCTCGCAGAGGTCGAGGGGAAGCGCCTGGTCGTCGTCGACGACTCGATCGTGCGTGGCTCGACGACGCGCCAGATCGTGCAGATGCTCTTCGACGCCGGTGCCGCCGAGGTGCATATCCGCATCTCGTCGCCACCGGTCGTCTCACCGTGCTACTACGGCATCGATCTCGCCTCCGAAGACGAGATGATCGCGGCGCACTCGACCGTCGAGGAGGTGCGCGCGGCGATCGGCGCGACCAGCCTCGCCTACATCTCCCTCGAAGGCCTGCAGGCGGCGACGCGACGGCCGGAGAATGCCCTTTGCCGCGCCTGCCTCACCCGCGAGTACCCGACGCGCGTGCCGGACGACGCGGGCAAGCTGCGCTTCGAGCCGACGACCGCCTGACGGCGACAGTCAGCGCTGCAACCCGAGGTCGCTTGCGCGGCCGTACCGAACCGCGCGTTGCACCTGGCGCGGGTCGAGTCCCTGCTCGAGCAGCCGCTGCCGCAACTCGCTCTCGGCGGCGAGCCGCAGGAAGAGCCACGCGAGCACGCCGAGCGTCACGATCGACCCCTCGGCCATCATCACGATTCCGCCGAGGTTGAGGTCGTGCGCGGGCGTGATTCCCCATTCCGGAGCGTGCCGGTAGACGCTGTAGAAGGCCGAGCTCGACCACATGAAGACATTGCCGAGCACGGTCTCGATCAACCGCACCGACAGGATATATCCGATCTTGGCGCCGGTCCCGAACCAGGCGGGAGCCGGCAAGGTCTCGACCACCGGCTCCCAGATCAGGCAACCGCACGTGAAGAAGAGGAAGTGCTCGAGCGCATGCACCGGAGCGTGATGGAGCGCAGCGTCGTAGAGGAACGGGATGTGCCAGAGGTAGAGGTTGGTCGCCCACACCGGCAGCGCGACAAGCGGGTGCGCGAGCACACGGAGGCGCTCGACGAGCTTGAACTTCAGCACGGGTCGCAGGATCGGCCCCGTCAGCCCGACCATGAAGCACAGCGGCGCGAGGTCGCCCAGGATGACGTGCTGGAGCATGTGCACGAAGAAGAAATGCTCCTCGCCGAGGTTGTCGATCGGCGAGTTGAGCGCGAGGATGACGAGCCCGATCCCGGTCCAGAAGCTCGCCTGCCGCACCCGTGAGACGGGCTGGCCACGGCGGGCGAGCGAGCGCGTCCGCCGGGCGTACAGGACCGCGGCGATGATCGTCGGAATGGTCTGGAGCGGCTCGAAGCTCCAGGGGGTGAGCAGCGACGGTGTGAGCACCTCATGGAAAACTAGCCGGGTGCAGCTCTTCCATTACCACCTCGTCACCTCCGAGCTCCGGGAGGTCGAGGCCCGCTACGTCGGCAGGCTTGGCTTTGCGCTCGTCGCCCGGTACGGGCGGATCGGCGAGGACCACGTGACCGTCGAAGCGGGGGTTCCCTGGGAGAAGCTCGAGCGCGACGGGTTCAAGCTTCGCCTCTCGGAGCTCGAGCGCGGCATGGTGAACGTCGTCGTGCAGCCGGGGCACTGGCGGATCCCGCGCATCGACCACATCGGTGTGGCGCTCGACGACGAGGAGTTCCAGGCTGTCCTCCAACGTGCAGCCGACTGGAGCCTGCGCGTGCAGGAGCACGGCGGCCGACGCACATTCATCGCCACGAACGCCGGCTACCGGCTCGAGGTGCACCCGCCACGCGAATGGATCGCAGAACTGCTCGAGGAGCGAAACGAGCTTCGGCTGGCCGAGCTCCAGTTGCGCGCCGACGAGCCGCGGGTGAAAGCTGAGGCCCTCGCGAACATCCTTGGTATCGAGCGAGACGGCGACTCCGTCCTCGTCGGCGAGACCCTCGTGTCGTTTCTCCCCGAAGGCCCTGAGGGTCGGCCCGAGCTGTTCGGCGAGCGGTTCGCCTGAACGGCCGAACGGCGTCGTAGACTCATCGCTCTGAGGAGCACGGACAGAAGCTACGAAGCGACGGGAGTCTCGCTGGCAACGGCCGACTCGGTCGTCGCGCGCCTCCGGGCAGCGGTCGAGTCGACCGGGGCGACGGGCTTCGGCGCGTTTGCCGGGCTACACCAACTCGACGCCGAGAACCTGCTCGCCGCCTCGACCGATGGAGTCGGGACGAAGCTGATCGTCGCGCGCGCTCGCGGACGGCTGGGTGACTGCGGTGCCGATCTCGCCGCGCATTGCATAAACGACGTCCTCACCTGCGGCGCGAAGCCGTTGATGCTGCTCGACTACGTCGCCGCGAATGAGATCCATCTCGACGAGGTGGCCGCGCTCGTCGAGGGCGCGGCGGGGGTCTGCCGCCAGGCGGGGGTCGCCCTCGTGGGCGGGGAGACCGCCGAGCTGCCCGGCATCTACGCCGAGGGCGAGCTCGATTTCGCGGGAACGTGCGTCGGGGTCGTCGCCCGCGCCGACCTGATCGACGGCTCGACGGTCGCGGCCGGCGATTCCGTCATCGGATTCGCGTCGGCCGGGGTGCACGCGAACGGCTTCACCCTCGTGCGTCGCGTGCTCGAGGATGAGGACTACGAGGGGCCCGACCTGCTCGCACCCACGCGCCTTTACCTCGACGTCGCGCAGGCCCTGCGCGGTCGAGCCAAGGCGTTCGCGCACGTCACCGGCGGCGGGATCCTGGGGAACCTCTCCCGGGTCCTGCCCCACGGGCTTCGGGCCGAACTCGACTGGGGCGCGTGGGCGCGCCAACCCGTCTTCGCATGGCTCGCCCGCCATGTCGACGAGGACGAGTTGCGGCGGGTCTTCAACCTCGGCATCGGCTGGTGCGCCGTCGTCCCGGATGCGCAGCCCGGCGAGACAGTGATCGGGCGGATCGTGTGATCGGCGTCCTCGTCTCCGGCAATGGCACGAACCTCCAGGCGCTGATCGACGACGGTTTGCCGATCGCTGCGGTCGCGTCGAACCGCAAGGACGCCTACGCGCTCCAGCGTGCGCGCGAAGCGGGGATCCCGGCTGCCACGTTCTCGCTCGACTGCCATGCCGACCGGACCGAGCGCGACCTCGTGCTGGCCACCTGGCTCGAGGAGCACGGCGTCGAGCTCGTCGTGCTCGCGGGTTACATGCACCTCTTGACGAAGCCGTTCCTCGATCGCTTTCCGCACCGCATCGTGAACGTGCATCCGTCCCTCCTCCCCGCGTTCCCGGGCGCGAACGCGATCGACGACGCCGTCGCGGCCGGGGCAGGGACGACGGGCGTGACTATCCACTTCGTCGACGAGGGGCTCGATACCGGGGACGTGATCGACCAGGAGGCCGTGCCCGTCGAACCCGCCGCGTCGCTCGCCGAGCGGATCCATGCTGTCGAGCACCGGCTCCTGCCAAAGGTGGTGAGAGAACTGTGCCTCGCGCACTGATCAGCGTCTGGGACAAATCGGGCGTCGACGTGCTCGCGCGAGGACTGAACGAGCTCGGGTGGGAGCTCGTCTCGTCGGGCGGAACGGCGGCCTTCCTCGAGGAGCAGGGCCTCGAGGTGACGCGCGTCGAGGAGGTGACCGCAGCCCCCGAGATGCTCGGCGGCCGCGTGAAGACACTCCATCCACGGATTCACGCGGGAATCCTGGCCCGCCGCGACCAACCCGAGGACGTCGAGACGCTGGCCCGGCACGAGATCGAGCTCTTCGACCTCGTCTGCGTGAGCCTCTACCCGTTCGCATCGGTCGCGGGCCGGCGCGGCGTGACCGAGGCGGAGACGGTCGAGATGATCGACGTCGGCGGACCGTCGATGTTGCGAGCCGCCGCGAAGAATTTCGCGTACGTCACCGCAGTCTCACGGCCCGAGCAGTACGAGCTCGTCCTCGACGAGCTCCGCGACGGCGGCGCCGTGACACTCGAGACGCGCCGCGCACTCGCTGCCGAGGCGTTCGCGACCACGGCGGCGTACGAGGCGACGATCGCGAACTGGTTCGGCGAAACGGAGCCGTTCCCCGAGCAGTTGATGCTCGGGTTCCACAAGGTGACCGACCTCTCGTATGGCGAGAACCCGCATCAGGCCGCCGCGTACTACCGGGAGGACGGCGCGCGCCGCCACCTCCTCTCGGAAGTCGAGCAGTTCGGAGGGAAGGAGCTCTCATACAACAACCTGGTCGACCTCGAGGGCGCGCGACGCGTGAGCCGTGAGTTCGCGCTTCCGGCTGCCGTGATCGTGAAGCACGCGAATCCCTGCGGGGTCGCGGTCGCGGCGACGATCGAGGAGGCCTGGGAGCGCGCCCTTGCTGCCGATCCTGTGTCGGCGTTCGGCTGTGTCGCGATCGTCAACCGTCCAGTCACGACGGCGTTCGGCCGGCGCATCGCCGAGCATTTCGTCGAGGTGCTCCTTGCGCCCGACTACGAGGAGGGCGCCGTCGAAGCGCTCCGCGGACGAAAAGGCCTGCGCATCCTCTGCGACCACGAGCGTCGCGCCGAGACGCCCGGGGAGCGCGACTACAAGCGCGTCATCGGAGGCCTGCTCGTGCAGGACCGCGACTCGGACATCGAGGACCGCGAGACGATGGAAGTCGTCTGCGGGCAGCTTGACGAAGCTGAGTGGGGTGACCTGCTCTTTGCGTGGCGCATCTGCAAGCACGTGTCGTCGAACGCGATCGTCCTCGTTCGCAACCTGCAGACGATCGGAGTCGGCGCCGGTCAGATGAGCCGTGTCGACTCGGTTCGAATCGCGATCGAGAAGGCGCGCGAGCACGGCCACGACCTCCAGGGATCGGTTCTCGCGAGCGACGCGTTCTTTCCGTTCGCCGACGGGCCGGAGCTGGCGCTTGCCGCCGGCGTCACGGCGATCGTCCAACCGGGCGGGTCACGTCGCGACGAGGAGGTCGTCGAAGCGGTTCGTGGCGCGGAAGCCGCGATGGTGCTCACCGGACGGCGCCATTTCCGCCACTGACGCGCGGCGAACCCTCGCCGGAATAGCATCGACCTGAGCCTCGTTGTCTGAGCCTCGTCAGCGCCTCGTTTCGACCGCGCAAGAGAACCACGCCAGAGGGAGATAGAGACAAATGCCTGAGCCCGATCCACTGCGCTGGAAAGCGCTCGCCGTCGTTTGCGCCGCGTTCTTCATGACCGTCCTCGACGTGTCGATCGTCAACGTGGCATTGCCCTCGATCGGCAAGGCGCTCGACTTCTCAGCCGACAACCTCCAGTGGGTGATCACGGCCTATGCGATCACGTTCGGCGGCTTCCTGCTGCTCGGCGGCCGCTCGGCAGACCTGTTGGGTCGCCGACGCGTGTTCTACGTCGGCGTCACCGTCTTCACCATCGCGTCGTTCCTCTGCGGTCTCGCCTGGTCGGAGGGCGTGTTGATCGCCGCACGCGCCCTGCAGGGATTCGGCGCCGCGATCATCTCCCCCGCGGCGCTCTCGATCATCACGACGATGTTCGAAGAAGGCCCGGAACGGAACAAGGCGCTCGGGATCTGGGGCGCGATCGGCGGCTCGGGCGCTGCAGTGGGCGTGCTTGCCGGCGGCGTGCTGACGAAGTACCTCGGCTGGGAATGGATCTTCTTCGTGAACGTGCCTGTCGGCGCGCTCGCGCTCGTGCTTGCGCCGCGATACGTTCGTGAGAGCAAGTCCGGCCGCGAGAGCTCGCCGGATATCGCCGGGGCGATCACGGTCACGGCGGGTCTCGCGCTACTCGTGTACGGCGTCGCGAACGCGCCTTCCCATGGCTGGACATCGGCTTGGACGATCTCGCGCCTGGCGATTGCCGCGATCCTCCTGATCTCGTTCCTGGTGATCGAATCGCGAGCGAAGGATCCGCTGATGCCGTTCCACATCTTCCGCGTGAAGACCGTGGCGGGCGCGAACGTCGCCGGATTGCTGCTCGGCGGAGTGGTGTTCGCGAACTTCTTCGTGCTGACGCTGTACGTCCAGAACGTGCTTGCCTGGTCGGCGCTGAAGACGGGGGTCACGTTCATCGCGACAGCCGGCACGGCGATCCTCTGGGCCGGAATCGCCCAGGCACTCGTCACCAGGATCGGCGTGAAGACGGTGATGGCGATCGGCTTCGTCGCGATGATCGCCGGGATGCTCTGGTACACGCAGGTCCCGGTGGGCGCGTCGTACTGGTCCGATCTTCTCCCGGGCTACCTCCTCGTCGGCTTCGCCTTGCCCTTCTGCTTCGTCCCGGTCTCGATCGCGGCGCTCGCCGGCGTCGAGCAGCATGAGGCCGGCCTCGCGTCGGGCCTGATCAACACGGCCCAGCAGGTCGGCGGGGCGATCGGTGTCGCGGTCGCGTCATCCGTCTCCCTCACGCACTTCAACCACCTGTTGAAGACTGGCTCCTCGTTCGCCGCGGCCTACACGAGCGGCGTTCAGTGGGCCTTCTGGGTGATGGTGGGTGTCTCGATCGCAGGGCTCGTCGCGACGCTCGTGCTCGTGCGGCCGGCGGAGATGATGACGGCAGAAGGATCGGCGGTGGCCGCGTAAGCGGCCACCGCTGTACGCTTCCGCCGCACGTGGCCGGCCGCTACCCCACCATTCTCGACCTGGTCGGCAACACGCCGATCGTCCGGCTCGACCGGGTCTCGGCGGACGTGCCCGGCGTCATCCTCGCCAAGCTCGAGTTCATGAACCCGGGCGGCTCGAACAAGGACCGGATCGGGCTCGCGATGATCGAAGCGGCGGAGCGCGAAGGCAAGCTCAGGCCCGGCGGCACGATCGTCGAGCCGACTTCCGGCAACACGGGCGTCGGCCTCGCGATCGCGGCCGCCCAGAAGGGCTATCGGTGCATCTTCGTGATGCCCGACAAGATGAGCCAAGAGAAGATCGCGATGCTGCGTGGCTACGGCGCCGAGGTCGTCATCACCCCGACGGCCGTCGACCACGATTCGCCTGAGTCGTACTACTCGGTCTCGTCGCGCCTCGCCGAGGAGATCCCCGGCGGGTTCAAGCCCGACCAGTACTCCAACATGTCGAACCCCGAGGCCCACTACCTGACCACGGGGCCGGAGATCTGGGAGCAGACCGGCGGTGAGATCGACGCGATCATCATCTCCGTCGGCACCGGCGGCACGATCAGCGGCGTCGGGCGGTACTTCAAGGAGCGGAAACCGGAGGTCAAGATCGTCGGCGTGGATCCCGAGGGCTCCATCTACACCGCGAAGAACGACAGCGACCTGCATCCGTATCTCGTCGAAGGCATCGGCAAGGACACGTGGCCGGAGACGATGGACCCCGACGTCGTCGACGAGTGGGTGCGCGTCTCCGACCGTGACTCGTTTCTCGCGGCCCGCCGGCTGGCGCGCGAGGAAGGGCTCCTCGTCGGTGGGTCGTCCGGCTCGACGATCGCCGGCGCGCTCGACTACGCGAAGGGTCTCGGGGCCAACTCGCAGGTGCTGACGATCCTGCCGGACTCGGGGCGTTCCTACCTCTCGAAGTTCATGGATGACAACTGGATGCTCGAGCACGGCTTCCTCGAGCGGTCCGCGAAGGTCCCGAGCGTGCGCGAGCTGCTCCGCTCCAAGCAGGGCGAGACGCCGAGTCTCGTCACGATCTCCGCACATCAGAAGGTCGCCGAGGCGATCCAGGTGATGGAGCGCTACTCGATCTCCCAGCTCCCGGTCGTGCGTGACGGCGACGTCACGTCGCTCGCAGACGTGATCGGCTCACTGCAGGATCGCGCTTTGCTCGACCGGGTCTTCAAGAATGCGGATGCGCTACACGAGGACGTCGCCGCGGCCATGCAAGGCCCGCTCGCGACGGTCGACGCCGATGCATCGGTCGAGGAGATCGTCGTTGCGCTCACCGGCGGCACGAACGCAGTGGTCGTCGCAGACGCGGGCAATCCGGTAGGTGTCGTGACACGGTCGGATCTGCTCGACTATCTCGCGCACCGCTAGGAGAATCGCCGCGCCTCAGCAGCGGCGTTGCAGCGTCTCCTGGTAGACGAGCTTCGCGCTCTCCTTCACCGCGTCGATCGGCAGATGCTTCGCCGACTGCGGCGCGCCGATCATCCGGAGCGCTCCGTGGTAGCAGCGCCGCACGAGGATCCGCGCCCGGAAGACATGGAAGTTCGACGTGACGACGTTGAGCCTCGTCCACCCGTTGGCGCGCGCGAGCCGGCCGATCTCCTCTGCTTCGCCGTGCGTCGAGTACGGGTCGGCGTTGAAGCAGATGACGCGGTAGCGGTGCGGGCCGCGGCAGGTCTCAGTCTCCAGTTGCGTCGGCGAATGGCTGCGCGAGACGACGAGGATCGGGGCGAAGCCGCGCCGCATCAGCTCGAGCCCGACCGGCAACCGCTGCTTCGTCCCGGCGAGCACGACGACCGCGTCGGCGCCGAAGGGCTTGTCTCCGTGGTGGACCACGAAGAGCCACGACCCGGCGGCTACCCAGGCGAGCACGAGCAGCAGAACGAGCACGAGCAGGAGGCGGATCACCTGGACGCCCCGGCGAGCTGCACCGGATAACGTCGGACGATCTTGTCTGCTCCGTCCAAAGTCGTCTCCCTCGCACAGGCGCGCCGCATCGCCATCCGGGCGCAGGCGCTCGACGGCAGCGTACGTACGGTCCTCGATTGCGTGCGCCGGCTCGGGACGCTGCAGCTCGATCCGACGGCGCGTGTCGCTCCCACGCAGTACCTGGTGCTCTGGAGCCGACTCGGTCAGTACGACCAGGCCGAGCTGCAGCGACTGCTCGATGTGCGCGAGCTCTTCGAGGTGATCGCGTTCGTCTATCCGAAAGAGGCGCTCCCGGCCCTCCTCTCCAGGATGCAGCGATGGCCTGAGGGCGGCGGCGCCTGGCGCGAACGTGCGCGGGAATGGCTCGCCGCGAACGCATCGTTTCGTCGCTACGTGCTACGCGAACTGGAACGCAACGGGCCGATGCGCTCACGCGATTTCGAGGATCGGGCGAAGGCGCCGTGGCCCTCGAGCGGCTGGACGAGCGGCCGAAACGTCGGTCGGATGCTCGAGTTCATGACGGCGGGCGGGGAGCTGGCGACCGTCGGCCGCGACGGCAAGCAGCGTCTGTTCGATCTGGCGCCACGCTGGTATGGCGACGTGGAGCCGCTGCCGCACGACGAGGCCGATGCGTATTTCGCGGAAGCGCAGTTCCGGGCCGCGGGGGTCCGATTGCACAAGGGATCGTGGCTCGTCCATCCCGACGCCGACGACCGGCCCGTGCGTCGCACGACGCTGCTCTCTCCGTTCGACCGGCTCATTCACGATCGCGCCCGAATCGAGGCGCTTTTCGACTTTCACTACCGGATCGAGATCTACGTGCCGAAGTCCGAGCGCAGGTACGGCTACTTCGTGCTGCCGGTGCTGCACAACGACCGCCTCGTGGGTCGCATCGACCCTGAGGTCGACCGGAAGGACAGCGTGCTGCAGGTGAACGGGATCCACTGGGAGGCTGACCCCGTTCCACTCGAGAAGCCGGTGCGCGCGCTTGCGCGGTTCCTCGGCGTGCGGGACGTTCGATGGCCGTGAGCCTCGCCGCCATCCGGCGGCTGATGGTGAGCCGCCAGGGCTACGGGTCCCGCTTTAGGAGGGCAGACGAGGAGGACGTCGAGACGACGATCCGCCGGCTGACGGCGGTGCAGCTCGACTCGATCTCGACGGTCGACCGCGCGCACCGTTTGACCATTTCAGCTCGCGTAGGAGCGTTCGACGAGGCGATCGTGCCGCGCCTGCTGCGCGAGGGGCGCGTGTTCGAGTACTGGGCCCACGAGGCATCGTTGCTGTCGATCGAGCTGTGGCCGTCGTTCCGGCAGGTGATGGCAGGTGACGGGCACTGGGGCTCACACGACCGAGCGCTGCGCGACCACGCAGATCTCGTCGAGTCGGTGCTCGGCCGCATTCGGGAGGAGGGGCCGCTCGGCTCGCGCGACTTCGAGGGCATCGGCGCCGCCCCTGGCGGCATGTGGAACTGGAAGCCGGCGAAGATGGTCCTCGATGCGCTGTGGGACAACGGCACGCTCGTCATCTCGGGACGGCGGAGCTTCCAGCGGTCGTACGACCTTGCCGAACGCGTGATCCCGAAGCAGTGGCTCGACGCACCCATCCCCGGCGAGGTCGAGACGCTCCAACGCTTCGCGCTGCTCGCTGTCCAAGCGCGCGGCGCCTTGACCGAGGCGGCGATTCGCGAGCATTGGCGGCTGAAGGGCGGCCGCGCGCGGCTCCAGCCGCAGCTCGATTCACTCATCTCGGACGGGCGCCTCGAGCGGCTCGAGCCAGACGACGGCGGGCCACCGTTCTACGCGCTGCCGGGCACGGAACTCGACGGCGATCTGGCACCACCGGTGCTCATCTGCCCTTTCGACAATCTCGTGTGGGACAGGCCGCTACTGGAGCGGCTGTTCGGCTTCAAGCACCTGATCGAGTTCTACAAGCGCGAGCCCGAGCGCGTGTACGGCTACTACGTCCTCCCGTTGCTCGCGGGCGACCGCTTCCTCGGACGTGCCGACCTGAAGGCCGACCGAGCCGAGGGCGTGCTGCGCATTCGCCGCTTCACCCCGGAGCCGAAGGTCCGCGGCAACGTCGACGCGAAGCTCGAGAAGGCAGCCGCCCGCCTGGCCCGCATCCTGGGCCTCGACCGCGTCGAGCGAACCTAACCGACCGCAAGGTCGAACCGCGCATGTCCCGCAGAGCCATGTCTTGGGGACAGTCCCCGAGCCATGGCCGCTGCAGACATGTCGTGGGGACAGTCCCCGGGACATGTCTTGTTCCGACAGTCCGGGAGCGTTTCGGAGGGCTGGAGCCGCCCGGGTAGGCTTGTCGCCGATGGACTTCGACGGCCTCGACTTCGAGACGCGCGCGATTCACGTCGGGCAGGAGCCCGACCCGGCGACCGGCGCGATCATCACGCCGATCTACCAGACCTCCACCTACGTGCAGGAGGCCGTCGGCGAACACAAGGGCTACGACTACTCGCGCGTCGCGAACCCCACGCGCACCGCGCTTCAGGTCGCGCTTGCGAGCCTGGAGAACGCGGCGCACGGTATTGCGTTCAGCTCCGGCATCGGCGCGACGACCACGCTCATGCACCTCGTCGACCCAGGCGAGCGCGTCGTGCTGATCGCCGATGTCTACGGCGGCGTCTACCGGATGACCTCGCTCGTCTACGAGCCGAAGGGCTACAAGTTCACATACGTCCCTGCCGATGAGTTCGACGAGAACCTTGCCTCGTACCTCGATGACGACGTGCGCATGGTCTGGATCGAGACGCCGTCGAACCCGGTGCTGAACGTAGTCGACATCCGCCGTGCCGCCGAAGCAGCCCATGCGTTCGGCGCGACGGTCGTCGTCGACAACACGTTCGCGACCCCCTACCTGCAGCAGCCGCTGGACCTGGGCGCCGACGCTGTCATCCATTCGACGACCAAGTACCTCGGCGGCCATAGCGACACGATCGGCGGCTTCGTCGCGGTCAACGACGACGCACTCGCGGAGAAGCTCTACTTCCTGCAGAAGTCACTCGGCGCCGTCCCAGGCCCGTTCGACGCCTGGCTCGTGCTCCGCGGCATCAAGACGCTCGCGCTCCGCATGCGGCAGCACTGCGAGAACGCGCGGCAGATCGCGGACTTCCTCGAGGGCCACGCCGCCGTCGAACGCGTGCTGTACCCCGGCTTGCCGGGCCACCCAGGCCACGAGGTGGCGCGCCGGCAGATGCGCGACTTCGGCGGCATGGTGTCGTTCCTCGCCGAGTCCGAGCAGGAAGCCGTCGACCTGGTCGCCCGCACGAAGCTCTTCCAACTCGCCGAGTCGCTCGGCGGCGTCGAGAGCCTGATCGAGCACCCCGCCCGCATGACTCACGCGTCGACCGCCGGGGCGCCGTTCGCCTCGCCGGCGAACCTCGTGCGCCTCTCGGTCGGCATCGAGTCGGCCGTCGACCTGATCGCCGACCTCGAGGCAGCGCTCGTCAGACGACCGTCACCGGCGCGCGCCTGAGCACCGACGCGGGCAGCGGCGGCGCGTTATGAACTCGTTGCGCCCGATCGACCTCCACTTCGCCGGCCGCGAGCACGCAATCGGTGTCTACCTCGTCGAGACCGACGACGGCCTGGCACTCTTCGACTGTGGGCCGAGCTCGACGCTGCCCGCCCTCGAGGCGGCCCTCGCGGAGCGCGGCCTCGAGTTGGACGAGGTCCGCCATCTGCTGCTGTCGCACATCCATCTCGACCACGCGGGCGCCGCAGGCCCGATCGTGCGGGCGCATCCGGGCATGACCGTCTGGGTGTCGGAGGTCGGCGCTCCGCACCTGGTCGACCCGTCACGGCTCGAGCGTTCGGCGCGACGGTTGTACGGCGACGCGTTCGACATCCTCTGGGGTGAACTAGCCGCGGTGCCCGAGGCTAACGTGCGCGTCGCGGCCGGCGATGTACTCGGGTGGGAGGCGTTCCCGACGCCGGGCCATGCCTGGCATCACGTCAGCTATCTCCGCGACGGAACTCTGCTGGCCGGCGACGCCGCCGGCGTGCGCATGCCGGGCTCCGACTACGTCCTGCCGGTGTCGCCGCCGCCCGACATCGACGTGGAGGTCTGGCACGCGACGGCGAATGCCATTCGCGAGCGCTCGCCGGACCGGCTCGCTCTGATCCACTTCGGCGTCCACGACGACGTCGCCGCCCATCTCGACCGCTTCGATGCCGAGCTCGACGCCTGGGCGCAGCGTGTCGGCGGCGGCATGGAGCTCGAGGAGTTCGTGCAGCTCGCACAGGCGGATGCCGGCGCTCACGCCGACGAGTACGACAAGGTCGCGCCGCTCTGGCAATGCTGGCACGGCTTGAAGCGCTACTGGGACAAGAAGCGAGCGAGCGCCTGACGCTTCACTGAACGCCTAGTCGCGGAGGATGTTCGCGCCGGAGGTCTGCGCGAGCGCCATGACGACGATCTCGTCGATGTTCACGTTCGCCCGCCGCGTGAGTGCGAACATGATGCACTCCGCGATGTCCTGCGCGTTCAGCGCGCCGCCCAGGGCGATGTCGGAGTACACGGCGGCAGCTTTCACCTCGTCTCCCTTGAAGCGCACGTTCGAGAAGTTCGTCTCGACGGCCCCGGCGGCGATGTTCGTCACGCGCACCGGCTTGCCCTGCAGGTCGTCGCGGAGGGACCGTGTGTAGCCGTGCACCGCAAACTTCGACGCGACGTAGGACGAGCCGTTCGCATACGACCAGATACCCGCGACCGATCCGAGATTGACGATGTGACCGTCGCCGTCTGCAACCAGGTACGGCAGGCAGAGCCGCGTCATCCGCATCAAACCGAGCACGTTCGTCTCCACCACCTCGCGATCGTCGTCCTCGGTCGCCTCCCAGAACGGAACGCGCCCGAGCGCCTTGCCCGCACTGTTGACGAGGATGTCGAGGCCGCCGAGCTCGGAGATCGCCTCTTCGACGAAGCGCGCGCTGCTTGCCGGGTCGGTCACGTCGAGCCCCGTCGCACGCGAGGCGCCGACCACCCGTACGCCCACGGCCTCGAGCGCCTGCGCGGTCGCCGCGCCGATACCGCTCGAGGCGCCCGTGACGATTGCCCGCTTGCCGTCGAGTGCGCTCACGAGGTCAATCTACCGGCGGGTTAACAACCACCTAAAACCAACCGACGCAGACGGCGTCTAAGTTCAAGGCCCCCGTGGAGCCTCTGGAGACGAGCACCGGCCGCAGCATCCGCCTCGCCGTCGTCGCGTTCGGCCTACTCGCGCTGCTCGGAGTCGTCGCGTTCGCAAGCCGCAGCGGCTTCAGCGGCTCATCGAACGCGAAGCCGACCCCGGGCTACGTCAGCTATGCCTTCTCGGCGTTCCTGATCGTCTTCGTCCTGATGATTCCGATCGCCGCGTACACGTTCGTGATGCAGGCACGCGAAGGCGCGGTCGGCCGGAAGAGCTTCAAGTCTCGCGTCATCCAGAACATCTTGACGGCCGCGTTCTTCGGCCTGATCGGCTTCGGCGTTTTCTATCTGAAGCGTCACCACGGACACGTCTTCAATCTCAACCCACGCGCGTTGAAGAACATCAGCGCACGACCGACCGCGCGACACGGCGGCAAGCCGGGGGCGTTCGAGCCGGAATTCGAGTGGCCGGTGCTCGCGATCGCCGTCGCCGTTCTCGCCGTCAGCGGCCTGTTCGCCTACCGGAGCTACCGCCTGCGTAAGCGACGGAAGGCGGTCCCGCTCGAGCCGACTGTCGCCGAAGACTTTGCTGCCACGATCGGCGATGCGATCGGGGATCTCGAAGCGGAGCCCGACGCCCGCCGCGCGGTGATCGCGGCGTACGCACGGATGGAAGGCGTCCTCGGCCGGCACGGGTTACGGCGCGAGCCCAGCGAGACCCCGGTCGAGTATCTCAGCCGCGTCCTCACCGACCTCACGTCACGTTCCGACGCAGTCGCTCGCCTGACGGCCCTGTTCGAGGAGGCGAAGTTCAGCCGGCACGAGATCGACGGCGGCATGAAGCGCGACGCGATCGATGCGCTCGGCGCGATCCGTACCGATCTGCGGGTGGGTACGGCGTGAGAAAGCATCTCCTTGATCTGATCATTCTGTTCGTCGTCATCTCGCTCGTGACGATCTACGTCGCGCTGGCCCAACCCGGCGTGCGCAACATCGCTTTGCATGCCTACGTGCTGATCGTCGGCGGCCTGGTGATGCTCGCGGTCGTCGCAGCGGCCGGCGACCTCGTGCCGAAGCGACACCAGTCCGAGTTCGACCGCGCGCTCGCCGAAGGCGTGCGCCGGGACAAGCCGCTCCACGAAGTCGAGCGGATGACGCGCGAAGTGACGCTCGGCGCTGCGACCGCGTACGACCTCCACGTGCGCCTGCTGCCGCAACTGCGTCAGATCGCGCAGGCCCGGCTCGAGCGATCGGGTCGGACGATGTCCCCGGAGACCCTTGGACCCTGGTGGGAGCTCTTGCGCCCCGATCGACCCGCGCCCGACAACCGACACGCCGCCGGCATCAACCCGACAGAGCTACGCGCCCTCGTCTCCGACCTTGAGAGGATGTAGCGATGGACCTCGACGACGTCGGACGTATCTCCAATCTGCTCCTCGACGAGGTCGAGAAGGCCGTTGTCGGGAAGCGCGAAGCATTGGAGCTCCTGCTGCTGGGATTGCTCGCCGACGGCCACGTGCTGATCGAGGATTATCCAGGGCTGGCGAAGACGCTGATGGCGCGTTCGTTCGCACAGGTCACCTCGATGGACTTCTCGCGGATCCAGTTCACGCCAGACTTGATGCCCTCGGACGTGACGGGCTCGTCGGTCTACAACCAGAGAGAGTCCGACTTCGAGTTCCGGCCAGGCCCGATTTTCGCGAACCTGCTGCTCGCGGACGAAATCAACCGCGCTCCACCAAAAACGCAGGCGGCGCTGCTCGAGGCGATGCAGGAGCGGCAGGTGACGAGCGAGGGTGAGACGCGGAAGCTCGGCCCGCCGTTTCTCGTACTCGCCACGCAGAACCCGATCGAGTACGAGGGGACGTATCCGCTGCCGGAAGCGCAGCTCGACCGCTTCCTGCTGCGCATGTCGGTGGGCTATCCGACCCGTGAGGACGAGTGGCTCGTCCTCTCGAACCGCGCAGAGCGCGGGCAGGACGAGATCGAACTGCAGCCGCTGGTCGACCGCCAAACACTGCTCGACATGCAGGCCGCCGTCGAGAAGGTCCACGTGTCGGAGCCGGTCGGCCTCTACATGGTGGATATCGCCGCAGCGACCCGCAATGCCCAGTCGATCCAGGTCGGTGCCTCGCCGCGCGGCTCACTCGCGTTGCTGAAGCTTTCACGCTGCCGCGCAGCTCTCGACGGCCGCGACTACGTCACGCCGGACGACGTCAAGTCGGTCGCAGTGCCTGCGCTCGCCCACCGGCTCACGCTTCGCCCCGAGCTCTGGGTGCAACGGGTATCGGCGGAGGATGTCGTCCGCGAGCGTCTGAACACCGTGCCGACCCCGGCTGCCGAAGACCTCGCACGCGCGTGACGCGCTGGGCGTCGCCGAAGCTCGCCGCTTATGCGGGCTTGTCGGCGGTTGGCTTGCTGACGGCGCTCGTCTTCGCCCGCCCCGAGCTCGTCGCGCTCACGGCGCCCTTTCTGCTCGCCCTCGCCTCCGGGCTCGCACTCGCAACACCGCCGCGACTCGAAGTCGAAGTCACGCTCGATGCGCAACGCGCGCTCGAAGGCGACGAGGTCGGCGCACGGATCATGCTCCGTGCCGCAACCCCCGTCGACCGGCTCGATCTCTATCTCCGGCTGCCTGCAGGACTCGAGGTGACGGAGGGCTCGAACCCGGTCGCCCTCCATCTCCGTGCGGGGGAAGAGCGCGAACTCGAGGTCAAGCTGCGCGCGACGAACTGGGGCGCGCACGTGCTCGGCCCCACCTACGCGCGCGCACATGACCCACTCGGGTTCCTGGAGTGGGAGTCGTCTGCCGGAGCGCGGCCGGAGCTCCGTGTCTATCCGCGCGAAGAAGTTCTGCGCCGGGTCCTGCAGCCGCGCGAGACGCAAGCTCTCGCCGGCAACGAGGTTTCCCGGCGAAAGGGCGAAGGCATCGAGTTCGCCGACATCAGACCGTTCGCGCCGGGCGACCCGCTGCGGCGGGTCAACTGGCGCGCCAGCGCGCGACGCGGTGTCAGTGGTGACCTCTGGGTGAACGAAAGCCATCCCGAACGCAACACCGACGTCATCCTGTTCGTCGACTCGTTCGCGGAGGCGCGTCTCGGCGGGGCGAGCACGCTCGACCTTGCGGTGCGCGCGACCGCAACCCTCGCCGATGCGTACGCACGTCAGCGCGACCGGATCGGTTTGATCAGCTTCGGCGGTATCTTGCGGTGGCTCGTCCCGGGCACAGGGCTCGTGCAGCTGTACCGCGTCGTCGATGCGTTGCTCGACACTCAGATCGTCCTCTCCTACTACTGGAAAGAGATCGACGTGATCCCACGCCGGACGCTTCCGCCGAGCGCGCTCGTGATTGCGCTTTCTCCACTGCTCGACGCGCGTTCGGTCGGAGCTCTGCTCGATCTGCGTGCCCGCGGCTACGACCTGGCCGTGATCGACGTCTCCCCCGTTCCGTTCACCAAGCGTCCCGGCGGCGGGCTCGACGCCGTGGCCTACGACATCTGGCGTCTCCGTCGCGGCGCGCTGCGTCACCGGCTGCAGAGTGCCGGTGTCGCAGTCGCCGAATGGACTGATGACGTGCCGTTGCAAGCTGTCCTCGAGGAGGTGCGCGAATTCCGTCGCTACGCCCGGCACGCGCACGCCTGATCACCGGCGCCGGCTCGCTGGCCGTGCTTGCGGGAGCGGGCGCGTACGCGACGTCCGACGCCGGTCGGTTCGCCGATGTCTCGGCCGGTGCGGCAGTCGCCGGCTGCGCGCTGCTCGCGGTTGCACTCGTCCTGCGCTGGCCGAACCTCATCCCCTGGGCGGTGCTCGCAACGGGCGGGGGCTACCTGCTCGAACGCGAGGGTCGAGACCTCGTCGACGGTTGGGCGGCGGTGGTCGGGGTCGCGCTCCTGCTCTCGGCCGAGCTCGCTTACTGGTCGATCGAGCACGACGCACGGATCCGCACGGAAACGCGGCTGCTCGGGCACCGCATCGCCATCCTTGGCGGCCTGACGGCCGCTGCGGCGCTTGTCAACTTCCTGTTGCTCGGCACCGCCGGGCTCTCGGCCTCGAACGGGATCCTGATCGCCGCCGCGGGCGTGTGCGCCTCGGTCCTGGCGGTGGGAGTCGTCCTCCGCCTGCTGCGCGCCTGAGGACGTTCCGGCTCCGCCGGCCACTGTCGGCCGGCGGAGCCGGAACGAGGAACGCCTGTGCTGTCTACGTGACGCGGACGATCGCGGTGCGGTCTTCCGTGTGACCGTTCTGCTCGTTCGCAACGACCTTCACCGTGTAGGTGTGTCCCTTCACCGGCTTGAACACCGGCGTGAACGTGATCGACTGGTCGAACGCGAGCACGGCCACCGGTTGCGCCGTCGCGACGAGCTTCGCGCCGTCGTAGACGGTGTAGGTGAGGCCGATTGAGGCGCCGGGGGCGACGTAGTGCGCCAGGTACGGGACGTACATGGTCACCTTCGGGCGAACGCCGGGCTTGGTCGTCGACATCGTCCCGTCGATCAGCCGGGCGACGGCGCCGAAGGAGTTGTAGGCCGGCTTCCGTGCGCCGTTCTGAGAGAAGAGACCACTCTGCCAGGGGTTCCCCACGCTGTCGCGGAAGACGAACCAGATGAACATCTGCACGTTCGGATCGTTCTTCGCGATGTTCAGCGCCTGCTTCGCGTAGGCGCCTTGCGTCGCGAGGGACACGCCGTGCGGCTCAGCTGGCTTCGTCTCGTGGCCGTACTCGGTGATCCAGATCGGCACCGAACGGTGGAAGTACTTCTTCAGGTCGGCCTCGAACTTCGGCAACGTCGAGAGCGTCACGTTCGGATACCGAACCTTCTGAAGGGGCGGCAGATTCGCCGCAGTGGGGTACGGATGATGCGCCCACGCGTCGAACTTCAAGCCCTTCTGCTGGGCGAGGAGCCTCGCGAAGGTTCCCGGGGCAATCGACGCGCTGATGCCCGCGAGCGGCTTGTCGCGACCGCGCGCAGAGGTCTCGCCGATTGCGACCTTCGCGGTCGAATTCCCGGCCTTGATCCCTGCGTAGGCGGCCTTGTAGAGCTTCGCGTAGTTCGCCGGGCCGACGATCTTCTTGCCGACGAACTGCGGGGTCAGGAACAGCTGAAGGTTCGGCTCATTCCAGATCGACCAGAGAGAGACGTCACCGTGGCCGGTGCGCCCGTTGTAGCGCGTCGCCAGCATCCGCGTGAACGTCGTCAGATCCGCGAGCCGCTTCGGCATCACATTCGGCGCCTTGCCGCCGTTTGCCCACTTCGGAGTGCCGGTGACGTTGACCATTACGCGCATGCCATAGAGGCCTGCCTGGAAGACCAGGTCGTCGAGATCACCCAGCTTGTACGCAGGGTCGTCACCGTTACTGGCATCCGCAGGCTTGGTCGGCGCCATCGACGCCCAGGTCGCGGTGGTGTGCAGCACGGACGCACCGTCGGCGGCCGCGGCACGGAGATTGTCGGCGCGGCTGGGCGACCAGCGAAACGACGGGTCGTCGAAGAAACCGATCGGCATCTTCTGAGCAGCGTGAGCCGCAGCGGCCGGAACGGCCAGCAGCAGGGCGAATGCGATCAGCGCGAAGCGCGAGCCTTTCAGCACAGGCAGATCTCCTCCTTCATCTGTTTCCCTTGGGCGCGGGGGGAGCCCGGGGACGGTAGCGAGGGCGTTTGAGGGCGATGTAAAGAGGGGCACGCCTCGTTCGCAACTACCCTAACCGTCGTGCCGCGGCCCTCGTTCCAGCGTCTCTGGCTCGTCCCGGTCGCGCTCTGGCTGGCTCTCGGCGCCGCGTTGGCGGTGCTCACGAGCCGTGTGGCGGATTGGTTCGTCATGACCGATGAACTGTTGTACGAGCGACTTGCGCTCAGTGTCGTACGCCTCCATTCACCGCTGCCGCATGTCCACGGCGAGTTCGTGCCGAACATCAATCAGCTCTATCCGCTTGTCTTGGCAACGGTGTTCGCGAGCGGCGACGTAGCGCACGGTGCGCACGCCGCACACATCCTCAACGCGTTCGTGATGAGTTCGGCCGCGGTGCCCGCGTTCCTGCTCGCGCGCCGTGTCTGCAACTCCGTTTGGGCAGCGTCGCTTGCGTCTGTGCTGACCGTCGTCGTGCCGTGGATGGTGCTCTCGTCGTTCCTGATGACCGAGGTAGCCGCGTACCCGGCATTCGTGTGGGCGCTGCTCGCCTTCCAGCGGGCGACCGTTGCGCCTTCGCGAGCAAACGACGCGATCGCCGCAGCGGCTCTCGTCATCGCCGTGGTCGCACGGACGCAGTTCGTCGTCCTCGCCGCGGCGCTGCCCCTCGCAATCCTGGTGGATGCGCGCTCACTGCGCGGCGCGCTGCGTGCGCATCGCGTGCTGGCCGCGATCTATGCGGCTGGAATCGTCGTCGCCCTCGCGCTGACAGTGGCTGGGCGCAATGTGCTCGGGACCTACTCGGCGACGGCGCACGGCAATCCCGTGCCACTCGGAATCTTCCCGGCCTTCGCCGAGCACCTCACCACGATCGCCCTGGGCCTCGCGATCGTGCCCTTCCTCGTGGGTGTGGCGTGGCTTGCGGCGAACGCGGTGCGCTCGGCGGCTCGTGAGCAGCGGGTGTTCGCGGTGCTCGCGACGCTCGCAATCGTGCTGCTCACGTTCGAGGTGGCGTCGTACGACCTCCGGTTCGGCGGCGGGGTGGTACGCGAGCGTTACCTCTTCTACATCGCCCCATTGATCCTGATCGGATTCAGTGCGGCCCTCACGCGCACCGGCTGGAGGCCGAGGTGGCTCGTGGTTCCCCTCGTCCTGCTCGTGTACGGCTTCGCGCGCGACTCGCTGCCCGTCTTCGAGAAGCTCAACGTCGACACACCCGCTGCGGTTGTCGACAACTACCTGACCGACGCGCTCGGCGGCGTGAACGGTGCACGGATCCTCCTCGTCGTCGCAACGGTGGTCGCCGTGCTCCTGCTGCTCGAGGGAACGGTGCTGCTGCGGCGCACCCATCTCGCACTGCTGCTCGCGGTCTTCGCGCTCGTTCTACTGCCCGTGGAGACTGGCTACGCTTTCGTGCGCCTCTTTCGCGTCAACGGGACAGCCGGCCGGCCGCTGACGAACCCAGGGAGCCAGGTCTTCGAGTGGGTCGACAAGACGGTCGGGCGGAACGCCCACGTGACCGCGGTGCCGTACCCGACGATTCCCGGCGACTATTGGGCCGGCGTCGGGTACTGGTGGGATCTCGAGTTCTGGAACAAGTCGGTCGATCGCAGCGCGGGCGTGCCGCACCACTTCGAGTGGACTCCCAACACCTTCCCGAAACTCGACCTGCAGTTCGACAACATGGGCCGCGCAAGCGTCTCGCCGCCGGGCTACGTCGCGCAAAGTGTGAGCGACTCTCGCTTCCAGATCGCGGGCTCGGTCGTGACGAACGATCGCGGCCTCTTCCTCGTCAAGCCCGATGAACCGTGGCGCGCGAACTGGGTCACGACCGGGCTGTATGACGACGGCTGGACGAAACCGGGACCGCCGGCGCGCATTCGCGTGTTCGCCTATCCGGGCCAGGCGAGCGGCGTCACCCGCTCGCTCACCGTCTATGTGCGAGCGCCGGACGGAGTGAGCAGCCGCAAGTTCTCGCTCCACTCGAACCTCGCCGACGCAAACGGGACCGCAGGCGGCAACGAGGTGACCGCCGACATAACGGTGTGCGTGCCGCGCACGGGGTCCTCCGACATTCGCCTGAGGGCGCCCGTGACCTCACCGATCTACGGCGACCCGACCTCGGAGCAGGCGGTGGGGGTCGGCCGCAACGGCGGGGTACTCGTGACGCGAATTTACCTCTCGGGGCAGATCGGCGCCCCCTGTCGGCCTTAGAGAGAGAGCTTCCAGCTCGCGAAGACCGCGAGCAGCTCGCTCTCGGCCTCGGGCGTCAGGTCGTCGGGGGTGATCGCACCGACAAGCCGGATCGTCTCGCGGAGCTGGCGCAGGTATTCGGTGCACGCGTCGCACAGCGCGATGTGGTCCTCGAAGCGACGCAGATCGCCGGGAGACAGGGCTCCCTCGAGGTAGTCGGTGACGAGCTCCACGAGCTCCTGGCAGCTGAATGCTTCGGTATCGATCATGCGTTCTCCACGGCGAGATAGTCCTCCAAGGCGTTGCGCACTTTTGCGCGAGCGCGATGGAGAAGCACTCGTTGATTGACTTCTGTGATGTCGAGGGCGTTACACACCTCGTCAGAGCTCCAGCCCTGCACGTCGCGCAGCATGATCACGGCGCGCTGGTTCGCCGGTAGATCGTCGATCGCGGCCGCGATCTGCGAACGCGTCTCGGCGGCCAGCAGGCGTTCTTCGGGCAGTTCGCGTGGCGGCGACGACCAGGCGCCGGGATGTTGAGGATGGTCGTCGGGGAGAAAGCGGTCGGCGTCGACCGCCGCTTCCGGCACGCGCCCCGGGTCCTGCAGCGACGAAAACGGGATCACCCGTCCTTCGCGCTGTGCGCGCGTTTTCGCAGTGTTCGTAAGGATGCGGAACACCCACGTCTTCAGCGACGACCGCCCCTCGAACCGGTCGAGCGCCCCGAGGACACGAAGCCACGTCTCCTGCACGACCTCCTCGGCAACCGCCCGCGACGGAACGAAGATCTGCGCAACCCGCAGCAGCGATCCGTGCCATCCGATAACGAGCTCGCGAAAAGTCTCCTCGTCACCCGCACGCAGCGCCGCTACAAGCTCTGCGTCGCTCCGCTCCACTCGAGGAACCTACAAGACCGGACTAGAGTCGGAGCATGGAAGTCCTCGGTCTGATCTTCGCCGGAACGGCGACTGACCGGCGAGAGGAAATGGTGCGCTTCGCCGCCGACGTGCTCGGCCTCGTCGCAGCGCCGGTCGACGGCGCAGGCGCCGACATGTTCCAGCTGCCCGACGGCTCGACGTTCGCCGTCGCTGGGCCGCGTGAGCTCGGCGAAACGTCACGGACGATCGGCTTCCTCGTCGCGGACCTCGACGAAGCGGTCGCGAGGTTGCGCGCGTCCGGCGTCGCAACCGACGAACCGGTCGGCAACGAACGCTTTCGCTACGCGCACTTCCGCGCGCCCGACGGGCAGCTCTACGAGCTCGTCGAGCGGATCTAGCTCGGAGCGTCGGCCTCGAGTGCCTCCGTGTCGACGGCGATCCCGTCTTCGGAGCCGTCACCGTCGAGCGCGCCCTCGGCCTCGGCGGTCAGCGCGTCGACCGCAGCCTGCTTCTTGTCTTCCTTCTTCTCCTGCTTTCGCGCGCGCTTCTCGCGCACCGCCTGCTCGCGTGCGAGCTTCGCCATCGTGGTCTGCCGCTTGGAACTTGATGCCATCTAGGCCTTCCTCTCTTGCCGGGTTGGATGGGCGGTGCAGAGCTCGAAGGAGCCTGCAACTAGGTTATTTCGTGGATCACGTCCGGCACCGGTCCGGCACGGACTCGCACGGGTACCCCACTTTCGTGGTTTCAGGAAAGCATTTGGATGTGGTCGATCTCCGTCGCATCCATCAGAACGTGAGTGTAGATGTCCGCGGTATCGCTCAGGTTGCGCTGGCCGACGAACTCGCCGTTCCGCGCCCACGGCAGAGCGCCAGCCGCGTTTTTGGCGTCGCAGCGGCGAGGCGGGCACGGCGACGCTGTTCGTCGTAGTCTCCGACGAGCGTCCTGTCGATCGCCGACACCCGCGCCCGGGACCAATCGAAGAAGAGCAGCGGAAGCCGGTGCTTGGACGGAATCAGCCTGTAAACGAGCGGCGCACAACGGAAGTTCGACCGCGGGATGAACTCAACGGAACCAGTTGCGGCTGCGTAGGCTGCCGACATGCGGTGGGCGGTGTTGGCGGGGGTGCCGGAGGAGGAGCTGCGGACGCTTCTGCAGGTCGCGCGTCGCCGCAGTTTTGCGAAGAACGAGGTCGTGTTCCATCGCGGCGATCCGGCTGATTGCTTCCACCTGATCGCGCGGGGCCGGTTCGCGGTTCGGATCATGACGCCGCTCGGCGACACCGCCACCCTTGCGATCCGCGGGCCCGGCGCGACATTCGGGGAGATGGCCCTTCTCGTCGATGACGCAAAGCGGACGGCGACGGTTGCGGCCGTGGAACCCGGCGAGACGTATTCCGTCTACCGAACCGATTTCGACCTTCTTCGCACGACGCATCCCGGCGCGGATCGCTTTCTGTGGGCGTTTCTGGTCAATGAGGTGCGAGTGTTGAACGAGCGGCTGCTCGAGGCGCTCTACTTGCCGGTCGACAAGCGCGTGCGGCGCCGGCTGCTCGAACTTGCCGAGGTGTACGGGGATGGAACCGATGGGCCGGTGACGATTCCGCTGACGCAAGAGGTGATCGCCGAGCTCTCCGGGGCCGGTCGTCCGACTGTCAACCAGGTGCTGCGTGAGGAAGAGAAACGCGGAACGATCGAGCTCACGCGCGGGCACACCCGCATCCTCGACGCTTCCGAGCTCGCTCGCCGCGCCCGCTAGACAACTCTGTTCGCACGAGAACAGTTCCAGCGTCGCGGCGCGAAACGACGCTGCTCCGTATGCGCCGTAGCTTCTGATCAGTCGGTTGCACAGGGTGACCGAGTCGAGAAGGAGAGTCAGATGTCACGCACCCGGAACGCAAACACCATCCTCGTGGGAGTCACGGCGGAGGAGACGGTCGGTGTACGGAAGGCCACGCGGCTGCTCGCGGTCGCAGTGCTCGTAGCGCTGCTCGCGGTGCCGTTCGCCTCGGCCGCGAAAGCGCCGCCAGTGCAGTCCCTGCAGACGAAGCAGGCTATCCACGCACTCATGCTGCGCGGACAGGCACTCAACCGGATCTACCATCTCGGCGTCTACGCCCGCACGTCGGCCCGCTCGCTGCGAGGGTGAAGGCGAGCAGCGTCCTGAAGCCCACGGCGATCAAGGTTGCTGCTAACCCGACGGGCGGATCTACGAACACGATGCAACGGGTGTTCTCGACCCACTGACGTCGCCCGGAGCACGACAGCAAACGGCCGCCTTCGTCAAAAATACTACGGCAACTCGCCGGCGCGGTCTCCGCGGCGGCGAGTTGGCAGTTGGTCCGCCTGCAGCTCGAGCTCGCGGAGATCGCGTCCCACACCGACCTGCTCGACGCCTCGAATCGCTGACATCGGGTCGACGGTCGCGAGCAAGCTCGTTGCACTCACGGCAACGCCCCACAGATGCAGGGCGTTCGCGAACGGGAGCGACCGGACTCGAACCCGGCCCCCGATCCGGTGCAACCATCAACACGTACGTCGGACGCATCCTCCAAAACTCAACCTCCGCGACCGCGTCCAAGCGGTCGTCTACGCCTGCCAATCCGGACTCATCCAGCCCGGCAGTACCACCGACGCGCCGCCCTGACCCAGGGCCACTCGTGAGCGGGTCAAGTTCGGCGCCGACCCGACGCCGCATTCGAGCTCAGTCGCCAAAGGCGTGCGCCGGTATGTGCGCCGGCGTCTCGAGCAGAGAGCGGATACCGTGCGTTGATGGCTCAGTTCACGGGTCCGACCGATCTCACGTTCAACCGGGGCTTGATTTCAGATCCGGCGGCCTTCGCACGCGACGCGACCGCCGCGTCCTGGTTGTTCCTCTGCGGTGAGGAGTTCGCTGCGATGGACGGAGGGATGTCGTACGCGAGCGTCAAGGCCGCCGTACCCGCGTCGGCCAACATCGTGTCCGATCCACCTCGCGAGCTCGACATGGACATTGCTCGGCAGCACATCGCCGCGCTCGATCGACTGCCTCGCCCGACCGTCGTAACGTGCCGCACCGGCCCGCGCTCGTCCGCACTCGTCTACCTCTACGCCGGCCTGCGGGCCGGCGCCACGGCCGATGAAGTGCTGGCGAGTGCCGAAGCAGACGACGCGCCATTCGCACGTTCCGACGAACTCAGGGCGTGGGTCGCCCAAGGCATCGACGAACTCTCCTAGTTCGCCGATTCGTTTTGCCCATCTGGAAGGCCCTTCGTCGGAGTAAGTACTGTGGCGCCCGATGAGCAAGCACGTCCTCATCCTCGGGGCCGGGTTCGGCGGACTCGAGCTCGCGACCCGCCTCTCGGAGACCATCGCGGATGCGGTGCGCGTCACGGTGATCGATCGCAACAACTCGTTCTTCTTCGGCTTCTCGAAGCTCGAGGTGATGCTCGGCCGCCAGTCGGCCGACGACATCCGGCTCTATTACCGCGACTTCGAGAAGGACGGTGTCGAGTTCCGTCAGGAGACCGTGACAGGGATTCACGCAGCCGCACGCCGCGTCACGACCGACGCCGGGTCCTACGACGCCGACTTCGTCGTCGTGGCGCTCGGCGCCGACTACGACTTCGCCGCCACACCGGGTTTCCAACAGGGCGGGCACGAGTATTACTCGCTCGCCGGCGCCGAGCGGCTGCGCGACGCACTCGCGGACTTCAAAGGCGGCAGGGTGCTTGTCTCGGTTCTCGGTCAGCCGTTCAAGTGCCCGCCCGCTCCGTACGAGGGTTCCTTCCTGCTGCACGAGCACTTCACGCTGCAGGGCATCCGGGACTCCGTGGAGATGACGACGACGTTTCCGATGACACGCCCGGTCCCGGTGACTGGTGAGGTCTCGCAGATGTTTCGCGACAGGCTTGCCGCCTGCAATGTCAAGGAACTGCCGGAGCATCTCGTCACAGGCATCGACCCAGCGGCCCGAACGGCACAGCTCGCGATCGGCGAGACGCTGCCCTACGACCTGTTCGTCGGCATCCCGATCCACCGGGCACCCACCGCCCTCGCAGACACCGGTCTCGTCATCAACAATTGGATCCCAGTCGACCAGTCCAACCTCCGGACACCGTTCCCCGGCGTCTATGCGCTCGGCGACGTCTGTACCGGTCCGCGGACTGTTCCCAAGGCCGGCATCTTCGCCGAGGCGGCCGCACGCGTGGTCGCTGACGACATCGCCGCGACGATTGCGGGCACCGAGCCCCCTCCACCCTACGAGGCCTCGGGCGTCTGCTACGCCGAGTTCGGCGCAGGGCTCGTGAGCAAGGTCGAGGTCAGCTTCCTCGCCGGCGATGCGCCAACGGCCGAGCGCTACGACCCCTCCCTCGAGTACGCCGCGGAAAAGGAGGAGTTCGGCGCGGTCCGCCGGGCTCGCTGGTTCGGGCGCTGACGAAACGCAAGCAGGTGAGGCGTTTCGCGAAGAGTTGTGGGAAAGGGCGACTCATAGCCCAGAGATACCCGCCTGGGCAGGCGGGATGTCGACGTTGGTCGCCGAGGAGCCGGAAAGCATCCGCCTTGCGCCGATCGGCGGCAAGGGCCTTCAGAACCCCACCGATAGGTCGCAGCAGGTCTCGCGAAGCATCTCGAGCCACGAGGCTTGTGCCAAGGTTCGTCGCGCCGCTTCGTCATCGAGCCAACGTCACGCAGCGGGTTGGGTCACCATCGGGAACGGTCCGTCGGCGGTGGCCTTCACGAGATGACCCCCTCCCGCATCGCGACGTACAGCGCCTGCGTCATGTCACGTGCCCGCCTACATCGTGATCTGGACGCGGCCGAGGACCCTTCCCTCGACCGACACGACCGCCGCGGGACCCCGAGCCGGGTGTGCGCGTGCGTGGCGGTCGCCGCAGCCTATGCTCGTTCTCGATGGCGACCGATCGCGAGTGGCGCGAGGTGTGGCTCGAGGCGGAACGGTATGCGTTCGGGGACGCGGCGGCTGAGCGCGATCCCGCGGCGGCGCTGCAGGCCCTGGTCGCACGCGCACCCGATGGTTTCGATGTCGACCGCTACGGCGGCGGCGAGCTGGCCGAGCGGCTGGAGCGCCGCGTGGCCGAGTTGCTCGGCAAGGAGGCGGCGGTCTGGATGCCGAGCGGCACGATGGCGCAGCAGATCGCGCTGCGCATCCACGCCGACCGAACGGGACGCAGCGTGGTCGCGTTTCATCCGCAGTGCCACTTGGAGGCGCACGAGGAGGGTGCGTACGGTGTGCTGCATGGGCTCCGGGCGGCCCTGCTCGGCGGGCGCGAGCGGCTGATCGAGACGAAGGACGTCGAGGAGCTGCGCGAGTCGATCGCGGCGCTGTTGCTCGAGCTGCCGCAGCGCGACCTCGGCGGGGAGCTGCCGCCGTGGGACGACCTGGTGGCGACGTGCGAGGCGGCTCGCCTCCGCGGCGCGGCGCTGCATCTTGACGGGGCACGGCTCTGGCAATGCGGGCCGTTCTACGGACGGTCGTTGGCGGAGATCGGTGCGCTGTTCGACACGGTCTACGTCTCGTTCTACAAGGACCTTGGTGCGCCGGCCGGCTGCGCGCTGGCGGGGCCGGAGGACTTGATCCAGGAAGCTCGCGTCTGGCAGATCCGCCACGGCGGCCGGCTCTTCCGGGCCTACCCGTACCTGCTCGCGGCTGAGCTCGGTCTGGACGAGCGCCTGCCGCGGATGCCAGAGCTGGTCGAGCGGGCACGCCTGGTCGGCGAAGCCCTATCGGCAATCGACGACGTGACCGTCGTGCCGGACCCGCCGCAAGCGGCGATGTTGCACGTGATCGTCCGAAGGCGGCTCGAGGCGCTGAACGACGCCGTCTACCAGGTCACGCGAGAATCGAAGATCTGGCTCTCGAGCGAGTTCAGCGCGACTGGCGATCCTGGCTCGCAGCGGTGCGAGCTGTCGCTGACAGCCGCGAACCTCGCCGTTCCGATCAGCGAAGTGGTCGAACTCTGGGGCGAGCTACTCGAGCGCGCGGCCGACAGTTAGCTGCGCACTGCGACGTTCGGACGCCGACCTGCGGGCGCGCCTCCCCTCGACCGACATGACTCCCGCGGGACCCCGATCCGGACTGCTCGGCGAGACCCCCCGAGGCGGCCAGCGAGGGGGAGGCCGCCTAATCACGGTTCCGAGCGACAGTGCGATCGCCGAAGGTCACACACCGCACTCGATGACTAACGGTGGGTCAGGGCACGATGCGGCGCATGACGCAGTTCAAGTTCCCCGTACCCTTGCTGCGGACGAACGTGAAGCCCGCCCGCTCGAAGAGAGTGCGCGTCCCGTTGTAGAGCACGGACTTCTTCTTGCCCTGCGTGTCGTGCGGGTAGCCCTCGACGACGCCACCGCCCGCCTCCGAGATCAGGTCGAGGGCACCTCGCAGCGCGACGTCCGACAGCCCCTTTCGCCGGTAGCGCCGGTCCACGAAAATGCAGGTGATCCGGTAATCGGGGACGAGATCGAGCTCCTCCTCGTACTGCTTGCGGTGGTAGATGTTCGGCAGCTCCTCAGGGCTCCCGTACTCGCACCACGCGATCGCCTCGTCCCCGTTGTAGACGAGCGCGGCATGCGCCCGGCCCTCCTCGACGAGGCGCCGCTTGAGACTCCGGTTGTCGTCGGCGTCGAACGTCTTCTCAGAGTGCATTGTGTGGAAGTAGGTGCACCAGCAGCCTCCGAACACGCCGTTGTGCCGTTGCGCGAGCCCGGCGAACCCGTCCCAGGTGCCCGGGCTGAGCGGCTTGACCATGTAGTCCGTCATGGGTCTCCTTGACTCTCCTACGGGCAGCGTAACCCGGCACGATGACCGCGACGATCATGACCCCCGGCTCGCCAAGCCGGAGCACCGCGGTTTGCGCATTCTCGGGCCTAGCTTGGCATCAGCGTCGCTCACCCGGCCGGCGCTGATCACCGTGACGATCCTGTCGGTGATCACGAGCTGGAACAACTTCATCCTGCCGCTACTCGTTCTCGCCGATCCGCACCATTGGACGCTGCCGCTCGGCGTGGCGAACTACTCGACCGACCACAGCACGGACACCGCCGGCGTCCTGGCATTCACAACGCTGTCGATCATCCCAGCGCTCGTGTTCTTCCTCTTCGCCGAGCGCCGTATCGTCGGCGGTCTCTCGGGCGCCGTGAAGGGCTAGCGAGTGCGCGGGCAACTCATCCGCCCACCGCCGTTTTGAGATCGTTACCGAGCACCAATTGAGAGGAGTCAGGCCGATCGAACAGCAACCTCGTGCGGCCCTGGGTCGGACGTAGGCTTCGCAGCAGTTTGCTATGACCGTCCTCGTAGCAGGCCTTCAATACGTTCAAGCCGCTCGTTGATCTCGCGGAGGTTGTGCTCGGTCGCCGGGGCGGCCCCGTCGGAGCGTTTCGTCCGCTCGTCGGTGGCGCGCGCCACGAACGAGCTTGTGATCGCCGCGGTGATCACGGACAGAAAGGCGAGGCCGACGAGCATCACGACTGCGGCGACGAGCCGCCCGGCGGTGTTGGTCGGGACAATGTCGCCGTAACCGACGGTAGTGACCGTCTGGACGGACCACCAGAGCCCCTGACCGACCGTGGTGAAGTTCCGATGGTCGACCGCGGTCATGAGAACGCCGAAGCCAACCGTTGCAAGTGTTGTGACCCCGGCGATGACAGCGGCACCACCTCGAGGCGTCGTGGCGCGCGCAAGAGCGCGGTCGAGCCAGCGCTCCAGACGAGTCTCGTCTTCCATTGGCTCCGCGTTCGACCTCGCCGGTCGCATTTCCTACCCGTGCACACAGGCGTACCGCGTCGAGACCAGTGCGGACTGGTTACTTTCAATCGCTCTCGCTTGGCATCTTCGTCGCTCGTCATCGGTCCGGCCGCGAACGCGTTTTCACCTGCGCCGCCTTGGAGTGCGATCGGCTCGTCGCATTTGGGTACGGTGCGGCATGGCCGAACTGGTCGAGATACACGACCTGACGGCGCCGTCACAGGACGGCTGGACGGTGGACTACGGAATCCGCCGCCAAGACGGCGAGGTGCTCCACGCCGAGGTTCGCTGTTGGGAAAGGGCACACGCCACGGCGGAACGGGCTGCAAACACTGACGCTCTCGTGGCAATCGATGACCGGGGCAGGGCCGCCGCACTCGAGTACGCGGAGTTGGTGGAGTCCCCGAGGGTATGTGGCGCGGTGCTGATCTCGATCTGGTTCGACCCCGCCGACGCGGGCAGCCTGCGCCGTCGGGTCAGCTACGAGCGCGCGCCGGTGTAGATCACTCGCCACAAGGAACCGCGGTCGGCGCCGGCGCTGGGCTCCCTAGATCCCGACGCCCTTCCACGGGAAGCCGCAGTCTCGGCGCAACGCGTTGCGCGGCGCGCACTTCGCCAGCGACGACGCGCTCACCCGCGTCGAAGAACAGTGCGCGCGTGTTACGCAGTAGCAGACTCCGGGAAGGGCTCGAACAGGTGACGGTCCCACCGAGAAACCTCAGCTCGTCGCCCATGCGCCGTCCTCTACAGGACTAGCGATATGTCGGCGTGGCTAGCTCGTCACCGTCAGGGTCGAGAGCAATGACCCTTGACCGACACTCGATGCGATGAAGCAAAGCGGGCACGTCCTTGTTTATGCCGTCGCCGCGGCGGTCAGCCCGATCGTTCTGACGGCGACATTCGTTGTCCTCCGGAGCGAGCGCCCGCGCGGGAATGGCATCGCGTTCCTGAGTGGACTTCTTCTCGGTACGTGCATCGCGTGCGGTCTCGGCCTGTTGATCGGCCACGCCGTGGTCGAACGGGTCGACGCGCACGGAACGATCGAAGCGGTGCTGACGCTTCTCCTCGGCCTGGCGCTGCTGATCATCGGCCTCCGAGCGCTGCATCCTTCCTCGCGAGCGGAGACCCAGGGAAGCAGCCGTGCGAGCGCGATTCTCGCGGGTCTCGACTCCGTCCGTCCGGCGGCAGCGTTCTCGATGGCCGGACTACTCGGTCTTGGAGGACCGAAGCGGCTCGTGTTCACGTTCCTCGCCATGGCGTCGATCAGCGAAGCCGGTATCGGAGGCGCTGCCGATGTCACGCTGATCGTGACCTACATCGTGATCGCAACGGCCCTCGTGTGGGTCCCCGTCGGCATCGTGGTCGTTGCCGGCGAGCGCGCCGCCGTCATCCTCGAACGCGGCCAATCTTGGCTGACAAGGCACGCGGCGACGTTGCGCGTCTGGCTTCCGCTGGGGATCGGCGTTGCCTTGGTCGTGGATGCGCTCGCGCGTCTGTTTGCATGACCTTCTGGAGCCGACTTGTCCCGTTCGGAGGCGACCTCGGTACGAAGATCGCGAAGCTTCAGGTCAGGGGAGGGGTTCGACAGCTCGAGAGCGACAGGAATCTCGATCATCATCCGGGTCTAGCGGCGAGAAGTCCTGCTCGGCTGTCGTCCGTGCCGTTTCGCGGTCGCCGGCCTGGGACGATGCGCTTCGACGCCTGCCCGTAGACTCCGCTTCGACCAGTCCGGGAGGAGACGATACGGACATGCGCCTCGAGATCGGTAATCGCGTTCGGTGCACCGACGGTGTGTACGGCGAGCTGGCAGACATCGTCCTCGACCCGCTCGAAAAGCGTGTGACGCATCTCGTGATCCAACCGGAGCAGGGCGAGGGAGGGGGACGGCTAGTGCCCATCCTGCTGGCGAAGGCCAGAGACGAGCAGCGCGAAATCGAGCTTGAGTGCACCCTAGACGAGGCGCAAGCGTTCGAGTTCGTGCGCCAAGCTGCCTACCTCCGGCTCGGAGAAAGCCGCGCCGATGACCCTGACTGGGACGTCGGCGTCGAGGCCGTCCTTGCTATGCCCTACTACGCCGGTCTCGACGTTGTCCCGGATCCGGTCGGGCGCGACGCCCACCTGACCATGTACTACCACCGTGTGCCCAAGGGCGAGGTAGAGATTCGGCGGGGCAGCGCCGTCGTCTCCGCAGACGGCTATGCCCTGGGCGAGGTGGACGGCTTCGTGGTCGACGCGGAGAAGCACATTACGCACGTCGTCCTCGAGCGCGGCCACCTGTGGGGGCGAAACGAGGTCACCTTCCCGATCGGGGCCGTCACCATGATCGGGAGCGACGCGGTGAACCTCGCCCTGTCCAAGGACGAGGTCGGCGCCCTTCCCTCCGTTCGCGTCGGCCGACACGGCTGACGGCCCGCCCGCAGGTGCGATCCCGACGCTTCACGGGATCGTCTAGCGATGTCGGTGCTTGAGAACACGCGCGAACCGACGCGGAAGGCCGCACCGAGTTGCCCTCGATGGGCGCACCCGGATCGAACCTCGATTCCCTTTCGTCCGTCACGCAGGGTCCGGCACCGGTCCGGCATGAGGTCACCCCGCGACTCGAACCGCACACACCGATCCGCTCAACCACGCCAATCGCGATGGTTGAGCGGGAGTGCCTAATGGGCGGTGCAGGGCTCGAACCTGCGACCCTCTGCGTGTAAGGCAGATGCTCTCCCAGCTGAGCTAACCGCCCCTTGATCTACCGGATTCGCACCTAACCGTAACCGTGCTGGTATACTTGCGTTCGCAAGTATCATGGAACTCGGGATCTACACCTTCGCCGAAGTCACCCCCGACCCCCGTACGGGTCGGGCGGTTTCACCTGCGCAGCGGCTGCGCGACCTGCTCGAGGAAGTCGCACTCGCCGACCAGGTCGGCCTCGCTGTCTACGGGGTCGGCGAACATCACCGCCCCGAGTTCGCCGTCTCGGCGCCCGCGGTCGTGCTCGCTGCGGCGGCCGAACGCACCTCGAAGATCCGCCTGACGAGCGCGGTCACGGTGCTCAGCTCCGACGATCCCGTTCGCGTGTTCCAGGATTTCGCGACACTCGACTTGCTGTCCGAGGGGCGCGCCGAGATCATGGCCGGCCGCGGCTCCTTCATCGAATCGTTCCCGCTCTTCGGCTACGCGCTCGACGACTACAACGACCTCTTCGCCGAGAACCTCGAGCTCCTGCTCGCGTTGCGCGAGAGTGAGCACATCACCTGGTCGGGACGCCATCGTGCGCCCCTCACCGGTCAGGGTGTCTATCCGCGGCCGCTCCAGGAGCCGCTCCCGATCTGGGTCGCGGTCGGCGGCACGCCGGAGTCGGCGGTGCGCGCCGGAATGCTCGGGCTGCCGATGGCGCTCGCGATCATCGGCGGCCTGCCCGAGCGGTTTTCCCCATTCGCAGAGCTGCACCGCCGCGCGGCGGCCGAAGCCGGGCACGGACGCCTGCCGCTGAGCATCAACTCCCACGGCTTCATCGCGGAGGACGCGCGACAGGCGGCCGACGACTTCTTCCCACCCCTGAAATCGATGATGGACAAGATCGGCCGCGAACGCGGCTGGTCGCCCCTCGCACGAGCCGACTACGACGCGATGCTCGACGTTCGCGGTGCACTCGTCGTGGGAAACCCGGAGCAAGTGGCCGAGAAGATCCTCTTCCAGCACGAGATCTTCCGGCACGACCGCTTCATGATCCAGTTCACGGTCGGCTCGATGCCGCACGAGAAGATCATGCGCTCGATCGAGCTCTTCGGCACCGAGGTCGCGCCGCTCGTCCAGGCGGAAGTGGCACGGCGCACGGTGCTCGGTCTAATCGGCGTCTCCCTCCGGCTACTCCACTGTCGGGACAATTCGCGGCGAATCGATTCCGGCGCGCCGGCAGAGCTCGTCGACTGCCTGCGCCGACGCCGCCTCGAAGAAGTGGAAGCATGTCTCGTCGTCAGGAAGGAAGGTCGTGCGCACGTGGCGCACGTGCAGTCCCTCGAGTGAGAGCTCCCTCGCGAGTGCGCGGGCGCGTCGCCCCGCGGCGAGTGCGTCCTGCGCCCGCGAGTGCGGGACGTATGCCTCGACGAGATAGCGCGGCACAGTTGGACGCCTCCAGGCGCGAGGTCGCGAAAGGGGGCCTGCGCAGCAGGCCCCCGCACGCGCCCCCCGACTGTCAGAAGTGGCAGTTACCCGGATCGGGCTCGTCGATCTTGCGCGTCGCGCCTGTCGGTAGGAACTGCACTGCGATCGTCTCTGCGTCGACGCTGCCTTCATTCCGCAGGATGTGCACGTCGGTGCCGCCCTCGTCGACGAACCCACTCCCCGCCGAGTAGGCATGCGGCGTGCAATGCCGATCGTCACCCATGTAGTTCGTCACCGTTCCGGCAACGACGAAGATCAAGCTCGGGCCGGGATGCGAGTGCCAGCCCGTCGTCGCCCCCGGCGGGAACTTGTTGTCGACCACGTAGAAATCGGAGAGGCCCTTCGTCTTCAGGTGAGCCTTCCAAAAGCTGGGCGAAAACGCCTGGGCCTTGAGATTGAGCTTGTCAAAGGTCGATTTCGCGAGAATCGTGGTCGTCAGGTTCGGGCTCGCGGGCGTTGCCAGAGCGGTCGCCGAGACATAGACAGCACCCACTGCGATCAGCAGCACCGCGAGCATCATGAGCCGTTTCATTGCAGTCCCCCTTGGTCGTTTTTCACCAGAGAGACTGGCCGCCGGCGGCGCGACGCGAAAGCTGGAAATCCCTACAGTTTGCGGTTGAGCCGGCGCGTGAGCTCGGCGCGTGAATGCACGCCCAGCTTCCGATAGGCCCGCGTCAGGGCCGCTTCGACCGTGTGCTCGGTGATGAAGAGAGTGGCTGCGACATCCCGGTTGGTGCGGCCCTCGGCGACGAGCGCCGTGATTCGGCGCTCGGCCTCCGTGAGGTCGCCGCGCGAGGGCGCACGACCCCCGATCCGCGCGGCTTCGGCACGAGCCTTCTCGGCCCAGAGCGGAGCCCCGAGGCGTTCGAAGACGGCGAGCGCGTGCTCGAGCGTCACACGCGCGGCGCCGCGCTGCTTCGCCCGCCGCTGAGTAACACCGAGCGCGAGCAGAGTGCGCGCGTGCTGGAACGGATCCGGCGTCCGCACGTGCTCATGCAGGGCGCGCTCGTACGACACCATTGCGCCGGCCGAATCACCTCGCCCCGCGAGCACCAGCCCCCGGCAACGAGCGGTGACGGCGAGCGCCCATGGGCGGTCGAGCGCCAGGGAGCGCTCCTCCCACGGAATCAGCTTCCGCTCCGCGTCGTCGAGGCGGCCCACCTCGACCAGTGCCTCCAGCGTGTCCGCCAGTTCCAGCCGCCAGGCGGGCTCGAGCAGACGGACGCGATCGCGGATCTCCCAGGCGCGCTCTAGGTACCCGAGCGCCGACTCCGGATCGCCTTGCGAGAGCTCGATGAACCCGAGTACGCAGCGATGGCCCGACTGCGCGATGCGAACGCCGTCGGTCTTCGCAAGGGAGAGCGCGTGCTCCGACCGGTCACGTGCCTCGTCGATCCGCCCCTGGTGCGCGGCGATCATCGCGGCCGGCAACTCGGCGATTGGTTGCGACCCTTCGCGGCCGAACTGCGCTCGCAGGGCGAGTGTGGAGGCTGCGTGAGCGGCTCCGAGCTCCCAGTTCCCCGACCGCCACTCGAGCATGCCGAGCAGCCACAGCGCCTTTTCTTCCCGTGGGTCATCATGCAGGTGCAACGCTTCGCGCCACTCCTCGATGACGGTCCGGCCGCGCTCGCCCTCACCCGACCAGACGAGTTGCAGCGCGAGCGCTTCGGTCGCCGGTGCGATCCGCGGCCATTGCGCCAGTGAGCGTTCAAGCGCAAGCGCCTCCTCCATCTGCTTCTCCGAAACGCCGCGGCCTTCGCGGAAGTGGACGAAGCCATAGGTGGCAAGTGCCCTGCACCGGAGCTCGGGATCAGCGAGGCGTTCGGAAGCCTCGACCGCCAACTCGGCGTGCATCAGACCGCGATGCTCGTCCTCGGCGTCCGCCACGTCTTCGGCCAGGCTGAGGTGGATCTCCGCCTCGAGCGTGTCGTCTCCCTCTGCCTCGACTAGCGCCTGCCGATAGAGCCGGATCGCCTCTTGAGGACCGACGACCTGCGACACCGTGTGGGCAAGGCGGACGAGAACGGCGGCCCGGGTCAGCCCCGCCGGCGCCGAGCTGCACGCCTGCTCGAGCTGAACGATCGCACGTCGGCCGTCGCCGGCCTCGCGGTGCCGATCGGCACAGTCGAGAACGCGTCGGCGGAGGTCGGCAGCATCCTCGACCGGTGTGAGCCGGACGGCCAACTCGGCGAGCTCGGCAGCCGCGGCCGCCGCTCCTCGTGCGTGCACGCTCTCGGCCGCTTCCTCGACAACGGCCGCTACATCCCGACTCGGACCGGCCGTGGCGAGCGCCAGATGCCGCGCACGTTCTTCCTCTCCGGGCACGAGCGTGGCGAGGCGGGCGTGCAGCGAACGCCGCGCCGCCGGTGTGGCGCGCGAGGACACGCCGGACCGCAGCAACGGGTGCGTGAAGCGAAGACGGTCGCCGTCGACCTCGAGGATCCTCGCCTCGAGCGCGCGCGACAGTCCAGGTTCGGACCGACGGCCCGCGGCCGACTCGACAAGGCCGATCGTCGGGCTCGCGAGCGCAGCAACGACGCGCGCGACTTCGAGCCCGGCCGGCCCGAGCCGGTCAAGTCGCTCGTCCACGAGGTCCTCGAGATTTGCCGGGATTGGCAGCTCGGCGCCCGGGTCGATCCTCCCCCCACGCCGCTCGAGTGCACCTGCGAGCTCGAGCGCGAAAAACGGGTTGCCACCCGACGCCTCCCAGATGCGCAGCAGCGCCGGTCGCGGCAGAGCTGTATCGACCCGCGTGCGCAGCAACTCGTGGAGCGCGCCAACGCTGAGAGGCGCAAGCTCGATGATTCGGAATCGCCCGGCCGGCAGAGCCTTCTGGAGCCACGCCGGCGCCGCACCGCGGGCGGTAAGGACGACCACGATCGACTCCGCCTCGAGGCGAGGCAGCGCGAACCGCAGCATCGCCGCAGACGGCTCGTCGAGCCATTGGACGTCGTCGATCGCGAGCACGAGCCGCTGTGTGGCTGCCAGCGTCGCAGCCAGGCTGCGCAAGGCGTTGAGAAACGCGAACGCAACGATGCGCTCATCCGCCGGAGCACCGTCGGACTCCGAGAGGGCGAGCGCGGATTCGAGCGCCCGCCGCTGGGGGCGAGGAAGGTCAGGCAGGACCCCGTCGACGACACCCCCGATGAGATCGGCCATGCCGACGAACGAGAAGTGAGCCTCGGCCTCCGAGGGCCTGGACGAGAGCACCAGTGAGGTCGTCGCTTCCGCCCGCTCGATTGCGGCCAGCCACAGCGTCGTCTTGCCGATCCCGGCGTCGCCGACCACGACTGCGGCTGCCAGCCCGTCAGCAGGCGCGTCGAGGAGATCGACGAGAGCCGCAAGCTCGTCCTCCCTGCCGACCAAATGCCGGAAGCTGACTGCCATTGCCTTCCGACGAAGTCTACGATCGTCGGTCGCACGGCCGGTAGCGGCGGCAGACGAGGGCCTCGGCGGCGATCAAGATTGCAGCGTTCGCTCGTAGACTCCTTGCAGAGAATGGATATGGCGATCGATGTTCGATGGTGCTCCCGATGGGTTGTGCGCAGCCGCTGTTCGGTCCCGAAGCACCGCCGCCCACCCCTCCCTCAATTCCACTTTGCCGGTGGCCCCGGTTCCCAGCCGCGAACGTCGCGACGGGCGCTGGAGTCTCGTGCTGTCAGGGAGTGAAGGTCTCCCCGGAGTTGATCTCGGAGGTGTTCACGTGCACGTAGAAGCTGCAGCCTCCGAATTGTGCGAAGTGCTGGACGAAGCCGTGGATGTCGGTCAGCGTCGGACGCAGGTTCGGATCGGTTCCCGGCTCGGCCTCGATGATCAGCTCGAAGATGACGTTGTCTCCGGACGTGTCAGCCCAGGGGAACGTGACCTCAGGGTTCGCGTTCACCAGCGTCGGGGAACTCGTGACCTCCGGGGAGTAGAAGATGACCCGGTTTTGGAACGACGGGTCGCTGCTCTGGGTGAACGTGATCGCGCCGTTACCGCCGTTCGCGTCATGATCGCAGGACACTGCGAGCTTCCCGATCTCACCTCTCGCGGAGAGGATCGGGGTGGTCGCGGTCTTGCCGTCGAACATGAAGTTGCTGATGTGGCGGACGGTGCTGTCGGTGTTTCCGGGAGGCCCCGGCGGGCCGGGCGGGCCGGTCTGGTTCCATTGGAGCGCGTTCTCGCTGGGGAGGCACTGGCCGTTGCTGCTGACGCGAAGCCCCCCCGTTGTCTTCATGGCGCAGGCGTTGATCGTGTTGCCGCCGCTCGCCGCCGCGTAGGCCCCGAAGCCGGTTGCCGCAAGCGCACCGACGAACGCGCCCAGCAAGAGCGCCAGCTTCCAGCGCCGGGACGAAGGGATGACGGCTGAGAATCGTCTCATCCGAACTCCTCCTAATCGATGTCTGCCGTGGACTTGTCTGCAGACTCGAGCCTGGTCGCGGTCGCTCACAAACGGCTAACAACGACCGCCCCTCCCGCCAGACGAAAGCCGTATGGCGAGTCTCTGCCGATCCCCGGGCGGCTGTCAACTTTGCCTGTTGTCCATCCAGACGGCATGCGACCGCTTGCTCCAACTTCACGGTGATGGATGCCTCGCCATCAGCAGCGTCGTTCGGTCGGGGTTACGGTCCAGGGCACGATCGCGACCTCCTTAACGGGTCGTCGTTCGAGTCCGGCGCTCGGCCGTTAGCGCGGCCGGCCTCGGGCGCCTGATTTTGCGCACAACGGGACGGAATGCCCGTTCACGATCGAACGCGGTCGGGGCCGTAAATGGAGGACTCGACGAGCGCGACGTAGTCGTCGCGTCGGACGTGCGGTGTGTGCGCATCGGGGAACACGGCTCGCGTTCTGCGCCGAGCTCGTTCATCCGCCGGCGCCGTCCCGAGCGGCTCCGAGATGGGATTCCTGAACGGCGGTGCAGGCTTAGTAGGCGTAGATGCTGATGCTCAGCGTTCCGCGGCGGAACATCTTCGCCACGACGTGCGGGTCGCACTCGACGCGCTGCGCATAGAGGGACGGGTAGATGGTGACCTGGCCGATGCCGGTACGTGATCCCGAGGGCAGCGGCACGCGCCGCTCTCCGTTCGCATAACACAACGTCGACCAGTCGATGTGAACGCGTTGGCGTGGCGTCTCGTCGACGACAAACGCGAGCCGCTTGGGGATTGGATAGCGCTCAACGACCCCGGAAGATGGGCCGTACTCATCGACATATGTCCAGCGGCCTTGAACGAACAGCTTCGGCGCGAGGCCGCTCTTCGCACCGTACGACATCAGTCTCCAAGGGCCGGGCGCCAGAGCGTACGCGGTTGACAGCGTTGCGGCAGCAACCGACGCCGCAATCGCTCCTGCGATTGCGCCTTGGCGGAGCACTCGTCGCCGACGGCTGCAACATATGGCCCTTGCGGTCGGTGCGTGATTCACACGTGTCTTCGGGTCGAGAACGGGATAATTAGGCAGCCGGGTACAGGAGTTCGGTTCCTGCGAGCGGGTACGAGACCTCCGAGCGACTCGTGGACCCCGCACTTAGAAGATGATGATCGTTCCGATTGGTTGGATCGCGTGGCCGTGATACTCGCGGTAGTAGTGGAATGTGCCTCGGTAGCTCCAGTTGAGAAACAGCGTGGCCTTGCCGCCGTGCGGCTTCATCACGGTCGTGTCCGCGCCCCAGACGAAGACGGCGTACGGCTTCGAGCCTACGTTGGTGAACTCGTAGCGGATCAGTCCTCCACGCGGGTACCGCGTAACCCCGTTCTTCGTGAAGCTGTCAATCGGGATGTGAATCCCCTTATCGTCGACCGGGACCTTCAGCACATAGACGACACCAGGCGTCGTCGTGATGGGGCGGCCAATCGCCGTAGAAGAGGCAACCAGCCCCACGGAGATGATCCCCAACAGGACGATGAGCCTCGACACGCGCCGGATGCTACCTCAGGATAGTTACGCCGTGTAAGGAGTCGCCTTAGACCTATCCTGCCCGCGCTCGTTGGGGGACGTTCCACGAGGAGAGGACCGCCCGCTGACGGGATGACAACGCACTCTCAGCGCCTCCGCCTACGTTCTGATCGAGCAGAGTCGCCACTCCGTCGGCGGGCCCAGCGCGGTTGACCCCCGGATTCCGCTGACGGATAATCGAACCCTGCTTCCTGGACGAGGGAGGTCACGATGCGTTCGACCATCGTCTGCGGCCTGGTAGTCGCGGAGTGCTGGCAGGAGCCGCGCTCGCCGCTGAACAACGACCAGTCGAGCCGGGCGGCAAGATCGGCGCGATGACGGTCGTGCGCGGCATAGCTACGACGCCGACGAGCTCGTGTGGATCGCGGCGCCAGCGGCCGCCGTAGCCGGCCGCGCCTGAGCCCGACCTGCCGCGTCGATGCTCGGCACAGCGGCCGGGTCCGTCGACGATGTTCGGGCAGTAAGGCTCGGCGCAGAGGTGCGGCGTGTTTCTCACTCCGGGAAGTGTCGCGCCGACCGAGCCGTTGCCCCTGGTCAAGCGGCGTGCAGACCTTCACTACGTCCCGCGCTGCGAACGACGCGGACTGCGGGAGCCCTCCCCCTCGAGCGGCACGACTGCCGCGGGCCCCGATCCGGTACCCGCGGGGACAGACGCGGCTAGGCGCGGGCGCAAACGGCCCAGGCGCGGGCGTTGATCGTGAACGGCGGGGGCGGCAGCGCCTCGCGGCACAGCTCGCGGAGTTGCGCCACGCGCTCGGAGCCGAGCTCGGCGAACACGCCGGCCGTCGTCCCGACGCCAAGTTCGTAGGGCGCCCACCAATCCTCGAAAGTCTCGTGCTCCACACGCACCATCAGCGTCGCCTCTTCCGACTCGCCGAAGCCCGCCGCGGCGAAGAGCTCGGCCAGGTGCCCGGGCCGCGTTCCCGGCCGCTCCGACTCGTTCGGTCGAGAGGGATCGAGCTCGTGGAGCGCCTCGTAGTACACGCTCAGCGGTCCCGAACCGCCGGCAGAGTGGTCCCAGACGCAGGCTGCGACCGCGCCGCCCAGGCGCGTGACGCGCGCCATCTCCCGCAGCCCAGCAACCGGGTCGGCCATGAAGTGGACGACGAGCTGGGCGAGCGCAGCATCGAACGCTCCGTCCGGCAGCGGCAGATTCTCAGCCGAGGCGCGCACGACCATCGCGCCCGGGACGCGGCTGCGCACTGCGAGGACGAAGTCGTCAGACGGGTCGACCGCCGTCACCGCCTCGGCCCCGACGCGCCGCGCAAGCTCGACCGTGAGCGCCCCAGGCCCGGAGCCGACGTCCACGACGCGCTGCCCCGCCTCGACGCCCGCCAGGTCGACGAGCTGCGCCGACAGGTACCGCGAGTAGCGCCCCATGAAGGCGTCGTACGACTCGGCCGGAACATCGAAGCCGCTCACCCTCCAGAATCTACTCACCGGTGAACGACCGGCGACAGGGCGCTGCCGTGGGCGAGTGTTCGTAAAGACACTCTGCCGCCGGTCTGTTTCACCGTTCAGGAATGTATTCCGTCGTCAGGGCACCGCCACTATCGCTGAGAAGCGGGGGTCGCTGCGCAGCGGTTCGAGTTCGCCGTCTTCCACCGCATATCCGGCCAGCGATGGGCGCTCAGAGCTGCTCGGAGATGCTCAAGCGCCTGGACGAAGTTCGATGATGGTGGCGCCCTGCGCATTCGCCGGTTGGGGGTGGTTGCTCAGTTCGAGCTGGTTGGCTTCGGCGAGGGCCAGCTAAACACGATTAGGTCTATTCGCGGCGGAGCGGTATGAGGGTGGCCCGGCTACCGAGTTCTGGCCTAACGAATCCACACTACTTGGCGTGAAGAGCCGGGGCGCGGGGGTGGCCGTACGGTGGGGGATGAGCGAGTATCACGCTCATGCGCTGGAGCGAGTGGCTCGGCATAGGAGAACGGCGCTGGAAGAAGGCGCCCGACGAAGAGGTGCAGCCCGCCAAGACCCTCTGGGACTGGCTGCAGTTGCTGATCGTGCCCGCGATCCTGATCGGGGTCACGTTTGTATGGAGCTACTCGCAGACGAGGAGCGACAACAATCGGGAGGATCGGCGCATCGCAGCGGATCGAGTCGCCGCCGAAAAAGCGCGGCAAGACGCGACGCTCCAGGCGTATTTCATCCAGATGAGCGGCCTGATGCTGGATAAGAAACTACTGACCTCCAAGGAGGGCGATGCGGTCAGGGCCGTCGCGCGCACCGTCACCCTCGCCGCGCTTCGCCGCTTGAACGGAGAGCGAAAAGGCGAGGCGGTACTTTTCTTGACCGAGGCCCGGCTCCTCGACACCGAGAGCCGCCGGGTCAACCTGAATGGCGCCAACCTCACTGGGGCAAACCTCACGGACGCCTACCTCGAGGGTGTAGACCTCGAGGGCACCGACCTCACGAATGCCAACCTTCGGGACGCCATCCTTCGGGACGCCATCCTCCGGGACGCCTACCTCGGGGACGCCGACCTCACGGACGCGCGGCTCGGCGGGGCGAACCTGACCGGCGCGAACCTCGAGGGCGCCAACCTCACGGGCGTGATGCTCACGGACGCACAGCGCAAGCAGGCGACGAACGTACCCCCGTAGGCGTTCGGATCGCCGCCGGCCCTGTCCACCTCGTTCTGTCCATAGGTTCCACCCTACTCAGCGCGATTGGGCCGGCTCTCGACTACGAGTTCGCCGTCGTACCGCTCGCCTGGGCGAGTGCTTCGCAGTGACGCCTGAGAGTGTGAAGGCGTGAGGCGCGCGGGCGTTGATTCGAGTGAGGGCAAGCGAGTAGAGCTGGTGGGTGCCGTGGGAGGCCCTTCAGCTCGGCCTGGCGCGGATGCTTGCGGCTAATCGTGTTCGAGGCGTCGACCCAAGCTGACGACATCGTCAAAGGAGTAGCCAAGGGCTCGATAGAAGCCGATCGCCTCCTCATTTGTCGCGCGCACCTGAAGATTGATCTTCGGGCAGCCCGCATCACGCAACTGCACCTCGACCGCAGCCATCAGCGCCCGCCCAACCCCTCCAAGCCGCATGCTCGGCAAGACAGCGACGTAGTTCACCCAGCCACGATGGCCGTCATACCCCGCCATTGCCGACCCCACCACCTCACCGCCGTGGACGGCAACAAGAAACCACTCGCGCTGCACTTTTAGCTTGCGCGCGATGTCTTTGCGCGGGTCGTTCCACGGACGCGTCAACCCAGCCGACTCCCAAAGAGCCAGAACCGCCTCCTCATCACGGCTTTCAAACGGCCGAACCACCAGATTGTCACGCTCCGCGCGACTGCTCACCACCAGTCTTCTAGCAACCATCCGAGGGGCGGTGCGCAACAACGCGAAGATCCTCGCTTGCGCTTGCGTCCTTACGTCAGACCGTCCCTGACGAGCGCGATTGAGGTGTGGGATCGGTTGCGGGGGAGAGCGAGTGATCTCCGCACACGCTCATCCCGCGCGCGACGAAGGGACTCACCAGCTCATGATCCGGTCCTTGCCGTTCGCACGTCAGGCAAACGGGGTGGTGACGGCTAAGGCGGCGTCTCACGCGGACGCCAACGTTTCGCGGAGCAGCGCGAGGAATTGCTCCGCCGGCGGCGTCAGTGGGATGTGTCGGGCAGTGATCGCCGCGATCGTCCGAGCCACCCGCCAGCGCGGAACATCCAACACGACGAGCGTCCGTGCCTCGAGTTCGAGCTCGAGAGCGAACCGGCTGATCGCCGCGATTCCCGCTCCGCTCGCGACTGTCAGCTTCACCGCCTCCCAGGATGGGAGCTCGAGTGTGCGCACTGGGCGAAGTCCGATCTGCCAGCGCGCGGTTTCCACCGCCGCCCGAGTCGCCGAGCCCTCCTCGCGTGTGATCCAGGTCAGTCCCTCGAGGTCCTTTGGACGGATGCGATCCGTGCCGAGTGTCGGCGGGCCGACGAGGACGACCTCGTCTTCGGCGAGCGCCTCGGCCTCGAGCTCTGGAGGCACCGTCATGCCGCCGACGACCGCGACCTCGACCTGGTGCGCGCGCACGATGTCGAGCGCGCCGCTGGATGTGGCGAGTTGGAACTCGATCTCGATCCTCGGGTGGTGCTCGTGGAAGTGCGCCAGTGCGATGGGGAGGAGGTAGGTGCCGGGGATACCGGATGCCGCAATCGACAGCGTCCCGGCCTCGTCGTTCAGGCCTGCTGCGAAGGCGCGGCGCCCGTTTGCGAGTAGCGCCTCGGCGCGGAGTACGTAGTCCGCGAGCGTTTGTCCGGCGAGTGTCAGCGTGGCTTCGGGACGCCCACGCACTACGAGTTGGACCCCGAGCTCAGCCTCCAGCGACGCGACATGCTTGGAGATCGCGGGCTGGCTGACATACAGAGCCTCGGCCGCGCGCGAGAACGATCGCTCGCGCGCCAGGGCGGCAAAGGCGCGTAGCCGCGGCTCCACATCCATAACTCGTAGTTATATCGCCCGGTCTGAATATGTATTTGTGTTTTGAAACGAGCGGTCGTAGCGTCGGGCCAAGTTCGGCGGCCACATTCAGGGAGTTCCGCTCGGGACACGGCTTCGCTTCCAAGGAGGACGAGAAATGAACAGGCAGGCTCGTATCTTCGTCGCGCTGCTCGCCGGCATTGTTGCCGTCACCGCGATCGTTTCGGTTGCGTTCGCCGGACGGCCGGACAACCGAGACGTGAACGGGACGATCTGGGTCGCGAACCGCGGCGCGAACACGATCCGCTCCTTCGACGCGGCAACCGGCAGCGTCATGCAAACGGTCGCGATGGCCGCGAACTCGCAACCGGGCGACCTCGCTTACGCGAAGGGCAAGCTGTACGTCTCGGAGGAGTTCGGCTCGCCGCCGGCGATCGCGATCGTCGACGCCGGGACGGGCGAGGTGCTGAAGCGGATCTTCATGCCGGTCGGGTCGCGACCGCACCACGTACACGCGAGCAGCGGCGGCAACCTCATCTCGGTCGGCCTCTACGGGACCGACATGGTGGCTGTCGTCGACACCAAGACGGACTCGCTCCTCGGGCCGTGGGATACCGATCCCACAACGACGAACGGACGAGCTCACGCAGGAGTCTTCTCCCAGGACGGGCAGACCCTCTACGTCGCCAGCGACGCCACCGGCAAGCTGATCGCCCTCGATCCGCGCACCGGTGAGCTGCTCTGGAGTGCCGACGTCCCCAACGCACACGAACTCGCAGTCACCCACGACGGCAAGACCGCGTATGTCACGGGAAGGGTCGCCAGCACGCTCCGGATCGTCGACCTCGTGCAACACGTCGTCACCGGCAACCTGGCCCTAGGCGCCAACACACTCCCCGACACGCTCCAGCTATCTGCGAACGAAAAGCTCCTGACCGTCGGGCTGCGCGGCACACCGGCACAGGTCGCGATCATCGACACGGCGACACTGAACTACGACATCGTCACCATCGGCGGCCCAGGAACGATCGCGGGCCACCAATGGACCTCACCGAACGGCCGCTTCACCTTCGCAGCCTTCGAAGGGCCGGGCGCCGGTGTCGCGGTCATCGACCACAAACAGAACAACGCGATCGTCCAGACACTCGACTACCCAGGTCGGCCGCACGGAGTCGACCTCGCCCGCCCGTAGTTGGCACACGCGCGCAGCCGGAGCGCCGCTCCGGCTGCACCGTTCCCGCTGAGCTGAAGCATCGCATCGGAAGGCCCGGTGGTACCGGCGTAATGATCCGGTTGCGGGCGTGCCGCTTGGATGTGTTCGTCTGTGGTCTTCTGTTGTCTTCAGAGGAAACGCGCTGATCAATCAACTCGGGCCAGTGGGACCTCTTCATGAGTGCAGACGGGACTACCTGTCACATGAGCGGTTCGCAGCAGGTCGCCGCAACTTCAACGAGCTAGAACCCAATTAGCACCGCAAGTGAAGAGAGGCCTGCTCGCGGGCCTCTCTTGTGCGCCGCGGTCGCTAGTTGCTCCCCGACGAGGCTTCGAAGGACGACTCCTGCGTTGATCATCGTTCTTGGCGGCCCCGACTCCGAGGTATGGACAGAAGCAGCCTATGCCCTCTCGCTCCGGACGTCGCACGTTACTTGCCTCGACTCGGGAGTGCGTCTGAGGCCCATATGAGGCGAGGCCGGTCCAAAGTGACTAACACGAACCAGCAGGCACCGCGCCAGCCGCCGCAGTTCGCGCCGAGGGTAGTAGCGTCCGCGTATGGAGCCGATCCTCACGGTGCGACAGCCATGGGCATCAGCGATCTTTCAGGCCGGGAAGAACGTAGAGAACAGAGTGTGGGCTCCACTACGCAAAGGTCAGCCCTATCGGGGGCGTCTGTGGATTCACGCGGGTCTGCGAAAGGATCGGAGGGAAGCCGACACTTGGGCGCGTCGGCGCGGCATCTGGTTGCCCGAGGAGCCACTCCTTCGCGGTTACATCCTTGGAGTAGTCAACCTCGCCGATTGCCCGAGCGGCTCGCCGCGCTGAGTTCAGATGAGCGCCAGCTGTTGCGCAGGGCGCTCAGCGAGCCAGAGCTCGTCTGAGCTTTGCTTCACTAGAGCCCTTCTGTATTGCATACGGACATTTGCTATACATAGCGGCGACGTCATCGCAAAAATATGACCCCGCGCGGCTGTCACCGCCGGGGTCGTGGCAAAGGAGGGCTAGCTCCCATGCGTGTTCTAGGTTACGTGCGCGTATCAACTGACGAACAGAGCAACAGTGGCGCCGGGCTCCAGGCTCAACGCGCCGCGATCGTCGCGGAGTGCCGGCGCCGCGGCTGGCAGCTGGTCGAGGTGATCGAGGACGCCGGCTACTCGGCGAAGGACATGAAGCGCCCCGGCGTCCAAGAGGCCCTGCGCATGCTCGAAGCTCGAGAGGCGTCTGCACTTGTGGTGGCCAAGCTCGACCGGCTTTCGCGTTCGATGCTCGACTTCACCGCCCTGATGGCGAAGGCACAGAAGCAGAGCTGGGCGCTGGTCGCGCTCGACTGCGCCGTCGACACCTCGACGCCAACGGGCGAGGCGATGGCCAACATGCTCGCAACCTTCGCTCAATTCGAGCGGCGGCTGATCTCGCAGCGCACCAAGGAAGCGCTCGCCGTCAAGCGCGCGAATGGAATCAGGCTCGGCCGTCCACCGACATTGCCGCAGCCCGTCGTTCGGCGGATCCAGCGCCAGCGCGCACGCGGCGACTCACTGCGCAAGATCGCCGAGAGCCTGAATGCGTCCGGCGTGCCGACCGCGCAAGGTGGCTTGGAGTGGTACGCGGCCACCGTCCGACAGATTCTCCTCCGGGCGACACAGCGTCAGAGCGATCACTGAGGGCCTCCCCCTCGAGCGGCACGACTGCCGCGGGACCCCGAACCGCCAGGTGAGCCCGTCGTCTCGGCAAGTCGTTTATCAGGCTATCGGAGCTTGAAGCGCTGCGAGCCGTTCACGGGTGCGGCGGGCGAGCGGGATGATCGGCTTGCGTTCGTAGCGGTGGACCGCTTCGCGTAGCGCGTTGGCGGCTTCCTCACGGCGACCGGCTGCGTCGAGCACCTCGGCCAGGTCGACGAGCGCGTTGCCGTGGCTTAACGGTGAGTCGGACCGCCGCGACCAGTCGACCGCTTCGCGGGCCAGACGTTCCGCCTCTTCATGCACTCCACGTGCCGAGTGGACGAGCGCTTGGGCCTGACGCCACACGTGTTGCGTCATGACGTCCTCGGAATCGCCGAGCTCGCGCCCTTGCCGGGCGCGGATCTCGGCCTCGTCGTTGCAGCCGAGTTTGCACAGGACCCAGCCGAGCAGTGCCGCGTAGGTCGACAGCTCACCTCGGTTGCCGCTCGCCTCGAGCGCGTCGCAGGCGTTGAGGAGGTAGGCGGCTGCTGCTTCGTAGTCGCCGGCGATCAGGGCGATCTCGGCAAGCCATTCGCCGCCGGTCGAGATGCCAAACTCGCGAAATCGTTCCTCCGCCGGAAGGGCGACCGCCCAGGCCTCGTCCAGCCGGTCGAGCATCGCGAGCAGCAGCGCTCGCACCAGCAAAGTCCCGGGTTCCGGGTGATCGGCGAGCAAGTCGTCGAGCGTCGCCAACGCCTCGCGCGCCGGCCGCGGTCCGACGGCGAGCGGCACCGCCAGCATTTGCGAGAACGGGCCTGGGTGGGGAGTACCGGCTTGGCGGGCGTAGCGAATCGTCGCTTCCGCCGCTAGCGCCCAGTCCTCGAATCGTTGGCGCATGTTGGCGGCCCAGGCAAGCGCGTGCCAGACGTAGACGAGGCCGGCGTCGTCCTCCGCGGCTTCGAGCAGCGGCAGCGCCTCCCGGGCGATCCGCTCCAGCTCATCCGCCGAGCACAGGCGGCTCTGAAGGCGCGCAAGCGCACGAACTGTGTGTGCGAACGCCACGTCCACGTCGTCGCCCGCTGCCACTGCGCGCTCGGCCGCGGCGTCGGCCACTGCGACCGCTCGCACGACGTCGGACGGATAGAGCGCGGCTACGAGTTCGGCCTCCAGGTGGAAGTCGAGCCGATACGGACGTGCGAGGGCGAGCGCACGCTCGAGCAACCCGGCCGCCGTCCGCCGATCCCCGCGCCAAAAGACGCGGTGTCCCGCGGCGCCGAGTCGATTTCCCGCGCGAAGCGCGAGCGAGACATCAGACTCGCCGAGCTCGTGACGCAAGCGGGCTGCCTGTTCGAGGTGGTAGCCGACGATTTCGTCGCGTTCGACGAGTTCCTGGCCGTGTTGGTCGAGCCAGTTGGCGAAGCGTTGGTGCAGGTCGGCGCGGACGGTTTTGGGGAGCGCGTCGTAGGCGGTGTCGCGGATCAGCAAGTGGCGGAAGCGGTAGCCGTCGTCGCCCGTAATCTGGGCGCGCTCGGGGCGCACGAGCTGGTGGCGGACGAGTGCGGCGAGGCGGGTTGTGACCTGCTGTTCTTCGGGAGCCAGGGCCTGGACGGCGCCACGGTGGAAGATCTCGCCCTCGACGGAGCCCCGCTCGAGCACCCTGCGCTCTGCCTCGTCGAGCTGGTCGAGGCGCATCGCCAGCAGAGCTCTGAGGGTCGGTGGCACCTCGACCTCCGCATTGTCGGCCGCCATCGCGAGCATCTCCGAGATGAAGAGCGGGTTGCCGCCCGCCGCTCGGGCGATCCGCTCACGCAGCTCCGGAGTGACGTCGTCGCCGATCATGATGTCTGCCTGCTGCGGAGGGAGTGGCTCGAGCCGGAGTGTGGCCGGCCAGGCGGGGCGGCGCTCCAGCAGCTCCGGGCGCGCCATACACAACAGAAGCAGCGGCGCACCGGTCGAGAGCAGCGCCGTCGACTCGATCAGGTCAAGGAACGTCTCCTCACCCCACTGCACATCGTCGAAGACGCAGACAAGCGGCGCCTGCTGCTCCAGGAGCTTGCGGAACGCCCAGGCGATCTCATCCCCACTCGTCCCGAGATTCGACTCGCCCAGCAACGAGCGGATCGCCGCCGCAGCGGCCGGATCGACCGGCAACACGCCGAGTTGCTTGATCACCTCGACGACCGGCCAGTAGGTGATCCCCTCCCCGTAGGGCAGGCAGCGACCACGCACAACACGAGCCTCGCCCGTCGCAAACGCCTCAGCGACCAACCTCGACTTGCCGACCCCGGCGTCGCCCACCACGGTCAGCAGCTCACAGCCCGACTGCGCCTGCGCGCGCCGCCAGGCCTCCCCGATCAACGACAGCTCGCTCTCGCGGCCGACGAACCGCGAGAGGTGACTGCGCTCCACCGCGTTCAACACCGAGACGAGCCGAAACGCCGGCATCGGCTCCGACTTCCCTTTCAGCTCGAGCGGCTCGACCGGCTCCGCGACCACCGCACCGTAGACAAGCGCCTGCGTCGTCTCGCCGATCAGCACCTCGCCCGGCGACGCCGCCTGCTCGAAGCGCGCCGCGACGTTGACCGCGTCCCCGGTCACCAACCGCTCCGCCGTCCCCGTCACCACCTCCCCGGTGTTCACACCGATCCGGCCCCGAAGGCCGAGCTCCGGAAGCGCATCGCGCATCTCCACCGCCGCCCGACACGCCCGCAACGCATCATCCTCATGCGCCTGCGGGACCCCGAAGACCGCCATCACCGCATCACCAATGAACTTATCCACCCTCCCACCATGCGACTCCATGATCCCGCTCATCCGCACGAAATAACGGGCCAACAACGCCCGCAGCACTTCCGGATCAACCGACTCGCCAAGCGCAGTCGAACCAACCACATCACAGAACACCACCGACACCGTCTTCCGCACCTCACGCGCCGAAGAAGCAACAACCAGCGACGCAGCACACGACATGCAAAAGCGCGCCTCACCGGGGTTCTCATGACCACAACTCGCGCAGACCAACATCAACCGAGGCTAGAACATCCACAGACCAACAGCCACACGCAGCACCAGTCGACTCCGCCAGTGTCCTCTCCTAAGCAGAGATGACGACGGTGGACGGCACCGCCGTGGCGACGGGTCCCGGCCTCCCCCTCGACCGACACGACGGACGCGGGACCCTGATCCGGGCTCGCACTGTCGAGTGGGGCTCGATTGTCCAAGACAGCTTCGTCTTCGACGGTTCTTGGACGGCGAGATTTCGGGTTGACTTTGCGCCGCTTGCAGTCGGCGAGACGGCGACTCTGACAAGGACGCTGGGCTGGGCGCACCCCTTAGTAGACCTAGGCCTGCCGAAAAGCAACGGCGGCTCCGGGCTCCTCTACTTCGATCTGCAACCTGCCGGCACGTCGGCGTTTGGCGCAGATAACCCGGTCACCTGCACGATCGCCGGGTCGCGCCGGGTCGGCCGCCACTTGTTGAGCAGTCGGTGCGCGGCGGTCGTTCATGCTGCGGCGAACCCCCCACGCCAGCTCGGGTGCGCCGGGCGCCACTCGAGCTCGCGCTTGGCCTTGGCGTTCGACGCGCCGCGAGTGTCGGTCATCATCACGACGCCCACCTCTCCGGCGAACAGCCGCCCGACGACCTGCGGCACGCGCCTCGGCCTCTTGGCGCCGATCTCCTGCGCCAGCGCCGGCAGCCACTCGGCGACGGGGGCGGGGTCGTCGTCGACGACGTTGTAGGTACCGCTGCTGCCGTGCTCGACGGCCGCCACCGTCGCCTCGGCGGCGTCGGCGACGTGGATGAACGACCACACGCCGCCGGCGTCACCGACCAGCGGGAACTTGCCCTTGCGGACCAGCTCTACCTGCGCCGCGTCAGGCGCCAGCGATGTTCCCGGCCCGTAGAACGCGCCGTAGCGCAGCACGATCCCCTCGGTCCACCGCGCACCCAGGACCGCCTGCTCGACGTGACGGATCGCGGCCAGGGTCTTGCGCATCTCGCGTGCGGGCGTGGGGTCAAATGGGTCATCCTCGCTCTTGATCGGGCCGCCGGTGCGCGCGTATGCCCACGCGCCAATGCTCTGCGCGACGAACCGCTGCACCCCGACCGCCTGTCCGGCCGACAGGAGGTGGTCTGTCCCCTCCGTCCGCAGGCGATTGGTCAAGGCGAAATCGCGATCGAAATGACGCAGGTCCAACGTCGCCGGGATCGCGGTCAGCTGATGAACGATCACATCCGGGCGCGCCCGGCCGACGGCCTTCACAACCTGATCGTGGTCGAGCGCGTCCGCGACCACCGGTACGGCGCCCAACTCGAAGAGCAGCTGCTGCTTGGACTCGCTCCGGGTCATGCCGTGCACCTCGTGACCCGCAGCAACCAGACGCGGCACCAGCTGCTTACCGATCGCACCCGTCGCTCCCGCCACAAACACTCTCATCATCAACCTCCTCGCTCGTAATGTCAGCAAGACCACGAACGAGAAGCGCCGAAGGGGACAGCAGCCAGCCGCGCCGCGTGTACTCGGCGATGATCGCGGTGCGTTGGGCCTGGAGCCCGGCGCCGCTGTTGCTCGCGGGCCAGGATTACGAAACGGCGGTCTTCTATCCTGAAGACGATCGTTTTCTCATCGAACGCGATCTGACTTCAAAGCCACTACGTCGTCGAGCGAGCGCCTGCGCGTGAGGCCCAGACCGAACAGTGTGACGAGTAGATCGAAAGTTTGAGAGGAGCTCGTGGATCGATGAGCGAGACGTACGACCCAATCGTCCTGAAGCAGTTGAATGCCGACCATGAATCGGCTGTCCGGGCCTTTGAGCTGGCAAACCGTGCCTATTTCGCTGCCTCGGTATCCGACCGTGGCGACGACTTCTTCGCGCAGTTCACCGACCGGCACAGCGCCTTGCTGGCTGAGCAGGAGGCCGGCAACTGTGCCTTCTACGTGCTCGTCGCTGATGACGGCTCCGTCTTGGGCCGGTTCAACCTGTACGACCTCAAGGACGGCACCGCCAAACTCGGCTACCGGGTCGCGCAGCAGGCCGCCGGCCGCGGCATGGCGACCAAGTCCGTCCGGGAGCTATGCCGGATTGCGGCGGCACGGCATGGATTGCGCACGCTGCGGGCGGCCACCTCCGACGACAACGCCGCATCCCAGAGGGTGTTGACCAAGGCCGGGTTCGTCCCGGTCGGTCCGGCCACCCCGGCTGATCTCGGCGGTAAGTCAGGCACCTGGTACCAGCGCGCGCTCTAGCCCCCGACACCGCGCGTGCACGCGCGCACGCGCGCTAGGGGACTGGCGAGTCGCGGGATCTGCTGAATGCGTCTGGCGTTCCAACCGCGCAGGGTGGACGGCTGAGGTACGCGGCCACCGTCCGTCATGTCTTGCTTGCGGACATCGTGATCTGACACGGGGCGGTGGGAGCCCTCCCCCTCGAGCATCACATCCGATGCGGGACCCCGATCCGGGCCGCTTACGAAGCTGCACGGCGGCTGCAAATTCGCCCATCTCCCGTAGGAGTCATCGACGGAGCGAGGTGGAGGTCGGGCTCCGTCACCTGCGCGAGAGTCCCTCCGGATCAGGCGAGGGCGTGTTCGAGCGCCGCGCGGTCCGCGGGCTCGCCGTGCGTCGGTAGCACAATCTCCACGGGCTTGTCGAGCAGCGGCCTTAGCCCGGTCGCGACCTGCTCGACCGTGACGCCCTCCGGTAGCCAGTTTGCGGGGATCTCGAGCCCGTTGCCGAGGTTGATCAGCGTATCGCCGGCGATCACTGCCCGAATTCGCTCGTTCCAGAGCACGAGGTCGAGCTGGCCTTCACGGCCGGGATACGCCTCCATCCCGAACAGTGAGTCGCCTATCGCATAGCGCGTCGCCGGGACGAGCTGGTCCTCGGGGCGATCCGGCGCGGGGGCCCACACGGGAAAGCCGAGCGCTGCGGCGTCGCGCTCGTGCCACGTGGAGGTGAGTACCGTGACCACCTCGCGGAATCCGAACAACGCGCGCGCATCGTCCGGAACGGCGATCGGGTCGATGAGGATTAGCCGCGCGCCGTCGTCGATTGCGTACGCCGACACTGGCCCTTCCCACTCGGGATGAGTCGCGGTCCAGTGGTTCACGCCCTCGGGAAGCAATTGGGTTTGATGTTAGGCGACGAGAGCGCGTTCGCCGCTGAGTAGATCGTCCCCACGTCGCTGACGATGCGTCAAAGAGGTACGGCGCTCGGCTGCGCGAGTGTTCGCAAATGACGCCTGACGCGATGTCCGCTAACGCGGTTACATGCCCGCTGTGTGGTGCGCTCAGTCGGTACCGATCTGCCATGAGACGCCATAGCGATCCGTCGCCCATCCAAAGCATGAGCTGAACCCATAGTCGGCGACGGGCATCTTCACGTCGCCGTCTGTTGCGATCTTCGCGAAGAGGTTACGGACCTGCTCGTCGTCGTCGCACCGCACGAAGATGGACATCGAGGGAGTGAAGTCGAAGTCATGCCTGATCGGGCTGTCGAAAGCGATGAAGCCTCGCTCGGCGAGCGTGAAGTAGACGGTTGTGCTCGCGGGGTCGTTCTCGACCACCCGTTCGACAAGTGATCCTGGCACGAGCGTGACGTACCACTCGGCTGCCTCGCGCGCCCGACCGTCTTGGAACATGAGATGTGTAAGTACGTCCATGCGCGGACGCTAGCGCGTCTCCAAGCCTTGTTGTGCGCGCCGCGATCGGGGGCCGAGAATCGAGATTGTCGGCTGGGCCAGTGGTGCAAAGAAACCCTGAGGCGCACCGCGAAACAGATTGCTGAGTCCGCGACCGCGCACCACCAATTCGGCGACGCTGTGCGTTGAAACGTATTCCGCTGGTACGTCCGGCGTCAGGGTGCCGCCACGATCGCTGAGAAGCGCGCGTCGCTGCGCAGTGGTTCGAGTTCGCCATCTTCCACCGCATATCCGGCAAGCGATGGGCGCTCGCTCAGGGCTGCTCGGAGATGCTCAAACGCTGCGTCTGACTCCCCGAGCTGTGCTTCGGCGCCGAGGGCCATCGTGCTCGCCTGGGGAGCGTTTCGCGCTTGTCCCCAGAAGGCTACGCTCGGCTATGCGAGGGGCGCGTAGAGATTGACCCTGACGCCGTCCGGGTCACCAAGCAGCGCGTAGCGTTGACCCCAAAACGCGTCCCAGGGCGCCTTCTCGCCTTCGAACCCTGCCGCGACGACGCGCGCATATACCTCGTCGACTTCTGCTGGACTCGAGCATTCGAACGCGAGCGACATCTGGTTGCCATCCGCGCGCGTCCAGTCGGGCAGGAAGCTACGGATGATGTCTTCTGTATCGAACATCAGCCGCGTTCCATTCGCCATCGTCGCCTCGACATGACCCTCTTGGAGATCGTCGGGGAGGTCTAGACCGAGCAGTCGGTAGAACCGCATCGAGCGACGTAGGTCCGAAACCGAGATACCGATTGCGTTCAGTTCAGGCACAAGGAAGACCGTACACGGCGATCCGTGCGCCGAGACCGTATGCGTAGCGTGGGCCAGCGTTCACGAATGTCCCGTGACGTGCGGCACGGTGCTTGGCCCCGAGAAGATCGCGCTACGGTCTGGGCTCTATCCGTCGTATTCGAGGGAGGCGATCATGAGCGCGCTTGGTGAAGGCGGCTGCGCCTGCGGGTCGGTTCGCTACCGGCTTCGGTCCGATCCGCTTTTCATCCACTGCTGTCATTGCCTGAACTGCCAGCGGCAGACTGGAAGTGCCTTCGTGATCAACCTGATGATCGAGGCAGACCGGGTGGAGATAGTTGCCGGCTCTCCACAGCCTGTCGAGGTGCCCCGTGACGATGGCACTACCCAGCGGATCTTCCGCTGTCCGAACTGCCAGGTCGCGGTCTTTAGTGAGTACGGCCGGCCCGAACTGCGGTATGTGCGCGCAGGGACGCTCGATAAGCCGTCGGGACTTTCGCCGGACGTTCATATCTTCACGAGGTCGAAAGTAAGCTGGATTCGGATCCCGGAGTCGGCGCCGGCCTTCGAGGTCTACTACGACACGAAAGCGCTGTGGCCTGCCGCCAGCCTCGAGCGCCTTGACGCGCTCCTTGCGCGGTCGGACTCCGCCACTTGAGTTCAACGAGGCATCTCGAGGACCGGAGGTATGCGATCAGCGGTTCGCTTGCTGAGAGGTGCATGGACTCCAGCTTGAGCTGGCGATCCCAGATCTGCCGATAAACCGGCTGTTGGTAGAGAACACCGTCGACGGGCCAAGCATCTGGCGAGAGGGAGAAATGTGCAGCCAACCGCCGAACATACGAAGGCAACATCGCATGCGCCAGCGCTCGCGCGTGTCCCCCGAGAGTAACTAGAGGCGTCGGCCGTCGGGGCTGCGCCTGCGCGTCTCGTTCCCCGACACATGGCTGTCGCTCGTGCAACGATCCGATGGTGACCGAATCGGTTCGCGAGGCACAACTGAAGAGAACCGACGCCGGGCTTGTCCCCCAAGGAGAGGGTTGGTTCGTCCTCAACGCGCGCGACGCCTCGTGGGTCCGAAGCGAGGAGCGCGGGCAGGACACCGACTTCGAAGGAGGGCAGGAGTGGGCTCAGCTCGGTTTCCGCATCCACGTACTCATGCCCGGCCAGCGGAACGGCACGTACCACCGCGAGCGCGGCCAGGAAGACTTCCTTGTCGTTGACGGAGAGTGCGTGCTCGTGATCGAAGGTGAGGAGCGCCGCCTGACGGCATGGGACTTCGTCCACTGCCCGCCGTGGACACACCACGTCTTTGTCGGAGCTGGTGAGGGGCCGTGCGTCATCGTCATGACCGGCAGCCGAGCGGACGGCTTCGAGGTGGTCTATCCGGTGAACGAGGTGGCGGCGAAACACGGCGCGAGCGTGCTCGAACAGACGTCGAAACCGGCTGAGGCTTACGCCCGCTTCGGACCGGAGGAGCGGTCGGCTTACCGTGAGGGCTGGCTGCCGTGACGTTTCGTCCCGTCGCCTGCGCGAGTGTTCGGTAATGACGCCCGAGCCGTGGTGGTTGCCCGCACATTTCGGACCGCTGTAGCATCGCGCGATGCGCGAGGTTCAGCCTGGGCTATGGCACTGGCAGTCGCCGCATCCCGAGTGGAAACTGGACCAATGGTGGCCGCAACTGGTTTCGTCGTACGCCCTCGACGACGGGACACGCCTACTTTTCTTCGACCCCCTGGCCGTGCCGGAAGAGATCCTTGACATCGCGGCCGACCGCGAACCGGTGGTGGTGCTCACCGCACCGTGGCACGAACGCGATGCGCAGAGCCTCGTCGAGCGCTTCGGCGCGCCTGTATTCACGCCGCCGTCCGACACCGCAGATGACCTCGTGCGAAAGTATGGCATCGCCCCGGAGCAGATCCCGGAGGGGTGGCATAGCACCGACGCCGCGTGGCTACTGGTGGACGGCCGCGGGGAGGCCCATCTGTATGGAGCAGGTGACCGGCTTCCGATCGGCCTCGAAGCGTTCCCCGGACGGTCGCACAACGACCTTGTGCTCTGGATTGAGCGTGTGGGAGCGGTCGTCACCGGCGACTCGCTCGTCGACTTCGGTCGCGGCTTCGAGGTGCCGCCAGAAGTGCTGCATCACGGTGTCACACGCGAGCAGGTGGTCGAAGACCTGCGGCCGCTCCTCCGGCTGCCGGTTCAAGTCGTGCTGCCGACGCACGGAGAACCGACAGACCGTGCTGCGCTTGAGCGCGCGCTCTCCTGATGATTGCGATCCCGTAGCCTGGGCGAGCGATGCTTCTATGTTTGTCAAGTCATCGCTGGTGGGTTCTCGAGTAGGCGGTAGAGACTGCGGGCGAGGTAGCGCTTGAGGCAGCGGGTCGCTTCGCGGCGCGTCTTGCCTTCGCTGATCCGGCGTTCGATGTAGTCGATTGTTGGGCGGTGGGTCCGTTTGCGGGTGTTGAGGATCAGATGCAGAGTTCGGTTGAGTTTTCGGTCGCCGCCTCGGTCGAGTCGGTAGCGGATTGTCTGGCCAGAGGACGCCGGGATCGGTGCTGTGCCGGCGAGCCGCGCGAACGCGGCTTCAGTAGGAAGTCGGCCCCGGTGGGACCAGGAGAGCACCAGCTGGGCGGCGGACAGTGCACCGACGCCTGGCTGGTCGAGCAACTGCGGAGCGAGGCTGCGAACGAGCTTTTCGATCTCGCGCGCGAGCTGACGCTCTTCGGTTGTCAGCTGGAGGACGCGTCGGGCGATCGTGCGCAGGGCTAGCAGCACGCCGCGGAGTTCAGGGTCGCGTCTGCCCTCGGGCCGAGTTGCGGCGAGTCGATGCAGCAACGGCGAGCGGGTCAGGCCGCGGAGCTCGCCACGAAGGGGCTCGGGGGTCGTGACCAGCAGCGCAGAGAGTTGGTTGAGCCCAGCAGTCTTCGCGATCGCCGCGCCGTCGCGAGCAGCCATCAACGCCCGCAACGCTTCGCGCTCGCCGCCGCTGCGTGGTAGCGCGCCACGCTCCTGTGTGAGAACACTCCGAGCAGCCCGGATGGCGTCGAGCGCATCCGTCTTGCCGCCCGAACGGCGCTCGCGACGAAGTCGACCAACCTCGAACACCTGCTCGTCCCGCTCGAGCAAGAACCGGCTCAGGCCCGCTCCGAACGAAGCGGTACCTTCAATCGCGAACGCACGCCGGCCAGGCGCGTGCTCGCTCGCAACACGAAACGCTTCGAGGTAACCGGCACTGTCCGCGGCAACAGTCGTCTCGAAGAGCACGACCCCGGAAGGAACCGCGACGACCGCTAGCGCGTGTGAGTCGCGATGCGAGTCAACGCCGACTACGTAATCCAGCTGATCTGCAAGCATCAGCAATCGACCTCCAGCACACGTTGGGGGAACGAAACCGGTGCCGGTCTGGGGATGAGACCGCTGACGGCAAGACTGTGATGAGTCACGCCCTACGGGCGGACAGGCTTCTGATCAGGCCAGCAAGCGGGCGCCAGGCCGGCACCGGCTCCCTCGCCCGGACGAATCGCTCGAAAGACACCCGCGGGGTCATCCTTACGCTGAGTCACGAACGAGGAACACCGGCACCAACCTGACAAACGCCCCAGACGGGACGTCCACAGAGTCACAGTCCTTACGCCTGAGCAGTTACGACGACGGTGGACGGCACCGCCCGTGGCCACGGCTCCGGCCTCCGCGTCGGACTCGACAGGTGCAGGGGGACGCCGATGCGCGGTCTCGTAGCGTGGCTGTGTGTCGACAGACAATGGCAGACGCTTTGGCAGCAGTCTGCGCAGACATCGCCGTGACTAGCGTCCGGAAGGTTGCTGTGGCGCGTCTTGACAATGGCACGGCGAGGGCGTTGTATGAAGACGCGCAAGCAACGTGATCGACGAGCAGAGGATGTCCCCTTGCGGGGAAGCACTTCTTTCCGTCGCCCGATATTCCTAGCGCTCGTCGCTTGCGGCGCCTTGGCGGTGCTCGCACAGGTGCCGGATCGCGGGAGCAGTACCGCGCAGGCCGCCACGAACCTCGACGGCGGTAGTGCTGCTTGCGACCATGTCAGGGTCTCGGTGCTGGACTTCCTGGCCTCGCCGCTCCTTTCGGGGATCATCGATATCGCCAACATCCAGGAACCGGGCTGGGTTTGGGTGAAGGATGACCCAGCGGAGCACATCAAGGCGCTGACGGGCACTGTGACGGACGCCTTCCCGACTCATTCGGATTTCCCGGCGGTCCACGACACGCACGACGTGGACATGCACGTCTTGCCGGACGCCGGCTACGAGGGGCTCGTCTCCAACGCCACGGCTCCCGGAACTCCCGGTGAGCTCAATCAGGGCGAGATCGAGGTCGAGTGGGAGTTCGGCACGTTCCCGAGCGAGACGAGCGGCGACCCGCCGGAGCGGACGTTCCCGCGCTGGGCTTGGCCCACCGCAGGCGATCGCGTGTATGTCAGCGGCCAGTGGGTGTTCGACTGTGGGCATCCCGACGACAACGATCGCTATTTCTCCGAGATCCACCCGATGCGGGCGATCGCGTCGATGCGCGACCAGGTGCACACGATGCCCGGCACCGGCACGACGCCCGTCCGGGTGACCGCGACCGACCTCTACATCCACGGACGGGCTGGCTTTGTGATGGACGATCTCGTCTGCGGCCTCGGCATCGTGTTCGAGGACGGTTCCTGCTCGCCGTCTCCCTATCCGCACCGCGGAACGCCGATCGACGACAACTACGACTTCGACATCTGCTTACCGCCGAAGCCGTCTCCGACCGCGATCCTCGTCACGTCGATGGAGAACGGACCGGGAAACACGGTCGGCGTGGACCCGGTGCTGACGCCTCAAACAGCGGTTGGGCCTTGCACTGACGCCAAGTACGGCCCGACGCAGGTCCACGTCCACGTGCCGCTCGCCGGCACGAACGTCACCCCGGACGACGTGCTCGCCCGCAAGATTCTGGCCGGCTGGGCCTTCCCTTCGAACGGCCTCACCCACGTCACCGCCAAGCTGACACTGGGCGTGTTGCATGACGACCAGGATCCCGGGGGTGACTGCGAATGCTCGTTCTTCTGGGTCAACGTCGACAAGTCGCCCGACGAATGGTTCCGCCTCACGCCGTACGAAGTTCCAACCGACGACCAGGCCGGTTTCGGGTGCTTCTCCCATACGAACACCCTCAACGACTGGGACGACGATTCGCTCTGCGGCAACGGGCACCTGAACTTCAACGGCCCCAACTTCGACTTCTACGTCGTCGGCGGCCAGGACTACAAGTTCAGGACGCAGGCCTACGACCAGGATTGCCTTGACGGGCGCTTCGGCGACTTCGAGATCGCGACTAGCGGGCTAGGAGGAGCCATCGTCCCGACGGTCTCGGGGTTGGAGATGGCGGGCTGCTACCTCACAAACAACGGCGACAACGACATCTACGACGTCGCGACAGCAACTAACCTGCCGGCCGGAAACGGCCAGCGCCTAGCGCCCAACTCGAACCAGTTCGAACTGTTCTTCGATGTGACGAAAACTCCGGTCTCCCCCTCGGCAGACCTGTCGCTGACCAAGCAGTGCGCATCACAGCCTCTCTCCGGGCAGGCCTTCACGTGCACCGTCACTGTCGCGAACCCCGGGCCGGGTCTACCACGCGACGTCGCCGTCACGGATGCCCTGACGTCGCCGAACATCGGCTCGGGCCACTACACCATCGACACGCCGACGTTCGCGATCGCATCTGACGGGAACGCTTCAAGCACGGGCAGCTGCACGTCAGTCGGCGGGTCCTTCACATGCAACCTGGGGACCGTCCCCGTCGGCGGAACCGCCACAATCACTGTTCGAGTGACCACAGACCGCGGTGGCACTTTCTTCAACGCCGCGGAGGTGACCTCCCCCTCGGACTCGAATGCTGACAACAATCGCGCGCAGGTGAAGGTGGATGTCGTCCAAGTCATCCCCATTGACATCAAGCCCGGCGGCAGCACAAACCCGGTGAAGGTCAATCCGAACGGCGGCGGCGGGAGCATCCCGGTGGCGATCCTGTCTACTCCCGATTTCGATGCACCTGCCCGCGTCGACAGAACGTCGCTGACGTTCGGGCGGACCGGAACCGAAGCGAGCCTCGTGTCATGCTCGAAGAACGGAGAAGACGTCAACGGAGACGGCCGACTCGACCTGATGTGCTCCTTCAAGAACGACCCCCGCCTGTTCGCGGTCGGCGACACCAAAGGCATTCTGCGTGGCCGTACCCTCGACAGCCCAGCCATCCTGATCCAGGGGATGGACGCGGTAACGCCGGTGCCGTAGATCGATACATTCCGCGTGCGCCCCCGGATCATGCTCCTGTACCACCTTGGCTCCTGGTCCGTTAGTCGTCGACCAGTTCGCCTGGCTCAGTGGAGGAGACGGCGCGCCAGGAGTCTGAAGTGACCTTGAGTATGACGAGCGTGACTGGGTCAACGACCACGCAGGGATCTACCGGAACAGGAGGCCTTTCATGACCAAGCAGGAGTTCGTTGCCGAAGTGGCCAACCGGAGCCAACTCTCAAACCGTGACGCGGTCAAGGCCGTTGACGCCTTCCTCGGCACGCTTACGGACACGCTCAAGAACGGGGGCGAGGTCTCGTTCATCGGGTTCGGCAAGTTCTCGACCCAGCAACGCGCCGCCCGCACCGGGGTCAACCCGCGCAACCCGAGCGAGAAGCTGCAGATCGAGGCCGCGCGTGTGCCGAAGTTCTCGGCAGGCAGCGCACTGAAACAGGCGGTCAAGGGCGGCTGAGCCCAGGCGGACGTTCGAGGATGGCTACAGCGGCTCGACCTCGATCACGCCGTTCTCCACGCCGTCGACGAACTCCGCCAGCCGCTCCGGAGCCAGCACCGCTGTGACGCGGAAACGTCTATTGCCGTCGGCGATCAGCGTGTCGCCGACCTGCCAGTTCTCCGTCGCGGCGGTCTCGAGGGTGCCGGCGTCGTCGCCGTCTGCCAGCCGTAGTTCGTATTTGACGCCCATCTCACGCTCCTGGAGGGCTGGGGCCGGACGGCAAACACGACCCTAGCTCAGTCGCGCACCCAGATGGTGTGCACGCAGACCGAGCAGCTGCATGACTCGCACGGGCTGAACTCTTGCTTGCGCTCTGCGCAATGCGGACACCGGTCGCACTGGATGTGGTCGGGCGGGCCACGGCGAATCGTCGGACCGATGAAGCCAGCCGCGCGTGCCGTACCAGGTCATCCTGTTCCGGAAGCTGACCTTCAGGGTGACGCGCTCGGGGTTGCCCCGGCCCCAGCCGTACAGCCTCGAAATCTCCGACCTTTCCCACGGGGAAAGCTGATCCCAAGCGCTCGTGTCAGGCAATGCGGCGAAATGAACGCGCTTGAACGCCTCGAACTTCTCTGAACTCATCGGCTCGCCATGAGCGACGTGGTAGTCGTCGGGTTGGATGGTTCCCATGCCTGTCTCGTAGCTGAAGTGAAGGTCGTGGTCAATCGTCACCACTCCTGCGAGTACCGCTTCACCTGTGCGGCGTTGCGGATCTGACCGCTCGTACCAAGCGCACGACCAACCGCCGCAGCGAACCATCGATGGCGGTCCTCTTTCGCGCAGGTTGTCCCCCGTCAGGTCACGTCCGTACTCTCACGATGAAATGGCAATCACCTATGAGAAGTGGCTCGACGATCTAGAGCGAATACAGCTCGAGATCGCAGTCCTTCATTACTACCGGCAGATCTGGCGCGACTTCGTCGAGATTACGAAGAATGCCGACCTACCGGAAACGGTGTTCTTCCCGTTGCTCGGCGACTGGTACTCAGACTCGCAGATGATTCGCATCAGACGTCAGGTTGATACAGACCGCAGATCTGTGTCGCTGTGGCGGCTACTTGACGAGATCGCTCGTAAGCCGTCGTGCATCGACCGCGAGCGTCACGTCGCCCTCTGGGGCGAAGACGAGAACGGCGGGGAGCGCAGCTTCGACAGGTTCACCGCAGAGCCAGGAAACCCGTTCATCGACCGCAAGCAAGTCATTCTCGATCAGGAGCGCATCCGAAACGACGCGACGGTTGTGACCGACCATGTCGACCAGCGCATCGCTCACTCTCAGGCCGAGCAGCCAAAGGCCGACGCCTCGCCGACTTATGGAGACATCGACGCCGCTATCGACACCCTCGCAGCCGTCTTCAGGAAGTACGTACACCTACTGCAGGCCACTGATCTCGCGCTCGACATCATCGTGATTGACCAGACCTGGAAGAAGGTGTTTACGAAGCCCTGGCTGACCGGTTGGCCCTGGGACGGGTCAGAGCGACCCTTCTCGACCTAGGCCGCGGAAAGGCGCTCGAGCACGTCGGCCACCTCACGCAACTGCCTCGCGATCAGATCGCTCTCCGACGCAGCCGGCACGTACACCACGACGCCGCGCTGTCGGTCATCAGTACGGACAGCCCCGTCGCCGAACATCCTGATCACGACCGCCCCGCAGGTCTCGGCGAGGAGCTCGAGGAACTCGTCGACCCGTAGTACGTCCGAGCTCGCTCGGGTTTCTTGGCATTGGGCGGGTTGCCGCCGTTTGGCGCGGTGAACTCGACCCGCTTCGAGGCTGACGCTTGATCGAATAGTCCCAATCGGATGACGTGGTAACGCACCCTGTGCGGCAGGGTCGAAGCTAGGTCGCTTTTCGCGATCAGGTGCGTGAGTTGCTCGCGAACGAACTGGCGGACGACCTTGGGCACGCAACCCGAAACGGGAGGTAGCAAAGTGAGCGACAAGGTGCTCGACCGCAGCAGGTTGCCGATTCGCCGTCCGAGGTTCGATGGCGTTGTCAAGCGCACTCTTGATGGCTCTGAACCGGATTGGAACTTCGTTGCTCCGATCCCTGCTCCTGATGGCGCGCCGAACGTCCTGCTTGTGCTGACCGACGATGCGGGTTTCGGGAACCCGAGCCGGTTTGGCGGGCCGATCAGCACGCCGACGATGGAGCGGCTGGCGGCGGGAGGACTGAGCTACAACCGGTTCCATACGACCGCGCTGTGCTCGCCGACGCGGGCGGCGCTGATGACGGGTCGGAACCATCATGCGGTGGGCTTCGGGATGGTCGGCGAGTTCGCGGGACCGTTCCCGGGCTACTCGGCCAACCTGCCGAAGGAGTGCCAACCCTTCCCAAGGACGTTGCAAGGGAACGGCTATGCGACCGCCTGTTTCGGCAAGTGGCACCTGACCCCGGACAACATGCAAGGCCCGTCTGGCCCGTTCGACCGCTGGCCGAACGCTGTCGGCTTCGACTACTTCTGGGGCTTCCTCGGCGGCGAGTCGGGGCAGTTCGATCCGGTGGTGATCGAGAACAACACCGCCATCGGTGTCCCGGAGGAGAAGGACTTCTACCTTCCCGACGCGATGACCGACAAGACGATCGAGTGGCTGCACGGCGTGCGCGCCCACGGCTCCGACAAGCCATGGTTCGCGTACTACTCGACCGGCTGCAGCCACGCGCCGCATCAGGTGCTGCCCGAATGGTCGGACCGCTACAAGGGCAAGTTCGACCAGGGCTGGGACAAGCTGCGCGAGGAGACCTTCGCGCGCCAGAAGCAGCTCGGGGTGATCCCCGCCGATGCGGAGTTGACCGAGCGTCCCGAGGCGATGCCCGCTTGGGACTCGCTCGACGAGAACCATAAGCGTCTGTATGCGCGGCAGATGGAGGTCTACGCCGGTTACTGCGAGAACGCGGACTGGAATGTCGGCCGGGTGATCGACGCGATCGAGGAGATGGGCGAGCTTGAGAACACGTTGGTGATCTACATCTGGGGCGACAACGGGGCCAGCATGGAAGGCACGGTTACAGGCACGTTCAACGAACTCGCGACCTTAAACGGCGTCCCATTGACGGACGAACAACAGCTGCAACTTGTCCTCAAGTGGGGAGGTCTCGAGGCGTGGGGCGGCGAGATGATGGGGCCGCACTACTCGGCGGCCTGGGCCTGGGCTGGCGACTGTCCGTTCCAGTGGGGCAAGCAGGTCGCCTCGCACCTGGGCGGCACGCGTGACCCGATGGTCGTGCACTGGCCCGATGGGTTCCGGGAGCAGGGCGGGCTCCGCTCGCAGTTCACGCATGTGATCGACGTCGGCCCGACGATCCTCGAGGCGGTCGGGATACCGCAACCGACGCACATTGACGGTGTCGAGCAGCAGCCGATGCACGGCACGAGCTTCCTCTATTCGTTCGGCGATGCGACGGCCGACGAGCGGCACACGCAGCAGTACTTCGAGATTCTCGGCAACCGAGGGATGTACAAGGACGGCTGGTGGCTCTCGTGGATGCTGCCGCGAACCCCGTGGAAGGTTGACCCCGAGACGTTGAAGAGGTTCGCGCCGGGTGTCTGGGACCCGGCCAACGATCCGGTCGAGCTGTACTACCTGCCGGACGACTTCACCCAGGCGCGCAACGTGGCCGACCAGCACCCAGAGAAAGTCGAGGAACTCAAGCAGCTTTTCTGGGAGGAGGCGGACAAGTACCAGGTGCTGCCGCTGCTCGGCGGCCTTACGAGCTTCTTCGGGATGCTGCCACCGATCCCGGCCGACTCGAGGTTCACCTATTACAGCGACGTCCAGAACGTGGCCTCGGGGATGATCCCGCGCATTTACAACCACTCGTACACGATCAGCGCCGATCTTGAAATACCGGCCGGCGGCGCCGAGGGCGTGATCGTGGCCGAAGCCGACCACTTGGGCGGGTTCGCGCTCTTCGTCCAGGACGGCAAGCTGAGGCACACCTATTCATTCCTCGGCGTTCAAGAGATTCGGCAAGAGTCGGACACCCCTCTGCCGTCCGGCACCGTCAATGTGCGGATGGAGTTCGCCGCCGACGCGCCCAAGCCGGCCACCGGCGGCGAGGTCACGCTGTACGTGAACAACGAAGCTGTCGGTGGCGGTCGCATCGAGCACACCGTTCCGGCTCGCTTCTCGGGTTACGCCGGCATGGACATCGGCCGCGACAACGGCCTGCCGGTCGACCGGGCCTACGCCGACAAGTCGCCATTCGCCTTCACCGGCACGGTCAAGAAAGTCGTCTTCGACATCAACCCACACCTTGAGGACGCGCATGAGCAGGAACTGCATGAGCACAGCCACCAAGCGCTCGCCGCGCACGCGATCAACGCCTAGAGGAGCGACCATGAGCGACGAACACAAAGACGTGCTGATCGCGGTGTACCTGTTCGAGGATCTCGCCGAGAAGGACTTCAACGCGATCCTCAAGCTCGCCGAAGACAAGACAATCACGGCCGAGGGCGTCGTCCTTGTCCAAAAGGACGCCGACGGCGAGGTTCACGTGAAAGAGACAGGCGACCGTCTCGGCCGCAAAGGCGCCAAGCTCGGGGGAGGCGTCGGCCTCGTCGTCGGCCTGTTCGCGCCGCCGCTCCTCGCGGCGACGGCGGTCGGCGCGGCCGGCGGTGCGGTGCTTGGCAAGTTCGCCAAGCACCGCCTTGAGAGCGGGATCGCAGAGAAAATGGACGCCGCGCTCCCGAACGGCTCAGGAGGGGTGATCGCGGTCTACGACTCGGCCGGCGCCGACGCCGTGGCGAAGGCGCTGACGAACGCCGTCAAGACATCGGTCGCGCAGATCGACGGAGCAGGCGCCAAAGAACTCAAGGCCGGACTAGCCGAGGCACAGGCCGGGATGGGAGGCTGATTGGGAGTCCTTGCGCGCTATCGGACCCCATGGGAAGGCCGTCCTCCGCCCCGTTACCCAGTCGTGCCGGCACCGAGCTCATCGGCTCCGAGTTGTGCGCTCCCTTTTAGAGGCTGGGCCGAAAGGTGGTGTGACCCTAGCGATGCAAGAGATCAACCGAGAGATCACTGACAACCGCGAACGGTGATCGCGGTGACCGGGTGCAGTTCGATCGCGTTTCTGGCGACGCCGCGCTGGCCGTGTTTGAAGTCGAAGAACCCGACACCGGTGATCTCGCGGTCGTCTGACGGCCGTAGGTCGTGAATACGCCTGAGCCGGGGTCGCCGCACGCTTTCAGGAACGCGGCCCGAGCCCGCTCCATGCGCTTGCGGTTCAACGCAGACGCGCCCCTGGTACAGCCGAACGCGGGCAACTCACCGATCATCGTCTTTGCCGTCGCCGGATCAGCGATCTCCAAGTGAATGTCCGAGTCGTCCTCGACCTTCGCCGCCAGCAGCTTCACGCGGACCCGATACACCGTTGTCTCTGTGCCGCCAGGTGCCGAAAGAACCATCCGACCACGGTCCGTCAAGCTTGCGACGCGGGCTGGTGTTCTGACGAGCCATCGCGTTAGCTTATGCGCGCTTCGTCGATTCTTGACTGGCCGGGCGTTCTGCAATGCACCCCGACTGGCACTAAGGTCTGTGGGTGCGTGATCGGTCGGACACTCTCCGGCGCGCTGGGCTTTCGGTGTGAGCTGGTGGGGCGCGCCCGGCCTCCTCTTCCTGGTCGGAGGAGTGATCGGGATGATTCGCGGCTACTACGGCTGGGGCGCGGTGACCGCAATCTGTGGTGCCTCGCTGCTGCGGACTGCGATCCCTCGAAGCCGCGACGGCTTTCGTCTCTGAGACAGGTGAGGTGTGGTTACAGCCACCGTCCGCTCGCCTGGGCCAGTGTTCCGCAGGGCAACCTGAGGACTAGGCGGGTGAGCCGCGAACGGCTCTGCGCAGCGCGCCTATACTCACGCGACACGATCGGAAGGTTGTGCGCGAGTGAGCGAGGCGGAGCACGTCGAAACGCCGAGGAGTTAGGCGTCAGTGGCGTCGGACGCCGTAGAAGTCCGCGGTAAGCCGTCCCGCGCACGACGGACGATGCACATCCTTGGTGCGCTCCTGGTGGCTGTTGTCCTTCCCGCCGTCGTGATCGGTGTGCTCGTCGGGAAGTTCGGGGCCACGGCCATGTTCACCGGGGTTCTCCTTGGCGGTGTCGGTGCGAAGCTGGGCGGCACTCGCCGGATGAGCTATCTCGCGCCGTTGATGGGGCTCGCGGCGGGGCTGGGAGCGTTCACGGCGTACGACTGGTGGTGGGCGGTTCTGCTTGCGACCGTCGGGGTGATCGCGGGTGCCGGGATCGGGTTTGGCTGGTTCGCGCCGTTGCTGATGGTCCCGTACGCGGCGACCTTCGTTGTGCCGGAAGCCTCTGCGAGAAACGCTTCTGTCTACGGCGTCATCGTCGGGATCGCAACCCTCTATGGCGTGGTGCTCGCGCGTCGGTTCGGCGTTCCCGAGGTTGTGGATGGCGAGCGGCTTTCTGCACCCGTCGCAGCCGTGGTCGCGCTCGGGTTCGGCGCGGTGATGGCTGCCAGCGCCTCGCTTGGCGTCGCACTCGGATGGACGGAGCCGTACTGGGTTCCCGAGCCTGTGCTCATCCTCGTGCTGTACATCCTCATGGGGAAGCGCGACCGGATACGCGGGAAGGCTGTCGGGACGGCGGCCGGGGTCGCCGCCGCGCTCCTCGTGACGGCTGTGTTTTCGCCTTCCGAATGGGTGCTCACGGCGCTCGGTGTAGTCGTGTTCGTCGTCGCGTTGACGCAGACCAAGATCTACTGGCTTATGTATGGCCTGTACACGTTCGCGCTCGTGATGCTGCTCGCCTCGCCCGGCCAGGTTGGCTTCGAGGCCGAGGAACGTGGCTTCCAGATCCTGGCGGGCACCGCCCTGCTTGTCGTGGGTCTGGCCGTCGTTCACGCGCTCGCTAACTGGCTCGCTAGGCGTGACCCGCAGCCGGAACTCACCGGAGCCTGACCCGCGACAGAACACAACAAACGAAGCCGCGCTTGCCTGGGCCAGTGTTGGGGAGTGTCCCCCAAAAGTCGAGGCGTCTCAATCGAGGGAAATATCCATGGGTGCATGTGGCTCTTGCTCGGCAGCGTTGGTTCACAACCGAAGGAGGAGACGCAGATGGCAAACGAGACTGGCCTTGAGCGCTGGCTCGATCGTGCCCTTGCGCGGGCCAAGACGCCCCGCGGCGGTGCGATTCTCATCGCCGAGATCACGACCATCGCGACAGTCGGCTTTGGCCTGCTGATGACGACGATCGACCACAAGAACTTCAGCACGCTCGGCATGGGCCTCTGGTGGTCCGTCCAGACGGTCACGACCGTAGGTTATGGCGACCACGTCCCGACCAACGTTGCCGGGCGGCTCGTGGCCGCGTTCGTGATGCTGCTCGGACTCGCCTTCCTGGCCGTGATCACGGCGGCGATCACAAGTACGTTCGTGGCGCGGGCCACCGAAGAGCGGATGAGGCGCTCCCGGGATGTCGCGCCGGCGACTGCGCAAGACGTGCGCGACATCAACGTGCGGTTTGACCGCTTGGAGGCCCTGTTGCGGGAACGGTCCTAACAGACCACCGCTCCGGCTACAACATCCAGCTCGAGTACGCGCCCGGTTCCGTACCCGGCCGGGCGTGTGGCGCGCCATATCAGCGCCCAAGAGTCCCCGCGTGCGGTGATTCGCTCGGTAACGCTCTATCCGACCATGGCAGCCCTCGCATTGGCGAATCCCAAAGTCGAACCCACGCCGGCCGGACTGACGGCGCACCAACCGCCGTGGCTGATCGAGCTTGCCAACGCGACGAGCTGTTCCCCTTCTGACAAGGGTTGTCTGTCTCACGACGGGCTGGATGGTGATTACTGATCCTGCTTTCGCCGTGATCGCTTGCGCGTTCGTCCTAGCTTCGGGAGCACACCCCGCTGGGCTGCGACATTGAGTTCGGGAATGTCAACTGAGCAGTAGGAAGGTAGGTCATGTCGGCTTCGATCTGTTCCGCGACATTAGCTCAATGGACTTCGCCTTCTGGGGCGAGTAGTGGGAAGTAGTGCCAACAAATGTCCCTGAGGACTTCGATGATCAGCTGTGGCGTGAGTTCCGCGTTGGGATCGTCGAGTTGCGGCGGGAGTTTTACGCCCATCTCCTTAGCGTGCTCGATGAGGCCGGGTGCAGCGCTCTTGCCCAGCGTGCTGAGGGTCTTGCCGACCACCTCTTCGTCCATCTGCCATTTCGAGACAGGTAAGGCGGTGAAAGTGGCCCATGTCTGGGGGTCACGCGGTGTTTCGCGGGTGAACACGTGGTCGAAGGTGCGCGCTGACGCGTCGCGTTGGGTGAACGCATCGCCGAGCTTCCAGCTCTTCCGCAGCGTCGCGATCAGGGAGGTGTGGCGGTACTCCTCGTTGTAGACCGAGCCCGATTCGACCCAGGGCGACACCACGATGGCGGGGACGCGATAGCCGGAACGGTCGAACGTGAAGCCGAACTCCCCTGCCGGTGCGGCAGGATCGGGCGGGGGGACCGCTCCCGGGGGTACGTGGTCGTAGGTTCCGCCTGGTTCATCCCACCCGATCAGGAGGGTCGTGTTCCAGACGTTCGAGCCCGAGGCCGAGGTGGCAGACCGGTAGGCGTTGAACACGCGCTCCAGGAAGGCCTCACCGGCCCGGATCGAGGACGGAGGGTCGATCGCCGCATCGATGCTGGGACCCATTGCCCGCCCGATCGCGGGGTGGTAGTCGCCGTGGCCGGAGATGAAGTTCGGCTCGATGAACGAGAAGTTGGGCAGGGTTCCGGCGGCGGCGTCCTTCTCGAACTCGGCGAACGGCACGAAGTTCGTCGCCAAGCGGTCCTTCAACCGGGAGTAGTGCATCATTCCCGCGAACGACAATGGCATCGGCTCGAGCACGTAGACCTTCCACGTCTTGCCGTGCTGCTCGAGCCGCTCGAAGATCGTTTCCGTGTTGTTCTTGGTGAACCACTTCCCGACCGGGCCGTTCACGACCAGGCCCGACGAGGTCGCGGCCGTCCAGAACGACCGGTTCATGAACGTCTGCGACGGCACCTCACAGAACCAGTGGTCGAATACCCCGAACTCGCGTGCGATGCCGTTCAGCACCGGCACCTGTTCCGGGGTGTAGCCGGTCATGATGTGGGCGTACTCCTCGTAGGTCGGCTGACGGCCCATCTCCCCGGTGAACGTGCTGATGTAGTCCGTCACGAACCCGTCCATCGTCGGTGTTGCACCCGGCGGGGGCGCGTTCCATGGCTCGGTCACGCCCTCCCCGATCTTGAAGCGGTTGTGCTCGTCGAGGACGCCGAACAACTGCACGTTGGTGTGGTACCACTCCTCGCCCGAATCCGGGTTGGGCGAGTCCATGTCGGTCGCGACCGTGTAGGGGACCTCCTTGCGCTCGGCGCCGTGCTCCGCCCACTCGGGGATCGGGTTGCTCAGGTCCTTGCCGATCACGCCCTCGAAGGTCTTGCCGTCCTCCGGGCCGTAGAGATGACCGAGCACGTTGTCCAGCGATCGGTTCTCGAAAAGCACCACGACAACATGGTCGAGAGCATTAGCGCGGGTGGCCGGGTCTGGCATGCGACGCCTCCAAGCATCCGAGAATGTTGCAGTGCCGTCGATCCTTATCACTGGGTCCTCCTCGCCTCGCCATCCAAAAAGGGTGAAGTTACGAACACGCCACCGAAGCGTCACTCTGCCGCGCGAAGTCCCGCCTGCCATGGATCGACGCGTAGAAGCTCGGGTGAGCCGTGGACAATGCGGATGCGCGGCCAGGAGCTCAACTCAGCGCTGCTCGCGGCAATCACCCTTTCCCGACTGCGAGCGATCGAAAGATCCGGCCGGAACGATTAATTCCAGGGCGACAACGAGAATCGGCGCGTCGACGGAGTCCCCGAGCTGAGCTCGTTCGTGTCAGTACGCAGATTGGGAATTGCAGCCTAATCCGACGCGAGCCATACTCTTGGATCAAGATGGGCTGGTGCCCGACGCGCAGAGCGAGCGAGTGGATTGGTCGATGCCACTGACCGAAGGGTGATCCTGTGGGCAGGGTCTTTCTTCTTTCGCTCACGGCTGCGTTCAACCCGACGTTGCTGACGGTGACGACGGTGATGCTGCTCCTTCCCAACCCGAAACGGCTAATGCTCGGCTACCTCCTCGGCGCGTATACGACGAGCATCACCGTTGGACTCGCGATCGAATACTGGCTCAACGACTCGGGGGTCGTCGGCACGACCAAGCGCACGGTCAGCCCAGTCATCGACATCACCCTCGGCGCGCTTGTCCTGCTGGTCGCGGTCGTAATCGGCACCGGCCGTCTGGCCAGCGCCAGCGAGAAGCGCAAGAGCAAACGCGCCGACAAACCGAAGAAAACACCGCGCTGGCAACGAACCCTGAGCAAAGGCTCCGCCCGCGACACGTTCGTCATCGGCATCCTGTTGAGCTTCCCCGGCGCCTCATACCTCGCAGCGCTCACCGAGCTCCACAAGCAGAACCTCGCCGCGGTCTGGGTCGTGCTCACCGTGATCGCGGTCACGCTGATCATGCTGATCTTGCTCGAGATCCCTCTGATCTGCTACGCCGTCGCGCCCGTGTGGACGCCCGTCGCGATCGACCGATTCAAAGGCTGGTTCGCCCAAAACGGCACCCAGGTCGCCGTGATCGGCGCCACCGTGATCGGCGTCGCGTTGATTCTCCGCGGAACGATCAGCCTCGCAGGCTAAGCGGATAGCGCGTCAGCCACGGAACCTCTCAAGTCTCTCCACTGGTCGCTGTATGAAGGAATGGAAGCGCCCGAATAGTTACCGTGTTCCCGGATAGACCATAGGCCGAGTTCGACGACTAGGGATAGGCGAGCAGCTCGCTCGAGGAGCTCGTGTCGGCGGATGCTCATTGCCGAGACGATCAGCCGCGCGCCCTACGCGATCTGCAATGAATTCGGTCCGGCACCGGTCCGGCACGACGTCGACGGAACCGCACAGATCGCAGATGCTGCTCCGCTCAAGCACGCCAAAGGGCGATGGTTGAGCGGAGCGGAATGGGCGGTGCAGGCCCCGAACCCGCGACGGGCCGCGCACCTTCGTTCGCCGCGCCTTCTGTTGTCTTGAGAGGAAACGTGCTGATCAACATCTGGTCAACCTCCGCTCTTGACGCGCCCCCATGTGACCTGACGTTGACCCCCGATCTCGAGCCGTTTCTGGTGCCCGCTGACGTCCAACGCCATGCGGGTCTGGCGGCGTCTAGCTTTGAGCACCGCCGAGACCGATCAGCGTTGGTTCGGCTACGAATCTGAGACAGCACCGGGACAGCACCGCGCCGCAAACCCTGCACCTTTGACATGAACCGTTCTGGCTTAGCTAGGCGGTTCCCGCTTTGAGCCGACATAGGAAATACCCCCAACGGGATTCGAACCCGTGCTGCCGGCGTGAAAGGCCGGAGTCCTAGGCCACTAGACGATGGGGGCGTCGGGTGGAGGGTACCGTTGCCACGTGCTGGAGATTCGAGACGCGACGCCTGCTGACTTCAACACGGTGTTCGAACTGCTGGATGCCCGCAGTCGCGCGGCCCTCGGGATCTCGGAGGAGAAGCCCGAATACCTCCGCGGACGCTGGGCGCTGCCCGGCTACGGGAGTTGGGTCGCCGTCGCAGGCGACGCTGTGATCGGGTACGCCGGGCTCGACGAGGATCAGGAGTTCGTTCACACAGCAGCGGACCCGGACGTCGGCGACGCCCTACTCGCAGAGGTCGAGCGGCAGGCTCGCGCGCGCGGGTTCGCTCAACTCGCAGCGACCGTCGCACCGGACGACGGCCCACTCTGCGCCGTGCTGCGGCGGAACGGGTACGCCCTCGACCGCGAGATCCTCAGGATGTGGCGCCAACTCGCCGGGGCACTCCCCGAGCCTGCGTGGACCGACGGCGTGGCGGTACGCACCTACACCGATGCTGACGGCCGGCATGTGCAGTCGCTGCTCGACGAGATCTATGCAGCGTGGGACCGCGACCACGTCGCACGCAGCCACGAAGGCTGGCTGTCCTTCATGACGCAGCACGACGAGTTCGATCCCGAGATGTGGTTCCTCGTCGAACGAGGCGGGGCGTTGATCGCGTGCGCGCTGCACTGGCGGGCGCACGAGCGACGCGGCTGGCTGAAGGACATCGTCGTGCGCGAGCGCGAACGAGGGCAGGGGCTCGCGAAGGCGATGATCCAGCACGGCTTCAAGGAGTACGCGGCGCGTGGGGTCGAGCGCGTCGGGTTGAAGGTCGATTCGTCGAACCCGACAGGCGCACCCGGCCTGTACGAGCGGCTCGGGTTCGTCACCGACCAGCGACTCGGTATCTGGATGAAAGAGCTGTGACGACCACGTCCACAGCCGTCTCGCTGCGGCGCTGGTTGCGCAGGCAGATGCGGGAGGCAACCCCGACCCGCGAACGCCTTGAAGCAGCAATCGCAAACAACGATCCGTCCGAAGCGCGGCAGTTGCTGAAGGGGATGGTCTTCAACGAAGCGCAGAGACGGCACGTCGAGTCGCTCCTTGCCGAGTGGGAGCGCGAGTTAACGAACTCCTGAAGGACGGCCGCTATCGTCGGTCGGGAGACGTGAAGGGTCACACGCTCATCGCCGCTGCGATCGCTGCAGTCACACTCGCAGGCGCAGCGCCTGCTACGTCAGTGAATCCAGTCGAGCGTACGGCGCTGAAAGCGCTTGCATCGCCGCACGTCGACCCGGCAACTGCGGCGGCAGGACGAGCCGAGGTTCGTCGCGCAGCCGGTCTCACGCGTTCTCTCCCAAGCGGCAGGCGCGAGCACGTCGCCGCCGCGCTCGGGGAGCTTGCCTCCTTCGCGGGGCGAATGACCGAGCCACGTGCGCTCGTCCTCGTCGGCGAGCTGAAGGCTAACGACGACTACTTCGTGCAGCACTATGCGCCGGCAGCGAAGACCGACATTACCGACCAGGACGGCGTTGTCTACCGCTACTTCGCAGGGAGATGTTTCGAGTTTCATCCGCTCGCCGACTTCGGCGCGCTGAATGCGCACATCGCCGCGCACGATGCCGACGCGACGCAGCGCCTCGCCGATGCGCTGATCGCACGTGGCGTCTACCAGGCAGGCGGCGGCATCGCCTGGGAGTACACCTTCCCGTACGCGGGCGGTCGCGCTCCGTGGCTGTCCGGTATGGCGCAGGCGGTCGCCGCTCAGGCGTTCGCCGGGGCAGCAGTCCTCGTCCCGGATCGCGAGACCGCGTACATGCGCGAGGCTCAGGGCGCGTACCGCGTGATCCCGAAGCATCTACTCACCTCCGTCCCAGCTGGCCCGTGGATTCGCCTGTACTCGTTCGGTGCGCTGCGGGTGCTGAACGCCCAGCTCCAGGCCGTCGTGTCACTGCAGTCGTACGCACTGCAGGCGGAGGATGCCGAAGCAGGCTCGCTTGCTGCGCGGATGCAGCGCGCCGCCGCCGCAACGCTTGCAAGCTTCGATACCGGTTACTGGACGTACTACGCGCTGCCGAACGACCCGTCGCCGGTCGACTATCAGGAATACGTCGTGCAACTGCTGCACAAGCTCGCAGCGGCCGACCCTCGTTTCGCCGACGCGGCAGCGCGCATCGGGCAGTACGAGAAACAGCCTCCGGCGTTCAAGCTCGAGACCGGCAACCTCGGCGCACTGCGCTTCTGGCTCTCGAAGCCGGCAACCGTTCAGGCGAACACCGGTGCAGGTCCGACGCGACGGCTCACCCTCGGCGCCGGCTGGCACACCTTCGGGTGGAGCGAGCCTAAGCGTCCGGGCGTCTATCCGGTGCACGTGACCGCGATCGATTCGACCGGCAACAAGGCAGCGTTCGACGCACTGCCGATCGTCCGAGTCGTGCCCGCGAAGAAGACACCCGCGAAGATGCGTTCGACCGCAATGGCGCCACCGCCGGCCGTCGCGCCGTCGTTTGCAGTCGGCGCGGGGCTCGACAACCCGTCGCAAGGACCATTGGCACAGAAGGCCGGACTGCATCTCGTCCGGCTGGGCATCACCTGGCCGGCCGGCGCGACGGCGCCCGACCCGACGGCGATTGCCGCACTCGCCCAGTTGCCGCCGAGCCTTGGCGTCGTCGTCGAGTTGAACGCAGCTCCGCTTCCGGTCGACGATGCAGGTCGCGCTGCGCTCGCGCAGTACGCCGCGGCGCTCGCTCAACAGGTGCCGAGTCTGCGCTATCTCGTTCTCGGGCCGGCGGCGACGACGGCCACCGCATCCGCCTACGCGGCAGCGCTCGATGTCCTACGGCCCGCAGTTCAGGCGTTGGCGCCGGTCGCGCTCGTCGGTCTTTCACTCGACGGCAGCGCGAACGCAAAGGGAACGATCACGGCACTCGCGGGCACCTCCGCTGATCTCGTCGCCTTCCGCCCGGCACCTGCAGTGGGGAAGGGCCTCTGGACGTTCGCGAACCTGCCGCAACTCTCGACCGCCTTGACGGCGGCCTACGGCGTGGCACCGCCGGTGCTCGTCGACGGTCTCGCGCCGCCGGTTGCAGCGTCGATCTCTGCGGCTGCGTGCATCCCGAGTCTCGCAGGGGTAGTGCTCGACCGCCTCAGCGACGCCACGCCAGCGGCAACGGCCGGTGCGATCGGGGCGGCGCAACGCGGCGCAACCGTCTGTCCCGGGCTCGCAACGCAGGTGGCCGCTTCGACACTCGACTATCCGACGACGCTGGCCAACCCGGTCGCCGTGCAACTCGCGTGTGACCGTGATTGCCTCTACCTCGTGACGCTCGACGGAGCCAACGGCCTGCCGGTCGTCGCGCGCCGCGGTGCACTGCGCGCCTCCACGGCGCCATCGCGGATCACCTTGCCGCAGGCGAGGCTTGCGAGCGGGACGTACACCGTCTCGGTGCAGCTCGTCGCACAGGTGAACCCGGGCGCCGTGACGAAGCTCGAGAGCCCACCACTCGTCGCGGGTTAGGTTGCGCTTCGCTTGCGACGGACGATCTGGATGCCCCATGCCGCGCCCGACTCGAAGAGCGCGTCCGGATCGACCTCGCCGAGCCAGCCGATGAAGTGCGTCTCGGGATCGTCCTCGGTCGAGCCGTAGACCGCGCGCCGTCCCGCGTCGATCCGCGCATCGGGGTCGTCCCCGCGCTCGAGCGCCGCCAGGCGCTCCTCGACGGCGCTTCCTTCCGCGTACCCTTTGCCCATTCGGGGAGGGTACTCCCTGAGGGCCGGTAGCTCAGTTGGTAGAGCAGGGGACTTTTAATCCCAAGGTCGCAGGTTCGATCCCTGCCCGGCCCATTCACATTCCAGCGCCACAGCGGCAACCGCATCATTGAGCCAGGTGAGTGGTGTGATTCGTTCCAACTGGGCGGAGTCGTGCTGTCCCGGGTGCTGTCCCACGACACCTAGATGCAGCTAGACCCGATGATGATCGTGAGTCGCGTCGGTCTTGAGCTGTTCGAACCCTCCTTACCATGTCGGCCGAGCACGCCAACACGTGCCAGCGGGCGTCAAGAACGGCTAAGAACGTTTGCCCAGCGTGAGTCGACGACAGGGAAGCCAACATGGAGGTTGACCTACCCGAGGTTGACCAGTTTGTCGTCTTGCTATGCGACAGGCGATGACCGCCGTGAAACGCGAGGCGAGACGGCGCTTCGACTCGATTCGCGGTCAGGGTCTGATGCAGAGGGCCGCGAGATCCATCCCGGTGACCGGCTGGTAGGTCTGGCAACCGACTCGCGCGGAGAAGAAGTCCACGTTCTCGGAGTTGCTGATAGCGGCCCACGGGGCTGCATTTCGGGCGAGGTCGGTGTCGAGTGCGCCGTAGGCTCGGGTACGGTCGGCTCCGGTCAGCTTGGCGGCCGCGGCGAGTTTGCCACGGTAGCGAGGGTCGTCGAATGGCGGGATGCCGGCCGCCGTTCCTAACGCGAGTGGGTTGAGAAAGGTGCCGGCGTCTGGTGAGTCGGCCGCCCAGCCGGCGAGAGAAAGGTCGAATGGTTCGTGCAGCCGAGTCAGGAGCCCGGAGGCGAGCGCCCGACCGGCGAAGGTCTTCGTCACCACATCGATTCCGATCGCCGCCAGGTTCGTCGTCAGGATCTGGGCGATTTCGTCGCAGGGACTCTTGTTGCAGCCGTAGAGGATCGCCGTTCGCCTCGTAGTCCCTGCCAGCCGGCGGGCGACAGTGATGTTCGGGGCGAACGGGTAGATGTGTGCATCGTGGAAGCCGGGCATGCTCGGCGGGAGGGTTTGGTCCGTCGGTTGTTGGCCGGTGGCGCCGTACGCTCCGCCGGTCTTGGCCAGGGCGTGCCGGTCGATCGCGTAGTTGACCGCCTGTCGGAGCTGAACGTCGGCGAAAAGGTGCCGCCGGGTGTTGAACACGATGAAGTCGGTTTCAAGCGTCGGGTTGACGAAGTACTGCTGCTTTCCTCGTCGCGCCACTTCGCTATGAGGTCCATACCTCGCGGCGAGTCGCGTGAGATCGGTCTTGTCGACGCCGCTGAACGCGTAATCCGCCGTGCCTGCCTCCACCAAGGCGTCCGTGGCTTGCCTCGAGACACCGACGCTGAGTTCGATGCGCTCGACGTGACGGGGACGACGGCCGGTGTAGTTCGGGTTGCGTCGGAGGATCACCCCCTGCCCCGGGATGTAGGACGTCACGTAGTACGGGCCGGCGGAGGGGATCACTCGGACGCCGGCGGGATCGAGTGGCGTCGTGAGCGGCACGGCGCAGAAGAACGGCACCGCGAGTCGGAGGAGGAAATCCGGTGCCGCGGCCGTGAGCCGGATCGTCAGACGGTCGCCCCGCACGCTGAGGCCGCTGATGTGTGACGCTCGGCCGGATGTGTATGCCTTCGCTCCAGCGACGTCGTGGAGGTAGTACTGGGCGCCGCCGCTCTTCATTGCCGGGTTGAGACTTCGTTCGATCGCGTGCCTGAACGTCTGCGCCGTGACCACCTCGTGTGAAGGAGGTGAGAAGCGAAACCCTTTGCGGATCGTGAACGTATACGTCTTGCCGTCGGACGAGCGGCTCGGGAGCGCCTGAGCGACTTCGGGTATGAGACGAGCGCCGGCGGGGGCGGGCTTGTCCGGGTAATTGAGGAGCCTCGCGCAAGTGGCAGCGAGGAGCTGCCATGAGCCCTGCTGGTCGGCGAGCGCCGGGTCGATCGAGTCGATGTCCTTCTGCGCGCTCAGACGCAGAGTGTCGGCGTAGCTGCCGGCTTCGACATCGCCGAGGGTTTGCCGGTCCACGCTGACCCAGACACGCTGGTCGGCGTAGACGAGACTCTGCGGACTTCCGCCGACGCGGATCACCTCGGTCACGCGGCCCCGTTTGGGATCGACGCGGCTGACGGTGCCATCGCCGCTGTTTGCGACCCAGACCGAGCCCGACCCGACGGCGATGCCGCTCGGACTGCGCCCGACAGGGATGGTTGTGGTCACCGACCGGGTTTCAGGATCGATGCGAGCGAGTTGATCGTCGAGCTCATTCACGACCCAGACAGCGTCCATGCCCATGGTGATCGCGGCCGGGCTGTGTCCGACCGGAATGGCGGTCCGAAGTCCGGTCGGGTCGATGCGGGTGACGGTGTCGGCGTTGCGGTCGGCGACCCACGTCGCCCCTCCCCCGACCGCAACCGAAGTCGGGGACGTCCCGGGATCGACGGTCTGGACGACCCGGCCCGTGCGCGCGTCGAGTCGTGTGAGTCGTCCCGAGGACGGGGCGATCCAGAGAGTGCTGCCGGATGCGGCGGCGGACCCGAATTCGCCCGGCACGAGGCCCTCGATCCTCACCGTCTTCGAGACGACGTTGAACTGCGGGTCGATCCTCGCGGCGCTCACCGCGGCCTCGGTCGGGCTCGTCCCGACCACCCAGATGGCGCCGTCCGCAGCCGAGAGCCCCGTCGGCGAATTCGCAAGCCTGACCACCCCGGTCACGGCCAGTCTGCCGGGATCGACGCGTGAGACGCTCCGGTCGTCGCGGTTGACCACCCAGAGCGAGCCTGAACCGGAGGCGATCTCGCTGGGGCCGGCCCCGACGGAGACCGCCCCGACGACCCGGTTCGAGCCGGTATCGATCGCCGCCACCGCGTCGCCTTCAACCGTCACCGCGCTCGGAGACCCGCCCTGGCCGAACGCGAAGACCGGGATCGCGACCGCAGCTGCGGCGACGCCGATCGCGGCCGAGCTTGCATACATACGCCGACGCCGGCGCCGTAGTTCGACATCAAGCGTGCGCAGCTGCCCGAACTCGCTTTGCAGGCCGGAGATGTCGAGCTGGTACAGATGCTGTGGCTGGTCGATGTCCTTCAGACGACGCTCTCCCAGGTCGCGAATCGACACCCCCGGCGAAAGATCCTCCTCTGCGAGTTCGCGGGTGGTCGAGGACAGCAGCACCTGACCGCCGTGGCCGGCAGCGGCGATGCGCGCCGCCCTGTGAACGCCGATGCCTACGTATCGCTGCTCACCGACCCGCGGCTCGCCGGTGTGCAGGCCCATCCGGACCCTGACCGTCGCCCCGTCGGGCCAGCGCTCGGCGGTCAGGTCACGCTGAGCATCAACGGCTGCCGCCACCGCATCTGCAGCGGTCGTGAAGGCAACGAAAATCGCATCACCCTGCGTGTCCACCACCTGCCCTCGATAGGCAGTGAACGCAGCTCGCACGATCCGATCGTGGACTTCGAGAACCTCCGCGTACCCGTTGTGACCCAGGCCTTTGAGAAGCGCGGTCGACCCCTCGATGTCCGTGAACAAGAAGGTGACAGTCCCGCTTGGGAGTTCGGTCAAGCGCCCACCACCTCGCGTCGCGGTTTCGGCCCGCGCCGGGCCTCCTGTTCGACGATCCCGACCGGCAGTGATCCGACGCGGCTCGCTCCGATGCTCCCATCGCGCCTCTCGACGCGCAATCCGTCAAATGACGGATATCTGCAACGACAGGCGGCACGAATAGCGTCCGTGGCGCCACGAGCCAAACGACCGAGAAAGGACGTGCACGTGGCGCTGCGTACTACGTTGAGCGATGGCGATCGGGGAGAACACGGGTGGAGTGCGCCGGTCACCCAGAGGGCTCCTGGCTTTGCACGATGGGTCGCTGCCGATACCGACCCGAGACCACCGGCAACATCCCGCTTGCCTGTGCCAACGTCCTCTCTGCAGAGACCCGGCGGCTCGGCGGCACCTCGATCTACCTGGGACCGACGAATTCGATCAAGTACAACCTGATCGCCACAGAACCCTTACCTCCTCTCAATTGCACTGGTGGCTACGTTGGAGCGAGACGCCACATCGAGAGAAGGCGCTGTGTCAGGGCAGAGGCACGAAGCACACGAGCAACACTTTCTGCTGCTGGTTGAGACGGCGCACTCGGTGCCCGAAACCGCTGGATGGCTACTTGACGGTCGCCGTGATGCAATCACTTTGGAGAACGGTGGTGCCGTCAAGATCAACGACGCGGAAGAGAACGTCAAAGCTAACGCCGTCGAGGAACGGAGCGCCTCTGCTGATCTCGAAGTGCATCGCCCCCGCGCCGCCGTTCGACGTTGTCAACGTCGGGTTGCCGGGGAGTGCCACAGCGGTCGTGCCGGTACAAATCCCGTCCGGATTGAGATCCGCCCACCGCAAGAGCCTGTAGCCAGCGTCAGCGGCAAGACCGTGCACGGTCCACGTTCCCTGAACGTCGTAGGTACCCGGGCCAACAACGTCGTGCGCGGTGGGCGAGACCTCAACCATGCCACCGCCGCTGCCGCCACCGCCGGGCACGAGTTTGCTCTGCGCGCCGGGCTCGGCTTGTGCGACGAAGGCAAACGCCCCGACCAATGCACAGACCGCGCAGACAGCCTTGATCCATCTCGAGCTGCAATTCATACCGTGTGTCCCCCTCGCTTAACGATTCGGCCGCCAGAGGTTCACCGCCACCTTGATGCGTGGCCGACGCGGCTAGAGCGAGTCTCGATCCGCCACCGCAGTTGCACAATCCGTCGAATGACGTATGTTGGATGTGGCAAACGGCACGAATAAGGAGCCCGATTCGCCGTGGAGTTGACGGATGTGGATCTCCACCAGGCGCTCTCGGTCGTCGCCGAAGGTGCCGAACTCAACGCCTCAGGTCCTTTCGGGCTGCCGATCCTCGAGCAGCTCGGCGCCTTGATCTACGGCGATCACGTGTCTTACGCGGAGTTTGAGTTCGAGACGCACGACGAGTCGTTCCGGGCGGACCTTCGCCCGACCGAGTTCCTTCCCGCAGTTGACGAAGCCATAGACGTGCTGTGCGCGTTCAATCCGCTACGCGAGAGATCGGTGGGTCGTGCCGAGGAGCCACTCATGCTCAGTGACTTTCTCTCGGCGTACCAACGTCGCCGGAACCCTTACTACACGGAGGTGCTGAGGCCCTATCGGCTCGAGCATCAGCTCAAGCTCTTCCTCCCCGCGCCTCCAGGAACGTCGCGCGGATTCACGTTCGAGCGTGCGCCGGGTCGTAACTTTGGTGAGCGCGATCGCGACTTGCTGATTCTACTTCGGCCGCATCTGACTCGACTGCGGCGACGCTGGCACGAGCGCTTCCGCTCGGATTGCCTCACCGCACGCGAACACACGATCATCCGGCTCGTCGCTACAGGTATGACGAACCGACAGATCGCAGCGCATCTCACCATCTCGCCGGGCACCGTGCGGACGCACCTCGATCACATCTACAGGAAACTCGACGTCCACACGCGCTCCGCCGCGGTCGCAGCAACAACCTGACAATGGGTTTCGCCTCGGCCCGCTCAGCTCATGCGTCGCATTCATTCCCGGCTTTTGAGCAGGGCCACCCGTCGTCTCCGGTTCCGTGACCATGATGAGGCCGGCAAGTCTTCCCGTCGCATCGGGGGAAGGAGGTAGGAGGCCCGCCGAGGCGGGCCTCCTGGCCTAGCTCTTGCAGGTCAGTTGCACCTGTCCGCTCGGGGTCACGACTCCGGCGACGACGGTGGTTATCACCTGTCCATCCAACACCAGGCAAGGGCCGCCCGTGACGTCGGTGACGGCCTTTGAGGGAAGCGGGCTGCTGCCCTCGCCAGGGATCACCCGGCCGGTGAGGTGCTGGGTGACCGAGCCACTTGGCGTGAGCACGATCTGAAAGTTGCAGGAGAACAACCAGGAATCCCCGTTGTTGGCAGTTGTCAGACATTCGCCGCCGCCGTCACGTATCACGGCCGCGCCATTGCCCCCGGCTCGGGCCTGCGTGCTGACACCGAACGCCACCGCGCAGGCCACCGACACACCGACTGCCAGCAGAATCAATCTCCGTTTCATGAAAACTCCGTTTCCTTTGAGGTCTGTTCCACCCGGACGGGGCGGCGACACTGCTGTCTGGCGCAAAGGGCACGCCGAACGACGCGCATCAACGCTTGATCAATGTCCACGTCCCTTCGAGGATTGCGAGCCGGTCGCCGCACGGATCCTTGGTCGCGGGACCGATCGTCAGGCTCTTCCCGTCGCTGCTGACGGTTGCAGTCCACGTGGCAAGCGGGTCGGTGTCGCCGCAGAACCCGCCGTTGCTCGGGTTCGGGAAGGGCGGCGACTCGATCGTGGGACGCATCTGCAGCCGAGTAGCCGAGAGATACGCAACGTCGAACAGGCCGCCCCCGTTTTGGGGGTCGGTCATGTGCCAACCGGCCTTCTCGATCGTCACCTTCCAGCGACCCGGCGGTGGGGGCTGCCCCGATGTCTCCTTCTGCACGTCGGCTGCCGTCACGATGCGCGACCAGGTACCAGCGATCTTCGAGGGAGGCGGCGGCGGCGCATTCACCCGAGCGGTGATCGTGTCGCTCACGACCGTGCCGGTCTTCGACACGACTCGCACGGTGAACGTGTGCTTCTTCGGTGTCAAGATCGAGGTGACGAGCCAGTTGCCGTCGTCTCCGTATACGTAAGGCGTCTTTTTCTCCACCCAGCCGAGCCGACCGTCGATCAGAAAGTCGACCTCTCTCACCTGCGCGGAAGGAAGCTGCGGATGGGCGATCCAATGGATGCGTAGCGGCAGCACCGTCTTGCCGTCGAGAGTTGAGTGGACGGTAAAGCCCGCCGCGCCACCCTGCGCGAAGGCCGCCGACGTCGCGAGAACCCCCGCCGCGACTCCCCCAACCGCGAGCGCGACAAGACGCGCCGAACGCCGCGCAACACAACGCTTGATCAATGTCACTCCTTAGAGATGAGATGCGGCCGCAAGAAGAACCTGCCCAGCCCACAATGAGGCCGGGACGCGCAAGAAGCAATGGCGAGCCAGCTAGAACCGCGAGTTCGACCACTGGGGCACGATTGTTCGGGGTCGCTCAGTTGATCGTGTCGACCTTGATCACTTGCAGTCACAGGTCATCCTTGTTCGCGTTAGTCCTTTGCGCGGCTACAAGGTGGTGATGGACCCGACGCGCCCCCGATCGGGGTTCCGCGTCAGTCGTGTCGGTCGAAGGGGAGGGGCTCCCGCCCGCGTCCAGATCACGATGTACGCAGCAAGACGTGACGGACGGTGGCCGCGCACTACTCCCGTCCGCCCTGCGCGGTCGGCACCTCGGAAGAGTTCAGACTCTCCGCGATCTTGCGCAGCGAGTGGCCGCGCGCGTTCCGCCGTCGGATCCGCTGCGTGACCGAATCGACGCCTTGGGCCAGGTCCGACGTGTCGGGAAGGGTTGTCGATCGATGGCGGCGACGGCCAAGCGCGGTACTGCGAAGGGAGGACGGTCGCGACGGACCACCCTCCCTTCGTCTATCAGTCGCCTACGGCATCACCCGTCGTGGCCGGGCGGGGTGAAGCTGTACGTCCCGTCCCAGTGCCACAGGTTGTCGTTCTTGCTGAATGTGACGACAACGCGTGCGTGGAACCCCTTGAACCGTCCGGTTCCACCCGAGAACGTGACGATGCCGGTTTGCGTTGCGAGGTCGAGCGTGACGTGGCCGGACGCGTTGTTGTCGCCGGGGCCGTCGAGTACCAAGTCGCTGTCCAATGAAGCGCCGACGACTGCCGAGGCGTAGACGACGTTCATCCCCGTATCGATCGCGTTCACGTCCGACGACGTGATCGTGCAGAACTGACCGGCCTGGCCGAAGTACTGCGAGCACTCCTTTGTGGCGTGGAGCTCTCCGCTCCGAGCTGAGGAACCGGCGAAGCTCGCGACAGCGAGTGCCGCGGCCGCGAAAACGGCGAGGAGCAACCCGAGGGCTGCCTTGGTGTGGGTCATTGCGTCCTCCCTTGGTTGTCGATTGCTGTGGGGGCCTGACGGTCGACGGCTTCGACGATCCGATCCACTGCGAGACCGGCGTGGTCAAACGCCTCTGCGACGTGCTTGGCGGAGTCGGCCTCGACGAGGTACAGGCAGGTCTCGTCGCCCGGGATCAGGATCGAGCGCAGGTAGCGAACGGTGGTTCCGTCGCCTAGGCGAGCGAGACCGGCCGAATCCGAGTCGGTGATGCTGTAGAGCTCGACCAGGTATTCGGGCATGACCCCACGCTAGGTCCCGCGGCCGGCGCGCGAAAGACCGGAAATCAGGGGTCTTTGCTCTAGGAGTTGGCGTTCAGCCGGCGTGAGAGCTCGGTGCGCGAGTGCACACCGAGCTTGCGGTAGACGCGTTTGAGGGCGTCCTCGACCGTGTGCACGCTGAGGAACAACGCCGCCGCGGCCTCCTTGTTGCTCTTGCCGGTCGCGACCAGCTCGGCGATCCGTTGTTCGCCCTCGGTCAACCCGTTGCCCGAGGGCGGACGGCCGCCGATTCGCGCAAGCTCGGCGCGGGCGTTCTCGGCCCAGACCGGCGCCGGAAGCGCGTCGAAGATTCCGAGGGCCGTCTCGATCGTCTCTCGCGCGGCTTTCCTGCGTTTGGTCCGGCGCAGGATCGTGCCGTAGATGAGAAGGGTGCGGGCGCGCTCGAACGGCACCGGCATCCGCTCGTGCACCTCGAGTGCCTTTTCGCAGCTTGCGAGTGCCGCCTGGAAGTCACCTTCGGCTGCTTGGAGCAGTCCGCGGCAGCGTCCGCTCATCGCGAGCGGCCAGGGAGTGCCTAGCCGGCGGGCGGCTTCTTCCAGCCATTCGAGCTGCACCCGGGCCTCATCGACGTCTCCGACCGCGACGAGCGCCTCGATCGCGATCTCCCGGGCCGGGTACTGGCTCGGCTCGCCCGTACCGCGTTCCTGCAGGCGGCGGACGAGAGGGGCCAGTCGCTCCGCCGCCGCTTCGTAGTCGCCGGCCGACATGTCAATGAGACCGAGCAGCGCCAGGTTCCGCTCGAGGAAGCGGTGCTGGTCATCCTCGTTCGAGCGCGAGATGCCCTCGATCGCCCGCGCGTGAGCTTGGTCGAGGCGGCCGAGGTAGGCATCGAGGAGGCCTCTGATCCAGAGCGACAACCCGCCCCGGAACTCGAGGCCCCGCTGCTCCCCGGCCTCGAGCAGTTCTTCGGCATGTTCGTCGGCGCGGCTCCACTCTCCCGCGCGGCACTCAAGCACGGTCAGATGAAACAGGGCGACGGTCTGAGCAGGGTCGTCGCCTCGAGCCACGCCCACGGTGACCGCGCGTTGCAGAGCCTCGCGAGCGGGCTGATGCTCGTCGGCGTACATCAACCGCACTCCTTCGACCAGCGTCGGCGTGGTATGCGTCGGAAGAGGCCCGACTAGCTCCTCGAGCTCAAACGCACGCTCGAGCACCCCCGGCGTCACGCCCTCAGCGTTGAGTTCCACGAAGCTGAGCTGCGCCAGGAAGAGGGCGAGTAGGACGAGGTCGCCACTCTCCTCCACCACGTGCGCCGAGTCCCGCGCCAGCTTCACCGCCGCCGCCGGTCCATGGCGATGAAACGCCGTGACGTCGCGGGCGATGACGATCTCGGCCCTCAGCCGAGGATCGGACTCGGCCTCGACGAATGCCCGCTCGAGCAATCGCTCCGACCTCTCCAAGTCGTCGTAAGAGCGCTCCCCGAGGCGCAGCAAGACATCCGCACGTTCGTTACCGGGTGGCAGCTGCTCGAGGAGCGGCTCGAGGATCACCCGCGATCGCTCCGCATCGCCGCTCGCCCAGTGATGGTCGGCCGCGAGCAGCTGACGCCGACGACGAACGGCACCGTCCGCGTCGACGGGCGTGAGCGAGATCGAGAGCTCGGCCAGCTCCGCGGCCGCCGTCGATGAGCCACGAGAGGCCGCGGTCGCGGACGCGGCCTCGAGCTCAGCGGCGACTGCGGCTGAGGGTGCATCCGCGCCAAGCGCAAGGTGTCGTGCGCGCTGCTCGGGGTCGCCGACCAGCTCTGCGAGACGCCGATTCAGCGATCGACGCCGGCGAGGCTCGAGCTCCGCCTTGACCCGCGCGGCCAACAGGGGATGGCTGAACCGAACACGTTCCTCATCCAGCTCCAGAATCGCCGCAGCCTCCGCCGCGCGAAGGCGCGCGAGCACCGTCGCGGGGTCAGGCGCCACAGATTCGATGATCGAGACCGTCGGTTCGCTCAGAAGCGCAACAGGCTCCAGGACCTCGCGAACCCCCTCCGGCAGCGTTGCCAGGCGCGCCGAGACGAGCTCGGTCAGCGATGTCGGAACTGCCAGCCGGTCACCGGCGCTCAGACGAGCACCCGACTGCCTCAAGGCACGCCCGAGTTCGAGCGCATAGAACGGATTACCGCCCGATGCTTGGTGAAGTTGCAGAAGCGTCGGTCGAGGAAACGAGACGCCGAGCCGCTCGCGCAGCAGACGATGGGTCGCGCCGATGCTCAACGGGCTGAGCCGCAACCGCCGCAGCTGCTGATCCGGAAACGCGCGACCGAGTCCGAGCGGGGCAGCCTCACAGCCATCACCGCGGCGTGCGACGAGAATCGCGACCGGCGCCGCCCCAAGCCGCCGCAACGCAAACGCAAGCACCGACGCAGACGCCGCATCGAGCCACTGCACGTCGTCGACTGCAAGCAACAGCGGGCCGCCCTCATGCCCCGAGAGAAGCTGAAACACCGCAAACGCGATCGCGCGCTGATCCGGACCAGACCCCTCGATCTCCTCCAGTAAGAGGGCCGCCGAGAGCGCCCGACGCTGTGGCAACGGCAACCGCTCGAGCCCCACCGGCAGCACCGGCCTCAACAGATCAGCGAGCGCAGCAAACGAGAACGCCGCCTCAGCTCCCGCCGGACGACATGAGAACACCACGAACCCCTGCTCCCGCGCATCCACCAGCGCGGCCTCGAACAATGTCGTCTTCCCGATCCCCGCCTCACCGTCCAGCACGAGCGCCACCGGCTCCTCACACGCGGCGGCAAGGAACCCGGCGACGACAGCAATCTCGGCCTCACGGCCGACGACGAGTCCCCGCTCGCGTGCCCCCGGCGCTTTGCTCGAAGGATGCCCGAGGGAAACCGCAGCGCCTGCTAGATCAGGTGTGCCGCGCGTGAGCGGCGCTCCCAGGCACCAAGGCGCCGACCTCCAGGGCCGTCCGAGAATCGTCCACAGCCAGATCGTAGACCTCTCTGGAAGAAAATCCCTGCACCGGGCCCGGTCTCGAGCGACGCAACACTCGTCCGCGGGATGTTGTTGCCCGCGACGATCAAGCTGCTCGGCGCGCGGAACTGGTACCTGCCCAGGTGGCTCGAGTGGCTTCGTCGACTTGACCATGACGAGCCCCGGCGCGCCCCGCACGCCAGGCCCGCGCCCGCTTCCGCACCGGGATCGGGGTCCCGCATCGGATGTGCCGCTCGAGGGGGAGGGCTGCCGTCCGCCCCGGGTCAGATCACGCTGTACGCCGCAAGACGTGACGGACGGTGGCCGCGTACCACTGCCATCCGGCCTGCGCGGTCGGCACGCCTCGCGCGTGGGTGCGTGCGAGGCCCGTCGGACGCAGAAGCCCGCCGAAGCCCCCGCCGCGGGCCGTTCTCGTCAACGTCCGGAAAAGGGGAGGACGGCAGGCGCCGCCGTCCTCCCTCATCGGTCAGGCGAGGTTCGTGCACTGGTCGTCGAAGGAGGTGAAGAACACGTTGCCGTCGCCAGCTTGCGTCTGGGATCCTATGGCCCCGCTTGACAACCAGGGCCGCGAATGCGGATAAACGAAGCTCCGCGTCCACGAGGAGGGAAACCGTGAAGTTCTCCCGCAGGCTGCTGTTGCTCGTCTCGATCCTCGTGCCGGCCCTGCTCGCGCCGGTCGGCGCTGCGGCGCGGCCGCCGCAGTTTGACGGCGTGCCCACGCCGCATCCGTCGTTCTACGCACCGCCGCCGAGTTCTGCGGGTGCGCACCTCACCCTCACGCGGCTTATGTCGGCGCCGGTCGACGCTCATGCGGGCGACGCCTATGGCCTGCGTGGAACGATCATGAACGACGGAGCTGCGGCTGGGCGCGGCCGCGTCGTCGTCCATCTCCTTCGCGTCGGCACGCGACCGCTCGCGATCGGCCAGGCTGTCGTCGACCTTGCGGCGCACGACTCCGGTTCGTACAGCGTTCGCGTCCGGTTGCCGCGGTCGTTGCGCGGGGGCTCGTACGCGCTCGTGGCGTGCGTGCGGCGCGCAGGACTCACCGGGGCGCTCGGTTGTGTGACCGCCGAGCGGCATCTCCAGATCGGACCGGCGCCGGGCGTTCGCGAGCTCGCTACCGCTGCGGCCAAGGCGTGCACGTCGGGCGCGCATTCGCTGTCGCCCTTCGGGGCGCATGTGTATCCGGAGACAGGCAACGGCGGTTACACGAGCGTCCACACCGACGTCTTCCTGAATTACGACACCGAGTCAAATCTCTTCCTTCCCGGGACCCGCGTCGTACTGACTGACGTGTCGACGCAGTGCCTGACTGACTTGAGCCTCGACTTCGAGCGCGCATCGCAGAGCACGAAGGATGGGCCGGACATGGCCGTCGGTTCGGTGCTGGTGAACGGCGCCCCGGCGAAGTTCGCCTTCGTGCAGCCGACGTATCCCGGCGACCCGAACGGCCAGAACGACCCCGATCCTCGTGCGCATGCGGCTGGCGAGCTCAGTCCGGTCGGCGGTCCCGAGAGCAATCCCTTCCCGCCCGCGTGCACACCGGAGCTCTTGTCGACGAACCCGAACAAGCAGTTCGACCTGGACGGCACGCAGTGTCCGGCGAACAAGCTCGTGATCACGCCTACGAGCCCGATCGCCACGGGCACGAGGTTCGTCGTAGTCGTCAACTACACCGGCCGGCCGGGCGTGCACAACGACGGCGACGGTACGACAGAGGGGTGGTTCAGGGTCGGCCAACCGGGCGACGCCGGCGGCTTTGTCACGACCGAGCCGGTTGCGAGCGAGGACTGGATGCCGTTGAACGACCATCCGAGCGCGAAGCCGACTTATGACTTCTACGACACGGTGCCGCTCGGCAAGACCGCGATCGCGAACGGCGAGCTAGTTTCGCAGCTGGCGGACCTCCCCGACGCGAACTTCCCTGGCGGGTCGACGACGTGGCACTGGCACTCGCCGGAGGGCATCTCCTCGTACCTCGTCGAGAACAGCATCGGCTCGTACGACCTGAGCGTTCGCCTCGCGTCGAGCGGGATTCAGTACTACGAGGCGCAGGATCTGGCGATCCCGAAGAACAGGGCCGCAGATAACAAAGCAATCATGGGCGTGCAGGAGCAAGTCCTGAACTTCCAGACCGCCTTCAACGGACCGTTCCCCTTCACAACGGACGGCGTCGTGATCGGGGTGCCGAACGCGGGGTTCGAAGAGGAGATGCAGACGAAGATCACCTTCGCGAACGCGACGATCGACCTGCAGACGCTCCACCACGAGAACATGCACCAGTGGTGGGGCGACAACGTCTCGGAGGCGAACTACAACCTGACGTTCTTCAAGGAGGGACTCGCCACGCTCGGCGAGTTCTTCTTCATCGCGGGGAACGCGCGGGCTGCTGCCGGTGGGACGAACGCGGCCTTCGAGCAGAGCCTCGTCGACCAGTTCAACCAGTATTACGCAGGCCCGGACGTGTTGTGGACGGGGGCGCCTTCGGATCCGAGTCCCTACACGCTCTTCTCCGGTTCCAAGACCTACACTCGGCCGGGAATCGCGTACGTCGCGCTGCGCCGGATCCTCGGCCCGGAGAGGTTCGACGCAGCGCTGCAGCAGATGCAGCGCACCTACCGGCAGGGGGACGTCACCGAGGCGCAGCTCGAAGCCGGGTTCAGTCAGTTCTTGCCGAACCCGTCGCGTGCCTGCAATGCCGAGCTGGCCGAGTTCTTCACCGAATGGTTCGACACCGTGTATCCCCCCGGCGGTGGGGCGAACAGACCGCAGATCACCGGCCCCGGGCTCGACGGAGGAGGATTCCAGTGCGGCTAACTGCGCTGTGACGCCGGTCGTCGCGACAGGTCCGCACCTGCAGAATCTGCAAGGCCGCCCCTGATGGGAGCGACGGGACTCGAACCCGGACCTCCAGCGTGACAGAAACTGCGCGACGGGGATCAGCGGGAATCAACCGGGTCAGTTGGAACTGGCGAGCGTTTCTCACGTCCCGCGGCCGCAGCGTACGGTCGCGTGCCGGCGAGTACTTGCCAATGACTTGCCAAGCGGACGGCATTAGATTCGGATCGGGGTCCCGCAGCGGTCGCGGGCTTCAGTCTTGTGAGGAGTTGCGAATGGGATTTCGTTACGAACTACGGCTGGCCAACGATGGCGACGCCGGCAGCTTCGAGGCTCTTAACAACCGCCTCGGCCGTCATCCTGAACACCGGTGAGAACAGCGTCGTCTATCTCGGGGCGCTCGCCTGGAAGACCGTCGTGCTGTCTGGCAGACGGAACGGTTCCGCGAGGTCGGGCAGGAGCGAGGCTGTGCCCTTCATCCGCGGAACCGCTTCGACGTAGCGTGCAAGCCGCTCTCGCGTCGGGAAGACGAGAACGGCGTCGCAGTCGGTCTGCTCGACCAGACGGAAATGCCGATGGAGGAGCGCGCGACCATTCTCACGGCTGAACGAAAGGGGCGGCGGAGCAGGCTGCTTCTCTTCCCGAAACAACGTCGCCCAGGCCTGTCGCCGCGAGTCGGCGTCGTCGCTGAGCGTTGAGGCGACAAGGATCCCGCCCGGCTCGAGCACCCGCGCGAACTCAGCGATCGCAATGACTGGATCCGGGATGTGGTACAGGACGAAGTTCGCCACGACGCAGTCGAACGTCGCATCCGCGAACGGCAGCTGCCGCATGTCGGCCACAACGCCTTCGACGCCCGGACGCACCGCCAACTCAACCATGCGCGGCGAGGCATCCACCGCCACTACCTCTCCCCCAAGCGTTGCGCTCGCCCACGCGCAGAACTCACCCAGCCCCGACCCCACCTCAACCAAACGCCGCGGTCGGGCCGCCAGCACCCACGAACGAACGATCGCCTCGTCATCCGGACCCTCCACAAGCTCCCGATGCGCGAGCACCCGCTCCCGCAACGCCAGCTCCGACGCGTACTCCGCCGCCACCGCGTCCGGATCGACCAGCCAGCTCACACCATCCGGAGTATCACCCCACAACGCACGTCGCGCGTCCGCGCCGATATTTTCCGCAGGCCGAGCCGTCAAACGGCGATGCCGGGATCATCGTGTTCGGCAATTTCGGCCGCAAGCCCCTTTAGGCGCGGGTCAGGCCTGGGGGCCTCCTCGTGCCCGTACCTGGCGGCGGCACGTCCCATCTTCACCTCGCCGTAGAACGAGCGTGCCCACAACGAGCCAGGCTTAGCGAGCCGAAGGGCGGCGACGGGCCAAACCCAGAACGGCACCAAGATTCCGACAGCGGCGAGGACGTATTTCCCCTTCAACACCGCAGTGACCCCGAGTGCCAGGACGAACAGCGACAGGAAAATCCAATACGGGCTCATGCTCTAAGCCTCTACATCACTTGCGAGTGCGACGCAAGCCCTCGTGTAGTCAGGCACCGGCGCTTGTGATCCACACAGCACATGCGCTCGGCAAGCGGAATATGTCCGCCCCTGCACTTCTCCTCTGACCCGCCGACACCAGAACGCACTCTGTGTGCAGTGCTACTCGGGCTAGTCCTCGTTGTCATCGTTCTGTCGTTGGCATCCCCGGGGCTGTACCTGGCCCAGCCGACGGAATGGCGTCGTGGGTCGGATATAGGTTCGTCGCGTGAAAGATGACCTGGGGATGGGCGAAGTGGTTGCCTTCGTTGGTGAGGCGCGGTTCTCGGAGGCGTGTGAGTGGGCCTGGAGAACGGCGGCTGGAACTGGCCTGCGTAGTCAGGGCCGTGTGGAGTGGCCGAACGATCTCAAGGATGTCCCACACGACGCCGAGGAGATCGTATGGACGGGCAAGCGTCCTGCACTCGACGAGGTCACGCTCGCGTTCGCGCTCTACCGCCGCATGCCCTGTTACAGCAACCTCTCGTTCATCCGTGTCGCGCTCTCCGGCGGCTCGCGCGGTGAGCCAGCGAAAGCGCTTTTCTGGCGCGAGTATCGCGACCTCGTCTCGGACCCTGACGACAGGCTCGCCGATCCGGTCAGCTACTCGCTCTGGTGTGACTATTACGAGGATCCCGACGACGTCCTTGAGGCGTGGAGCGAGACCGCTCTCCATCCAGCGACGAGCCAACGCGGACTCGAACGGATCCTGAATCGCTCAGGGCCGGTCCCGTTCCCATTCAAAGCCAGCCTCTACGAGCAATTGATCGCCGAGCCACGCTGGCACCCCTTCATATTCCTCAGCCTTCTCCACAGCCGCTTCGACTACTTCGGAAAGATCGACATCGAGGCAGCCCGGCAGCTCCTCTCACGGCTGCAACTCCCGGCAGACACCGACGGACTCGCCGTCCTCACCGAAGGACTCGCGACCGAACCCTGAGCGGCGACGGAAGATCAGCAGGAGCCGTGACCACGCGCGATAGTTCAAGGGATGGAGACATCGGGCCTCGTGATCCGTCGCTGGGAAGACCGCGATCTTCGTGCGGTCGCGGCGCTGCTGGAGGCCGCCGACGACTCGCGGGTGGTGTCGCATGCGGGGCTCGTGCATTCGCATGCCACACGTCCCGACCGCGCGCGGATCGTCGAGGTAGTCGCCGAGGTCGACGGAGTCGTTGTCGCGGACGGAGTCGCTGGGCTCAACACTCAGACGAGCACTGTCGGCGCCGGCTGGGCATTCGTCACGGTGGACGTTGCGTCGCGAGGTCAGGGTATCGGCGCCGAGGTTGGAGCCAAACTCCTCGAACACCTGCGCGGAGTGGGTGCGATGAGCGCAACCTCGTTTTTCCGCTTCACCGAGGAAGGCGAGCGGTGGGCGATCGCCCGCGGCTGGTCGCGGCTCCAGCACGGCCCGTTGATCGCGCTCGATCCACGAACCGTGCCGGAGCCGTCGGTGCCACCGGGATTCCGTTGCGTCGCCATGAGTAGCGTCCAGCCTGAAGGTCTGTATGAGGCCGTCGCCGCCGCGGCGCTCGACGAACCGTCGCCGGAACCGAATGACGACATTCGTTTCGATGACTTCCTGCGCGACTGGGACGATCCTGACCTCGATCTCGACGCGAGCGCGGTGGTGCTCGGGGAGGACGGTCGGGTCGCGGCCTTCGCGTTCATCAGGATCGGCGGCGATCGGGCGCAACACGGCTTCACGGGCACGCAGCCCGAGCAGCGCGGCCGCGGCCTTGCCACGGCGGCGAAGCGGTATGCACTGCGGGCCGCTGCCGTGCGCGGAGTGACGCGCGTCACAACCTCGAACGCGGAGGAGAACGCGGCGATGAGGGCGATCAACCGCAAGCTCGGGTTCGAGCCGATTGGCGAACAAGTGATCCTCGGCCGCGACCTCTAGCGCGGATAGGGTCCCGCCGCATCCACCGAGTCCGACGGGGAGGCGTGTCCGTCGCCGTGATCGCCGCTGACGCTCCTGTGCCACGACGTAGACCTTCGCGTTGACAGCGCCGACATCGAACGGCTGCGGCTCTGCCTCATCGGCCTCGGCTTTGTTCTCGCGTATACGTGGGACGACGAAGTTCGGTGTCCGCGCCGACGACCGAGAGGCCGACGCCCCGCGCCTCTCCTGACTCCTGACCGGTGATGCAACAGCTCTTGCCGTCGACCGGGTGCTCAACCCCCCACGTACCATCATCTAAGTGACGGCGACGATCATCGAGGCGACGATCACCTGCCCGGGTTGTGGGGCCTCAGCGGTCGAGCCGATGCCGGCCAACGCCTGCCAGTTCTTCTACACCTGCTCGTCGTGCGGGACGCTGCTGAAGCCGCTTCAGGGCGACTGCTGCGTGTTCTGCTCCTACTCGGATCAGATATGCCCCCCGAAGCAGACCGGCGACGACTCCTGCTAGCGCGCGGCGGCGAACCGAACCGGATCAGGTTGCCGTCGGGGTCGCGGTGCGAACCTTCGTGCTTGCACCACTCGAAGTCCTGAGGTGCGAAGTCGACCCGGTTGTCGCCGGCTTCGTAAAGATCCTGGCTCGACCGATGACTTCTGACCCGCTGGGCGGTCCTACAAGCATGCCGACAGAGGAGGATACGATGAGCAAGCTGAAGCTGAACATTGCGATGTCGATCGACGGCTTCGTCGCCGGCCCCGACCAGTCGCGAGACCATCCGCTCGGGATCGGCGGTGAGAACCTCCACGGCTGGCTCGTCCCGCTCAAGGCGTTTCGCGAGAGGCACGGCGCAGAAGGCGGCGAGGTAAACGCAAGCACACGGTTCGCCGAAGACATCCTCGGCGGCGCCGGCGCGACCATCATGGGCCGCAACATGTTCGGCGGCGGGCCAGGACCCTGGGACGAGTCGTGGAAGGGCTGGTGGGGAGACGATCCGCCCTACCACCATCCCGTGTTCGTCCTCACCAGCCATGCACGCGAACCGCTGGAGATGCAGGGCGGGACGACGTTCCACTTCGTCACGGACGGGATCGAGTCGGCGCTCGAACGGGCGCGGGCCGCAGCCGGAGAGAACGGGGTATCTCTCGGAGGTGGGGCGTCCGTCGCGCAGCAATACCTCGCAGCGGGTCTGCTCGACGAGATTGTCGTCTCGGTCGTCCCGATCCTGCTCGGAGGAGGCGCTCGGCTGTTCGAGAACGTCGGAGATGTGAAGCTCGAGCAGGTCGAGTCGGTCGAAGCGCCGGGGGTGACTCACATCAGATACGTCCGGAAATAGCTCGTTCACGGAGCGCAGTCCTCACCCGATTCACGCTGATAAGGCTCGGGCTTCGGTCCATCGCCATCAGTCGCACAGGCCTGCTCGAGGGTGGTAGATTCCGCGCCGTCGTCCAACGCAACCCGAGAAGAGGTCGTCATGACTGAAACGCTTGAGGGAGCCTGCTTGTGCGGTCGCGTGCGGTACGAGGTTCAAGATCCCGAGGCACTGGGCTACTGCCACTGCACTCGCTGCCAGCGATGGACAGGCTCGAGTCTCGCCGGTGTGGTCGTCGCCAAGGAGAACTTCAGGTTCACCAGTGGCGAGGACTTGGTGACGCGATATGAAAGTGAGTTCGCGCCGCGCAACTTCTGCAGCAACTGCGGATCAAGCCTGTACGACGATCTGGGCAAGAAGTATTTCGTGGCAGCAGGGTTGATGCGCGATCTTGCCCTCGAGCCGAGCTTTCACCTCCAGGTCGCATACAAGGCCAACTGGCACGAGATCGGCGGCGACGCGCCGCAGTTCGCCGAGAACCCTCCTGCCTGACCGCCGGACCGCGCGCCGGGCTCAGGCTCCCCTGTCACCATTCGCCGGCCGCGCCTCGCCTTAGCACCGCCTGAAGCGCTCAGGCAGGGCGCTCCGTTTGGAAGACTCCACGAGATCCCGTCTTCCACCAAAGGGAGGGCCAAAGATGGCACGCGAGTCTATGGCTGCAGCGCGACTTGCAGGACTCGTCCTGCTCGTGCTCACCGGCACCGTATTGATCCCCGGCGCGTCCGCACAGACGTTCGCCGGGGCGGCTCCGTCCGCATCCGAGAACAACGGCGGGCAGCCAGAGCTCGTCGTCCTGTCGAACCGCGCCGACCTCGTCTCGGGAGGCGACGCGCTCGTGCAGGTCGTCCTACCGAACCGCGTCGATCCTTCGACTGTTCAGGTGAGCCTCGACGGAAGAGACGTCACCTCGATGTTCGCCGTGCGCCCAAACGGCGCGTACGAAGGCGTCGTCACAGGCCTTGCGAACGGTGCGAACGACCTGATGACGTCGATGAAGAAGGGGCCGACCGTTCATCTCACCATCACGAATCATCCGAGCGGCGGACCGGTCTTTGCCGGGCCACAGGTGCAGCCATGGGTCTGCGCGACGGTGACCGGCTTCCCGGCGCCGACCGATGCGCAGTGCGACGGCACGCCGATCGTCTCGTTCAGCTACATGAACGCGACCACGCATACGTTCCAGACGTATAACCCCGCGTCGCCGCCCGCCGCGTCGTCGGTCGCATCGACGACCACCGATCAGGGTGTGACGGTGCCGTACATCGTCCGCTCCGAACATGGCGCGGCGGATCGCGGGCTGTACGACGTCAGCGTTCTCGCAGATCCGAGCGCTGGTTGGGCGCCCTGGGCGTCCCAGCCCAGCTGGAACCACAAGGTGCTCTACCAGTTCGGCGGGGGAACCGCGCCCTGGCACACGAACGGCGCACCGCAGAACGACGTGGTCGACCTCGCGCTCTCGCGTGGGTTCATGGTCGCGAACAACAACCTCAACATTCGCGGTGAAGATGCCAACGACATCGTCTCGGCGGAAGCGCTGATGATGCTGAAGGAGCACATCATCGAGACGTACGGCGACATCCGTTACACGATCGGCACGGGCTGCTCGGGCGGCTCGATCCAGCAATACGTCATCGCGGCCGACTATCCCGGCCTCCTCAACGGCATCCAGCCGAACTGCAGCTTCCAGGACAGCTGGACGACGGCGAATGAGGTCAACGACTGCCACCTCCTGCGCCATTACTTCAGCACCCCCGGCTTCACCGCTGCGCAGCAGGCCGCGGTGATGGACGTCCGCGACCCAGGCGTGTGTCAAGCGTGGGATCTGAGCTTCGCTCCCGTCGGCATTCCGTCACGCGTGTCCAACTGCAACCTCACCGGAACGCCGTTTGCGTCGCTCGTGTACGACCCGTTGTCGAACCCCGGCGGAGTGCGTTGCGACGTGCAGGACTACCAGTCGGCGATCTGGGGCTTCCGACCGAGCGACGGCTTCGCCCGCAGCCCGTTCTCCAACGTGGGGATCCAGTACGGGCTCAGTGCGCTGAATGCGGGGACGATCACACCGGATCAGTTCGTCGCGCTCAACCAAAGCGTCGGCGGTACCGACATCGACCTCAACTTCACGGCGGCCCGCTCCGCTCCGGATCTCGTCGCGCAGTCGATCGCCTACCGCACAGGTCAGGTCACGAACGGAGTGCAGCTCGCGAACGTACCGATCATCGATCTGCGCGGTTCCGAGCACCTCTTCAACGACATCCACACCGACTACCACTCGTACGTCATGCGGGCCCGGCTCGACGCCGCGAACGGCGGGCATGGCAACCAGCTGATCTGGACCTGGGACGCAGGCCTCGTGCCGACGAACATCGGGCCTCCGGCATCGATTGCCCTGAAGTCCTTCCTCACGATGGACAGCTGGCTCTCGACGATCGAGTCGGACAACCGGGACATTCCGCTCTCGCAGAAGGTACTCGGCGACAAGCCGCCGACGGCGGCCGACGAGTGCTTCATTAGCGCGGGGCTAACCGAGACGACCGATCCCGCTACGTGTGCGGCGGCGTTCCCGCACTTCGGCGACTCGCGGCTCGCAGCGGGCGAGCCGCTCGTCGACAACTCGATGGCGTGCCAGTTGAAGCCGCTCGATCCGACTGACTACTCGGTGACGTTCACCGCGGCGCAGTTGGCGAGCCTGCAGCAGGCATTCCCGGACGGTGTCTGTGACTGGAGCAAGCCACCTGTCGGCTTCCAGCCGTCGATTCCGTGGCTCACGTTCGCAGGAGGACCAGGCGGCGAGCCCGTCGGACCGGCACCTGTGTCGCTCCCCGGTCCGGCCAAGCAGTAAGGAGTGTGCAAGGGCGGCGGCGCACGGCGCGCTGCCGTCCTTCGACCCTGGTTCCCTCTTCAATCGGGATCGTGAGCTTCCTCGCAAGCGCCGCGAGCGCCGAGACTCGGCATGGGCTGCGTGCCTTACCCGCCATGAGCAGTCCCGTACTCACAACAGGACCATCCCTGCCGAATGGGTAGGGCGCGACGAGCGACCCGATACCAAAGTGAATGGGCGCGCGCGCAGCTCGCGTTCAGACCCCTGCGGCGGTCTTGCCCCGGCTTCGCGCGCGCACGAGGGGGCGGCGAAAGCCGCCCCCTCGCGTTCGTCGTGGCCGACATGCCTGCTCGCCGTGAGCTACGCGAGGGTGCTTGCGCTTGTGCGCGACCTGGCCCCGGCGCCGGTCCTCGCAGCGACGGCGTGCATCTACCAAGACGCCGCGGACCAGGCGCATCACGCGCCCGCCAACTCGGCGGCGAGCTCGGGACGCCCGACGTTGTCGCAGGCAGCGCCGTACCTCGCCTCCGACGACTCGAGCTTCGTACTGGGCTCGGGGCTCGTCGTCGACCGTGCGCTTCGTGCCGGTCGCTGACGATGTAACAGACTCGACCGAGCTCGTGTCTATCCGAAACGACCCGCGCGCGCCGGGTCACAGGCAGACACAGTCCCGGAGCTCGGCGGCCTACCACCCCGCCGAACTCCTGACACAGGAGGAGAATTGTGAAGAAAGCAGCCGTACTCGCGGCAGGACTCGCCGCGACCTCGCTCACCGTCGCACAGGTTGCGAACGCGAAAGCATCCTCGACGCACGCACCCGCCAATGTCGTGTTCGTGCAAACGGACGGGCTCACCGGAAACCAGATCGCGGTCTACGACCGTGCCGCCGACGGGACACTCAGCCCTGCGGGCTCATACGCCACCGGCGGCCTCGGCGGCGCAGCGTCGGGCGCAGTCGTCGACAAGCTCGCGTCGCAGGACTCACTCGTCTACGACGAGCAGGACGCACTGCTCTTTGCGGTGAACGCAGGCAGCGATTCGTTGTCGGTGTTCGCCGTCGCCGGCGACACCCTCTCGCTCCAGGACGTGCTGCCCTCGGATGGTGACTTCCCCGACAGCGTCGCCGTCCACGGCAAGTTTGTCTACGTCCTCAACGCCGGCGGTGCCGGCTCGGTGCAGGGCTACCGGATCGATGGCCACAACGTGCATCCGATCAACGGCTCGAACCGGTCGCTCGACCTCGGAAACACCAACCCGCCGGCCTTTCTGGCGTCGCCGGGGCAGATCGGCTTCACGCCGGACGGCAGCCGGTTGATCGTCACGACGAAAGCGAGCACGAGCAGCTTCGTCGTCTTCGGTGTCCGGCCAGACGGGCGTCTTGACAACCCGACAGTGACTCTCTCCGCGACCCCGGTCCCGTTCGGATTCACGTTCGATCCGTCCGGCCGGATCGTCGCCGCGGAAGCGGGCGGCAGCGTGCTGACGACCTACACCCTCAACGCCGACAACACACTCAGCGGAGCACAGTCCAAGGCCGACGGACAGGCGGCTCTCTGCTGGGTCGCGAGCGTCGGCGGCTTCTATTACGTCGCGAATGCCGGCAGCGCCTCTATCAGCGGCTACCGGATCAACAGCAACGGGACACCCAGTTTCATCACCGCGAGTGGTGTCGTCGGATCGACCGAGGCCGGAGCGATCGACCTCACCGGCTCGAGCGATGGACGTTTCCTCTATGCACAGAGCGGCGGCACCGGCAACGTCGACGAATTCGCCGTCGCAAGCGATGGAACCCTCACGAAGATCGGCATCGCCACCGGCCTCGACGCCGGCGTCGAAGGCATCGCAGCCACCTAGGAGCAATTGACCGAACGGGAGGCCTCACCTGAAACGGGTGAGGCCTCCCACCGGCGCCTAGGAGTCGAGGGGGACAGCCTCGATGGCTATGTGACCGCGAGCGATCTCGAAGCGGACGAGGTATCGACTGGCATTTTCCGCCTCGATGGTGAGGAGCAGCCCACCCTCGTCGTAGTGATCCACTGAGATGAGCCTCACGTTGCCCTCGTCACGGATCTCGAACTCCACGCCGTCTTCACGAGCAAGCATTTCCTTGAAGCGGTCGGTCGCGATCGCGGCGATCTGGTCCCCGACTCCTTCGATCAGGCGCTGCTCGAATTCGTGCTGCTCCGTCATGTCTCTCCTTCGTTGCACCGTTCGGAAGCTCGATTCTTACTGAGGGCAATAGTGCTCTCGGCGGTGACGTGCGTTTCACGACCCCGTGAAGACGGCACGGGCGCCGGCAAGCCGCACCGCGTTCGACAGCGTCTCCAGGTCGTAAGCGCCGTAATGGCGCCGCCCGTTGACGAAGAACGTCGGCGTCCCGGACACACCACTCAGGTCGGCGCTGTCGACATCGTCGGCGACGCGTACGGCAGCAGCGTGTGTCCTCAGGTCGCTCGCGAACTGCTCGACATCGAGACCGATCTCCTGCGCGTACCGCACGAGATCGTCGGGCTCGAGCGCATCCTGATGCGTGAGGAGCAGATCGTGCATCTCCCAGAACCGACCCTGCGTCGCCGCAGCCTCGGCCGCCTCAGCAGCAAGCTGCGCGTTCGGGTGCACATCACTGAGCGGCAGGTTGCGCCAGACGTAGCCGACGTCGCCGAACTCGCGCAACACGCCACGCACGGCGGGCTCGGCGCGACCGCAGAACGGGCACTCGAAGTCGCCGTACTCCACGAGCGTCACCGGAGCGTCGACCGGCCCGCGAATGTGGTCACGTTCCGGGTCGACATCGAGATAGAGGTCGGTCGTGGTCTGGGCGGAGCCGAGCAACGCTCGCGCCCGCAACGGCAGCGGCAGGCGCGACGTCGCCCGGAACAGGATCCACGTGAGTGAGGCGGCGACAAGCCCGGACGCGAGCACCCCGGCCTTCGCCTCGTCGAGTTGGGCACCGGCGAACGCTATGGTCGCGATGAGCAGCGAGACGGTGAACCCGATGCCGGCGATCGTGCCGCCGCCGAGCACCGCGGCCCAGCCGACCGGCGGCCGCAGCCGCCCGCGACTGGCGACGGTGATGAGCCAGGACGCGCCGGCGATGCCGAGCGGCTTCCCGAACGTGTAGCCGAACAGGATTCCCAGCGTGATCGGAGAACGCACGGCCCTCCCGAGCAGATCGCTGTCGACCACGATGCCGGCGTTCGCGAGCGCGAACAGCGGCACGACGACATAGCTCGTCCACGGGTGGTACAGCTGCTGCAGCCGCTCATTCGGCGGCGTCGCCGCGCGGACCTCTGCGACCGCGGTCCTGGCGAGGCCGGCAGTCGGCTGTTCCCGGAACTCGCGGAACCGCTCGGTCGCCAGTTCGAGCGCCGAGCGGCCGGGCGTGTACGCGTACGGGAGCACGCCCAGCGCGAGCCCGATGACGATTGGCTCGACGCCCGCCTCGAACAACGCGACCCACGCCCCTGTACCGAGGAGGAAGTACACGAGGCCGACCCGCACTCGCGCGCGGTGCAGCGCCAGCGCCGCAGCGTAGAACGCGACCGCGATGACGAGCGGGGTCACGTCGATCGACGACGAGTAGAAGAGGACGATCACGACGAGCGCGACGAGGTCGTCGACCACGGCAACCGTAAGCAGGAACGCACGCAGCCGGTCGGGAAACCGGGGACCGACGAGCGCGAGCAGGCCCAGGGTGAACGCGGTGTCGGTCGACATCGCGACTCCCCAGCCGTGCGCCGACGGACTGCCGGCATTGATCACGAGATAGATCGCGACGGCGCCGAATGCGCCCCCGAGGGCTGCCACCGCGGGCAACGCAAAACGCCGACGCTCGCGGAGCTCGCCGAGGTCGAACTCGCGCCGCGCCTCAAGGCCGATGACGAAGAAGAAGAACGTCATCAGGCCGCTGTTGACCCACCCGCGGAGATCGAGCGCGATCCCGGCGTGGCCGACCTCGATCGAAACGCGCGTCGTCCAGAACGACGAATACGAGTGCGGGTCGACGTTGACCCAGAGGAGCGCGGTCACGGTCGCCGCAAGCAGGAGCACGGCGCTTCCTGTCTCTGTCCGCAGAAACTCTCGCAGCGGGGTCGAGATCGTACGGCTCCACGCCGTGCGTCCCGTGTAGTCGGCCGCTGCCATACCCAACGATCGTACGACGGTGGAATATGCCGGTGCCGCAGGCGTTGGCTTCCGCATGACAGTCCGTGACAACCCGGCCGAACTCCGGTACGAACTGCTCGACGGCACTGAGGTCGTTGGCGAGATCCGCTACAGGCGAGAACCGGGCGCCGTCGCGCTCGTGCACACCGAGGTCGATCCGAGCTACGAAGGAAAAGGCGCCGCCGGCCTGCTCGTCGAGGAGGCAGTGCGTGACCTACGCGACCGTGGCCTCGGCCTGATTCCCGTGTGCCCTTACGTGCGTGGGTGGCTCCGTCGCCACCCGGAGCAGGCCGACCTCGTCGTCAGTGACCCTGCGACGCCGGAATGAAGGGAGAATCCAGTTCGTGTCGTCCCGTCTGGTTGAGCTCGCGGCGGCGCTCGTCGCAATCGATTCCGTCAATCCGGCGCTCGTGCCCGGGGGTGCCGGCGAGCGCGAGATCGCGTCCTTCGCTGCCAGCTGGTGCGACGCGCACGGGTTCGAGGTCGAGGTTCTCGGGGACGAGCGCCCGAGTGTCGTCGCCACGAAGCGCGGCTCAGGCGGCGGCAGCTCGCTCCTGCTGAACGGGCACCTCGACACCGTCGGCGTCGCGGGGATGGAGGCGCCGTTCGAGCCACGCATCGACGGCGACCGACTGTACGGTCGCGGAGCGTATGACATGAAGGGCGCGCTCGCCGCGATCCTGCTCGCCGCGAGCGATGTCACGGGGCTGCGCGGTGACGTGATCGTGACCCTGGTCGCCGACGAGGAACTCGCGTCGATCGGCACCGAGGCGGTCATCGAGCGTGTGCTCGCCGACGCTGCGATCGTCGTAGAGCCGACCGAGCTACGCGTGGCGATCGCCCATCGAGGATTCGTCGGCTTCGAGCTTCAGACCGAAGGTGTCGCCGCACACGGCTCGCGGCCGGATCTCGGCGTCGATGCAATCGCAAAGATGGGCCCGATCCTGATCGCGCTCGCGGACCTCGATGAACGGCTCCAGAGAGGCACTGCTCACCCGCTCGTCGGAGCGGCGTCGTTACACGCGTCGCTGATCGAGGGGGGGCAGGAGCTTTCGAGCTTCCCCGCCAGCTGCGTGCTGACGGGCGAGCGCCGGACGATACCCGGCGAGACCGTCGAGCAGGTCGAACAGGAGCTGCGCGCACTCGCCGGACAAGCCGCGTTGCGGATCATCGCGAGCAGAGATCCGCTCACAGCCGAGCCGGACCATCCGTTCGCCCAGCTTGTTCGCGGCGTCGCTGATGCCGGCGAGTACACAGGCGCGCTGTTCTGGACGGACGCCGCGCTCTTCGCCGCCGCCGGCCTCCCGACCGTCCTCTATGGGCCTGCAGGCGAGGGAGCCCATGCCGACGTCGAGTGGGTCAGTCTCGCCTCGCTCACCCGCGTCCGCGAGGTGGTCGGGCGCGTCGCGAGTGCGTGGTGCTCGTAAGCGACCCGTCGTTTACGCTCGGCGATCGGTTAGCCCGAGCCGGTCGTCAGGAGCAGCGCAGACGGAAGTCGTCGCGCACCCGTCCGTCGACCGTCTCGTAGCGGAAGCGCGCGGTGCGACCTGCGAGGTCCACCCGCAACGCCCCGAAGTGGCCCTGCACGACGCGCGCCGACGGTATTGTCAGGTCACCGGCGTCGTGCTCCAGCTCGGCTCCCCCCGTGCCCACGGCCACGTACAGCACGCCGTGGCGCGGACGACTTCGAGCGTAGGCGTGAAGGTGGCCTTCAAACACGACCTGCACGCCGTTCTTCTCCACCAGCGGCACGATGTTGCCGCGCAGGCTCGGGGAGATGGGGCCGCCCGGAGGCTCCCAGGGCGGGTGGTGCCAGGCGGCGAAGCGGAAGCACGACGGCTGCGCCAGGGACGCGCGCGCGAAGCTCAGCTGCGGCGAGCCAGGCGCGACGGAGACGTCCGAATCCAGCACCGTCACGGCAGCGTTCCCCCAGGTGAATCGGTACCAGCGCCCGCTGCCAAGTGAGTGGAACGCCTCGAGCTCGGGCTTGCCACGGTTCGCCTTGACGTCGTGGTTGCCGAGCGCCGGGAACCAGGCCGACTCGCGCATGATCGCCGCGTACGGGCCGAAGATGTCGCGATCGAGCATTCCCGCCGAGCCCAGCGGGTACGCGTTGTCGCCGACCGTGAGCACGAAGTCCGGGTGCCACGACTCGATCATCGATGCGACCGCCGTCTCGTTGCCGCTCCCGCTGCCGAAGTCGCCGACGACCGCGAACGTGAACCTGGTCGCGCGGGCCGGCGCAGCCCGGAACATGCCCCTGGCACGTATGCCGGAGCTCGTAGCGACGGTGTAGGTGTAGTGCTTCCCCGGCGTCAGGCGGGTCAGCCTGGCGACGTGATCGACGCCGGCACCGGCGTCGATGCGGGCACCCATCGCAAGGGTCACGAAGGAGTGATCCGGCGCCGCCGTGCGAAACGAAATGATGGCGGTGCGCTGCGTCACGCTCTCAGCCACCGGGCCGCGGGTCAGCGCGACGGCTGCGACGGCCTCGGCGATCACCCTGGCACTCGCTCCGCCACGAGCGCGAGCTTGCGCACGCGGCCCGCCGCAAGCCACTCACTCCACAGCCGGTGGCCTGCCAGCAGCTTGTCCAGCGCCCGGCGTCCGATCACCGCGGTGATGTCGGTCGCGTCGGCCGTGAAAGCGCCGATCAGCGACTCAGCAACGGCGCGATGGGACCGGCTCCAGTCGTCCTGCCAGCCAACGACGAGGCCGGCGCGCGCGAGGATCGCCTGGAGCTCATCCAGCGGGGTGAGCCAGACCGTGTCGGCGTCGGGCATGCGCGCCCGCTCCGGCTCGGTGAGGGGCAGGCCCTCCTCCAGCGTGAAGGCGAACCGGCCGCCCACAGGGAGCGCACGCGCGACCTCTTGCACGAGCGTCTCCTTGTCGGAGAAGGCGAGCATCGTCTCGAGCAGCAGCACGACGTCGAACGCGCCGGCCGGGAGCGGCGGGACGCGTGCGACCTCGAAGCGACAAGCGAGGCCGCGGGCGCGCGCGCGGGCGATGTCGACGGCGCGGGCGCTCGAGTCGATCCCGAGGTAGCTGCAGCCAAGCTCCCGCGTGAGGAACCGACCGGGCCCGGCGACCCCGCAACACAGGTCGAGCACGGAGACGCCGCGGCCGATTGCCGCCCGCTCGGCGAGCGCGCGGATCTCCCCCGCGCGCATGAAACTCTCCTGCTCGACGTACTCGCCGGGCTCGTAGGCGGCTTCACGGGCTCGCCGCAGCGCCTTGTCGAACAGATCACGCTCGTCCTGCTTCACGGCCTCGTGACAAACCGATGCACGACACCTACCGTACTTTCCCCTGGATGTTCGAGCGCGGAGCAACGCTGCGGATGTTCGAGCGCGGAGCCACGCTGCGCGGAGCGACGCTGAGGGCGGCTCCAGGCCCGCTGCTCGGGCTCGGCGCCCAGTTCCTGCTTCTGGCCGCGCTCGACCAGACGGTCGGCCTAGGGCGCGCCGGCTGGATCGTCGGCGCCGCGTCGGGGCTGATCCTGGACGCGGCGCTCGCGCACGCTCTCTGGCGCAACCCCGGAGCCAGGCTCGGCCCCGCGGACTGGGTGACGCTCACCCGGGCGACGCTGGCCGTTGGCGTCGCGGCGCTGACGGCGGCTTCCTTCGAGCAAGACCTGGCGGTCGCGACGCTCGTGGCGCTCGCGTCAGTCGCCCTCGTCCTCGACTTCGTCGACGGCTGGGTCGCACGGCGCACCAGGACGACAACGGCGTTGGGCGCGCGCCTGGACGGCGAGGTCGACGCGTTCCTGATCCTCGTGCTCAGCGTGGAGGTCGCTCCGTCCATAGGGGGATGGGTGCTTGCGATCGGTCTCGCGCGCTATGCGTTCTTGGCGGGGGGATGGGCGTTCCCGTGGCTGCGGGCGCCACTGCCGCGGCGCGACTGGCGCAAGACCGTGACGGCATCACAAGGGATCGCGCTCGTGATCGCGGCCTCAGGCGTTGCGCCCTTGTCGGTGAGCCGCGTCCTCTTGGCTGTTGCCCTCGCCATGCTCGCCGAGTCATTCGGTAGCGACATCTGGTGGCTCACGCGCCACCGCCACGACACGCCCGCACGGCTCACTGCGCCCCGCGTCCGCCACCCGGCCGGAAACACGGTGTTGACGTTGCTCGCCCTGGCGTTCGTCTGGGCTGCTCTCGTGTTCCCGATCCAGCCATGGCGTCTCACCCCCGGCTGGTTCGCGCGGCTGCCCCTCGAGGGACTTGTCCTGGTTGGTGTCGCGCTTGCCCTGCCGACCCGCGCGAGACGCCTCGTGCCGTGGCTGGTCGGGCCCTTACTCGGCGTACTCGTGCTGATCAAGCTCCTCGACCTCGGCTTCTTCATCGCGTTCGACCGGCCTTTCAACCCAGTCGAGGATTGGAGCTATATCTCGATCGGCGTCGGGACCACACGCGAGACATTCGGCGGCCGGGATGCCGACCTCGCGGTCGCAGCCGCCGGCCTGATGGTTCTCACGGCGCTCGTCGTCCCAGGCCTTGCGCTGGGTCAGCTGAACCGGATTGCGGCGCGTCACCGGCGCGGCTCGCTTCGGGCTGTGGGCTTGCTCACTGCCATCTGGTTGTTCTGTTGGATGTTCGGGGCAAGGGTCTCCGGCGCCGAGATCGCGTCGACGAGTGCTGCGCACCTGGCCGTCGGCGAGGTGCGTGCCGTGCAGGCAGACCGGCGCAACGAGGCGAGCTTCAAAGTTCTGATCGCCCGCAGGGATCCCTACAGCACCACGCCCCCAGGGCAGCTACTCGAGGGATTGCGCGGCAAAGACGTTCTGCTCGTATTCGTGGAGAGCTACGGACAGATGGCCGTCCAGGGAACGTCGTTCTCGCCGGCGATCGACAAGATCGTCGACGCCGGCACCCAAAAGCTCCGGGCCCAAGGGTTCTCATCCCGCAGCGGCTGGCTCGTCTCGTCGACGTTCGGCGGAGGTAGTTGGCTCGCGCACGCCACGCTGCAGTCGGGAGTCTGGGTCAACAGCCCTGGACGCTATTCCGCGCTGATCGCGAGCAAACGTCTTACGCTTGCCTCCGCATTCCGGCGAGCAGGATGGAGGACGGTCGCCGACGTGCCGGCAACACACGGCGCCTGGCCGGAGGGGAGCGCCTTCTACCGCTACGAGCAGGTTTGGGACCGCGACAACGTCCCCTATCAGGGCCCGAAATTCGGGTTCTCCCCGATGCCTGATCAGTACGCGCTCCAGGCGCTGCAGACGATCGAGCTGGCGAAGCAAAACCGCCAGCCTGTCTACTCCGAGATCGATCTCACCTCGAGCCACGAACCTTGGACGCGCATTCCGCCCCTCATCTCCTGGCACCGACTCGGCAATGGGTCGATCTTCAATCGCCTGGCGATCAACCAGGCCGCCCTGACCGACGCCCAACAGGGATACGCCCAGTCGATTCAGTACGCGCTGCGCACTCTCTATTCGTTCATCGAGCGCTACGGCAACAAGAACACCGTGCTGATCGTGCTGGGCGATCACCAACCGTCACGGGTCGTAAGCGGCGAACCGGGCCACGACGTGCCGATCTCGATCATCGCTCACGACCCGAAAGTGATCAGCAGGCTTACCGGCTGGGACTGGACGAACGGGATGCTGCCCAACTCGACTGCCCCGGTCTGGCCGATGAGCGCATTCCGGAACCACTTCCTCGACGCATTCGACCGCTAGGAAGTTCTCACTGATTGACGTTCGTCGATCGGACCGCGGCCAAGCGACACAACGCTCGTTCACTGAGAGCTTCTAGATCCGCGCGACCCGGCAGCGAGGAACGCCGTCCCGAACGACAACTCTGTCCAGGAGAGACCAGTTAGCGTGTCGTCCATCGCTGCGCGAATCGCCTCCCAGCGGCGGCGCACGATCCACTCGTCGAGTGAGGCCGGCCCGAAGGGTCGCAGGAGCGCGACCCCGAACTGCGTCAGCCAACGCGGCGCATTGCCAGGCGCCTTGAGGTCCAGCACGACCCAGCGACCACCAGCGCGCAGCGCCGCGGCGCCGTGGGTGATGACGTCTCCGCATCCGGGCACCTGCGTCATCGCGTAGGTGGAAAGGATCGCGTCGATCTCCGTCGGGAACTCGAACTCGGCGGCGTCGGCTTGCACGAGCCTGACGTTGGTCCAGCCGTTGGTCTCTGCCCGGTGCCGGGCCTGGACGAGCATCGCGTCGGTCAAATCGACGCCGACGATCCGCCCCTCGGCACCGATCGCCTGCTCGATCAGCGGGAAGTTGAGACCGGTCCCACAGGCGATGTCGACGACGCTGTCACCCGGGCGAAGCCGGAGTGCTCGTACCGCCCCGAGGCGCTGGGCACGCTGCGGGTAGCCGGGGACGGGATAGAACCGCGAGATGACGTCGTAGTGCTTCGCCTTCTTGCGGTAGGTCTCGATCAGGTGGTCTCGCGTGCCGTCGATCTGGCTCACGGCGTGAAGCCGGGCGCAGCGGACTCGACCGCAGCCTTGATCGCCGCCATCTCGACATCCATCACGCGCCGGATCCTGCCGTTGAGGACGCTGCCGGGGATCGCGCGCATGACGTTCTTGAGGTCGACCTCGACCCACATCTTGGCCTCGGTCTGCGTGTCGTGCGCCGGCTCGAGTTCCATTCCCCAGCGAGCGGCTGAGGTGCCCATCGGCCCGGCGAAGGCCACGCGATGAGGCGCCTCGACCGCGGTCACGTTCTGCGCCCGATAGCGACTGGACCCGAACAGCCCCTTCGCCCGCTGCTCCACCCGGGTGCCTGGCTCGAGCGGAGCCGCTCCGTCAACCCAACATTCGCGAACAGTCGGCGCCCACTCCGGCCAGCGTCCGATTTCGCAGATATACGCCCACACTTCGGGGACTCTGCGGTCAATTCTCACGCGGCTCTCGGATCTGATCACGTCCACTCCTACGGCGCAGCCGACGCGCCGGATTCCGCGGAGCGAGTATCGTTCGAGCGCGGCCCGAGCAGGCTCGGAAGCTGGAGCGTGTGCCTGCCTCGACGCGCCTTTGTCTCCAGGTAGTGGTGGTTCGCGGCAGACACGTGCACGCCTGTCGGGAGCTGCTCGACGACGGTGATGCCGCAGCGCCGGAGCTGCCGGGCCTTGTCGGGGTTGTTGCTGAGGAGTGCCATGCGCGAGACGCCGAGCGCGTGCAGCATCTGCGCTGCGGCGACGTAGCTGCGTTCGTCCTTCTCGCGACCGAGCGCGACGTTCGCGTCGTAGGTGTCGATCCCAGCATCTTGGAGCGCGTATGCCTCGAGCTTGGAATAGAGCCCGATGCCGCGGCCTTCCTGCCGCAGGTAGAGGAGGTAGCCGCCGGCCTCGGCGATCCGCTCGACGGCCTCGCGGAGCTGCGGCCCGCAGTCGCACCGCTGGCTTCCGAACACGTCGCCGGTGAGGCACTCGCTGTGGGGGCGGACGAGCGGCACGCCGCGATCGTCCGCGGCATGAGGTGTCGTGCGATCGCCGAGCGCGAACGCGAGGTGCTCCCGGCCGTCGACGAGCCCGTCGAAGCTGAATACGCGAGCCTCGGTCGTGTACCCGTCGGCGAACCGCAGGGGCAACTCGACCTGCGCGCGGATCGTCGCAGTGGGGAGTCCCCTCAACGTCCGTTTCCTTCGAACCGCGACGACAGGGCGTAGCGCAGGAGAACCACGTCCCCGAGCTTCTGCACCTCGATGAGCTCCGCCGGACGAGCCTGGCTCCAGGGGAAGGTGCCGTCACGCACGAACCTGGGCGCGTCCGAGTCGCCGACGAAGACCGGCGCGACGGTCAGTTGCAGCTCGTCGACGAGGTCCTCCGTGAGGAACTGGGTGTGAACGGTGCCGCCGCCCTCGACCATCAACCGATCGACGCCTCGCGCCGCGAGGTCGGTGCTGAGCGTGCGCATCTCGACGTTGTCGCCTGCGTCGACGACGGTCGCGAGCCGGCCGAGGCGATCGCGCGCGTCTGCCGCTCGCGGACTCGCGCAGTAGACGATCTTCTCCGCGCCGCCGACGTTGAAGAAGTCGGCATTCACATCGAGCTCGGCGCGCCGCGTCACCGTCACCTTTACGGGCGACTCCGGTAGCCCGCGCGCGGCTCGTTCCTCACGACGAGCTTCCGACCGCACGAGGAGCCGAGGGTTGTCGACACGCACCGTCTCCGCCCCGACAAGAATCGCGTCGCAGGAGGCGCGCACTGCGTCGACGCGATCGAAGTCGGCGTCATTCGACAGGAGCAGCCGCGACGCCGCGCTACCGATGTAGCCGTCGATCGACACGCAGCACGAAAGCAGTGTGTACGGGCGCTCACGCATCCGCGGCTTCTTCCGACCCGAAGACGACCCGACGCGACCGAGCCCTCGAGAGACGGCGCCAGGGAAGCCACCCAACCACGAGCACCACCGCGCCGGGAAGGCTGGCGGCGAGCACCAGGACGCCGTAGGCCACGGCGGTCGCGGCACCACGACCCGCGCCGAGGCCGGCCGCGGAGAACGACCATGCGGTCAGTCCCTCTCGCGGCCCCCAGCCACCGATGCTCGGCAGCACCATGGCCAGCAACGCGAGCACCGCCAACGGCAGCAGGCGTGAGATGGGGGTATCGACGCCGACCGCGCGCGCGGCGACGAGGAACGTGGCCGTGTGGCCGATGAACACCACGGCCGAGGAGAGCACCAGCACGCGCAAAGCATCGCGCCGCAACAGTCCGTTGCGGATATCGGTCAGCACCACGCGCCGTCCTCGCATCCACCGGGAACGCTCGCCGCCCATTCTCACCCGACCGACGAGAACGACCGCGAGGACGATCGCGACCGCTGCGATTGCGACGAATGGCATGGAAGAGCGGACGGGCGAAGGTAAGACGAGCAGAACGGAGATCGACAGGACGGCCTGCACGACCTGGCCGGCGCCGCGCTCCCACGCGACGGCCCTCAAGCCACCGCCGACGTCATGCATTTCCCGGCCATGGCTGACGCCACGATGGACATCGCCGGCGACACCGCCCGGGAGCACGAGGTTGAGAAACACCGCCCTGTAGTAGGCGGCGACGGCGGCCGGTAGGGACAGACGGAGACCGAGACCGCGGGAGACGATCGTCCATCGCCACGCGCTGCAGACGGTGGTGAGGATGAAGATGGCCGCCGCCGCCAGAAGCGCACGGCCGTCGATCGCCTCGAGGCCGACGAGGAACGGGCCGGTGCCGAATCGCCAGACCACAACCCCCAGTGCCGCGACCGCGACGGTCGAGCTGCCCCACCGCCGAATGCCCCTTCTCACGGCAGCACCAAAAGGTCGGCATGGCCAACGGTAACGGCGAGGGTCCCGGCTTCCGCCTCTCCCAGACGGCAGCGTCGATAGAGCTCGACATCGGGGGCCAGTGCTGGCTCCTGCTCGCATGCGGCATCCACCCAGCCGGTGAACCACTCGGATGCGAGGTCGCTTACGGCAGCGCCGAGCCGCCATGGGCTCGGTCTGACGACGACCTCGGCGCCCAGCCGTCGGAAACCAACCACAGCCGCTTCCACCGCGTCCGGGCCGAGCAGACGGCCGCGCGGAGTCAGTCGGCGCTGGTGTGCGTCGAACGCGGCCGCCACGCGCGCGTCGAGCGGATCCGCCGGAACGAGGTCAACGCGACCGGTGACGGAGAGCGCGAACAGGACCGGGCACCCGGCGCTTGCGCACGCGCGGATCAGCCCCGCCAGCTCCTCCTCCGTCAGCAGGTCGAGGAGCGCCGACGTGGTGATGAGGGTCGCGTCTGCGAGATCGTCCGCGCCGAGTTGCGTGATGTCGGATAGCCGGGTCTCGACGACAACGGGAGCCCCGTCGGCCGCCGGGCCGGGCAGCTCGGCTGCGGCAAGCGCCAGCAGGTCCGCGTCGCGGTCGTGGATGACCCAGTGCTGCGGTCCGGGCAGGAGCGGCGCGAGCCACCGCCCCATTGCGCCACTGCCGCAGGCGAGGTCGTGGATCACCTGGGGACCGCCGGCGGGCAGACGGCGGCAAAGCCGCCCAACGAGCTCTTCGGCGCGGGCTGCCGCGTCCGCGCCCTCGCGCAGGTCGAGCCAACCCGGGCCGACCCGGATCGCCTCGACGGTCATCGCGCCGCCCCCACAAGAACGTCGGCCACGAGGGATGCGGTCGTCGACCAGCGGGAGAGCGAGGCGCGCCGTTCGCGCGCTGCCCGCCGCAGCCGTCGTCGCAGGTCGGCGTCCTCGAGCCAGGCTCGGAGCGCGTCGCGAAGCGCGGCCGGGTCGTCGGGGGGAACGAGCAGCCCGGGCCGGGTGCCGTCGGCGCCATGCCCCAGCGCTTCCGGTACCCCGCCCACCTCGGCGGCGACAACCGGCAGGCCGCGTGCGAGCGCCTCAGTGACGACCATTCCGTACGTCTCCCCGCGCGACGGGAGCACGAGCAGATCAGCCGCGCCGTAGCTGCGGGCAAGATCGACGCCGGACTGTGGTCCCGAGAATTGCACGCGGCCGTCCAGCCGGCTGTCGAGGACGCGCCGGCGCAGACCTTCGGCGAACTCGGGGTCGCGCTCCACGCTGCCGACGCACAGGCATTGCCAACGCAGGCCGCCCACCATCGCGAGCGCGTCGAGCAGCAGGTCGTGCCCCTTGCCGGGGATGACTGCGGCGACCGAGAGCAGCGCCCCGGCCGTCGCCGTGCCGGGGGCGAGGTCGGCGGCATCGGCGCCGGGCTCGGCGACGTGGACCCGGTCGCCCGGCAGCGCGTAGAGCTCCAGGAGCGCGCGCCGAGCCCAGACGCTCGTCGTGACGACCGACGTCGCGGCCGCCAGCACCGCGCCCTCCCGCTCCTTCACGCCTGCGTCCGATGCGCCGTTGCCGAGCGGCATGTGCACGAGCACGACCAGGCGCAGGCGGCCCGCCTCTGGGGCGAGCACCTCGGGCGCAGGTGACGCGATCAGGCCGTCGACCAGGACGACGGCGCCGTCGGGGATCCGACGGACGGCATCGGCCAGAGCAACGAACGACGACGCATCGGGCCGCGGCCACGGCCCGGGCATGGCATGCAGGTGCACCGCCCAGCCGGCGGCGGCGAGGCCTCGGCACACCAGCCGGTCGAAGGTGTTGCCGCCGCTCGGCCGGGCGGGATCGTCGATCCCGTCGGGAACGATCACGTGCACGGTCCTCACAACGCGCGCTCGTACGTCGCCGAGGCGATGTGCGACTCGCGCAGCGTGACGATGAGCCCGGCGAGCTCCCGAGCGGCGTCGCCGAGGGCGCCGGCATGCACACGCTCCGCGAGCCGATCCGCGATCAGCCGGGCGAGCACCTCCGTCGTGGTGTTCATGCCCGCCAGAGCCGGCACGTCGTCGAGGTTTCGATAGTTGAGCTCCGCCACAACGGCGCGCAGCTCTTCGGCCGCTCGGCCGATGTCGACCACCACGCCGTCGGCATCGAGGTTCGCACGCCGGAACGTGGCGTCGATGACGTAGGTCGCGCCGTGGAGCGCCTGTGCCGGTCCAAAGGTCTCGCCGCGCAGGCTGTGGGCGATCATCACGTGGTCGCGGACGGTGACGCTGAACACGCTCTACCCCTCGTCGTACGTGATCGTGTGACAGAGCGCCGGCAGGCTCCCCGCGGCCAGCCGAGCCATCACCTCGGGCAACTCGTCGAACTGCGACTCGCCCGTGAGGAGGACGTCGAAGGCGGGGTCTCGCAGTAGGTCGAGGGCGAGCGCCAGTCGATCGGCCGTGGTGCGACGCGCGGCGCGGGCCGGGGAAACGGTGCCGACCTGGCTCGAGCGGATGCCGAGGCGGTTGGTGTGGAAGGCCCCGCCCAGCGACAGCCGGACCTCGGTGTCGCCGTACCAGCTGAGGTCGATCACGGTGCCCTCCGCGGCGAGCAACTCGAGCGAGCGCTGGAGCCCGGATGAGGTCGCACTCGTGTGCAGAACCAGGTCGCGGTTGCCGGCGGCGTCCGTCGGGAGTGCGAAGTCGACCCCGAGCGAGGCCGCGATGTCCGCGCGGCCGGGATCGACGTCCACGAGCGTGACCTCCACGCCCGGAAACCGCTGGAGCAGTCGTGCGACGCAGCAGCCGACCATCCCGGCGCCGACGACCGCCACGCGGTCACCAACGAGCGGGGTGGCGTCCCACAGTGCGTTGACGGCGGTCTCGACGGTGCCCGCGAGCACGGCACGGGCGGGCGGGACTCCATCCGGCACGATCGAGACGGCACCGGCGGGGACGACGTACGCGGTCTGGTGCGGGTAGAGACAGAACACCGTGCGGCCGCGTAGCTCGGGCGGCCCTTGCTCCACGGCGCCAACGTTCAGGTAGCCGTACTTGACCGGCCCCGGGAAGTCCCCCTCCTGGAACGGCGCGCGCATCCTGGCGCGCTGGTCCGGCGGCACTCCGCCCCGGAACACCAGCGTCTCGGTGCCGCGGCTGACCCCCGACCGCATGGTCCGAACGACCACATCGCCCGGCCCCGGCTCAGGGAGGCCGATTGGACGGATCTCTCCGTGACCTGGCGCTCGCACCCAGAACGCATGTGCGGTTCCAGGGTCAACTGCCACGTCGCGTTCATGTTCGCGCGCCTCTCTCATTCGTTCTCCTTACCCGAATACGCGAGCCAGCCACCGTCGGATTCACTCGGCGGTGCGGCGACTTTGCCAGGGTTTGAGTAGGCGAGGCTCGCTAGAGACCTGATGTGGAATTGCGTGCTTGTGGGGAAGGCTCAGACCAAGCAGGTCGTTCGGGTCGGGCGCAGGGCATCCATGAGTTCGTCGGGCAACGCATCGACTGGAGGCGGGACGGCGACGTGAGCTACGTGCAGCCGATGCGCACGCAACTCGTCGCAGCTCGGACGGTTGCGGAGGCGGTTGCAGACCTGGCGACCAAGCCGGAGGCAGCCGACGACGAGCCCGTCATCTCGGAGGACGGGGGATGCTGCACGGGCCTGAAGCGACCCTCGCCGGCCCGACGTTCGAGGAGTGGCTCGCGGCCGCGTGACAACGGCCCACCGTTCGCCGCTCGAAAACGTGGTCGACATCGAGGCGTACACTGAGTCCGATGAAGCAGTTTGCGACCGTTCGTTTGACTCAGGCTGCCGCGAGGTACGGCGAGCAGGCCCCGATGGCGACGGCCTGTTGCAACGCCTGCCGAACGTGCGTCACGACGAACCTGGTGGGCGTCGCAACGTTAGCTCTCGCCGGAACAGGCGCCACGATCGCGCGCTTCGCTCGACGACTCACGCCGTCCTAGAGCCCGGTCCCGCGACAGGTATTCACTGACGATTCCGCCTGGAACGGGCCGACCTGGTTCTGGACCAAACCAACGGAGGGGTAGATGAAGGGCATCAGGCACTTCATGCGGGACTTCACGGCGACCGCCGTGCGAGAGCACCTGCGCTCGGCGATCGAGACGTCGGGCAAAGCACCCGACCTGACCAAGAACGAGATCGAACTGGTGCGCTTCGTGTGTGACGGGTCGTTCGACTTCGGCGCGTTCCTGGCCGAGCGTTCAGCCGCGTGACGAGCCGGTTTGCTGACGCCCCCACAACCGCAGTGCACTACGGCTTTTCGAAGAGGACGCGCTCGATCCGCCGGTCCGGGATGAACCATACGAATGCGACCGCCACGAAGAGTGCGATCGAGACCCAGGGAACGATGAACGAGAACGCGAAAGCGACAACGTAGGCGGCGAGCGACACCTTGCCTTTCCTGTCGTTGCCGATCGCCCGGGCGAGCTCCGATTCGGGCTCGTGCGACGCGAGCAGAGCCAGCGTCAGGATCGTGTACGCAACAGCGCACCCAATCAGCACGATCGCGTACGCGGCGACCGGCCCCTGTTCCACACCGGCTTCGCCGAGCCACGCAGTCGCGATCGGGGTCAGCGAGAGCCAGAAGAGCAGATGGATGTTCGCCCAGAGCGTCCGTCCATCGATGCGGCGGACGACCTGGAACAGATGGTGATGGTTGACCCAGTAGATCGCGACGAAGACGAAGCTCAGCACGTAGGCAAGCAGCTTGCTCTTCTCATCCAGGATGTCGCCAAGCTGATGCCCGGCGGGGGGACGCAACTCGAGGACGAGGATCGTGATCAGAATCGCGATCACACCGTCCGTGAACGCCTCCATACGGTCGGGCTTCATGGAGCGACTATGCCACCTCGCCTCTCTGGCGCTGGAGAGTCCGGTTCGGTGGCGAGGTCTCGGGGGTGCGTGCACGCGCCGGCCGCGAACCCGGAGGTCCGTCACGCGTCGGCGACGCATTCGTCACGCGTTCGTGCGCGTGTCTGACACCGGACGTGTCGCAGCTGCTCGTCCGCGTTGGACAGGGCGATCCGCCGGTTGGTCCCGGCCCGCCTGATCGTCGAAGCTGAGTGGAAGTGGTCGTGTCACTCTGGGGCCCGGACGACGCCGGGCCCCAGAGGAGATGCGTTGCGTCGGCGGCGCGGTTAGAAGTGGCCCGCGCAGGCGCCGCCGTCGCCATCGCTGTTCGAGCCGTCGGGGCACGTCGCGTTCGACCAGACGACGTTTCTCGTGTTCGTACCCTGGAGGTGCGCCCCGGTCAGGTTCGCGCCGGTCAGATCGGCACCCTGGAGGTTGACACCCTGCAGGCTCGCTTCCTGCAGGTTCGCGTTCTCGAGGAACGCTCCCTTCAGGTTCACGCCCTGGAGCGACGCGCCCGACAGGTCGGCGCCTGACAGGTTGCTGCCTTTCAGATCCCTCCCCTGCAGATGCGCGTTTGCGAGGTTGATCTGCCCGGTCGTCGGGCTCAACTGGACCGCAGGCAGCGCGTTCTTGAAGTCGAACAGGCCCGCGAGGTCGAAAGCCGCCCCTTCCGACGCGTCGACCGGCGCGAGCGCGTGGTCGAATGAGCCGGCGATGGGCGGAAGGCCCCAGTTGTACTCGATGAAGTTCGGGACGGACGCCAGATCACTCAGGTCGTGATCGACGCCGTTCTGCTTCGCGAACGGCGAGATGACGAGGAACGGGTGGCGCGGCCCGAAGCCGCAGCGGCCCTGCTCGCCGGCGAGCGGCTGCGAGTCGGACGACTCCGTTCCACAGAGCCCTGACGTTCCGACCGCCGGCTTCTTGACCGTGTTCGTGAGGTTGTCGGCAACCGACGCCGATGGGTTGGTCACGCCGCTGAAGACGTGGTCGTACCAACCGTCGGAGTCGTCGTAGGCGACGACGATCGCCGTGCTCGACCAGTCGGGCGATTGCATCAGCGAGTTGATCTCGTGCACGACGAATGCCTGCTCGTCGGCGGGATTCGAGTAGGCGGCGTGGCCGTCCTCGTACCCTGGAGCCTTGAGGAAGCTGACATTCGGAAGCGCCGATGACGGCAGCGCGCCGCGATTGATCGCTGCGACGAGCTGATCGAAGTCACTGACGTCGTAGTTGTGGTTCGGCGTGTCGAACTGCGGCCGGCCGTCGGCGTAGGACTGCGTGTCGGTGCCGATCGTCTGGAGGCCGGCGAGCGTGTCGTTGCCCGTGCTATCCGACGCGACCACGAGGTGATGCGGGTTCGCCGTCGAGGCGTAATAGTCGAACGGCTCGTGATGGGGGATGTAGTCGTCCTTGAAGCCCCACTGGCCGCTCCCGCCGAGCGCAATGCCCACCGGGTGGACGGCGTCGCAGAGCGCCTGGTTGCTTGCGTGCGGCGGCACGACCTTGCCGGTGAACGGGCCGGAGAACTCGTCTGGGATGAACGACGAGGTCGACTGCCCGGCGTGGCCTGTGGCGGCCGCGGCCGCGGCAAACGCGGTCGTCGGCCGCTGTCCTCCCTGGAACCAGCCCCAGGAGAGTTGGGCGGCGTTCAGCTCGTCGCCGATGTTCATGCCTTTGAGGGCCACTGCGTCGCGGGTGGAACAGTCGTCCCAGTACGGCTGCGCGTCGCTCGTGAGCGATTCGCCGCCGAGCCCGTCGGGCGTGACATCTGCGTTCGGATTCGCAGCGGTCGCAACCGAGACCGTCCCCGCGGTATGCGCCATATCGACGTTGCCGGTGTCACCCGAGGTGAGGTTGATCGCGCCCGGCGCCGAAGGGCCGAAGGTCGGGCTGAACGAGTTGTCACTCATGGCGTAGTGCTGTGCGTAGTTCCACAGCGCCGTGACGGTGTTGCCGTCGTAGTAGTCCATGACCGTCTTCGGATCACACTGCGTTCCGAACGGCGTAGTGCTCGTGCCGCCGGTCCCGACGCTCTGTACGAACAGATTCATCAGGCCGCCGTCGAACGCTTGCTGCTCGTCGCTGTAGTTGTGATCCTGGTCGCATGTCAGCTGCCCACCCGCGCTTCCCACGGTGCCAGTCGGGCTGCTATCGAGCCGGAACGGCAGCGACGAGTTCGGATTGCTCGACGTCAGGTCCGACGCGTGCTGCCGGGCGACCGGAATCGACGCGTTCGTCGCCGGCACGAGGCCGTCCACCGCGGGTGTGCCGGGCGCGGCCGCGAACTTCGAACCATCCGTGTTCGCCGCCGTCGGGTAGGTGCCGAAATAGTGATCGAAGGAAACGTTCTCCTGGAAGATCACCACGAGGTGCTGGATCGGCGTCGTTGCGCCACGATTCTCACTGCTTGCAGCACCAGCGCGGGTCGATGCGGCGGCGACCGCCGCGACGACCACGAGCAGGAGCGGCAGGAGCAGGCGGGTCCGTCTGACCTTCACGTTGTTCTCCCCCTTTTCGCCCAATGAAATCGACGGCCCGATCCTCCGCACCGCGCCACGTCCACGGGTCTGCGGTTTCGCGGCAGGACGGTGACAGGTTGGTGAAACCGGAAGAGACACCGCCTCGAGCGCGTCTTGGGAGACGATGCCCGCACCGTTCACCCGTCTGGCGTGCTTCGGGGCGATCCTCGCTTCGGTGCTTCTGTTCGCCGCCACATCATCCGCCGAGCGGATGAGCGCGGGCACGACGCCGGTTTGCACGCACGGTGTGTCGTCGATCGGGCCGGTCGTCCTTCGGGACGGCAAGGTGGTCGGCGGCGACGGCACGCCGCGCAGCGAGGGCTGCTTGCCGTAGCAGCGGGCGCCTGCCGAGCATTCAGGCTGCCGTCATCAAGCCTGCGGGAATGTCCTCGGTCGATGCGACTGCTCACCGCAGCTGGAAGGAGGCCGCTCGCCGTCGGCGCGTGCGGCGCAGCGCTTCTCGCCGTGCTGGTGCGGCTGCCGGGCGTCTACGACGAGCCGTTCTGGCAGGACGAGGTCGCGTCTGCCCGGATTCTCCGCGAGCCGACGCTTCTCCGAATGCTCGGGCACGTGGCCCGCACCGAGTCGACGCCGCCTCTCTGGTACTTCCTTGCCTGGACGTTGCACGTGAGCGGCATGCCGCTTCGCGACGTTCGCCTCCTTTCAGTCGCTGCGGGCGGAGCGCTTGCCGCCTGCGTCGTCGTGCTCGCACGACGGTTCGTCGACCTACCGCTCGCCATTGCCGCCGGCGTCCTGGTGGCACTCGGAGGCGAGTTCGTCGCTCGAGGACAGGAGCTCCGCGCCTATGAGCTGTTTGCGTTGCTGTCCCTTCTGTTCGGGCTCGTCCTGCTCGCCGAGCTGTCCGCACCGTCGTTCCGCCGCGAGCTCGCGCTCGCAGGTGTCGTCATCGCCGGCTGCCTCACGCATTACTTCTTCCTGTTCTCCGTTCTGGCGGCGCTCAGCTGGCTGCACATCGACCCGCGAGCTGCCGGGATCGCACGTCGTGCGACGCTCGCGATCGCAGGCGGCGGTGCACTCGCCGCACTCTGGGCGCCGATCGCGCTCCGGCAGTACCACCAGGACCGCTTCTCGTGGATCGGGCCATTCCGCGCACGCTACGTGTGGGCGGTCCCGTTGCGGCTGTTCACCTACGGCTACGACAACACGTCGCTGGGCTTCCTGCTTTCGACGATCGGTGCCGCTGCCGTTCTCTTCGGAATGTGGCACCTGACGCGCCACTCACCGGAAGGGCGGCTGGTCGCCGCACTGGGAGTGCTGCCCCTCGCCTTCGCTGCTGTCGTCTGGGCATCGGGTATTCGCATCTTCGCCCTGCGCAACCTGATCGGCGTCGGGCCATTTGCGGCGATCGCGATCGCGGTCGCCGTGAGTCGCCTGCCGCGCCGCGCGGCGGCGGCGGTCGCGACGTCCTTGTGCCTTGCGCTTGCAGTCTCCCTCGATCTCTCGACTGCGAATGCGTTCCCCCGCTTCGACCTGATCGCGCGCGGCCTTGTCCACGACGGCTGGCGCCCGTCTGATCCGATTGCCGTGTTCGGCAGCCCCCTTTCGTACCGCTCGCCGCTCGAGTGGTACCTGCCACATCAACCTCGGCTGGTCCTCGCCGAGAGTCCCGGTCGCGCTTGCTCCGGTGTCTACATCGTCGCCCCGAACGGGCACATCCGGGTTCTGCGCGCCGGCCTCGGTGTCCGTGATCACCACCCGATGCGCGGTGCAACGATTCTCGTCGATCCCGCCGACAAGCACCCCTGTCTGGCCGCACGGCGATCCGACAGCCACGACGCTCGAGCCAAGGCTTGACAGCCGCTCGGTCAAGTAGTACCCCTCGTTTAGGAACGATCGTCACGAAGGGGGTGCCGTGTCGCCGAACCGTTGGTTCCAGGTTCTCGTCGGCACTGCGGCAATTTGGCTTCTGACCGCCGGCGGAGCGGACTCGACGCAGACCGCGGCCAGGTTCCCCTGCTCGAATGACAACGAGACGTTCTGCGGCGACGGCGGTCCTGCCGTGAACGCGCGGCTCCTCCGGCCGTTGGCCGTCACGGCACGACGCTCGGGAGGGTATTTCATCGCCGATGCAGGCAACGAGGCGATCCGGATGGTGTTGCCGAACGGCGTGATCTCGACGGTCGCCGGCATCGGGGTCTCCGGTTTCAGCGGCGATCACGGTCCCGCAAACGCCGCACAACTCGACAACCCGAACGACGTCGCGCCCGTGGCCGGCGGCGCTCTCCTGATCGCCGACACGGGCAACAACGTCATCCGCCGCGTCTCGCCGACCGGCACGATCACAACGGTCGCGGGACATCCCGGCGGCAGCAGCGGCCACCCGCCGAGCGCGACTCCGGCCGCGGCCACGAGCGTGGATCTCGACGCACCCACAGGTGTCGCCGCGATCCAGAGCGGAGGGTTCCTGATCGCCGACACGGGCGCGAACCTCGTGCTGCGCGTTTCGGCCGACGGCAAGTTGACGGTCGTTGCAGGCACCGGCGCCGCCGACTACACCGGCGACGGCGGCGCCGCACGCAGCGCGACGCTGAACGCGCCGACACGTGTGGTGCCGCTGGCGAACGGCTCCATCCTCATCCTCGACGCAGGCAACAACATCGTCCGGCGCGTCTCACCCGGCGGCGTCATCTCGAGCGTGCCGGGCAGCGACACGAACCTCACTCACGACCTCTTCGGCCAGTTGACGGTGAATCCCGGCGGCCTGGTGCAGGATGCAGCGGGCGACATCGTCGTCCTCGACGGGCGCCAGATCGTCGCCGTCTCGCCGAACGGAGACCGAGCGGTGATCGCCGGCACGGGCGACTGCGACAGCAGCGGCGATGGTGGACCGGCCGTCGACGCCACGTTCGCGACGCCGGCAGGACTCGCGGTGACCGCGAACGGCCTGCTCGTTGTCGACTACAACAACGAGGCGACGGCGACGGGCAACGTCAGGTTGATCCTGACCAACCGCAAGATCAAGACGGTTGCCGGAGCGGCCGATACCGGCGCCTGTGTGGGGGCCGGCGGCTCGCCGTCCGGCGCCTTGTGGCCGCTCTTCTACATCACCGGCCCACGCGACGCCGTCCATGCGCACCGGTCGGTCGCGATCAAGTTCATCACCACACGCGCATTCCAGGTGCAGACGTCGCTGCTCCAGCGCGGCCGTCGGATACGGACTCTGACGCGCCAGGGATCCGCCGGCCTGAACGTCGTCAAGCTGCCCGGCGTTGACCGCGGCTCGTACGTGATGGAGATCAAGTCGACCGGCACGGTCGAGAACAACAACGCCGACGAAGGCGGGACACGCACACTCAGCAAGTTCGACAAACAGCCCCTGACGGTTCGGAGATAGGCGAACCGCGTGGAAACGGCAGAGGAGACGCCCGAAGGGGCGCCGGCCGAACGCCCCACGTCGCGCTCGCGCAGTTTGAGGTCGGTCTTCTCGATGAGCGGCGCGATGCTGACGGCGATCGTCGCACTCGCGTCGGGCGGGATCGCACTCATCTTCCAGCTGCGTCCGGATCTGACCCCGGATCCACGCACGAACCTGGGAGCGACGGCCACGGTGTTCGCCGTCGACAGCGATGTCAGTCTGAAGAGCTTCCTCGCCCGCCGGGCGGTGATCGTCTCCAAAAAGGAGCTCGCGAGCGAGCGGCAGGAATACACGAAGGAAGCGGGCGCCTCGGTGCTGACGCTGCCCGGCGAGGACGTGTTCGTCCAGCTCGAAGTGCAGGGCTTCAAGTCGCGCTCGATCGGACTGCTCGCCTCGATGTATGACGCGAGGACACGCCGTCGCTTACGCCAGCTGGGCGACGTCCCGGTCTTCTCGGAGCGGCTCAACTCACCGAGCGACCGGTCAGTCGTCGAGTTTTGGCTTCCTGCACCGCCTGTTTCGACCCGCACCTATTTCGTGCGGGTCGAAGTCTTCCACCGGGACGACGGCGTTCTCCTCGGGATCGCGGACAGCAAGCCGGTCCGCGCTCCGTAGCGTTATTCGACCACCGAGAGCTCGAGCCCGAGAAGATCGGCGACCTTGCGGAGGCGCGAAAGCTCGTGGCCGACGCCGAGCGCCACGTGGTGCGTCGGCCCTTCCGCGCACCATGCATCGAAAAACACCCTTGGGGCCGACTCGAAACGGATGCGCGAGTTTGTATTGCCGATGCGAAAGGTCGGTCCGGCGATCGACTCGCCCTCGGCCGCGATCAGCTTCAGCCGACCCTCGGCCGTCTGCGTCAAGCAGAGAACCGTCACCGGGCCGAGCTTGACCTTCATCTCGATCGACAGCCCGGCTCCGGCCTTGCCGTGGTAGAGCTTCAGCGCGCGAGCGACAGGTCGACCATCCGCGATCGCAAGATGGCCGGGGCCGTCATGTCCCATCAGGATGAACCCCTCATCGAAGTCGAGGCCGTAGAACTCGGTGTACGACCCGCCGCAGCCGAGCCGGTCGAGCAGCAGCATCGCGATGTTCGTCTTCAGGTCGCCCTCGCCGGCGGCGGGCACGCCTCGCGATGTGAGCAGTGAGTTGCCGACGATCAGACCGGCCGCGACCCGCTCGGCAATGTTCCCGCCCACGCCGCGGTAGTAATAGGTGAGCCCGTCCAGCTCGAAGTCGGAGACCAGACGATCGAGCCCCACGGCGACACGCGCAGACCACTCGAACGCCTCGGGCGTGATGTCCACGGCGATCGGATCGCTGCCTGCGGCGGCGAGCTCGAACACCTGCCGGATCTCCTCGCCCTTGCGCTCGATTGCCGCACCGTCGGCCGACTCCACCCGCTCGACGAGATCGTCGATCTCGAGCACCTCGACGTGCGCACCGGTCTGCGCGTGCACCTGTGTGAAGTCGGAGTACATGTCGAGCATCCCTGGATAGGTATGACCCAGGAAGCCGATACGCGCCGTCCGCAAGCTTCGAACGGCAGACGTTGCGTCCGCCCACTCGCGCAGCACGTCCCACGCCGCGTCGCCGTCGAGCAGTGTCCCGGTTACCGTTCGGTACGGGATGCGGGCGCGCGCGAACGCGCCTGCGATCTCCGGGACGCAGCAGGCCGAGCAGTTGGCGAGCCACTCGCCGGTTGTCATGGCGTCGTAGTCGACCGAGCGGGTCGGTTGGAGGTTGAGGATGACCACGGGCGCAGCAACCGCCTGCACGACCGGGAGCACTTGCGACGACGTTGCGTAGGTCGCCGTGTAGACCAGCACGAGATCCACGCGGGCCGCGGCAAGCGTCGCTCCGGCGTCCCGCGCCGCCTGCGCCGTGTCGACGAGGCCGGCGGAGACAACCTCGACGCCGAGCGCCTCGAGCTGCGCTTGGATCCCCTGCTGGTACCCCTCGAGCCGTTCCCGCAGCCCTTCGAACTGCGGCCAGTAGGCGGCGAGGCCGATACCGAAGATGCCGACCTTCGGGGCTGCTCCCGGTCTCATTGCGCCTCCGCCTGAGCCGCGGCGGCCTGCCTGCGAGCTCCCGCACTCCGTAGCCGCACCCGGGCGCGCCGATACAGCCCGCGGGCGTTCGGGATGATCACGCTCGCAAGGAGCAGACCGCCGACGACGATGTTCTGATCCTGTGCCGGAACGAGGTCGGCAGTCAGAGCCGTCTGCAGCGTGCCGAGAACGGCAACCGCGAGGACAACACCGGCAATCGTGCCGCGACCGCCGAAGATCGAGATACCGCCGAGCAGAACGGCCGTGACGACGAACAGTTCCAGCCCGACGCCCGAGTCGTAGCGGGCCGAGGCGAACCGGAGTGACCAGAGCACGCCTGCGAAGCCGCTGAGTATCCCGGAGAGAACGAAGAGCCAGAACTTGATCCGCTTGACGCGAATGCCGGCGAAGAACGCCGCTTCCTGGCCTGACCCGATCGCGAAGATCGCCCGTCCCAGTGGGGTCGCATGGAGGACGACGGCGAAGATGACAGCGAGCACCGCGAAGAACGCGATCGAGTACGGGATGTGCGTGCCAGAGATGGGGACCACGCCGATGTTCGTGAGATACGTCGGGAAGCCGCCGATCGTGTCCGTGGGCAGGATTCCCTGCGCGATGCCGCGGTAGAGGGTCAGCGTCCCGATCGTGACTGCGAGCGAGGGCAGCCCGACGCGTGTGATGAGGAAGCCGTTGAAGGCACCCAGTACCGCCCCGAGGGCGACGGCCGCGATCATCGCCGGCCAGATCGGCCAGCCGTGCTTGAACAGCTCGGCCATGAGGACTCCACACAGGCCGAGCATGGACCCCACCGACAGGTCGATCTCGCCCGTGACCACGATCAGTGTGAGCGGGAGCGCCATGATCGCGATCTCACCGACGTTCAGGCAGATGAAGAAGAGATTCGTCGACTGCAGGAAGTACGGCGAGACACTCGCGCCGAACGCGATCGTGCAGAGGAGCAGGACGAGCAGGAGGGTCTCCCAGCGCACGACCAGGCCGAGTCCCTGTCGGACGGGGCTCTGTCGCTCGCGGCGGCCGCCCGAGACCTCGTCGCCCGGCTTGAAGTCGTCGAGCTCAGCCACCGGCTCTCCGTCGCGTTCGCAGGGCAGGCGCCACGCGCACCGCGATCAGGCGGTCGAACGCGATCGCAGCGAGCAGAAGCGCCCCGGCGAGCGCCTGGCTCCAGAACGACGACACGTTCACCACGACGAGTGCGCTGTTGATGGTGTTCAAGAGGAGCGCGCCCAGCGCGGCCCCGAGCACGGTGCCGCTACCGCCGAAGATCGCAACGCCGCCGACGACGACCGCAGCGATCACCTGGAACTCGTAACCGACGCCGGCAATCGCATCGACCGAGCCGAAGTACGAAAGCCAGATCGCCCCGGCGAGACCCGCGATGCCGCCGCTCAGCACGAAGGCAAGGAAAACGCGCGGCCCGACCGGGATGCCGGCGAGGCGCGCCGCGTCCGGGTCGGAGCCGATCGCGTAGAAGTCGCGCGCAGTACGGAACGTGCGCATTGCGTACGTCGCGATCCCGACCGCGACAATGGCGATGATGCCGAGGTACGGGACACCGAGGAGGGTGCCGTAACCGATCTTGTTGAAGTTCCCCGGCAGCATCGAGGCATTCACCTGGTTGCCACCCGCCCAGGCGCCGTCGATCCCGCGGATGATGTAGAGCGTCCCGAGCGTGACGACGAGGCTCGGCACACGGGCGATCGTCACGATCGCGCCATTGACAGCCCCACAGACCACTCCGATCCCGAGAGCGACAAGAAAGACAACCACGAGCGGGGCGTGCGGATGGTGCACGTAGACCACGCCGACCGCATACGCGGAGATGCCGAGGACGGAGCCGATCGAGAGGTCGACGTTCCGCGTGACGATGACGATCGTCTCGCCGATGGAGAGCAGCGCGATGATCGCCGCGCCCGAAAGAAGTTGCTGAACGCTTGTCGTGCTGAGAAAGAGGTGGTTGTCGATCGTTGTGACGCCGACGACGATCACGAGTGCGAGCACGATTCCGAGCTCACGGAAGCGGAACAGCAACTCGGCAACCGGGTGAGCGCCGGCGCGCGGCGCCGCGACCGTCCGCTCGTCGGCGAGCGCGGTCACGCGACCTCCTCGACGATGCCGGTGGCTGCGTGCATGATCGATTGCTCGTCCGCTTCGGACCGCGCGAATTCGCGCATGACGCGACCTTCGAAGAGGACGATGATGCGGTCGGCCATCCCCAGAACCTCGGGGAGCTCGGAGGAGATCATCAGGACAGCGACACCCTGCGCTGCAAGCTCGGAGAGCAGCCGGTGCACCTCCGCCTTCGTGCCGACGTCGATGCCGCGCGTCGGCTCGTCGACGATCAGCAGCCTCGGTTTCCGGGCGAGCCACTTGGCGAGCACGGCCTTCTGCTGGTTGCCGCCGGAGAGCGTCCAGACGGGATTCCGCAGGTTGCCGTACTTCAACTGGAGCCGCAGCGCCCAGTCCTTCGCGAAGCTCCGCTCGGCCCCTCGCGGGATGAGTCCCGCTCGCCGAACACTGTCGAGCGAAGCGAGCACGATGTTTCGCTCGATCGAGAAATCCATCACGAGCCCCTGCTGACGCCGGTCCTCAGGGACGAGCGCGACGCCGGCCGCCATCGCGGCCGTCGGCGATCCGGGCCGCAGGCGCCTGCCTTCGATCTCGATCGAGCCCGCATCCCAGCGATCGATCCCGAAGATCGCGCGCGCCACCTCCGTCCTGCCGGCGCCGACGAGACCTGCGAGGGCGACGATTTCTCCGCTCCGCACATCGAACGAAACGTCGGTGAAGACGCCCTCCCGCGTCAGCCGATCGACCGTCAGGACCACGCGACCCGGCTCGCTCGGCACCTTCGGGAACAGCGCGTCCATGTCACGCCCGACCATGGCTCTGATGATCGACTGAATGGTGAGCTCGCCGGTCGGCTTCGTCAGCACGTGGCGGCCATCACGCATGACCGTGACGCGCTGGCAGATGGCAAAGATCTCCTCGAGACGGTGGGAGACGAAGAGCACCGAGGCTCCCCGAGCTCGCAACGTCTCGACAATCCCGAACAGCCGCGCGACTTCACTCGTCGTCAGCGCCGCTGTCGGCTCATCCATGACGATGACCCGCGCGTTCGTCGTCAACGCCTTGGCGATCTCGACGAGCTGCTGATCGGCGATCGAGAGCCCGCGAGCCGGCCTGTCCGGATCGATCCGAACGCCGAGCTGCTCGAAGACCTGATTTGCCTCGCGCCGCATCCGCCGCCCGTCGATGCGACGAAAGCGCTTCAGCGGCTGGACACCGACGAAGAGGTTCTCGGCGACGCTCAGATCGGGGAAGAGCGTCGGCTCCTGGAAGATGATCGCGATCCCGGCTGCCTGCGACTGTTTCGCGGTATCGAAGATCGCGTCCTCGCCGTCCACGAGAAGCCGGCCGGCGTCGGGACGGTGCACGCCGGCGAGGATCTTCACGAGCGTCGACTTGCCTGCGCCGTTCTCGCCGACGAGGCCGTGCACCTCACCGGCAAAGAGCGTGATGTCGCCGTCCTCGAGCGCATGAACCGCGCCGAAGCTCTTCTCGGCGTGTTCGAGTGCGAGGACCGTTGCGGGTTGGGCTGTCGTCAAGGGGTCACAGCGAGGGGGCGCCGCTCGATGCGGCGCCCCCTCCTCTGCTTCCTTCAGTCGTGGACGTTCGTCCTTAGAAGTTGAACTTGTCGACGTTCTTGATCGTGAAGGTGTACGGCGGCCCGAGGATCACCTGCGGGCGACCGTCCGATCCCTTGATGATCGTGTAGCTCCCGAGCTTGCCGGCCTTGAACTTCTCGCCGACGTTGCCCTTGATCGTGCCGTTCGCGAGCGCCGAGACTGCGTAGCCCGCGAGGTACCCGAGATCCTCGGGATTCCAGAGTGCGAACGCCGTCACGGTGCCGTTGTGGACGTACTTCTTCATCTGGCTCGGCAGTCCGAGACCGGTCAACGCGACCGTCTTCTTGTACTTCGAGGTCGAGAGGTACTGCGCGGCCGAGGAGATGCCGACCGTCGTGGGCGACTCGATCCCCTTGAGGTTCGGGTACGCCTGCAGCATGCTTACCGTCGCCTGCCGTGACTGCGCCGGGTTGTCGTTGCCGTAGTAGATCTTCACGAGCTTCATGTTCTTGTAGACGGGCTTCTTCAGCTCGAGCTTCATGTACTTGATCCAGGCGTTCTGGTTCGTCGCTGTCGAAGCCGCCGACAGGATCGCGAACTGGCCCTTGTAGTGCATCAGCTTCGCCAGCAGCTGAACCTGGCTCCGTCCGATGGTCGCCGTGTCAGCCTGGTTGATGAACAGCTGGCGGCAGTTGACGTCGGAGTCGAACGCGACAACCTTGGTGCCCTGTGCCTCGGCCTGCTTCAGTGCGGGACAAACCGCCTGCGGATCGTTGCCGGCGATGACGATGCCGGCAGCATGCGCCTGAATCGCTGCCTGAATCGCGGGCTGTTGGGCGGCCGCGGTGTCCTCGGTCCCCGATGAGACGACCTGCGTATCACCGAGCGACGTCAGGGCGAGCTTGCCGCCATGGTCGGCGATCACCTCGTACGGGTTCAGCGTGTCTTTCGGGATGTAGTAGTAGGTCTTGCCGGCCGAAAGGCGGCTCGTGGCGGCGAGCGCGGCCGTGACGGCGACGCTTGCCACCAGCAGGACGGCTGCGACGACCGCCCAGTTGCGCTTGTGCATGGATCGTTCCTTTCGCTTGGGTTCAGGATTCATGAGCGGGGGGTTGGACGGACGAGCCGGTGGACGGTGCGCCTCCTTCGCACTACCGGGGGTAGGCGGCGGTGACCCCGCCGTCGACATTGAGGATGTTTCCCGTCGACTTGGCCGAGCGCGGTCCCGCGAAGAACGCGATCGCCTCGGCAACGTCTTCGGGCAGCACGGCGACGCCGAGCTTCGTGCGGGCTTGGTAGAAGGTCTGCAGTTCGTCCTCGCCGACGCCGTAGGTGCTCGCGCGCTCGGCTTTCCAGTCGGACGACCAGATGCTCGAGCCTTGAATGACGGCATCCGGGTTGACGGTGTTGACGCGGATCCCGTGGGGGCCGCCCTCCTCCGCAAGACAGCGCGCGAGGTGCAGCGTGGCGGCCTTGGCCGAGGAGTATGCCGCTGCGTTCGCACCGGCGACAAGCGCGTTCTTCGACGCGACGAAGACGAGCGACCCGCCGCGCCCTTGCTCGAGCAGCACGCGGAACGTCTCTCGTGCGGCGAGGAACGTGCCACGTGCGAGCACGGCGTAGTTCTGCTCCCAGTCCGCAAGTGTGGTCTCGGTGATCGGCGCGCTCGTCGCGAGACCCGCCGATGCGACGAGGATGTCGACGCCGCCGTATTCGAGCACCGCGCGCCGCGTCATCTCGGCGACAGCGTCCTCGCTCGTGACGTCGACGGAGACGGCAAGAGCGCGACGCGCGCCGAAGCTGGTCGTCAGTTCGTCCGCCACTTCCTCGACGCCCGCGACGTTGCGATCCGCGACCACGACGTGCGCGCCGCGGGCTGCGAGCAGGCGCGCGGTAGCGCGGCCGATTCCACTCGCCCCACCGGTGATGAGCGCGACCCGACCGGAGAGCTCGCCGCGAGGCGGAGCCTGCGCGAGCTTGTAGCGCTCCAGCGGCCAGTACTCGATCGCGAACGCCTCGCTTTCGCTCAATGAGCGGAAGCCGCCGAGTGCGTCGGCGGTGTCCTCGACCGCGATCGCACGGCGATACAGATCGCGGGCGAAGCGAGCTTTACCCGCGTCCGGGCCTGCGGTGACCACTCCGACGCCGGGGACGAGCACGACGCGCGGGCCGGCCGGGTCGATCGGAAACCGGCGCGTTTCGTCGTCGAGATTGGCCTCGTAGTACGAGCGGTACCACGCCGCATATTCCTCGACGCCGTTTCTGAACGCGCCGGATAGAGCGGCCGCGTCATCGGAGTCTGGGTCGAACTGCACGACGAGCGGCTTGTGCTTGGTGTTGATGAGGTGATCCGGGCAAGGCGCTCCGATCTGACTCACCTCCGGCGCGCGAGCCGATGACGCGAATGCAACTGCCTCAGGACTCTGGTCAACCTCGAGCACAACGCCGTCCGCGTCCGCGAGCAGCGCACCGCGGAGTGCGGGAAGCGTCTGCGAGAGCAGTGCTTTGGCGTCGTCCTCTCCGAGCGCCGCGACCTTCGCGCCACCGAGGCCGAACCGCGCGCCACCGGCGCTTTCGATCGCGCTGACGGCGCGAGTGACGAACTCGATGGTGCCGCGATAGCTCTCCTCGGGTGTCTCGCCCCACGTCACGAGGCCGTGCTTCTCGAGCAGGACGGCACGAGCTGATGGATTCGCTTCGAGCAGCTCTGCGATCCGTTTCGACATGTCGAACCCAGGCCGCTGATAGTCGAGCCAGACAGCCTCCTCCCCGAATGCCTCTTCAGCGAGGTCGCGGCCATCCGGAGACGAGGTCAGCGCGATGATCGCGTCGGGGTGCGTGTGATCGACGTGCGTTGCCGGGATGAACGCGTGCAGCAGGGTCTCGATCGACGGCCGGGGCTGGGTCGGCGTCAGCCCGCAGCGGAGCAGGTAGTCGACCATCGTGGCGTCGTCCATCGACTCGCGCTCGCGCAGCGGCAGGATCTCGTCGAGACGAAGCCCCGGGAAGCCGGCGGCCGTGATCGAAGCGAGGTCGGTGCCGGAGCCCTTGACCCAAAGCACGCGCTGCTCACGCCCGGAATGGTCGACGATCATCTCTTTCGAGGACGTATTTCCGCCGCCCTGGTTTGCCAGAGCGCGATCGGCGCCGAGCAGGTTAGACCGGTAGACGAGCAGCGCCAGCACACCGTCGCCAGCGTTCGGGCCGTCCCAACGATCCGCGGGCGCCGGGATTCCGTTCAGTGCACCGATGAGCTCGCTCATGTCGGGACCTCCAGCGTCGGGAGCGTGACGGCGGCGAAGCGCTCTCTGGCTTCCTGCCAGTCGGATGTGTCGTGCGGGTCGTGGGTCGTCGGCACGAACGAGGCGCGAATGACGTCTCGGGCCTCCGCGAGCGATGAGATCTCGCCGAGTGCCATCGCCTGCACGATCAGGTTCCCGAGCAGAGTCGCCTCCTCAGGCCCGACGACCGCCGGCAAGCCGGCTGCGTCGGCCGTCCAGCGGCAGAGCAGTTCGTTGCGTGCGCCCCCGCCGACGACGTGGATCTCGCTCGGCGATGTGCCGGTGACAGCCGCAAGCATGTCGATCGTCTGCGCGTGCTTCAGCGCCAAGCTCTCCAGGATGCAGCGCACGATCGCACCCGGATCACCAGGCTCCGGCTGGCCGGTGTGGGCGCAGAAAGCACGCACACGGGCGGGCATGTCGCCGGGCTCGCCGAAGGCCGCGTCGTTGGGGTCGATGAACGAGTGCAGGGCGGGCGCATCCTTCGCAAGCGCCACGAGCTGATCGAACGAGTACTCATGTCCTGCCTGCGCCCACACCCGGCGGCACTCGTGGATCAGCCACAGCCCAGTGACATTCCTCAGCAGCCGGAAGGTCCCGGCCATGCCGCCTTCGTTCGTGAGGTTCGCGGCGAACGCGGCGTCCGTAATCACAGGCTCGCTGACCTCGAGACCGACAAGCGACCAGGTCCCCACGCTGATGAAGACTGCATCGGACTGCCGGAACGGGATGGCGGCAACGGCGGAACCGGTGTCGTGCGTCGCGACCGCGACGACCTCGGCATCGCCCATCCCCGTCTCTTCCGAGACGGCAGCGCCAAGTCGCGCGAGCGGCGTACCCGGCTGGACGATCTCCGGCAGCAGCTGTGTCGGCACGTCGAGACGCTCGAGGAGGTCGAGCGCCCAGCTACCGGTATGGGGGTCGAAGCACTGCGTCGTGGTGGCGTTCGTGAGCTCGGACGTGGTTGCGCCGCAGAGCCAGTAGTGCACGAGATCGGGAATGAGCAGAAGCGTCTTCGCGCCGTCGAGAGCCGGGTCGTCTTGGGCAGCCATCGCACCGAGCTCGAACACCGTGTTGATAGGCATGAGCTGAATTCCCGTTCGGTCGTACAGCTCGCGGGCGGGGACGCGGGCGAGCACGCCGTCCATCGCGCGCGCACGTCGGGCGTCGCGGTAGTGGACAGGGTTCTGAACGAGGCTGCCCTTGGCGTCGATCAGCGCGAAGTCGACGCCCCACGAATCGACCGCGACCGAGTCGACGTGACCGGCTTCGCGCGCGGCGGCCCCGAGACCGTCGAGTACATCGCGGTAGACGCGAAGGATGTCCCAGTTCAGCGTGTCGCGGACGCGGACCGGCACGTTCGGGAAACGGTGGACCTCGGTGACGCCCAGCCGCTCGCCGTCGAACCTCCCGACCGCCACCCGCCCGCTCTGCGCGCCGAGATCGACCGCGGCGAGCGTCGCCATCAGCTCGCCCCCTCGTCGTTCCGAACAGCGCGCCTGAGATCGCGTGGACGGAGCGGCGGCGGCTCCGGCGGTCCCGGATCGACGACCATGACGTCGACTCCCGCTGCACGCCATGCCTCGACTTCGGCCGTCGGGGCGCTCGAATCGGTGACGATTCCCGCGAGCTCTTCGACCGAGACGAAGGCAAGTAGCGCACTCCGGTGCCACTTGGTGCCGTCGAAGATCCCGTACACCTGCTCGCAGGCATCGGCCATCTCCTGCTTGATGCGCACCTCGTCCGGATTGAGGTCCATCAGTCCGCGCGACACGCTCAAACCGCGCGCGCCGAGGAAGCCCTTGTTGATCCTCGTCGTGCGGAGCACGTCCGCACCGAGATCGCCCACGAGCGACATCGCCGACAGCCGGAGCATCCCGCCGGTCACGATCACGCTGATTCCCGGGGCGTCGGCGAGCGCGGTCGCAACGAGCAGGCCGTTGGTCACGACGACAAGCTCGCGCTTCGCGCGGAGCTCGAGCGCGAGGTAGTACGCAGTCGTGCTCGCGTCCAGTGCGACGGCCTCGCCTTCGGACACCATTGCGGCCGCCGCCCGTGCAATCGCACGTTTCCGCCCGACCTCGAGACGTAGACGCAGATCGAAGCCGACCTCGGACCCGTCGCGCTGCAGTGCCCGGACCCCGCCGCGAATTCGCGCGACGAGGCCGCGTCGTGCGAGCTCAGTGAGGTCGCTGCGGACGGTGACCTCGGAAACGGCGAACGTCTGCGAAAGTTCCGCAACCGGAAGGTGGTCTCTTGTTTCGAGCAGGCGGAGCACGTGCTGCATGCGCTCGGACTGTGAAAGGTTGTCAACCCGGTCGATTGCGCGAAGATACGCCCAGGCGCCGGACAAGTCAATACCTTCGAAGCTACTTACGAAATCCTTGATTCGAAAGTCGATTTGAAAATCAGGTGGTGAATGCGTCAGACTGGCGGGCATGACTGAGACCGCTGCTCTCGAACAGGTCGCGGCCCTCGAGATCGAGACGCCGTCGTGGGGCTATGGCAACTCCGGGACTCGCTTCCATGTCTTCCCTTGGCCCGGTGCGGCCCGCACTGTCCGGGAGCGGATCGACGATGCCGCACTCGTGCACCGCCTGACCGGCTGCTGTCCCTCGGTCGCCCTGCACATCCCGTGGGACCGCGTCGCCGACTGGCCGACGCTCCGCGACTACGCCACCGAGCGAGGGATTCGCATCGGGGCCATCAACCCGAATCTGTTCAGCGACGACGCCTACCGGCTTGGAAGCATCTGCAACCCCGATCCGCGGGTGCGGGCCAAGGCGCTCGACCATTGCCGCGAGTGCATCGAGATCGCGCAACAGGTCGGTTCCACGATCATCAGCCTGTGGCTGGCCGATGGGACGAACTACCCCGGCCAGGACGACCTGCGCGACCGGCATTCGCGGCTCGCCGCAGGCCTGGAAGAGCTGTACGGCCTGCTCGCACCGGGGATGCGACTGCTGGTCGAGTACAAGTTCTTCGAGCCAAGCTTCTACAGCACCGACCTCCCTGACTGGGGGACAGCCGCAATGCTCTGCAGGCGCCTCGGCGCGCAGGCGCAAGTGCTCGTCGACACGGGCCATCATCCGCAGGGAACGAACGTCGAGCAGATCGTCGCAGTGCTCCTCGCGGAGGGGTTGCTCGGCGGCTTCCATTTCAACAATCGCAAGTACGCCGATGACGACCTCATCGTGGGGTCGATCGACCCGTTCGAGTTGTTCCGAATCATGCGCGAGATTGCCTCGGGCGGCACCGAGAACGTTGCGTTCATGATCGACCAGTCTCACAACGTCGAGGGGAAGATCGACGCGATGATCCAGTCGGTGATGAACATCCAGACGGCGTACGCGAAGGCGCTGCTCGTGGACGAGGAGCGTCTCGCGGAGGCGCGGGCTGCCGGGGATGTCCTCGGCGGCCATCGAGCGTTGCTCGAAGCGTTCGAGACCGATGTGCGCCCGCTGCTCGGCCGGCTACGGCGGCAACTGGGCGTCGCGGAGGATCCCGTGGCCGCGTTTCGCGAGGGGGGCTACGCGGCGGAGCTCGCCCGCGAGCGCAGCACCGTCTCTGTCGAAAGCGCCTACGAGCAACTGTGAACCGAGGAGTCGCCATGACCCAACGAACCGCGTTTGTCCTGAACGTCCGCGCCGACAAGACGGACGAGTACGTCCAGGCCCATCAAGAAGTGTGGCCGGAGATGCTCGACGCCCTTCGCAGCGCAGGCATCCGCAACTACACGATCTTCCGTCAGGGCAACCAGATGTTCGGGTACTTCGAGGCGGATGACCTCGCCGCTGCCGGCCGGTATCTCGCCGCGCAGGATGTCTCGGCCCGCTGGCAGGACGCGATGGCCGACTTCCTCGAGCAGCGAGTGCCTGATGCCGGCCCGCCGGCCCTGGTGGAGGTCTTCCGGCTCGACTGAGGCACCGGGGAGGATGGGGACTGTCGCGCGCCCCGCGAAGGCGTTCCGGCTCCCGCTCAACATTCATCGACCGGTCGGCGATGAGTTTCACTCGACGTTGTCGTCTGAACGGACGAACCCCACGATCAGGAGGCACAGAATGTCGAAGTTGGCTTCCAAGCTGAATCTCTCGCAGGTCGGCCGCGTGTGCGTCACCGTTGCCGACACCGATCGCGCAGTCGACTTCTACGTCGACACGCTCGGCTTCGAAAAGGTCGTCGACGTCCCGATGGGAGACGCGGGGCGCTGGGTCGAGGTCGCAGTCGCCGGCACGCCGACCACGATCGCCCTCGCGCCGCCGCCGCAGGGCCAGCAGGCCGGCGGCAGCCAGACGGGTATCTGCCTCGACACGACGGATGTCGACGCCGACCATGCCTCGCTGAAGGCCGCCGGCGCCGATGTCGACGAGGAGGTCACCCGCTGGGGCGGCCCCGTACCGCCGATGTTCTGGTTGCGTGACCCGGACGGGAACTCGCTGATCATCGTCGAGCCGACGACGTAGCTCAGAAAACGCAAGACGCGACCGGCGCGGCGCGCGCCGGTCGCGTTTCGGCTTAGAGTCGAACAGTGAGCGACGTTCAGCTTCGACGCATCGAATCGGCCGACGAGCTCACGCCCGCAACGGTGCTCGCGCGTGAGTTCGGCGACTGGGCGACCGAGCGGATCAGACTCGAGCTCGGGATCGTCATCCCGCCCGACGAAGACCATCCGACCGGCGTTCTCGAAGAAGTCATTGCCTCAGGCGGGCGGGTCTACGTGGCCGTGGTCGACGGTGACGCAGTCGGCGTCGGCGGGCTGAAGCTCCTCACCACGACAACGGGGGAGATCAAGCGGATGTTCGTGCGCCCGACAGCCCGAGGGCTCGGCGCCGGCCGGGCGATCGTGCAGCAGCTGATCGACGATGCGCGGGAGCTCGGCCGCGAGACGATCTACCTCGAGAGCGCGTCGTTCATGCACGACGCCCATTCCCTCTACCGGAGCGTCGGGTTCGTGCCGAGCGCTTCCTACCCTGGACGGGAGTTCGAGGGCGCCGCGCACGATATCTCTGTCTTCATGCGGCTGGACCTGACGTAGACGGCTGGAAGCGGCAGTCGTGGTTGGCGGCGACGCTCAGCAGCGCGTCGTGCAGTGCCGTTCGCGCCCGCGCGTCGAGCGGGCCGAGAAACTGATCCTCGATGCGTTTGATGATCGCCCGCATCTTCACGATCTGCTTCTTGCCCGACGGGGTGAGGCTCACCGTGTGCCTTCGCCGGTCGACCTGGTCGCGACGGCGCTCGACGAGCCCTGCCTGCTCGAGCTCGTCGAGCACGCCGACGAGCTGGCCGCGGTCGAGCTGCAACGTATCGGCGATCGTGGCCTGCGTCTCCTTCGACCCTTCGCCGAGGATCGCCAGCACGCTGTACTGGTAAAGGCCGAAGCCCTCGCGCTCGAAAGCTTCGATCGCGCTCAGCTTGATCGCGTAGCCGACCCGAGCGAGCAGAAACGCGGTGCAGGCCCGCAGCTCCTCGGGCAACCCCTCCGGCTGCTTCAGCTCAGGAAGCGGCGTCGTCATGGGAATAAGAGTAGCGGAGTGAATCGTTACCTCTCTTCATCGTAGATTTTTCCAACGATTGGAGCCGCAAATGACTTCCCTCGAATCACGGAGACGCTGGTTCGCCCTGGCGGTGATCGTTGCCGCCCAGTTCATGGTCGTCCTGGATGTCGCGATCGTGAACGTCGCGCTGCCGTCGATCAAGACCGACCTGCACTTCAGCCAGGAGAGCCTGCAGTGGGTGATCACCGCCTACGCGATCCTGTTTGGCGGAGTGCTCCTGCTCGGCGGCCGGCTGGCCGACCTCTTCGGGCGCCGCCGGCTCTTCGTCATCGGCCTCGTGCTCTTCACCGTCAGTTCGCTGCTCGACGGGCTCGCCTGGTCGGAGACCTCGCTGATCGCGTTCCGCGCGCTCCAGGGCCTCGGCGCCGCGCTGCTCTCTCCCGCCGCGTTGTCGATGCTGACGACCACCTTCGAGGAGGGTCGCGAGCGCAACATCGCGCTCGGGATCTGGGGTGCCGCGTCTGGTAGCGGCGGTGCCGCCGGCGTGCTGCTCGGCGGCGCGCTGACCAGCGCATTCAGCTGGTCGTGGATCTTCTTCATCAACGTTCCCGCGGGCATCGTTGTTCTCGCGCTCGTCCCGTTCCTGCTCCGCGAGAGCCGGGCCGAGCTCTCCCACCGCACGTTCGACGTCGCAGGTGCCGTCTCGATCACGAGCGGCCTGATGCTGCTGGTCTACGCGATGACTCGCGCGGCTCAGCACGGCTGGGTCACCGTCGAGACGATCGGTCTGCTCGCGGTCGCGACTGCGCTGGTCGTCGCGTTCGTCGTCATCGAGCTGCGCTCGAAGGCACCGCTCCTGCCGATGCGGATCTTCCGCCTCAGGACCCTGACCGCTTCGAACGTGAGCGGGCTGCTGCTGGCCGCGGCGGTGTTCTCGCAGTTCTTCCTGCTGACGCTCTACATGCAGCAGGTGCTGCACTACTCAGCGCTCAAGACCGGCGTCGCCTACATTGCCCTGACCGTTTCGATCATCGCCTTCTCGGGGATCGCACAAGCGCTCACGACGCGTGTCGGCATCCGCCCCGTGCTCACCTTCGGCCTCCTGCTGTCCGCCGGCGGACTCGTCCTCTACGCGCAGCTCCCGGTTCACGGGCGCTACTTCTGGGACCTCTTCCCGGCGTTCCTCCTGAGCGGGATCGGGCTGGCGCTCGCGTTCGTTCCGACCTCGATCGGCGCCCTGACCGGCGTTCGGCAGTCCGATGCCGGTGTCGCTTCGGGCCTGATCAACACGAGCCAGCAGATCGGCGGCGCGATCGGCGTCGCGGCGGCCACGACCATCGCAACCACGTTCAGTGCGCACTACGTCCACGCGCATCCCGGCGTGTCGGCGCTCGACGCGGGCGCGTTGACCCATGGCTTCCAGGTCACGTTCTATGTGCTCGCGGCCATCGCGGCAGCCGGCGCAGTCCTCGCAGCGGTGCTGACGGAATCGCGCGCTGTCACGATCGCGGCGAAGCCTGAAGAAGAGCCCGAGGCGGAACTCGCACTCGAGGCGGCCTAGCGACCTACCCGGCCTGCCGGCGTGAACGTGTTCACGCCGGCAGGCCGGGACCGTCTAGCGGATCGCCATGCTCGTACGCGCGCTGACTCGTGGTGTCTGCGCAGCAACCGCGTAGTTGCCAACGCGCGCTGGGTTGCCGAGCTGGGCGCCTCGGTCGAAGACGACGGTCAGCACCGACGGAGCGATGACATCGCAGAGCGGTCCGTGCCGGACCGGCAAGCCGATGCTCACGGTCCGCCCGCTGCGTCGCACGTTGGTCGCCGGGCCTTCGTCGACGAGGACATCCCCGGCGGCGATCTGCGAGGGCAGGCGCTCGCCGGCCGGGAAGGTGACCACGAGCGGGCCAGGCCCGGGGCGCGCGCATTGCATCTCGTAGCGCATTCGCAGCGTCAGAACGACGGGGCGCGCACCGGCGCGAGGGCTCGACAGCGTCACCGCGGCGGAGGCTGGGAGGGTCTGGGGCGCGACGCTGTGGGCTTCAGCGCCTGCCGCGCTCGAGACAGCGATGCCGAGAACGGCGAGGAGAGTACGCACCGCGATCACCTCCGTGTACGCCGAGTTCAGGTCTGCACGAAGCATGGTGGCAGATCGCCGGCGTACGTGAGGTGGTTGACCGGCGCTTCCGTGGATCGCCATTCGTTAGGGTCCCGGGATGACGAGATCGCTCGATCTCGTACCCCTGCCGGTGTGGCGGCGGGAGTTGCCGCACCGCTGGCAAGGCGGGACGTGTCGTTGGCGTGCGCCCTCCGCCCCGATGCAGGCGACCGTTGCCGGGAAGGGGGACTAAGGGGGCCGAAGACCACTCAGGCCGCCGTGCACCGGCGTCGCTTTTCGTCACGTGAGACCCTCGCGTGGCGGATCGCGGATCGTGCCGGCGCTGCCGCGGCGATCCGTTGACCGATCACGAAAGGACCCTTCGGTGAAGCGATTCGCTTTGATTCTGCTGACGCTCGCTGGGTTGGTTCTGGCCGCATCCGCGGTACCTCTGTCTGCGACGAGCAATGCCACGCAAGCGGCGCTCCGCGGCAAGGCGGAAGGCCCGGCGGGGTACGACGAGCCGCTCTGCGTGAGCCGCTCCTCGCTCTGCACCGACGCCTACGACAGCCCGGGCGACGAGTACGTCGGCCACGACGAGCCCTCGATCGAATACAAGTCCAGCGTCCCCGGCTCGGGCAACGACGCGACCTACACCCTCACGTTGCCCACGGACCCGAACGCGCGCCCGAGCCCGACCGGAGCCGGCGCCACCTGGAACTTTGAGCTCCGACCGACATTCTGGTTCGGGCTCACACTCTGTGACACGGAGTCCGCGCCGGAGTTCACCAAGACGTGCGTCGCGGACTCCGACGCGAACAATCTGGTCGGCACGAACCCCGCCGCCCCGGATTACATCGGCAAGCATCCCGGCAACGCGTACATGGAACTGCAGTTCTACGGCCCCGGTTACGTGCCTCAATTCGAGGGCTTCGGCTGCGCTGCCACCACGTACTGCGCGGCGATGACGATCGACAGCCGCACGCAGGACCAGAACACGGGGCAAGAGAACACCGCCGCCTGCAATAACTACATCCTCGGCGGCCCCGAGCCCATCAACTGGGCGTACATCACGAAGAGCGGCGTCTCCCAGGCGCCGGCCAACCCACTCGCCACCGGGACGTTCTCGGCGCCGAATCTCGCCGCGGTCAATCCCGACTATGCGAAGGACCTGCTGATGAAGCCGGGTGATCGTGTTCGCATCCACATGCACGACACCGCGGACGGCTTCCGCATCGACCTCAACGACCTGACGAGCGGCGAAAGCGGATCGATGACGGCATCGGTCGCCAATGGGTTCGGGCACATCCTGTACACCCCGACGTCGTCGACGTGCCAAGTGGCCCCGTACGCGTTCCATCCGGAATACAGCACGGGCAACCCACGCGGCAACACATGGTCGGCACACACGTACAACGTCGCGTTCTCCGACGAGATCGGGCACTTCGAGAACTGCCTCCAGCTCGACGCGAACTTCAATTGCACGAAGCCGGGCAAACAGGATGCCGGTGGCCTCGACCCCGATGACGGCAACAACTTCTGCGTACCGGGATCCGATTCCACGCTCATCAAGATCGACGGCTGCCTGTCCGGTGACGGAGACTGGGACTCGCAGTCGTACTCCAACGACTGGCCGGGGACCGACCCCAACGTCGCCCGCGATCGGGCCTTGCATCCGAGCCCGGTCCTGTTCACCAGTCCGAAGACGAACAACGGGACGACGAACTACTCGACGATCGCCTTCGAGGCCGACCTGCCTCGGATCGAGGCGTCCGACTCGCAGGACAACCCGCCGTTCTGCGACACGACCACGGGCGCGAACTGCGTGAACCCACCGAACGGGGCGCAGTTCTATCCGTTCTACTCGACCACGAATACGAGTGACGGCTGCACCTGGCAGGAGGGTGGCAACTTCATCCCCGGGACGACGAACAATTTCGGGGGAAGCTCGACCACCGAGTACGGCTCGCTACTCGCGACCGTCTTCCCCGTCGCGGGGCCCACGACCATCGTGCGGTTCGACAACTTCAACAGTGGCGATCAACCCAACCCCTGCCCGGCGAACTAGCCGGTGAGAAACCTCCAGACGAAGGAGCGGCGCCACGGCGCCGCTCCTTCGTCGCTCATCCCACCCGGCGGAGGTGCTCTCTGGGAGGATCCTCCGATGGCACCGGTCGAGCTCGAGGCGTTGCCGTTCGCGCTTCATTGGCTGGGGGAGCCGGCGGAGTGGAGCACGGTGAACAACCTCTTGACGATCACCGCCCGCCCTCGGACGGACTGGTTCGTCGATCCAGGAGGTGCCTCCGAACCGGTCCTGAATGCGCCGGCGCTCGTCGGTGAGGTCGCGGGCGACTTCGTGTTCGGCGCTCGCGTCGAGGTCGGTTTCACGGCCACCTTCGACGCGGGCGTGCTCGTCGTCCACGCAGGCGAGCTGACCTGGGCCAAGCTGTGCTTCGAGCGCTCGCCCGAAGCCGAGCCGACCATCGTCTCCGTCGTCACCCACGGCGTCTCGGACGACTGCAACTCGACGGTCGTCGACGGCAACTCGGTCTGGCTCCGCATCTCGCGACTCGGAGCGGCTCTCGCCTTCCACGCGTCGGCCGACGGCTCGCGCTGGTGGCTCATCCGCAGCTTCGCACTCGCCGTGGGCGAGACGCCGGCGGTCGGCTTTCTCACTCAGTCACCGCTCGGCGACGGCTGCCGCGCGCAGTTCGACGAGATCAGCTTCGAGTCGAGACGGCTCGCCGACCTGCGGAGCGGCGACTAAGAAGCCAGCGAGGCGGTCGCCGTCTCGCACCCGGCCCGGAGGGCGGCGTCGAGGTCGGCCCCTCCCGCCAGGGCAAGCAGAAACCCAGCCGCGAGGGAATCGCCGGCGCCCAGTGTGTCGGCGGCATCGACTGCTCGCGCCGTGGCCCGCACTGTCTGGCCGGCCGAGGCGGCGACGGCGCCTTCGGCACCCAGCTTGACGCAGCCGACGCGGTACCGCCGAGCGAGCTCGAGGGCCGCCGCTTCCCCCTCGAGGCCGGTGAGCGCACGCGCCTCGGCGGCGTTTGCAAGCAGCACGTCGACGCTCGCCGTCGCCTCGAAGAAACGGTCGATGCCGAAAGCCTCGAGCAGGCTTGCGGAGGCAGCATCCACTGCAAGCCACGCTGTCCGCGCGCGCTCGAGCGCCGCGCGCGCAGCCGCCTCAGGCCCTGGCTGAAGCAGCGAGTACCCGGAGACCAGGACGGCTCCCGCTTCGAGCGCGCTCGGCAGATCGACCGGCGAAAGCCGCGTGCTGGCACCGGGATCGGCGATCACCGCCGACGCTCCCACCACGACGACGCACCCGGTCGGGGCCGTCGCATCCCGGGCAAGGACGAGCTCGACGCCGGCGTCGGCGAGCGCTTCCGAGACCAACCGTCCGGCCGCATCGCTCCCGACGCGGCCGACGACCGCCGCCCGGGCACCGAGGCGCGCCGCCGTGAGCGCTGCGTTCGCGGCAGAGCCACCAGGTCGTAGCTCGATCCGGCCGTGGATGCGACGACCGGGCGCAGGCGCCGGCAACGCCCCGTCGAGCATGACGTCACCGACGGCGATCAGGTCACGCTGCACGCGTGCACGATCCTATGCGGCACAGCTAGGCTCCGGAGGTGATCGCGAAAGCGCCGTTCGGGAGCACGGGACACGAAAGCACGCGCACGCTGTTCGGCGCCGCCGCGCTCGGTTCGGTGTCGCAACCCGAGGCCGACCGCACCCTCGAGCTGATCCGGGAGCACGGCGTGAACCACATCGACACTGCGGCGTCGTACGGCGACTCCGAATTGCGGCTGGCACCTTGGCTGTCGCAGCACCGCAAGGAGGTGTTCCTCGCGACGAAGACCGGCCGGCGCGATCGTGCGGGCGCGCGCGAGGAGATCCGCCGCTCGCTCGACCGCCTCGGCGTCGACCGTGTCGATCTGCTGCAGTTGCACAATCTCGTCGACCCAATCGAGTGGGAGACGGCGCTGCGCGAAGGCGGCGCGCTCGAAGCCGCGGTCGAAGCGCGCGAGGAGGGCCTTGTGCGCTTCATCGGCGTTACGGGGCACGGCCTGACGGTGGCGAGGATGCACGTGCGGAGCCTCGAACGATTTCCTTTCGATTCGGTACTCGCTCCCTACAGCTACGTGCAGATGCGCGACAAGCACTACGCGTCCGACTTCGAGGAGCTGAGCACCGTTTGCGCCCAACGCGGCGTGGCGGTACAGACGATCAAGAGCATCACGCTCGCTCCGTGGGACGGGCGCGAGCAGACGGCGGCCACCTGGTACGAGCCGCTACGCGAACCGGACGACATCGACCTCGCCGTGCACTGGGTCCTCGGGCGGCCGGGCGTCTTCCTCAATACGGTCGGCGACATCTCGCTGCTGCCGAGGGTGCTGGACGCTGCAAGCCGATACGAGTCTCGTCCGCCTGACGAGGCCATGGACGACCTGGCCGCCCGACGGCACCTCGTGCCGCTCTTCTCGTAGGGCGACTCGACCGAGGAGGATCAGACGTGAGAGCCGCGGTGATCAGCCAACTCGGTGCGCCACCGGAATCGAGGGACCGGCCGGAGCCCTCGAGCGAAATGGTCTACGACATCTCGGCGGTGTCGCTGAACCCGATCGACGTCAACATCGGAGCGGGCCGCTACTTCGCAGGCCATCCCCCGTTGCCGTATATCGCCGGCTGTGAAGGGGTCGCGCGTCGTCCGGACGGCACTCGCGTCTACCTCTTCGGCGACGGGCTCGGCGTCTCGCGGGACGGACTGCTGGCGGAGCGTGCTGCCGCGCCCCCCGACCTCGGCATTCCGCTGCCGGAGGCGGTGTCCGACGCGGTCGCTGCTTCGTGCGGCATCGCCGGCATGGCCGGCTGGATGCCGGTCGCCTGGCGCGCTCCGCTGCTGCGGGACGACCGAGTGCTCGTGCTCGGGGCAACGGGCACGGTCGGGCTCGTGGCCGTACAGGCGGCGAAGCTCCTCGGCGCCGCGCGGGTCGTCGCAGCCGGGCGCAATCCTGTTCGGCTCGAGCGTGCCGCCGCGCTCGGCGCCGACGCGACGGTGAACCTCGACGAGCCTGACCTCGTCGCCGCGTTCAAGGAGGCTGCAGGAGGCACAGGTCCGAGTTACGTCATCGACACGCTGTGGGGTGCTCCGGCGATCGCAGCGATCCAGGCTGCCGCCCCCGGGTACCGACTCGTCCAGGTCGGCCAATCAGCCGGTGCAGAAGCATCGCTGCCCTCGGCGGCGCTGCGCGGGAAGATGGGCGAGCTCTACGGTTACACCGATTTCGCCGTCCCACGCGAGGACTTTCGCCGGGAGTACCTGCGCCTCGCCGGTCATGCGGCGGCCGAGGAGATCGTCTTCGACATCCAGACCTACCCATTCGAGCGGGTCGCCGAGGCCTGGCGACGCCAGGCCGACGGTGCGACCGCGAAGATCGTCGTCACGTTGACGTGAGGTGAGACAATTGGTTCACTCGCGAGCGATGAGTTTTGCGGTCGCCCGCGGTCTACCTTCATATGCTTCGCCGTGCTGAAGCTGCGAGGCTCGCGGTGACCCTATTTCGGAGGTGAGACGTTGTCGCAAACGGTGCTCTTGATCGGAACTCGGAAGGGCTGCTTCGTGCTCGAAAGCGACGGCGGCCGACGCGACTGGTCCTTGAGGGGGCCGTACTGCGAAGGATGGCCCGTCTACCACGCGGTGCTCGAGCCCGTTTCGGGTGCGATCTACGCGGCGGCGGCGAGCGAGTGGCACGGGTCGGCGGTGTGGCGCAGCGGCGATCTCGGCGAGACGTGGACGCTCTCCAGCGAAGGGCTGGTGCACGGAGACGACGGCAGGAAGCTGTCGAAGGTCTCGAGCGTCGCGGCGTCGCCAGGACGCATCCTCGTCGGCGCAGAAGCCCCGGGCATCTTCGCCAGTAGAGACGAGGGAGCAACCTGGTCACCGCTCTCGACGCTCGCGGGGCAGCCGGGGAGCGAGGACTGGGACGATCCAGCGAACCAGCCCCCTGGGCATCTCGGTCTCTCTGCGCTCATGCTCGACTCCGACGACAGCTCTCGGTTCTGGGCGATCGTGCAAGGCGTCGGGCTCTTCGAGACAGCGGACGAGGGCGCCTCGTGGACGCCCCGAAACCGCGGTCTACGCGCCGAATGGCCACGGCCGCACGATGAGGTCGGGTTCTGCGTGCACAAGGTCGTTCGCTCGGCGTCCGACCCGAACCGCATGTACCAGCAAAACCACTGCGGCATGCACCGAAGCGACGACGCCGGCGAGAGCTGGACCGAGATCAGCGAGGGACTCCCGAGCGACTTCGGGTTCGCGGCGGCAGCCCACCCGCACGATCGAGACACCTTCTATGTGATCCCGCTCGATCCCGGGCACGGCCGCTGCATGCCGGAAGGCGCGGCAGCCGTCTGGCGCACGGCAGACGCCGGCTCGAGCTGGCAGCGGCTCGGACGCGGTCTTCCTCAGGAAGGAGCGCACCTCGGCGTCCTGCGCGAGGCGATGGCCATCGACTCCTACGACACTCCGGGCCTTTACTTCGGCACGAGCACCGGCCAGGTCTTCGCAAGCGCCGACGAAGGCGACAACTGGACCGAGATCGCGAGCTACCTCCCGGCGATCTCATCCGTCGAGGTTGCGATCCTGGACTGAGAGGAACGATGGCCGACCTCCATCTCCCAGGAACCCTGACGCCGCTCTTCACCGGGCTCACCCGCCACGTCGAGGTCGACGCGTCCACCGTCGACGGCGCGATCGCGGAGCTCGACCGAGACTGGCCGGGCCTGCGCGACCGTCTCTGCGAAGCCGGCCCCGCCATCCGCCCGCACATCCACTTCTACGTCGACGGGCAGCGTGCGGCACTCGACACGCCGCTGGAACCCCACTCCCGCATCGAGGTGATCGCCGCCATCAGTGGCGGCTGACGTCGTTCTAACGCTTGACGGTGATCGCACGGCTCTTGCCGCCGAGGAACCCGACTCCGGCCTGATTGACGCTGAACGCGATCCGGACGGTCGAACGACCCTTCGGCAACGAGACGCCGAAGTCCGCCCGTGAGCGGGCGCCGAGCCGCACCCGCTTGATCGTCGACCAGCGCCCGTTCGCGCGGCGCTGGACCTGGATCAGGCGGCCGGCAAAGGAGCGGGCACCGGCGACATGGACGACGAACCGTTTCTTCGCCGTCTGGCGCAGGGCGATCGACGGATGCACACCGATCGAGACCGGTGCGCTCATCCCGCCTCGCCAACTCGCCTCGTAGGTGGTGGCGATCCCGGGCTTCGCGATGAAGGCCCACGTGCCGTTCGGGCCGGTGAGCACCGTCGACCTCGCCTGGAACGACCCGCCGCCGTACGTCTGCGCATAGATCACGACCTGCTCACCGGTCTGGTGGGTGGGGACGATCCCGGAGAGCGTGACGCGGCCGCCGAAGACGACGTCCCGAGCGAGCACGGTGAGCGTCACTCCCGCGGTCACGAATGTCCCGTCCGCACCGACCGTCGTCCCCCCGTCGCTCTTCGCCACGAGCCGATAGTGGTAGGTCGTGGCGGGCGTGAGGCCGGTCAGCGTCGCGCTGACCTTCTGCGAGCCTGCAGTCGACCCGGCACTCTTGGACGAGGTCGACTTGCCGTAGCTCGCTGTCGGGCCGTAGTCGAACCACCAGGTCGTCGCGCGGCCTTTGGTATCGAGCGATCCGGTCAGGACCGCGAGGTCGGGACCGACGGCCTGCGCCGAACCTGTCTGGGCCGACGGCGCGCCCACGGTCGAGAAGCTGCGGTCTGCGCCGAACGTCTTGCCGCTCGAGTTCTGCGCGACGAGCCGGTAGTGATAGGTCGTCGCCGCCTTGAGGCTCTTCACACCCGCCGAAACCGAGCCCGCGGTCGTTGCCGAGCCGGCACTTGTCGACGCTGTCTTCGATCCGTAGCGCGTCGACGTGCCGTACTCGAACCACCGTGTGGTCGAAAGACCGTTCGGGTTCACTGCTCCGTGCAGTGTGGCTGTCGTCGGCGTCACCGACGACACGTCACCCGTGGCGACCGTCGGCGCTGCGCTGGTCGTGAACGCGGAGTCCTTGCCTACGGTCGTACCGGCGTCACTCGAGGCGACGATGCGGAAGTGGTAGGCGCGACCGGCCTGCAGGCCGGAGATCCCGGCCGACTCGGGCTGCGGGGTTGTCGGCGAGCCCGCGTTCTTGACGGCGGTCTTCGTTCCGTAGCTCGTCGATGTCCCGTACTCGAAGTAGAAGGTCGTGTCGCGACCGTTCGGGTCGACGGTTCCGTTCAGCGTCGCCGCGGAGGCCGTGATGCTGGAGGCGGTGCCCGTGGTCACGTCGGGCGGGACCGTCGTCGTGAAGACGGCATCCGTTCCGTGGCTCGTGCCGGCGCCGTTCGTCGCGACGACGCGGTAATGGTAGGTCGTCCCGAACTTCAGCCCCGTCAGGCCGGCCGAGACGGCGACCGAGCTCGAGCCGGAGCCCGCGCTCTTGGCGGAAGTGCTCGTTCCGTACGACGTCGAGGTCCCGTATTCCACGTGCCAGTTCGTCGACTGAGCGCCGGGGACGACAGTGCCGGTCACAGTGGCGGTCGTCGATCCTACGACCGTTGTTGGGCCCGTAGTGGCCGTCGGCGCCGCGGCGGATGCGGCTCCCGCGAGCACGACAAGCGCAAGTACGGCGGCGGAGACGGTGGCCGCCAACCGCTTCCGACTGTTTGTCTTGCTCCTCATCGCACGCTCCTGTCGGCACGCTCTGTCGATTCCGATCGTCGAGCATCCCTGGCCGCCGTACGCGTTCTGCGAGTTCGACGTAAAGCGAGGGTAAAGCGACCTCGAGAACGGGCGGTCAGGCGAGCGGCGGCGAGAGGAGCACGACGCTCGGGGCTGCAGCCGTCCCGATCACCGCCTCGACCTCGAACTCGCTTGTGTCGAGCTCCGTCGGGTCGACAGCGAGCGCGGCCAGGAACTCGTCGGGCGGGTCGAGGAAGTTCACCGCCGGTGTTCTGTAGTGCATGGGCACGACCAGACGAGGTGCAACCGAACGAACGACCTCGGCGGCCGGCGCGCCGCCGATCGTGGCGCTGCCACCGACCGGGATGAAGAGGACGTCGACCTCGCCGAGCGCCGCGCGCTGCTCGGGTCGGAGCGCCGGCTGGCCGAAGTCGCCGAGATGAGCGCAGGCGAAGCCGTCGAGCTCGAAGCGGAAGATCGTGTTGGGACCGCGCACCGTCCCGGCAGCGTCGTCGTGCTCCGAGGCGATCGCCACGACCTCACCGATCGGAGACTCGAAGCGCCCCGCCGTCGAGCGGATCACGACGGGCTCGCCACCGACGACGTCGACCACGTTGTGGTCGCGATGCTCATGGGTGACGAGCAGCACCTCTGCGGTCGCGCCCTCGATCGGGGGGTAGCGAAACTCCAGACCACGCGCGACGAGTGCCTCGCCCATGTCGCCGAAGGGATCGATGAACACCGTCCGGACGCCCGAGAGCAGAAAGGTCGATTGGCCGTACCAGCGAACGCGCATCAGTTGCCTCCTTAGATGGTGTCGGGCTCGGAGCCGCCGGCCAGCCGCTTCGCCGGGACCGGTACATCTTGCTCGGCGGGGCGACGGCCGCGCGACCACGACATGGCCGCCGCCAGGAGGCAGGCGCAGATCGCGAATGCGAATGCCTTGTGCAGACCGGCGTGGAACGGCCCCGCGATCAGATTCGGAAAGAAGTCGTGGTTCCCGACGGCGGCGGCGTTCGTCGCGGACAGGTGGCCGACGACGCTCGGGCCGAGTAGCTCGCGTACGGGGTCGTACCCGAGAAACGCCGCGAAGAGCACGGAGACCGGCGGCAGATGTGCGGCGTGCGTCGCCGCGGCCGCGGGCACGCCGTGCGCCTGGAGGCCGGCGGCGAGGGACGTGGGCAGCGTCGCCGCGAGGCCGATGATCATGAGCGTGAAGAAGATGCCGATCGAGAGCACCTGCGCCGAGTTCTGGAACGTCTGGTTCATCGCGCCGCCGGCGCCGCGATCACCCGCCGGCAGGCTGTTCATCACGCCGGCGCGGTTCGGGGAGGCAAAGGCTCCCATCGACAGCCCCATCAGAAGCAGCGCACCCGCGAACTCCCAGTAGGTGAAGTCGACCGGCAGCGTGTCCAGTAGCACGAAGCTGAACGCCGAGCCGAGCATCCCGGCAGTCGCGAACGGCCGCGAGCCGAAGCGGTCGGAGAGAACGCCTGACACCGGCCCGGCGATGAGGAAGCCGATCGTCAGCGGCAGCATGTAGATACCTGCCCACAGTGGCGTCTGGCTGAAGCTGTAGCCGTGCTGAGGCAGCCAGATCCCCTGCAGCCAGATGATCAGCATGAACATCAGCCCGCCGCGCGCGATCGCGGACAGGAAGCTCGAGAGCACCCCAAACGTGTACGCCCGGATCCGGAAGAGCGGCAGCTTGAACATCGGATGCTCGATGCGAGACTCGATGATCACGAAGATCGTGAGCAGCAGGACTCCCGCGCCGAGGCAACCGAGCACGAAGGGGCTCGTCCAGCCCATCGGGTGGCCTCCGTACGGGCGGATCCCGTAGGTGATTCCGATCATGATCAGCACGAGCCCGAGCGCGAAGGTGGCGTTGCCCCACCAGTCGATCGGCGCGGGGTTGCGAACACCGATCTCGCGCAGCTTCCGATGCGACCACACCGTCCCGAAGAGGCCGAACGGAACCGAGACGAGGAAGATCAGCCGCCAGTTGATCGGGGCCAGGAGGCCGCCGACGATGAGCCCGATGAACTGCCCACTGATCCCGACGACGTTGTTGAGCCCGAGTGCCATCCCGCGCTGGTTCGCCGGGAAGGCGTCGGTGAGAATCGCTGCCGAGTTCGCGATCAGGAACGCGGCGCCCACCCCTTGCACGAGGCGGAAGCTGATCAGCCAGTCAGCGCCGGCGCGTCCCTCCATCCAGTCGATCGTCAGCAGGAGCGACGCCACCGTGTAGATCGCGAACCCGAGCGTGTACATGCGCACGCGCCCGAAGAGATCGCCCAGTCGGCCGAGCCCGACCACGAGCACGCTCGTGACGACCAGGTAGCCGAGAATCATCCAGAGGAGGTAGAAGCTGTTGCCGGGGCGCAGCGGGCTGAGATGGATGCCGCGGAAGATGTCGGGCATCGCGATCAGCACGATCGACGCGTCGAGCGTCGCGAGCAGCACGCCCAGAGTCACGTTCGAGAGCGCGACCCACTTGTACCGATCTCCAACACCGCTCTCGACAACACCGCTCTCGACGCTCTCGGCCATTCCCTAATCCTACAGGCAGCCTGAACAGTTTCCCTGTCCATCGTTGCCTATGATCCCGCCATGGCGCCACAGATCGACGCTGCGACCGTCGCGAGCGAGCTGCGGATCGTCCTCGGCCAGCTCGTGCGCCGCCTCCGCACCGACAACGCGCTCCCGACCTCGCACGCCGCGGTGCTCAGCCGTCTCGATCGCGCAGGGGCGCAGACAACGAGCGGGCTCGCCGCCGCGGAACGGATGCGGCCGCAGTCGATGGCCCAGACGCTGGCCGAGCTGCACAGCGAGGGATTCGTCGTCCGCACGCCGGATCCGACCGACGGCCGGCAGATCCTCATCGAGCTGACCGCTCGCGGACGGGAGTGCCTCGCAGCCGAACGACAACGCCGCGAAGGCTGGCTCTCACATGCGATCTCGGATGAGCTGACCGCAGCAGAGCAGAAGCTCCTCGCGGACGCGGTCGCGTTGCTGCGCCGTCTCAGCGAGGCCTGACGCGCCCTCACGCACTCTGGGCGAGAGCGACAAGTGCAGCGCGGTCGCGAACATCGGCGACGACGTCGCCGATCAGCACGAGCGACGGCGTCGGCAGTCCGCGCGCCACCTCGGCGAGCGTGCCGAGGGTGCCCGTTCGGACCTGCGCGTCCGGGAGCGACAACCGCGAGATCACGGCAGCGGGCTCATCGAATCTGCGGCCGGCGAGGATCAGGCTCTCGGCGAGGTGCTCCACACGCCTCAATCCCATGAAGATCACCAGCGTGCCCGGTGTTGCAGCAAGGTGGTCGTAGTCGAGGTCGCTGCCGTCGCCCGAGGTGCCGGTGAGAATCGTCACCTGCGCGGCTACACCGCGCGCGGTGAGCGGGATCCCGGCGAGCGCCGGCACCGCAGTGAACGTCGAGACTCCCGGGACGATCTCGAACTCGAGCCCGGCCGCTTCAAGTGCGTTCGCTTCCTCGGAGCCGCGCCCGAAGATGAACGGATCGCCGCCCTTCAGGCGAACGACGGCGACGCCGCGCCTGCCGTGTTGTACGAGCAGGTCGTTCACTGCCTCCTGCATCAGGCCTTCGCGCGCGATCCGCTCGGCGCCGGCCGCCGAGCGGACAAGCTCGTCCGAGACGAGGCGGTCGTAGACGAGCACGTCGCACTGGCGGATGAGCTCGAGCGCCCGGACGGTCACGAGACCTGGGTCACCGGGCCCGGCGCCGACGATCGCGACGCTCACCCGAGCGCCTCCGCGACGAGAGCCTGGAAGTAGTCGCGCCGCTCCTCATACGTCGGCAGCTCGCGCTTGGCCCACGGTCGCAGTGCGGCCAGACGGTCGGCCAGCGCCGCGTGCTCGGGACGAATCAGCTCGGCCACATCTGCTCGGATGCGCTGCGCGAGAGCAGGCGAAGCACCGCCGGTCGAGACACCGACGAGGATCGGATCGCGGCGGACGATCGCCGGCAGAATGAAACTGCAGAGCTCCGGGTCGTCGGCGACGTTGCAGAGCGTCGAACGTTCAGCAGCCGCACTCGAGACGTCGACGTTCACTACGCGATCATTCGTCGCGGCAATCACGAGGAAGCGTCCGACAACATCGGAGCGGCGAAACGGCCGTCGGTCGACCCGAATGGGGAGACGGCGCAGATCGTCCTCGACAGCCGGCGCGACGACGGTTACCTTCGCCTCGCAGTCGAGCAGCCCGTGAACCTTCTCGGTCGCGATCCGGCCCCCGCCGACGACGAGGCAATCGCGCCCGCGCAGGTCGAGACACGCCATGTAGTGACGGGCTGGGGCGCTCATGTCGCGAGGCTCGTCAGACGCGCGCCGTTTCCGTCGAGGCGTACGGCAGCCTGCACCCCGCCCGCCTCGATCGAGAGCGTGAACGCCCCAGGCGCTACCGCCGCGATCTTGACCGAGTCGATCGTGGAGCCGGCGAGCACGGCGAGCGCGGTGGAGACATCGCGGGCACTGTCGGACCGCACGCGGCCGCGCGGAAGCTTCCGCAGCGTCGCCAGAGCGGCCTGCTCGCCGCCGGGGCCGTAGTAGGCCCGAATGCGCCCGGTCTGCAAGCCCAGCTCGAGCACCGACTCGAGCAACTCGGCCGAATCGCCACCGACGTCCCCGTCGTCGACCGCCGCCACGAGCTCGGCGAAGCGCGAGCGCATCGGCTCGTCGCGCGCCAGGGAGTGCACCGTCTGAGCCTCGGCGAGCGCGACGTCGCGCGCCTCGCCGCGCAATTGAACTCCCTGCAACGCTGGAACTCCTTGCACTGTGGCCTCAGTCACTGTCGTCTCCGATCAGAGCGCGCAACTCGTGCTCGAGGCCGCCCGTCTCGATGGCGCAATGGATGCCGCACTCCTTCGGCGCGTTCGTCTCCCACCACCACCGCCCCGCTCGCAGGTCCTCGCCCTTCTGCGTCGGTCGCGTGCACGGCGCGCAGCCGATAGACGTGTAGCCCTTGTCGTAGAGGCCGTTGTACGGCAGGTCGTGCTCGCGCACGTAGTCCCACACCTCGTCCTCCGACCACTCCGCAAGCGGATTCAGCTTCACGATCGCACCGTGGTCGTGGTCGATCTCGACCTTGCGGATGTCGCTGCGCGTCGCCCACTGGTCGCGGCGCAACCCGGTGATCCACGCGTCGAGACCGGCGAGATGCTGCTGCAGCGGGAGCACCTTGCGCACCTGGCAGCAAAGCAGGCGGTTGTCGACGCTCCGGTAGAAGAGGTTCGGCCCGTGCTTTCCGACCATCGCGTTGACCGGCGCAGCCTTCGGCGAAAGCAGGTCGAGCTGCAGACCCGGATAGCGGTCGCGCATCGCCTCGATCAGCTCGAACGTCTCGCCGGGCAGGCGTCCCGTGTCGACGCTGAACATGCGAATCGTCGGATCGATGTCGTAGGCCATGTGCAGCAGGACGGCACCGTCGGTCTGGAAGGCAGTCGAGATCGAGATCGACGGCGCAAAGTGCTCGATCGCCCATTCAAGAACGACTTCCGGCTCCTGGCCCTCGAACTCCACACTCAGTTCGCCCGCTTCCAGGTCGTCGAGCAACTCGACACTCATGCTGTGACCCCTTTCTTCTCACGTGGTGTGGCGGGCTCGCGACCGGCGAGGCGGCCGAGCTCCTCGTCGGTCGAGCGGTCGCAGAACGTGCGAAACGTCTCGCCGGCACCGCGTGCCGCGACCCAGCCGCCGACAAGGCCGACGACGGCGTCATCGAGCTCGTCGCTCGGAACCCGCTTGAAGACCGCGCGTCCGATCGCGGCAGGACGATCGAGGCTGCCGCGCAAATAGATGTCGTAGGCCTGCCGTCGCTTGCCGGCTTCGTCGCGCACGGTCGTGCCCTGGAAGCCGATCTCGCCGACCCAGTGATGCGCGCACGCGTGCGGGCACCCGTCGAGGTTCATACGCAGCCCGTCGGCGTCCTTGCCGAAGCGCTCCTCGAGGAGCCGCACGAGCCCGTCCATCCGCGACTTCGTCTCGGTGACCGAGAAGTTGCAGTGCGGCTCCCCCGTGCAGGCCACAGCATCGCCGCGCAGGGTGCCGGCGTCGAGCGGCAGGCCGATCTCCGCGAGCCGCGCGTCTACCTCGTCGAGACGGTCGGCTGCGACGTTCGTGAGGACAAGGTTCTGCTGGCGTGTGAAGCGCACGTCTCCGCCGAGGCTCTCGGCGAGGTCCGCGAGCGCCACCATCTGCTCACCGCTCGCGAGGCCGAGGTGCACCGGCACCCCGACGTAGTGTCGCCCGTCGGACTGCGCGTGGACGCCGAGGTGGTTGCTCGCGGGCGGCAGGTGCGGCAGCTCGAAGCGCTCAAACGTGCGGCCGAGGCGCGCCTCGACACGCTGCCGCATCCCGTCCGGGCCGAGGTCGTCGATCATGAACTTGAGGCGGGACTTGACGCGCGAGAGCCGGTAGCGCAGGTCCTCGCGCCACTCATCGAGGATCGCGGCCAGAAGCGTGACGGCTTCGTCCTTCGGGACCCAGATCCCGAGGTCCTTGGCGATCCGCGGCACCGACGACAGCCCCCCGCCGACGAGCACGCCGAACCCTTCCTCGCCGTCACGGATGACGCCGATCAGCGCGATGCAGTTGATTTCGGGCGCGGAGCACGCGTCCGGACACGCGGTGATCGCGATCTTGAGCTTGCGCGGCAGGTCGGAGTAGTCGGGATTGCCGTAGAAGAACTCCGCGGCTTCCTCGAGCACGGGTGTCGGGTCGAACAGCTCATCGTGCGCGAGCCCGCCGAGCGGGCAGCCGGTGATGTTGCGGACCGTGTCGCCACATGCGCCCGCCGAGGTCAGGCCGGCGGCGTGCAACCGGTCGAACACGTCGGGCAACGCGTCGAGGCGGATGTAGTGGAGCTGCACGTTCTGACGCGTGCTCAACTCACCCTCGCCGCGGCCGTGCACCTTCGAGATCTCGCCGATCGCCCGGAGTTGCGACGGAGACGTGATCCCTCCCGGGATCTTCACGCGCAGCATGAACGTGCCGATCTTCGGCTTGTCGTGATAGAGCCCCCACCACTTCAGCCGGACAATGTCCTCCTCGTCGACCTGCTCGTAGCCGCCCGCAATCAGCGCGGGCAACTCGTCGAGCATGCCGAGCGGGCTCTTCTCCCGCTTCATCCGCTCGACCGAGTTTCGCTTCAGGACAAGCTCGAGCGAGGGCGCTTCGTTCGGCACCATCCCAATACTACAAAAACTGAAGTCTTAGGCGAGTGCAAGGAGAAATTCATGCACGCCGGCTCCGGGATGCCTATAGTCAAAAGCGTGCCGGAGACGGATGACCTGGCTCACGAGCTGCTCGACGAAATCGGCGAGCTCTACGCGATCGTTCTACGGATCAGCAGGCGGATCGCCGACGTCGAGCCGCTGACGGCGACTCAGCGGCTGGCGCTGATCGAGATCGCCGTCGTCGGCCCGCTTCGCCTGCGGGAACTCGCGTCACGTATGGACACGACCGCGGCGACGGCGAGCCGCGCCGTGGACACGCTCGAGGCGCACCGGCTAGTGAAGCGGCGCGCCGACCCCGACGACGGCCGGGCGCTCCAGATCGGGGCGACGAAGAAGGGCCAGCGCTGGGCTGAGCAGCGGCGCGCCGAGCTGCTCGACGAGATCACGAATCTGCCGCCGGACCTCTATGACGCGAGGTTCGTCCGGGAGATCGGCCGCCTGAACGCCGCACTGCGCAGCGCCACCGGACATGACGAAGTCGCCCGCGGCGCGTTGCTGTCGCCGTAGGGCGCGACGGCGAGAGACTCAGCTGGGCGCCGCGGCTGCGAGAGCGGTGTTGAGGCGGTCGACCAGCTTGAGCAATTCGGGATGCTTGTCGGGCGACCAGCCTTCGAGCGACTCTGTTCATCGCGTCGCGCCGAACCGTGTCGATCCGTCCGAGGATCGCATCCGACTCGGGCGTGGTGTGGAAGACGATCGCCGCCTCACCGCCTTCTGCGCCTTCGACGAGCACCAGGCTGCGGGCGACGAGCTCGCGCATCTCGCCCTCGAGACGATCGCGATCCTCGCCGACGCGCTCCGCGAGCGCCGGCAGCGTGGCCGTCTCCTGATCGCGGACTCGGAAGAGAAGCCAGAGTTGCTGGGCGTTCAGATCCGAATCGGCGCGCTCCGCCAGTGCGTCGTAGATCCAGTGTCGATTCTCGCGGCGGGCGAGCAGGCTGAGCTTGTCCGCCAGCTGATTGAACGAGCTCTCGTCACGAGGTGCAGCAAACAGGGCGGGCAGAAACGACTCGTCGACCACCTGGTCGCTGACGGTGCGGCGCAAGGGCACTTCCGGCAAGGCCCACGCGAGTGCGAAGGCGACGACCGCGATGCCGGTTGCGGCCAGGAACATCGGGTGCAGCGCCTCGGCGAACGCAGCGACGTACGGAGCGTGGATCGCCGCCGGAAGCTTGTCGACCAGAGCGGGGACGGGGCTGATCGACCCGCCGGGGATGCCGTGCGGGAAGTTGCTCGCGAGGTTGTCGGTGAGCTGACTCGTGAAGATCGCACCGAAGATCGACACTCCGACGGTGCCGCCGATCGAGCGAAACAGGGTCGCGCCCGAGGTCGCGACGCCCAGGTCCTCGTAACTGACGGCGTTCTGGACCGCAAGGATCAGCACCTGCATCACGAACCCGAGGCCGAGCCCGAGCACAAGCATGTAGACATCGGCTTCGAGGATCGACGTTCCCACCGAAAGCCGCGACAGCAGAAACAGGCCGACGGCCATGATCGCCGTCCCGATGATCGGGAAGATCCGGTAACGACCGGTCCGCGTGATCAGCAAACCGCTTCCGATCGAGGCGGTCAGCACCCCCGCCATCAGCGGCAGCAGCTGCAGCCCGGACGCGGTCGCGCTCGCACCCTTCACGATCTGCAGGAAGAGCGGCAGGTAGGTGATCGAGCCGAAGAGGGCGATGCCGACGGTCAGGCCGACCGCGCTCGAGATGCAGAATACCCGGTTGCGAAAGAGGCGTAGCGGCAGCACCGGCTGAGCCGCGCGAGTCTCTGCGAACACGAACGCGCCGAGCAGCGCCACAGCGGCGATCGCAAGTCCGATGATCCGTGCCGATCCCCATCCGTAGGTGTTTCCGCCAAGGCTCGTGCAGAGCACGAGCGCCGAGAGCCCGCCGGCAAGCAGCGCCATGCCCACGTAGTCGATCTTGTGCTTCACGGTGACGGCCGGAACCTGGAGCACCGCACCAATGACGATCAGCGCAACGATCCCGAGCGGCAGGTTGATGTAGAAGATCCACCGCCAGGAGAGATGGTCGACGAAGAACCCGCCGATCAGCGGTCCGATCACCGTGGCGACGCCGAACACGGATCCCATGAGCCCGGTGTAACGGCCCCGCTCCCGCGGGGGCACGATGTCGCCGATGATCGCCTGGGTCGAGATCATCAGCGCGCCGCCGCCGAGCCCCTGGATAGCGCGAAATGCGATCAAGGCAGTCATCCCCGGCGCAGCGCCACAGAGGCCGGACCCGACGAGGAACAGCACGAGCGCGACCTGCAGGACGATCTTTCGCCCGTAGAGGTCGCCGAGCTTGCCCGCGATTGGCGTCGCGATCGTCGAGGCGAGCAGGTACGCCGTCACGACCCATGAGAGCTGCGAGATGCCGCCGAGGTCGCCGACGATCGTCGGGAGCGCAGTCGACACGATTGTCTGGTCGAGCGATGCCAGCAGCATCACGAGCATCAACGCGGCGAAGATCGGCGCGATCCGCACAGCCGGCACGGGCGCCGTCGCGGTGCTACTCGGGGCGTGAGGCTCGAGCATGGGCACCGATCCTATCGAGCGGGAACCGGAGCTACCGCTCCGCTTCTGGCATGCTGCTCGCGTGACGGCCCCCGCGACAGCGCAACGGCAGCAGCGCAGCGATGCGAAACGAAACCGCGAGCAAATCGTCGGGGCGGCGCGCATATTGTTCGCGCGCTTCGGGGTCGACGCCTCTGTCGACGAGATCACTCGCGCGGCCGGCGTCGGGATGGGAACGCTCTATCGGCACTTCCCCACGAAGGAAGACCTCGTCGATGCAGTGCTCGAAGACGCCTTCGCCGAGTTTCTCGGTCTGGCGAGCGCTGCGGTTGAGGAACCTGATGCCTGGGCCGGTCTCTCCACCTTCCTCGAGCGCGCCCTTGCGCTGCGCGCAGCGAACCGCGGTCTGATGGACGTCCTCGCAACGGGTACCCACGGCAGCGAGCGTGCTGGCGCCATGCGCCGGCGTATGCGGCCGCTGCTCGTCGAGCTGGTCTCGCGCGCACAGCTTCAGGGAGCATTGCGGCTCGATTTCTCGGCCGACGACCTGCCGCTGCTCCTCTGGGGCGGCGACGGCGTCATCGACTGCGCCACCAACGTCTCGCCCGAGATCTGGCGCCGCTACCTCGGCCTCGTGCTCGACGGGCTACGTGTGGATGCGGCCACGCCGCTCCAGCATCCGCCGCTGTCCAGAGCACAAGTCGGCCGCGCCCAGCGGAGACAACGTTGACCGACTCGCTTCATCGGCAGCACTACAACGTCACCTTCGCGATCCTCGCGATCGCCGGTGTCTCGTATGCGCTGCTCCAGTCGCTCGTCGCGCCGGCCCTGCCCGACCTTCAGCACGCCCTGCACACCTCGGAGAACTCCGTCAGTTGGGTGCTCACGGCCTATCTGCTGAGCGCGTCGGTGGCTACGCCCCTGATCGGCCGCCTGGGAGACATGTTCGGCAAGGAGAAGTTGTTGATGATCGTCCTTGTCCTTCTGTCGGTCGGCACTGTGGTCTCGGCGATCTCGACGACGCTCGCCGTGATGCTTGTCGGGCGCGTGATCCAGGGCGCCGCAGGCGGAATCTTCCCACTCGCCTTCGGGATCATTCGCGACGAGTTCCCCCGCGCGCGTGTTGCCGGCGGCATCGGGTTGATGTCGGCGCTGCTCGGCGTCGGCGGCGGCGCCGGCGTCGTTCTCTCCGGGCCGATCGTCGACAACCTCAACTACCACTATCTCTTCTGGCTCCCGCTGGTCCCGATCGTGATTGCGACCGTCGCGGTGCATTTCTTCGTCCCCGAGTCCCCGATCCGAGTGCCCGGGCGCATCAACTGGGCCGGAGCCGCCCTGATGGCGGCCGGTCTCACCGCGGTGCTCGTCACCGTCAGCGAGTCGGCGATCTGGCACTGGGAATCGACCAAGACGATTATCGGCCTCGTGCTTGGCATCGTGCTCCTCGCGCTGTGGGTTCGCAGCGAGTCGCGCTCGGATCATCCCCTCGTCGACATGCACATGATGCGGATCCGCGGCGTCTGGACGACGAACCTCGTGGCGTTCCTGCTCGGGTTTGGGATGTACTCGTCGTTCATCCTGCTCCCGCAGTTCGTCGAGACGCCGTCGCGGGCCGGTTACGGGTTCGGCGCATCGGTCACCCAGGCCGGGCTCTTCCTGGTGCCGACGACGATCGCGATGCTGATCGTCGGATCGCAGACCGGCCGCCTGGAAAAGCTGTTCGGCTCGAAGCCACCGCTGATCGCGGGCGGGATCTTGTCGCTCGCGTCGTTCCTGCTGCTCGCCGTCGCGCGCGACGAGCGCTGGGAGGTCTACCTCGCTGCGGCACTGCTCGGCAGCGGCATCGGCCTCGCGTTCGCGGCGATGGCGAACCTGATCATCGAGAATGTCGGCCCCGAGCAAACGGGCGTCGCGACGGGGATGAACACGGTCACGCGCACCGTCGGCGGCGGTTTCGGCGGCGCAGCCACCGCGTCCGTCCTCGCGAGCACGGTCGGCGCGAACGGGTACCCGAGCACCCACGGCTACACCCTGGCGTTCATCCTCTGCACCGTGGCGCTCGCCGTTGGCGTCGCCGCGGCCTTCGGCATCCCACAACGCCGTCCGGAAGAGGCCTTCGGGCCGCACCTCGTCGGCGACCCGGCCACCGCCGGCGCCGCCGAGCCGGCACCCTGAGGCTGGCGTGGTTCCTCCCGGCTGACGCGCCGGCCGGAGCCAGGAAGCGGCACCCGGGCCTGGAATGGCACACTTACTTCAATCGTTGTAGTTGCTTCAACCATTGAATCTGAGGAGCCTGACGTGTCAAATTTGTTGCTGATCCCCCTTGAGGACAGCGTCGTCTTTCCCAACATGTCGGTCACGCTGACCGTCGAGGTGGGCGACGCCGAGCAGGTATTTCTGGTGCCAGTGCACGACGGCGAGTACGCCCAGGTCGGCACGATCGCCGAGGTCGCCGGACGGATGCGCCTTCCCGGCGGCGGCAGTGCCGTGACGCTGAACGGCCTCCATCGCGGTGTCGCCGGCGCCGCGCACACGGGCGCGGACGGCCGCTTGCGCGTCGAGGTCGAGGAACGACCCGACGAGCTGCCGCCACGCGTCGCGACCGTCGAGCTCGAGCGTGAGTACCGCGCCGTCGTCGAGGAGATCCTCGACCTGCGCGACGCCGACCCGCGCATTCACGAGTTCGTACGGGCGATCACGGGCGCAGGTGCGCTCGCGGACACCTCCGCGTACGCACCCGAGATCACCTTCGACGAGAAGGTGGAGCTGCTCGAGGCAATCGACGTCGTCGAACGGCTGGAGTTGTCGCTGCGCCTGCAGCGCGAGCGCCTCGCAGAGTTGCAGGTGCGCCGGCGCATCCGTGAGGACGTCGAGTCCGGCGCCCAGAAGCAGCAGCGCGAGTACATCCTCCGCCGCCAGATGGAGTCGATCCGCAAGGAGCTCGGCGACGACGACGGCAGCGCCGCGGAGGACTACCGGACGAAGATCGAAGCGGCCGAGATGCCGGATGCCGTTCGTGAGCAGGCGGAGCGCGAAGTCGCACGCCTCGAGCGGATGGGCGAGAACTCGGGCGAGTCGCAGATGATCCGCACGTACCTGGACTGGCTGCTCGACGTTCCGTGGGGCAAGCGCTCGGAGGAGCGCCTGGATCCTGCCTACGCCCGCGAGGTGCTCGATGCAGACCATGCAGGGCTCGGCGACGTCAAGGACCGCATCGTCGAGTACCTCGCCGTTCGCAAGCTCCGCGTGGAGCGCGGTATCGAGGAGGACAAGCGCTCGGGCGCCATCCTCACGCTGATCGGCCCTCCGGGTACCGGCAAGACGTCGATCGGCGAGTCGATCGCGCGTGCACTGAACCGCGAGTTCGTTCGTATGTCGCTCGGCGGCGTGCGCGACGAGGCAGAGATCCGCGGGCACCGCCGCACGTACATCGGCGCTTTGCCAGGTCGCCTCGTGCGGGCACTCCGCGACGCCAAGACGATGAACCCCGTGATCCTCCTCGACGAGGTCGACAAAGTCGGCGCCGACTGGCGCGGCGACCCGACGGCCGCGCTGCTCGAGGTCCTCGATCCCGCGCAGAATCACTCGTTCCGCGACCACTACCTGGACGTCGAGCTCGACCTGTCGCAGGTGATCTTCATCGCGACCGCGAACGTCGCCGAGACGATCCCCGGTCCGCTACTCGACCGCATGGAGGTCATTCGCTTCGACGGCTACACCGTCGACGAGAAGGTCTCGATTGCCCGTGGGTATCTGTGGCCGCGCCAGCGCGACCGCAACGGCCTGCGTGAAGACGAGGTAGAGATCACCGATCCGGTGCTGCAATCGATCGTGAGCGAGTACACCCGCGAGGCCGGCGTACGCCAGCTCGAGCGGGAGCTCGGCAAGCTGCTCCGGAAGACGGCGACCGGCATCGTCTCCGGCAAGTCAGAGGCGCCGGTGGAGATCGACCTCGACGTCGTGCGCGACGCACTCGGGCGGCAGCGGTTCTACCAGGAGTCCGCAGAGCGCACTGCTGTCCCCGGTGTCGCAACCGGCCTTGCAGTCACTGGGACCGGTGGCGATGTGCTGTTCATCGAGGCGACGTCGATGAAGGGCAGAGATGAGCTCGTGTTGACCGGCCAGCTCGGCGACGTGATGAAGGAGTCGGCGCGCATCGCGCTCTCGTATGTGCGGTCGCACGCCGAGCAACTCGGAATCGACGACGAGAGCTTCGATGATCGTTCGTTCCACCTCCACGTCCCAGCTGGGGCGATCCCGAAGGACGGGCCGAGCGCGGGCATCACGATGACGACGGCGATCGCGTCGCTTCTGTCGCAGCGGCCGGTGAAGCACACGGTCGGCATGACCGGCGAGGTCACGCTGCAGGGGCGTGTGCTGCCGATCGGCGGCCTGAAGCAGAAGATCCTGGCGGCGCACGCCGCAGGACTGACTGACGTGATCATCCCGGAACGGAACCGTGCCGACCTCGACGACGTGCCGGAAGACGTGCGCGCTGCGATGTCGTTCCATCCCGTCATGACTCTCGACGAGGTCCTGACGCTCGCGCTCGAGCCGGCGACAAGCGCGCATGCGCTGCCGTAACTGCAGCCCGGTGCCCGAGGAGGTCCGCCGCGCGGCGGGCCTCCTCGAGCGACGCTGGACCGTGTCGATCATCTGGGCCTCCCACGATGGCGCGGTGCGATTCAACGAGTTCCTGCAAGCGGTCGGCGCCATCCCGCCGGCGACGCTCACCGCTCGGCTCGCGGAGCTCGAGGCGGAAGGCATCCTCGTGCGGGCGATCGTCGACGCCCGCCCGCCGCGAACCGAGTACCGGCTCACCGAGCGCGGACTCGAGCTCCGGGGGCTCCTGGCCGCGCTCCGCGCCTTCGCCGCACAGTAAGGACGCGCCCTTCTCGCGCTCCATCCCATCTGCCGCCGTCACCCTGATCGGATGATGATCGAGCGGGAACGGGCGGCGAGGCTATTGGCCTGACCGGCTGCGTCGTACGATGCGAACCGGGATTCCGGACAACGACAGGAGAGCCATGAGCGGACAGGGTGCGTACAGCGACGATTCGGGCGGTCGCTTCGTCCTGAAGGTGGTCGGCGCCGTGATCGCGATCGCGATCGCGGGGCTCCTCGTGATCGTCTTCTTCAGCAAGGCCATCATCGCCTGGGGATTCTTCGGCGCGTTCGCCATCGTCGTGGTCGTCGCGCTGACCTTCGCGTGGTGGTACGACCGGAAGAACGCACGGCCCTACACCGACTGAGGGCCGGGCTCAGCGGGAGGCGCGAGCGATCCGGTAGACCACGCCGGTTGTCCAGTCTCCGACCAGAACGACACCGCCCGGCGCGACAGCGACCGGCAGGGGATGTACGAGCCCGGTGAGGAACGGGACTGCGGCGCCCGCCCGTTCGCCCTGCGCCGCGAGCGGAACTCGCAGCACCTCTCCCTCCGCCCATTCGGCAACGAGAGCGGCCGGGCCGAGTGCGCCGCCGAGCTCGTGCCGCACGATCGCGAGCCCTCCGGCGGCCGCGTGCATATCGAGGACGGCGAGCGGCTGCGGCACCCCGTCGCACGCGGCACCACCCTGCCCGTAGCACTGCGGGAACCCGAAGTCGTCTCCGTCGCGAACGAGAGCCAGCCAGTCGCCCGGTGTCTTTGCGCCCAGATCGTCGCGCTGGTTCAACGTTGCGAGCAGATGGCCGGTGCCCGGGTAGTACGCGAGCCCGTAGGGGGCGCGAACGCGCTCTGCCACAGCCCGCAGGTCCGTGCCGTCGGTCTTGAACTCGACGATCGAGCCCGACCATTTGCTCGCCGGCGTGCAGTGGTCGCATGACGCAGACACTCCCATCACGATTCGACCGGCAGGCGACTCGACGAGATTGTTGTTCTCCCCACCGCCGCGAGGGCCGATGAGAACCGTCGTGCGCGAAGCGAAGTGCGTGCCCTCTAAGCCTGCAAGTGCGCTGACCCGGCCGAGCGAGCTGACGTACAGCTTGCCGCGGATCCAGACAAGCCCGAGCGGCCCCCGAAACGCCTCGGTGAGCCGGGTCGGCCGCGCACCTGCACGCGCGACGAGGTAGAGCCCGTCTGTCCCGTGCGTCGTCGCGCCGGAGGTCGTGACCCACAGCCGCCCCCGAGAATCGAACGCGAAGGCGGACATCAGCTTCAGTCCGCGTGCATAGACAGTTGCTTTCAGGCCCGAAGGCCCACGGAGACCGGCGCCGATCGCAACGAGGCTCTGCGTCCTCGCGGGGGTGGTTGAGGTTCGCGATCCAGAAGTGTTCGCCCGGGAGCCGCACCCGGCGAGAGCACCGAGCGAGATGATCGCAACGGCGAACGGGAGCGCGCGTGTCACCGGTCGCACGCGCTCGAACATGGTTCGGAGGGTAGCCCGCCCCGACCGCTCCACAGGAGGTTGCCAGCGATTTCTTACAGGCGCCATAGGCGTGGCGGGTTGACTCGGACCAAGCGACGAGAACGGCGAAAGGAGGTGATTCGAAATGGACAAGCGACTCCGAACGATCCTTGCGAGCGTGGTCGTCACCGCGGCCATCGCCGGAGGTAGCGCCGCGATCGCCAACGCGGCGACCGGCGGCTCCTCGGCGACGACGACCACACCGGCCGCGACGACCACCACACCTTCGACGACGGCCCCGTCGACGACGACTCCGTCGACGCCGCACAACTCGACGGCCTGTCCGAACATGTAGCGGGCGAACAGGGGGTGACGCCGGAGTCTCCGGCGTCACCCCTACCGCCGGCTTACGAGCTCTCGGCGACGGGAAGCTCGATCGTGAAGGCCGCGCCCCCGTCGGGCGAGGTGCCGACGCTCGCGCGCCCGCCATGTGACTCCGTCACCGCCGCGACGATCGAGAGGCCGAGCCCGGCGCCGCCCGCTGTGCGAGCACGCGACGGATCGGCACGGTAGAAGCGCTCGAACGCATGGTCGGCCTGTTCGTCGGTCAACCCCGGCCCGGTATCGGAGACGGTGAGACGGACGAGCTCGCCCGTTCGTTGCAGTGTCACCGTCACGGACGCATCCCGATCCGCGTGGGCGCGAACGTTCGAGAGAAGGTTGTCGACGATCTGGCGCAGGCGGTCGCGATCGCCGACCACCGTCACGTCGTCGAGCCGGCTTTCGATCACCCGATCCGGCTCGAGGGTCCGCGCGGTCTCGAGGGACTCGGCGACGACCTCCCGCAACTCGATGGGCTCGCGGGCGAGCGGCCGGCCCTCATCGAGCCGCGCCAGGAGCAGCAGATCCTCGACGAGGAGGCTCATCCGCTCGGATTCACGGGTGATTCCGGCCATCGACCGCTCGAGATCGTCCGGTCGCTCGGCCGCACCTCGCGAGAAGAGCTCGGAGTACGCGCGCACCGCCGCGAGGGGCGTGCGCAGCTCGTGCGAGGCATCGGCGACGAAGCGCCGCAGCTTCCGTTCCGAGGCCTCGCGCGCCCGGAACGCGCTCTCGATCTGCGCGAGCATCGCGTTGAGCGCCAGGCCAAGCCTCCCGACTTCGGTGCCCTCGTCCTCGCGCGCGACCCGGCGCGACAGATCGCCGGCGGCGATCGTCGCGGCCGTCGCGCCGATCTCCGTGAGCGGCCGCAACCCGACCCCGATGACCCAGAAGCCGAGCAGTGCGACGCCGCCGAGCGCGGCCAACGTCACGAGCACTTCGACGAGGACCAGCTGATGGAGCGTGCTGTCGACGCTCGAGAGCGAGCTCGCGACGAGGAGAACGTATCCATTGCTGCCGGGGTCGCTCGAGGCCCGAACGCGATAACGGCCTCCACCCTCCGTCGCGGGAACGCTGAAGTAGCTGACCCGGTCGGCACCACTACGCGAGGTCAGCGCGATCGACGTCGGAAGACGCGGCGGTGGCGCCTGCTTCGTGCCCGAGAACTGCGGCGCAGCGCCCGTTGCGACGATCGTCCCGTTCGCACGCCTCAGCTGGACGAAGAGACCCGGAACCTGCGCCTCGAGGCGGCTGATGTCCGGGCCTCGGGCAGAGTCGGGCTCCTGCTGCCCGTCGTGCTGAGGGCCGCGACCCGGGCCGTGCAGGCCGGACTCCGCCGACACGTGCGCCGTGTCGAGGAAGTCGTCGGTACGGGAGATGAGGAAGCGGTGCAGCGACGTGTAGGTGATGACGTCGGCCGTCGCGAGCCCGAGCGCTGACAGAGCGATGACACCGAGGATGAGTCGCGCCCGCAGCGAGAGCCGGCGAAACACCTACTCCCGCTCCGCGTCCAGCATGTAGCCGACCTGTCGCACGGTCCGGATCAACGGCGGTCCGGCCGCATCGAGCTTCCGGCGCAGGTAGCTGACGTAGGTCTCGACGACATTGCCGCTGCCTCCGAAGTCGTAGTGCCAGACGTTCTGGAGGATCTGCGATTTCGACAGGACCCGTCGCGGGTTGAGCATGAAGAAACGGAGCAGATTGAACTCGGTTGCGGTCAGCTCGATCGCGGTCTCGCCGCGGAACACCTCGTGGCGGCTCTCGTCAAGGGTCACGTCGGCGACACGGAGGATCTCCGTCGGCGGGCCGCCGTTCGTCCGGCGGAGCACCGCCTGGACCCGCGCGACGATCTCGGCGAGCGAGAAGGGCTTGGTGACGTAGTCGTCGCCCCCCGCACGCAGCGCCTCGACCTTGTCCTCGACAGCGTCCTTCGCGGTCAGGAAGAGTATCGCCGTCTTGAAGCCGCGTTCCCGCATTCGCCGGCCGACCTCGATGCCGGAGATATCCGGCAGCATCCAGTCCAGGACGACCAGGTCGGGCTCGGCTCGGGTGACAGACGCGAGAGCGTCATGGCCCGTCGAGGCCTCTTCCACCTCGTAGCCTTCATAGCGAAGCGCGGTCGCAACCGCATCGGTGATCGAGGACTCGTCGTCGACGACGAGAATTCGACCTGCTGTCTCAAATGTGTTTGTCATGTCCGACACGGTGCACGGCATTCCTGGGAGTCTCCTGAGAGGCCGGACGGAACACCTGTGAATCGGCTGTGGATTCTTACTTGGTCGGGACGGGCGCTCCGGACTCGTCGAGATGCAGCTTGAACCGTGCGTGGACCGCGTTTACGGCAGCATCGACTGCGTCGGATCGGATCACGCAGGAGATGCGGATCGACGACGTCGAGATGATCTGGATGTTGATGCCGGCCTCGGCGAGTGCCTCGAACATATCGGCCGCGACCCCCGGGTCGCTCTTCATACCGGCGCCGATCAGCGAGACCTTGGCGATGCCGCGCTCGGCGACGACGCCCGCGGCCGACATGCGACCCGCAACGTCGTCGAGGATCGTCGTCGCCCGGTCGAGGTCGTCCTCGGGGAGGGTGAACGAGATGTCGGTGTGGCCCTGCTCCGACACGTTCTGGACGATCATGTCGACGTTGATGCCCGCTTCGGCGAGCGGCCGGAACACGGAAGCGGCGATCCCCGGCTGGTCGGGAACGCCGAAGAGCGTCACCTTCGCCTCGCTGGTGTCGTGCGCGATGCCCGAGATGATCGCGTGCTCCATTCCACCTCCCTCGTCGACCCAGGTGCCTTCATCTTCGCGAAAGGATGACCTGACGTGAAGGGCGGTGCCAGTCCTGCGTGCGTACTCGACCGACCGGAGCATCAAAACTCGCGCACCGCACGCGGCGAGATCGAGCATCTCGTCGTACGAGACGCGGCTCAACTTCCGGGCGTGCGGAACGATGCGCGGGTCTGCGGTGTAGACACCGTCGACGTCGGTGTAGATCTCACAGACGTCGGCGCCGAGGGCGGCCGCGAGTGCCACCGCGGTGGTGTCCGAGCCGCCGCGGCCGAGCGTCGTCACGTCGAGTTCCTGCGACAGGCCCTGGAAGCCGGCGACGATCGGGATCTCGCCCCGCGCGATCGCCGCGGCGACGCGATCGGCGCGCATCCCGATGATCCTCGCGTTGCCGTGGCTGGAATCTGTGAGGATCCCGGCCTGCGGCCCGGTCAGCGAGACCGCGGGGAGGCCAAGTTCGAGCAGCGCCATCGTGAGGAGCGCGATGGAGATCTGCTCGCCGGCTGCGAGCAGCATGTCGGCCTCACGCGCAGGAAGCGTGCTGGATACCTGTGTCGCCAGGTCGAGCAGATCGTCGGTCGTGCTGCCCATCGCCGATACGACGACACAGACCGCGACCCCGGAGCCGGCCGTCGCAGCCACCCGGCCGGCGACATGACTGATGCGCTCGGGAGTGGCGAGCGACGATCCGCCGAACTTTTGGACGACGAGTCGAGCCGGCGCCGCTGCGGGCTCGCTCACGCGAGCACGCGGGTCGCCCCGACCTCGGCGCGCACGCCCTCACGGGCGGCCGCGACCGCTGCCTCGAGCTTCGGCAGGATGCCGCCGCTCAGCGCGCCGTTCAGGCCGGAGATGTCGCTCGCGGAGAGTTCGGTCAGCACTTCACCATCGACGATAACGCCGGCGACGTCGGAGACGAAGACGAGCCGGTCGGCGCCGAGCGCAATCGCAAGCGTTGCGGCAGCGTCGTCGGCGTTCACGTTCAGCGGGCCTCGCGCGAGCGGAGCGACCACTGGGACGCCTGCAGCGGCGAGGACGCCCCAGAGAACGGACGGGACGATGGGCCGGAGCATTCCCGCGTGCCCGTATCCCGGCAGCGGATCGGCCTCGAGGCCAAGGTCGTCGCCCATCAGCCCCACCGCCCCGGGGCCGACCTGACCGCAGAGCTCGTCGTTTTCCTGCCGGAACGCCTCCCGCACGATCGGCAGCGCCTCGCTGCTCGTCACGCGCCGGCCACCGATGAAGTGTGAGTCGATCCCGGCTCGCCGCAGTGCGGCGGTGATGCGAGCTCCGGCTCCGTGCACGACGCACGCTGCGTCGCCCGGCTGGACGTACCGTTCCAGCACAAAAGGCCCTCGAGCGAGGGCCGCTCCGCCACACTTGACGATCGTAAGAGTTGCGATCGATTCACTTTACATTATGAAGTATCGACCGACCCGAGCGACACCTTCAAGTTGCCATCGGGCCCCCGCCGCAGGCGCAACGGATAGACGGCTCCCGTGCTCGAGCGGACGTCGACTTCGATCGGCGCCTCGCCGCTGCCACGCTCGCGCCGAGAAGCAAGCAGCTCCTCGTGACGCGCCACAGCCGCCCGAACGGTCGGGACGACATCGGTCGAGCGAAACGGCTTCACGAGATAGGCGAAGACGCCCGCGCCGATGGCACGTTCCACGAGGAGTGGATCGGCGTACGCCGTCAGCATCACGATCGGAATCGGCCGCTCGGCATAGATGCGGCGGGCCGCCTCGATCCCGTCCAGATTCGGCATCTTCATGTCGAGGATCGCGACGTCGGGCTGGGTCTCACGCGCCAGCTCGACTGCTTCCACCCCGTCGCGCGCCTCTGCACAGACGGCGAGGCCCTCGGTTTCGAGCAGCTGCCGCAGGTCGAGGCGGATAATCGTCTCGTCCTCGGCGATCAAGACGTGCACGCGATCGTCCACGGTCGCACTCCTCTCGTCAATCCTTTATCTTTTGAAGTGAGATGGCGCAGATCCGCATCCCACCTGTGCTGCGCCCCGAAGCGGGCGGCAATCGCACGGTCGCGGTCGAAGCCGACACCGTTCGCGAAGCGCTTTCCGAGCTCGTGTCGGTCCATCCGGCGCTTCAGAGCCGGCTGCTCGCGGGTGACGGCGTGCCGAACTATCTCAACGTGTTCGTCGACGGCGACGACATCAGGCTGCTCGGCGGCCTCGATGCGACCGTCTCGCCGACCTCGACGATCTTGCTGCTCCCGGCCGTCGCCGGCGGGTAGCGAGGGAGGGAGCGACCCCAGGTTCGCCGCTCCCTCCCTCCGCATCAGACGTCCGGCAGCGGTGTCGGCGCGTGCACCGCCAGCGGAGCGTGCTGCGTTTGCCCCCCTCCGCCCCCGAGGTGGCTGTGGGACTCGGTCCCGTAGCCACCGGGGACAGGGATGTAGAACTCGGGATAGCCCCACATACCGTGCTCGTGGACGTCGAGACCACCCTCTTCCACGTGCTGCTCCACGCGGATGCCCCAGACCTTGTGCATGACACCAAGTGCGCCGAAGCTCGTTGTGAAGGCAAAGGCTCCGACGGTGACGAGACCGAGAGCCTGGATACCGAGCTGATGGAACGAGCCGGTGTACACGAGGCCGCCCGTGCCCGTGCCGAGGTTCTTGGCGAGCAGCGGCACGGCGAAGAGCCCGGTCGCGAGCGTCCCCCAGACGCCGGAGAACCCGTGCACGGCGACGGCACCGATCGGATCGTCGATGCCGATTCCCTCGACGAAGATCACGCCGAAGACCGCGATGAACCCGGAGACGATGCCGATGACGATGGCAGCCCACGGCGCGACGAATCCCGACGCTGCCGTGATCGCAACGAGCGCTCCGAGCGCGCCGTTCAGCATCATCGAGATGTCAGGCTTACCGAGCTTGACCCAGGCCACGCACATGCCCGTGACTGCGCCGGCGGCGGCTGCGAGGTTGGTCGTCAGCGCGACGTAGGCGAAGTAGCCGAAGCCGCCGAAGTCGACCGACAACGTCGAGCCGGGGTTGAAGCCGAACCAGCCAAACCACAGGATCAGCGTGCCCAGTACCGCGTAGGGAATGTTGTGACCCGGGATCGGGTTCGCTCTCCCGTCGGTGCCGAACTTCCCGATCCGCGGACCGAGGATCAACGCTCCCGCGAGCCCCGCGAGGGCGCCCTGGTAGTGCACGACCGTCGAGCCGGCGAAGTCCTGCATCCCCTGCTTGAACAGCCAGCCGTGCGGCGACCAGATCCAATGCGAGACGACCGAGTAGGTCAGCGTGAACCAGACGCCGAAGACGAAGTACACCCACAGCTTCGCGCGTTCGGCCATCGCGCCCCAGACGATCGCGAGTGACACGCCGGCGAAGACGACTTCGAACATGTAACCCGCCGCGCCCGGTACCTCTGAGAACCAGTCGTACGGCTTCTGGCCCACGGCGATCATCTCGTTGACCGAGGGGAAGAACCCCGCGGTGCCGACGATCGCGTTGCCGTCACCGAACGCGAGCCCGAAGCCGACGGCCCAGTAGACGAGGGAGCAGATCCCGAAGATCAGGACGTTCTTGCCGGCGATATGACCGGCGTTCTTCATCCGCGTCAACCCGGCTTCGAGGAACGCGAAGCCCGCCTGCATGAACATCACGAGCACCGCAGTCACGATCACCCAGATCGTCGATGCGGCGATCAGCAAGTCGTGGTTCTTAGGCACCGGCCCCCACCTCCTCAAGCTTCCGTCCCGTTCGGTTGTGGATCACGTTCTCGATCTCGGACGTCCAGACGAGCCCGTCACCGGACTCATTGCCGCTGCGCGCAGCGTCGACGATTGCGTCGACGACCAGCTCGACCAACCGGTCCTCGATCACGAAGATGAGCAGTGCCTTCGGGAGAAAGCGAGACTCGAACACCCGGCCGCGGTACTCGTGCGTCACGCCGCGCTGTCGTCCATGACCGATCGCCTCGATCACCGTCACGCCCACATGCCCCGTCGCGTGCTCAACCGCGTCGATCACGATCTCGACTCGTTCTCGAATCACGATTGTCTCGACCTTCACCATCGGCTCCTCCTCCCGTTTGGACACAAAAAAGAGGCCTCGGGAGCACCGCGAACGGTGCTTCCGAGGCCTCGATGCCTCTGCCGGCCGCCTGCAGCGGCGACCGAACGGCTCGATACTACACAAACTGAAGGATGGAAACCCAGCTTGAGTTTCCGGGTGCTGGCTGTACACTTTTCCCCACATGCATCCCGCAGCGACGATGAAGCCGGCACTCCTCATTACGGCCATCGCCTGCGCGCGACTGGCCTAGCCGGACTCACCCGTCCCACCGGCTAGGTTCTTTCATCCGGACGGGGGAGTTGCCCGAATGAGCCAGTTCTCGCACGGCTCGTATGCCCTGCGCTGCCGCGTCTGCGAAGAGGTGACCGGCCCGGAGGCGCTTGACGCATGCCGCCGGTGCGACGGCCCGACCGATGTCGCCTACGACTGGCAGCACATCAGCCGGACCGTCGACCCGATGCGCATCGCAGCCGGGCCTCCGTCCCTGTGGCGCTACGAGGCGCTTCTCCCCACGGCGGCAGACGGCGGAGTGCAGGCCGGCTGGACGCCACTGGAGCGTGTCGACGTGCTGTCCGAGCTGCTCGAGATCGACCTCTTGCTGAAGCTCGAAGGCTCGAACCCGACGGGCTCCTACAAGGACCGGATCGCCACGATCGCGGTGGGCGCTGCGCGCGAACATGGCATGACGACTCTCTGCTGCTCGTCGACCGGCAATCTGGGCGACGCCGTTGCGGCGGCCGCGGCGGCAACGGGCCTCGAGGCGATCGTCCTCGCGCCCGCAGAGGTCGGCGCCGGCACCGTGGCGGCGCGCCATCCGGGGGCGAGGGTCTTCGCGGTCACCGGCACCTACGACGACTGCCGCCGCCTCGAACTGGAGCTCGGCGCGCTCTTTCCGTGGGGCTTCGTCAGTGGCAACCTGCACCCCTACGCGAGCGAGGGTGCGAAGACGATCTCGTTCGAGATCGCGGAGCAACTCGGGTGGCGACTCCCTGCTGCGGTCGTCTGTCCCGCTGCAAGCGGCACGCTCTATTCGAAACTCGCGCAGGGCTTCTCCGAGCTGACGCGTGCCGGCCTCAGCGACGAACCGGTGCCGCGACTCTTCGCTGGGCAGTCCGAGGGCTCGAGCCCGATCGCGGATGCGTATGCCGACGACCGCGGTATCTCGCGGGTCGAGGCTGCCACCGACGTGCCGTCGCTCGCTGTCGGCAATCCGTCCCACGGCGACCTCGCCCTCGGGGCCGCTCGCGCGACGGGAGGTGCCGTCCTCGCAGTGAGCGAAGCTGCGATCACCGCATACACGGCGCTGCTCACCGAGACCGCCGGAATCGAAGTCGATTGCGCGGGCGGCGCCGCGTTCGGCGCTCTCGTCGAAGCGATCCGCCGCGGCGAGATCGAGGCCGGCGCGCGCGTCGTCCTCGTTGTGACCGGCTCTGCCCCTCGCCCGGCGCCGGCCGATCGCGGGCGTGCACAGCTGATCGCCCCCGACGCTCGCGCAGTGCTCTCGGCGCTCGGCCTCGACTCGTAGAGCGATGACGGTGACGGACCCGGCCCGCGAGCGCGACAGCGCTGCGCCATTGAGACGCGACGTCCGCCTGCTCGGGACGATTCTCGGAGGCGTACTCGTCGAGCAGGAGGGGCCGTGGTTGCTCGACCTCGTCGAGCGCGTCCGGCGTTCCGCCCGCGACGCACGCAGCAAAGGACCGGCGGACGGCGCCGGCTTGCTCGCCGCGACCGACCCGGCGGCGCAGGCGCTCGCGTTGCGTGCTTTCGGTCTCTACTTCCAGCTCGCCAACCTGGCAGAGCAGCATCACCGCCTGCGCCGACGCCGCGAAGACGCCCACGACGGACGGATCTCGCGCGAGTCGCTCGACGACGCGTTCGACCGGCTCGCGGGGGTTTCACCGGACGAGCTCGCGGCCCGTGCTGCCGGCACATCGATCCGACTCGTGCTCACCGCGCACCCGACCGAGACAACCCGACGGAGCGTGCTCCTGGCGCACATCCGCATCCAGGCGGAGCTCGTCGTCCTGGACGACGCGCGCGTGTCCCCGGCCGAGCGGCGCGCGGCGGAGACGCGAATCGCCGAGGAGGTGACGCTCCTCTGGCAGACCGACGAGGTACGCCATGACCGCCTCCGCGTCTCCGATGAGATCAGGCACGTGCTCTGGTTCTTCGAGCACAGCTTGATCTCCGCGGCGACCGATCTCTTCGAGGCGTGGCGGATGCGTTTGCCCGGCGCGCCGAGCCCGATCGCGTTCGGCTCCTGGGTCGGCGGCGACATGGACGGAAATCCGGCAGCCGGCCCGGCGTCGATCGACGAGGCGCTCGGACGGGCCCGCGAGCTCGCGCTCGCGCGCTACCGAGCCGAAGTGCGAGCGCTTGCGGTTGAGATTGCCGCATCGCGATCGCTCGTTGCCGTCTCGGATGAGCTCGACGCGTCGCTGCAACGCGACGAGCGCGAGCTCCCCGCCTACACCGCTGAGATCGGCTCGCGCAACGATCTCGAGCCGTACCGGCGAAAGCTCTCGTTCATGTGGTGGCGCCTCGGCAACGACGGCTACCTCGAGGCGGGCGAGCTGATCGAGGACCTCGCGCTGATCCGGCGCAGCCTTACCGCGCATGGGGGGGCGCGCATCGCAGACGGACGCGTCGGGCGCCTCGAGCGGATGGTCGAGGTGTTCGGCTTCCACGTGTCGACGCTCGACATCCGGCTGCACGCGCGCGACCTCGCGACCGACCGCGCAGGTGAGGCGGTCGCCGCCGCCGAGGCAGCACGGCGCCGACACGGTGCGATCGCGCTCGACACGCTGATCGTCTCGGGCACGAGCTCTGCAGACGACGTGCTGCGCGCGCTCGAACTGACAACGGAGCCTCTCGCAATCGTGCCCCTCTTCGAGACGGTCGACGACCTCGAGCGTGCACCGGCGATCTTCGCCGATCTGCTCGCGAACGAGCGGTTCGCCGCCCGTGTCCTCGAGCGGGGCGGCACTGCAGAGGTGATGGTCGGGTACTCGGACTCGGGGAAGGACAGTGGCTACCTGGCGGCGCAGTGGGCGATCTACGGCGCCCAGGAATCGCTCGCCGCGGTTGCGGCTCATCACGGTGTGGAGCTGACCATCTTCCACGGCCGTGGCGGCAGTGCCGGTCGCGGCGGCGGCCCCACACACGCTGCGATCGTCTCGCAGCCGGCGGGCCATCCTCCGGGACGCGTGAAGGTGACCGAGCAGGGCGAAACGGTGTCGTTCAAGTACGGACTGGAAGGACTGGCGCGGCAGAACCTCGAGGCTGCGCTCGCGGGCACCGCGCTCGCCACGTTCCCCGAGGAGCTCACGCCGCCACCGTCGACCGACGACCGGGCGACGCTCGACCGCCTCGCCGCCGTCTCGCGTGCGGCGTACCGCGCGTTCGTCTGGGAGAACGACGCGTTCGTCGAGTTCTTTCGGGCGTTCACCCCGGTCGACGAGCTGGCACTGCTCGAGATCGCATCGCGGCCGGCGCGGAGGCCAGACGACGCGGATTACCTCGCCTCGCTCCGGGCGATCCCGTGGGTGTTCGCGTGGACGCAGAACCGTGTGCTTCTGCCCGCGTGGTTCGGTTGCGGAGCCGCATTCGAGGACGCCGGCGACGCGACGCTGCGTGATCTCTACAAGCGGCTGCCGTTCTTCCGCACGGTCGTCGACAACCTCGAGATGACGCTCGCGAAGTCGAGCCTCTCGATCGCTCGGGGCTACCTCCCGCTCGTCCGCGATCCAGCGCTCTTCGTCACGATCGAAGAGGAGCACAGGAGGGCTGTTACGGGCGTCCTCGCCGCGACGGGCGTCTCGCGACTGCTCGAGCGGCAACCGATGCTGCGCCGCTCGGTCGATCTCCGCAATCCGTACGTCGACCCGATGAACGCCGTCCAGGTCGAGCTGCTCCTCCGCCACCGGGCAGGCGACGAGTCGGCGCAGCTCCCCCTGCTCCGCTCGATCGCGGGCATCGCTGCAGCCCTCCGCAACACGGGCTAGCGCAACACGACTCCTCTCGAACGGCCACGGCCGGCGTCAGACACGCGCACTGAAGTGCAACAAGCAGTCCACATCAGCGCGTCCTGCCGTCCCCGTGCGCTCGAGTTCCGCTTGAAGTGCCGGTTTGTCCCGCGTGCCCGCCAGGACATGGCTGGTGTCAGACACGCACATGGAAGTGCGGCGACATGCGCGCGGAAGTGTGACGCGCCGCGCCGGCGACACGCGCCTCGTGCGGCTACACGTTCAGTGCGCGGGCGTCGAAGCGCGGTGGATGCTCGGCCTCGAACGCGGTGATCTCTCCGCTGCGCAGGAGCGTGCGTGCGACATCGTCGAGGCCGTGCACGAGCGTCTCCTGGGCGTACGCGTCGAACTCGAACGAGAGCTGCAACCCGTCGGGGTGACTGATTGCGAGCTGTTGCAGGTCGACGGTCAGCTCGTCGTTCCCCTTGAGTGCCGCGTGCAGGCGCGCGATGTCGTCGGAGGGCAGCACGATCGGCGCAAGGCCGGACTTGATCGCGTTCGTGCGGAAGATGTCGCCGAACGACGGCGCGATCACCACTCGGAAACCGTGATCCTCCAACGCCCAGGCCGCATGCTCGCGCGACGAGCCGCACCCGAAGTTGCGACCTGCCAGCAAGATCGACGCGCCCGGATACTGGTGCAGCTCGAACGCCGGATCCTTCATCCAGTCGAAGAACAGGAACTCGCCGTACCCCGACCGCTCGATCCGCTTCAGGAACTGCTTGGGAATGATCTGGTCGGTGTCGACGTCGGGCCGGTCGAGGATCGCAACCTTGCCCGTCACCGAACGCAGTGCATTCATGCGAGCTCCCGCACGTCCGTGAAATGGCCGCTGACCGCGGCCGCGGCCGCCATCGCCGGGCTGACGAGATGGGTGCGTCCACCGGCTCCCTGGCGGCCTTCGAAATTCCGGTTCGAGGTCGACGCGCAGCGCTCGCCGGGCGCGAGCACATCGGGGTTCATCCCGAGGCACATCGAGCAGCCCGCCCGACGCCACTCGAACCCGGCCGACTCGAAGATCTCGTTCAAGCCCTCCGCCTCGGCCTGGCGCTTCACCTGGGCGGAGCCGGGAACGACGATCGCGTGCACGCCTTCGGCGACACGCCGGCCGGCGACGACCGTCGCCGCGGTCCGGAGATCCTCGATTCGCGCGTTCGTGCACGAGCCGATGAAGACCTTGTCGATCCGAACCTCGGCGAGCGGGGTGCCGGGGGTCAGATCCATGTACTGGAGCGCGCGCTCGACCGCGTCGCGCTCGTCGGCATCCTCGTAGTCGGCTGGATCCGGAACGACTCCGTCCACGGATGTGACCATGCCCGGGTTCGTGCCCCACGTGACCTGCGGCTTCAACTGCGCGAGGTCGACCGTGATCACCTCGTCGTAGCGCGCATCGACATCGGTGCGCAACCCGCGCCAGCGCTCGACCGCCTCCACCCACGCGGCGCCCGTCGGTGCTCCAGGCCGTCCCTCGAGGTAGGCAAACGTGACGTCGTCCGGAGCGATCATCCCGGCCCGCGCGCCGGCCTCGATCGACATGTTGCAGACGGTCATCCGACCGTCCATCGAGAGTGACTCGATCGCCGCGCCCGTGTACTCGAGCACGTAACCCTGGCCGCCCGCAACACCGAGCTGCCCGATCGCCGCCAGCACGAGATCCTTCGCCGAGAGGCCGAACGGCAACTCACCGTCGAATACGACCTCCATCGTCTTCGGCACCGCCTGCTGGAGTGTCTGGGTCGCGAGCACGTGCTCGACCTCCGAGGTTCCGATGCCGAACGCAAGCGCTCCGAACGCACCGTGCGTCGAGGTGTGACTGTCACCGCAGACGATCGTCATTCCGGGCTGCGTCACGCCGAGCTCGGGGCCGATCACGTGGACGATTCCCTCGCGGCCGCTGCCGGTCGCGAAGAGCGGCACTCCGAACGCCTCGCAGTTCGCGCGCAGCGCTTCGAGTTGGGCGCGTGCGAGCGGGTCCGTGATCGGGCCGGCAACGGTCGGGACGTTGTGATCCATCGTCGCGAGCGTCAGATCGGGTCGCCGCACCGGCCGCCCGGCGGTCCGCAGCCCCTCGAATGCCTGCGGGCTCGTCACCTCGTGCACCAGATGGAGGTCGATGTAGAGGAGCGCGGGCTCACCCGCAGGCGCCTCGACCACGTGGGCGTCCCAGATCTTGCGGAACAGGGTCGAACCGCTCACCGCGCCACCTCGGCGGCGTACGAGCCGAACAGGCGCAACTCGCGAGTGAGGGCGCGAAGCTCGATGAGCGCCGGCCTGACGGCCGGGTCGAACACATGGCCGTCGAGAACGACATCGAACCGGTACCGCCAAGGCGAGTTGGGCAATGGGCGCGAGACGAGCTGCACGAGATTCACATCATTACGAGCGAGTGGCCCGAGCGCGCGAAAGAGCGCGCCCGGCTGATGGTCGGTGACGAACGAGAGCGCAGTGCGCCACCCGTCGCCACTGCCGAGCTGCGTGTACGGAGCGAGGGCGACGAAGCGGGTGAAGGCACCCGGCCTGTCCCCGACATCCTCGGCGAGCACCTCGAGCCCGTACGCGATCGCCGCCTCGTGACTCGCGATCGCAACCTGCCTCGGATCGCCCGTGTCCGACACGGTGCGTGCGGCATCCGCCGTCGTTGCGGTGGGCACGCAGCGCACATCTCGCGCGCCGAGCAGGTCGCGGCACTGGTCGAAGGCGGCCGGGTGCGACCAGTAGGTGGTCGCGCGATCGACACTCGCGCCCCGGATGCCGACCACGCAATGGCGGATCGGAAGGGTGGCCTCGCGCACGATCGAAAGCGCCGACCCGTAGAGGAGATCGTGCGTCTCGGCGATCGGCCCGACGAGCGAGCTCTCGATGGGGAGCACGCCCATGCTCACCTCCGCCGCAGTGGCGGCGCTGATCACCGCCGAGAAACTCGGAAGCCCGATCGTGTCGGCCGCGTCGGGTACGAGCACCGCAGCCGCGGCGTCGCTGTGACTGCCCGGTGGGCCGGGATAGCCGACCGTGACCGTCACCGGACCAACCTCTCCGTCTCCTTGGCCGAGAGCGTGCGCTCGAGCAATGCGAGCACTGCGTCGCCGAAGTCCGTGGTGGAAGCGTCGCCGCCCGCATCGCGGGTCGGCCGCGAGACGAGTGCCGTGTCGACCGCCTCATCGAGAGCGTTCGCGAGGTCGGGCCGCGCCAGGCCGTGATCGAGGAGCAGCGCGACCGAGCGCAGCATCGCAGCCGGGTTCGCCGATCCGGTGCCGGCAATGTCGGGTGCGGAGCCGTGCACCGGCTCGAAGATCCCCGGCCCTTCGTCGCCGAGGCTCGCCGAGGCGGCGAAGCCGAGGCCGCCCGTCACGGCGGCCGCGACGTCGGAGAGGATGTCGCCGAACGTGTTCTCGGTGACCACGACATCGATGCGCTCGGGCGTGTTCACGATCTCCATCGCGAAGCTGTCGGCGAGCGCGTGCCGCAACTCGACAGCGGGAAACTCGTGCGCCAGCTCACTGACGACGCGACGCCAGAGCCGCGAGGTGTCGAGCACGTTGGCCTTGTCGACGGAGACGAGCGAACCACGACGGCTGCCGGCGATCGCGAACGCCCGCCGCGCCACTCGTTCGATCTGCGACGGATGATATTCGCACGTGTCGAAGACGGTTCCGTCCTCGCGGACGCCACGCGCGCCGTAGTAGAGGCCGCCGACAAGCTCGCGGACGATCATCATGTCGACGTCGCCGAGACGCGCCGGACGCAGGTTCGCGTACACGTCGAGTGCCTTACGCAAGCCGATCAGACCCTGCTCGGGCCGGATCGCACCGCCGTCCCACTTCGGGCCGCCGACCGCGCCGAGCAGGACCGCCCGGGCGGCCCGGCACGAGGCGAGTGTCTCCGCGGGCAGGGGATCCCCCAGATCGTCGATTGCGGACCCACCGAACGGAAGGCGCACGATCTCGAGGTCGAGCGGCAAGCTCTCGAGCACGCGCACACCCTGGTCGAGCACCTCCGGGCCGATGCCGTCGCCCGGCAGACAGGCGATCAGCTCAGCCATCCGCGAGCTCCCGCTTGACGAGGGCGAGCACGAACTCGCACACCTCGGCGACGGCCGCGGGCGAAAGCGGTCCACGGTTGGCCTCCTGGAGATGCTCGGTCAGCCAGGCTTCCCGGCCCGGGTCGAGGAACGCGATGCCGTGCTCCTCCTTGTAACGACGCAGCGCCTGCACCTTCTCGACCCGGGTGTTGAGCGTCTCGATCAGCCCGACGTCGAGGGCTGTGATGTCCTCGCGGAACGCCGCGACGACCGGATCGACGGGGGCGGTCATGCGCTTACCCCGAGGCCGGCGAGCAGCAGATCGACGTCAGCGTCGATGTGGATGCCCTCGCGTGTGTCGACTGCCTGCGGCGTCTTCAACCCGGAACCGGTCACGATCGCGACGACGCGGTCGTCCTCGCCGATAGCGCCGGAGGCTACTGCGGCCCGGAGCGCCCCGATCGTGACGCCGGCGGCCGTCTCGCCAAAGACACCGGAAGTCTCCGCGAGCAGGGACATGTTCGCGCCGATGTCGTCCTCCGGGACGGCGTAGAGCGCTCCACCCGATGTACGCGCGGTGGCGATCGCCAGATCGCCGTCGGCAGGCGCGCCGATCGCGAGCGAATGCGCGATCGTCGCGGGACGGACCGGGGAGACGGGCCGGCCCTCCTCGAACGCATGCGCGACCGGCGCGCACCCCTCGGCCTGGCCTCCGTAGAGACGAGGACTGGCCCCTTCGACGAGCCCCAGGCGCGTGAATTGCTCGAAGCCCTGCCAGAGCTTCGTGAAGAGCGACCCGGATGCGACCGGCGCCACCACCGCATCCGGCGCCGTCCAACCCAGCTGCTCGCTGATCTCGAACGCGAGCGTCTTCGAGCCCTCCGCGTAATACGCCCGCAGGTTCACGTTCACGAACGCCCAGTCGAGCTCGCCCGCCAGCTCGACGACGAGCCGCGAGCAGTCGTCGTAGTTCCCGCGCACGGCGTACATCTCACCGCCATACACGGCCGTCGCCAGCAGCTTCTCCGGCTCGACTGTCTCGGGGTAGAGCACGACCGACCGCATGCCACTCGCGGCGGCTCGTGCGGCGACCGCATTGCCGAGGTTGCCTGTGGAAGCGCACGCCAGCGTGTCGATCCCGAGCTCCGCAGCCTTGGCGGCCGCGACGGCGACGACTCGATCCTTGAACGAATGAGTCGGGTTGGTGTGGTCGAGCTTCAGAAAGAGCTCGCCGATCCCGAGCGCGCTCGCGAGGCGCGGAGCGCTCACGAGCGGCGTCCAGCCCGGCCCGCCTGCTGCGTCGGCGGGAGCGGAGGTCGGCAGGAGTGCCTCGTACCGCCAGAGCGAGCGCGGCCCGGCCGCGATCTGCTCGCGGCTCACCGACTTTGCCACGGCCGCCCACTCGTACACCGGTTCGAGGGGGCCGAAGCAGCGGAGACAGATCCCGCTCGCGATCGCGGGATACTCCGACTCACAGACGCGGCATCTCAATGTGTCAACAGCCATCAGCCCTCCTACAATACTTTCCGAAATGAAGTTTTATCGGATCGACGATCTGCCGCCCTACGTCTTCGCAACCGTCGACCAGCTCAAGCGCGATCTGCGGCGCTCCGGGCGCGACATCGTCGATCTGGGCTTCGGCAATCCGGATATCCCGTCGCCCGAGATCGCCGTCGAGAAGCTGCGGGAGGCAGCGCTGAAACCCGCGAACCACCGCTACTCGGCGAGCCGTGGGATCGTGCAGTTGCGCCACGCCGTTTCCGAGCACTACGAACGGAGCTTCGGGGTCACGCTCGATCCCGAGACGCAGGTGCTGAGCACGATCGGCGCCAAGGAGGGCCTGGCGCACCTGTTGTGGGTGCTGGCCGCTCCCGGCGACACGGTCGTCGTCCCGACGCCGGCCTACCCGATTCACCGAGTCGCGCCCCGTCTCGCCGGCGCCACCGTCGTGACGCCACCTGCGACAGGTGGGGTGCAGGCGATCGCCGACGCCGTGCATGCCTCCCGGCCTCGAGCGGTGATCGTCTCGTGGCCGCACAACCCGACCACCGCCGTCGCGACGGCGGCCGACATGCAGACCCTCGTCGACCTGGCACGCGAGCATGAGTTCATACTCGTCCACGACTTCGCCTACGCCGACGTGGCGTTCGACGGCCACCGGCCACCGTCGGTGCTCGCCGCCGCCGGAGCCGACGAATGCGCGGTCGAGCTCTACAGCCTCACCAAGTCGTTTTCGATGGCCGGCTGGCGTGTGGGCTTCGTGGTCGGCTGCGCAGAGGTGATTGCCGCGCTCGCAAAGCTCAAGTCCTACCTCGACTACGGGACCTTCCAGCCGATCCAGATCGCGGCCACAGTTGCGCTCCGCCAGGCGAGCGACTACCCCGTCGAGGTCTGTGCGACCTATCGCCGGCGACGCGACGCACTCTGCGGCGGCCTCGCGCGAGCGGGCTGGCCGGTCGAACCGCCGCTCGGGACGATGTTCGTGTGGGCGCCGATTCCCGAGCAGCTGCGGGGGCTCGGCTCCCTCGAGGTCGCGCTGCGGCTTGCGGGCGAGGCCGGCGTCGCGGTCAGTCCCGGCATCGGGTTCGGAGACGGGGGCGACGGCCACATTCGCTTCGCCCTCGTCGAGAACGAGCAGCGAATCGGCCAGGCGACCCGCGCGATCAAGAAGCTGCTCGACCGCTGACCCCCACGCGAGCCAGGTCATGGGCGCGTCGTCGCTCCTTCGGAGGCCGAGCCGACGCTCGCGGCGTACTTCGCGAAGACACCCGTCGTGTAGAGCGGCTCCGGCTGCGTCCAGGCCGCCGCGCGGCGGTCGAGCTCGTCGTCCGCGACCTCGAGCACGAGCTGGCGGTTCTCGACGTCGACGACGATCGAGTCGCCGTCGCGCACGAGCGCGATCGGCCCGCCTCGGAACGCCTCGGGCGCGACATGCCCGACCATCAGCCCGTGCGTCGCGCCGGAGAAGCGACCGTCGGTGATCAGCGCCACCTCGTCACCGAGGCCTTCGCCGACGAGTGAGGCGGTCACGTGCAACATCTCCCGCATGCCGGGGCCGCCGGCGGGGCCTTCGTAACGGATGACGATGACGTCGCCCGGCGTGATCGCCCGCGCCTTCACGGCGGCGAAGCAGGCCTCCTCGGAGTCGAAGACTCTCGCCGGCCCGCGATGATGGACACGCTCGTGCCCGGCGAGCTTCACCACACAGCCCTCGGGCGCGAGGTTCCCGCGCAGAATCGCGAGTCCCCCCGTCGCCTTGAGTGGATTGTCCCAGGAGACGACGACGTCCTGGCCTGCACGCTCGAACGCACCGTCCGCTACTTGGCGCAAGGTGCGACCGTCGACCCCGGTCACCTCTTCGTGCACCAGCCCGCCGCGCACGAGCTCACGCGCGACGAGCGCCACACCTCCCGCCCTGAACAGGTCGGTCGCGACGTAGCGTCCGCCAGGCTTGATGTCGGCGACGATCGGGGTCCGTGCGGAGATCGTGTCGAAGTCGTCGATCTCGAGCTCGATCCCGACCTCGGCGGCGATTGCGAGCAGATGCAGCACGCCGTTGGTCGAGCCGCCGGTCGCGGCGATCGCCGTGATTGCGTTCTCGAACGCGTCGCGGGTCAGCACGTGCGAGGGCCGCGTGTCGTCGATGACGAGCTTCATCGCGAGCTCGCCCGCGGCAACCGCGGCCTGGGGCTTCCCCGGATGCGTCGCCGGAACCTCGTTCAGGCCCGGCGCGCTCACGCCGAGAAAGTCGAGGGCCGTGGCCATGGTGTTCGCGGTGAAGTGCCCGCCACACGCGCCGGCACCGGGGCAAGCAACGCTTTCCAGTGCGTGCACCTCGCGCTCGCTGATCCGGCCTGCCGCATGCGCGCCGACGGCCTCGAAGACATCCTGGATCGTCACGTCCTGGCCGCGATAGCGCCCGGCCGCGATCGAGCCGCCGTAGAAGACGAGGCCCGGAATGTCGAGACGGGCAAGCGCCATCACCGCGGCCGGGATGGTCTTGTCGCACCCGACGATGCAAACGAGCCCGTCGAAGTGGTGGCCGCGCGTCACGAGCTCGATCGAGTCGGCGATCACTTCGCGCGAGACGAGCGATGCGCGCATCCCCGCGGCGCCCATCGTCACGCCGTCGGAGATCGCGATCGTGTTGAACTCGAGCGGCGTGCCTCCCGCGTTGCGGATGCCCTGCTTCACGTAGCCGGCGAGCAGCCGGTGGTTCAGGTTGCACGGCATCGTCTCGATCCACGTGGTCGCGACGCCGATCAGTGGCTTCGCGAGATCGGCGTCGGTGAACCCGGCGCCTTTCAGCATCGCGCGCGCGGGCGCGCGGTCGACGCCGTCGGTCAGCGAGGCGCTGTTTCGCTTGGCCGGATGGGTGCTGCCGTAAGGGCTCATGCGATCATGGCTCCTTCCTGGGCCACTCGAAGTCGGAGCACCCTGGTGTCGTCGGGGAGAGAACTCTCGAGCGCGGCGGCGACCCCGTCGGCAAGCTCGGGCGCAGCCCAGACGACCACCGATGGACCCGAGCCCGAGAGAGTGACGCCGGCCGTGCCATCGGGCGCGCTCGTCTTCAGCGCGCGCAAGAGAGGTGTCGCGTCGATGCGGTACTGCTCGTGCAAACGGTCGTGAAAGGCGGCGCGCAGCAGACCCGCGTCGCCGGAGGCGATCGCCGCACCGAGCATTGCCGCGAAACCGGCATTTGCGGCCGCATCCTCGTGGGACACGGTCGCAGGCAGTCCGTTCCGCGACTGCCCGGTGTTCGTCCGGGCGGCCGGGACCGCGACAATGGACGCGAGCGGGAGGTCCGAGGCGATCCGCGCAGCCTGCGCACGGCCGTTCGAGCGCCATGAGACGCAGACGCCTCCGAACAATGCCGCCGCCAGGTTGTCGGTGTGACCTTCGAGCTGGAGGCCGAGCGACAGGAGCTCCTCGGGCGTGACGTCGGCACCGGCAACCGCGCTCCCGGCGACGAGGCCGAGCGCAATCGCCGCGGCGCTCGACCCGAGCCCGCGCTCGAGCGGGATGCGATTGACGAAGCTGAAGTGGTGGCGCTCGACCGGAGCGAAAAGCGCGAACGCACGCAGTGCGAGGTGGCTCGCATCGCGGGACAGTTCGGCGGCTCCCTCGCCCTCTACCGCGACGACCGGCCCGTTCGGTGCGTCATCTACGACGAGCTCGTTCCAGAGGTCGAGTGCGGCGGCGGCCGAGTCGAAGGCCGGGCCGAGGTTTGCCGTCGAAGCGGGCGCGATCACCCGCACGGTCGTCGCGGCGGCGGTCACTGCAACACCGCAAGCACGGCGTCGAGGCTCGCCTCGACGGAGGTCGCCACCATGGACGCCTCGAGCGACTCGGTGTCCTTCAGCCCGTGCCCCGTGAGAATGCAGACCGCCGTCTCACCGGTCCCGGCGCCGAGCTGCAGGAGCGCCGCAAGCCCTGCGGCCGATGCCGGCTCGCAGAAGACGCCTTCCTCGGCGGCGACTTTCTGCCACGCGCTCCGGATCTCGTCCTCGGAAAGCGTCACCACCTCGACGCGACCGGAGGCGACCAGCTCGGCGACGTGAGCCGCGTGCGCGGGCTCGGCGATCCGAATCGCTGATGCCCAGGTGCTCGCGCGCTCGGCCGCCTGCCCGACCACGATCCGGCACGTGACGCCTGCTTCGGCGAGCCCCGCGGCGACTGCACTGACGTTTCCGCCGCCTCCGAACGGAAGCGCGACGACCTCCGGCACCGCTCCGAGCTGCTCGAGCAACTCGAAGACGACAGTCTTCTGTCCTTCGATCCGATCGGCGTTGAGCGAGTTGACCAGCACATAGCCGGGCCGCTCGCCCAGCTCGCGGCAGAGGCGCAAGGCATCGTCGAAGGAGCCTCGGACCTCGAGCAGTTGCGCACCCGCTGCCACGGCCTGGGCACGCTTGGCAGTCGCGGTCGCCCCCGCGGGCGTCAAGACAACGGCGGCCAGGCCCGCGCGCGCGGCGTAGGCAGCCGCGGAGGCGGCGGTGTTGCCGGTCGAAGCGCAGACGACTGCGCGAGCGCCGGACGCGGCTGCGCGACCGACCGCCACGACCATCCCGCGATCCTTGAAGCTGCCCGTCGGATTCGCGCCTTCACATTTCAGGTGCAGGTTCCAGCCCGTTTGCGCCGACAGCCGCGGCGCGGCAACGAGCGGTGTCGACCCTTCACCGAGCGAGACAGAGGCGGCCGTGGAGGTCAGGCCCATCCGAGCTCCGCAACGCCACGGTCCGAGATCACAGGCAGAGGCCGCGAGCGCCGGTGCACCTCGGGTAGGTCCCCGAGCGCCTGGAGCGCATCGTCGAGTGCCCCCGCGCGACCCTCATGCGTGACGACGTGCAGGGAGGCGCCGTTCCCGTTCGGCCGTTGCAGCAGGCGCGCGATCGAGACGTCTCGCTGCGCGAGCTCGTCGGCGACTCGCGCGAGCGCGCCCGGCCGGTCCTGCACCAGCAGGCGGAAATAGAACGGGGAGGTGCTGTCGCCGGCGGGCAGCTTGGGCAGCTCCCGCCAGGCCGCGTCGTTCTGCAGAAAGCCCGTTCCCATCGTCCCGATCACGCTCACCATGTCGGCGATCACCGCCGAGGCGGTCTCGATGCCGCCGGCGCCCGGCCCCTGGAGCGTAATCTCTCGGATCGCGTCTCCCTGGAGCATGACGGCGTTGAATGCGCCGTTCACCTTCGCGAGGGGGTGCTGCCGGTCGACGAGGGCGGGCTGGACGCGAACGTCGAAGCTCCCGTTCACGAGTCGCGCCGCTCCGACGAGCCGGATCACCATGTCGAGGTCGCGGGCCGCGGCGACGTCGGCGGAGTCGACCTCGGTGATGCCGAGGTAGTCGACGTCCTCGAGGTCGACCCGCGAGTTGAACGCGACGGTCGCGAGGATCGCCATCTTCGCTGCCGCGTCGGCGCCCGAGACGTCGTCGGTCGGGTCGGCCTCGGCGTAACCGCGCTGCTGAGCGTCCGCAAGGGCTTCCCCGTAGGTCTTGCCCGCCTCCATCTCGGTGAGCACGAAGTTCGTCGTGCCGTTGACGATCCCGAGCACGCGGTGGACGTTCGAGACGACGAGCGCCTCGCGCAGCACCTTGATCACCGGGATCGCGGCGCAGACGCTTGCCTCGAAACGCAGCTGCACGCCACCGGATGACGCGCCGGCGAACAACTCGGCGCCGCGCCGTGCGATCAGCTGCTTGTTCGCGGAGACGACGTGCTTGCCCCCGCGAAGGAGATCGAGCACGTAGCCACCCGCGGGGTCGACACCCCCCATCACCTCGGCGACGACCGCGATCGACGGGTCGTCGGCGATCTCACGAAAGTCGGTCGTAAGCACGCCACCCGTGTTGTTCAACGCTGGTGGGTAATCACGCTCCTTTCCGACGTCGCGCACGAGGGCCTTGACCACCCGCAGGCGGTGACCGGTGGCGCGTTCGATGTCGTCCGCCGATTCGGTGAGTAACCGGTTGACCGCCGACCCGACGGTGCCATAGCCGAGCAGCGCAACCGGTACGTCAACCGACGCCATGGACCTCCGCGGCTTCTTCACGCACGTTCAGCGCCCGAAGTCGAGCGCCGACCTGCTCGATCTGCGTCGCTGCGAGCTTGGCGCGGTAGTCGTCGAGCACCGGCTGCCCGCGGTCCATCTCCGCCACCCACTCACGCGCGAACGTCCCGTCCTGGATCGAGCCGAGGACCTTGCGCATGTTTTCGCGTACGTGCTCGTCGACCACCTTCGGGCCGACGGCGTGGGAGCCGTACTCGGCAGTGTCGGAGATCGAATAGTGCATCCGCTCGATCCCCCCCTCGAAGATCAGGTCGGTGATCAGCTTCAACTCGTGCAGGCACTCATAGTAGGCGACCTCGGGCTGGTAGCCCGCCTCGACGAGCGTCTCGAAGCTGAGCTGGATGAGCTGGGTGACTCCGCCGCAGAGCACTGCCTGCTCGCCGAAGAGATCGGTTTCGGTCTCCTCCTGGAAGGTGGTCTCGACCATGCCCGCGCGCGCGGCGCCGAGCGCGGCGCCGTAGGCGAGCGCGAGGTCGCGCGCCTGACCGCTCGCGTCCTGGGCGACGGCGACGACGGCCGGCGTGCCGTAGCCCTCTTCGTAGAACCGGCGGACGATGTGCCCAGGCCCCTTCGGTGCGACCATGATCACATCGTGACCGGCAGGCGGCGCGATGCGGCCGTAGTGGACGTTGAAGCCGTGCGCAAAGAGCAGCGCGGCGCCGGGAGCGAGGTTCGGCGCCACCTCTGACTCGTAGAGGTCCGGTTGAGCGCCGTCGGGCACGAGGAACGCGACGAGCTGCGCGTCGCGCACCGCGTCGGCCACCGAGCGCACCGTCAGTCCCGCCTCCTCGGCGGCGGCGCGCGAGCGGCTGTCCGCCTTCAGGCCCACCTCGACTTCGACTCCGGAGTCGCGCAGGTTCAGCGCGTGCGCGTGCCCCTGACTCCCGTATCCGAGGACCGCGACCTTCCCGTTCAAAAGCTCGACGTCACCCGCCTTGATGATCTCGGCCATGTTCTTTGCGTCCTTTCGCTTGTCAGACTTGAACAGATGGAGTTGCGCTACGGCCTGCAGCACTCGGACGGCGAAGCCCGACGCGGCCCGTGCGCACGAGCTCGCGCACGCCGTAGGGACGAACCAGTTCCTCGAACGCCTCGAGCTGATCGGGGCGGCCGACAAGCTCGAACGTGATCGCGTCACGTCCGATGTCGGCGACTCGCGCTCCGGCGACCTGGCTGAGGGCAACGAGCTCCGCACGCTTGTCGGCGGCGACCGCGACGGTGATCAGTGCGAGCTCACGCTCGATCGATTCGTCCGGCCGCAGCTCCGTCACGCGAAGCACGTTGACGAGCTTGTGCATCTGCTTCTCGATCTGCTCGAGCGAGTGCTCACTGCAGTCGACCCGCAGCGTCAACCGCGAGATGTCGGGCCGCTCGGTCGGCCCGACGGCCAGGCTCTGGATGTTGTACCCGCGGCGCGAGAAGAGCTGCGACACCCGCGCCAAGGCGCCCGGACGGTTCTCGAGTCGAACGGAAATGGTGTGGCTGCTCATACCGACATCACCTCGCCGCCGGGCGCCTCGATCACGTCGACCGCGGCGGCGCCGGCTGGGATCATCGGGAAGCACTTCTCCGCCGCATCACACCGCACATCGACGACCGCACTCCGCCCGCAGGCGAAGGCGGCCGTCAATGCCGCCTCCAGCTCGTCCTCGGACTCGACGGTGAAGCCGGCGCAGCCGTACGCCTCCGCAAGCTGCGCGTAGTTGGGAACGGCATGCGTGAGGTGGGTCTGTGCGAACCGCTCGTCGTAGAACATCTCCTGCCACTGTCGCACCATCCCGAGCCAGCCGTTGTTGATGATCACGGCGACGATCGGAAGCCGTTCGAGCGCCGCGGTTGCAAGCTCCTGGCAGGTCATCTGGAAGCAGCCGTCGCCGTCGATGCAGACGACGGTCGCGTCCGGTCGCGCGGCCTTGGCCCCGATCGCGGCAGGGATCCCGTAGCCCATCGTCCCGAGCCCGCCGGAGGTGATGAACGTACGGGGCTTGTCGCACTGGATGTACTGCATCGCCCACATCTGATGCTGGCCGACCCCGGTCGTCCAGACGACGTCCTCCTCGCGGTCCGCGGCGAGGTCACGCAGCGCCTCGATCACTGCCTGCGGCTTGATCGCTCCTGCCCCTTTCTCGTAGCGGAACGGGAACTGCTCACGCCAGTCCTCGAGCTGACGCAGCCACACCGAACGATCGGGAGCGCCGTCTGCGGCAACGGCGCTCACCTCCCCGGCGAGCTGCGCCAGCGCGAGCTTGAGCGGGCCGACAACGGGGATCTCCGCATGACGGATCTTCCCGACCTCGGCCGCATCGATGTCGAAGTGGATCACCTTCGCGCCCGGCGCGAACGCGGACACCTTGCCCGTGACGCGATCGTCGAAGCGCGCGCCGATCGCGATCACGAGATCGGCCTTGTTCAGTGCCCAGTTCGCGAACTTGGAGCCGTGCATGCCAGGCGAGCCGTAGTTCAACCGGTGCGAGTCCGGTAGGCAGCCTTTGCCCATCAAGGTGACGACTGCGGGAAGCTGCGCCGAGTCCACGAGTTCGAGCAACTCGTCGCAGGCGTCGGCGTTCAGAACGCCGCCGCCGGCATAGACGATCGGCCGCTGCGCCACGGCGATTGCCCGCGCAGCTTCCCGCAGCTGCCTGGGGTGCACCTTGTGCGGTGGCTTCCACCCGGGCAGATCAACATGATCTGGATAGACGAAATCGAATTCGGCCTCCTGGACGTCCTTCGCGACGTCGACGAGCACCGGGCCCTTCCGGCCGGTCTGCGCCACGTGGAAGGCGGCCTTGATCGCGGCCGGCAGCTCCTCGACGTCCTGGACGAGCCACGAGTGCTTGACGATCGGCATCGTGATGCCGGTGGCGTCGATCTCCTGGAACGCGTCGGTGCCGATGAGCGACGCTCGCACCTGTCCCGTGATGCACACGAGCGGCGTCGAGTCCATCCAGGCGTCGGCGATCGGCGTGACGAGGTTCGTCGCGCCGGGCCCCGAGGTTGCGATGGCGACGCCGACCTTGCCCGAGGCGCGCGCATAACCCTCGGCCATGTGACCGGCGCCTTGCTCGTGGCGCGCGAGCACATGACGCACGGTCGTCCCGCGCGCGATCGCGTCGTACGTCGGCAGGATCGCGCCGCCAGGGATGCCGAAGACGACCTCGACTCCCTCGAGCTCGAGGCAGCGCAGGATCGCGTCGGAGCCGAGCATCCGAGTGCCGCGCCTCTGGCTTCCCTGCCCCTGCGTGCCGTCGCTCAACGCCACACCTCGTCGTAGTGCTCGACGTCGGTGCGCGACTGCGGCAGCAGGTCGATCACAGCGTCGGTGAACGACCGCGTGTCGTGTGCGACCGAGCGTGGCGACCCGGCCACCTGGTCGACAGCGCGCTCGAGGGTTCTCGACGCAGCCCGCCGCTTCAGTCCCTCGGCAAGCATCAGCGAGGCGGTCAGCAGCATGCCCATCGGATCCACGACGCCGAAGCCCGCATGCTCCGACGGCTCGGAGCAGCCGGGTGCGAACACTCCCGGGCCGTCGTCGGGCAGCCAGGCGTGCGCAACCGATGCACCCGAACCGGCGAAGGCGGCGGCGGCGTCGGAGACGGCGGAGACGAGATGCGCCTCGGTGACGACGACGTCGAGGCTTTCGGGATGCTCCCGCAAGCGGACGAGCGCGGCGCCGAGCGAGACCTCCTCGACGTCGAGACCGTCCCAGCGCAGACGCTCATGCTCGACGGCTGCACGCCAGTCCGCCGTGTCGCCCACCACGACGATGCGTCCACGTCGTGACGCCGCGCACGAGAACGCACGGCTGAGCGCGATCCCGTTCGCCCAGTCGCCCATCGGCCCGGCGACGACGACATCGCCGGCCGGGCGCACGTGGACGCGCGCGACCCGCCACGCGAGCGCCAGGTCGGCCTTGACGCCTTCGAACGCGGGCTCCTCGGGCGAAGCGACGAGAATTGCGTCGGCGCGGCGATACCCGGCGCGGGTCTCGGGCGGCAGCGGATGGCCGGAGCGGGTGACGCCCTCGCCCGCGAACGGGAGATGGACGTCGTCCAGCTCGAATGCGTGCAACCGGGTGACGCTCTCGAGCGCCCGCGTGGCGGCTGCCATCAGCTCGGGCCCCACACCGTCCCCGGCGAGACAGGCAACAGTCTTGACAGTCATGCATGAACCTCCTGGAACACCGCATCGAGGGAAACGGGCGCGCCGAGATCGGCGAGCCTCTTGAACCGCCTGAACGCCGAATCGAGCTGGTCGCGCTCGAGCGGACGGCCCGCCTCGACGCACGCAAGCGCGAACGCATGCCGCCCCGAGTGCTTGCCGAGGGGCAGCGTCGTGGCCGTGCCGAGGTCGCGAGGATCCATGATCTGGTACGTCCCGGCGTCCTTCAGCATGCCGTCCTGATGGATCCCGGCTTCGTGCGCGAAGGCATTCGCGCCGACGATCGGCTTGTTCGGCCCGACCGGGTACTGGGTCAGCTTGCTGACGAGCGAGGACGCGGCGCGGATCTCGCCGGGGTCGATCGCGGTCTCGGCGCCGAAGACGTCCGAGCGCACACGCAGCGCCATTGCGACCTCCTCGAGTGACGCGTTGCCCGCACGCTCGCCGATCCCGTTGACCGTGCACTCGATCTGCGTCGCGCCTGCCTCGACTCCGGCAAGCGAGTTCGCAACGGCGAGACCGAGGTCGTTGTGGCAGTGAACTGAGAGCTCGATTTCGGCCAGCTCGGGGCACAGTTCGACCATCTCGACGAACAGGCGGGCATAGTCACCCGGCGAGCTGTAACCGACGGTGTCGGGGAGATTCACGATCGTCGCGCCTCCTGCAACAGCGGCGCGGCACACCTCGGCGAGGAACGCCCGGTCGGAGCGCGTGGCGTCTTCGGCCGAGAACTCGACTTCGGCCGCCCGTTCCGCGGCGTAGGCCACCGACCAGCGGACCCGCTCGAGCACCTCGTCGGGCGTAAGGCCGAGCTTGCGCTCCATGTGCAGGGCGCTCGTCGCGATGAAGACATGCACCCGTCCGTGACGCGCACTTGCGAGCGCCGACACCGCGGCGTCGATGTCTTCGGAGGTCGTCCGCGCCAGCGACGCGACCGTGGCGTTCGTGACGGCATCCGAGACGGCGGCCACGCCGGCGAAGTCACCCGGGGAGGCAGCGGCGAACCCCGCCTCGATCACATCGACGCCCAACCGCTCGAGGGCAAGCGCGATCTCGACCTTCTCACTCGGCCGCAAAGCGATGCCCGGCGACTGCTCGCCGTCTCTCAAAGTCGTATCGAAGATCTTGATCCTGCGCACTCTTTTCGCTCCTCGTCTCGAGCCCGCGGAAGTGCGGGCGCACTACTTCCGTTTGACGTCGGCGTGTGCGGCGTCGAACGGCCGCGTGAGTGCAATCTCCCCCTAGAGGGGGAGAATCAGGATGATCGTAAGAAGGAGAACGAGCCCGAGCGCAGAGGGTGCCGCAAGCGGCGTCGACGTCTGCATGCTCCGGGCGGAACGAATCATCCTCCAGGCAGTGTGCATGGAGGTTGTGACCTTGTCAAGCTTCAGAACTTGAAGCAATAGCCGACGCGCGAGCCGATCTGTCAACGGCGAGCGGCCGCGGGACTGCGGCGCTTCGCCGGCTCGGGAACCATCCAGGAACGGCCGAAGCGGCGCATCTCCTTGATGATCGGCAGGAGAGCACGGCCCTTCTCGGTCAGCTCGTACTCGACCCGTGGCGGGGACTCCGGGTAGCTGCGCCGGATGACGATGCCCTGCCGCTCGAGCATGTCGAGCCGCTCCGACAGCGTCCTCGGGCTGATGCCCGGGCAAGCGTGCTCGAGTTGCATGAAGCGCCGAGCGCCCTCGGAGAGGTCGTGGACGATCAGTGGCGTCCATTTCGTGGCGATGATCTCCGCGGTCGCGGCGACGGCACAGTTCAAGCCGTGTGTCTCGTTCATTGTTCTCTTCATCGGAGCGCAGTCTACTCCGTGGTCCGGCCCGTAGCTATCGAAACGAAAGCGGTCTCGGCTGCGGGGGCGTCGCGCGAGTCGAGCCAGTGCCGCACCGCCTCGGCGGCGCGCCGGCCCTCGTCGATCGCCCAAACGATCAGCGACTGGCCGCGACGCGCGTCGCCGGCCGCAAAGACACCTGGTTGCGAGGTGGCGAAGCTCGTCGCTGCGACGTTGCCGCGAGCGTCACGCTCGACACCGAGCTGCTCGAGCAGCGATGCCTCGGGCCCCAGAAAGCCCATCGCGAGCAGCACGAGCTCAGCCGGGCGCGACTCCTCGGTGCCGGGAACGAGGTCGAACGGCGGCACGCCAAGGTTGCGCTGCCACACGATCCGCTCGACCGATTCTCCCCCGTCGAACCGCGTCGTCGAGATCGAGAAGTCGCGCTCGCCGCCCTCTTTCAGCGCGTAGGAGGTGCGCAGCTTCATCGGCCAACGCGGCCACGGTGTGAGCTCGTCGGGTCGGGTCAGCGGCGGCTCGCCGAGCAGCTCGATCTGGGTGACCGACGCCGCCCTTTCGCGGTGGGCATGCCCGACGCAGTCGGCGCCCGTGTCACCGCCCCCGATCACGACGACATGCTTCCCCGCTGCCGAGATGGTGGCGGGCACGGTGCCGGCGATCACCCGGGCGCGTTCGGCGAGGTACTCCATCGCGAAGTGCACCCCGCCCAGCTCCCGGCCGGGCACGGGCAGGTCGCGCGGGACGCGTGACCCGACCGCGAGGACCACGGCGTCGTAGCACGCGCGTAACTCCTCGACGTCGACGTCGGCCCCGACGTCCACCCCGAACCGGAACTCGACACCTTCCGCGACGAGCTGCTCGACGCGGCGCTCGACGAGTCGCTTCTCGATCTTGAACTCGGGGACACCGAAGCGGATCAGTCCGCCCGCCGCCTCGTCGCGCTCGTACAGCGTCACCGCTTCGCCCGCGCGCGCGAGCTGCTGCGCGCAGGCAAGCCCGGCCGGCCCTGACCCGACCACGGCCACGCGGCGTCCGGTCGAGATGGCCGCGCGCAGGGGGACGATCCAGCCCTCGTCCCATGCACGGTTCACGATCGCGAGCTCGATCTGCTTGATCGAGACCGCATCGCCTTCGTTGATCTCGAGCACGCAGGCGGCCTCGCAGGGAGCCGGGCAGAGCCGGCCCGTGAACTCGGGAAAGTTGTTCGTGCGATGCAGCTCCAGGCTCGCCTCCTCCCACCGGTCCCGGTAGACGAGGTCGTTCCAGTCGGGGATGAGGTTGCCGAGCGGACAGCCACCGTGGCAGAACGGGACGCCGCACTCCATGCAGCGCGACGCCTGCGCCCGCAGCTCGGCGAGCGGCAACGTGCCGACGAACTCGCGCACGTCCCCGATCCGCTCGGCCGGCGGGCGCTCAGGCGCCTCGCTCCGATGAAGGTTCATAAATGCGCCGATCTTTCCCATCAGCTCTTTCCCATCAGGCGGCTTCCTCGGATTCCTTGGTGAGGAAGCCGGCGCCGCCGCCCGAGACGGGATGATCCTGGTACCGGACCTCGTCGCCAAGCTCGGCCAGCGCTCGCTTGTAGTCGTGCGGGATCACCTTCACGAAGCGCGCTGCGTTCCAGTCGGCAGAGATGCGAGCCGCGACTGGCGAGCCGGTGCGCTCGGCGTGCTCGGTGAGCAGCCCGATGACGATCCGCTCGTCGTCGGCGTCGAGCGCCTCCAGGCCGACGAGCTGCATGTTGCAACGCCCGGCGAAGGCGCCGTCCTCGTCGAGGACGTAGACGATCCCGCCGCTCATCCCCGCGGCGAAGTTCCTGCCCGTCGGGCCGAGCACGACCACTCGCCCGCCGGTCATGTACTCGCAGCCGTGATCGCCGACGCCTTCGACAACGGCGTAGGCGCCGGAGTTCCGAACGGCGAATCGCTCTCCGGCGATCCCGCGGAAGAACGCGCGCCCGGCGGTCGCGCCGTAGAGGACGGTATTGCCGACGATCACGTTCTCCTCGGCCCGGAACGACGCGTCGAGCGGTGGACGGATGACGATCGTGCCGCCGGAGAGCCCCTTCCCGGCGTAGTCGTTCGCCTCGCCGATCAGCGTCAGGTCGATGCCGGGGGCAAGCCACGCACCGAAGGACTGTCCTGCCGACCCGTGCAGCTGGAAGCGGATCGTCGCGGATGGCAGTCCGGCACGGCCGTGCCGCTTCGTCAAGCGATTCGAGAGGAGCCCTCCGACGGTCCGGTTGACGTTGCGCACGTCGAAGGCGCCGCTCACCGGCTCACCGCGGGTGAGCGCCGCCTCGGCGGCCTCGATCAGCCTCCAGTCGAGGGCGTCTGCGAGCGGCGAGACCTGCGACTCGACGCGCCGCAGCGGCGTTCCTTCGGGCACATCGGGTGCGCGCAGGAGATTCGACAGGTCGATGCCACGCGCCTGCCAATGCTCGAGCGCGCCGTCAGGCTCGAGGAGGTCGACGCGGCCGACCAGGTCTTCGAACCGTGCGATCCCGAGCGAGGCCATGATCCGCCGCACGTCCTCGGCAACGAGGAAGAAGAACTCGATCACGTGCTCGGGCTGGCCCTTGAAGCGCTTGCGCAACTCGGGGTCCTGCGTCGCGATCCCGACGGGGCACGTGTTGAGGTGGCAGGCGCGCATCATCACGCAGCCCGTGGCGACAAGTGGCGCCGTTGCGAACCCCATCTCGTCGGCGCCGAGCAGCGCGGCGACGACGACGTCGCGGCCCGTCTTCAGCTGGCCGTCGGTCTGCACCCAGATGCGCGAGCGGAGATCGTTCAGAACGAGCGTCTGCTGGGTCTCGGCGAGCCCGATCTCCCACGGCACCCCCGCGTGCAGGATCGACGAGATCGGCGACGCGCCCGTGCCGCCGTCGTGCCCGGAGATCAGCACGTGGTCGGCGTTCGACTTCGCGACCCCGGCGGCGACCGTCCCCACCCCCACCTCCGCGACGAGCTTCACGGAGATCCGCGCCTCGGGATTCGCGCAGCGCAGGTCGTAGATCAGCTGCTTCAGGTCCTCGATCGAGTAGATGTCGTGATGAGGAGGCGGCGAGATGAGGCCGACGCCGGGCGTCGTCAGCCGCACGCCTGCGATGTAGCGGTCGACCTTGTGCCCTGGAAGCTGCCCTCCCTCGCCGGGCTTCGCGCCCTGCGCCATCTTGATCTGCAGCTCGTCGGCGTTCGTGAGGTAGTCGATGTTCACACCGAAGCGTCCGGATGCGACCTGCTTGATCTTCGACCGCCGCTCGTCGGTGAAGCGCACGGGATCCTCGCCGCCCTCGCCCGTGTTCGAGCGGCCGCCGATGCGATTCATCGCGACGGCGAGCGTCTCGTGCGCCTCGCGCGACAGGGATCCGAGTGACATCGCGCCGGTGGAGAACCGCTTCACGATCTCAGCGGCGGCCTCCACGTCGTCGAGTGCGATCCCGCCGTCCGGCGCCTCACGGAACCGGAGCAGGCCGCGCAGCGTCGAGCGCCGGGCCGAGTCGGCGTTGACCGCCGCCGCAAACTCGTCGTAGGTCTGCTGCCCGCCGCCGCGCACGGCGTGCTGGAGGAGCGCGATCGTCTCGGGGTTCCACTGGTGGTGCTCGCCGTCCCGCCGCCAGGCGTACAGACCGACGACCGGCAGCAGGTCTCCCGCGGCTCCGGGATAGGCGCGGGCGTGACGGACGAGGACGCCCTCCGCGATCTCCGGCAGACCGATGCCGCCGATGCGAGAGGGCGTGCCTGTGAAGTAGCGCTCGACGAGCTCCGACGAGAGTCCCACAGCCTCGAAGACTTGCGCGCCGCAGTACGACGAGATCGTCGAGATTCCCATCTTCGAGATCACCTTCAGCAGGCCCTTGCCAACCGCCTTCACGGCGTGCTCCGCAGCCTCGGCGCGCGATAGCTCGACGCGCCCCTCGTCGACGAGCTGGCCGATCGTCGCAAGCATCAGATACGGGTTCACCGCGGCGGCGCCGTACCCGATCAGCACGGCGACGCTCTGCACACTGCGCGGCTCGCCCGATTCGACGATCAGGCCAGCCTGGAGCCGCGTACCCGCGCGCACGAGGTGGTGGTGCGTGGCGCCGACTGCCAGGAGCGACGGGATCGGCGCGCGCCCGGGGCCGACGGTGCGGTCGGACAGGATCAGGATGTTCGCGCCGCGGGCGAGCGCAACGTCGGCGTCGGCACACAGCCGCTCGAGCGCGCCCTCGAGGCCGGCCGGCCCGTCCGCTGCCGGCCACGTGCAGTCAAGCGTGTGCGCCTTGAAGACGTCGGAGTCGACCTGGCGCAATCGCTCGAGCTCGAGGTCGGTCAAAATCGGGTTGTCGATCACGAGCTGGCGCGCATGCTCGGGTGTCTCGTCGAGCAAGTTTCGCTCCGAGCCGACAAGCGACTGCACGCTCATGACGACGGCTTCGCGGGTCGAGTCGATCGGGGGATTCGTGACCTGCGCGAAGAGCTGCTTGAAATACGAGTACAGCAACGGGCGCCTGTTCGAGAGCGCGGCGAGCGGGGTGTCGTTCCCCATCGAGCCAATGGCCTCCTCGCCGTTCACGGCGAGCGGCGCCAGCATCACCTTCATGTCCTCCTGCGTGTAGCCGAACGCGAGCTGCAGGTGTCGCAGCGGCTCGGCCGCCGGCTGCTGCGCACGGCGCTGGGGCAGGTCCGCCAGCCGCACGTGCTCGCGCTCGAACCAGTCGGCGTAGGGCCGCTGCGTCGCGACCTGTTGCTTCACCTCGCCGTCGGGGACGATGCGGCCCGCGTCGAGGTCCACGAGAAAGAGCTTCCCGGGCTGAAGCCGGCCCTTGCGCAGGACGTTCGCGGCCGGGATGTCGAGCACGCCCGCCTCTGACGCGAGCACCACCCAGCCGTCACGCGTCTCGAGCCAGCGGCCCGGCCGCAGGCCGTTGCGGTCGAGCGTCGCACCGATCAGGCGGCCGTCCGTGAACGCGATCGCCGCAGGCCCGTCCCAGGCTTCCGTCAGGCACTCGTGGAAGGCGTAGAACCCGCGGAGCTCCTCCGACACATCGGCGCGCCCGGCATACGCCTCGGGGATCATCATCATCAGTGCGTGTGGAAGCGTTCGGCCCGCGAGGACGAGCAACTCGAGGACGTTGTCGAACACGGCCGTGTCGGAGCCGCCCGGCCTGACGACCGGCAGGACCTTGGCGAGGTCGTCCCCGAAGAGCTCCGAGGCGAGCTGCGACTCGCGCGCACGCATCCAGTTGACGTTTCCGCGCAACGTATTGATCTCGCCGTTGTGCGCGATCATCCGATACGGATGCGCGAGCTCCCAGCTCGGGAAGGTGTTCGTCGAGAACCGCGAGTGCACGAGCGCAAGCGCGCTCGCGAAGCGCTCATCGGCGAGGTCGGGAAAGTACTTCTCGAGCTGTGGCGAGGTCAGCATTCCCTTGTAGACGAGGGTCCGCGCCGAGAAGCTCGGCAGAACGAGCTCCGCGCCGGCACGCTGCTCGGCCACGCGACGGATCACGTAGAGGCGGCGCTCGAAGGCCTCCCCATCGTCTGCGAGCTCGGGTGAAGCCGCGACGAAGAGCTGGCGGATGCACGGCGCGAACAAGCGGGCCTGCGACCCGACGTGCCGGCTGTCGACGGGCACATCGCGCCAACCGAGCACCACCTGGCCTTCCTCCGCCACGACGTCCTCGAGCAGGCGCTCGAGCTCCAGGCGGCGGGCGAGCTCCCGCGGCAGGAAGCAGACGGCGACCCCGTAGGCACCGACCGGCGGAAGCGCCACCCCGGCGACGCTTCGGAGGAACGCGTCGGGCATCTGCACCAGGATCCCGGCACCGTCGCCCGTCTCGGCATCGGCCCCCGCAGCCCCGCGGTGCTCGAGGTTCTCGAGCGCCGTCAGCGCACGGCGGATCGCCTCGTGCGACTGGCGCCCGTCAAGCCGTGCCACGAACGCGACACCACAGGCGTCGTGCTCGAACGACGGATCGTAGAGCCCCGCCGCCTTCACCGGCTCGACCCCCCGCCTGGCTTTGCGCTAGTCCGGCGGGGAAAGGGGAAGACGGAGCCGGCTAGCGCTGTCGAGGGCGCGCAAACTTGCCAACGATCTTCGTAATGAGGAAGTCGGCGCCGTCCATTGCTTCAAAGAGTAAAGCATCGCTCAGACGGCTGCAACTCAACGACTTGGGCAGACGACACCGTAACTGCGCTCGGGAAGGAGGTCGCGCCACTCGACGCGCGTGAGATTGCGGTGCGCCACCCGGCACGCCTGCGAGCGCCAGGCATGCGGATCGACGTTCCAGACGACGCCCGTCCCGGAGGGGAAAACCGCGATCACCCGCGTGCCATCCGGGAAGAACGTCCCCCAGCCACCGGCATCGGCACCGGGCAGCGGCGCGCCGATGAGCTTCCCCGAACTGAGGTCCCAGAGGCGCAGCTTGCCGTCTGTGCTCGTCGTGAGCACCCGTGTGCCGCGGCGATCGAACGTCACGCTCAACGCCAACCCGTTCTGACCGCCAAGAGTGCGCCCGACCTGGTGGCCGCTTAGCGGATCCCAGAACTCCACGTTGCCCGAAAGGTCTCCCGTCGCGATCATCTTGCCGTCGGGCGAGAACCGGATCGCGAGCAAGGCGTTGCCTTGCCGGATGTCCCGAAGGGGCGCTCTGCGTGCGACGCTCCAGACCACGATCGCTCCACCGAGACCGGCTGCTGCGACCAGCGTGCCGTCCGGGCTGAAGTCGAGGTCCTGGAACGACGCCCTCCCCGGTGCCGTCATCGTTCCGAAGAGCCGCCCCGTCCGGAGGTCGTAGATTCGAGCTACCCCGTCGATGCCGGCGGTTCCGACGAGCCGGTCGCCGGGCGAGAAGGCGACGCCTGACGCCCCCATCTCGCCGGCCGGCCCAAGCAGTCGGGAGATCCGCCGGGTCGCCACGTCCCAGACAACCGTCTCGGGGGCGTCGCCGGTCGCCGCAATAAGACGTCCGTTGTGGCTGAACGCGATTGAGTCGACCGCACCGAACGGACCGCGCAACGTCGCGACGACTGTCTGGTCGCGGGCGCGCCAGAGCGTGATCCGCCCCGGCGCCGGCGACGTCGCGAACAGCGAATTGTCTGGGCTGACCGCGACGCCGGTCGAAGCGCCTCGGGCAGGTGCGTGGTGCAGTCCCGTGCCCCCCGCCGGAGCCGGATCAAACCGGAACGGCTGCCCGAGGCGACGCGATCCGCGACCGTCCCACACGATCACGGTGCCGTCGCTCGACCCGGAATAGAGCGTGGCGCCGTCCGGGCTGAAGACCGGGCCGAGCGCCGCGGCCGCGTGACCCGCGAACGTCTCACGCAGCGTCCGCGTCGGTACGTCCCAGACATCGACGCTTCCATCATCTGAAGTGGTCGCGAGCACCTTTCCGTCAGTGCTGAAACCGGCCGCGATCACCTTGCCCGTCGCCTTGCGCGCCATCGGCCGCTCGACGCCGGTGGCGAGATCGAGAAGCGTGACGCTTCCGTCATCCTGACCGAACGCGGCGATCCCACCCACGGGCGAGAGCGCAGCCGCGCCCGAGATCCGAAAGGTCTGCTCGCGCGAGAACGAGCCTGCGCGGAGCAGGAACGATTTCGTCTCGCCGCTCGTGACCAGGAGCGAGCGGCCGTCGTGTGTGAATCCGATCAGTCGCCCACCGGGAATCGGCTTCGACCGGCGGATCGCGCGGCCGTCGCGTGCCCGGCGGGAGACGATCACCTCAGCCGGCGGTGAGCTGCGCCCCGAGACCGCCTCCCCTGTCTCGACCGTGCGACCGTCGGGTGCGTAGACGACGTCGGCCATCGTCACGTTCTGCTTGGCCGTGACTGCCGCGACGGTGCGCAAGGTACGCGTGTCGATGAGCTCGAGGGTTGGCCGCTTTCCGTCGCTGTCGCCCACCGCGAGGGTGCGGCCGTCCGGGCTGAACGCGAGCGCCCGCACCGGGCGGACGATCGCGCCGAAGTAGCCGATCTGTCCGCTCGATGTGAGCTCCGGGCCGACCGCGCGTAGCGTTCGCGTGTCGAACAGCGTGACGCTGCTCGAGTCGCTACGAATCGCGAGCATCCTGCCGTCGGCGCTGAGGGCGTCATCGAGAACGCGCGCCCCGCCGCCGTGCAGCACGGCGAGCGCCGCCGGGCCGCGCAGGAGCGCTGCAAGGAGATTGCTGCGCGTTGCGGCCGAGTCGACGAGGTTGACTCCCTCCCGCGCCAGCAGGAGTGACCGGTCGAGCCCGGGCTCGACGAGCGCCTGGGCGCCGAGGCGCTGCGCGATCGCTGCGGTCGCCTGTGTGCGGGCCGTGCCGCGCTCGTGCAGAGCGGCGAGCCCGGCGACCAGAGCGGCCAGCAGCAGCACCACGACAACGGCAAGCAGGTTGCGGAGGCGTCGGCCCGCTCGTGCAAAAGCGGTCCGGCTCGCCTCCAGGAACTCACGCTCGAGCCGGTTCAGGCCGGCGTCGTCGCCCGCGCCGTCGGCCCATTCGAGGACGGCTGCAAGGCGGGCGCCGCCGTACAGCTCCCCCGGGTCGCGCCGCGACTCCTCCCACTCCAACGCTGCTTGCGTCAGATGTCGGTGCAGTCGGCGCGCCTGTGCGCTCTCCTCGATCCAGCCCGCAAGCCTCGGCCAACGCTCGAGGAGCGCTTCGTGGACGAGCTCCACCGATCCTTCGCTCGCGACCAGCAGTCGCTGCTCGACGAGCGACCCCACAACACGCGCGACGTTCGCGTCGTCGTCGGCGTCGAGCTCCGCGGCCGTGACTCGGCGCCGGGTGAGCGCCGCGCCGTCCCCGCCGGCAACAAGCCTCAGGAGAACCCGGCGGGCGGTCTTCTGATCCTCGGTGCCCAGCGACCGGAACGCTGCCTCCGCGTGGCGCCCCACCGCGCCACGGATGCCGCCTGTCCGCCGATAGTCGGCAAGCGCCAACACGCGCCCGTCGCGCTCCTGCCAGAGATCGAGCAGAGCCGTTGAGAGCAGAGGAAGACCGCCCGCCTCACCGGCAACGTCGTCGACGAGCGCGTCGACGAGCCCAGGCTCGATCGCGAGGCCCGTCCGCTCGGCCGGCCCCTCGATCGCGCGGCGAAGCTCGCCGGCGCTCATCGGGCCGAGCAGCACGTGATTCGGCCCGACAAGGTCGGTCAGCTCGATGTAGGGGGCGAGCTGACCGAAGAAGTCGGCGCGCAGCGCGATCACAATGACCGTCCGCCGCTCGGGGTCCCACGCCGCCTCGACGAGCGCGGCGATGAATGCACGCCGGCTCTCCTCGCTGATGGAAGCAAAGAAGAGCTCCTCGAACTGATCGACAGCGACGACGAGCCGGTCGCCCGGCGGGGGCTCGAAGACGGGTTCGGCGCCGGGACGCAGGAGCACATGCGGCCAGTGGTCGAGCGTCGCGAGGAGGCCTGCGCGCAGAAGCGACGACTTCCCGCTGCCGGACGGCCCGATGATCGCGAGGAACGAGGTGACTCCCAGGCGCCCGAGGAGCTCGGCCACGAGGCGCTCGCGACCGAAGAAGAACTCGGCGTCGGACGTCTCGAACGGCTCGAGGCCTTTGAACGGGCAGACGAGGCGCACCGGCTCGCCTGGCCTCGCGGCCCTCTCGGCAGCCACGCTGAGCGTCGGATCTTGGGTGAGGATCGCTCGCTCGAGCTCCTGCAGCTCGACGCCGGGCTCCAGACCGAGCTCGCCGTTCAGGAGTTTGCGCGTCTGCCGGTAGACCTCGAGACCCTCGGCCTGACGGCCGCACCGGTACAGGGCCAGCATCAGTTGCGCGCGGAACCGCTCGCGATACGGATGCTCGGCGCTCATCACTTCGAGCTCTGAGACGAGCGCGCGCTGGTGGCCGAGAGCGAGCTCCGCGTCGATGCGCTCCTCGACGGCCTCCAGTCGAAGCTCCTCGAGCCGCTCGACGTCGATGCGGGCGAACGGCTCGAACTCGAGATCGGCCAACGGCCGTCCCTGCCACAACGCCTCGGCCGCGCGGAGCGTCTCCGCGGCCGCCAGCGCATCCCCGGCCGCGAGCGACTCGCGCCCCTCGACCACCAGCCGCTCGAAGAGCTCCAGGTCGAGCTCGCCCGGCTCGACCCGAAGCAGATAGCCCGGTGCGCGCGCAACTAGTCGCGGCTCGTCCGCCGTCGCCGAGCTCAGCACTTTGCGCAAGCGCGAGACGTGGTTCCGCAAGGCATGGTCAGCCGAGTTGAGGCTCTGGTCGACGAACAGCTCGCCGGTCAGCCGCTCGCGCGAGACGACGCGGTTCGCGCTGAGAAGGAGCAGTGCAAGCAAGGCCCGTTGCTTCGGCCCGCCGATCGGGACCGAGGCGCCGTCCACCCGTACGACAAGTGGGCCGAGGATCCGGAACTCGAGGCGGCTCGCCATCTCGAATCCCCGAGTCTGATCCATCTCTGACGCCGGTACCAGTGTCCGGGACGGGGTTGGGACAGTTTTGGGACAGGCCCGCGAGAGGCTCGTGCCAATGCTCTACACGGCCAAGTGCTACTGGCCCGGCGTGACCGAGGACGCGTTTCGGCTCGCGGCCGCCCGGGCGGATACCGAAACGGGGAAGCGGCGGCAAGCGGTCTTCCGGGGAGCGCTCTACCTCCCCGGCGACGAGCTCGTGCTCGGCCTGTTCGAATCACCTGCACGCACGGACGTCAAGCGCGCAAGCGATGAAGCGGGCATGCCGTGCGAGCGAGTCATCGAGGCCGTCTGGGTCGGCTCCTCGAGAGGAGGGTTAACGACGTGGGGAAGGTACGTGTCAGAAGAGGAAGCAGCACAATGAGGCGACTTATCGTCGCCGTCACAGCGACCGTCGCGGTCTCGCTCGGTCTCGCTGCACACCGTGCAGCAGCCGCGACTCTGTGCGTCGGACCGAATGAGGGCTGCTTCTCGCAGATCCAGCCTGCGGTCGCTGCGGCACAGGACGGAGACACGATCGCGATCTCGGCTGGCACATTCACCGGTGGGATCACGATCGACAAGAGCGTGCACCTGCAGGGAGCGGGTGCGACCAGGACAATCATCAGCGGCGGCGGGCCTGTGGTCACGATCTTCCGCGCCACGGCGTCGGACGGCCTGAGCGTGTCGCTCGACGGAGTCACGGTCACCGGTGGGGTGAACAACTCGCAGCCGGACAACGCAGTCACATTCGGCGGCGGCGTCTGGATCCCGACCTCGCAGCTCGATCACCCGCCGTTCAACGGTGCCGGCGCAACGGTGTCGATCTCCAACAGCGTCATCACAGGCAACACGGTCACATCGAACTCGTTCATCCCGCCCGGCTTCTGCGGCGCGCGAGCGTGCGGGTTCAACAGCGGCGGCGGGATCGACAACGGCGGCGTCCTGACGCTGACCAACACCCGTGTAACGAACAACACCGCCGGCTCCACGCAGTCCCTCGCGTCGGCCGCGAGCGATGCGAATTCCGGCGGCATCGACAATCGCTTCGCCAGCACGCTCGTGCTGCACGCGAGCGTCGTCAGCGGCAACCATGCCGTCTCCAACAGCCCCATCGCAAACAGCGCCGACTCCGGCGGCATCGGCAGTAGCGGCGCGCTGGACATCGAGGACAGCGTCATCAGCGGCAACACCGCGGAGTACACCGGCTCGATGGACTTCGAGGATCAGGCGGCCCTGGCGGGAGGGATCAGCGTCGGTCAGGACTTCGTCCCGCACCCGATGGTGACGATCCGGAACACCGCCGTGACGGGCAATCGTGTCAAGGCCGTCAACACGAACCCGGACTCGACACCGGCAGCCTTCGCAGGCGGCGTCGGCGCATTCGCGCCGTTGCTGCTCGACCACGTGTCGCTGACCGATAACGCCGTCGAGGTCACCGGGGCCGGTTTCGCCGGCGCGGACGGCGGCGGGATGGAAATCGACGCGCCCGTAACGGTGCTCGACAGCATGGTCGCCCGCAACAGCGTCGCCGCGACCGGGCCGAAAGGGGCGATCGCGGGCGGCGGCGGCATCGCCATGTTCGGAGCCGACCTGACACTCGAGCGGACACTGGTGGTCGCCAACTCGGTGTCGGCGAACGGCGCTGCGGCCCCGCTGCCTTTCGGCGGCGTGTCCAGCGTGTTCGGCGGCGGGATCTCGAACAACGGCTTCGGCGTCCCGCCGGGGAACCTGACGCTGACCGACAGTGTCATCACTGCCAACCGACTCAGTGCGAGCGCCGGCTTCATCGTCAACGGCGGTGGCGTTTACACGGAGTCGGGAATCGCGCAGACCCGGACAGTGATCGCCGGCAACAAGCCGGACAACTGCTTCGGCTGCTGATCGAGAGGTATGGGGGCGGTCGCTCCGGCGATCGCCCCATCTTTGGCGCCACGGTTCGGGCCGACCGAAGTGGCGGGACGCTATCCCAAAGGTTAGAACACCGGGATGGAAACCGACGCCCGCAGCGGAACCTACTCGCAGTCGCTCGAGCGCGGGCTCGCCATTCTCTCGTCGTTTCGCTCGGGCAGCCCGCTCCTCGGCGTCAGCGACCTCGCCCGCGAGGTCGGCCTGAGCCGCTCGACGACGCATCGGTATATCGCCACCCTGGCAGCGCTCGGTTATCTCCAGCAGGACCCGGCCACGCGCAAGTATCGGCTCGGGCCACGCGTTCTCGACCTCGGTTTCTCGGCGATCAACTCGATGGACCTGCGGGAGCTCGCGGCACCGCATCTGCAGACGCTGAGCGACGAGACGGGCCGCACGGTCAACATGGCGGTGCTGGATGGGGCCGACATCGTCTACATCGAGCGCTGCCGAAGCTCGCAGCGAGGCCAGCGCGACATCGACCTGAACCTGCACATCGGCTCGCGCCTGCCCGCCTATTGCACATCGATGGGCAAGGTGCTGCTGGCGGGCCTCGAGCCCGAGCGGCAGCAGGAGGTGCTCGAGCAGGTGCAGTTCACCCAGCGCGGGCCCAATACGCTCACCGAACTCGAGGACCTCGTCGCGGAACTCGAGCGAGTCCGCGCGGCGGGCCTCGCGGTCAACAATGAAGAGCTCGCCTACGGTCTGCGGTCGATCGCCGCCCCCATCCGGTCACAGACGGGCGAGGTCGTCGCGGCGATCAACCTCGCGGTCCACCGCACGATGGTCTCGCTCGACTCGCTGGTCGCGGATCTCGGGCCGCAGGTGAAACAGACCGCCGCCGAGATCTCCGCGCGCAGCGGGTTCCGCGAGTAACCGCGTCGCATCTCACGCAGGTCGGGCGTCAATCAGGCTCGACCGTCACCTCGAGGACGAGGGGCGTCGTCCGATCGCGCAGGGAAGGAACGACCTCGTCGAGTGCATCCGCCAGTGACTCCGCGTCGGCGATCCTGAGCGCCTCACAGCCAAACGCCTCGGCAATCGCCGCGATGTCGACGGCGCCGAACGACGGCCACGCCGGCGGCCCTCCCTGCCGCGCCGCCAGCTGATCCATGATCCGGTACCCGCCGTTCTTCAGCACGACGATGAGCGAGCCCACGCCGTAGCGGGCTGCGCTCCAGAAGCCCTGGACGCCGAAGACCGTCGAGCCGTCACCGAGGATCGCCACAACCGGACGGTCGGGAAGGCCCATGCGAAGACCCACCGACGCGGGCAGGCCCCAGCCGAGGCCGCCCATCGCAGGGCTGACCATGCCGAGCGGCTGCCGGGCGGGAATACGGAGCATCAGCTCGTCCCGGTTCGAGGGGCATTCCTCGACCACGACAGCATCGGCGGGCAGCCGCTCACCGAGCGCCTGCAGCACGTGGCCTGCTCGGAGCGGGCCGTCGGCGGGCGGCGGCTCGGGCCTGCGATGCAGCGGTGCCGCCGGCCCGGGACGCATCGCCACCTGCCGGGCGAGCTCCGTGCAGACGAGTCCGGGGTCGGCAAGCACCGCAACCTCGACCGGGCTTCTGTGCACCTCGTCGGGGTCGTCACTGACCATTGCCAGGACCGTTCCCTCGGCGGCGAACGGGCCGGGGTCGTACGCGGTCTGGCGGAAGACTGGAGCGCCGACGGTCAGCACGAGGTCGTAGGGGGCGAGCGTTTCGCGCAACTCAGGCCGCAGGAAGGGCAGTGGCCCAGCCCACTGCACGTGATCCTGCGGGAAGCCCGCCTGGCCGCTGAACGCCTCCTGGTAGACCGGCGCACCCAGGCGCTCGGCGAGGACGACGAGCGCCTCCCAGCGCTCGTGCGTGTCGAGCCGCGCGCCCGCAACGAGCGCGGGCCGTTTGGAGCGGTCGAGCAACTCGGCGAGCGCCGCCACCGACTCCGTGTCGACCGCCCCGGGCCGAAGCACTCGCTGCGGAGCCGCGACCTCGTGCGGCTCGCCGGCCTCTTCCAGCCAGTCGCTCATCGGCACGATCACGATCGCCGGCCCGAGCCGAGTCTCGGCCTCGTGATACGCGCGCTCGAGCGCACCGACGACGTCCTGCGCCCGCGCCGGCTGCGAGACCCAGACCGGATAGTCCCCGGCGAGCCCTTCGAGACGACCGGCGAGAAACGGCTCGAACGCGAGATGCCGCCGATCCTGCTGGCCGACCGCGATCACGACCGGCGTTCGATTGACGCGCGCGGTCGAGATCGCGTTGACCGAGTTGCCGAGACCGGCGGTCGTATGCACGAGCGCGAATGATGGACGGCGCCGCGCGAGCGCGTAACCGCTCGCCATGCTCACGACCGAGCCCTCATGTAACCCGAGCACGAACCGGAGATCGTCCGGGAGCCCCGTCAGGAACGGGATCTCGGTCGACCCCGGGTTCGAGAAGATGTCCGTGAGCCCGCGCCGGCGCAGGAAGTCGAACGTCGCCTCGCGGACGGTCAACCCCACACCTCGTCTGCGACTTCGACGATCAACGCGAGCTTCGCCCATTGCTCGTCCTGCGTGAGTGAGTTGCCCTCGACCGTCGATGAGAAGCCGCACTGCGGCGACAGGCAGAGCTGCTCGAGGGGTGCGTACTTCGCCGCCTCATCGATCCGTCGCTTCAGCTCGTCCTTCGACTCGAGGGCGCCGCGCTTGGTCGTCACGAGGCCGAGCACGACCTGCTTGTCGCCCTTCGGCAGGAAGCGCAGCGGCTCGAACCCGCCGGAACGCTCGTCGTCCCATTCCATGAAGAACCCGTCGACCTCGAGCTCGTTCAGAAGCGCCTCGGCGACGAAGTCGTAGCTGCCTTCGGCCGCCCAGGACGACCGGAAGTTGCCGCGACACATGTGCGTGGTCACACTCAGGTCGCTGGGCCGATGCGCGAGTGACTCGTTGATGTGGCGGATGTACTCGACGTGCTGCCGTTCAGGATCGCCGCCGATCGATGCCATGTAGTCCCGCTGGTGCGGATCGTTCATGTAGGCGAGGCTCGTGTCGTCGAACTGCAAGTACGTGCAGCCGAGGTCACCCAGTCGACGCACCTCATCCGCGTAGGCGGCCGTCAGGTCAGCCCAGAATGCATCCAGATCGGCATAGACGGCCGGGTCGATCGCGGCTTTGCCGGCGCGGTAGTGGACCATGCTCGGCGACGGAATCGTCAGCTTCGGAAGGGTGCGGGTGACCGTGTTCTGCAGAAACCGGAAGTCGTCGCCGAAGATCGTCTTCGAGATCCCGAGCTGCCCGTCGACGTGTAGCGCCGCCGGCGTGAACTCGATGTCACCTTCTTCGTTGTGGAACTGCACGGCGAGGTGCCCCGCCTCCTTGCTGATCCCGTCGAGCTGGTAGATGAAGTCCATGTGCCACGACGCGCGGCGGAACTCGCCGTCGGTCGCGGCTTGGAGGCCGACGTCCTCCTGCCTGCGCACCGTCTCCCGGATCGCCTCGTCCTCGATCGCGCGCAGGCTCGCAGCGTCGATCGAGCCCGCAGCGAAGTCGTCGCGCGCCGTCAGCAGCGCCGGCGGCCGAAGGATGCTTCCGACGTGATCCGCCCGGAACGGCGGCCTTACCCGCCGGCCAGTCGATGTACGCGTCGCCGTTTCTTCCTGCATCGTCCCTCCTCGGTCTACACCTGCGCGAGCCCGACGTAGTTCTCCGCGAGGCTCGTCGCTGCTGCGGTTGACGTTGTCAGATAGCGCAGCTGCGAGAGCTGCAGTTTTCGGTCGAACTCGTCCGCGCCGGGCGCGTTGTGCAGCATCGACGTCATCCACCACGAGAAGTGCTCGGCGCGCCAGATGCGACGGAGGCAGTCACTCGAGTAGGAGTCGAGCAGGTCGCGGTTGCCTCGTCCGTACCAGGCGATCAGAGCGTCGGCGAGTACGCGAACGTCGTGGGCTGCGAGATTCAGTCCCTTGGCACCGGTTGGAGGAACGATGTGCGCCGCGTCGCCGGCAAGGAAGAGACGTCCGCGCTGCATCGGCTCTGCCACGAAGCTACGCATGCCCGTCACCCCTTTCTCGAGCACCGGCCCATCGTGGAGAGTCCAGCCCTCGAGCTCGGTCCGTGCCCGGAGCTCCTCCCAGATCCGCTCGTCCGGCCACGCAGCGATGTCTTCGTCGGGGGCGCACTGGATGTAGAGCCTGCTGCGGGTCGGCGAGCGCAGGCTGAGCAGGGCGAAGCCACGCTCGTGATGTGCGTAGACGAGCTCCTCGCTCGACGGAGCGACGTCGGCGAGAACGCCGAGCCAGCCGTACGGGTAGTCGCGCGTGAACGTCCGCAGCACGGCCTGAAGGGCGGGACGACAGATCCCGTGGAACCCGTCGCAGCCGGCGATGATGTCGCAATCGAGTCGCTGCGCCTCGCCGTCGTGCCCAAAGCGCACATGCGGCTCATCGCCTTCGAAGTCGTGCACGCTCACGTCGGACACCTCGAACAGAAGCGGCAATCCCTCGGCGAGCCGTGCACCGATGAGATCCTTCACGACTTCGGTCTGCCCGTAGATGACGATGGAGCGCCCTCCGGTCAGCTCGGTCATTGGCACGTGGTGGCGCTCTCCGTCAAATTGGAGATGGATTCCTCCGTGGACGATCCCCTCACGTCGCAGGCGATCGGCGACTCCGGCACGATCGAGCAGCTCGACCGTTCCTTGCTCGAGCACACCGGCGCGGATGCGCGCCTCGACGTACTCACGACTTCGATCCTCGAGCACGACCGAGTCGATGCCCGCACGCCACAGGAGCGCGGACAGCGTCAGACCGGCGGGGCCGGCTCCCACGATCGCGACTTGGGTGCGCAGCCGTCTCACCCCTCGTCGAGCACATCCTGCGCGATTGCGAAGGCCCGATTCGCGGCCGGGACGCCGCAATAGATCGCCGACTGGAGGAGAACCTCCTTGATCTCGTCGGGCGTCAGCCCGTTGCGGAGCGCAGCGCGCACGTGCATCGCGAGCTCCTCGTGGTGGTTCAGCGCAGTCAGGGCAGTCAGCGTGATGCAACTGCGCGTCCTGCGGTCGAGTCCCGGCCGCGCCCAGACCTCTCCCCACGCATACCGCGTGATCAGGTCCTGGAAGTCGGCGGTGAAGCTCGTCATGCGGTCGCTCGCAGCATCGACGTGCTCGTCGCCCAGCACCTCTCGCCGAACCTTCATACCGTCGTCATAGGTCACAGATGCTCCTCGATCAGTCGGTTGAACTCGTCGGGCCGTTCGACGTTCACGGCGTGAGCGCCGTGACCGATCACCTCGAGCCGCGCGTCGGGGATCTCGGCGACGATGCGCTCGAGCTCGACAGGCGGAGTGGATGGGTCGTCGGCCGCCGCGATTGCGAGCACCGGCGCCTGCACGCCGCTCAGTTGCCCGCGCGCGTCCCACCGCGATAGGGCTCGACAGCAGCGGGCATACCCTTCCGGTTCGACGCCGAGCAGCATTGAGCGGTAGGTGTCGACAGGCCCGAAGGCGGGCGTAAACCAGCGGTCGAGCACTGCGTCGGCGATCGCAGCGAGTCCGTCCGCTCGAACCGTCGCGGCGCGCTGGTCCCACTGCGCGGGCTCGCCGAATCGCGCGGCTGTGCAGGCGAGCACCAACCGCTCGAGGCGCTCCGGAACGGTGAGTGCAAGCTGCATGCCGACCGCGCCGCCGAGTGACAAACCGACGAACGAGAACATCCCGTCACCGACAGCTCCCAGAACGCGAGCTGCCAGGTCAGCAACATCACGCACTTCGGCCAGGGGCGAACCGCCGTGCCCGGGATGATCGACGCGAATGACGCGACGTCCGCGCAGCGCGGGCAACTGCGCGTCCCAGATCGACGAGGTCGATCCGAGTGAGCCGCAGAGGACGACCGTGCCGCTCATGCGCCGTGCAGCGCGAGCGCGCGGTCGATGAACGCATCGACGGAGCCGACATAGTCCTCGGGGCGGCTCGCGTCGACCCCGAAACGCGCCGCCTCGGCAAGCGTTGCCGGCGAGATGTTCGCGCGCATCCGTTCGACATGGACCTCGAGCCCCACGAGCGAGCGCCGCACCGATGCTGCCGCACCGCCGGTCGCGGCAAGGGCAGTCGTGAGCGCATGCCATTCGGCGTGCCACGCGCCAACAGCGCGCTCGTGTTCCTGCACTCCAGTCTCGAGGAGGATCGCGGCGTTTGCGCGCGCATGCCGCGCGCACGCCTCCGCGAGAACGGCGGCAACCGGGTTGCGCTTCTGCGGCATCGTCGAGGAGCCGCCGGGGTCGCGCTCCGACACTTCACCGACTTCCGTCTGCGCGAGCAGCACGATGTCTCGTGCGATCTTCGCCGCCACACCGGCGACAGCCGCGAGTGCGCCCGCAAGCTCGGCGACCGGGATCCTGATCGTGTGCCACGGGACGGTCGGCTCGCGCAAGCCAAGCTCGCTCGCGTACAGCCGCAGCACCTCGACACCGTCGCTCTCGAGCGCAGCAAGCGTGCCGGCCGCACCGCCCAACTGAGCCGGCAGCGACGTCGCAACCGCTGCGAGCCGCGTCCTCGTCTGGACGAGACCGACCAGCCAACCTGCGGCCTTATAGCCGAAGGTCGTCGGCACGGCTTGCTGCAGGAGCGTGCGCGCGGCCATCACCGTGTGACGGTGCTCGGCCGCGAGGAGCGCGCACTCACCTGCGGCGCCGGCGACCGCCTCATCGACAAGCCCCACAGCTCGCTTTGCGACGAGCATTGCTGCGGTATCGAGGATGTCCTGGCTGGTCGCGCCGTGGTGGACCCCCGCGGCGTCCGGCTCGCCGACCCGCCCGCGTATCGCGCGGACGAGCGGCTCGACGGGATTGCCGGCAGCCCGTCCGTCGATGCCCAACTGTGCTGCGCTGTAGAGCGACTCGTCGCACGCGGCGACGATCGCTGCCGCCGTCTCGGCGCCGATCACGCCGGCTGTCGCCTCAGCCCGGGCGAGGGCACTCTCGGCCTGGAGCATCGCAGCGAGCCAGGCGCGGTCCGACACCGCGTCGGCCAGATCGGCCGGGACGAAGATCGCCGAGAACGGGCTCAAGTCGCGAAGAAGACCGTCTGCCGGTCGCCCTGCATTCGGATGTCGAAGCGCACGAGCGCATCTTCCTGCTCGCCGACAAGGAGCGCACGATCTGCCTCGGGGAGCGAGGACAGCAGCGGATCGACCGCATTCGCCTCCACCTCGTCGGGAAAGTACATCCGGGTCAGCTGATGCTTCAGCAACCCGCGCGCGAAAACGTAGAGATCGAGGTGCGGAGCCTCGCCGCCAGACGCGAAAGGCTTGACCGTCAGCAACGAGAAGCTGCCCTGCGCGTCGGTCCCGCTCCTTCCCCACCGAAGGTCCGCGGCCTGCCACACCTCGACCATCCCGTCCACGATCGGCTGCTCCTCGCCGTCGAGCAGCCGTCCGACCAGCCGGACCGCGCCGCGCTCGTCCGCCTGCACGAGCTCGTTCTCGAACCAGCGGGAGAGGCCGATCTCGAAGAACGGTCCGACGGTTTGTGAGGGGGTACGCGGCAGGCTCACCCGTCGGCCTCGATCGGCGTCGTACCCGTTTCGGCCGGGCCGAGCACGATGTCCCAGCGGTAGGCGAGCGCCCATTCCGGCTCGGTGCGTGCCAGGTCGAACTGCGAGACGAGGAGCGAGCGTGCCTTCGGGTCGCGGACCGAGTGGAAGATCGGGTCGTACGCGAAGAGTGGATCGCCGGGGAAGTACATCTGCGTCACAAGTCGTTGGGTGAATGCGCGCCCGAACACCGAGAAGTGAATATGCGCGGGGCGCCACGCGTTCTCGTGGTTGCCCCACGGATAGGCGCCCGGCTTCACGGACACGAAGCGATACTCGCCGTCCTCGCTCGTGAGGCATCGGCCCGCTCCCGAGAAGTTCGGATCGAGCGGCGCCGGATGCTGATCGACCTGATGGTGATAGCGACCGGCCGCGTTCGCCTGCCAAACCTCGACGAGCGCACCGCGAATGGGCGTCCCCGCGTCGTCGAGCACACGTCCGGTCACGACGATTCTCTCGCCGAGCGGCTCGCCGTCATGCTGGCGCGTGAGGTCGTGGTCGAGCTCCGCCACGCTGTCCTCGCCGAACACCGGGCCACCGCGCGGATGGAGCTCCTCCGGCAACGTGACGAGCGGGCGCTTCGGCGCGCGCAGGCGGGTCGAGCGGTAGCCGGGGTAGTCGACCTGCACATCGCCGCCGAAGGAGTCGTCGTCGGGCAGCACGATCGGGGACGCGGTCGCTCATCCGCGGCCTTTCGTCTCGAGAGCACGCAATGCGTTGAGCTCGACGGCCGACGGCGGGTCGGTCTCGCGCACGTCGGGCGCGACCTTCAGATACCAGCCCGTCGCCGCGCGCGCCTCGTCGACCGAGACTCCGGGATGGACGCGCACCAGCATCAGCTCGCCGTCGCGGGGCTCGAGAATCCCCAGATCGGTGACGACGACGCGCACCCGGTCGCCGCGGCTCGTCACGAAATCGATCCGCTCGACGAATGCGCGCAGTGAGTGACGAAGCATCACGAACACATCCGACACGGACGTCGCGATCTCGGGCGCGCCCCCGCCCCCCGGCAGCCGGACTTTCGGCGTCTCGTAGTCGCCGATCACAGTGCTGTTCAGGTTGCCGTAGCGATCGATCTGGGCGGCGCTGAGGAAGCCGACGTCGATGCGCCCGCCCTGGAGCCAGTAGGCGAACATCTCCGGCACGGAGACCACCGCGTCGGCGGTCTCCGCCAGCTCTCCGTCGCCGATCGAGAGGGGCAACTTCGTCGGCTTCGCGCCGATCGTGCCGCTCTCGTAGACCAGCACGCAGTCCGGGGCGTGCGTCCGGCGCGCAAGGTTGGCCGCGACGCTCGGTAGGCCGATGCCGACGAAGCAGACGGAGCCGTTCGTGAGGCGCCGCGACGCCTCGACCGCCATCATCTCGTCGGCGGTGAAGCTCAAGCCGGGATCGCCTCGAGCACGTGCTCGCGCATCCACGACGAAAACGCCTCGCGGTCACGGCTGATCGCTTCCCACCCGACGTAAAACTCGTTGTCGCGTTCGTAGTAGCCGTGTGCGTAGGACGGGTGCGCGCCCCGCGGCACGCACGCGACGGCGTCGATCACCCACGCGGGGAGCACCACCCCGCCCGGCCTGCCGTCGAGCTCATCGACGATCTCCTCGACGGTGACGATCGAATGACGCGAGGCGAGGATCACCTCTTTCTGGATGCCGGTGATCCCCCAGAGCTGGACGTTGCCGTGCCGGTCGGCCCGCTGGGCATGGATGATCCCGACGTCCGGACGGTGGGCCGGCACCGCGGCGAGCTCCTCGCCCGTGAACGGACACGTGATCGACGCGACGCGCGTGTGCCTGGGCAGGTCTGTTCCGTGGTAGCCGCGCAGCAGGCCGAACGGCAGGTTCGACGCCCCGGCGGCATACGCCGCCGCCATCCCGGCGTGGGAATGCTCCTCGAGCTCGAGCGGTGCGGGCCACCCGTTCTCCACAGCGTCCCGCAGCCGGTGCAATGACCCGACGCCCGGATTGCCACCCCACGAGAACACGAGCTTCCGCGCACACCCCATCCCGATCAGCTGGTCGTAGATGATGTCCGGCGTCATCCGCACGAGCGTGAGGTCGCGCCGGCCCTGCCGGATCAGTTCATGCCCGGCCGCAAACGGGATGAGGTGCGTGAATCCTTCCAGCGCGACGACATGCTCGTCCGCGACGAGCTCTCGAACCGCTTCGGAGAGGGAGACGATCTCCGCCATCGCACCTCAGAACGGGAACGGGTGCCCGCTGCCTCCCTGCACCGTGATCCAACGGAGCTCGGTGAACTCGTCGATCACCGCCTGGCCTCCGAAACGTCCCCAACCCGAGTCTTTGACGCCACCGAACGGCATCTGGGGCTCGTCGCCGACCGACTGGTCGTTGACGTGCGCGATTCCCGACTCGAGCTGTTGCGCAAGGGCAAACCCGCGATCGGTGTCGCCGGTGAAGATCCCTGCGCTGAGGCCGTAGCTCGTCGCGTTCGCACGGGCGACCGCCTCTTCTGCGGAGTCGACGGGGTGAACGGAGACGACGGGGCCGAAGGTCTCGTGGTGCGCGAAATCCGAGTCTTCGGGCACGTCCGTCAGGACCGTCGCCTGATAGCAGGGACCGACCGCGGCGCCGCCGGCGAGCACCTTGGCGCCCGAGGCAACAGCCTGGTCGACGCGATCCTTGACCATAGCGAGCGCCGACTCGTTGATCAGCGGACCGATCACCGTGTCGTGTTCCTTCGGGTCGCCCGCCTTCAACGTCTTCGCCTTCTCGGCAAGCCGCACCGTGAACTCGTCGGCGATCGGCCGTTCGACGAAGATGCGCCGTGAGGACATGCAGATCTGCCCCTGGTGCAGGAAGGCGCCGAAGATCGACGCGTTGACCGCGTAGTCGAGATCCGCGTCCGCAAGCACGATCAGTGGGTTGTGCCCACCGAGCTCGAGAACGACGCGCTTGAGCTGCCGTCCGCAGGCCTCGGCAAGACGCCTGCCTGTTTCCGTCGAGCCGGTGAAGTTGATGCGCCGGACAGCCGGGTTCTCGACCAGTTCGTCGCCGATCGGGCCTGCGGCACCGGGCGCGTGCGTGACGATGTTCAGTACGCCCGCCGGCAGGCCCGCTTCCGCGAAGATCTCGCCCCAGATCAGCCCGCCCACGACGGGCGAGAGCTCGGAGGGCTTCAGCACGACCGTATTTCCCAGTGCAAGCGGCGCGGCGATCGAACGGGCGGAGAGGATGAGCGCGGCGTTCCACGGCGCAATCGCCCCGACGACGCCGACCGGCTTGCGCAGGCCCATCGCGAGGGTGCCGGGATGATCGGACGGGATGATCTGGCCGGCGGGCGCGTAGGCGAGCGCCGCGGCTTGGCGCAGGAGGCCCGGGACGAAGCTCATCTGGAACATCCCGAACCCGAAGCCCGCGCCGGTCTCGCGTGCGAGGAGGCCCACGATCTCTTCCAGGCGGCTCTCGAGAACGTCTGCGGCTTTCAGGAACACGCGCTGTCGCTCGGCAGGGACGGTCTGCGACCACGCGGGAAAAGCGGCGGCTGCAGCGGCGACCGCTTGCGCGGCGTCGGAACGCGATCCCGAAGGAACAAGCGGCAACGGTCTCGCCGGTGAACGGATCGAGATCGTCGAACGTGCCGCCGGCACCGGCGACCCATTCGCCGCCGATGAAATGCTGGTACTCCCGTACGTCGGACTGGACGCTCGTCACGTCGTCTCCTTCCCCTGCGCGATTTGTGGAACAGCCGTGCTGAGTCTCCCACGAGGACCCGGGCGCGTCCGCTCGAGGTGCCGCTGCGGACACGCTCCCCCGACTCTGTGCAGGCAATTGTCCATAGACCGAGACGCTGTTCTATTTATCAGAACAATCTGCCCTGCGCTAGCTCCCCGGCTTCCCGGCGTTGTCCCACTGAGTGAGACGCTGTTCCATTCGTCAAGACAGTGTTCTAGTATCGGGGGCGTGTGGAGCGCTGACGGCGGATTGACGCCGGACTGGTGGAGCGCGGCCTGTTCCAGTCATCGGGGCGGCACCCCCGATCCCTGGGCAACCCCGTCGAGCCTTGACTCCCAGTCACGCTGGGATCTACGTTCCCCGTGCTGGTCGCGACGTGATGAAGCGACTCCCCCCAGGAGGCAGCCGACGCGAGGAGGATGCGCTTGACACGACCCTGATCGGACGTGCGGTTTCGGTTCACCGCGCGAGCCGCTTCCTGGTTCAGTCCTACGAAGCTAGAGACTCAGAGGAGACCTGATGAGATCGATGAAGATCAAAGTCGGCGTTGCGTTCGGCATCATCGCGCTGGTGGCGCTGATGGTGGTCTCGTGGGCCGGCAGTGCAGGGCCACTCGGCTCGGGAACCGCCTCGGCGACCAAGGCCGTCTGCGGGGCGGGCACGGGCAAGAAGGCGACGGGATCGCCGATCAAGCTCGGCGGCATCGACATGCTGATTCCCGGCGTCGACTTCACGACGATCGGCAAGACCGCGGCCGCGTACTTCAAGTGCGTGAACGACAACGGTGGCATTCACGGACACCCGATCAACTACACCCTCTACAACGAGCAGCTCAACCCGGCTCAGGAAGCTGCGCTCGCGCGCAAGCTCATCCAGAGCGACAAGGTCGTCGGCGTCGTGGGTAACACGAGCTTCGCCGAGTGCGGCACGAACTGGAAGTACTACAAGAGCAAGGGCTACGTCGTCATCGGCGCCGGCGTGCAGGCGGAGTGCTACAGCACCCCGTCGTTCGCCGAGGTGAACTCTGGCCCGCGCTACAGCAACGTCGGTGCCGCGCAGGCACTCATCAAGGCGGGCGCCAAGAAGCTCGCGATCGCCTCGCCGGACACCATCTCGGCCTACGCGGACGGCGGGCCTGCCCTCGTCGCCAAGAAGGCCGGCATCCCGGTGAAGATCTTCCCCACTCACCTGCCGGTCACCGACGCGAGCTCGCAACTGCTCCAGATGTACCAATTCGCCGGTGATGGAGGCGGCATCCTGATCGACTTCACACCGGACACCGCGCCGGCCTTCATGAAGGCCGCCGAGTCACAGGGGATCGTCGACAAGGTGCTCTGGGGCTCGTCCACCCCGATCGCGAACACGCTCATGTCGAGCCAGTTCTCGCCGGAGTTCGACGGTCACCTCTGGATCGACAACGAGTTCTCGAACGTCGACCCGAAGGTTGGTCCCGACTCGGCCCTGATGTTCAAGGTGCTGGCGAAGTACGCCCCGAAGATCGCCCCCCAGGCGTTCGCGCAGATGGGCTACCTCGACGGGAAGTTCGCAGTCAACGCACTCCTGAGCGTGAAGGGCGCGGTCACCGCGAAGTCGTACAACACTGCGGTGAAGGGCCTGAAGAACCAGAAGACCGACATCCTCTGCAAGCCGTTCTACGTCGGAAACCTGGCCTACCACATCCCCAACAACTCGAACATCATCGTCGACTACAAGAACAAGAACGTTGTCGTCAGAAGCGGCTGCACGGACTTCCAGGCAGTCGACCCCGCGATCTCACAGACCCGCGTCTGGGAGAAGAAGTACCACCTGAACGGCCAATAACGAGATGAAGATCAGGGTGCCCGGAGGCTCCGCGTGAGCCATCTGCTCGCGTTCAGCGTCTTTGGCGTGGACTGGCAGTTCCTCAAGCCGTTCATCGTCATCGGCCTGGCGTTCGGCGGCGTCTACGCGCTGTCGGGAGTCGGACTGGTCGTGCTGTATCGCGCGACCGGCGTGCTGAACGTCGCGTTCGGTGCCATCGGAGCCGCCGGCGCCCTGATCGCCTACTACATCATCAACCACACCGGCTGGCCGCACTGGCTCGCCTACACGATCTGCGTCGCGTTCGGCGGGGTCACGAACCTTGCCTACGGCATGGTCTTCGGCCCCGCGTTCGCGCGACGCGACGCGCTCGTGAAGATGATGGGAACACTCGGGCTCGCGTTGATCCTGCTCGGCCTGATGGCCTGGCGCGCGCCCGCCGGCGGCGCCTTTGCGCGGTTCCTGCCGCTCGGCACGTCGAACACGCACTACGTGATCCTGAAGACGACGGTGAACCTGACGCAGATCATCTCGATCTGCCTCGCGTTCGTGATCACGCTCGGTGTATCCGTCTTCCTGCGTGTCACGAGCCTGGGCACAGCAATGCGGGCGCTCGCGAACGACCGTGAGGCGAGCGCGATGCTCGGCGTGCCGGTTCGCAAGGTCGAAGCCGCCGCCTGGTTCGGCTCGGGGCTCGCCTGCGGCGCCGCCGGTCTGATCCTGCCCGACCTGATCACGTCGCTCGACTACTCGGCGCTGACATTCCTCGTCATCTCGTCGCTCGCGGCTGCCCTGATCGGCCGCCTTCGGTCGCTGTGGGTCACGTTCTTCGGCGGCCTGACAGTTGGCCTCGCGCAGTCCATCCTGAGCCCGTACACGAGCATCTCCGCGTACCGGTCGGCAGCACCGTTCGTGCTCGCGATCGTCGCACTCCTTTACCTGTCGCGCCGCCGAGTCGTGACGATATCTCGGACTGCGACCTGAGCCTATGAGCGCGTACCTCGAGCGCGGCGTGGCCGTGCGAGCGGCGGTCGCCGTCGGCCTGCTCGCGATCGTTCTCTTCGTGCTGCCGCACACTGCCGGTGCGGACTGGATCACCACATTTACGAGCGTGGCCATTTACTCAGTGGTCGCGCTTGGGTTCGGCATCCTCTACGGCCGCGTAGGTTTGATCTCCCTCGGCCAGGTGGCGCTGCTCACGATCGGCTGCTGGATCGGCACGCGGATCGCGTACGCGACGTCCCTGCCGTTCCCGGTCGTGTTGCTGCTCGCGGGCGCGATCACCTGTGCGATCGGTGTCCTCGTCGGTCTACCGGCGCTCCGTCTTTCGGGGCTCTATCTCGCGCTGATCACGCTGATGTTCGCAGGCGCGACCACGATCGTCCTCTCGGTGACCGACTTCCCGAGCGGGGGCGGCGGGTTCACCGGCCGCTCGAGCGCCGGTGCGCTGACGACCAGCACCCCGCCCGTGCGCCGGCCGTCGTGGGCCGTCGGCGATGTCGCGTACTACCGCTACACGGTGATCGTCTGCGCGATCCTCTTCCTGCTCGCACTCGTGCACGTCGCGAGCAAGCCCGGGCGGGCCTGGGCGACGATTCGCGAGAGTGAGCCTGCGGCACTCGCCGCCGGTGTCAACATCACCCTCTACAAGCTGTGGGCGTTCGCCCTCGCCTCGTTCGTGACCGGCGTCGCCGGCTTTCTCCTCGCCGCCCAGGTCGGGGTGCCGCGCGCCATCACCTTCCAGACGCAGGACTCACTGACGCTCGGCGCGACAGCGCTGATCGGCGGCATTTTCAGCCTGTGGGGCGCGGTCATCGCAGGGATCTTCAACCAGGGACTCCCGTTCCTCTTTCAGGCGCAGTGGGGCTTGAACCCGAACTTCCTGCTGATCATCTTCGGCGCCGGGCTCCTGCAGGTCCTGCTGACGGCTCCGGGCGGTCTCGTCGACCAGTTCCCGAAGGACGTGGCGAAGCTCGCACGACTGATCTTCAGCGGCGTTCGCAAGCTGCCGCGCGCACGCGGGCCGGAGAAATGATCGAGGTCACGGGGCTGACCGTCCGCTTCGCGGGCGTAACGCCGATCGACGATGTCTCCCTCGTCTTTCCCGGCGGGACCTGCGGCCTGATCGGCCCGAACGGCGCCGGCAAGACGACGTTCTTCAACGTGCTCAGCGGGTTCGTGCGTCCGGCTGCGGGCACGGTCACCGCGTTCGGCGAGAACCTCCTGAAGATGGCCGACTACCGGCGGGCGCGCTGGGGGCTGCGCCGGACGTTCCAGACCGAGATGGCGGTGGAACAGCTCTCGATCTTCGACAACGTGGCGATGATCCACGAGCACTCAGGTGCAAAGCGTGCGACACGACGCGACGACGTGTTGAGCGCCATCGAATTCGTTGGCCTGACGGCGAGTCCCAGCTCGAAGGTCGGACGGCTCGGCGCGCGTGAGCGGCGACTCGTGGAGGTCGCCCGAGCCGTCGTCGGCCGGCCACGGATGGTCTTGCTCGACGAGCCGGCTGCGGGGCTGCCCGACGAGGAGACAAGCCACCTCGCCGCCGTGATCCGGCAAATCCCGGGACGGTTCGGCGCGCTCGTGATCCTCGTCGACCACGACATGGCTCTCGTCTCTGCCTGCTGCGAGACAACGGCCGTCCTGGACTTCGGCAAGCTCATCGCCTCGGGTCCGACGGCCGATGTCCTGCGCAACGAGCACGTCATGCGCGCCTACCTCGGCACCGAGGAGGAGGTGTGAGCGAGACTCTCAGGCTCGAGAGCCTGTCCGTCCCGCGTGGTGGCCATCCGGTCGTGCGCGAGGTCTCGATGGAGATCCCGCCCGGCCAGGTGACAGCTCTGCTGGGCGCAAACGGCGCCGGTAAGTCGACCCTCGTGCTGGCAGTCGGCGGTGTCCTGCGCCCGAGCGACGGGCGTGTCTTGCTCGGCGAGCGCGACCTGACCGGGCTGCGCCCGGAGCGTGTCCGCGCAGCCGGCGTCGCCGTCGTTCCCGAGGGCCGCCGGCTGCTGACCGACCTGACCGTCCAGGACAATTTGCGCGTCGCGACATACGCGCTCAGCCGTTCCGACGCGGCCCGCGGGATCGAGCACGCCCTCGAGCTCTTCCCGGAGCTGCAAAAGCGCTGGGACATCCAGGCGCGCCTGCTCTCGGGCGGTGAGCAACAGATGCTCGTTCTGGCGCAGGCGCTCGTCTCGCAGCCCAAGGTCGTGCTCGTCGACGAGCTGTCGCTCGGCCTCGCGCCTGTGATCGTCAAGCGCCTCGTCCCGACGCTCGCCGCGGTTGCCGAATCCGGTGTCGGCGTCCTGCTGATCGAGCAGTTCGCGCACGTCGCACTCGGGCTGGCCGACAAGGCGTATGTGATCGAGGGTGGACGGATCCACTACGCAGGCACGGCGCAGCGCTTGAAGGACGAGCCGGACATCCTCCGGTCGGCGTATCTGCTGCGCGGGAACCCCGCGGCCTGAGCGTCACCGTCGACCGCCAGGCGTCGTCCGCAGGGTCATTGGCCCGGGCAAGGGTCGTTGGCCTTGTTGATCCCAGCCGATCTCCGGGAACCGCCCCGAACGGGCGAGCTACGCGGGGACCAGCACGGCGCGGCCGGTGACCTCACCTTCGCGCAGCTTCGCGAGCACGTCGTTCACCGACTCGAGCGGGTGGGTCTCGGTCGTCAACGTGACCCTGCCGGCGGCGTGAAGCTGGAGCAATTCGTAAAGGTCGACCCACGTACCGACGAGGTTGCCGACGACCGAGTGCTCGTTCACGACGAGCGTCCCCGACGGGATCGAGATCGTCCCGCCGTAACCGATCACCGAGTACGTCCCGCCGCGCGCGAGCATCGCTGCCGAGGTCCCATGGGTCTCGTCGGTGCCGACGAAGTCGAAGACGAGATCGACGCCGCGGCCGTCCGTCGCCTCGCGCACCGCATCCGCGCCGGCGACAACCTCGTCGGCGCCGAGCTCGGTCGCAAGGCGCCGACGCCGTTCGTCGGTGTCGACGGCGATCACGGAGCTCGACCCGAGCTCGCGCAACAGCTGGAGCGCGATGTGCCCGACACCACCGACGCCGATCACCGCCGCCGTCGATCCTGGGACCGCGAGGTGCGCGAGTCGGCGGACCGCGTGATACGCGGTCAGGCCAGCGTCGGCGTGTGGTGCAACGGCCGCAGGGTCGACGCCCTCGGGCAACCGCAGCAGCGAGCGCTCCGAGACGAGCACGTAGTCGGCGAATCCGCCGTCCACCGAAAGGCCGGTGAATTCGTGCCGCACGCAGTGCATGTCGTTGCCGCGTCGGCACGCCACGCAGAGGCCGCAGCTGAACGGCGGATAGAGGAGAACCGCATCGCCGCTCGACACAGTGGTCACGCCCGCACCTGCCTCTTCCACCCAACCCGCGTTCTCGTGGCCGAGCACACGCGGCAGGGTCACACCGGCCGGCTCCATGAGCCCCTCGATCGCATGCAGGTCGGTCGCGCACACACCGGCCCCGCCGATGCGGACGAGGACGTCGCTCGCGTGCGCGAGCTCCGGCACCGGCCGCTCGACGAGCTCGAGCGGCCGGTGGTACTCGCGAAGAACGGCGGCCTTCACGAGTTGCCTAGAACGGGAACGGCTCTGCCTTGTCTCTCGACGTGACCCACTGCCACTCGGTCCAGAGGTCGAGCTGGCCGACGCCGCCGAAGTGACCGCCATTCGATGAGCATTTGAATCCGCCGAAGGGAGCGGGCGCCTCCTCGTTGACGGTCTGGTCGTTGATGTGAACCATTCCGGCTTCGAGGCGCGCAGCGACCGCGGCCGCTCTTGCCCGGCTCCCCGACTGGACGGCGGCCGACAGCCCGTACTCCGTCTGGTTCGCGAGCGCGACAGCTTCGTCGTCGGTCTTGAACGTCGTGATCGCAGCGACCGGGCCGAAGATCTCGTTCCGGAACGCCGACATCTCGGGTCGCACGCCGCGAAGCACCGTCGCGGGGAAGAACAGGCCGTCTCGCTGACCGCCGACAACGAGCGACGCTCCCTCCGTCACCGTCTCGTCAACGATTTTCTGCACCCGTTCTGCCTGCTTCTCGTTGATGAGCGGGCCGAGAGCCACCTGGCCGCTCGCCGGGTCGCCCACAGGCAGGTGCTCTGCCCGCGCTGCCAGTGCCGCGACGTAGTCGTCGACGATCGACTCGTGCACCAGATGCCGGCTGACGGCCAGGCAGATCTGACCCTGATGCAGGAACGACCCCCACGCCCCGGCCGAGGACGCCGCCTCGATGTCTGCGTCATCGAGCACGACGAGCGGGCTGTTGCCACCGAGCTCGAGCACGACGCGCTTCAGGGTACGGCCGGCGGTCTCGCCGACGATGCGGCCGGTCGCAGTCGACCCAGTGAACGAGATCATCCGGACCGACGGATCCTCGACGAGCGCCTGCCCGATCTCGGGGCCACCGGAGAAGACGTGCAGGACACCCGAGGGCAGCCCGGCCTCCTCGAAGATCCTTGCGATCACGACACCACCGGTCACAGGGGTGTTCGGGTCGCTCTTCAGCACGATCGCGTTTCCGAGCACGAGCGCCGGGCCGATCGACCGCATTGCCAGCACGATCGGGAAGTTCCAGGGCGCGATCACGCCCACCACTCCGATCGGCGCGCGGCGCGCCGTCGAGGTCCGCCCAGGAATCGGGGACGACAGCGTGCGCTCGAGAAGGTCGTCGGTCAGCGTGGCTGCCTGCTCGAGCTGCCCGATCGACGCCGTGATCTCATGGTCGACCTTCGGCGGGATCGCTCCGGACTCGCGCACCATCCAGGTCGTGATCTCCGCCCGGTGGCGCTCGAGGAGCTCTCCGGCACGGCTGACGATCGCCACCCGATCGGCCATCGGAACGGCGGCCCAGGCGCGCTGGGCATGTGCCGCCGACTTTGCTGCGTTGGCGACCGCTGCGGCATCTGCGACACCGGCGACGCCAAGCACCTCGCCGGTCGCCGGCTCTACCGTCTCGATGCTCTTCGGGGCATCGACCCAGCCGTCGCTATAGATCTTCCCCGTCCAGTCATCCTTGTTGAGGAGCTCCCCAACGACCTGCTCAGTGACGCTCATCAGACACTCTCCTCCACGTAGGTGGTTTCGGGGCTGCGCTCGGCGATCAGGTCGGCAGCCTTCTCGGCAATCATGATCGTCGCGGCGTTCGTGTTCCCGCGCGTGATCGTCGGCATGACGGACGCATCGATGACCCGCAGGCCGTCGATGCCGTAGACACGAAGATCCGGGTCGACGACCGCGCCCATCGCGCATGTGGACGTCGGGTGATACACGGTCTGGCCGGAGCGCCTAGCCCAGGTGAGGATCCCTTCGTCGGAGCCGTCCTCCGGGACGCTGAACGGTGACCGCGCCACCGCCTGCAGAGGAGCTTGCTCCGCGATCCGAAGCGCTACCCGCACACCCTCGATCAGCGAGCGCCGGTCTTCCTCGGTGTCGAGGAAGTTGCACCGCACGCAGGGCTTCGAGTCGGGCAACGGCGTGCGCAACGTGACACGCCCGCGGCTCGACGGCTTGATCACCACCGGTCCGAAGCAGTAGCCGTGAGCGTGAGGGGCTGTCAGGCCCTCGTCGTAGAACATCGACGGTGCGTAGTGGAACTGGACGTCGGGCGCGTCGAGGTCGGGTCTCGAGCGCAGGAACGCGCCGGCCTCAGGGATGTTCGAGGACAGCGGCCCCGTGCCGTCCTGCTCGAAACGCTCGAAGTTCTCGGGCGTGAACGAGCCGAACAGCGACCGCTCATCGGTTTCGTAGTTGAGCTGAGCCATCAAGTGGTCCTGCAGGTTGTGGCCGACCGGCAGATCCTCACGCACGTCGATTCCGAAGAGCTTCAGGTCGTCTGCAGGCCCGATCCCCGAGAGGAGCAACAGCGTCGGCGAGTGATACGCACCTGCGGACAGGATCACTTCCCGGGAGGCGTGGATCTTCTCCGCTTGGCCACCGCGCGCAAACTCGACCCCGGTCGCGCGAATGCCGTCGAACAGGATCCTGAGCGCGAACGCGTCGGTGAAGACGTCGAGATTCGGACGGTCGATCGCCGGATGAAGGAACGCGGCTGCGGTCGAGCATCGCCGCCCGTTGCGCTGGGTCAGTTGAAAACGCCCAACGCCTGCCTGCTCGGCTCCGTTGAAATCGTCCGTCTGGTCGATGCCTGCTAGGACGCTCGCCTCGATCATCGTCTCGATCAATGGGGTCATCGCGCGACCGTCGGAGACGGCCATCGGGCCGCCCACCCCGTGGAACTCGCTCTCGCCGCGCTCGTTGTCCTCCGAGCGCTTGAAGTACGGCAGCACGTCGTCGTAGCCCCAGCCGCTCGCGCCACCCGCGGCCCAGCCGTCGAAGTCGGCCCGGTTGCCGCGGATGTAGATCATCGCATTGATCGAGCCGGAACCGCCGATCACCCTGCCACGCGGCAGGAAGAGCCGCCGGTTGGCGAGGCCCGGCTCCTGCTCGCCGAGCAGGTCCCAGTCGACGCTCGACTTCAAGAGCATTGGGAATGCCATCGGCATCGCGATCTCGGGGCGACCGTCCGGCCCCCCCGCCTCGAGCAGCGCGACCTTCGCGTCGGGGTCTTCGCTCAGGCGCGCCGCGAGCACGCAGCCCGCCGATCCCGCGCCGACGATCACATAGTCGTACACCGCGCCTCCTTCATTGTCAGGCCACCTGATATTACGGCATCGGATTTGTGCAGATCAACGCGGCACTCAGTCACCGCGAACAACGACCTTCATCACCTCGCGCGGGTGCTCCATCGCGAAGTGGATGGCCCCGGGGGCTTCGGTGAGCGGGAACTCGTGGCTGACGAGCTGCGCCAGCCGTTCCGCGTTGCGCTCGGTCAGATCAACCGCGTCCGCGAAGTCGCCTGTCCCACAGCAGGCGACCCCGAGCAGGTCCAGCTCCTTCTCGGTGAAGCTCCCGAGGCGTAGGTCGACGGTGTCGCCCGACATCCCGACCTGGACGAAGCGCCCGGCCGGCGACACGAGCTCGACGGCGGCCCGAACGGCGGCCGGAACACCCGTCGCGTCGATCACGACCGGCGGGCCGTCTCCTCCGCTCCAGGCGCGCGCAGAAGCGACCACATCGTCCGCCGTCGTCCACGGAACCGTGTCTGCACCGAGGGCGCGAGCGGTCGTAAGCCGGTCCTCGAGCGGATCGACGACGAGAACGCTCGCCCCGCGATCCTGTGCGGCGACGAGAAGCGACTGCCCAATCGGCCCTGCGCCCAGGACGACGACGCGCTCGCCGTCCGCGATCCGTCCGCGGTGCACGGCACGCATGGCGATCGAGATCGGCTCGACGAGCGCGGCGACGGCGGGGCTCGCAACGGCGATCGGAAACACGGTCGTGTCGGCAACGCACAACAACGCCTGGAGCCCGCCGTCGCTATGGATGCCGATGAGGCTGAAGTTCACACAGACGTTCGGGCGGCCGACTCGGCACGGATAACAGCCGCCGCACGCGCTCAGCGGAAAGAGCGCAACCATCTGACCGGGCTCGACACCTGCGCGGCAGTCCGGCCCGACCGCCTCGACGGTCGCCGCGACCTCGTGTCCCTGAATGCGTGGGAAGCCCGAGCCGCCGGCGTGCTCGGAGAGCCGCCCCTCGAAGAAATGGAAGTCAGAGCCACAGATGCCGACCGCCGTCGGGCGGACGAGGACCTCGCCCGCCTGGGGCTCGCCGGGCTCAGCCACGTCGCGGACGCGCATCGTTCCGACCGCTTCGGTCACGGCCGCGATCACCGCAGAGTCCTGTGCACGGCCTCGACGATCGCCGCCGCGCCGGGGAGATACGCGTCCTCGAGCGGCGGACTGAATGGGATGGGCGCGAACGGCGCACCGACGCGTTGCACAGGGGCGTCGAGATGGTCGAAGGCGGCCGCCTGAACCTCCGCTGTGATCTCGGCACCAAAGCCTCCGTGCAGCACCGCCTCATGCGCGACGACAAGCCTGCCGGTGCGCCCGACCGAGGCCACGACGGCGTCGAGGTCGAGCGGGACGAGCGTGCGCGGGTCGATCACCTCCGCCTCGATCCCGTCGGTGGCGAGCGTCGCTGCGGCCGCAAGAGCCTCGTCGACCATCGCGGACAGTGCGACGATCGTGACGTCGCCGCCCTCGCGCCGGGTGGCTGCCTTCCCGATCGGCGTCACCCCCCCGAGTCGGACCTCCCCTGTTCGAAAGTACAGACGCTTGTTCTCGATGAAGACCACCGGGTTCGGGTCGGCGATCGCGCTCGCGAGCAGCCCCGCCGCGTCGGCGGCGCAACTCGGCAGCACGACCTTCAGACCAGGCACGTGCGTGAGCCAGCTCTCGAGGCTCTGCGAGTGCTGCGCTCCTCCGCGCTGCCCAGCACCGCCCTGCGTCCGCAGGACGAGCGGCACTGACAGCTGCCCGCCTGACATGAAGTGCGCCTTCGCTGCGCCGTTCACAAGCTGGTCGAGCGCCAGCGTGATGAAGTCGATGAACATGATCTCGAGCACGGGGCGCAGTCCGGACTGCGCAGCTCCGATCGCGACGCCGGTGATCGCTGCCTCGCTGATCGGCGTATTGATCACACGGGCGACGCCGAACTCCTCTGCCAGGCCCGCGGTCGCCGTGTACGGGCCGCCTTCGGCGACGTCCTCGCCGAGCACGAAGACGCGGTCATCGGCGCGCATTGCGGCCGCAAGCGTCGCCGTGATCGCCTTGAGGTAGGTGGTTTCAGGCACGCGCGTAGACGAGCTCGTCGATCAACCCGACAGGCGGGAACGGGCTCTCGCGCGCAGAGCGCACCGCCGCCGCAACCTCGGCGGCGGCATCGGACTCGTAGGCCCGAAACTCCTCTTCGGTGATCCAACCCTGCGCCGAGCAGCGCCGCTGGAACCGCGCGATCGGGTCTTTCTCCTCCCACTCGGAAGCTGCGAGCGCCTGACGGTAGGCGGCGGCATCGCCCTCGTAGTGCCCGTGCCGCCGGTAGGTCAGGCACTCGAGCATGAACGGCCCGGTGCCTGCGCGCGCCGCGTCGAGGTAACCACCGAACGCCTCCCACACGGCGACGACGTCGTTACCGTCGACCGTAGCGCGCTCCAGTCCGTAGGGCGCGACGAGGTCGCTGACGCGCTCGACGTTGGTGTGGGCAGAACGGGGCGTGAACTCCGCGAAGCCGTTGTTCTCACAGACGAGGATGAACGGCAGCTTCCAGAGCGCTGCAAGGTTGACGGTCTCGTTGAAGTGACCCGCCTGGACCGCACCATCGCCGAAAAAGACGACTGCGACGATGTCGTCGCCGCGCAGCCGCGCTGCAAGCGCGCTCCCGAGAGCGACGGGGACGTTGCCGCCGACTACGCCCGTGGCGCCCATGAAGCCGTGCTCGACGTCGACGAGGTGCATCGACCCGCCGAGTCCTCGGCACAGCCCCGCGTCCCGGCCCATCAGCTCCGCGAGCATGCGGTCGAGCGGAGCGCCCTTCGCGATCGCGTGACCGTGCGCGCGATGCCCCGAATAGACGACGTCGTCGTCGCGCAGTTGCCCGCAGACACCCGCCGCCACGCCTTCCTGCCCGACGCTCAGGTGGACAAGCCCGTGCACCTCGTCCGCGCGCACGAGGGCGGCAACCTGCTCCTCGAAGACGCGGATCCGCCACATCGTCCCGAGCAGGCGCAGCGCGCCTTCGCGGTCGAGCGGCGCGAAGGCCGGCACTACGCCGATACGGGCGCCGTTCCGAGCACCCCCTGCACCGCGGCGACGATCTTGTCCTCGTTCGGCAGTACGAAGGCCTCGAGCGGCTCGCTGTACGGGATCGTCGCGTCGAGCGCTGTCACCTGCACGATCGGCGCCTTCAGCGACGAGAACCCGTGCTCGGCGACCTCGCCGGCGATCACGGTGGAGGCGGACGCATGGCGCGTCGACTGGTCGACGAGCACGAGCCGCCCGGTCTTCCCGACCGACTCCAATATCGTCTGCGTGTCGAGTGGCGCCAGCGTGCGCGGATCGATCACCTCCGCCTGGATCCCCTCCTCCGCGAGCTGCTCGGCCGCGCCGAGCGCACGATCGACCGTCCACCCCGTTGCGACGATCGTGACATCGGATCCCTCGCGCCGGATCGCCGCCTCACCGAACGGCACCAGGTACTCGCCGTCGGGCACGTCACCGTGCTCGAGCGTGAGCAGGTAGTGGTGCAGGTAGACGACGGGGTTGTCGTCACGGATTGCGGTCGCCATCAAGCCCTTCGCGTCCGCGGCGGTAGACGGGACGACGACCTTGAGCCCGGGCACTCCCATGAAGAGACCACCGATCGTGCCAGTGTGCTGACCCGCCCAGCCCGCGGTGAATCCAAACCCGGCCTTGAGCACCAGCGGGACCTTCACCTGGCCGCCGCTCATCGCGCGGAAGCGCGGCGCCTCGTTGATCACCTGGTCCATCGCGACCAGCATGAACTCGGCCATGTAGAGCTCCACGACCGGCCGGTAGCCGGCGATCGCAGCGCCGATCGCCATGCCGATCTCGGCGGTCTCGGAGATCGGCGTCACCCGCACGCGATCCTTGCCGAACGACTCGACGTAGGGCTCGTTCTCGGTCGTCGCCATGTTCTGGCCGAAGTAGAGAACGGTGTCGTCGCGCTCCATCTCGAGCCTGATCGCCTCGTCGATCGCGGCGATGAAGGGCAGTTCATGTGCCATCACGACCTCCTAGGCATAGACGTATTCGAGGGCCGACTCGACCTCCGGGAAGGGACTGTCGAGTCCGAAGCTGACCGCGGCCTGCATCTCGTCGCGCACGCGCTCCGCGATCGCGTCGGCATCCTCGGCCGAGAGCGATCCGTCGGCGACGAGCCTCCCGCGGAACGCCGGAACGGGGTCGCCCTTCAAGGCAGCCTCGTATTCCTCCGGTGCACCGAACTTCTCGATCGCCTCGTGCTCTGGGAAGTGCAACGGGACGCCGGGCGGAGCGATGATGTTCCCGTGTGCCGACAGCCGATACATCTGAGACTCGACGAGTGTCGGCCCATCGCCTGAGCGGGCGCGGGCCACAGCGGCGCCTACCGTCTCGTACACGGCGACCGGGTCACGGCCGTCAATCGTCACACCCGGCATGCTGAACGCTTTCGCCTTGACGGAGAGATCATCGCCGTGCGCACGGTTCGCATCCTCCTGCTCGGTGCGCGTGTGCACGTTGTAGCCGTTGTTCTCCATCACGTAGACAATCGGCAGCTTCCAGAGTGATGCGATGTTCAGCGACTCCGAGAACGCGCCTTGCTTCGACGCTCCGTCGCCGAAGAAGCAGAGCACGATCTGGTTCTGCTTTCGAATCTGCGCTGCCCACGCGACTCCGGTCGCGTGCGGGATCCCGGCCGCGACGATCCCCGACGTGCCGAGAAAGCCGTTCGACGGGTCGACGAGGTGCATCGAGCCGCCGATCCCCTTGCAGAGGCCGTCGCTGCGGCCGTAGATCTCGGCCATCATCGCCTTCGGGTCGGTACCGCGCGCGAGCGGATAGCCGTGGCACCGGTAGGTGGCGAGGAACTGATCGTCGGGACCGAGAGTCGCGATCGAGCCGACGATCGACGCCTCCGCGCCGTCGGCGAGATGCGTGTGACCTCGGATCACACCCGGGTGCTCGATGAACGTGCGCTTGACGCGCTCCTCGAACTCGCGAATACGGAGCATCTGCTCGTACATCCAGACCAGTCTGTCGCGGTCGAGCTCCTGCACTCCGGTGCGTGCGCTCACGCGGCGCTCCTCTCTTGTCCGAGTTGGGCGGCGGTTGTCTCGTATGCCCGCCGAAAGATCACGTCGATCGGATTGTTACGCAGCTCGTCGGAGAGCACCTCCACGCCCCACGGGCCTGCGTAGCCCTGGTCGCGACAGGCCTCGACGTACGCCTGCAGATCGAGCTCGCCCTCGCCCGGCAGGTTGCGGTGGTTGACGGTCTCGTTGACGAGGTCGTCCATGTCCTCGAGCCGTCCGTCGCTCAACTCCACCCACGACAGATACTCGACGGGAATGCGCCGCAGCTCGCCCGGAGCGATGCCCAGCTTCGACATGTGCCAGGTGTCGATCGCGAGCCCGCCGTTCTCCGCGCCGGCGACAACCTTCAGCGCTGTGTCGACATCGCGCACGTTCACGTCGAACGGCATGAACTCGTAGACGATCTTCGCGTCTGTGTGCTCGGCGGCGTGCGCACACAACTCGCCAAACGACTCCGTCAGACGCGAGAGCTCGGCCGGAATGCCCGGGATATTGCCGACCTTGATGTGGTGCGCGCCGAATGCGTTCGCAGCATCGAAGAGGAGCGCGCGGATCTCGTCGGATGCACGGCGCCGCTCGTCGCCGGAGTCGAGGAACCACTCCATCAGGAACTCGAGCTCGAGGTACTGCAGGCCATTGTCGTCGAAGTCCCGCTTCATCTCACGCAGCGTTCGCGTTTCGAGCACGTGCTGTAGGTCTGCGTGCCAGATGCCGAGACCGCTGAACCCGACCTTGCGCGCCTCCGCGCAGCGGTCGGCCCAGTCGAAGAGGCTCCACTCGCGCCCGACATGAACCTCAACCGGCCCGGAGACCGTCCAGTACAGGCCGAGGAGCTCCGCGTCCTCGCCCACGCCGGCCTACCTCGGCCGATACGAGGCGCGGACGACCTCGGCGTAGGGAACCGGTGAGACCGTCGCGCGAATCTCGGTCTGCACGTGACGCTCGACGACCGGCTTCGCCGAGCCGCCTCCCTCCTCGCCCCAGACGAGCGTCACCTCGGTTCCGGGCTCTGCGTCCTCGACGTCCACGATCGCGAGCGAGAGCATCGAGCTCTCGTTCGAGCTGTAGCCCGAGAACGTCGACACGCCGACCAATTCGCCGTCTTTCATGATCCTGTCGTTCGGCCAGGTCGAGTAGTTGGAGAGCGGCAGGTCGATGTACTTCGCGCGGTCGGTCGCCTGGAACATCGTCCCCATGGCACGTGCGACGTCGTCTCCGTGCCAGGCGAGGGTCACCTTCTTCCGCCTCGGCGGACCCATCTGCTCGAGCGCTTCCCTGCCGGTGAACTCGTGGTCGAACTTCACGAACGACCCGTAGCCGAGCTCGTGCGGCGTCAGATAGTAGGCCGAGATGTCGTCGGCGTAGTAGCTCCCGCCGAGCGACCCGGTGCCCTCGTAGCCGTTCGCCGGGAGCCACTCGCGGTACTCCTTCAGGTCATCGCCCGTGAAAATCGCGGGCAACGGGCAGGGGATCCACCCTGACTCGAGCGTGTTGGTCGCGTAAACCCGCGAGCCGACCTGCGCGAGCCCGAACTCCTTGCCCGCCTCGACGATCGCGGCCCGCACGTCTTCGCCTTCCGCCGTCGGCCCGAACAGTTCGAGGCCGGGAACGCCGGACATCCCGTGATGCAAGGCGCGCACCTTGTGACCGGCGATCGTGAGCTCACCGAGGTTGAAGAACTTGATCTCCGGGAGCGGGCCGCCGTTGACCTTCTCGAGCACCCCGAGCGCCGTCGGCCCTTGCACCTGAAAACGGTAGAGCTTCCGGCCGGTCGGGTTCACGGCAGACCGTTCGTCCCGCTCGATCGTGACGTCGTACCCGTCCTTCTCGGCGTGGTATTGGACCCAGTTGTGCGCCGAGGGACGCCCGACGAGGCTCAAGAGCTCGTTGTCGAGGTAGAAGAGAATCGCATCGCCGATCACATGACCGTCGTAGGCGCACGCAACGAACTGCTTGGCCCGGTTGACGCCGAAGTTGGCGAAGCTGTTGACGCCCGTCGCCGAGAGCAGCTTCAGCGCATCGGGTCCCTTGATGGTCAGATCCGTCATGTGGTGGGACTGGTCGAAGAGACAGCACGTCTCCCGCCAGGCGTGCTGTTCGTCGCGCCAGTTCGAGAACTCGGCCGGCACCTTCGGGTACACGTACGGCCCGATCTGGGAGTTGCGAACGAGTTCGACCGGATTGCCGACGGTCTGGAGCAGGCCTTCCAAGCTCTGGGCACTCATAGTTGCGCGCAACTCCTCGTCTCGACCATGCGCCTGTCTGCCGACGGCGACCGCCTCGACATTCTCAGAGGTGTTGCCCACTTGTCAAGACAGCGTTCCAATTGCTCGAACCCCGAGTAGGATGACGGCATGCCGACGTCGGAGGACAGCGGCGTCCTCTGGACGCCACCCCCGGACGTCCGCGCGACGACCGAGGTCGGTCGCTACCTCGCCTGGCTCGAGGGCGAGCGCCACCTCACCTTCGACGGCTACGAGCAACTCCAGCAGTGGTCCGTCTCCGACCTGACGGCGTTCTGGTCGTCGATCTGGGAGTTCTTCGAGGTGAAGGCGCACGCGCCGTACACCGCCGTCCTCACAGCTGATTCGATGCCCGGAGCAACCTGGTTCCCTGGCGCGCGCCTGAACTTCGCGGAGCACCTGCTCGGTGACGACTGCGATCGCGACGAGGTGGCCGTCGTCGCCCGCTCGCAGACGCGGGAGCAGGTCGAGCTGACATTCGGTGAGTTGCGGGACGGTGTCGCACGCGCCCGCGCCGGGCTCGCGCGGCTCGGTGTCGGCCCCGGCGACCGCGTCGTCGCCTATCTGCCCAACATCCCGGAGACGCTCATTGCCTTTGCGGCGACCGCGAGCCTCGGCGCGGTCTGGGCGAGCTGCGCCCCGGAGCTCGGCGCGCGCAGCGTCATCGACCGACTCGTGCAGCTCGACCCGACGGTGCTGCTCGCGGTCGGCGGCTACGGCTACCGGGACCGACCGGTCGATCGTCGCGCGGAGGTGGCAGCGATCCGTGCCGCACTCCCCACGCTCCGCCACGTCGTGCACGTGCCCTACGGCGAGCATGTCGTCGAGGACGCGCTTCCTTGGGGCGACCTGCTCGCCGACCCGGGCGCGCTCGCTTTCGAGCCGGTCCCGTTCGACCACCCGCTCTTCGTGCTCTTCTCGTCCGGTACGACCGGCCGGCCGAAGGCGATCGTGCACGGCCATGGCGGCATTCTGCTCGAACTGCTGAAGGCGCACGCGTTCAGCTGGGACCTGAAGCCAGGCGGGCGGCTGCTCTGGTACTCGACGACCTCGTGGATGATGTGGAACGCTCTCGTCGCGGCGCTCCTCGTGCGCTCATCGATCGTAATGCTCGACGGCGACCCGGCCTGGCCCGACGCGGGCTGGCAGTGGCGTGTCGCCGAGGAGACAAGGCCGACCTTCATGGGGACGAGCCCCTCGTTTCTGATGGGCTGCCGGAAGGCGGGACTGCACCCGGGCAGCGAGTGCGACCTGAGCTCCATCCGCGTCTTCGGCACTGCGGGCTCGCCGCTTCCCGGTGAGGGCTACCGCTACGTCTACGACGAGCTCGGGCCAGACGTGCTGCTGATAAACGGCAGCGGGGGAACGGACGTGTGCAGCGGCATCGTCGGCGGGTCGCCGCTCCTCCCGGTCTACCAAGGCGAGATCTCCGGACAGTTGCTTGGCGTTGCAACAGCGGCGTTCGACGCGCACGGCGCACCGGTCGTCGGCGAGTTGGGCGAGCTCGTGATCACAAAGCCGATGCCGTCGATGCCCGTCGCTCTCTGGGGCGACACCGACGGCTCCCTCTACCGCAGCTCCTACTTCGCGACGTACCCAGGGATCTGGCGCCAGGGGGACTGGGTCAGCTTCACCCAGCGCGGGAGCTGCATCGTCACCGGACGCTCGGATGCAACGCTGAACCGCGGCGGCGTCCGCCTCGGCACCGGCGAGTTCTACGGCGTGGTCGAGGAGCTGCCGGAGATCGTCGACAGCCTCGTCGTCCACCTCGAGGACAGCGAGGGAGGCGCAGGCGACCTCGTCCTCTTCGTCGTGCTCGCCGACGGCAGCGAACTCGACGACGCGCTCCATGCGCGCATCGCCGGCGAGCTGCGCGCGCAGTTATCGCCGCGGCACGTACCTGACATGATCCGCGCGGTGCCGGCAATTCCCCGCACGCTGACGGGCAAGAAACTTGAAGCGCCGGTCAAGCGCATCCTTCGCGGCGAGGCCGTCGACGCCGTCGCGAGCAAGGACTCGCTGATCGACCCGTCCGCGCTCGACACGTTCGAAGCGCTTGCGGCCGGGATGACGCGTGGCTGACAACGACCGCTTGTCTCTCGACGACGTAGTCGCGATCGATTTCCACGCGCATGTCGAGATGTCGGCGGCGGGAGGCGACTCCTTGCCCGACGAGTTGCGCGACGCGGCCGTGCGCCATTTCCGTGGCGAGTCCGCGAGACCGACTGCACTCGAGCTCGCGACCTACTACCGAGCACGACGGATGATGGCGGTCGTCTTCACCGTCGACTCCGAGTCGTTCACGGGGCAACCGCGTGTGGCGAATGAGGAGATCGCCGAGGTGGCCCGGGCGAACGCGGATGTGCTGATCCCGTTCGCGAGCATCGACCCGCACAAGGGCCGGCGCGGCGTCGACGAGGCGCGCCGCCTCATCGCCGACCACGGCGTGCGCGGGTTCAAGTTCCATCCCAACGTCCAGGGCTTCTTCCCGAACGACCGGCTTGCGTATCCGCTCTACGAGGTGATCGAGGAGGCGGGCCTGCCGGCCCTCTTCCACACGGGCCAGTCGGGTGTCGGCTCGGGGCTCCCTGGGGGTGGAGGCGTCCGGCTCAAGTACTCGAACCCGATGCACGTCGACGATGTCGCGGTCGACTTTCCCAGCCTGAAGATCGTCCTCGCGCACCCGTCGTTCCCGTGGCAGGACGAGGCGCTCGCGGTCGCGGTGCACAAGCCGCAGGTGCACATCGACCTGTCGGGCTGGTCACCGAAGTACTTCCCACCGAACCTGATCCAGCACGCGAACACGCTGCTACGCGACCGCGTTCTCTTCGGCACCGACTATCCATTCATCACTCCCGATCGCTGGCTGGCCGACTTCGACGCGCTGGAGATCAAGCCAGAGGTGCGGCCGATGATCCTGAAGGAGAACGCGATTCGCCTCCTCGGGCTCCGGCCATCCGTCGCGGAGGGAACGTGAGCGGCAAGCGCCCGGTCGTGGTCTACGGCGCGAGCGGGTTCTCGGCGAGGTTGATCATCGAGTTCCTACGCGAATACAACGTCCCGTTCATCGCGGCCGGCCGCGACCGCGCCAGGATCGAGGACGTCCTCGCCCACGTGCCGGGCATCGGCACCGCCGACTACGAGGTCGTTCAGGTGGAGCACGAAGTCAACGCGCTGGCGGCGCTGCTCGACGGCACGAAAGTCGTCTGCAACACCGTCGGACCGTGCATCTACTACGGCTCGACCGTGGCCGAAGCGGCGCTGAACGCCGGCTGTCACTACATCGACACGGGCGGCGAGACGCCGTGGGTGAGACTCGCACGGGAGGAATGGGGCGACAGGTTCGCCGAGGCGGGCCTGCTGATCGCGCCGGCGACCGCGTACATGTCGGCGGTCGCAGAAGCGTGCGCCAGGATCGCGATCGAACGCGCACCGGGCATCGACTCCCTCGAGATCCTCTCGATGTTCATGGGCTTTCCGACCTACGGATCGACGCAGACGATCTTCGGGCAGCTGCAGTGGGAGTCGATCTACCTCGAGCAGAACGAGTACAAGCTGTGGCCGCCGGTGACGACGCTCGAAGTGTCGATCCCGAGTGCGATCGCGACTCAGCTTGCCCTCCCGTGGGGCGGCTTCCCGCATCCGATCTGGTTCAAGGATCACCCGCAGATTGCCAACGTGCGTGCGTTCGGAGGGCTCCTCGACCGACCCCTGATGGAAGGCATCGTCGCGGGCCAGCGCGACTATCAGGAGAAGATCAAGCCGATGCCGGCGGAGGAGCAGCGCAAGGTGCTGGCCGCGATCGCCGACTCGATGCAGCCGGGACTACCGCCGCGCGAGAACCGGCGCCTGCAGCGCACCGTCGATGTGGTCGTCGGGCGCGGCAACACCGAGTCGATCCGCGTGCACGCACACGGCCAGGGCGCGTACCTGCAGACGGGCTTGATCCAGGCGTTCGCAGCGCACCACCTCGTCCTGCAGCCGCCGCGGAAGGTCGGCTTCGCCTCACCCGGGGAAGCGTTCGGCCACCACGAGATTCTCGCCGCGCTCGAGGCGTACGGGCTCGTCCGGGTCGAAGTCGGCTGACTCCGGAGGTCGGCTCGTCCCCACAGGCCGGTGTCGGCCACAGCCACGGCCGGTGTCAGACACAGCCACGAAAGACGCACGCGAATGAGCCGCTTGTGTGTCCGGGGGCAATGTGCTCCCGGGCGTTCCCGCGGATCCAGTGACACCGATGTGTGTCGGGCTACTCGTCGCGGAGCTGTTCGAGCCACGCTGCCGCCGCACGGGAAACGCGCGGTTCCACGCCGAGTTCCTCGACGTACGCCGCGGCAGCCCGCATCTCCTCGGCGCGCCGTGCCGCGTGCAGGCGGCTGCCTGCGAGCAACCGCTCGAGGAGCGGCTCGCCGAGCACCGACGCGATCTCGGCCCGCACGTGCTCCTCGACGCCGACGGCCTTCGCCGAACCGATGCTCTCGAGCGCGGCTGCCGCGACGCCCTTCATGAAGACGCTCCGCAGCAGCTTGAGCCCCGCAGCGTCGCCGGGTCGCAAGCCCACGATCTCGACAGGCATGCCGAGTGGCCGAAAGAGCTCGGCGAACCGCTCGGCACCTGCGCCGGAGACGAGCACGGGCGTCGCGAGGCCGGATGTCGGCACGATGCCGACGAGCGCCACATCTGCGAACTCCACGGGCAGCCGCACGGCGAGCTCGCGCTTCACCTGCGGCGAAGCGGTGTTCAGGTCGGCGTAGAGCGCACTCGCGCCGAGCGCACCTGAGACGCTCGCCGCTACCTCGAGTGCGACGCTCGCGACGTTGACGCTGAGCACGACGTCGGCGCCCCCGACGGCGCCGGCAGCGCTGTCGGCATTGTCGATCTCCGACGGCCGGCGCACGGGATCCCACCCGCGCACGGTGCAGTCTGCGGCGACGAGGTCGGCGGCCAGCCTGCCTCCTGCCTCGCCCAGACCGAGGACGGCGACCTTCAAGGGCCTTCCACGAACGCCCGAAGCCCGTTCACGTCGTACGAGAGCTCCCCGGCGGCGTACCGCAGGCGCAGCGCCGCCTCCCGCTGCGCTCGCTCGCGCCCATGAGCGAGCACGTCCTCGACGTCGAGGTGCGGCAGCGCGACGGCACCATCGCAGTCGAGCACGACGAGATCGCCGGGCCGGATCTCCGTGCCGCCAATCCGCACCGGCACATCGAGCTTTCCCGCCACGCCTTTGGCGGCGCCCTGCGCGCGCACGAACCGCGCCCAGATCGGCAATCCGAGCGCGACGAGCTCGTCGAGGTCGCGTACCGCGCCGTCGACGAGGATTCCCGCGACCCCACGCGCCCGTGCTTGCGTCGCGAGCAACTCGCCCACCAGGGCAATGGGGGCGGGCTCGACGCTCGTCAGAACGAGCACGTCGCCGGGCCGGGCATCCGCAACCACGGCATGCACCATCGTGTTGTCGCCGGCGGCGCAGAGCGCCGTGCGCGCAGGCCCCGCCACTCGTGAGCCGGCAACGACCTGCGTGAGAGCGAGATCGACGAGCCCGGCGCGCCCTGCCGCCTCATGCACGGTTGCGACGCCGAGCTCGGCAAGGGCCGCGTAGTCGGTCACAGGGCATCGACGACGATCGGGATCTCACGCTGGAAAGCCTCCGCGTAGCGGGTGTCGCCGCGGCCCGAGATGCGACGGGCGTGGTTCGCGCGATGCTCGGCGCGCTCGGAGTAGTACTGCTTCAGGTAACCCTGCGCGCCCATCGCGTCCATCGCGGCCACCTTCAGATCCCACACCGGCGTGATGTCGAGGAACGTGGTCGGCACGAAGCCGCACAGTTCCGGCTGGTGCGGCTCGAAGAGCAAGAGCTCGGGCGGAGGGATCGTCGCAAAGGCGCTCGCGACACCCGCGCCGCTCGCGAGCTGGCGCGCCTGCACGGTCGCTTCGTACGCGACGGCATGGTCGGGGTTGAACGGATCTCGCGCCGCGTGCGTGAGGATCAGCTGCGGTTCGAGCTCGCAGATGAGAACGGTCAACCGCTCGACGGCGGCGGCGTCCATGGCCAGCGGATAGTCGCCGAGGTCGAAACCGCGGAACGACGCACCCAACGCGGCCGCCGCCACCGCGCCCTCGCGATGCCGGATCCTCTTCACGCGCTCCTCGGTCTGCCCGGCCTCCTGCCAGAGCTCGCCCGACTCGCCACGCTCGCCGTAGGAGAGCGCGACAACATGCGCCGTCCCGCCGTTGCCGACGACAGTCGCAATCGCGCCCGCGGCCCGCCAGACGAAGTCCGCGGCGTGCGCGCTGACGACGAGCACTGTTCTAGCCATGGGCGAGCGCCCGCGTGTTGTCGACGGCCATCGTGCGCACATCTTGCTCGGAGAATCCAGCCTCGAGCAGCCTGTCGGCCATCAGCGCGAGCCCATCCTCGACCGGTGGGTTCGCCACCTGGCCGAGATCGGTCGAAAGGACGTTGTGCTCGACGCCAGTCGCCCGGATCGCGTCGAACGTCTGCTCCCACGGCACCTTGCCCGTGTGGATCGGCGCGAAGCAGCGCTCGAGAAGCGCGCCGCGCGCGGCGAGCTCCTGCTGTTCGGCAAGCGGAACACCCTGCGTCGGATAGTCGGGGTGCGTGACGACCACCTGCACGACGCCCGCGACGAATGCTGCATCGACAACCTCGTGAATCTCCGCCCGGCCGAGATGGCCTGTCGCGAGTACAAGCTGGTGGCGCGCGACCACTTCAAGCACCCCCGCGACACCGTCGGTCGTGAGAAGCACCGGCCCGGAGGCGACGCCGACCGCCTCGAACTCTTCCTGGACGACGCGCCAGACGGGCTGCTTCACGGGTTTCGGCCCGTCCTCGCTCGCCTCGTTCTCGGAATCGACGGTCGGCAGCCAGACGATCCGCGCTCCGCTGCGCGCGGCAATCTCCACCGCTTGCGCGTTCAGCCCGCCGACGCCGGCGTTCAGCGTGATCGAGCCGAGCACGTCGACACCCGGGTTCGCAGCGCGAACGACGGCAGCCCGCTCGGCGGTCGGGACGTAGTGCGACTTGAGCACAAAGCCCGCGAGCCCGAGCTCGGCGAAGCGCCGCGCGAGCGCGAGGTCGTCGATCCGCCTCGCTGCGAGATCGGGCTCGACGTGGACGTGCAAGTCGTACGCGCCGCGAACGAGCTCGCGCCCACGCGCAGACGGCTCAGTGCCCTGAGCCTGCAAGGAGTGCCTCCTCCTCGGGCACGGGAGGCGTTCCCTTGATGTGAAAGCTCGGAACCGTCTGCATGCCCCACGCCTGTCCCTTCGCACGCTCGGCCTGCGACCAGACGACCGGGGCGTGATCGGGTGCCAGGATCAGGAAGCCTCCGGAGCAGATCTCGATGCGATTTCCACCCGGCTCCCATGTGTAGAGGAAGAACGTCTGCTGGATCGCGTGCTTGTGCGGCCCCGACTCCATCACGATGCCGTGCTCGAGGAAGATGTCTGCAGCGCGCAGGACGTCCTCACGCTGATCGACGAAGAAGGCGATGTGATGCAGCCGCCCGCGCGTCCGAGTCAGGTCGCGCGTATATGTCAGATCGTACGATTTCTGGCTCGACGCGAGCCAGACACCTGCCTCCGCACCGTCGTCGAGCACGATCTGCTCGGTCAGGCGCAGCCCGAGGTTCTGCTCGCAGAAGACGCGGTTCTCGCCCGGGTCGACGGCCAGGAAGTTGACGTGATCGAGTTGGCGAACGCCGGCGCCGCGTCCCGGGAACCGCTGCGGCTGGTTCTTCAGCGCCGGACGAAGGTCTGGCGGCGCTTCGTAGCGCTCGGACTCGTAGAACAGCTCGAAGCGGTGGCCGTCGGGATCGAGGAAGCTGTAGGCCGGGCCGTGGCCGACGTCACCGTCGAGCCAGCTCCCGTCCGCGCCGGCGGTCGTGAGCGCAGCAACGCGCCGAGCGAGCGCCTCAGGGGTGTGCGCGCGATACGCAATGTGGCCCACGCCTGCCTGTGCCGACCCGGTGAGTTTGAGCGACGACCGCTCGTAATCGCCGAAGCCGCGGAGGTAGACGGAGTCACCTGCCTCGCCGGCGACCTCCATGCCGAGCAGGTCGCGGAAGTATGCGAGGCTCTCGTCGAGCTTCGGAGTCAGCAGCTCGACATGGGAGAGATGCGCAAGGTCTCGCGTCGGCTCCGTCACCCAAGGTATCCGTGCGGGTCGAGGTGGAGATGCTCGGCGAGACGGTCGGCGAGGGCCATGATCGTCAGCGAAGGATTCACCGAGAGCGTCCGCGGAACGACCGACCCGTCACCGACGTAGAGGCGCGGTACGTCCCAGGACTGCGCGTCCGCATCGACGACGGACCGCTTCGGGTCGCTGCCCATGCGGCACGTGCCCTGGACATGGGTGGTGATCAGCCCCGTCCAGCGAACGCTCGATGCTCCGGCCTCGAGCAGGACGTTGCGGGTGAAGTCGAACGCACCGTCGATGCGTCCACGCTCGACGTCGGTGAAGGCCGCCGCGTACGACTCCACCCCGTTCTCGCCGAGCTCTACGCAGCCGTTGTTGTCGTCGTTCACCATCACCAGCAGGCCGATCCAGCGACGGAAGGCACGCACCGCCTCGACGAGCGAAGGCCCGTAGAGCGGGCCGTTCTCATCCTCGAGCGTGGTCGCGAAGCCGATCGGATCCTGAATCGTCGTCGCCTCGACCACGAAGCCACCGTCGGCGTCCAGTTGATGGCCCATCGCGTGTGCCGTGATCGGATAGACCATGTGCGCATCTTGCGGCTCGTCGAACAGCCCGTAGACGAGACGGGCTGGATGGAAGCCGAGATTTCGCCCGATGAGCCGTGTGCTGCTGCTGTCCGGGAGGCCCGACCGCATGAGCAACTGCGGTGAGTTCAACGTCCCGGCGGCCACGACGACCGCGCCGGCGTCGACGCGACGGAGCGCGCCGCCGCTATCGGTGTACTCAACTCCTTTTGCCTCACCGTCCTCGATCACCACGCGCCCGACTGGAGCGTCGGGACGCAGTTCGAGGCGTCCCGCTGCCCATGCGTCGTGGATATACGTATTGAGCGTCGACTTGCCCGCATTCGTCGGACAACCTTGCAGGCACGAGCCACAGCTCATGCAGTTCGCGTCGGTGTACGACCGCACCGCTTCGAGCGGCGCCCCGAGGGAACGGAAGGCCGGCTCGACGGTACGCACGCTCTTGCGCCAGTCGGTTCGCTCCCGCACGCCAAGCCGACGCTCAACGCGGTCATAGTGCGGCTCCAGATCACTTGCACCGAACGGCGCGCCGGCCGAGCCGACGAGCCCACTCGCTTCGTGCCACTTGCCAAAATCCTCGCCGTGCGGCCGAAGAGCCACCTTCGTATTGATCGTCGTGCTGCCGCCGACGCACCGGCCCGCGATCAAACCGACGGCGCCACCCGCACCACCGTCGATCAACGCGAACCGGATCGGCCACCAGAGATCATGCGCGGCCTTCGCCTCCCAGCGCGTGAAGTCGGCCGCGGTGCGATGGGGACCTGCCTCCAGTAGCAGCACGCTCCTGCCCCGATCAGCAAGCTCGCCGGCCACCACTCCGCCGCCGGCTCCGGAGCCGACGACGACGACGTCAAAACGCTCTCTCATCCGATCCCCAGATACGACCAGTCCTTCGCCAGCCTCGTCGCGAGCGGCGTGTTGAAGTCGATCTCGGCCCACGCCCCGGTCACGTCGATTCCTGGTGCAACGAAATCGCTGTAGTACGCCTCGATCGCGAGCGCGCGGATCTGCAGGAACTGCGGTGTGGCTGCATGCTCCGCGATGCCGTCGCGCGCAACGATGGCGAACGCGTCGAGAACCGCGGCACGGGCACCCTCGTCCATGCGGGCGAGCAGCGCGTCGATGTAGACGGCCGGGCCAACACGCGCGGAACCGGGGACGATCGCATCGCACACGTCCGCGACCGTCCGAGCGGTCGCGCCGTCGAGCACCTGCAAATCGGGCATGGGGCGATGATATGTCAGGCAGACTGATACTGGAATGTGGTGGCAGTGATTCCCCTTCGCGAGCAGTTCGCGCACCCGGGCGCGTTCGTCATCGCCGCAGAGCTCGTCACGAGCCGCGGGCTGATCACGGCCGGCTCGAGCCGCGGCGTGCTGGAGCTGGCACGCGACCTGGCGGCCCACCCGCGGATCGATGTGCTGTCGATCACCGACAACCCGGGCGGCCACGCGATGCTCGCGCCCGACACCCTCGGGACCGATCTGATTTCACGTGGGCAAGAGGTGATCATCCACCTGTCCTGCAAGGACTGGAATCGCAACGCGCTCGAGAGCCGCGGCTGGAAGCTTGGGTCGGAGGGGTTCGACAACGTCCTTGCGCTGTCGGGCGACTACCCGGTCACGGGTCACAAGGGGCTCGCGGCGCCGGTGTTCGACATCGACTCGGTCGGGCTACTCAACCTCTTCTCGGAGATGAACGGCGGCCTCCGCGACGAGCGACGAGCCGACACTCGGCTCGACCGAACGAACTTCTTCCTCGGTGGGGTCGTGACGAACCACAAGCGGCGTGAGCGTGAGGTGATGCCTCAGTACTTCAAGCTCCGTAAGAAGGTTGAAGCCGGCGCGGGCTTCGTGATCAACCAGATCGGCTGGAACGCGCGCAAGGACGACGAGCTCCTGCGCTGGATCAGGCGCGAACAGCTCCCGGTCTCGGTGCTCGCAAACGTGTACCTCCTCTCACGATCTGCGGCGCGCGCGTTCAACCAGGGGAAGATCCCGGGCGTCGTCGTGACAGACGACCTACTCGCCCTCGCCGAGAGGCACGGCGGAAGTCCCGACAAAGGACGGGCGTTCTTCGTCGAGCTCGCTGCGAAACACGTCGCGGTCTCGCGAGGGCTGGGCTTCGACGGCGTCTACCTCGGAGGGCACATGCCCGCGGCCACGTTCGGCGAGATCCTGGAGCGGGCCGACTCGTTTGCGGCAGACGACTGGCGCGGCTTTGCCCGCGAGATCAACTACGCGTTCGCCGATGAGTTCTACTTCTTCGAGCCCGACCCGGAGACGCAGCTCTCGTCGGGCGAGGTCAGTGCGGCGTACCTCGAGTCGAAGCGACAGCGCAAGACGGATCTGAGCGTCCCGGTCTCCTACCGTGTCAGCCGGCGGCTTCACTCGGCCGTCTTCGAGGCCGACGCTCCACTGCATCCGGCAGGTCGCGCGTTCTATCGCGCGGTCGAGCAGTCCCCGCCACTCGCACGTGTCGCCCATGCCGTCGAGCAGGCCGCCAAGGTGCCGCTCTTCGGCTGCCGCGACTGCGGCGACTGCTCGCTCCCCGAGATCGCGTACGTGTGCCCTGAGTCGCAGTGCGCGAAAAACCAACGGAACGGACCGTGCGGCGGCACGCGCGACGGATTGTGCGAGGTCTACGACACCGAATGCATCTGGTCGCAGGCGTACGAGCGCCTCAAGGCCTACGGCGAGGAGGAGTCGATGCTCGAAGGACCGGTCGTCGTCAAGGACAACGCACTCACGGGCACGAGTGCGTGGGCGAACACCTTCCTCGGCCGGGACCATGTCGGTCGGCATGACCTGCCGTGACGATCTCCTAATATCAGGCTACCTGATATAGTCGAGCCCTCCCGACCTCGAAGGAGGACGCCGTGCGGTACGCCGACCGCTGGACGACCGTGCGGGTCGAGCTCGACGAAGGCATCGCCTGGATCGAGCTGAACCGACCCGAGAAACGCAATGCGATGAGCCCGACGCTGAACGCGGAGATGGTCGACGTGCTAGAGGCACTCGATGCGGACGAAGATTGCGGCGTGCTCGTGCTGACGGGAGCAGGTGAGGCGTTCTCGGCCGGAATGGACCTCAAGGAGTACTTCCGGGAGGTCGACGGCGGGCCCGAGTACGTGCAGCGCAAGGTACGGCGCGACGCCGCGCTGTGGCAGTGGCGCCTGTTGCGGACGTACGCGAAGCCGACGATCGCGATGGTGAACGGCTGGTGCTTCGGCGGCGCCTTCACGCCGCTCGTCGCCTGCGACCTCGCGATCGCGGCGGACGAGGCGACGTTCGGGCTGTCCGAGATCAACTGGGGCATCCCGCCGGGGAGCGTTGTCAGCAAGGCGCTCGCCGACACCGTCGGCTCGCGCGCAGGCTTGCTCTATGTCATGACCGGCCGCACCTTCGACGGCCGGCAGGCTGCGGCGATGGGCCTCGTCAATTCGAGCGTCCCACTCACACAACTCCGCCACGAGGTCACGTCGCTCGCGCGCGAACTGCTCGCGAAGAACCCGGTCGTGCTGCGTGCGGCCAAACTCGGGTACAAGCACTGCGCAGCGATGAGCTGGGACCAGGCGGAGGACTACCTCTACGCGAAGCTCGAGCAGTCGCAGTTCCTCGACGAGGAGCGCGGCCGCGAGCAGGGCCTCGGGCAGTTCCTCGACGAGAAGCGGATCAAGCCGGGACTACAGGCGTACGAGCGGCCGTCCGCGACGTAGAGCATGGAACCGCGGCTCAGCTACGTCGTCGGCCGTCTGGAGCGCGTGCTCCGGCGACGTTTGGCGGCCGCCGTCGAGCCCGCAGGACTCACGCTCTCCGCCTACACCGCGCTCTCGGTCCTCCAGGCGCAAGACGGCCTCTCGAACGCCCAACTCGCCCGGCGCTCGCTCGTGACGCCGCAGTCGATGAGCGAGGTGCTGGCGCTCCTCTCCGAGCGCAGGTACGTCCGGCGTCGCGCAGACCCGAGCCACGGCCGCGTCATCCGCAACGAGTTGACCGCAGCCGGCCGGCGAGCGCTCGATCGCTGCGATCGCGCGGTCGACGAGGTCGAACGGGCGATGCTTGCCGGGCTCGACCGCGGCGACGTGAGGGGTCTGCGGGATGGATTGATCCACTGCGGCCGCGTGCTCGAGCGCGAGGCCGAAGGAAACCCCGCCGGCTGACGGAACCGGATCGCCTACCCTGCGATGCATGACTGCGCCGCGCGACGGGCTGACCAGACGACAGTTCGTGACCCGCACGGCAGCCCTCGGCGCCGCGCTCGCGCTGCCGGCATCGGGCTCCCTCTGGGCGGCCGACGCGGCGGTCGCCGCCGATCCGCGGCTGCGCTCCCTCGACAAGGCCGTGCGTGGCCCGGTGCTCACGCCCGCGTCGCCGAAGTATGCGAATGCACGACTCGTCTTCGACGGCCTCTATGACGGCGTCCATCCGCTCGCGGTCGTGCAGCCACTCGACGCCGCCGACGTGAGCGCGGTCGTCAAGTGGGCGCGTTCGACGGGCGTCCACGTCGTCGCGCGCTCGGGCGGCCACAGCTACGGGGGCTACTCGACGACCGAGGGCGTGGTGGTCGACCTGTCGCACCTCGCCGCGGTCCGGGTCGCCGGCGCACAGGCGGTCACCGGCCCCGCGGCCCGTCTCGGGAACCTCTACGCGACCCTCGGCGCGCACGGCCTCGCGATTCCGGCCGGGACGTGTCCGAGCGTGGGGATCGGCGGGCACGCCCTCGGCGGCGGCTTCGGGCTCGCCTCACGCGCCTGGGGGCTCGCCTCCGACAATCTCGTCTCCGCGCAGATCGTCACCGCCGACGGGAAGGTGCAACTGGTCGACGCGGCCCACCACAGCGACCTCTACTGGGCCTGCCGCGGCGGAGGCGGTGGGAACTTCGGGATCGTCACGCAGCTGACATTCCGGACGCATCCGGTGACGCAGGGCGCCTATTTCATCGCGACGTGGCCGTGGGCGCAGGTCGAGCAGGTGCTCGCAAGCTTCCTGCACTGGGCTCCGGCCGCACCGGACGCGCTCGGCAGCCTCTGCCGGCTGGCCGCCGGGCCGGGCGGGCCGACGGTGCAGGTCTTCGGCCAGTTCCTCGGCAGCGAGACGAGCCTGAAGGCCGCGCTCGCGAGCCTCGGGCCGCCGGCGACGCACCTCGTCACCGGCACCGCGTCGTGGCTCGACCTCGTGCGACGCTGGGCCGGCTGCCTCGGCCACACGCTCCCGTCGTGCTCGGCGCCCGGGCATCAGGTGTTCGTGGGCGCCTCCGACTACATCGCACACGTCCCTTCGCCGGCTCGGCTGGCCGCGTTCCGCCACGTGATCGAGGCGCGAGGCGCGGCATCGGGCGCGCTTTTGATCGACGCGTACGGCGGGACGCTGAACCGCATCTCACCGTCGGCAACCGCGTTCGCCCATCGCGCGATGCTCGCCTCGGTGCAGTACTTCGCCGCCGGCAGCGCCGCGTCTGCGCGCGGCTGGGTCGACGGATCGCGCGCCGCCCTCGCCCCTGCGATGTCGGGAGCCGCGTACGTGAACTACATCGACCCGCACCTCGCGAACTGGCAGCAGGCGTACTACGGCAGCAACCTGGCGCGGCTCCGGCAGGTCAAGCGGCGGTACGACCCGACGAACCTCTTTCACTTCCCGCAGAGCATCCGCGCGCACTGAGACTGCCTCGGCGCCTCGCTACCCTGGCGCACATGTCGAACGGCAACCACGATGCGGCCGCCGACCGCCTGCGCGCGGCGATCGAGACGCTCGAAGCCGCCGTCCGCGATCGCGGTCTGCTCCGAGAACTGACGCTCGACGAGCGAACGCGGCTTCGCTCCGCCGCCGGCAGCATCTTCAACCCCGACATCGCCGAGCGCCGGCGTTCGGCCAAGGCGCTGCGCCGCCAGGACAAGGCCGCGAAGCGTCAGGTCGACGAGACCGTGCTCGCCGAGACAGGCATCCGCGTGCTGCGCGACAAACCCGTGTTCACCACGCCGAACGTCTTCCCGCCCGCCGGGTTCGAGCAGGTCGAGGTCGACGATGACGGCGAGTTCCGCGAGGTTGCCGAGGAGCAGCACTGCTACGTGTGCAAGCAGCTCTACGTCGAGATCCATCCGTTCTACGACCAGATGTGTCCCGCCTGCGCGGAGTTCAACTTCGCGAAGCGCACCGAGACCGCGGATCTCGGCGGCCGGGTGGCGCTCCTCACCGGCGGTCGCGTCAAGATCGGCTACCAGGCGGGGATCAAGCTGTTGCGAGCGGGTGCGCAGCTGATCGTGACGACGCGCTTTCCGCGCGACGCCGCAGCGCGCTACGCGCGCGAGGAGGACTTCGCGGTCTGGGGCGACCGGCTCGAGATCTTCGGGCTCGACCTGCGCCACACGCCCAGCGTCGAGGCGTTCTGCCATCACCTCGAGACGTCCCGCGACCGGCTCGACTTCATCGTCTCGAACGCCTGTCAGACGGTCCGCCGGCCGGCGGAGTTCTACCGGCACATGCTCGAAGGCGAGACCGAGGCCGCGCGCGACATGCCGGCCGAGGTGCAGCGCCTGCTCGGCTCGTACGAGGGCCTGCGCCGGACGGAGATGCTGCCGGGCGCGGTCGGGGTCACGCGCTCGGCGGAGCTGACGCAGGTCGCGCTCCTCCCGGACGATCTCGCGGGTCAGGCCGACCTGTTTCCCGAAGGCCGGCTCGATCAGGACCTGCAGCAGGTCGACCTGCGCGAGCGCAACTCATGGCGGCTCCTGCTCGCCGAGGTCTCGACGGTCGAGCTGCTCGAGACGCAGCTCGTGAACGCCGTCGCCCCGTTCGTGCTCAACGCGCGCCTGAAGCCTCTGCTGCTGCGCACTCCTGAGCGCGACAAGCACATCGTCAACGTCTCGGCAGTCGAGGGGCAGTTCTATCGGCGGTTCAAGACCACCCGCCATCCGCACACGAACATGGCGAAGGCGGCGTTGAACATGATGACGCGCACCTCAGCCGCCGACTATCACGGCGACGGGATCCATATGAACAGCGTCGACACCGGCTGGGTGAGCGACGAGGATCCCGTGCACATCGCCGAGCAGAAGGCGGTCGAGCATCGGTTCCGGCCGCCGCTCGACATCGTCGACGGCGCAGCGCGCATCGTCGACCCGATCATCGACGGGTTCAACACCGGCAAGCACCGGTGGGGACAGTTCTTGAAGGACTACAAGCCGACCGACTGGTAGTCGATGTCAGTCCGTGACGCGCTCGGCGAGCTCGCGCGACCGCTCCGTCGCGGCCGTGATCGCGTTCAAGAAGGCGGCGCGGACGCCGCTTCGCTCGAGCTCCTGGATCGCACGGGTCGTGGTCCCGCCCGGCGAGGTGACAGCCTCGCGCAGCTCGACCGGATGCATGCCTTCGTCGCGCAGCAGCAACGCGCTCCCGAACATGGTCTGAACAACGAGCTGCGTCGAGACGTCTCGGCTGATGCCGAGCAGCAGGCCCGCTTCGATCATCGCCTCGGCGAGCAGCGCGAAGTACGCAGGCCCGGATCCCGAGAGTGCCGTGACGGCGTCCATGTCGTCCTCGGCCACCCGCACCACGCCGCCCAGGTGACCGAGCGCCTCGGCCGCAAGGTCGAGATCGACCCCGCGAGCGTGCTCGCCCCCACAGAGGCCTGCGATTCCCTCGTGCACGAGCGCCGGTGCGTTCGGCATGGCGCGCACGACCCGGCTCCCTGCCGGCAGGTGCGCCTCGATCGACGCGGTGCGGATGCCCGCCGCCACCGAGAGCAGTGTCTGCTCGGCCGAGACCACGGGCGAGATCTCCGCCAGGACCGCGGTCATGTCCTGTGGCTTCACGGCGACGACGACGAGCACCGCGCCGTCCACCGCCGCCTGGTTGTCGGAAGTCGTCTCGACGCCGTAGCTCTCGGCGAGCTTCGTGAGGCGCTCGGGCCGGCGGCTCGTCGCGACGATCTCGGACGGGGAACGCCAGTCGGAGCTGAGCAGGCCGCGGAGCAGCGACTCGCCAAGACGCCCGGCACCGAGGATCGCAACGCGCCCGCTCATCATTCGACTTTAGATGGTTTCTTGGCGCACGCGGTCAGGTGAGCCTGATCCGCGGGTCCAGCACGGCGTAGAGGCAATCGACGATCAGCGTGAAGAACAGGATCGCCGATGTCGCGAACACGACCACCCCCATCGTCGTCGGCAGGTCGATCGTGTTCACACCCTGCAGCGCGAGCTTGCCGAGCCCGTTCAGGCCGTACACCGACTCGATGAAGATCGCACCCGAGAACGCGAGGCCGAGGTCCATCCCGAGCATCGTCACCGTCGGCAGCAGGGCGGTGCGGAGCACGTGCATGCGCAGCACGTGCCAGTCCGAGCCTCCCTTGGCGCGGGCCGTTCGCACGTACTCCTCGTGCATCGTCTCCATGACGTTGGCACGGATCATGCGGGCGTAGAGCGCCGCGTAGAGAACCGCCAGCGTCGCCCACGGCAGAAAGAGGTGATATGCCAACTGCACCGGCCCGCCGCACGTCCCCGAAGGGCTCACGAAGTCGCAGTAGCCCGAGATCGGGAAGAGGTGCAGCCTGAAGCCGAAGAAGTACGCGGCCAGCAGGCCGATCCAGACCGGATGGGCGGAGATGCCGACGAGGACCCCGACCATCGTCACCCGGTCGAGGAGCGAGCGCGGCCGTACCGCCGAGAGGACTCCGACGGGGATCGCGATCAAGAGCCACAGCACCATGCCGCCGAAGACGAGCGACGCGGTCACCGGCGCTGCGGCGAGCACCTCCTGGTTCACCTCGCGGCGGTTCACGAACGAGCGTCCGAGCGAGTGGTGGACGACCAGACGGTTGAGAAACCTCCCGTACTGAACATAAACGGGCTGGTCCGTGCCGATGAACGCGGCCGCCTCCCGCACGCACTTCTGCGAGGCCCGCTGGCCGCAGGCAAGTCGCGCCGGATCCGCCGGGATCGTGAAGAAGATGATGTACGTCACGGCCGTGACGGCGAGGAACAACACCATCGCCCACAGCAGCCGTCTGACGAGATAGCTCAGCACCCTTCGCCGTTCGAGTCTACGAACGAGATGCGCGCAGACCTCCGCGCAATGCACAATCCGCATTCGTGTCGACAGAGATGCAGGAGCAGACGCTCGGCGAGGCCTGGGATCCCGTCCCTGACCGTGCCGCGGCCGAGGCCCTCAGCGCCGCGCTCGCCCGGCTCGGCTACGCCGAGGAGTCCGTGGAGGCGCTGCTTGGCGAGGACGGAGTCTCGGCCGGCCCCGAGGACGTCGCGGTCTTCAATCGCCGTTTGCCGGCGTCGCCACTCGCGACCGCTCTCCGCCTCTTGCTGCTGCAGTTGCCGATCGAAGAGGCAGAGGGGTCGATCGCGCTCGGCCGGGACGCGGTCGAAGCACTGCTCCTGCTCGGGCTCGTCGTCGCCGACGACGGGAAGCTCCGGCCTCGCTCACGGATCATGCCGGTCGAGGGGCTGCTCATCTCGTTCGACGGATTCTCGACGCGCGACGACCCGCACGGTTACGTCTCGACGTTCTCGCCCACGACGGCGTGGCTCGCTGCGCTCACACCCCGCCGTCGAATCGGCAGCGCCGTCGACATCGGCACCGGCAACGGCGCGCACGCACTGCTGGCCGCACGCCATAGCGACCGGGTGGTCGCGACAGATCTGAATCCGCGGGCACTCGCGTACACGGAGATCAATGCGGCGCTGAACGGCCTCGACAACATCGAGACCAGGCTCGGCAGCCTGTTCGAGCCGGTCGCGGGCGAGCAATTCGACCTCGTCACCTGCAACGCGCCGTTCGTCGTCTCGCCCGAGTCGCGGTGGCAGTACCGCGACTCGGGAATGCCCGCGGATCAGATGTCCGAGCTCGTCACCCGTCAGGCGGCGCTCGCTCTGGCCGACGACGGCTTCGCGTCGTTGCTCGTCAGCTGGGTCGCAGAGACGGCGGACGAGCCGGACGACCGAGTTCTGTCCTGGCTCGACGGCTCCGGCTGCGACGCCTGGGTGCTCGGCATGACGAGCGCCGACCCGCTCGACCATGCCTTCTCCTGGAACAATCACCTCGTCGACGACCAGGCGGCGCTCGGTGCCGCGCTCGACGACTGGAGCGCCTACTTCCGCTCGATCGGCGTCGGCTGGATCACGGAGGGCGCCGTGCTGCTGCACCGCCGGCAGGGCGCCGACCACTCCGTGCGCGTCGACCCGATCGAAGAGGACGACCTCGAGGACGCGGGCGCGCAGATCGAGCGCGCGTTCGCCTCACATGCATATTTGGCGACCATCCGCGGCGACGAGGCTCTCCTCGACGGGCGCTTTGCCTTTGTCGAGGACGTGCGCATCGACCGCAGCTTCGACACGCAGGGAGGCGAAGCGGCGACCGTGGTCCTGCACGAGGGGACGATGCCCGAGCTCGAGGTCAATCCGGACACAGCCGACGTGCTCGCGCTGCTCGACGGCAACGTGTCGCTCGGCCGGGCGATCGAGCGGACGAGCAAGCGGCTCGAGCTGACCCGACGATCTGCGAGTGAACTGCGCCGCGAGGCCCTCGACGCGATGCGCGAGCTGCTCGAGCTCGGGTTCGTCGAACCGCACTGAATGCTCCTTTCGACCGGCGCCGAGCTGCGCCTCACCGGGCCTGCGGCCCACGCCCCTGCCGTGATCTGCGTCAACGGCGGCCAGGCGGCCGAAGTCGCGGGCACCTGGAGTGCGACGCTCGAGTGGCTCGTGCGGCAGCTCTCCCCTCGCTTCCCGGGGCTGCGCTTCGCCGAGGTGCGCTACCGGATCAAGTCCTGGCACCGGCTGGACTGGTGCAACGAAGACGCGCTCGCGGCAATCGGCGAGGTGGCGGCGCCGCGGACGCTTCTGCTCGGCTTCTCGATGGGTGGCGCGGTCTCGGTCGCCTGCGCCGCAGCGCCCTCGGTCGAAGGCGTCCTCGGTCTCGCACCGTGGATCCCGGACCAACTGGCAGTCGAGCCTCTCCGCGGCAAGAGGCTGCGCGTGCTGCACGGTTCGCTCGACCGCTACCTGCCGGGCGTTCCGGGCGTGAGCGCCAGCCTCTCCCGCCGCGGCTTCGATCGGGCGCTCGCAAGCGGCGCGACCGGCGAGTACACGCTCGTTCGCGGTGGGCCGCACGGCGTCGCTCTCCGGGGGCGCTCGGGCAAGCCGGTGCCGCTCCCGCGCGCCCGGCGCTTCGCCGACCTCGTGGCCGAGGAGCTCACGCGGTTCGAGCGTGGCTGAGCCTCGTTCCCGGCAGGTGTCCCCGACGGCCACGGCCGGTGTCAGACACACGCGTGAAACAGGCGCGAAAGTGTCACCGACCTGTGGCGTGGCGGCTTCGTGACTCTCGGCGTTGGGCGGACCCGGGGCTAGTCGACCTTGACGGTGCGCGTGAGCGTCTTGTGCGCGTCGCTCGAGGCGTGGTACGTCCCGGCCTTCAGGTTGACCGTCCAGGTGACCGTCCCCCGGAAGGTGATACCGGTCTTGCGGTCGACGCCCGGCCCCTTCAGGTGCAGGTTGTCGGCTGCGCTCAGGTCGTGCACCGTGATCGCGTACCTGCCGATTGCGAGCCCCTTCGGGAACGCGAGCACGTGCCCCGGACCGACGTGCACCGTGAGCGGATGCGGTTTCGGCACCGGCGCGGGCGGCAGCGGCGGCGGATTGCCGACGGTGAGGTTCCCGTGCATCGTCGCGAAATGAGCGTCGCAGACATAGGTGTAGCGGCCTTCGACGAACGTGACCGTGAACGTCTGATCGCCGACGAAATCGATGTCGGTCTTGGCGCTGACGCCCGGCCCTGACAGGTCGAAGTTGTGGATGTCTGACATGTCGTGGACGAGCAGGGTGTAGGTGCCGGGATCAAGCTGGCTGACGGTGTTGCCGGCGGGATCGTGCAGCGAGATCGAGAAGCCAGGGCCGACGGTGCCGACCAGCATCGGGTTGTCGGCCGCGGTCGGTCCGGCCACAACGAGTGCCGCCGCGCCCGCGGCGGCCAGGAGGACGAGGCGCATACCGCAACCTACGTTCGAAACACCGCTACCGGTTTGCCTGCCGGTCGATTCAGCCAGGTCAGGCGTGGATCGGCAACAATAGAGGGGTGACTTCGTCGCACAGACACAGCCTCATCGCCGGCGTCGCGCTCGTCCTCTGCCTGACCGCCTGCGGCTCGAACGGGCGCGGCGGCGACGCGGGCGGCGGTTCGAGCGGCAGCGGCAAGGGCGCGAACGGCCTCGTCGCCAAGGTGGCGCAGGCCCACGTCAAGGTGGCGAAGGGAACGGCGGTCGCGACGACGACGGTCAACGTCGGCGGCACGCCCGGAAAGCATGTCACCCTCGAGTGGGGGCTCATCGATGCGCTGCAGGGCGGCGAGTCGCAGGCCGAGGTCGTGCTGCACCGTTACGTCACCACCACGGCGGTGAAGTCGCACCCCGCCGTCGTCCACATCAAGATGAGCACGATCTACAACCCGTCGCTCGTTCACTTCGTGCTCTACGGGCCGGACGGCTCCTTCCTCAGCTCGTCCGACACGCCCGACTTCGGCGGCCAGTAGCCCCGGCGGACTCGAGGCCGCGCGTCCCGCCTGTGGACGAATTGGCACGCTCCGGTAACGGTGCCTGGCACCGGACATGTCTCGGCGCGAACGGCTCTGTCGCAGGGATTGCTCCTGCATGTGGATGAGAATTCACGGTCTCCGTCAGGTGCCTGGCACCAGCCGTGGCGGCAGAGGACACGGCCGAAAGAGCGGAGCGAAGGCGCCTACATCGACGCGAGCTCGGCGAGCAGGCGGTCGACCTCGCCACGGGTGTTGTAGTGGATCAGCCCGGCGCGGAGCGACTGCTCCGGCAGGCGCTCGCCGAGTGAGACGCAGTACCAGTTGTCGGCGTACCAGATCCCGACTCCGCGCTCGCCCAGTGTCCGCGCGACCCCCTCGGCGGGCCGCCCGTCGACGTTGAACAGGAACGTCGGCACTCGCCCTTCCATGGTCGGCGGGCCGTACAGCGTCACGTTCGCCGGCAAGTTCGCGATCAGGTACTCGCCGAGCGAACGCTCGTAGTCACGCAGCACCTCCATGCCGCCGAGCGAGTCGAGATAGGCGATCGTGGCGCTGAATCCGGCCAGCAACTCGTAGGGCAGCGTTCCCGTCTCGAAGCTGCGTCCGGTCGGCGAGCTCGCGGATGGGCGGGCCTTGTAGGGGCGCCACGACTCGGCCAAGCTACCGCGCACGTAGGCAACCCCGAGGTGCGGCCCGCAGAACTTGTACGGCGAGCAGATGAGGACGTCGCAGCCGATCTCGGCGACGTCGACGGGCTCGTGGGCCGCGTAGTGCACGGCGTCGATCCACGAGATCGCGCCGGCCTCGCGCGCCAGATCGCAGATGCGCTTCGCGTCTGCGACAGAGCCGGTCGCGTTCGAGGCGAGCGCAAACGCCACAACTTTCGTCCGGTCACTGAGCTTCCGCTCGAGATCGTCGTAGTCCACCATCAGCCCATTGGTCGCCGCGACGACGCCGACGGTCAGGCCCTTGTCGGCAGCGAGCTCGACCCACGGCGCAACACCGCCATCGTGGTCGAGCTGCGTGGTCAGGATCTGATCTCCCGGCTCGAAGTCGCGCGCCGCCGTCCGGGCAAGTGCGAAGTCCAGCGTCGTCATGTTCATCCCGAACGAGATCTCGTCCGGACTGCACCCGAGGAAACGACCACCGTCGTCCTTGGCCCGCGCGAGAATCGCCTCGACCGCGCGGCCGGTGGCATACGGGGCGCCGAGGTTGCCGGATGCCTCACGCAACGCGTTTGCGATCGCCTGCCCGACCTCGTCGGGGACCTGCGTACCGCCGGGCGCGTCGAAGAACGCGAAGCCCGACTGAAGTGACGAAAACCGTTCGCGGGCGGCCTCAACTGCAAAGCTCGTGGTGGTCATGTCGCGCTCTCCTGTCTCAAGATTCGGGTCAGTACTTCGAAGTCGATGTTGCCGCCCGACACGATGCAGACGACCTTCCGTGCGTTGGGGATCCGCCCTGTGAGCGTTGCCGCGACGCTCAGCGCGCCCGCGCCTTCGGCGATCACGCGCGTTCGCTCCGCGAGCGTCCGCACGGCCATCTCGACGTCGGCGAGCGGAATCGCGAAGCCGTCCTCGAGGAGCCGGGAAGCGTGCTCCCACACCTCGGGGATCAACGCTCGGCTGCCCGAGCCGTCGACGAACGACGGCACGTACTCGACGGCGGTCGGCGCACCCGCTGCAAGCGTCGCGGCGGCCGGCGCGCCCGTCTCCGGCTCGACCGAGTAGAACTTCACCTCGGGTCGTGATGCCTTGACCGCGCTCGCGATGCCCGTGACGAGCCCGCCGCCGCCGTACGGCACCACGACTGCATCGAAGTCGGCGAGCTGCTCGAGCAACTCCAGACCGATGGTGCCGTTGCCGGCCATGACGCGAAGATCGGCGACGGGATGGACGAAGAGGCCCTTCGCCCCTTCGTAGCGGCCGGTGACGAGCACCTGCCACCACTCGTCGTACGGAACCTTGATCACCTGGCCGCCGTAGCGCGCGATCGCCGCGAGCTTCGTCTCGGGCGCATGGTCGGGGACGACGATCGTCGCCGGAACGCCGCGAAGCCTCGCCGCGTATGCAACCCCCTGCGCCATGTTGCCGGCGCTCGCGGTCAGAACGCCGTCGCTCAGGTCGGCGTCGGTGGCCTGCAGAACGGCATTGCCTGCACCCCGGATCTTGAACGAGTTGACCGGCTGCAACGTCTCGAGCTTCAGGTGGATCTCGACGTCGGTGTCGACATTGAGGCGAACGAGCGGCGTGCGCACGGCGATGCCGTCGAGCACCTGACGCGCGCGCTCGATCTCGGCAAGGGCAATCACAGGGAAACGACCGTGCCGGCGTTCTCGGCTTCGGCCCGCTCGAGAACGTACTCGGCGGCGGCGAGATCCTCGACGGCCAGGCCGAGCGACTTGAACACCGTCAGCTCGTCCTCCGAGGTACGGCCCGGCACGGCTCCGATCAGGATCTCGCCGATCTCACCGCGAATGTGCTCCGGCCCGATCGCCCCTTCGCGCATCGGGAAGAGATAGTCGCCCGCTTCGTTCAGGGTGGATTCCCGGCGGTCGACGAAGAGCGTCGCAGCGGCCATCGTTGCCGTGTCGAGCTCGCGGGTGGTCGGGATGCTCGAGCCCGCGGCGTTCACGTGCGTGCCCGGCTTCAGCCACGCATGCTCGAGGATCGGCTCGGGCGCCGACGTCACGGTCACGACGACGTCGGCCTCGCGGACGGCAGCCTCGGCGGTCGGCGCCTCCTCGACCCCGTCGAGCTCGAGTGCGCGACCCGGCGTGCGGCTCCACACCAGCACCCGGTCGAAGTCACGCACGGCTCGCATCGCCTCGAGATGGGCCTTCCCCTGGATGCCGGCTCCGAGGATCGCAAGCGTGCGCGCGTTCTCGCGCGCCAGCAGGCGCGTCGCCACGCCAGAAACGGCCGCCGTCCGCACCGCCGTGATGCCGCCCGCGTTCATCAGCGCCCGCGTTTCGCCCGTTTCACCGTCGAACAGGGCGACGAAGCCCTGATGGAGGTCGAGCCCCCGCTCCGCGTTCGCGGGTGCGATCACGACGGTCTTCAACGAGTACAGCGGCGAGGGCAACGACCGGTGGGCGGGCATGAGCCCCATCAGCGTCTGCTCACCCGGCGGGCGCACGACGAAGCGAAGTGGGTTGTGCAACTCGTTGCGCGCGAGCGAGGCGAGCGCGCCGGCCATGACCTCGATGCACTCCGACATTGGCAAGAGCCGCCTGACGTCGTGCTCGTCCAGGATGCGCACGCTCACGGAAAGAACCCTCCGATCTGTTGATGTTCCGACTTGGTCAGTTGAAGATCGCGCGCCGCGAGTACCGGTTCGAGGTGCACGGGCCGCATCGGCCCGCACACCGCGCCGACGACCCCCGGATGCGTGAGCACCCAGGCGAAGGCGAGGGTCGCCAGGTCGACATCACGCGCCGCCGCGGCTTCGCGCAGCCGGTCGAGGCCGTCGAAGACGGCATCGGTGCGCAGGTGCTCGTACGGCCCCGGACGCTGCGTCATCCGCGACCCGGCGGGGAAGGCCTCGTCGCGCCGGTACTTGCCGGTGAGCCAGCCGCCGGAGAGGGGGCCGAACGGCACGTAGGCGATGCCGCGCTCGGCGCAAAGTGGGATCACGTCGCGCTCGTCACCGCGGTCGAGCAGCGAGAACGAGTTCTGCACGAGGGCCGGCGTCGCCACGGCCAGCGCCTCGCGGATCCCGGTCGCGTCGTAGTTGCTGAGCCCCCACGCGCCGATCAGGCCCTCGTCGCGAAGCGACTCGAACACAGCAACGGTGTCGGCGAGGGGCACGGTCGCGTCGGGCTCGTGCGCGAGATACAAGTCGACCTGTGCGACACCAAGGCGCTCGAGGCTGCCCTCGAGCTGCCGCCGGATCCTGTCGGGTGCGAGACCGACATCCGCCGCATCGCCGCGGGTCGAATGAAAGACCTTCGTCGTCAGCACGAGCCCGTCCGGCTCGCGCTCGGCCCGCCAGCGACCGATCAGCTCCTCGCTCTTGCCGCCGCCGTACGCATCCGCCGTGTCGAACCAGCGCAGGCCGCTCGACCATGCGGTGTCCATGATCCCGAATGCGGTCTCGTCGTCGATGCCCTGCCCGAAGAACTCGGGTGCGGAGCCGATGCCGCCGAAGTTGCCGCAGCCGAGTGCAACCCCGGTGAAGCTCACTCGGGGAGGTTCATGTTGGTGAGGTCGTTGCGCACGTTCCAGAGCTCCGGGAAGAACGACTTGTGGATCAACCGGCCCATTACCTCGACCGGGGTTCCCTGCGTGCCGACGACTCCGGCACCGATCACCCGCTGCACGACCTTGAAGTGCCGAACACGCCAGACGATCACCCGCTCGTCGAGCTCGATCAGCTGCTCGGCCAGGTTGTAGAGATCCTCGAACTCGCGACCGCGGACGTAGACGTCGATGAGCGAGAGCCCCGCGCGCTCGCGAGCCGCGTGGAACGCCTCGCCGAGAGGTGGAGCGACCCTGCGGATCTCGCGGAACCCTGGCGAGTCGAAGCCGCTGCCGTGACCGAGCACCTTACGCACCTCGGTGTACTCCCACGGCGACATGTGCTCGAGCATGTCCAGCGCCTGCGTGACGATCTTCAGGCAGTCGTTCGAGCGCCGCAGCAGCCGGATCGCGGCGGGCAATGCGCCTTCGTCGACGAGGCGGGCGGCTTCCTCGACCTCGTTCCAGGCGAGCTTCAGCCAGATCTCCGACGTCTGGTGCACCGACTGGAAGAGCAACTCGTCGCGGTGGATCCACTCGTCCGGGCTCTTCTGGAGCGCGAGCAGCTCCTCGGTGCGCAGGTAGCGCTCGTAGTCGCTGGGAGCTTCTCCGGCGAGGATCGGCTTCGCCAGACCCGGACCTTCCGTCATGGTCGTCTCTCCGTTCCGTCGAAGATGCGCATCGGCAGGTCGGCGAGCGCAATGCCGGCGTCGTCTGTCACGAGCCAGGTGTCCTGCATGTAGAGGCAGGCGTTGCCGTCGTCTGAGATCACGTGCGGGTGCATCGAGAGCACCATCCCGCTTCGGAGAACCGTGTCGATCCCCTCGCCGACCTTCGGGAACTCGATCATGGTCATCCCGATCGAGTGGCCGGTCACGTGGCCGAGCGCCCAGCCCCGGTCGGTGAAGCCCTTCGAGACGGCGCGGTGCGCGTCATGCGCGGTCGCCCCTTCCTTGAGGACGCCGCGAGCCGCCTCGTAGTACTCCTCGTAGGCCTCGAGCATCCGCTTCGTCTCGTCACTCGGCTCGCCTGTGCAGATCGCGCGCGAGACCTCGACCCAGTGGCCGCCGGGACCAGCGATCTCGAGCGACGGCAGAACCAGATCGCCCTGGGCGACCGGGCGTGAGCCTGCGATCTTGAATTCCGGCAGCGCCGCTCCGCCCGTACCGGTGAGCACCATGTCCATCGTCAGCCGGCCGCAGCCCTGCGCGACGAAGTACTCCTCGCACGGCGCGAGGATCTCGCGCTCGCTCTTTCCGACCTCGAACGCGTCGAGGAAGATCCAGAACCCTTCGGTGTTGATGCGCACGCTCTCGCGCACCGAGGCCAGCTCGAACTCGCTCTTCACCGCCCGCGCGTGATCGAAGCCGAGGTCCCAGGGGACCACCTCCGCAGCGCCCTCGAGCTCGCGATAGTCGCGTACCGTCATCACGTAGTCCAGGCCATAGACGCCGACGCGCTTGCCTCGCACGCGATCCGCGAGCCATTCGCCGGGCAGGTCGACGAACTCCTGTTCCTCGATCCAGGTCGTGCCGTGCTCGCCGACGTAGCGCGCCTCTCGCGGGAAGACGATCGACGGCTCGCCCTCCAGCGGCAGCAGCACGTAGGCGTAACGGTGCACGATCACGAATCCCGACATGTACGTGACCGCGCCCTCGAAGCCGCTGTACTCGTTACCCGAGACGATCGCCGCGTCGAGGCCGTCGCGCGCCATCGCTTCGCGGATCTTCGCGTAGCGCAATTCGATCTCTGCCGAAGGTACCGCTGTCGCGCCGGTGCCGATCAGTGCTGCGTCCACGACGCCTCCATTCCCTTGACGAGTGCCCAGATGGCCGCGTGCTCGGGCGTCTCCACGTCGTAGCGCCGGCCGAACTCCACGATCCCACCGTTCAGATAGTCGACCTCAGTCTGCCTGCGCGCCTCCACGTCCTGGAGCATCGACGCCTTGTGGTCGTACGCGACCTCGGGGCGCGCGGCGTAGTCGATCAGCTCCTCGGGGTCCGAGTCGAGCTCGATTCCCTGGGCGGCCGCAACGGCCTTCCCCTCGTCGACGAGGCGCGAGACGAGCGCGCGCAGCGGCCGCTGCTCGCAGACCCGGCCATGCGTGAGCCCGGTCAGGGCGCCGATCGGGTTGGTCGCCGCATTGAAGATCACCTTGCGCCACTGCGGGCCGCGGGCATCGGCGACCGCTGCGGTCGGCATGCCGCCGCGAGTGCAGGCGTCAGCGAGCCGCTCGATCTCGGCGGACTCTGCCGGCGCGGCCTCGAACGGCCCGATCGTCGTATCGCCCTTCACGTCCCACTGCACGACGCCGGGCTCGAGAATCTTCCCCGCCGGAAACGTCGTCCCGCGGATCACCCGACCGACGTGCGCCGCAACGACCTCCTCGTTGCCGATCCCGTTCTGCACCGTCGCGACCGAGCCGTCGGCGAAGGCATGCGCAGCAGCAGCGATCGCCGACTCGGTGTGCATCGCCTTCGTCGCGACGATCCCGAAGTCGCAAGGCGGCAGCTCGCCGGCGTTCGTCGTGGCGTGAACGTGTCCCACCACCTCGCCCGCGCCGACGAGCCTCAGGCCGCTGCGGTTGATCGCGTCAACGTGAGCCTGCGCCGCGTCGAAGGCCCACACCTCGACGTCCTCGAGCGTGGCGAGGTTCGCTGCGAAGAGCGATCCGACCGCTCCACATCCGACAACACACACTCTCATTCCCAGGAAGCCTCCTTGGCTTTGATCAAGCGGTACATCGTCTCGTGGAGCGGCACCGGCACCCCGAGCCGGTTCGCTTCGCGCACGAGTGAACCGGTGATCATGTCGACCTCGGTGCGGCGGTGCGCAGCGACATCCTCGAGCATCGAAGGGTAGTGGCGGTGGCCGCGTTGCGTGGCGAGCACGTTCATCTCCCACGGATCCTCACCGAGCGTCACGCCCGCAGCCGCAGCGACGGCCTTGCCCTCGTCCATCAGCGCACGCACGAGGAGGCCGAGGTCCTGGGGCTCGTCGACGGCAGCGAAGTGCGGATCGTGGGGCAGTCCGGTGAGCGCGGCGACGGTGTTGACGGTCGCATTGAAGATCAACTTCGACCACTGCGCCGGACGGAGGTCATCGAACGCCTCGGCTTTCAGCCCGGAGGAGACGATCAGATCGGCGACCCGCATGGCGTCGGCGGGCGTCGTCCCGCGTGACGGCCCGATCCACGTCGCCGTGTCGAGCACGTACTCGACGTGGGTGTCCGCGTGGCGCGTGCCGCTCATGAAGGTCACACTCGTCAGCTGGCGCCACTCGCCGTGACGGGCGACGAGCTCGTCCGCTCCGATGCCGTTCTGCACCGTCATCAGCATCGCGTCCGGCCAGTGCCCTTCGAGCTGAGCGGCGATCGCGTCGACATCGCCACCCTTGCTCGCGACGATCACGAGCTCGGGCTCGGGCAGTGCGTCCGGCGTCGTCGCCGCGGTCAGGCGCGCTGTGAAGTCGGCGCGGCCGCTGACCCGCAGCCCTTGTTCGTTCAGCGCGCGTGCATGCTCTTCACGGCGGGTCAACGCTGTGACCTCCGTGACCCGCGCGAGATGCGCGGCGAACAGGCTTCCGATCACCCCGGCCCCGGCGATGCAAACCCGCGTCATCGCCGCAACCAGCGCAGTCGAAACTCGCGGCCGCCGGTCAAGCCGGACGGCCGCAGGATCAACACGATCGCCATCAAGGCGCCGACAACGATCACGCGCGTTCCCGCCGGCAGGTCGAGGTGCCACCCGAGGAACGAGGTGCCGTTCTCGGCTACGGCGAGATACGAGTCGAGGGCGCTGACCGCGAGTGCGCCGACAACCGCTCCCCAGAGGCTCGTCGCGCCGCCGATCACGAGCATCGCGAGCGTGATGAACGTGAGATCGAGGTAGACCGACTCGGTGTTGAGCGGCAAGAGGTGCACGTACAGCCCGCCGGCCAGCCCTGCGACCAGCCCCGACAGGCCGAAGGCAATGAGCCTCTGCCGGTAGACCGAGACACCGGCTGCACGAGCGGCCGCCTGATCCTCGCTCGTCGCGCGCAGCAGCCGGCCGAACCGGCTGCGTCCGTACGCGTACGCCGCGACGATCACCACGAGTGCACCGAGAGCGGCCTGACGGAGCCCGGTCGTCTCCGGCACCGACGAAAAGGTGTTCAGTCCCGGCCCGATCTTCTCCTCGTAGCGCAAGACGTTGTGGGTGATCTCGAGGACGCCGAACGTTGCGATGCCAGCCGCGAGGCCCGACAGCCGCATCAGGGGAAGCGCGACCGCAAACGCGCAGATCCCGCCGGCGAGAGCGGCGAGCGCAAGCGATGAGATGTTCCCGGCCGTGCGGTCGCGCAGCACGTGCACGAGGCTCGGCATGATCGCCGGCTTCTCGGCAGCCGGAACGGAGAGCACGCCCGCAGTCCACGCACCGATCGCGACGAAGCTGATGTGGCCGAACGACACGACGCCCGAGTTGCCGATGAAGATGTACAGCGCGACGACGATCGCGACTTTCACGAGCGCGTCGGTGAAGTACGACTGGGTCGAGAGCGAGACGAGGGTGCCGAGAAGAGCCGCTGCGACCACGAGCAGCGCCGGGCCGAGCAGTTCCTGCAGTGCGAGCACCCGCCTCATACGCGCTCGACCGCACCCTTCCGGGCAAACAGCCCGCCGGGCCGCACGAGCAGCACGAGGATCACTGCTGCAAAGAGAAACGACGGCAGATACTGGCTCTTCTCGGTCGGCAGCGCGCCGCCGAGGAGACCACTCGCAAAGCCGATCGAGAACCCGCCGAGCGTCGCGGAGATCGGCCGGTTCATGCCGCCGAGCACGACGCCCGCGAGCACGATGATCGTGTCCCGCAGCGCGAAGTCGGGTGTGACGAGCGGGTTCTGCACGGTGAGCATGACGGCGACCACCGCGGCGAGCGCGCCCGAGAGCAGCACCGCCACCGCGATCACGCGGTTTGCACGGACACCGAGGATGCGGGCCGTCTGGAAGTCCATCGACGCGGCGCGCATGTGCAGGCCGATCGTGGTCCGCTCGAGCAGAAGGGTCAGTGCCAGGAGGCACAGGACAGCGACGACGACGGCGACGATCGTGATCTTGCGGATGTCGACGTTCGAGATCGTCACGGGCCGGTTCAGGTACGCGAGCGAGCTCGCAATCTTCCCGAGCGACCCGAACCAGAGCATCGCGACGCTCTGCAGCAGAAAGGCAACCGCGAACGTCGCAACGAGCATGACGACCGGTGACTGCCCGCGCAGTGGGCGGAAGACGAGCCGGTCCATGGCGAGCGACAGGGCCAGGACGACCGCGAAGCAGAGAACGATGCCCGCCCACACCGGCCAGCCCCACTGCGACGCCAGTGCCATTGCGAACGCGCCCGCCATCACGAGCTGCCCGTAGGCGAAGTTGACGAGCCGCAGGACGCCGAACACGAGGCCGATGCCGACCGCCATCAGCGCGTAGACCGAACCGAGGGCGATCGCGTCGGTGAGCGTCTGCCAGTCGATGTTGAGGACGGCTAGCGTCACGAGAAGTACGCCTCGACCATTGCTGTGGTGTCGTTCGCGTTCTCGGGGCCGAGCGTCAGTCGCAGCTCGCCGTTCGCGAGCACGTGGGAGCGATCGGCCAGTGCGACCGTTCGCTGGGCGCGCTGCTCGACGAGCAGCACCGCGAGACCGGTCTCGCGAATCGCTGCGAGTGCCTCGAAGACGACGTCGACGACGGTCGGCGCGAGGCCGAGCGAGGGCTCGTCGAGCAGCAGCACATCGGGCTCGGCGACGAGAGCGCGCGCGATCGCGAGCTGCTGCTGCTGCCCACCGGAGAGAGCGCCCGCGTGGCGACGGCGAAACTCTTCGACGATCGGAAAGAGGTCGTAGACCCGGCGAATGACCGCGCCCGCATCGCCGCGTGACCGCCGAGCCGCAAGCCCGAGGCGGAGGTTCTCCTCGACCGTCAACTCGGCGAAGATCCGACGGCCCTCGGGCACCAGCGCGATGCCGCTGCGTGCGATCTCCTCCGGCCTGCGGCCGCGCAGCGACACCTCACCGAGGCGGATGTCACCTCCCGTTACAGGAGCGATCCCCATGATCGCGTGCAAGGTCGAGGACTTGCCCGCGCCGTTCGCGCCGATCAATCCGACGATCTCACCCGGGCTCACCTCGAACGACAGCCCCCGCACCGCGTGGACGCCGCCGTGACGAACGTCGAGCTTCTCGACGACGAGCGCGACGCTCATTCCTCGCTCACCGGAGCCTCGCCCAGGTACGCGGCCGCGACGTCGAGATTCGCGCGGATCTCGGCGGGGGTTCCCTCGGCCAAGGCGCGGCCCTGGTCGAGGACGACGATCCGGTCGCACGTCTCCATGATCAGCGCCATGTTGTGATCGATCAGCAGCACGCCGGCACCGTGCTCGTCGCTCACCGAGCGGACGACCGCTGCGAACGCGGGAACCTCCGCCTCGGGCAGCCCCGCAGCGGGCTCGTCGAGCAGGACGAAGCGCGGCTCCATCGCCAGAGCTCGGGCGACGCCGAGCCGCCGCTCGTCGCCGTGTGCGAGGGAGGCTGCAGGCGCGTCGGCGTACCGGGCGAGCGCAAGTCGCGCCAGCAAATCCGCCGCGCGGCGCGCTGCGACCCGTGGGCCGGCCCCGACGCCGAGGGCGGCCACTTCGACGTTCTCACGCACGGAGAGCGTGCGAAAACCGTGGCTGTGCTGGAACGTGCGCGCGAGTCCATGATGGCCGCGACGGTTCGGCGTCCACTTCGTGACGTCGCGGCCTTCGAGCAGCACCGCTCCCTGGTCGGGCTGGTCGAAGCCGCTGAGCACGTTCACGAGCGTCGACTTGCCCGCACCGTTCGGGCCGATCAGCCCGACGACCTCACCCCGCGCGAGCTCGAGCGTCACGCCGCTCAGGGCCTTCACGCCCTCGAAGGACCGCGAGACGGCGGAGGCCCGAAGTGTTCCTTCGGGCCTCCGCTGCTCACTGCGTTCCACTGCTTCCGCTGTGGCCAAGTCGTCCTAGATCTTGGGGACGACCTTGGCGGTGACGGTGCCGACGAGGTGCGCCTTGTTGTCCTGGATCTTGATGACGCGGTACTGACGGCCGAACACCGTGTGGTACTTCGCGGAGAAGCTCACGAGCCCGGAGAGGGTCGGGACCTTGTGGAACTTCTGCATCTGCGCGGCCAATGCCGCTCCGTTGGTCGAACCGCCCGCCCGCCTGATCGCGGTGACGACCCCGTCGATCGCGGCCGAGCCGGTGACGAAACCGCCCGTGCCGGCGTGAACCTGCTTCGCCAGCTTGTTGACCGCCGCGCTCGGGTCGTCCCCGAAGATCGACGCGAACGTGACGAACCAGTAGTTCGTGACCGGCGGGCTCTTGGGCAGCCAGTACGTGCCGTCTCCGGCCCACGAGTTGAGCACCGGGGTGTTGTTACCGGCGCTCCTCATGCCCGAGATCAGCGTCGAGAGAGCTCCGAACGCACCCGCGGTCGAGGTCACGACCACGTCGGCCTTTACACCATTCAGACGGCTGACGGCGTTGTTGACGTCGTTGCCACCGAGCGAGTGATAGGTCTCCTGGTCGACGATCTTGCCGCCGAGCTGCGTGAACCGGACCTTGAACGCCTGCACGACATCCTTGAAGTAGACGATCACGCCGTCGGTCGCGAGCGCCGCGCTGTGCCAGCCCTTCGCCCACGCGTACTGGGCCATCGCCGACCCCTCGTCCTGGGCGACGTTTCCGAAGCTGAAGGCGAGCTTGCCCTTCGGCCCGAAACGCTTTGGCCCCATCTGGTCGGTGCCGATGCACGGGGCGACGGCGAGAACGCCGCGGTTGATCGCTTCCTGCACGACGGGGGCCGCCAGATCGACGTCACAGGTCGTGAAGATGATGTTCGCACCTTCGCCGAGCAACTTCAGCGCGCAAGCCTTCGCGATCGCCGGCTTGTTGCCCTGGGTGTCGCACGTCTTGATCTGCAACTGGCGACCGCTGACGCCGCCCTTGGCGTTCCATTGCTTGACGCGCAGCTGCGCCGCAGCGAGCGCCGGGTTGTCGAACGGCGCCATCGCGCCCTTGCTGTCGAACGCCCACCCGATCGTGATCGGTGTGGCCGCCGGACCGGTGGTCCGCGCCGCCGCCGTCGCGACGACGGCGACGAGCGCCACCGCCACGGCGAGCAGGATGAGCCCCACACGGGAACTCAGTCGTCTCATCTTCGACTCCTTCATTGACTGCCACCGCGAAGCGGCGGCGTGGGAATGGGACACTGGGGGATTAGGTCGCGCGGATCAAGCGCCTCGGCAAAGCCGCGAGGCGACGCCGAGACTTGCCGGACAAAAGGGGGTGGGGTCGCTGCGGCCACGAGGTGATCCTCGCACAGCGTTTGACATCTGATCAAGAGCATGGGACGGTGCGGCCCAGGATGCCACGCGCGCGCGCAACCGACGCAGGGCGGATCCGGCACCGGACGATGGCCGAATTCGCCCTCGAGGAGCTGCGCGAGGCGATCATCCTCGGCGAGCTGAAGCCCGGGACTCCGCTTCGTCTCGACGAGCTCGCACGCTCGCTCGGAATGAGCATCTCGCCGATCCGCGAGGCCGTCCGACAGCTCGAGGCGCTGGGGCTCGCCAAGCACGTGCCACACCAGGGCGCCCGGGTCCTGCCGTTCGACGTCGACGATCTGCGCGACCTGTTCGAGGTGCGGCTCGTGCTCGAAGCCCTGGCCGTACGCCGGGCGGCGCTGCGGATCACCGACGAGGAGGTCGAGGTCGCCCGCCAGCACCTCGCGCGCCTGGACGCCGCGCGCGAGGGAGAAGACGTGCTCGCAGCGATGCGTGCGCACACAGATTTTCACTTCTCTCTCTATGACGCGTGCGGCGCCCCGTGGTTGCCGCAGATGATCAGGCCCGCCTGGGACCGCTCGGAGCGTTTCCGGCCGGCGCTCTTCTCGGCGGCGGGAGAGCTGCAGGACAAGCACCGGGAAATGGACGGACGATTGATCGAGGCGTGTGCGGCACACGACCCCGAACTTGCCTCGGCGACGCTCTACGAGCATCTTGACCTCGCCGGCCGCTTCTACGCGCCCGAACTCGGCGAGCGCGGACTGTTCGACCGGTAGGGCAAGCCCGTGCCGGTCGTCGTGCCGTACGACCCCGAATGGGCGCTTCAGTTCGAAGTCGAGTGCGCCATGCTCGAGCGCGTCATTGCTCCCTGGCTGCACGGCGGCGTGCATCACATCGGCTCGACGTCCGTCCCTGGGCTGCCGTCAAAGCCGATCATCGACATCCTCGCGGGCGTCCGCGACCTCGAGGCCTCGCGCGCAGCGTTCGGGCCGCTCGCGACCCTCGGCTATGCGTGGCACGAGCACCGTCCCGAGGCGCACGCGTTCTTCAAGCCCGCGGACAGCACGCAGTCCACCCATCACCTCCACCTGACCGTCCCCAGCAGCGACCTCTGGCGCGAGCGGCTCGCATTCCGCGACGCGCTGCGCGCGGATCCGGCGCTGGTCGAGGAGTACGCCGCCTGGAAGCTCGCACACGCGAGAGGGACGGGCGCCGGCGACGGGTACACCGCAGACAAGCGACCGCTCGTGCTGCGCGTGCTCGAGTCGCGCGGCATCGACCTGAAGCCCGACGCCGAACGGCTCTCGCAGCAGAAGCAGCCCTCGCAGTAGCCCACCCGGGAGCGGCGACACGCCGCCGTTCACACCCTGTCGACGACGTCGAGTTGGAGTTCCCGAAGGCCCTTTCGACATGACCGGCGCAGCCGCGTCCGGGGCCGCCACGGCCGGTGCCAGGCACCGTTGCCGGAGTGAGACAAGTTGCCCACAGGGCCGGCGCGAGCGCGTCGAGAAACGGGAAGAACGCAGGTCGAACCGCCGCGGGACACGTCGTTCCCGGCCATGCCGCCCGGAGCCGCGTCCGGTGCCAGGCACCGTTACGAGAGTGTGACAACTCGCCCACGGCCCACACGCGCTCGCCGCGAAGCCCGGCCCGACAAATCCGAGATGCGAGTCCACGCGTAGTTCTCCTCACTTCACTCGCAGTCACAGTCGTCAAGAGGGGGAACAGCATGTCCAGCAGATTCATCAAGGGGATTGCGGCACTCGGCCTGGTCGCGATCGTCGCGGCGGTCGCCGGGGCCGCGCACGCTCGCGAGGAGGCCGACATCTACACCGTTCACGCGCTCGTCTCGGACGGCGCGGCCGTGGCGGCGCCGGGAACGGACGCTTCGCTCGTCAACGGCTGGGGCCTCTCGGCCGGCCCGACGACACCGTGGTGGGCGGCGAACAACGGCACGAACACCTCGACGCTCTACAACGGTGCCGGAGCGAAGCAAGCGCTGACGGTGGCCGTCGCCGGCGCACCGACCGGCACTGTCTTCAACGGGAGCGCCGCCGACTTCGTGATCAGCTCGAACGGCAAGAGCGGAGCCGCGCGGTTCCTGTTCGCAACCGAAGGCGGCACGATCCTGGGCTGGTCGCCGACGGTCAACGCAACGACCGCGGTTACGGCCGTCGACCGCTCCAGCTCCGGCGCGATCTACAAGGGCCTCGCGACCTTTGGCGACAAGCTGTACGCGACGGACTTCCACAACGGGCGGATCGACGTGTTCGACGCCTCGCTCAACCTCGTCCCGGGTGGATTCACCGACCCGAGGATCCCGAAGGGGTATGCGCCTTTCGGCGTCCAGGCGCTCGGCGGCAACATCTTCGTCACCTACGCGAAGCAGGACGCCGCGAAGAAGGACGACGTCGCTGCGCCCGGCCAGGGATACGTCGACGAGTACACGCCCTCCGGCGCATTGATCGGCCAGGTCGTGAACTCCGGCAAGAAGAACGCACCGCTGAATGCCTCATGGGGCCTCGCGATGGCTCCGGCCGACTTCAGTGTCTTCGGTGGGATGCTGCTCGTTGGCAACTTCGGCAACGGCCGGATCAGCGCCTACACCCAGAGCGGCGCCAAGTGGGTCTACAAGGGCCAGCTCCGCCATTCGGACGGCACGCCGATTGCCATTGACGGCCTCTGGGCGATAGCATTCGGCAACGGCGCAGCCGCAGGCCCGGCGAACACGCTGTACTTCCTGTCCGGCCCTTCAGGGGAGGCGCACGGACTGTTCGGATCGATCACAGCCGGCTGACGGCAAAGCACGATCCGGCTGGCGCGCGCCACCCGCACGCACGTGCGGGTGGCGCGTCTGCACCGTCCGGCCGAGGGATTTCAGCGCGGAGCTCCGCGGACATGACCGGCGAGCCGCTTGGCGAGCGGCGGCCGTAGGAGCTGCTGCGCGACGAGCGCGCCGCTGCCGCCGCCGAGGCCCGGGCCGGGGTGGGTCGACGCCCCGACGTGCCAGACCTTCGGCACGGGTGTCCTGTGCTCGCCGCGCCAGAGGAAGTTCTGATCGAGCGCGAGCGACCCGCCGTACGGATCGCCTTGTACGAGGTTCACGTTCGCGGCCTGGAGATCGGCCGGCGAGAGACAGGTACGCGCGATGACCGACGACTCGAAGTTCGGGATGTGCGCGGCGAGCCTCGCCTGAATGCGATCGGCGTAACGTTCGCGCAGCTCCTCCGTCCAGGTGCCACCGCCGACGTCGAGCTCGGCTGCGGCATCGCCCTTGACCCGCCAGGGAAGCTCCTGCAGCTGGATCCAGAGAAGCCCTTTTCCGTCAGGAGCACGAGCAGGATCCATTGTGAGCGGCTGCCCGACAACCACGGTCGCCTGCGCAGGCAACAAGCCACGCTCTGCCTCGTTGACGGCGCGCGAAACGCCGTCGAGGCCGGGCGTGAGGTGAACGATCGCCGTCCCCCCGAGCCGCTCGTCGCCGTCCCAACGAGGCGACTCGGAGAGCGCGTAGTGGATCTGCATCTCGGAGCGGCCATAGCGGAAGCCTTTGGCTCTTGCTGCGTGCCCGTCGAGCAGTTGGCCGTAGAGCTGCGTCGGGGTGACGTTGCAGATCACCGCGCGCCCGGCTGTCAGCGTCCGCCCGTCCTCGGTGCGGACACCACCGCTCGAAACGTGCTCGACGTGCGACCCCGTCTCGCACGTACCGCCCTGCTCGCGGATGAACGCGACGAGCGCATCCGCGAGCTTCGCCCCGCCCCCTCGCGGGATCGGCATCCCGCCCTCTTGCACCGCAACCGCGATCACCTGCGCCATGTAGCCCGACGCCGCGGCCTCGGGGCCGAGGCCCGTGTGGAGCACCCAGGGCGCCAGGACGCCGTGAGTGCGCGGCGATGCAAAGGTCGACTCGAGCCAGTCACGGGCCGACACGAGCAGCTGCCCGGCGAAATCGCGCGAGCCGTCACGGCCGAGCCGGCGCACCGCTTTCAGGCCGAGACCCGCGCCCTGGCGCGACCAGAGCTCGGTGCCAAGCACACCGAACGCGAGGTCGGCGTTCGGGAAGAACGACTCGAGCATTCCCGGCCACTCCGACCCAAGCTCGGTTGCGTTGGCGTCGGCGGTACGAAGCAGAAACGTCGCCTCGCCGTCTGGCGTCAGCGTCCCCGTCGGCAGCTCGGTGTTCAGGTACTCCAGGCCGTGCCGCGCGAGATCGCCGCGCAGCTGCGCGTGCGCCGGCCCGCCTACCCAGAGTGGATGCCAGGCGCTGAAGACATCGTGCGCGAAGCCGGGCACGGTGATCTCGGCGGTCTTGATCGCGCCGCCAAACCAGTCGTTTCGCTCGAGCACGCAGACGTCCCAGCCGGCCTGCGCGAGGAGCGCCGCGCACGCAAGGCCGTTGACGCCGCTGCCGACGACGATCGCGTCGTGGCTCGCAGCAGAGCCCTCAGCCAACGATCGCTCTGAACTCGTCGTCGGACACGAGCCCTCGCTTCTCCGTCCCGAGCTTCTTCACCGCGGCAAGTACCTCCCCGCGGCGTCCCTCCGCCAGGTCGAGGCCAAGCTCCTCCGCTTTGATGCGAACCGAGTCGAGCCCGCTCTTCTTGCCGAGCACGATCGAGCGTTGCGCGCCGACGAGCTCGGACGAGTACGGCTCGATCGACGGCGGGTCGTGGAATTGCGACGCGACCGCTCCGCTCTCGCGGCGATACAGCGTCTCGCCCGTCACCGGCTTCCACGGCTCGAGCTCGTAGCCCGACAGCTCGCGTACGCGCGCCGACACCTCGCGAATGCGGTCGAGGCGCAGGTTCGACTTGACGCCGTAGAGCGCGTCGAGCGTCAACGCAACCTCGCCGAGATTCGCATTGCCGGCGCGCTCACCCATGCCGTTGATCGTTCCGTGCACCCAGGTCGCGCCCGCGCGAACCGCGGCGACGGCGCTGGCGGTCGCGAGGCCGAAGTCGTTGTGCCCGTGGAAATGCACCGGCGTCCCGTCGAGCCACTGAATGGTGCGGCCCACGAGATCGGTCACCGCTTCGGGCGACGCGATCCCGAGTGTGTCGACAACGACGACCTCCTGCGCCCCCGCCTCGACGGCGGTCTCGTACACCTGGCGGAAGAACTCGAGGTCCGCGCGTGTCGAATCGACTCCGAAGAACGCGGCGTGGATGCCGTTCTCGGCCGCGAAGCGCATCGCCTTCGCGATCCGTTCGAGCATCGTCTCCCGCGTCACACCGATCGCGTCGAGCTTCAGGTCGGAGATCGGAGACTCGATCACCGAGTACGAGACGTCGAGCTCGACGAGCGCCTCGAGGTCAGCGGGTACCGCCCGCGAGAAGCCCCACACCTCGGCACGCAAGCCGGCTGCCGCGATCAGCTCGACTGCGCGCCAGTCGTCGTCGGAGACGCGCGGGAAGCCCGCCTCGATCCGGTCGACGCCGAGGCCGTCGAGCAGCCGAGCGATCTCGAGCTTCTCCTCCGGGTCGAGAACCACGCCGACGGTCTGCTCGCCGTCACGAAGCGTCGTGTCGTACAGGCCCACGTGCCCGTTCACGCGATACGGGTCGTTCAACGCACCGGTCCAGATCAGCTCTGACATTGCACCACCCCGTCCGGGAAGGGCGAGAGCTTCTCGGCGCCCGTCGCCGTGATCAGGAAGTTGTCCTCGACCCGCAGGCCGCCGCCGCCGTCCCAGTAGCAACCGGGTTCGATCGCGAGCACCATGCCGGCCGTGATCTCGCCGCCGGCCGCCTGGTGCGCGTACGGCGGCTCATGCGCCCGCGCGCCGATGCCGTGACAGATCGGGTGGCTTGGCTGGCCCGGATAGCCGAGCTCGGCGATCCCGGCGCGCACGAGCCGGTCGAGCTCCGCGAAGGTCGCGCCCGGCTTGCAGTGGTCGACGGCGTTGCCGTAGACGTCGAGGAGCCCGGCCTCGAGCTCGCGGTACTCCGCGCTCAACTCCCCGGGGCAAAGCAGCTTCGTGTGGTCGGCCCAGTAGCCGTCGGCGCAGACCCAGATCTCGAACAGCGTCGGCTCGTGTTCTTGCACCGGCCGGTCGCCGGTGGCCGTGAACGTCTTGATGCCCGGCCCCGACCAGACGAGGGAGAACGGGAGTGCCAGCTCGACCTTGCCGTGCCAGCCCGTGCCCTCGCCGTGAACGTAGCCCTGCCAGATCGCCGCGGCCTCGCTCTCCTTCATGCCGGGGCGCAGCAGTCCGCGCACGTGCTCCATGGCCGCGGCGCAGATCTCGTTGGCGAGCCGCATCCGCTCGATCTCCTGCGAGGTCTTGATCGCGCGCGCCGCGGCGAGCACGCCCGTTCCATCCTGCGCGGCCGGCCACGCGTCGAACCAGGCCTTCGTGAACGTGGTCGGCTCGCCGACCATCCGGTCGGAAGCCTGCGTGCCGAGGGACAGCTCGAGCCCAACGTTGCCGTAGTCCTTCGCGGCTGCAAGCGCCGTCTCGAGGGTGCGTGCGGACACCGGGCGGGGGTCGTCGTCGACGTAGCCACCGACAAGCCGCACATCGGTCGTCCATGCGGTACGCGCCGCGTCCTCCTCGGACGCCTCGAGGCAGATCAGTACGGGCTCGCCCTCGCGCGGAAAGACGCAGGCGTCGTAGCCCTTCATCCCCCAGAAGTTCGTCAGGTAGACGACGTTGTCGGGCGCGCGAACGACGAGCGCGTCGAGCTCCTGCTCGGCCATCAACGCGCGTACGCGGTCGAGCTTCGCGTCGTCGCGCTCCCAGCTCAAGCGTCTCCCCAGGGACGAATCCGCGGCCACGCCGGCTCGCCGTGGCCCTCCTGCCACGAGATCACCGGGTTGCGCAGCACTCCGATCCCCTCGATCTCCGCCTCGATCACGTCGCCAGGCCTGAGGTAGAGCAGCGCGCGCTCCTCCGGAGACTTGAATCCTGCGACCCCGGCCACGGTCCCGGTCGAAAGCACATCACCGGCCGAGTACCCGAGCGCAGAGAAGTTGGAGAGGATCTCCGGGATCGTGACGCTCATCCGGCTCGAATGCGATTCCTGGCGTGGCTCGCCGTTCACGCGCAACTCCATCTTCAGATCATGTGGGTTGGGGAGCTCGTCCGGCGTGACGATCCAGGGGCCGAGCGGGCAGAAGGTGTCGATGGCCTTGCAGAAGCTGAAGACGCCCGACTTCATCTCGCCGCGTTGGATGTCGCGTGCCGTGATGTCGTTGAAGATCACATAACCGCCGATGTAGTCGGCCGCCTCCTCGGGCGAAAACCACTTGCCCGCCTTCTTCAGGACAACAGCGAGCTCGAGCTCGTAGTCCAGCTCCTCGGTCAGGTGCTCCGGGTAAACGATTGGCTCGTCAGGCCCGACGATCGCATCGACGTTCTGGAAGAAGTTGATCCACGGCGCAATCGCGTGCGCCCAGTTCACGTTCTTCGACTCCTCCTCGTGCTCGCGGAAGTTGCCGGCGGTGTGGAAGAACTTCTTCGGGATGATCGGGGCGCGCAGCTCCACGTCGGCCAGCGTGCTGCGTTCCGAGGTGTCGTCGGCGCTGCCGCGCTCGAAGTACTCGCGCATCGTCGGCACATCGAGGCGAACGACCTCCTCGCCGTCGACGCGCCCAACCTTGCCGTCGTCGTACGTGATCAGCTTCATGCGCACACCCTCTCTGCAACAAGTGCATAGGTCTCGGCCATCTTCACGAGCCCGTCGATGTCGAGATTCTCGCCGAGCGAAACATCCATCAGCCCCGTCGACGTGCCGTAGTTGAGGGTCGGGATGCCATAGCGGGTCAGTGCGGACGCGTCGCTGAACCAGCGAGTCACGTCCCGCTCGGGAACCTCGCCGAAGACCTCCTCATGCGCCGCGTCGACGGCCTGCACCAGCTCGTGTCCCTCCTCGATCTCGGCACCCGGCGCCGTGACGTACACCTCACCCTCGATCCCGTAGTCGGGAAAACGCTCGGCGAGCGAGCGGACGAAGTCGAGCACCTCGCGCCGCGCCAGGCTCATCGCCTTCGTCGGCGGCACGCGAACGTCGAGGAACAGATCGGTGTGATGCGGCGTGCGCGAGACGCGCCAGCCGAAGCCGCCGCGTACCGCGCCCACATTCACGATTGCCTTCGCGCCGCGATACGCATTCGCGGGGTCGTTCTCCCAGGTAGGGATCCACTCGAGCACCGCGGTCGTGACCTCGTGCATGCGCAGAACCGAGTTCTGGTCCCGCTTGCCCTCGCTGAACGCGGTGTGGATGAAGTTGCCGTGCGCGCGGATGCGCAGCCAGAGCGCACCAAAGTGGCCGAGCACGACCTTGCCCTCGGTTGGCTCACCGAGCAGGCACATGTCGGCGACCCCGCCGTGGGTGACGAGATAGCGCGAGCCCGCGGCGTAGCCACGATATTGGGCGCCCTGAGCCTCGGCGTACTGCGTCTTCTCGATCTCGCCACAGACAGCGGCAATGACCACGTCACCGCGCAACTTCACGCCTGCGTCCTGCAGGGAGTGCACCGCCTCGACGTAACAGGCGAGCGCACCCTTCATGTTCGAGATACCGAGCCCGTAGAGCCGGCCGTTCCTGACGAAGGCCTGCGGCTGGAAGCCCGGAACATCCTTCAGCCACGGCTCGCGGCCAGAGTACGACGTGTCCATGTGCCCGTTGAACATGAGCGTCTTGCCGCCGCCGCTGCCGCCCCAGGTTCCGAGCGCGTTCGCACGGCCGTCCTCGACCTGCTGCCACTGCACCTGCAGCCCCATCGCCTCGTAGAGCGAGACCATCAACTCGGCCATCGACTGCTCGTCGCCGGTGAAGCTGTGGACGTCGACCATCGCGCTCGCTGTCTCGACGAGGCGGTTCTTGTTGATCTTCATTGTTACCCGCGCACGTGCGGCAGGACCTGCTCACCGAACAGCTTGATCTGCGCGTGGCGGTCCTCGCCCCACAACTCGAGCATCACGTGGGTGCAGCCCGCGGCCTTGTACTCCTCGATCGCCGCAATACAGTCGTCCGGCGTGCCCGCGATCGGCTTGCACTTGTCGAGGATCGCGTCGGTGACGCGAGCCTTCGCAGCCAGCCTGCCACCTTGCTCCATCGCTTCGGCGACCGGCCGGATCTCTTCCTGCGTGAGACCGGCGAGGTCGAGCAGGGTGTCCGCCGAGCCCTGGATGTTCTGCACCTTGTTTGCCAGATACATCCCGGCGATCTCGCGCGCGCCGTCGCGGCCCTTGTCGCGGTCGGTCGCGTGGATCGACGCAACGACGGTGCAGCCGATGTCGATGTCCGCCTGCACATTCCCGAGGGTGTACCGCACGAAGTCCGGTGTTGTGATCGACGGGGTGAGGCAGCCGTCACCGATCTCGCCCGCCAGGGCCTGCATCTTCGGCGCGGTCGCCGCGACGTAAACCGGAGGAACCTCGCGCGGTGCATGGGCTTCGGGCTGGAGCGCCGGCACGTCGGCGCTCCACGTGTCGCCGTCGTATTCGAAGCGCTCCCCGCCGAGGACACCTCGCACGATCGTCACCGCATCGCGCATCGGGCCGAGCGTCTTCTTGGTCTGCATCTTCGTGTTGTTCAGGAAGATCTTCGAGGTCCCGAAGCCGAGGATGAAGCGGCCCGGGCCCGCAGCCTCCTGCACGACGCGCGCGTCCATGGCGACCTGGACCGGGTGACGTGTCGACGCGGCGATGATGCCCCAGCCGACCGTCAGGCGCTCAGTCTCCCGTGCCATCAGCGCCGCGACGCCCGTCGACGACCGCGCTTCCATGCCGTGCTTGCGCCACCACGGATACGCCTCGGCAAGCCAGATCGTGTCCATCCCCGCCTCGTCCATCGCCCGCGCGGACGCGAGCATCTCGTCGAGCGGCTCCATGGTCAACTGCATCACGCCGATGCGGAACGGCACCGCCACGAAGAGGCTAGACCTTGTCTTCCGTCGCGGCAGCCCCGCTCGCGCCTGCTGCGCCGGCCGTCTCGGCCACCGCCGCCTGCACCTGCTTGTCGAGCGCAGTCAGCACGTGCTGGACCTGCTGGTTGACGATCGGCTGGAGAACGCGCTGGCCCATCGAGCCGACCGGCCCTGCGAGCTTGACGTCGGCCGCCCACTGCATCGACGTACCGCCACCGGCCTCACTGAGCGTGAACGACGTCTCCATGTTCAACATCGCCCCCACACCCGTGCCCTTGACCCGCAGCTTGGCGAACTCGGGCGGGCGCTCCTCGGTCTTCGTCATGTCGATCTTCATCTTCAGGCCGCCGAGGCCGAGCGGGATCTTCACGTTCGCTGTCCAGCGCTCGCTGTCGTGGATGTCGAATCCTTCGACCCCCGGCATCGTCTTCGCCATCGAAGCGGGATCGTTCAGCACGTCCCAGACTGCCTGGCGCGGCGCTGCGAACGTGCGCTCACCCGAGACGTTCACGCGTCGACCACGGAGACGAGCTTCTTCGTCTCGTCCGGTTTGCGCAGCATCTCCCAGACCTTGTGGTACGGATTCGCACTGTCGGCAACGATCGCGCCACCGCTCGCGCGCAGCGCGTCTTGCACTGCCGCGCAGATCGCGTGGATGCCTGCCCCGCCGCCTTCGCCCATGCCCTTCGTCCCGAGCGCGGTGAACGGCGAGGGGCTCTCGACGAACCCGGTCTTGAGCGGCGGCATGTCGAGCGCGTGCGGTACGTGGTAGTCGTAGAAGTTTGGAGTCAAGAGGTTCCCATCCTCGTCGTAGACGAATTGCTCGTGCACGGCGGCGCCGAGCGCCTGCGCGGTCGCGCCCATCACCTGGCCCTCGACGATCTGCGGATTGATGCGCTTGCCGCAGTCGTCGACGGCGGCGTAGTCGACGATGTCGTAGTACCCGGTCTCCGGATCGACCTCGATCACCGCGACGTGCACCTGCGCGGCGTACGTCAGGGTCAGGTTGCCGAACTTCTTCTCGACGTCGGGCACCTCGAACGGCGGCCGGTACACGTACCTGCAGTTCAGCGTCACACCGAGGTCTTCCGGCAGCCCGGCGTTGTTCGCGTTGATGATCGCGCCGCACGCCATGAACGGCAGGAACGCATCATGGTTCTCCTTGATGCGCACGCCGCCGTCCGCGAGCTCGAGCGCCTCCGGCGGGACCCCGCCGAAGACCGCACCGGCGAGCTTCTTGATCTCGGCCGCGAGCATGTCCGTCGCACCCTTGACCGCCGAGAGACCCGTGACCGCGAACTGCGACGCGTATGTGCCGGAGAAGCCGGCGTGCGAGTTCCAGTACGAGTCGTGGCCGGCGCGAACGTGAATATCGTCGACGGAGCACTGCAGGATGTCTGCGACCACCTGAGCGGCGGTCGTCTCGTGACCCTGGCCCTGGGGAGTCGTGCCGAGGGTCACAACGATCTCCCCAAAGATGTCGAGCTTCACCGTTGCGACCTCGTTGTTGCCCGAAAACTGCAGCTCCGGGTTGATCATGCGCGACTGGCCGAAGTTGTTCGTGCCCGAGTCGAGTGTCGATCCGATCCCAACGCCGAGCAGCTTGCCCCGCGATGCAGCCTCGGCTCGCCGTGCCTCGCGCTCGTCCCAGCCGATCAGGTCGAGCCCGATGTCGAGCATCTGCGCGTAGTCCCCGGAGTCGTAGACACAGCCGTTCGGCGTCTCGTACGGCATGTCCTCGGCCCGGATGTAGTTGCGCTTGCGCACCTCCACCGGGTCGAGCTCGAGCTCCTGAGCGACGATGTCGATGATCCGCTCTGTGAACCACAGGTGCTGCATGCGCGAGTAGCCCCGGTTCGGCGAGACCGGCGCCTTGTTGGTCGCAACCTGCGTGAACTCGAGCTTGATGTGGCGCCAGCGGTACATCCCTGGCGTGACCTGCGCCCAGATCACACCGCCGAGCGGCTCGTACCTCAGCCATGCACCGGCGTCGTCGAGCGCCTTCGTCCGGAACCCGAGCAGCGTGCCGTCGTTCTTGACCGCCACCTCCGTGTCCTGGAACCAGCGCTCGTTGCCGTGCGACATCGACGAATGAAAGTCCGTGCGCCATTCCGTCCACTGCACCGCCCGGCCGAGCTTGCGGGCCAGGAGGCAACATGCGACGAGCTGCGGGTGCGAGGTGATCTTGTTGCCGAAGCCGCCGCCGATGTCCTGCGTGACGAAACGGAGCTTGTCGAGCCCGGTACGCATCGCCGGCCCCATCATGATCGCGGCGAACCCGGGGAACTGATTGTTCGTGTGGATCGTCCACTGCCCTGTCCCTCGGTTGTACTCGACGAGCGCACCATTGGTCTCGAGCGGCGTCGAGTTGAACCGGTGGAAATGCAGCTCGTCGATCTTCACGATCTTGTCGGCCTCGGCGAACGCGGCGTCGAGATCGCCCCACTCGTAGGTGCCCTGCCACATCAGGTTGCCGCCGGCGTCCTCGTGGATCGCGGGCACATCGTCCCCCAGCGCGTCGCGCGCATCGGTGATCGGGGCGATCGGGTCGTACTCGATCTCGACGAGCTCGGAGGCGTCGCGCGCGAGCTCGCGCGTCTCAGCGACGACGGCGACGATCGCCTCGCCCACGTAGCGCACCTTGCCGACCGCAAGCGCAAAATCCTTCAGGTGCGCGCCCGGCACCGACGAGATCTGGAAGAACGGATCGGTGAGCGACGCGACCTCCTCGCCGGTCAGCGTCCCGTAGACGCCCTTGATCTCCTCTGCCTTCGAGACGTCGATCGAGCTGATGTGCGCATGCGCATACGGCGATCGCACGAAGTGGATGTAGCCCATGCCGTGGCGCTTGATGTCGTCGACGAAGACACCCTGTCCCTGGACGAGACGGCGATCCTCCTTGCGCGGGACGCTCTGTCCCTTGAACTGCTCTGCGGGCGCTTCGACCTCGACCTTCTCTGGAGCGATCGTCGTCGATGTCATTGCCCGCTTGCCTCTTTCACTGCCTCGAAGATGTTCCAGTAGCCGGTGCAACGGCAGATGTTTCCCTGCAAGCCCTTCTTGATCTCGTCCTCGGATGGCTTCGGGTTCGAACGGAGAAGCGCAGTTGCGCTCATCAGCATCCCAGGCGTGCAATAGCCGCACTGAAGCGCATGGTTCGAGCGGAATGCCTGCTGCAGCTTCGACAGCTCATCGTCGTTGGCGGCAAGGCCCTCGACCGTCTCGATCGTCGAGCCGTCAGCTTGCACTGCGAGCATCATGCAGCTCTTCACGAGGGAGCCGTCCACGATCACCGAGCACGCGCCACAGTTGCCGGTGTCGCAACCGATGTGGCTGCCGGTGAGATCGAGATCGTCGCGAATGAAGTGGATCAGGAGCTTCCGCGCCTCGACCTCGCGTTCGTAGGTCGTGCCGTTGATCGTGACGGAGATCGACCGTTCGGACGAGACGGTGCCTGCTTCCACGTTCAGCTTCCCTTCTTCTCGGATGCCTGTTCGAGAGCGCGCACCGCGAGCACCTCGGCGAGGTGGACGCGGTACTCGCTCGACGCGTGCACATCGGACGGAGGATCGAGGTTCGCTTCGCGCACCGCGGCGCGCACGCCATCAGCGTCGACCGAGCCGAGCTCGAGCAGCACGGGTACGGCGTCGACGCAGCCGAGTGCGATCCGTGCCCTGCCGTTCAGCGACGCAGCGGCGCAGACGATGCACGTGCCTTCGACGCCGAGCGTCACTGCGGCGAAGCCGTCGCCACGCCCGGCGGGAACGGTGATCGTCGTCAGGAGCTCGCCCTGGCCGACCGCGGTCATGTAGACACCGAGGAAGAACTCGGTCGCCGAGACGGTGCGTTCCCCGTCGGCCCCGCGGATCGTCATCCGAGCGTCGAGCGCCACGAGCAGGGGCGGCAGATGGTTCGTCGGGTCGTTGGTGCAGATGTTGCCGCCGATCGTCCCGCGGTTACGCACCTGCACATCGGCGATCTGCGCGCAGACCTCGCCGAGGATCGGACGCGCGCGCGCCTCGCTCGAATCCATGAGCTCCGTGTAGGTGGCCATCGCGCCGATCTGCAGCGTGCCGTCGCCGGCTAGTTCGATTCCCTTCAGCTCGGCGATCCGGCTGAGGTCGATCAGCGAGTCGGGCGAGCCGGCGCGTGCCTTCATCACGTTGATCAGTGTCTGGCCACCGGCGAGGGCCCGCGCACCATCGTCGAGCGCCAGCAGTTGGAGCGCGTCGCCGAGGGTCTCCGGCCGCGCGTAGCCGACTTCACGAAGGAGCATCAGGACATCTTATAAAATGTCGTTTGCACATAAAGCAAGTTCGTGCAGTTTGTCTCACCGCAGTGCGAGCAGTTGGCGGTGCCGCGCGAGCGAGGCGAGGACGGCGTCGATGTCGTCCTCCGTGTTGTACGCGTGCGGCGAGATCCGGAGGCTTCCGTCGCGCTCTGATGTCACACACCCGTCGGCCTGGAGGGCGGCAACGAGCGCCGGCGCGTCGGTCGACCGGACGCAGACGAGCGCCCCACGCCGCTCGTGCTCACGCGGTGTGACGACGATTCCGGCGAGCTCGTCGACGCCGGCGATCAGCCGGTCGTTCAGGGCGTTCACGTGCTCGCGCGTCTCGGCGATGCCGATCTCCTCCATCAGCTCGATTCCGGCGATGCCCGCGTAGATGGCGGGAATCGGCGGCGTGCCCGACTGGAACCGCCGCGCAGTAGCCGACGGCGAGTAATCGTGGATGTCCATCTCGAAGATGTTGCGATCGGCGAACCAGCCGGTCTGAGTCGGCAGCAGCGCCTCGGCGAGGCCCGGCGCGGTCCACATGAAACCCAGTCCGGCCGACGCGAGCAGGTACTTGAGGACGCCCGCCGTGACGACGTCGACGCCCAGCGCCTCGACGTCGAGCGGATAGGTGCCGATCGCCTGGTACGCGTCGAGCACCACCAGTGCCCCTCGGTCGCGGGCGATCCGGGCGATCTCCTCGACCGGGAGGCGCGCGCCGTTGCGGTAGCAGACGGCGGTGATCGAGACGACAGCGGTCCGCTCGTCGATCGCATCCTCGAAGCGCTCCAGGGGAATCTCGTTTCCTTCGGCCGCGACATGTACGACCTCGGCGCCGCGCAACTCCTGCGCATGCCAGATCTGGCCGACCGTCGGGAACTCGAAATCCGAGATGACGACCCGGGGCCGCTCCTCGAAATCGACCGCGCTCGCAAATGCACTGAGTCCGGCGGAGGCGGAGGTCGTGACCGCGACGTCATCGGGCCGGCCGTTGACGAGCCGGGCGAACGCCGACCGGGCCGACTCAGAGCGCTCGACCCAGTAGTCCCACGGCGCGCCGCGGTCGTCCCAGCCGTCGAGGAAATCGACGTAGGCGGCACGAACCGAGTCGGAGAGCGCACCCTGCGAGCACGAGTTGACGTAGGCGAGCCGCTCGAAGATCGGAAAACGCGAGCGGCAGCGCGCCGCAACATCGGTCCCGCTAACGGCCAAGGTAGGCCTTCCGCAGGTCTTCGTCCTCGCGCAGCGCGGCAGCCTTGCCCTCGAGGACGAGCCGTCCGGTCGAGAGCACGTAGCCCCGGTCGGCGATCGACAGCGAGACGTTGGCGTTCTGCTCGACCACGAGAATCGCGACACCGGACTCGTGCACCTGCTTGATGATCTTGAAGTTGCGCTCGACGAGGATCGGCGCGAGGCCCATCGACGGCTCGTCCATCAGCAGCAGCTTCGGCCGCGACATCAGTGCGCGTCCCATTGCGACCATCTGCTGCTCACCGCCGGAGAGAGTCCCGGCCAGCTGCGAGCGCCGGTCGCGGAGCTGCGGGAACAGCTCGTAGACGCGATCGAAGTCCTCCTTGGAGCCACCGCCGCGGAGATACGCCCCCATCTCGAGGTTCTCGAGCACCGTCATCGGGCCGAAGAGCCGACGGTTCTCCGGGACGATCGCGAGGCCGCGGCCGATCCGATAGCTGGTCGGGCGCTTGGTCACGTCCTCCCCGTCGATGCGCACCGCGCCGTTGCGCGGCCGGACAATCCCGAGAATCGTCTTCAGGGTCGTGGACTTGCCCGAAGCGTTGCCGCCGAGCAGGCAGACGAGCTCCCCCGGCTCGATCTTGATCGAGAGCCCCTGCAGGATGTGAATTTGCCCGTAGTACGTATCGACGGCGTCGAGCTCGAGCAGGCTTTGGGCCGTGGCCGGCGCGCTCATTTGCGCTGGGCCGTCCCGAGCCCCAGGTACGCCTCAACGACCTTCTCATTCGTCGCGACCGACTCGAACGAGCCTTCGGCGATCTTGACGCCATGGTCGAGCGCGACGACACGGTCCGAGATCCCCTCGACCACGTGCATGTCGTGCTCGATCACCAGGATCGTGTAGCCGCCGTCCTCGCGCAGCTTCGCAATCAGCTCCGTGATCTCGTGTGTCTCCTTCGGGTTCATGCCTGCTGCCGGCTCGTCGAGCAGGAGGATCCGCGGGTTGGTCGCCGTCGCGCGCGCGATCTCGAGACGGCGGCGATTCGCGTAGGAGAGGGAGTAGGCAGGCTGATCCCAGCGGTAGCCCATCAGGCGCTCGCCGAAGAACGAGAGGCGCTCCTCGGGCGAGCTCCTCGATCTCGCGCTCCTCGCGGCGCATGCCCGGCGTGCGCAGCATCGACCGCACGAGCCCGGCCTTCGTGTGGCAGTACTCAGCCGCCATCACGTTCTCCTTGACCGACATGTTCAGGAACAGGCGGAGCGTCTGGAAGGTGCGCGAGATGCCACGCGCAGTGATCTGGTGCGGCTGCAGGCCGGCGATGCTGCGGCCGTCCAGCCTGATGTCGCCTTCGTCGGGGTCGTAGATGCCGGTGATCAAGTTGAAAAGCGTCGTCTTGCCGGCGCCGTTCGGCCCGATCACCGACACGATCGAGCCCTCTTCGACGTCCAGGTCGAGACCGTCGACGACCCTCAGCCCGCCGAACGAGAGGGAGACACCCTGGAGCTCCAGCACGCCCACTAGCGCCGTGCCTCCGAGATGTCGAAGTGGCTCATACGATCTCCACGCGGCGCTCGCCGAGCAGGCCGTTCGGCCGGAGGATCATCAGACCGATCAGGATGAGGCCGAGCACGATGTACCGCGCCGGCTCGGGCTTCGCGAGCATCACGTTCTCCCAGACGAACGCGGCGAGGTAGAGAGTCGGCACGAGTGCGATCAGGCGCGCTGCGCCCTTGAGCTGTGTGACGAGGAGGGCGGCGGCGATCACACCGACGTACGTGACCGGAGCGACCCAGCGGGCGAGCTGCGCCGGGGCGATGACCCAGTTCGCGAGGAACCCGGCCAGCCCGCCTGCATGTTCTCCGGCGATCCAGGACGAGTGCAGCCCCCCGGCGATCGCATGGACGACGAACCCGAAGACCACAAGCCCCACCGCGGTCACGGCGAGCGCGCGTGACTTCCGCGCAGCGAGCACCAACCCGCCGATGAGCACGATGAAGAAGATCGCGCGAGACTTGTTCGGGTCGCGCAGCGCCTCAAGCAGCGGGCCGACGATGATCGCGCCGAGCACCGCGCCCGCCTGGCTCCCGGAGCCGCCGAGGATCACCATCGTGTAGACGGTGATCAGCAGCACGAAGTAGAAGGCGAGCGGGAACACGCTGCCCGTCAGCGAGGCGAAGAGGGTGCCGGTGAGCGCCGCAACCGCCGCACCGGTGGCGAAGGCGACGAGCTTCAGCCGGTTGACGGGCATGCCCATCGCCTCGGCCGCCAGCGAGTCCTCGCGCAGCGACCGCCACGCACGGCCTGTCCGCGAGTGGTTGACGAATCGCAGCGCCACGAACACGACCGCGAAGAACGCCAGCGCGACGTAGAGATACGACACGGCGAACACGCCGGAGTGTGCGACGACCAGCGTGTGGCCGAAGAAGCTGAACGGATCGACGTTGAGGATCCCGAACGGGCCACCGGTGATGTTGTGGCCCCTGACGCTGTCTCCGTTCGTCGTCAGCGTCTGGAACAGCTGCAGGAAGAACAGGGTGACAATGGCGAGGTAGTCACCGCTCAGGCGGCGGGACGGCAGCCCCACCATCAGCCCGACCAGCGCGCCGATACAGACGACCACTGGCACGCGAGACGATGGTCGGGAGATGGATCGCCGAACTGATTGGAGTCGAGGAACGCGTAGGTGTACGCGCCGATCCCGTAGAACGCGACGAACCCGAGATCGAGCAGGCCGCCCCAGCCGACGACGACGTTCAGCCCGAGCGCGAGCAGCATGTACAGGACCGTGTCGAAGGCGACGAGCCGCACGTAGCCGCTCTGCTCGAACAGCGGGAACAGCGAGAACGCGGCGAGGAACAACGCGAGCCAGACCCACCATGGGACGCCGCGCAGGCGGCTCTCGATCTGCCCGAGCCGCCCGCCGCGGCCGACCTGGCGCTCGCCGTGCCGCGCGACCCACTCGTCCTGGCCGACGGCCGGCCCGGAAGCCAGGTTCTCTGGGGTGTTCGGTGTCGAGTCGCTCATCGGGCAATTCCTCCGCTGCCGGGACCCTACGCTCATACCTTCCGGATGTCCGCCCGCCCGAGGAGTCCCTGCGGGCGGAAGATCATGAACGCGATCAGGATCGTGAACACGATCAGGTCGGACCATTTCGTCGAGATGTATCCCTCGGTGTACGACTCGAGGAACCCGAGCATCAAGCCGCCCACCATGGCACCGGGGATCGACCCGATGCCGCCGATCACCGCGGCGGTGAAGCCTTTCAGCCCCGAGACGAACCCGATCGAGACGGCTGTCGGAACACGGAGGGCGAACATCACTCCGGCGGCGCCGGCGAGCGCCGAGCCCAGCACGAAGGTGAAGACGATCACCTTGTCGATATTGACCCCCATCATCGCGGCAGCCTCTCGGTCGAACGAGGTGGCTCGCATCGCCTTGCCGGTCCTCGTGCGGTTGACGAGGAACCACAGGATGATCATCAGCACGAAGGCCGAGCTGATCGTGATGATGCGCAGGAGCGGTACCTTGACATCCCCGATCTCGATGCCCTTCAGGTAGAGCGCCCCGTTGTTGAACGCAAAGGTGTTGTAGTTCCTCGGCTGGGCCCCGAAGAGCAGCTGCATCGAGTTCGCGAGGAAGAACGACACGCCGAGCGCGCTAATCAGCGGCGCGATCCGTGGCGCATCCCGTAAGGGTCGATACGCGAAGCGCTCGATCGTGACGCCGAGGGCAGCGCAGCCGGCCATCGCAGCGAGCGTCATGATCGTGAGGAGCAGCCAAATGGGCACCTTCGGATGCTCAGGGCCACCCAGCGCGTTCAGCACGCCGAAGCCTATGAACGTGCCGACCATGAAGACATCGCCGTGTGCGAAGTTCAGGAGCTTGAGCACGCCGTAGACCAGGGTGTACCCGAGAGCGATCAGCGCATAGACGCTACCGAGCGTGAGCGCGTCCACGGTGAGCTGGATGAAGGTGTCCACGTAGGTCTCTCAGGCACGGCCGGGGGCGACCCGCAGTGGGCCGCCCCCTGTCATTGCCACCGATCTATCTTGGACTACTGAACGACTTTGTAGGAGCCGTTGGACTGGATCTGGAAGATCGTGAACTTCGCGTTCAACGGGTCGTTCGTCTTCGTCGAGAAGGTGAAGTTGCCGCCGAGGATGAAGTTCTTGATCTTGACCTTCTTCATGTTCCGGAACACGGCACGCCGCTGGATCACGCCATGGTGCCGGGCACACGTGTTCTTGACGGCCCGCAGGACGATCTGGATCGCGCCGTACGTCGGCGGTCCGAACGAGCCCAGCGGCTTCCCGGGGTTCGCCTTCATCCAGCCGGCGATGACCGGCTTGTTGTACGCGAACAGGTTGATCGGCGCTGCGAAGTTGGAGACGTACGAGCCCGGCACCTTGAACTGGGTCGGGTCGTTCGATCCGTCACCGCCGAACACCTTGGCCTTCTTGCCCTGCTCGAGCAGCTGCTGGGCGAACGTCTGAGCGTCACCCGGCTTCTGCGTCGGGAAGAAAACGACATCGGCGTTGCTCGGCACCTTGGTCACGTAGGCCGAATAGTCGGTCGTCGTGTTGGGAGCCGACAGATGGGTCACCGTGACGCCGGCCTTCTTGAGCACCTCGTCGACTGCGCCGGAGAGGCCAATCGGAGTACGGCTCCTGGAAGTCCATGGTCACGACGTTCTTGACCTTCAGCTTGGTGAGCATGAAGCGAGCGTCCGTCGGGCCCTGGATGTAGTCACCCGGGACATCGCGGAAGAACGCCGGAGTGCCGACGAGCGGATCGGCCGCCGTACCGATCGTGAGGTCGGTGTGCGTGGCCGACGGGGAGATCGCCGCCAGGCCCGCTGCGAAGAACGGCTTCGCGGTGGCTGCCGCGTCACCCGAGGTCGACGGGCCGAGGATGGCGACGACGCTCTTGTCGGAGATGTACTTCTGCGCCAGTGCCTGCGCCGGTGCGGGGCCTTGCTCGACCGGCGTATCGCCGAGTGCGAGCTTGACCTTCAGCCCGTACCGCCTGGGCAATGTCGCGACCGCGTACTTCGCCCAGCTCGCCTGCTCGGTGCCCAGGAAGCCTGCGCCTCCGGTCAACGGTGTGAGGAACGGAATCGTCATCGTGCTGCTGCAGTTGATCGACTGTGACGATGCCGCAGACGCCGCAACCTTGGTGCTGCCTTGGGCACTGGCCGCTACTGCCGCAGTGACGAGCACCACGAGAGCGAAGCCGATGCTCTTCTTCATTCGAAGTCCTCCTTGCTGGAGTCCTGAGGGGAAAATCGCCATTGGGGGAACGGAGTGTCGCCCATCCGGACGAGGGGTGTCAACGATCTGATCAAATCTCTGACCCGCGAACGTCGAGCTCAGGCCAGCGCTTCGATCCAACCGGCGGTGTCGAGGAACTGGCGGAACCGCACCGCCTTTTCGCCGTCGATTGTCCATACATGGACGAAGGGAACGTCCAATTGTTTGCCGGTTCCCTTCGCGACACCGCGGTAACGGCCCAGGACGACCACCTCACCGCCTGCGTCGAGAAACTCCGTCGGCACGGCCGAGAACTCGTCCCACCACTGCTCGTCCAGCGGGTCGAAGATGTTCGTCCGCACGGCTTCGATCCCGCGGTACGTGCCGCCGTGGGGCAGCCCTTGCGCCTGCTGCCACTCGATGTCGGCGTCCATGTCGCCGAGCACTCCGTCCAGGTCGCCGCGCTCAAACGCGTCGTACGAGCGCTTCACGAGGTCGACGGGAGACATGTGCGTAGCCTATGGACGTGGAGTACGCGATGCACGAGAGCGACGATCCGGACGGCCGCCTGTTCGACGCGGACCGGGGGTGCTTCGTCTTCTCGCAGCGCGTGCTTTGGTTCGACGGTGACTCGGGCGAGCGCGTCGACGACGACGCGACGGAGGTCCTCTACGTGCTCGCGGGCAGCGGGATGCTGGTCGTCGACGACGGCGAGCACAGCCTCGCGCCGGGCACCGCCGCGTTCATCGAGCGCGGCGAAGCCTGGTCGATCGCAGACGCGCACGAGCTCGCGATCCTCTCGGTGGTCGTGCACGACCCCGAGCCGGCGGCGAGCCCGTTCGCCGTGATCGACCTCGCCGAGTCGGGCCGGCAGAGCGCGACGGCGGGGCGACAGTTCGTCCTGGGCGCGCACCCGGAGACCGGCTGTGCGTCGGTGACGCAGTTCATCGGGCTGATCCCGCCGGGCCGCGCACCCGACCACTTCCACACCTACGACGAGGTCATCTACGTGCTCGACGGCGACGGTTACCTCGAGATCGACGGCGAACAGGCGAAGCTCCAGGCCGGCTCGTGCATTCACCTGCCCGCGCGCCTCGTGCACTGCCTTGCGAACACCGGTGACCGTGAGATGCGCATCCTCGGTGTCTTCCGCCCGGCGGGCTCACCCGCCGAGGCCTATTACCCCGACGGGACCCTCGCGGTCATGGAGGAGAGGAGCTAGCGATGCCGAGGATCGAACGCAGTGCGAAGGTGATCTGGGAGGGGAACGTCGCCCGCGGCACCGGTCACATCTCAGGTGACACGGGCGCGTTCAGCGAGCTGCCGTACACGCTCGCTTCGCGAATCGGAAATCCCGAAGGGAAGACGAGCCCGGAAGAGCTGCTCGCAGCCGCACACGCGGCCTGCTTCACCACCTCGCTCGGCAGCGAGCTCGCGCGGGACAGCACCCCGGCCGGGCACATCGAGGTGCACTGCACGATCGTGATGGACGAGGTGCCCGGCGAAGGTCATCAGATCGTCGGCTCCAATCTGACGGTGCACGCCGATGTCGAAGGCGCGTCCGATGAGGCACTCGCGGAGGCCGTGCGGCGTGCCGACGAGGGCTGCCCGTTCTCGACGCTCCTGAAGAAGGCAGGCGTCGAGGTGCGCATCAGCCCCGCCTGACGCGGGCCTCGCGTAACCGATTCGGCCTGCCGCCCGTTCTCGTTGAACAAAACGAGTGAAACGGGAGGCGGCATCTCAATGAGCATTCTTCTGATCGTCCTGGTCGTGGTCGTCGTGCTGGTGGTGCTGGGCGCATTCGCGCGCCGCTGAGCACGTCGGCCAAGCTCGAAGGGCGGCTCGCATCCGCGAGCCGCCCTTCATTCGTTTCGTGCTCTGTCGTTTCGTGCGCAATGTGCGCGGTTTTTGCCTGACGCCCCTTGCGCAGCGCAGGCGTCGCGTCGTACATTCCGGATCCCGCAGGGCACGGAGCGCGAGTAGATCGAAGCCTCGCTGAGCAACTGTGAAGGGCGCAAGCCCGAATCGGTCGGTCAGCAAGGTGGACGAAAGCGCCACCGGCCCGGCGGGATTTTTCTTTTAGGAGGTCATTGATCCTTATGTCCTCGATCCGAGCGTCACCGTGACGGTGGTCGTCTGTCCGCCGCGCAGGATCGAAAGCGAGATCTTGTCGCCGGGAGTGTGCGCGGCGATCAACGCGCGGAGCTCGTCTGCGGTCGTCACCGACTTTCCGCCGACCGCGGTGATCACGTCGCCCGCCTTCACGCCGGCCGATGCCGCACCGCTTCCCTGCTCGACCTTGGCAACGGCGATGCCGTTCGTGGCCGTCGAGACGGTCACGCCGAGCAGCGCGTGCTGCGCCTTCCCGGTTGCGATCAGCTGAGCGGCGATCGAGCGCACCGTGTTGGACGGAATCGCGAACCCGACGCCGTCGTTGCCGCCCGACTCGCTCTGGATCTGCGACGTGATGCCGATCACCTTGCCCTGGAGGTCGAGGAGCGGACCGCCCGAGTTGCCATGATTGATCGCGGCGTCGGTCTGGATCGCGCCCTCGATCGGCGTCGAGTCGGGGGCCGAGATCTCGCGGTTGACCGCGCTGACGATGCCGCTCGTCACGGTCCCATCGAGCCCGAACGGGTTCCCGATCGCGACGACCCCGTCACCGACGGCGACGGCGCTCGAATCGGCGAACGCGAGTGGAGTGAGCTTCGTGGTGGGTGCGTTGATCTTCAGGACTGCGAGGTCGGTCGAGGTGTCGGACCCGACCACCGTCGCCTTCCACGTGCTGCCGTCGGAGAGCTTGACGGAAACGGAGCTCGCTCCGTCGATCACATGCTCATTCGTGACGATATGGCCGTCGTTGTCGTAAACGAAGCCCGTGCCTTCGGCGGACTGGGTGCCGCCACCGCCACCGCCCCCGCCGAACTGGTTCTGCGATTGCGGGGCGGCCGACGTCGCATCGATCTCCACGACGCTGGGAGTGGACTGCTTGGCGATCTGCTCGAGGCTGAGCGCAGAGGTCGCTGCGACGTTCGCGGCGGTTGACGCCACAGGCGCCGCCGCCGGTGCGGCCTGCGGCGAGCTCGTGTGCGAAAGCGCAACCGCAGCGGCGCCTGCACCTCCCCCGGCGAGTGCAGCGGCCGCGACCGCAACTGCAAGTGTGTTTCTGTTCCTGGGCATCAATCTGGTCCCTTCCGGTTTCGTTTGCTTCCTTCAGTGGATCAACGCCGGCTGAGGGACACCTGAGGGGGACCTAAGTTGCAACGAAGAGGCAAAGTGGGTGCACGTGATCTCAGTTCCCCCCGCCCTCGCCCACCGCGACTTCCGCCTTCTGTGGTCGGGAATGCTCGCCTCCGGCTTTGCCATGCAGATGGTCCAGGTTGCCGTCGGCTGGCAGGTGTACACGATTCATCACAGCGCGTTCGACCTCGGGTTGATCGGTCTCGCCGAATTCGCGCCCGTTCCGCTGCTCGCGCTGCCCGCGGGCCACCTCGCGGACCGGCTGCCCCGCGTCACCGTCGTGATCGTGTGGGGCTTCGCGGACGCGGTCGTGACCGGGCTCCTGCTCATCGTGACGATTCGCGGCGCGGACGAGCTTTGGCCGTTCATCGCCCTCGCGGCACTGACCGGAACACTCGGAGCCCTCGGCAATCCAGCCGGCCGCTCGCTGACCCCCGAGCTCGTTCCGACGAATCTCCTGACGGGAGCCCTGGCGCTGCGCTCGATCGCGGGCCAGGCCTCGACGATCGCCGGGCCTGCGATCGGCGGGCTCCTCTTCGCGCTGGACCCTGAATCGGTCTACGGCGTCGGGATCGTGCTGCTCGTCATCTCCTCGCTGATCCTGCTCCCGATCACCCGCCCCGAGACGGTGGCGCCAATGGAGCCGCGTCCGGCGGCGCTGGAGAGCCTGCTCGGCGGTATCCGGTTCATCCGCGCCGCTCCGATCATCCTCGGCGCGATCACGCTCGATCTTTTCGCCGTCCTGTTCGGAGGCTCGGTCGCGCTCCTGCCTCTGTTCGCCAAGTCGATCCTCCACACCGGCCCGTTCGGGCTCGGGGTGCTGCGGAGCTCGGTTGCGGTCGGTGCGCTGATCGCGGGAATCCGGATCGCGCGCAAGCCCCTCGGGGGTCGCGCGGGACGCACGCTCCTGATCGTTGTCGGCACCTTCGGCGCGAGCATGGTCGTGTTTGGGCTCTCGCGGTGGTTCTGGCTGTCTGCCTTCGCGCTTGCGGTCAGCGGCTTCGTCGACATGTTCTCGATGAACATCCGCTCGACGACGGTTGCGCTCGCGACACCGAACGACCTGCGCGGGCGCGTCAATGCGGTCGAGGGCGTCTTCATCGGCGCATCGAACGAGCTCGGCGCCTTCGAGTCGGGGGCGGCCGCGGCCCTCATCGGCGCGGTGCCGGCGGTCGTGGCCGGCGGCGTGCTCACGATCCTGCTGGCGCTCATCTGGCCGCGCGTCTTCCCGGCGCTCGCGCGCGTCGACCGGCTGGAGGACGTCTCACCCACCGGTCGCGGAGAAGTGCTGCCAGTCGGGCGAGCCGGCCCAGCGTCCGCCCCAGAGCCAGCCGACTGACGCGAAGGCTCGCACGAGCACTCCCCCTGCCACGGCCATGCCGGGGCGGTACCGCGACCGGTCGAGGTAGCGCTTCCCGGCGGGCGGGATCACCTGCACGCCGAGCAGGTAGGGGTTCTCGACGTCGTTGACGTCGATCGCAGCGCCGTACGCGTGAGCCGACCAGCGTTTCGGTCCCGACGCCACGGCATAGCGGCAGTTGAAGGCCGAGGTGTTGTCGGCCGCCGCCGACCGGTCGTCGCTCGCGCCATACGCTGAGACGGGCTGCATCCGCCGGATCGGGAAATGCTCTTCGTACAGCCGCCGGAAGACGGCGGTGACTTGGGGCGTCACGCCGGCCGCGACGACGAGCTCGCCGACGTGCGCGCGGCCGTCGAAGCCGACGAACGAGACGCGGAGACGCCGCAGATTGGCCGGGCCGACGGGGCAGCCGGGGTGCCAGGATCGCCCGAGCTGCACGGCGGAGACCGAGGCGACCGAGGCCTGGAACGGCGGCAGGACGGCCATGCAGGGCGGAGCGTACTCTGGGCACCGCAATGCTGACGCTCGCGCTTGCGCTCGTCCTCCAAGGCTGCCCGCAGCGAATCCAGGTGACCGCGCCGAGCTCGCGCTCGACGACAGCCACGGTGACGCTGCTCGAGTGCGGCCGCCGCGTCGCGGGGCCGTGGCCCGCGCGCGTCGGGTACAGCGGGCTTTCGAGGCACCATCGGGAGGGCGACGGCACGACGCCACTCGGCACCTACGCGATCGGCTCCGTCGTGTACGGGCTCGATGCGAACCCGGGTGTGCGGCTTCGCTATCACCACCTCGCGTGCGGCGACTGGTGGGACGAGGATCCACGCTCGTCCACCTACAACTCCTTCCAGCACGTGGCGTGTGGCGCGACCCCTGCTTTCGGGGGCGGGAGCGAGGCGCTCTGGCGTGCATCGGTCGCCTACCGCGAGCTGGCGGTGATCGAGTACAACGCCCGGCCGGCGATCCCGGGTCGGGGATCGGCGATCTTCCTGCACGACGCCACGGGCCACGCGACGAACGGCTGCGTCTCGCTGCCGCGGGCCGACCTGCTCCACGCGCTCCGCTGGCTGCGCCCCGGAGGCACGATCACGATCGCGATCAACCCGCACCCGGCCTGACGTGCCCCAGCATCGATCAGACAGCATAAATCGACCCCGAACAATCGCCGCCGCCCGGCTGGAGCGCCGGTCCCTGTGGAGGGATCGTCACCCCTCGGTAACGGTGCCAGGCACCAGCCCGTCGCCGCCCAACCGGCTCATAGACAAGGTTGGGGACAATTTGTAGCGCTTACGTACCGGTGCCTGGCACCAGACATGGCTCGGCGAGCGCCCGTCGAAAGGGACGGCGGCGAGCCGCCGGGGCGCTCTGCATAATCTGCGGATTCCTGTATAGTTCGCACTAGATGTCCACCGCTGCGATCATCGGCTGCGCCGGGTATGCCGGCCAGGAGACGCTCGACCGCGTGCTCTCCCATCCCGACCTCGAGCCCATTGCGCTCGGCTCGAACTCGCTGGCCGGCAAGCCGGCCTGGGCGCTCGACCCCCGTCTTGACGGCTCGCTGCCCGCGTTCGTGACGAACGCGGAGGCCGCTGCCTCCGGCGCGGACGTCCTCTTTCTCTGTCTCGGGCACGACGACGCCGCGGCCTTCACCCCGCCTGACGGCGCCGTCGTCGTCGACCTCTCCGGCGCGCACCGCCTGACCGACCCCGACCTCGCGCGCGAGTGGTACGGCGTCGCGCCGGGGGCGTGGAGCTACGGCCTGCCCGAGCTCGCGCCGCCGCAGGGGCCGCTCATCGCGAACCCGGGCTGCTACGCGACCGCGGCCCTGCTCGCCCTCGCCCCACTCACGGGAGAGATCACGAGCGCTGTCGTCGATGCCAAGTCGGGCGTCTCGGGTGCGGGCAAGTCACTGAAGGCGTCGTCGCACGCGGGCTCGACGCTCGAGAACCTGACGCCGTACGCCGTCGGCGCGCATCGCCACGCCCCCGAGATCGCACAGCAACTCGGCTTCTCGGTCTGTTTCGTTCCGCACCTCCTGCCGGTCCGGCGCGGCCTGCTTGCCACCTGTTACGTGCAGACGGACGCCGACGTGCGTTCGCTGCTCGAAGCCGCGTACGCGACGAGCCCCGTCGTGCGCGTGCTCCCGGACGGCGTCGCGCCCGAACTCACCCGCGTGCACGGGACCGACACTGCCGAGGTCGGAGTGTTCACCGATGGCGCCACCGGGACGGCGATCGTCATCTGCACCCTCGACAACCTCGGCAAGGGAGCGGCCGGACAGGCCGTGCAGAACGCGAACATCTCACTCGGCCTGGACGAGTTCGCAGGCCTCCGGCTCGCCGGAGTGCTCGTATGAGCGTCACCGCGCCGAAGGGCTTCGTCGCGTCGGGCGTCGCGGCGGGCATCCGCCATGCGAAGAAAGACGTCGCGATCGTCCACTCCACCGAGCGCGCCGTGGGCGGCGCGATGTTCAGCCGCAACAAGGTGCAGGCGGCCTGCCTGCAGGTGAACCGCGCGCATCTCGCCGCCGCAGACCCACAGACGGTCGTGCTCAACTCGGGCGTCGCCAATTCGTCCACCGGCCCAGAGGGCTACGCGAACGCGCTCGCGACCGCGGCGCGCGCAGCAGATCTCCTCGGGAGCGAGACCGACGAAGTACTCGTCCTCTCCACCGGCGTGATCGGCATGCACCTCCCGATGGATCGGCTTCTCGCGGGCGTCGACGAGGCAGTCACCGGCCTCGACCCCGCCGGCGGTCACGACGCTGCGGAGGCGATCATGACGACCGACACGTTGTCGAAGGAGACGGTCGTCGCCCGCGACGGCTTCACCATCGGCGGCATGGCGAAGGGCGCCGGGATGATTCATCCCGACCTCGCGACGATGCTCTCGGTGCTCGTCACCGACTACCCGCTCGCGCCCGGCGAGGCGGCCGGCCTGCTCCGGCCCGCCGTTGACGGCACGTTCAACGCGATCACGATCGACGGGGACTGCTCGACGAACGACACGGTGATCCTGCTCGCGAACGGCGCGAGCGGCATCGACCGCACGCCGGAGACCGATGCGTCGTTCGCTGCCGCCCTGCTCGAGGCTTGCGCCGACCTGTCGCGGCAGATCGTCGCCGACGGCGAGGGTGCGACGGTGCTCGCCGAGATCAACGTGCACGGGGCCGTCGACCGGCCGCAGGCGAAGGCGATCGCCCAACGCATCGCAACGTCACTGCTCGTCAAGACCGCGCTCTTCGGCCACGACGCCAACTGGGGACGCGTGCTGATGGCGGCGGGCAGCGCGCCCTACAACGGCGACTACGCCGACGTCGATGCCGACCGCGCGACGCTCCGCTACAACGACACGATCGTGCTCGACCACGGCTCGCCGACGAACGTCGAGCCAGACGTCTCCGGCCCGAGCTGCACGATCGACCTCGACCTCGGCCTCGGCGACGGCTTCGCCGCCTATCTGACGAGCGACCTCTCGTACGACTACGTGCGCATCAACGCGGACTACCGCTCATGAGCCGCCTCGTCGTCAAGGTCGGAGGAGCCGTCGCCGCCGAGTCGGCGAGCCACATCCTCGGGCTGCGCGAGGAAGGTCACGAGGTGTGCGTCGTCCACGGCGCCGGCCCTCAGATCACCGAGGAGATGATTCGCCGCGGCATCACCGTCGAGTTCGTCAACGGCCGCCGCCGCACGACGCGCGCCGGGCTTGACGTGGTGCGCGACTCGATGACCGCCGTGAACGATGAGTTGTGCGCGGCGATCGGCGCGCTCGCGGCACCCGTGTTCGGCGATCGCGACGGCCTGCTCGCAGTTCCCGTGCCGCCGCTCGGCTGGGTCGGCGATCCGCTGCCGTGCCGCCCGCCGGCGCTCCTGCGCGCGTTCGCCGACGGGCTGATCCCGGTCGTTGCGCCGCTCGCCGTCGGCCCCCTGAACGTGAACGCCGACGACGCGGCGACCGCGCTCGCGCTGGGCCTCGGGGCGAAGCGCCTCGTCTTCCTCACGGATGTCGCCGGCCTCTATGTCGACGACGAGGTGGTGGACGCGATCGACGTCACCCGTGCGAACGCGATGCTCGCCGCCGGCCTCTTCGACGGCGGCATTGTCCCGAAGCTCCGCGCCGCAGCGATCGCAGCCGGCAGCGGCATCACCGCGGAGATCGGCCGGACGGCGGTGGTCGCATGACGAACGTGGTCGCCCACGACCAGGTTCTGCCGACCTATGCGCGGCTCGACGTCACGTTCGTCGAGGGCGAAGGCTCGTGGCTCACCGATGCCACCGGCAGGCGGTACCTCGACTGCTTCGCCGGGATCGCCGTCGTCGGTCTCGGCCACCGCCATCCCGCGCCGCTCGCCGCCGCCCACGCGCAACTCGACCGGCTCTGGCACGTCTCGAACCTGTACTGGACGGAGCCTATGCAGGAGCTCGCCACGAAGCTGTCCGATCGCTTCGGCGGCGCCCAGTCGTTCTTCTGCAACTCGGGCGCCGAAGCGATCGAGGCCGCACTCAAGTGGGCGAAGAAAGCGACGGGACGGACGGAGATCGTCGCGCTCGACGGGTCGTTCCACGGTCGCACCATGGGCGCGCTCTCGGTCACGGGGCAGCCCGCGAAGCGCGCCGCGTTCGAGCCGCTCGTGCCGGGGGCGGTCTTCGCGACACCGCAGACGCTCGCCCAGCACGTCGGCCCGCAGACTGCCGCGATCCTGCTCGAGCCCGTCCAGGGCGAAGGCGGGGTGCATCCCCTCCCACCGGAGACGCTCGCCGAGGCGCGTGCGCTTGCCGACGAGCACGGTGCCCTACTCGTGCTCGACGAGATTCAGACCGGCGTCGGCCGGAGCGGCGCCTTCTTCGCCTGGCAGACCTACGGCGTGCGACCCGACGCGGTCACGCTCGCGAAAGGGCTCGCAAACGGGCTCCCGATCGGCGCGTTCCTCGTCTCCGACGACGCGCCGACCGCATTCGAGCCTGGCGACCACGCCTCCACGTTCGGCGGCAACCCGGTCGCGTGCGCCGCGGCGTGCGCGGTGCTCGACACCGTCGACGATGCGCTCCTTGCGCATGTGCGGGAGATCTCGGCGCTCCTGACCGCTGGGCTCGCGCGCTACGGCGACGTGCGCGGCCTCGGCCTGCTGCTCGCGGTCGAGCTCGATCGGCCCGTTGCGCCCGTCGTCGAGGCCGCGCTCGAGCACGGGCTCGTGATCGGCAGCGCGGGCGAGCAGACGCTGCGTCTGACACCGCCGCTCACACTCTCCGCCGACGAGGCGTCGCTCGCACTCGACCTGCTCGGGAAGGCTCTCGCATGACGACGAAGTACGAACGGCAGGGCACGATCCTCAAGCTCGTCCGGACCAAGCCCCTCTCGACGCAGGCGGAGGTCGCTGAAGCGCTGCACGCCGCGGGCATCGACGCCGTGCAGGCAACCGTGTCGCGCGACATCGCGCAACTCGGGCTCGTGAAGGTGCGCAACGCCGAGGGACGGCTCGTCTACTCGCTCCCCGGGGCCGCCGACCTGCGCCGGCTGGGCGAGTTGACATCGGCGCTCCGGCGCTGGGCCGGCGAGTTGATGCCGTCGGGCTCGCTGCTCGTCGTGCAGACGCCGCGCGGCCTCGCGACTCCACTCGCCGACGCGATCGACGCGGCGGCATTGCCCGAAGTCGCCGGCACGATCGCAGGCGACAACACCGTCTTCGTCGCGGCGCGCGACCCGCACTCCGGGAACGACCTCGCAGCGCAGTTCCGCCATCACCTCGAGGGCAACACGTGAGCGTCGGCGCGATCCCGCTCAGCGTCATTCTCGGCTCGCTGCCTGTCGGCGAGCGCGTCGGCATCGCCTTCTCCGGCGGGCTCGATACCTGCTGCGCGGTCACCTGGATGCGCGAGCGGGGCGCGATTCCCTACGCCTTCACTGCCGACCTCGGCCAGCCCGACGAGCCGAACATCGCCGGCGTTCCGGATCGCGCCAAGCTCTACGGCGCCGAGGATGCAGTCGTCGTCGACTGCCGCGACGCGCTCGCACGCGAGGGCCTCGCGGCGCTCCAGTGCGGTGCCTTCCACATCCAGACTGCGGGCAAGCGCTACTTCAACACGACTCCGCTCGGTCGCGCCGTCACCGGCACCCTGCTCGTCCGCGCCATGGCCGAGCATGGCGTCGACATCTGGGGCGACGGCTCGACCTACAAGGGAAACGACATCGAGCGCTTCTACCGCTACGGCCTGCTCGCGAACGAGCATCTGCGCATCTACAAGCCGTGGCTCGACGCCGCGTTCGTGGAGGAGCTGGGCGGCCGCACCGAGATGAGCGAGTGGCTCGCCGAGCGCGGGCTGCCGCATGGGGCGTCCACGGAGAAGGCGTATTCGACCGACGCCAACATGCTCGGCTCGACCCACGAGGCCAAGGACCTCGAGCTGCTCGGCACCTCGATGAAGATCGTCGAGCCGATCATGGGCGTCGCCCACTGGGATCCCGCTGTCGCGATCGAGACCGAAGCCGTCACGATCGCGTTCGAGGCCGGGCTTCCCGTCGCGCTGAACGGCACCGCCCTCGCAGACCCGGTGGAGTTGATCGAGGCGGCGAACGCCATCGGCGGCCGGCACGGGCTCGGAACATCCGACCAGATCGAGAACCGTGTCATCGAGGCGAAGAGCCGCGGCATCTACGAGGCGCCCGGCATGGCGCTGCTGCACATAGGCTACGAGCGCCTGTTGAGCGCGATTCACAACGAAGCGACGCTCGAGCGCTACGCGGTCGACGGACGCAGGCTCGGCAGGCTCCTCTACGAAGGGCGCTGGTTCGACGTGCAGGCCCTGATGCTGCGCGACTCGCTGCAGAAGTTCATCGCCTCGTTCGTCACCGGCGAGGTGACGATCGAGCTGCGCCGCGGAGATGACTACACGATCCTCGACACGACAGGGGAGGGCGTCACGTACGACCCCGAGCGCCTGAGCATGGAACGCAGCGCGACCGCCTTCACGGCGCAGGACCGCGTCGGGCAGCTCGCGGTTCAGATCAACGACATCGCCGACTCGCGCGCGATGCTCGCGAAGCTCGGACGGCCGCTGTGACCCTCTGGGCGGGGCGGGTCGCGACACCGCTGGCACCCGAAGTGTGGTCGTTCCTGCGCGCCGACGATGCGGAGCTCCTGCCGTACGACCTCGAGGCGACGCTGCTGCATGCTCAGCGATTGCACGCCGCAGGCATCCTCGACGACGACGAGCTTGCCGACACCGCGGCGAAGCTCAAGACGATCGACGGGCTCGAGGCCACGGACGAAGACGTGCATAGCGCGATCGAGCGCCAGCTCGGCGAGGTCGGCCGCAAGATTCACGCGGGCCGGTCGCGCAACGACCAGGTCGCCGCCGCGTTCCGCCTCTACGTCACCGACGCGTGCGGCGAGGCCGAGGCTGCTCTCACCACCTTCGCGCGTGCGATTCTCGACCGCGCCGCCGCTGAGGCTTCAACCGCAATGCCCGGCTACACGCACCTGCAGCGCGCGCAACCCGTGACGCTCGGCCACCACCTGCTCGCGTGGGTGGAGATGCTCGAACGGGACCGGTCGCGATTCGCGTTCGCACGCGTCCAGGCCGCGCCGTCCCCGCTCGGAGCGGGCGCCCTCGCCGGCTCGACCTTGCCGCTGCCGGCGCCGCCGAACGCGATGAGAAACTCACTCGACGCCGTCGCCGACCGCGACTTCGCGCTGGACTACCTGTACGCGGCGGCGGTCCTCTTCGTGCACCTCTCGCGCATCGGCGAGGAGCTCGTGCTGTGGACGACCAGCGAATTCGGTTTCGCGCGGCTGCCGGAAGTGGCGGCGACGGGCTCGTCGATCATGCCGCAGAAGCTGAATCCCGACGTGGCGGAGCTGGCCCGCGGCAAGGCCGGGACCGCGATCGGCCGTCTGACCGGATTGCTGGCAACCGTGAAGTCGCTTGCACTCGCCTACGACCGCGACCTGCAGGAGGACAAGCCGCCCGTCTTCGCTGCCCGCAAAGACGTCGCCGGCGCGCTCGGCGCGCTCGGCGCGCTCGTCAGCGGGCTCGACTTCGACCGCGCGCGTCTCGCTGCAGCGACGGCCGATCCACTCTTGCTTGCGACAGACGCCGCCGAGGCCCTCGTCGCCGAGGGCGTGCCGTTCCGCGATGCGCACGAGCACGTTGCGGCTCAAGTTCGCGCCGGCACGTTCGAGGCGCCGGCCGCGGGCGACCGCCTCGGCGATGTCGCAGCTGCCGTGGCCGCGGCGCAGGAGCGCTGGTCGTGACCGCCCCTTTCGACGTCCTGCTCGCCGGCCGCGATTTCCTGCGGATCACCGATCTCGTCGCTGCCGAAGCAGAGGCCGTTCTCGACCTGGCCGTCGCCCTTCGGCTCGAGCCGAAGCAGCCGCTGCTGCCGGGCGCGACGCTCGGCCTCTACTTCGCGAAGCATTCGACTCGGACGCGCGTGTCGTTCTCAGCCGGAATGACCCAGCTCGGCGGCGCAGCTGTTCATCTCGCCCCCGAGGAGCTCCAGCTCTCGCGCGGCGAGTCACTGCCGGACACTGCCCGGGCACTCTCGCGCTATCTGGACGCGCTCGCGGTGCGCACGCACGCGCACTCGGAGCTCGAGGAATGGGCCGAGTGGGCGACGATCCCCGTGATCAACGCGCTCACCGCCGACGAACATCCCTGCCAGGCGCTCGCCGACGCCCTCACGATCCGCGATCGCCTCGGCTCGCTCGATGGGGTGCAGGTCGCCTGGGTCGGCGACGGTACGAACGTCTGCACGTCGCTGGCGGCGCTCGGGAAGCTGCTCGGCTACGAGGTCGTTGCGGCGTGCCCACCCGGCTACGAGCCGGCCGCGGAGGTGACCGTCGTGCGCGACCCGCGCGACGCCGTCCGCGCTGCCGACGTCGTCGTCACCGACACGTGGCTCAGCATGGGCCAGGAGGCGGAAGCCGTCGAACGGCTCCGCGACCTGGAGCCCTACCGCATCGACGCCGACCTGCTCGGCCTGGCAGCGCCGGAGGCATTCGTCCTGCACTGCCTGCCTGCGCATCCGGGCGAGGAGATCACTGCGGACGTTCTCTACGGTGACCGCTCGGCGATCTGGGACGAAGCCGAGAACCGTCTGCACGTGCAGAAGGCGCTTCTCGCGCTGCTGCTCGGCGCGCGCTGACCCGGCGGACGCGCTCAGCGGCCGGCGTTCCGCCGCCTGCGATACGCGCGCGTCTTCGTCCGGTTCCCACAGATTTGCATCGAGCACCACGTCGCCGACCGGTTCGGCGAGTTGTCGTAGAACGACCAGTGGCAGTTGCGGCACGCCTTCAGCCGCGCCCAGGTCCCGTCCAGCATCGCGCCGAGCGCCACCGCGACCACCGCGTCGAGCGCATCGCCGTTCTTGCGAACGTGCAGTACACGTTCTTCGTCGACCTGAAGCGCCAGCCGCGACGCTGCGTCGTTGACGACGCGCAAGGCGTCGGCTGCGAGCGGGAAGCCGTTGTTCGCGAGCACGAGCACTCTCAGCGACTCCCGCAGCTCGCGGGCCCGGTCGAGCTCGCTCTGGACGCCACGCTCGGCGAGCCAGTCCGGCAGCCAGTCGAGGCCGTTCTCGACGTCCGCGCTGTTCACGAGCAGCTGCACCTGGCGCAACGGCTCGGGAGCGGCGTTCGGGACGTCGTAGCGCGGGCTCATTGTTGCCCGCCAGTCTAAACACCAGTAGAGTTCCTCCACCGGTGTCGCCGTCTTTCCGCCGCATCGCGTTCCCGCTGCGCCTCGTCGGTGCACGACTGCGCGGCGGTGGCGAGCGTCTCGGGCTGATCGGGCTCGGCGTCGTTGCGGGCGCCGCCGTCCTTGCAGCAGTCCTGGCCGGGAGGCTCGTGATGCAGGATCGAGCGCTCGCGCAGGCGACGGCCCAACTCGCTCCCGCCGACCGTGTCGTGCAGGTGACGTGGAGCGGTGCGCAGTCCGGCACATGGGCCGCCCAGAACCGGTTCGTCGCTCCCAAGCTGCAGGCGGTCAACGGCGAGGCGCCCGCCGCGGCGATGCTCTTCCGCGAAGCGTCGATTCAAGGGCGGCTCGTGAACCTGCGGGCCGCGAACGACGTCGGGCGTTACGTCCAGCTGCTCTCGGGTCGCCTGCCCTCGATCTGCGTGCCCGCGCACTGCGAGGTGCTCCGGCTCAAGGGCACGGGGCCGATCCCGTCGACGAAGGCGCTGCATCTGATCGAGGTCGGCCGCGCCATCCTGAAGCCCGACGCGCCGTTTGCGCCCTTCGTGCTACCGGCGCCGCCGACCGAAGAAGTCGCCCACGCCGTGCGGTACCACACGCCGCAGCCGTCACCGATCGTGCTCGCGAACGGCGTCAACGGCCTGTCGCAGACCAAGGAGCTCGAGACGTTCTACCGCTCCTACGCCTGGTTCACGCCGATCGCCGGCGGTGACGTGCACCCGTGGGCGGTCGATGCGTTCGCGCACAAGGTGCAACGGCTTTCGGCACAGGTGGAAGCGAGCTCGGACGGTTTCCAGGTGACCGCGCCCACCGAGGCCCTGGCGACCGCGGCCGGCGCGTCGACCGTCGCGGCACGCCGGTTGCTGCTGCTCGGTGGCGAGGGCGGAGCGCTCCTGATCGCGTTCACGATCCTCGCAGCGGGAGCGCTGCGGCGCGACGTCGGCGACGCGCGCCGGCGCCTGACCTGGTTCGGCGCGCGGCGCTGGCAGGTCGAGCTCTTCACGCTGGCCGAGTGCGCAACCGTCGCCGTGGTCGGCACCTTCGTCGGCTGGTGTGCCGGCGGCGCGGCCGCTGCCGCGATCGCCGAGCGAGCCGGGTCGCCGGCCTGGCAGGTCGACACGCACGCACTGCTGGACGCGCGCGGCATCGCCGCGGCGCTGGGGGTGGCGCTCGTCGCCTCCCTGCTCCTGTACGTGACCGTGCGAGCGGCCGGCGCGCAGTTCGGACGGCTGGCGCTGACCCCGCTCGATGTCGCGGCGCTCGGAGCGGTTGCGATTGTCGCTGTCGGCTGGGCGCGCGGCTCGGTCGACGCCGGCCGCCTGACGAGCGGCGGGACGGGCGCCTTTCTCCTGCTCGTGCCCGGCCTGATCGTGTTCGCGGCCGCTGTCGCCGCGGCCCGCTTGCTGACGCCGGCGTTGCGCGGGCTCGGTGCGGCCGGCCGCCGCGGACCCCTCTCCCTTCGCCTGGCCGCAGCCTCACTCGCCCGAAATCCCGGGCACGCCGCCGTCGCGGCGACCTTCCTCGTCGCAAGCCTCGGGCTGGCCCTCTTCGCCGTCGCCTACCGCTCGACACTCGAACGCGGTCAGCACGACGAGGCGTCGTACGCGGTCCCGGCCTCATTCGTCCTCTCGGAGGACCTGTCGCAACTCGTTCCCGTCCTGCACGGCGCGCCGCTCACGTCCTATCCGGCTGCGCCGCTGCACGTGCTCCGCCTCTCCGGCAACGTCCCGTCCGGCGCGACCTTCAGCTTGCTCGGGTTGCCGGCTGGCCGGCTCGCGTCCGTCGGGGGCTGGCGCGCCGACTTCTCCCCGCGTCCGCTGCGCGCGCTCGGGGCGGCGATCACACCGCGCCGCGACATGACGATGCGCGTCGCTGCCCTGCCGAAGGGAACGTGGTTCACGATGCCGGCCTCAGCCCGCGGCGATGACATCGGGATCCGCGGGATCTTCAGGTCGAAGCTCGGCGACTACCAGAGCGTCCCGCTCGGGCACACCAACGGGCAGCGAACGGTGCTGCTGCGGGGGCGGATCCCCTTTGCCGGCGCTTCCCTCGCCCAGCTCGAATTCGACATTCAGAACAACGGCCGTCTGACCGCGAACGCCGGCACCGGCATCCAGCCGAGCGCGAAGGGCGTCGTCACGTTCGGCACGCCTCGCGTCGACGGCCGCGTCCTTGCGGGCGCACTCGGCGGCTGGACGGGGACCGGCGGCGTGAGCGGCACCACCGCTGGCTCGTCACGTGTGGCTGAGCTCGGCTACGTCCTCACACCCGACCGGACCGGCAAGTTCCGCCCGCGCCAGCCGACCGACGGGCTCGTGCTACCGGTGCTCGCGACCCCAGGCGTCGCTGCTCAGGCCGGCCCGAACGGGATCATCCCTCTGCAGATCGAAGGAGAGCAGGTCGCGGGCCGCATCGTCGGGACGATGGCGCGTTTCCCATCGGTGGTCGGCGACGCGGTCGTGGCCGACACCACGACGGCCGCCACCCTCCTCGACACGCGCTCGCCAGGCCTCGGCACGACGGATGAGCTGTGGCTGAACGTGCCCGCGTCCCGCGACGCGGCGACCGCAAACCTCCTCGCACGCGCGCCGTTCACGCAGCTCACCGTCCAGTCACGCGCCGCAACGCTCGCCCAGCTCCAGCGAGACCCGCTCGGCCGGGGAGCCCTGCTGACGCTGGCAGGCACGGCGGCCGTGGCGTTGCTGCTCGCGCTCCTCGGACTGCTGCTGGCGGTCGTCGCCGACGTGCGCGACGACCGAGGCGAGCTGTTCGACCTCGAGGCGCAAGGGGCGGCACCCTCGACGATTCGCGCGCACCTTCGATTGCGCGCGCTACTCGTCGCCGCATTCGGGATCGCCGGCGGGCTCGTGCTCGGCGCAATTCTGTCCGCGCTCGTGATCGCGCTCGTCTCCGTGACGGCCGGCGCCGTGGCGCCCGAGCCACCGCTGCAACTCGCGCTCGACCTACCGCTGCTCGCAGTCGCCGCCGTGGGCTACGTGCTCGCCGCGATTCTGCTCGTCGGGTATGCGACTCGGACGCGCGGACGCGCACCGGGGCGGGCTGCGGAGGTGGCCGCATGACGGCGATCGAGCTGAAGGACGTCTTCCGGGTCCACGCGACCGCCGAGGGCGATGCTGCTGCACTCCAGGGCCTGTCGCTGCGCGTGGCGGACGGAGAGGTGGTGACGGTTCTCGGGCCGAGCGGCTCGGGCAAATCGACGCTCCTCCGGATTCTCGCCGGCCTCGAGCGTCCGTCAGCGGGCGTCGTTCGCGTCTACGGAGAGGACGTCGGCAAGCTTCCCGATCGGCGGCTCGCGGCGTACCGCTCGTCGCTCCTCGGCTACGCCGACCAGCACTATGCACGCGCGCTCGCGCCCGAGCTCAGTGCACGCGAGCTCGTGGCGCTCCAGCTCGGCCTGCACGGAACGGCGCGGTCGAATCGGCTGCGGCGGGCCGACGAGCTCCTCGATCGCGTCGGCCTGGCAGAGAAGCGGGACCGGCAGCCGACCCAGCTCTCCGGCGGCGAGCAGCAACGCGTCGCGCTCTGCGCGGCAATCGCCCACCGGCCACGGCTGTTTCTCGCCGACGAGCCGACCGGCGAGCTCGACGCCGCGACCGCCGACCAGGTCTACGGGATGCTCGCGGAGCTCGTCCGCGAGCTGGGTTGCACGACCGTGATCGTCAGCCACGACCCGGAATCGACACGCATCGCCGATCGCATCGTGCGCATCCGCGACGGCCGCGTCTCCGAGGAATGGGGGCGCGGCGACGAGGGAAGCGACACGATCGTCGTCGGTCGCGGCGGCTGGCTCCGGCTGCCCGAGGAGCTCTTGCTGCGTGCCGGAATCGGCACCAAGGCAACCGCACGGTTCGAGCAGGGCGGCGGTCGTCGTCTCACCCGCCGCGGGAACGCGCGTCGAGTCGGGACAGCAACCGGGCCGTCCGGCGCTCGCCCCGGCGACGGAAGGTCCCGTCGTCGCCGAAGTGCATGGCGTCGAACGCCGCTACGGCGAGACGATTGCCCTGCGCCCGACCGACGCGACATTCCGAGCGAGCCGGCTGCACGCACTGACCGGCCCGTCCGGATCGGGGAAGACGACGTTCCTGCATGTGCTCGCCGGCCTCGAACTGCCCGACGCCGGCTCCGTCACCGTCGGCGGTGTCGACCTGGCGGGGCTCGATCGCGCCGGCCGTGCGGCGCTTCGCCGCGAGCAGATCGCGTACGTCGGCCAGCAGGCGGGCCTGGTGCCGCACCTGTCGGCACTCGAGAACGTGGAGCTCGTCCTGGCGCTTCGTGGCGAGTCCGACGGACGGTCCGCCGCGCTGAGAGCGCTCGACGCAGTCGGACTGTCAGAGCGCGCCACGCAGCGGGTGGCGCGGCTCTCGCAGGGCGAGCGCGCGCGTGTCGCGATCGCCCGAGCGGCCGCCTCACGGCCGGCGCTCCTGCTGGCGGACGAGCCCACCTCGCGCCTCGATGGCGCGAATGCGATCGCCGTTGCCATCCTCCTCGGCCGGCTCGCGCGCGAGACGGGCGCAGCGGTCGTCTGCGCGACCCATGATCCGCTCGTGATCGAGCAGGCGGACAGCCAGATCTCACTCGCGTAGGGCACGGCGACCTCCCCCGGATCGGGGGAGCTGATATCGCCCCGGACCGCCGATTCGTTCACAGGGAATTTGGGGTGGCAACACTTGACCAACGGCAATCGACGATCTTCTCTCGGCTGCGCGGCCTCCTCGAGGTAACGCGCCTCGTGAGAACCGGTGAAGAGCTCCCGGAGCTCCTCTCGGCGATCGCCCGCACCGCATCCGATTCGCTCGCCTTCCGCACTGTCGTCGTCAACCTCTACCGGCGCGAGTGGGACGACTTCGTCGTCACGACCGTGTTCGGCAGCGACGAGGCGCGCAAGGCGCTCCTCGGGCAGGTTCGGCAGCCGTCCGACTGGGAGCCCTTGCTCGATCAGCGGTTCCTGCAGCGCGGCGCCTACCTCGTCCCCGCCGGCGAGTTCGACTGGAGCGAGCACGAGACGTTCACGCCCGACCTGCCGGTGAGTGACGACCCGAACGCCTGGCATCCGGACGACGCGCTCTTCGCGCCGCTGCGCGCCGCCGACGGCCAGCTCCTCGGCATCCTCTCGGTCGACGAGCCGATCTCGGGCCGGAAGCCGAGCGGCGACGAGATCGACGTCCTCATCGCGGTCTCCGAGCACGCGGCGATCGTCGTGCAGGCGGCGCAGGAGGCGACGGATGCAAAGGCGAATCGCGAGGCGCTCGAGCGCCTGCTCGCCGTGTCGACGCGCCTGAACGAGACCTGGGACACGAGCGAGTTGCTTCACCTCGTCTGCGAGGCGATCTCGGAAGCACTCGGATTCGACAAGGTCGCCGTCCAACTTCTGCACGAGACCGCACGGGGTGCACAACACGATCGCCTCGGTCGGGCTTCGGTGAGGGCCAGAACAGCGGGGCATCACTCACCGCCGACGAGCTCGAGCGAATCCTCAAGCCCGAGTTCGACGTGGCCGGTTGCTTTCTGCTGCCGCACGACGGCGCGCGCAAGCTGCTGCCGGAACGCCCCGTGGGCTACCGCTCGCAGCGAGATGGACGCGGGCCGCACGCGTGGCAGAACGACTGGCTGTTCGTTCCGCTCAACGACCGGCGCGGTCGCCGGATCGGCTACATCTGGGCCGACGACCCGCATGACCGGCTACGTCCCGACGCCGAGCGCCTGCAGATCCTGCGCGCGTTCGCGAACCAGGCGGCCACTGCTCTCGGCCATGCGGCCCAGTTCGACCAGATTCAGAACGCCTACGAGCACCACAGCGCGCTGATCGACGCGTCGCCGGTTGCGATCGTCGACTTCGACTTCGACGGTCGCGTGCGCTCGTGGAACGCAAGCGCCGTGGAGATCTTCGGCTGGAAGCCCGAGGAAGTGATCGGCCGTCTCTGTCCGCTCGTGCCGGCGGACGAGCTCGACGCTTTCATCGCAAACCTCGCCCGCGTGCAGAGCGGTGAGACGCTGCGCGACCTCGACCAGCGCCGGCTGCACAGCGACGGCTCGCTGATCGACGTCAGCGTCTCGGTCGGCCCGATCCGCGACGCGCACGGCGTCGTGCTCGGCGCGATCGCGCTGATGATGGACGTCACGAGCCGCAAGCGCTCCGAGCGCGCGCTGCTCGCCAGCGAGGGACGCAAGGACGCGGTCCTGCGCGCCGCCCTCGACGGCGTGATGATCGTCGACCATGCCGGCCTGGTCGTCGAGGTCAACCCGGCAACGGAGGAGACGTTCGGCTGGACCCGCGCCGACGCGGTCGGCAAGCCGTTCCTCGAGCTCGTCGTCGCACCCGAGCACCGCGCCGACCTGGCGAGCGTCGTCGAGACCGGATCCGGCCCGCTGCTCGGCTCGCGACTCGAGATCAACGCCCTCCGTTCCGATCATCGCTCGTTCCCGGCCGAGATCGCGATCACCCGCGTCGACGTGCCGGGGCCGCTGCTCTTCGCCGTCTCGATCCGCGACGTCACGAAGCGCCGCGATCGCGACGAGCGCCTGCGCGCGGCCGAAGCCAAATACCGCACGCTCGTCGAGCAGATCCCGCTCGCGACGTACATCAACACGATCGAGATCCCGCTGACGACGCAGTACATCAGCCCACGGATCGAGTCGATGCTCGGCTACGCGGTCTCCGAGTGGCTCGAGCCCGGCTTCTTCGCCAAGTGCCTGCATCCCGACGACCACGATCGCGTGATCGCGGAGGTCGAGCGGACGCATGCGACCGGTGAGAACTTCCGGATGGAGTATCGCCTGAACGCCGCCGACGGACGCACCGTCTGGGTGCACGACGAGACGGTTGCCGTGCGCGACGAGGAGTATCACCCGCTGTTCCTGCAGGGCTTCCTCTTCGACGTCAGCGACCGGCACGAAGGTGACGAAGCGAAACCGGTCGACGCACCGCCGCGTCCTCGCGCGCTGCGCGCCGCCGCAAGCTAGACGGTCACTTCCTGGCGCGCGCGCCAGGTCGACCAACCGCCCTCGTACGACCGCAGCGCACCGTCTGCGACCTCGACGATCCGGTCGGCGATGCGATCGAGGAAGTAGCGATCGTGCGAGACGAAGATCGCCGTGCCGTCGAATGCCTCGAGCGCACTCTCCAGCATCTCGACCGACTCGATGTCGAGGTGGTTCGTGGGCTCGTCGAGCAGCAGGCAGTTCGCCCCCTCGATCATCAGGAGCAGCAACTGGAGCCGCGTCCATTCACCGCCGGAGAGCGTGTGGAGCGGACGGCGCACCTGCTCGTAGCCGAACAGGAACTTCATCAGCCGCGACACGGCTTCGCCCTCGGACATCGGCGCGGCGCGGCGCACCAGTTGCAGCGGCGTCGCCTGCGGATCGTCGGGCCGGCGGTCCTGCGCGAGCCGTCCGAACCTGATCGACGGGCCTGCCTTCCGCTCGCCGTCGGTCGGTTCGAGCTCTCCGGCGAGCAGGCGCAGCAGCACCGACTTCCCAGCGCCGTTGTCGCCGACGACCCCGACTCGCTCACCCCGCAGCACGGTCAGGTCGACGTCGTCGAGGATCGCGCGCCCGGCAAGCTCGATCCCTACTCCGGCGAGCTCGACGACTCGCTCGCCCCCACGCGCGTGCGGCCGCAACTCGAGCGCGATCTTGCGCCGCTCGAGCACCGGCCGGTCGATCTTGTCCATGCGGTCGATCTGGCGCTGTTTGTTGCGCGCCTGCTTGATGTGGCGCTCGTCGACGACGCGGCTCGCCCAGTCCTTGAAGCGGCGGATCGCCTCCTCGAGCCGGGCGATCTCCTTCTGCTGCGTCACGTACGCCTGCTGCTGACGCTGGAACTCGAGCTCGCGAGCGACCGTGTACGCCGAATAGTTCCCCGGCCACAGCCGAACCCGGCCGCCCGAGAGCTCGGCGATCTGGTCGACCGTCTCGTCGAGCAGATAGCGATCGTGCGAGACGGCCACGACCGCGCCGTCGAACGACCGCATCAACCGCTCCATCCGCTCGCGCGCCTCGACGTCCAGGTGGGCCTCCGGCTCGTCGAGCAGCAGCACGTCGGGATCGCGCAGCAGGCAGGCCGCGAGCCCGACGAGCTTCCGCTGACCGCCCGAGAGGATCCGCGTGGGCTTGGCGAGATCGGAGTCATCCAGGCCGACGTCGACGAGCAGCGCTCGCGCACGCCCGTCGAAGCCGGGCCCGCCGGCGGCTGTCCAGCGTTCGATCAGCTCTTCCTGGCGGCGGAGCGCGCGGGACATGCGGTCGAGGTCGTCGCCGAGCGTGCTGAGCTGCGACTCGACCCGTCGCGAGCTCCGCCTCGAGCTCGTCCAGGTCCGGCCGCGCAGCCCGAAGCGTATGGCGGGCGTCGCGCTCGTCGCCCTCGAGTTGCTGCGGCAGATACGCGACGACGAGACCCCGCCGCGCGGTCAACTCCCCCGCGTCGGGGAGCTCCTCGCCGGCGAGGATCCGCATCAGCGTCGACTTGCCGCCGCCGTTCGGGCCGATCATCCCCAGCCGCGCGCCGGCCTCGACGTCGAAGTCGAGGCCGTCGAGGATCGAGCGCGAGCCGAAGCTCTTCGCGATGCCGCGAGCCTGGAGAAGCGCCATGCCCTCAGGGTAGAGGCTCTTGCGTGTTGCGTCAGCACCGAAAACGGAAAGCGAAACGCGAGCTCCCCGAGGCGGCGGTACCCGTCGATCGACGGATGGTCGCCGTCGTCGTTCACCCACTCGGCCTTCATCGAGCCACGCCGCTCGGGATCCTCGAGCGTGTCGTGGAAGGGCAGCACCGGCACGGCGAGTGAGTGGATGCGCCGGTTCAGGGCGTCGATCGCCGCTCGCTGCTCCGGCCTGCCGTTGTTCCATGGCAGGACGTCGCAGACGGCGACGTCGAGGCCGAGCGCAAGCCCGCGCTCGACCATCGCCTCGAGCCGCTCCGCCGCGGCGTCGGTCGACCGGCCCTGCGCGATGTCGTTGATGCCGCCCTGCACGATCAGGGCGGTCGCGCCCTCGACCGCCTCGTCGAAGCGCGCCGCGATCTCGTCGGTGCGCTGACCCCAGATCCCGAAGTTGCGAAGGTCGAGCTCCGGGAAGCGGAGCGCGGCCCAGTGCTGCCACTGTCCCTCGGGATCCCCGGCCCGGCGCCGCGAGTCCCAGTAGGGCGAGCCCTCGGTGATCGAGTCCCCGAGGCAGGCGACGACCGCGCGCATGAGCACCTTGTAACAGACTGTTACTTACTGGCTCAGAAGAAGAACTGCCGCCACGCGGTCCACCAGTCGTCGGCCCGCGAGGCGATCTGGCGTGCGGCGGTGATCTCGACCCCGGCGCGATGGCGATAGCGCTCGACGTGGTCCGACGTGTTGAAGTCGACCACGATCTCGCTTGGCTTCCCGGGGTCGTACGGTGCGACGGCCGTGAGGTCTCGGAGCGAGGCTTCGGCGGCCGTCTCGATCATCTCCCGCGCGCGCGGAGCCGGGAACTGGCGGGCGCTGAAGCGGCCGAGGCCCTTCTTCACCGCCGCGGTCGTGAGGCCGTCGCCGAGCAGCCGCCGTCCTTCACGGCATGCGGCCTCGTCCCCGGTGACGAGCACGACCGGACAACCCCAGGATCCACAGAGCGCGGCGTTGATCCCGGTCTCGCCCACCTCGACGCCGTTGAACCGCAACCGCCACCATGACGAGCCGCTGACCGTATGCGCCAGCACACCGTCGCGCGTGCCTGCCATGGCGTGCATGCCGACGAAGAGCGCAGCATCGACGCCGCCCTCGAGGTACTCGATGTACTCCGTCCATTCGTTCTGCACGACGAACTCGCAGTCCGGATCGAGCTCTTCGGGAATCAGCGAGTTGAACGTCCAGCCCTCACCCGCACCGTGACAGTCCATGACGACGATCTCCGTCGCGCCGGCAGCCTTGGCGCCGCGCACGGCCGCATTGATCTCGCCCGTGTACAGGCGGCGTCCCTCCTCGTACATCGCGTGGCCGCCCGTCACCTGCTGCCACTTGACGATCCCGGCGACGCCCTCCATGTCGCTGACGATGAAGACCTTCACGACGCCAAGGTTATTGCGCCGACGACCTCGTTGCGACTGTTACGGAGCGGCGTCTCCGCGAGCTCGTCGACTCCGAGCACGTGAGCGAGTGCCGGGCCGATCGCGCGGTACGCGCCGTCCGCCGCTTTCAGGGCGATCCCGCGACCGTCGTCGTGCGCCGCGCAGAAGAGCCCTTCGGCGCCGCCTTTCGCGATCCAGCCCGGGCGCAACCGCATCAGGTCGGTGTCGACCGCGTCGTGCGACGCGCCGACGAGCTCGGGTCGCGCTTGCATCGCGGCACGAATCCGCGGCGGCGTCCGCGTCAGCAGCGCCGCCGCGCGCACGAGGGTCGTGGCGAACGTCGGAACACCGCAGCCGTCGGTCGCCGTCTCGCCGTCTCCGAGCAGCTCCGCGATGCGCTGCTGCAGCGGGTGCTCGGGCGAACGGTACGGATGAAGCGGCCAGCCGTTGCCACGACACGCCGCGAGCATGCCGGCGTGCTTGCCAGAGCAGTTGTGGCCGAGCTTCCCGTCCGGGCGACCATCCTGCAACCCGTTCTCGAGGTCGTCAACCGTCGCGCCCGCGCGAGCGAGAACACGGCGCACAGCCTCGAGTTGCGCGGGCTCCGCATGATGTGAGGCGCAGGCGATCGCGATCTCCTCGTCGGCGAGGTCGTCGTAGCACTCGACGAACGGAATCGCCTGGATCGGCTTCGCGGACGAGCGCAGGAAAAACGCGAGCTCGGGGTCGCCCCAACGCTCGCCCTCCGTCGTTGCGACATGCACCTGGTGCACGGCCTCGACGACGTTGCCGCGCCGCACGGTTACCCTGAGCGCTTCCACCGCCCGAGGAGCCTACGTTGCCCGAGTTGCCCGAGGTCGAAGCCTGGCGCAGACAGCTCGACCCGCTCGTCCGAAAGTCCCCGATCGAAAAAGCCGGCCCGGCGCACATCGCGACGCTGAAGACGTTCGACCCGCCGCTCTCCGCCCTCGACGGCGAGGGCTTTCGCGGCGTCGAGCGGCGCGCGAAGCGGTTCCTCCTCCCGACCGACGACGACGAGCTCGTCGTGATGGTGCACCTGATGAGCGCCGGCCGGCTGAAGTACGTCGCCACCGGCGCAAAGGGGGCGAAGACGCCGATGTTCCGCGTGCGCTTCGCCGACGGCGGCGAGCTGCAGCTGACGGAGGCGGGCTCGAAGAAACGGGCGGGTGTCTGGCTCTTGCGGCCCGAAGCCGTGCGCGCGGAGCTCGCACACCTCGGCCCGGAGGCGGACGGCCTCTCGACTGCCGATGTCGAGCGCATCCTCGCGTCAGACTCGCGCCGCCTGCACTCGCTCCTGCGCGACCAGCGACTGATCGCCGGAATCGGGCGCGCCTGGGCGAACGAGATCCTCTGGTCGGCGCGCCTCTCGCCGTACCAGCTCTCGACGCAGGTCGACGACGAGCAGACCGAACGGCTTGCGACAGCGATCCACGACGAGCTCGCACGCGGGCTCGAGCTGCGCCTCGAGGGCGCGAAGGACGACAAGGTCTACCGCGTCCACAACCGGCTCGGCGAGCCGTGCGCCCGCTGCGGCACCCCGCTGGCGCGCGTCGACTTCGAGGAGCACACGATCTTCTACTGCCCGCACTGCCAGACCGGTGGCCGCACGCTGAAGGACCGGCGGCTGTCGAGGCTCCTGAAGTAGCCGCCGCCGTGGGAGCCGTCCTACCGGCGGGATAAGGTCCTGCCCCGTGATCAGAACTCAGCCCCATTCCGGCGGATGGCTCGAGGTCGTCTGCGGCCCGATGTTCTGCGGCAAGAGCGAGGAGCTGATTCGCCGCCTGCGCCGCGCCGAGATCGCGGGCCAGCGCGCACTCGTCGTGAAGCCGCTGCTCGACGACCGCTACGACGTCGGCCATGTCGTCTCGCACGCCGGTGCGAAGATGCGCGCCGTCACGGCGCAGTCGGGCATCGAGGTGCGCCGGCTCGCAAGCGGCTACGACGCGATCGGCATCGACGAAGTGCAGTTCTTCGACGACGGGATCGTCGAAGCGATCGGGGCGCTCATCGAGGACGGCGCGCGCGTGGTCGCCGCCGGTCTCGCTCAGGACTTTCGCGGCTTGCCGTTCGGCGCCATGCCGACACTCCTCTGCATCGCCGAGTTCGTCGACAAGCTCGAGGCCGTGTGCCACCGCTGCGGCGGGCCCGCGACGATGACCCAGCGGCTCGTCGACGGTGCCCCGGCGCCGTTCGGCGGCGAGACGATCCAGGTCGGTGCGCTCGACTCGTACGAGGCACGTTGCCGGGCCTGCTTCGAGCCGGGCCTCGACGTGCTCGGCGCCGTCGCGCAGACGGCATAGATCGACCGCATAGACCGTCAACGTCGGCTCCGGCGATACGCTGGGGCTCCCGTTTCCAGTGGCGACGCTGTCCCATCATCGAAAGGCAATGTCTCAATGACCAAGCTCATCCCCCTCCTGACTGCGATCGTGGTGCTCGCCGCGGCAGCCGCAGGCGCCTCCGCGGCTGCACATCCGGCCCACTCGAACGCCGCGGCCGCCTCGTGCCCGACCGTGAAGAGCGGCCAGCTCACCGTCGGGACCGACAACCCCGCCTACCCGCCCTGGTACGCGGGTGGCACGAAGAGCTCGAAGTGGAAGATCAACGACCCGGCGACCGGCAAGGGCTACGAGTCGGCCGTGGCGTATGCGATTGCGAAGAAGCTCGGCTACTCGAAGACCCAGGTGGCCTGGACCTACGTGCCGTTCAACCGTGCGTACGCCCCGGGGCCGAAGTCGTTCGACTTCGACATCAACCAGATCTCGTATACGCCCGCGCGCGCCAAGGTCGTCGACTTCAGCAAGTCGTACTACGACGTCAACCAGGCGATCGTCGTCAACAAGGGCACGAAGATCGCTTCGGTTCGCAGCATCAAGGGGCTTGCGGGCTACAAGATCGGCGCTGAGCTCGGAACGACGAGCTACGCGTTCATCAAGGACCGCATCAAGCCGACGCAACAGCCGGCCGTGTTCAACTCGAACGCCGCTGCGGTGCTCGCGTTGAAGAACAAGCAGATCGACGCGCTCGTCGTCGACTTGCCGACGGCCTTCTACGTGGTGGCCGCGCAGATCCCGAACGGGAAGCTCCTCGGCCAGTTTGAGAACCACGGCGCTGCGACCGATCACTTCGGCGTCGTGCTTAAGAAAGGCAACCCGCTGACGGCGTGCGTGAACAAGGCGATCACGTCACTTCGCAGCGCCGGAACTCTCAAGCAGCTCCAGCGGCTGTGGCTGGCGAAGGCGACCGGCGCGCCGATCTTGAAGTAGAGCGGCGCTCGCGCATGCTCGATGGACTGCGCTCCGGCGGCGAAGGCCGCCGGAGCGTCACCATCGCGCTCGTGAGTACCGTCGTCTTCTTCGCGGTCGCCATCTTCGCGATCACCCACGCGCCTGGCTGGCCGCAGGTGCGCAGCCAGTTCTTCAACTGGGACGAGTTCAAGGCGTCGTTTCCGGAGATCGCGCGCGCCTTTCGCCTCAACGTGAAGATCTTCTCGATCGCGGAGGTGCTGATCCTCGTCTTCGCCCTGGTCCTCGCCGTGCTGCGGAGCCTGCCGGGGCCGGTGTTCTTCCCGTTGCGGGCGCTCGCGATCGTGTACACCGATCTGTTTCGCGGCATCCCGACGATCCTCGTGATCGCAATGCTCGGTTTCGGCGCCCCCGCGCTCGGGCTGAGCTACGTCCCGAAGTCGGTCATCTTCTGGGGGATCGTCTCGCTCGTCCTCATCTACACCGCGTATGTCTCCGAGGTCTACCGGGCGGGCATCGAATCCGTCCATCCAAGCCAGGAGGCGGCGGCCCGCTCGCTGGGCCTCTCGCGCTCGCAGACCCTCCGCCGTGTGATCCTTCCGCAGGCCGTGCGGCGCGTGATCCCGCCGCTGCTCAACGACTTCATCGGATTGCAGAAGGACACGGCGCTCGTGGGTACGCTCGGCGCGATCGAGGCCTTCCAGCAATCGCAGATCGACGCCAACGCGACGTTCAACTTCACTGCGTACCTTTGCGCCGCGTTCCTCTTCGTCGCGATCACGATCCCGCTTGCGCGTTTCACCGACTGGCTGTCCGCCCGCGACCGGCGCCGGCGCCAGGCGGGGGCGCGACGCCATGACCGACGCGCTCACGGTCGAAGCGGCTGTCGAAGTCCTTCGGCCGTCACGAGGTGCTGCGGAGCATCAACCTGACCGTTGCCGAGCACGAAGTCGTGGCTCTCATCGGCGCATCGGGATCGGGCAAGTCGACACTGCTCCGCTGCATCAACCTGCTCGAGCGGATCGACGCCGGCCGCGTCTTCCTCGGCGGCGAGGAGATCACGAGGCGCTCCGACGTCAACGCGGTGCGCCGCCGGATCGGGATCGTCTTCCAGTCGTACAACCTCTTCCCGCATATGAGCGTCCTACGGAATGTGACCCTCGCCCCGCGTGATGTCCTCGGCCTGTCGAAGCGCGAGGCCGACGAGCGTGCGACAACGCTCCTCGCTCGCTTCGGCCTCGCCGAGAAACGCGACGAGTACCCAGACCGGCTCTCGGGAGGGCAGCAGCAGCGCGTCGCGATCGTGCGCGCACTCGCGATGCAGCCGCGAGCTGATGCTCTTCGACGAGGTGACGAGCGCACTCGACCCGGAACTGGTGGCAGAGGTGCTCGAAGTCATCCGCGAACTTGCCGCCGGCGGAATGACGATGATCCTCGCTACGCACGAGATGTCGTTCGCTCGCGACATCGCCGACCAGGTCTGCTTCCTCGACGAGGGCTCGATTCTCGAGCAGGGACCGCCGGCGGAGATCTTCACGGCGCCTCGCGAGCCACGCACCCAGCAGTTCCTGCAGCGCATCATCGAGGCACGGCGGCTGTGACGGGCGCCTCGACGCTGCCGTTCTCGTGGTATGTCGACGAGGAGCAGTTGCGCCGCGAGCGCGCTCGGATCTTCGCGACGTCGTGGCAGTACGCGGGCCGAGTCGCCGACGTCGGCTCGCCCAACTCGTTTCTCGCCGTCGATGCCGGCGGCGTGCCGATTCTCGTCACGCGCGACGAGGCCGGCCGCCTGCGCGCCTTCCTGAACGTCTGCCGCCATCGTGGCGCCGTGCTCACGGAGGGTTGTGGACGGCGAAGCACCGTCCAGTGCAACTACCACGGCTGGACGTACAGCCTCGACGGCGCCCTGCGGGCTGCGCCGCGGTCCGACCGGGAGCCCGGCTTCGACCCGAGCGACTGGTCACTCCTCCCGGCGAGTGTCGGGGAATGGGGGCCGTTCCTGTTCGTCAATCCGGCCGCGGACTGCGCCCCGCTCGCCGACCACCTCGGCGACCTGCCCGAGCTGCTGGCGCGTGAGATCGAGGTCGACGAGCTCGTCTTCCATTCGCGGGTCGCTTTCGGGGCGAGTGCCAACTGGAAGATCGTGGTCGAGAACTTCCTCGAGTGCTACCACTGCCCGACCGCGCATCCGGGCTTCAGCGACGAGGTCGACGTGCATCCCGACCGCTACCTGCTCGAGGCGCATCCCACCTTCGGCGCGCAGTTCTGCCGGTCGAAGTCGAGCAACGAGCGGGGGCAGTTCCACCTGCTCTATCCGAACACGGGCATCAACGTGTTCCCCGGCCCGCCGAATCTGTCGATCGGGCCGATCGCACCGGACGGCCCGACACGCACGCAGCGCTATCTGGACTACTTCTTCGCGCCGGGAGTCGACGAGGCCTGGCTGAGTGAGTTCTTCCGCTTCGACGACCAGGTCGGAAAGGAGGACACCGCGCTCGTCGAATCGGTGCAGCGGGAGTGTCGTCCGGGGTGCTCGAGCACGGGCGCCTGCTGCTGAACGCCGAGCCTCTGCTCGCGGCGTTTCAGGCCTGGGTCGCCGAGCGGCTACTAGAGCCCGACTCGGAGCGTCTCACCGTCGAGCGTGAATGACCCGCCGAGCTCCTCGATCGCAAGCCGCGCGGCGAGGGAGCCGAGGTCGCGAACGTCGTCGCCGGTCACCACCGGCGCAGCGGCGGCGGTCACCGGCGACAGCTCGAGCACGCGACCGTCGACCCGCCACACCGCTCGCTCGACCGGGCCGTGGCGCACCGCGGCGATCGCGAGCGCTTCCAAGCCACGGGAGACCGTGTCGACCGCGGTCGAGACCGTCTCGCCGCGGCCACTCGCTTCGATCCGCTCGTCGTCCGACCGGGCGAGCTCGAGCGTGTCCACGTCCTGCAGGGCCGGCTCCCAGCGCTTGCCGGCGATCCGCGCCGCCGTGCCGACCTCGTCGAGCATCTCCGTCATCTGCTCGGAGGCCTCTTCGATCATGGCGAGGAACCGCGCGGTGCGGTCGTCGAGGCCCTCGCCCCGCGAGAGCGTCCGCGCGAAGCCGTAGATCGTCGCCAGCGGCGTGCGCAGGTCGTGACAGGCGAGCGAGACCACTCGGGAGAATCGGTTGGTGTCCATGGCGCTGTACCGTTCTACCCGATGGCGAAAACTCGCAACGAACCGGCCGTCGACCTGCAGGCGTCGGAGCCCGACGTCCGGCATCGGCCTGACGCGCGCCGGCGTGACCGGTGTCCAGAAGGCGATCCGCATCCGCCACGACGGGCACGAGAAGACCTTCGCCGCGGAGATCTCCTGCACGGTCGACCTCGATCCGGCCCAGAAGGGCGTCCACATGTCGCGTTTTCCCGGAGATTTTCGGCGAAGCGATCGACGCGGTCGTGATCGGCGAGGCGTTCCTCGTCGAGACGCTCGCCGAGCACATCGCCGGGCATATCGTCGAGCGCCAGCATGCGCTCCGGGCCGAGGTGCGCATCGAGGCGCAGTATCCGCTCGAACGCCGCACGCCGGTGACCGGCCTCCCGACGCAGGAGATCGCGACGCTGATCGGGATCGCCGCTGCGTCGCCCGAACGCGTCCGCCGCGTCGTCGGCGTCGAGGCGTGGGGCATCAATGCGTGTCCCTGCGCGCAAGGCCTGGTGCGCGACGCCGCGGCCGACCGCCTGCTCGAGGCGGGCTTCGCCGACGGCGACGTGAGCCGCATTCTCGAGCTCGTCCCGCTCGCGACGCACAACCAGCGCGGCAAGGGAACCCTGCTCGTCGGCACCGATGCAAGCATCAATGCGGAGCATCTGGTCGAGATCGTGGAACGCTCGATGAGCTCCCCGGTGTACGAGCTCCTGAAGCGCCCCGACGAGCTGTTCGTCGTCGAGCATGCGCACCTGCAGCCTCGCTTCGTCGAGGACTCCGTGCGGCACGCACTCGCCTCGACGCTCGACCGTTACCCGGATCTCGATGACGACGACTTCGTGTTCTCCCGGCAGTTGAATCTCGAGACGATCCATCGTCACGACGTGGTCGCCGAGCGCACGGGCACCGTCGGCCAGGTGCGGCGGGAGCTCGCCGGCGCCGTCAGCGGCCCGCACGTCGACCTGCGCGACTGGCTCACTGCCGCCTAGAGCAGGGCCGACTAGGCTCGTGCGGTTCGCCGGAGCTTGAACCGGCTCTCGGTGCCCGCACGCAGCCGGCGCAGGTTCGCCCGGTGCAGGAAGCAGATCGCTCCCGCCGCAGCGACGCCGAAGACGATCACCGACGTCGGATAGCCGAGCAGCGCAGCCGAGACCGGCAGCGCGATGCCCGCGACGATCGACGCGAGCGACGCGTAGCGGAACGTCAGGAAGACGAAGAGCCAGACGAGCCCTGCCGCCAATGCGACCCAGGGCGCAACGCCGAAGAACACGCCGCCGCACGTCGCCACCATCTTCCCGCCCTTCGCGAAGCCCAGGAAGATCGGCCGCCAGTGGCCGAGCATCGCGGCGGCGCCGGCACAGATCCCCGAGAGATGGTGCGGTGAGACATAGAGCATCCCGAGCATTGCCGGCACGAAGCCCTTCAGCACGTCGAGCACCACGACCGGCGCGCCGAGCCAGCGTCCGTAGGTGCGCCAGACGTTCGTCGCGCCGATGTTCCCCGAGCCGACGCGACGGATGTCCTCGTGCTTCACGATCCGCACGAGCCAGTAGCCCCACGGGCACGAGCCGAGCAGGTAACCGAGCACGACCAGGGCCGCGAACGTCATCCGCGATGGAGCTTAGTAAGACTACTTGCGGATGCCGTACTTCTGAGCCCAGTCGTTCACCACGTCGTAATCGAGGTTCGAGAGGAACGCCTCGATGTACGCCGCCCGGTCGGTGCCGAAGTCGATGAAGTACGCGTGCTCGTAGACGTCGAGCGCGACGAGCGGGGTCGCATTCCACACCGGCGAAGGTGTTCTGCGCGTCGCCGATGTAGTTGAACAGCCGGCCCTCGTCCCAGTCGTACGCGGTCCACGCCCACCCTCTGGCGGCGAGACCGGTCGCCTTGAGGTCGGCCTTCCAATCGGCGGTGCTGCCGAAGTCGCGCTTCACGATGTCCCCGAAGATGCCTGTCGGCTCGCCGCCGCTGCCGCCGAGGTGCTCGAAGTAGACCTCGTGGTTCTTGATGCCGCCGACCGCGAACGTCAGATCGACCTTCAGCGCACGCAGCTCGCTGTAGACCTGGTTGGCGCCGCCGAGATCGACGCTGCCGAGTGCGCCCAGGATCTCGTTCCGCTTGTTCACGTACCCCTGGTAGAGCTTGTAGTGGGCTTCGATCGTCTCGCGGGAGATCCCGTCGAGCTCGTAGAGCGCGGGCTTCAGCTCGCGGGCCGTGATCTCCTCGTGGTTATAGGCAAGCGCCATGTCTCTCCTCACTGCATCGCAAGGGTGCAAACGGAACTGGTGCGGCGCGGAGCATATCCTCCCGGAGAAGATCCCAACGAAGGAGACGCCCATGCCGTACGAGCTCCCCCCGCTCCCGTATGACTACAACGCACTGGAGCCAACGATCGACGAGCAGACGATGCGCATCCACCACGGGAAGCATCACCAGGCCTACGTCGACAATCTGAACAAGGCACTCGAGGGGACCGAGTGGGACGGCCGCCCGCTCGAGCAGGTGCTGGCGCTGCTCGACGAGCTTCCCGAGGACAAGCGCGCGGCGGTGCGGAACAACGGCGGCGGGCATGCGAACCACTCCCTGTTCTGGCAGGTCATGAAGCCGGGCGGCGGAGGCGAGCCGTCAGGTGCGCTCGCGACGGCGATCAACGACGCGATCGGTGGCACCGACGAGCTGAAGGCGGCGATGAACGACGCCGGTGTGAAGCGCTTCGGCTCGGGCTGGACCTGGCTCGCCTGGGACGGCACAGGGCTCACGGTCGTGTCGACCCCGAATCAGGACACCCCGCTGATGAGCCGATCACGTGCCGCTCCTCGGCATCGACGTGTGGGAGCACGCGTACTACCTCAACTACCAGAACCGGCGTCCGGACTACCTGAGCGCCTGGTGGAACGTCGTCAACTGGGACGAGGTCGCAAGCCGCTACGAAGCAGCGCGCGGGGGCTGAGCCCTCCGCGCGCCGCTTTGCGGCATCGTCAGACGAGCTGTCTGAAGGCGACAGTGGTGCTGATCGCGCCGAGGAAGCCGGCGCCCGCCTGGTTGACCGACAGCGTCACCCGCAGGTGGTTCATGCCCTTCGGCAGGTGGTAGAGCACGCGAGCCGACGACCTCGAGTTCAGCAACGGCTTCTTCAGGGTCACCCACTGCCCCGTCGCGGGGTTGAGCCGCTGGAACTGCACGGCGCGACCGGCGAATGAGCGGCCGCCGGATGCGTGGATGATCCAGCCGTTGTTGCGCCCGAGCGTCAGCTTCGGCGTGACCTCGATCGACGTCGGTGTCGCGTAAGCGCCCTTCCAGGTGGCCTCATAGGTGGTGAGGATCTGCGGCTCGACGATGAACGTGAAAGCGCCGCCCGTCGTCGTCAGCAGCGTCGCGCGCTGAATCATGTTCGGCTGCGGATACGGCTGGTAGTAGATCGTCACCTGCTCGCCGGCGCGGTGGTTCGAGACGACCCGGTCAGCGTCGCCTGGGTCCCGTACGTGACGATCGGCGCCGAGGCGGCGAACGTCAGCGTCGGCGGCAAACCCTTCACCGTGATCGTCCCCTTGATCTTGGGATGGAGCTCGTCGGCGTAGGTGTAGGTGCCGGCGGCCCGGAAGGTGAATGAGAACGTCTGCTTCGGGTGCAGGATCGCCGAGGCGAACTGGCCCTTGTCGGCGAGGATCTGGTGGTTGTCGTTGTCCCTGTTCACCCAGGTGACGGTGTCGCCCTCGGTGATCGTCGCGGTCTTGGGACTGAAGGTCGTGCCGTAGATATTGATCGCCTTCGTCGCCGCGCCCGCCGGGCCCGCGACGGCAAGGGCCGCGACCGCTGCGAACGCGAGAATCAGCTTGCGCATTGGAGTCTGCCTTTCGTTTCGGCGTTGGACACATGTTGTCCCCTGCGACAGCGAAACGAAGCCGCGCGAGGAGCGTGTTTTACTCCACCGCGGACATGCCCTTACAGAGACCAGACACCCGCTGCTTGATCACCGGTGGCACGGGGCGATTGGGGACGGCGCTCGCGGCGGGACTCACTGCCCTCGGCTGGCGCGTCGTGGCCGCCGGCTCGGCCGACGGAGACCTGCGCTCGGCCGACGGCGCACGCTCGCTCGTCGCGCTCGCGGCGGAGCAGTTGGGCGGCCTCGACGTGGTGATCTGCGCCGCCGGTGCAGGCTTCCGGGTTCAGCCGATCGAAGACGTCACCGAAGCCGACTGGGACGACGCGTTCGACGTCACGGCCAAAGGGACGTTCTTCGTCGGGCAGGCGGCCGCGCCTCATCTCCGCGCTTCGAAGGGGCTCCTGCTCGTGATCGAGGACGTCGCCGCTGAGCTGCCGTGGGCGAACCTGGCCCCTCACGCTGCCGCCAAGGCAGCGCAGGCTCATCTGACGAAGATCTTCGCGCGCGCGCTCGCCCCGGACGTCCGCGTGTGCGGGATCGCCCCGGGACCGGTCGCCGTGCGACCCGAGGACGCGGACGGACGCGCCGCACGCACGTTGCTCGGTCGAGTCGGTGACCCGCAGGACGTGCTGGACGCGATCGTCTACCTCGCGGGCGCGAGCTACGTCACGGGGTCGACCCTGGTCGTCGATGGCGGCAGGCGCCTTCGCACGCTGCCGGTCGAGCCGTAGGCGCCTGCCCCCCCCCCCCCCTTTTTTTTTTTTTTTTTTTTTTTTTTTTTTTTTTTTTTTTTTTTTTTTTTTTTTTTTTTTTTTTTTTTTTTTTTTTTTTTTTTTTTTTTTTTTTTTTTTTTTTTTTTTTTTTTTTTTTTTTTTTTTTTTTTTTTTTTTTTTTTTTTTTTTTTTTTTTTTTTTTTTTTTTTTTTTTTTTTTTTTTTTTTTTTTTTTTTTTTTTTTTTTTTTTTTTTTTTTTTTTTTTTTTTTTTTTTTTTTTTTTTTTTTTTTTTTTTTTGTTCTCACGGCGGGACGAGGGAGGTCGCGGAGGCGTCGACTGCGCGAGGAGGTCGTGGGCTTGTGGCGACGGTTGCGAGCGCGTCAGCGGGTGTGACCCAGCGCAGCGGCGGCGGCTGCTGGTCGACGAGCGTGAGCAGAGCTGCGCGAGCTTGGCGGGGTCGTGGTCTGCTGCCGCTCATCGCCTCCCAGGCTGGCCGGGTCTGGGCGGTGCGCTCGGCGTAGACGTCGATCGACAGGTCGGCGTAGGCGGTGGAGTGCTTTGTGAGGGTCGGTGCGGAAGAAGCCTGGCTCGACGATCGTGGTGTGGATGCCGAACGGCTCGAGCTCGAAGCGCAACGACTCCATCCATCTCTCCAGGCCGAACTTCGAGCGGCGTAGGCGGAGCAGAACTCCTGCCCGACGATACCTGCGGTCGAGGAGATCGTCACGACGTGGCCCGAGCGCTGCTTTCGCATGAGCGGAAGCACGGCACGGGTCACGTTCAACGGGCCGAGAAGATACGTCCACAACTGCGCCTCGAACTGCTCCGGCGACAGCTCCTCAAAGAAACCGGCAAAGAAGTTGCCCGCGTTGTTGACCAGCACATCAATGCAGCCGAAACACTCGGAAGCAGACTGCACCGCCGCTACTGCTGACGCGGGGCTCTTGATGTCAAGCTCGATGACCAGCAGGTCGTCTGTCTCTCCGATCGCGTTCGTCACGGCATCGATGTAACTGCCGGTCGCCACCACCACGCGCCCAGCAGCGAGCGCGGCCAGCGCGATGTCGACACCCATGCCACGCCCCGCACCAGTGACAAACCACTCACCTCACAGCCATATGCCACAGCCCTCTCTCTTAGGCCGCGGAGGCAACGAACGCAACAAGGGAGAGAGGGGGGGAAAAAAAAAAAAAAAAAAAAAAAAAAAAAAAAAAAAAAAAAAAAAAAAAAAAAAAAAAAAAAAAAAAAAAAAAAACACACAACACACATCTCATACATCAGCGGTCGATCAACCGCTGCTTCACCTCGCAGTAGCGGTCGCCCTGTCCACGATCTCCGCTACGCGTCCTCGATCTCGCGCAGATCGTCCGCGGTCAGCTCGATGTCGGCGCGGCGATGTTCTCCTCGAGCCGGTGCGAGCTTGCGTCGTGCCGGGGATCGGCACGATCCACGGCTTCTGCGCGAGCAGCCAGGCGAGCGCGATCTGCGCCGGCGTCGCGCCCTTTGCGCTCGGCGATCCGCGCCAGGAGGTCGACGAAGGCCTGGTTCGCCTGCGCGTGCCTCCGGTCGGTGAAGCGCGGGATCGTGTTGCGGAAGTCGGCGCTCTCGAACGTCGGTGTCTCGTCGATCTTCCCGGTCAGGAAGCCTCTGCCGAGCGGGCTGAACGGGACGAAGCCGATGCCGAGCTCCTCGCAGCGTCGGCAGGATCTCGTCCTCCGGCTCGCGCCACCAGAGCGAGTACTCAGCTCTGCAGCGCCGTGACCGGCTGCACCGCGTGTGCGCGGCGGATCGTCTGCGCCGGCCTCGGAGAGGCCGAAGTGCCGACCTTGCCCTGCGTCGATCAGCTCCTTGACGGTGCCGGCGACGTCCTCGATCGGCACGTCCGGGTCGACGCGGTGCTGGTAGAGCAGGTCGATGGGTCGGTGCGCAGCCGCCGCAGCGAGCCCTCGACGCTGCGCGGATCGTGCTCGGGTCGGCTGTCGACGGCCGGCCTGCGGCCGTCGTCGTCGAACGTCGAAGCCGAACTTCGTCGCGATCACGACCCGGTCGCGCACGGCTGCGAGCGCCTCGCCGACGAGCTCCTCGTTCGTGAACGGGCCGTAGACCTCCGCGGTGTCGAAGAAGGTCACGCCGCGCTCGACCGCCGTCGCGCATGCAGCGCGATCGCGTCGTCCGTCGGTCGGGACGGCGGGAAGGGCTGGCTCATGCCCATGCAGCCGAGGCCGATCGCCGAGACCTCCAGGCCCTGGCCGAGCGTGCGCTTGTGCATCGGCTGCGCGGGGGGGGGGTTTTTTTTTTTTTTTTTTTTTTTTTTTTTTTTTTTTTTTTTTTTTTTTTTTTTTTTTTTTTTTTTTTTTTTTTTTTTTTTTTTTTTTTTTTTTTTTTTTTTTTTTTTTTTTTTTTTTTTTTTTTTTTTTTTTTTTTTTTTTTTTTTTTTTTTTTTTTTTTTTTTTTTTTTTTTTTTTTTTTTTTTTTCTTTTCTAAGGAGCTTAGTGTTTTCTCTTTTTTTTTTTTTTTTTTTTTTTTTTTTTTTTTTTTTTTTTTTTTCTCTCTTTTCTTTCTTTCTTCTTTTCTTCTCTTCTTTTCTTTTCTTTTTTTTTTCTTTTTTTTCTTTCTCTCTTTCTCTTTTTTTTTTCTCTTTTTTTTTTATCTCTCTTTCTTTCTTTTTCTTCTTTTCTCTTTTTTTTTTTCTATCTCCGGGTCGCGGTGGTCGTAGAACAGCGTCTCTTCGTCGCGCGAGCGGTCATCTCCTCGTCTCTCAGTCGTGTCGACACGTCGGTTCTCTCGCATCCGCTCTCACGCTCGACGACGAGACTCTCGCGCTGGTCAGTCATCGCGCGACCGCGCACCGACTTGCGGCGCCTCGCCGATCTCTGACACGTCTGTCGGACAGTCGTTTCTCCTTCTGCGGCCCCCAACTCTATCGTACACCGCGTTCGCGCATCATTTCTGGTCGTCTCGCGCTGGAGAACGGTTCATCTCGACCTGTGATCATCGCGTGATCTCGTTGTGCTCTATAGATCGACTAGTCTGTCGGGTAGAGTTCGAACGCCTATCGCTCGCGTCGTAGACCCTCTCTGTTTCAGTTTCTCCATCGCTCGCCTATAGTCGTGTAGTCACCGAACAGCTGGTGGATGAGGTAGAGATCGACGTATTCAGGCCGAGACGCTGCAAGAGAAGCATCGAAAGCACGTCGCGCCTTCTCATCGCCCTGACTCACTCATAACTTCGTCGGAGAACAACTCATCGCGGAACACCGCTCACCTTATCATCACACCAACCTCCTCATTCTGTAAGACGTAGCGTGTCGAGCGAACAAACCAGTGGCAATCGCATCGAGAACCTGCTCTGTTTGATCAGCAGGATCTGGAAGACACCGAAGCCTAAGATCAACTTCGACGCCGTGTACAAGAAAAAAAAAATAAATTATATATATATTATCATAAAATAAAAAAAAAAAAAAAAATAACATAAAAAATAAAAAATAAAAAAAAAAAAAAATAATATAAATAAAAAAATAAAAATAAAAAAAATAAAAAAAAATATAAATAATAATAAAAAAATATAAAAAAAAAAAAAAAATAAAATAAAAAATAAAAAAAAAAAAAAAAAAAAAATAATAAAAAAAATAAAAAAAAAAAAAAAAAAAAAAAAAAAAAAAAAAAATATAAAAAAAAAAAAAAAACATAAAAAAAAAAAAAAAAAAAAAAATAAAAAAAATAAAAAAAATAAAAATAAAATAATAAAAAAAAATAAAAAAAAAAAAATAAAAAAACATATAAAAAAAAATAATAAAAAAAAAAAAAAAAAAATAAAAATAAAAAAAAAAAAAAAAAAAAAAATATAAAAAATAAAAAAAAAAAAAAAAAAAAAAAAAAAAAAAAAAAAAAATAAAAAAAAAAAAAAAAAAAAAAAAAAAAAAAAAAAAAAAAAAAAAAAAAAAAAAAAAATAAAAAAAAAAAAATAAAATAAAAAAAATAAAAAAAAAAAAAAAAAAAAAAAAAATATAAAAATAAATATAAAAAAAAAAAAAAAAAAAAAAAAAAAAAAAAAATTTCTACTTTCTCAAAAAACACAACACAAAATTCTTACACAACTAAAAAAAACAACAACAACACATCACTATCCTACACAACAAAAACAAACACAACACACACAACATAAACTCAACTATTAAATCTCAAAACAAAACAAAATAACACATACACTAAACACAACACAATACACTAACACAACACAAACAACAAACACATTCAACAAACATCAACAATAAATCAACTCAACTACAATAAAAAACTACAACAAACAACTCAACAATACATCTACATCAACAACATAACTCACACTACAAAAAATCACTAAAAATACTAACAACAAACAACAACAAACACAACAAACAACAAAAACACACACAACAACACTAAAACAACAAAACACACACTCACAACAACAACACAACAACCAACACACAAACTCCCTCTTGCCTCTCCCTCCCTCCTGGTGGCGCTCAGGCGCCGAACGCGCTCAGGGCGTGCGGCAGGAGATACGACGACCCGAAGACGACGAGCGGCCGACCCTCGGCTTTCGCGAAGCGAAGAGCCGCGCCGAGCGCGGCGGCGGGCTCGGCGATCGCGTCGACCTCGAGTCCCGAATCCGCGAGGATCGCGCCCAACTCGGCGGCGTCGCAGGAACGTCCCTCCCAGGCCTCCGTGACGAACACGTGGCTCGCGTCCCGGAGCGCCAGTGCAAGGGCCTGGGCCGGCCGGTCACGCGAGATCGACACGACGGCCGCGTACGAGGGAGGGAGTAGCGTGGCGAGCTCCGACCAGCCCTGAGGGTTGTGGGCGGCATCGAGGATCACCTCGACCTCACCGACCAGTAGCCGCTGCATTCGCCCCGGCACCGTCTCCGCCAACGCGTCGCTCTGCTCGTCCGACAGCAGCTCGTCCTCGTCCGAAAGCGAGCCGACGGGGAACGGCGCGTTCGCGAGGGCGAGGGTGGCGAGCTGCCGGTTCCTCGCGAGGAATGGGCCTGTGAAGTCGCCTGCCATCACCAGGTCGAAGCCACTGCTACGTGCGATCGCCTGGGCCTCTTCCCTCAGCACCGCCGGAAGCGCGGCCGACACCACCCGGCCGCCCCGCGGCGTGACGCCGAGCTTCTCCCGGAGCACGTCCACCTCGCGGCTGCCGAGCAGCTCTTCGTGGTCGATGCCGACGCTCGTCAGGACGACGAGCGGTGCCGCGACGAGGCGGGTCGCGTCCAGTCGACCGCCGATGCCAGCCTCGTAGATCCCGACGTCGACGCGCTCCCGCGCGAAGATCGCTGCAGCCGCGAGCGTGACGAGGTCGAAGAAGCGCAGGGACGATGGATCGGCAACCGTCGGCGACAACCGATGCAGGCGCTCGAGCTCGGCGAGCAGCACGGGGTCGGCGACCGCCACCCCGTCGATCGCGATCCTCTCGCCCCAGACGCGGATGTGCGGCGACGTCGTGAGCCCGGTGCGAAGGCCCGCCGAGCGAAGGATCCGCTCGAGGTAGGTCGCCGTACTCGTCTTTCCGTTCGTCCCGACGACGACGAGCGAACGAGGCGAGAATTCGATGCCGGCTGCGAGGCGAAGCGCCTCGACCGCACCGACGTCAGCGCGCGGGCCACGACCCGGATATGCCGCGACGATCTTGCGGATCTGGAGATCGGTCTGGGATTGGGCGAGCCCAGGCATCGACACGGGTTTCGTAGAGTAGTCCGCCGGATAGGCCTCCATTTGCGGCCCCCGGAAGGGTGATTTGGCGTGGCGCGCACAAACCGTCCGACACCGCGCGGCGTAGTACGGGTGTGGCATTCGCGATCCCACTCCGTACGATGCGAGCCGTGACCAGTGACGGTGAGTTGATCCAGGCGGCGGCAACGGGCGACCAGTCGGCCTTCGAGGACCTCTACCGCCGCTACGCCCGCCCGGTCTTTGGTCTAGCGTTGCGCCGCCTCGGCGACCGTGGCCGCGCCGAGGACGCCGTGCAAGAGACGTTCGCGTCGATCTGGCGCTCGGCCGGCTCCTACCGGCCCGAGCGTGGGCCGGGAGCGCCCTGGCTCTATGCAGTGGCGCGGAACGCGATCGTCGACCGCGCACGCTCGCGCACGGAGATCCCCGCCGAGATCCCGGACGCGGCCGCCGATACGCCCGGCCCGGCCGAACGCACCGAGCAGGGGTGGGTCGCATGGCGCGTGCACCGCGCCCTCGAGGAGCTGCCGGAGCGCGAGCGCGAGGTGCTCGCGCTCGCCTACTGGAGCGGGCTCAGCCAGAGCGAAGTCGCGGAGTTCCTCAGCATTCCACTCGGTACCGTGAAGACCCGCACGCGCGCGGCGCTGAGCCGGCTCGCCGACGTTCTGGGAGATGATTTCGAGTGACCGACTTCAACGACATCGTCGACACCACCGGCCTTGACCCCGGCGAGGAGGCGCGGCTGCGCCGTACCCACGACCTGCTCGTGCAGGCCGGCCCGCCCCCCGACCTGCCCCCGGCGCTCGAGGCGCCGCCGACCCAGCCGGCCGAGGCCGAGATCATCCAGTTTCCCCTGTTCCCGAAGCGGCGGTGGGCGATCGCCGCGATCGCCGCGGCGACGCTCGCACTCCTGACCTTCATCGGCGGCTACTTCTACGGCAACTCGAAGAGCCAGCCGGCGGCGTTCGGCACCTCGCACGTCGTGGCGATGCACGGGCGGGGGGAGGCAAACGCAGTGCTGCGCCTCTCGTCACCGGATTCGGTCGGCAACTGGCCCATGGAGATGACCGTTGGCGGCCTGCCGAAGCAGCCCTCACGCTCAGCCCACTACGACCTGTGGCTGACGAAGGACGGGAGGCCGGTGGCACTGTGCGGCTCGTTCCGTGTGCACGGCAAGAACACGACGGTGCGGTTCACCGTGCCGTACGACCTGCACGCCTACGACGGCTGGATCGTGACGGCGCAAGCCCGTGACGAGTCGCCGCCCGGCCCCATCGTTCTGACCTGACGCAGCTTCTCGCCTGACCGCCGACGGGAGGGAAGGCGCCGGCCCCTCGGCACGTTTCCTTCTCGCATGAGGCGGATCCACTACAGCTGGATCATCGCGGCGGTCGGGTTCATCACGCTGATCACGTCGGCCGGGTTCCGGTCGACGAGCGGCGTGCTGATCGTGCCGCTGCAGGACGAGTTCGGCTGGAGCCGCGCGACGCTCGGCCTGGCGGTCTCGCTGAACCTCCTGATGTTCGGGCTCGCCGGCCCGTTCGCCGCCGCGTTCGTCGAGCGCTTCGGGATGCGCCGGGTGATCATCGGAGCGCTCCTCACGGTGTCGGCGGGCTCGATCCTGACCGTGCGCATGCACCACACCTGGCAGCTGTTTCTGCTCTGGGGCGTCGTGAACGGGCTCGCGACGGGGGCGATCTCGGTCCCGCTCGCCGCGATCATCGCCAACCGCTGGTTCGTGAAACGGCGCGGGCTCGTCACCGGTGTCCTGACCGCCTCGAACGCGACCGGCCAGCTCGTCTTCCTGCCGCTCCTCGCGTGGCTCGTCGTGCACTTCGGGTGGCGCTACGCCGCGGCGACCGTCGCCATCGTCGCGCTCGGTTTCGTCCTGCCCCTCGTCGCGCTCCTGATGCGCGACCGGCCCGCCGACCTCGGGCTCAACCCCTACGGCGCGGACGTCGCCGATCCGACCCCGGTGACGGGCAACGCGTTCAAGGCGGCGATCACCGGCTTGCACACGGCAAGGCGAACCCGTGCCTTCTGGTTGCTGGCCGGCAGCTTCTTCATCTGCGGCGCCTCGACGAGCGGGCTCATCGGGACGCACCTCATCCCCGCCGCGATGGACCACGGGCTGGGCGAGGTCCCGGCTGCGAGCCTCCTCGCGTTGATCGGCGTCTTCGACATCGTCGGGACGACCTGCTCGGGTTGGCTGACCGATCGCTACGACCCTCGCGTCTTGCTGTTCTGGTACTACGCGCTCCGCGGGGTGAGCCTGCTCGCGCTGCCGTACGTGTTCGGATCGCCGCACTTCGGGCTGATTCTGTTCGTCGTCTTCTACGGCCTCGACTGGGTCGCGACCGTCCCGCCGACAGTTGCGTTGACCGCGGAGATCTTCGGGCGCGAGAACGTCGGCATCGTCTTCGGCTGGATCTTCGCAGCCCATCAGTTCGGCGCCGCGTTCGCAGCCTGGGGTGCGGGCGCGGTGCGAACGTGGTTCGGCGACTACGCGTGGGCCTTCGGGAGTGCAGGCCTCCTGTGTCTCTTCGCGAGCGGTCTCGTGACGCGGGTCGCACGCGGCGAGGGAACTCCCGCCCCGATCCCGGCTCCGGCCGGCGCGTGACGCGCGCGCATCACGACCCATCGTCGGTTGACGGAGAGCCAGGGCCGTTCGAGCCGCAGCCAGAACCGCCACGGCCGGTGCCAGGCACCGTTGCGGAGAGGTGACAAGTTGCCCACAGGCGGAGGCGCGCCCTAGCGCGAAATGGCTCAAATCCATGCCGAACCGCCGTGGGACACGTCGATTCCGGACGCGTCGGACGGAGCCGCGTCCGGTGCCAGGCACCGTTACCGGAGGGTGACGATTTGCGCACAGCGAGGTCGAGCAAGCGCCTCAGCGCGGCCTAGTCCCGCGAGTGTCGGGGACTTCGACGGCTACACGTCGAGGCGTGAGTCCTCGAGGTCGATGTCGCGCTGGACGCGCTGCATCACCTCCTCCGTGATCATGCCCTCGTTGCGCAGCGCGACGACGGCCTGACGCTCGGCGTCGAGTAGCTCCCGGCGCAGGCGCTGGTAGCGCGTCGAGCGTTCCTCGACCCCATCGTCGTCATTTCCGTTGTAGCGAGCACGGAATCGATTCGAGCGGAACCGATACTGCCCGCGGATCCGCTCGGCAGTATCTTCGTGCACCCAATCCTCACCGGCGAGCTCCTCGAGCCGGGCGAGCCCCGCCTCGGCTGCCTTGATCCGTGCCTTCGCATCCTCCCGCTCGGCGCTGCCGTCGTCCTCGAAGCCGAGCACCTGGACGAGCGCCGGCAGCGTCAGCACCTGAACGACGAGGGTTCCCAGGATGACGACGAACGTGATGAAGAGGATGAGCTCTCGCTCAGGTAGACCCGTCGGCAGTGCGAGCGCGGCAGCGAGTGAGACGGCGCCGCGGACGCCTGCCCACGCAAGCACGACCGGCGCCTGCCAGGGCGGGTACGGGTCCCGCTCGCGAACGCTGCGAAAGAAGTAACGCGGGGCGTAGGTGAAGATCGGCACCCAGACGATGCGGATCGCGATGACCGCGCCAGTGACGAGGACCGCCTGGCCGATCAGCGAAGCGGTGATCGCGATGCGCCCGGCGATCACGTGCAACTGGAGGCCGATCAGCGCGAACAGGAGCGCATTGACGAGGAAGACGAGGATCTCCCAGAAGGCGTTGCCGGACAATCGCGTCTCGACGGTTGTGAGCTGCGGTGTGTACCAGCCCATGTAGACGCCGATCGTGACCGCGGCGAGCACACCCGAGACACCGATCGCGGCGGCAGGGAGGTACGCCAGATAGCCCGAGAGGAGGGCGATCGTGACCTCCGTCGGTGTGTCGTCGACACGGCGGCGGATCTGGCGCACCACGTACCCGACGGCGAGGCCGACCGCGATGCCGCCGACGACATTCACGATGAGATGCCACGACGCGTCCCAGAGCGAGAACGTGCCGGCAACCGCCGCGGCGACGGCGGTCTTGTAGAGGACGAGGGCCATCCCGTCGTTGACGAGACTCTCTCCTTCGAGAACCGATGTGATGCGCCGCGGGACGTTCAGGCGACGTACGACCTCGGTTGTCGCGAGAGCGTCCGTCGGCGAGACGACCGCGCCGAGGGTGAACGCCGCGGCCCAGGAGAGACCGTTGATCACGACGTGCGCGACGAGTGCGACACCGACCGTCGTCACCGCGACGAGACCGACCGCAAGCAGTGTGATCGGCCGCAGATTCGCGCGCAGGTCACGGAGCCCGGTGAAGAACGCCGCCGAATAGAGAAGCGGTGGCAGGATCGCGACGAGCACGAGATCGGGCGGAAGTTGCAGGCTCGGCAGCCCAGGCGCAAAGCCGAGCAGGAGCCCGCCCGCGACAAGGAACACCGACACCGGCATGTGGCGGCGCGCGGCGAACGCGAGCATCGCGACGAGGGCTGCGAGCAACCCGAAAAGCTGCAGTTCGTTGTGGACGCTGAAGTGCACGGCCCGAGCCTAGAGATCCGAGCCCGGCGTGCGAATCGGCAACGAAAAACGCGCCTGGCTCCCCGTGGAGGGAGCCAGGCGCGTGTGTGTGAGGCGTTCTGACGCTAGAGGTGCTTAGGCAGCGTCTGCGAGGTCTTCGTTCTGCGCGAGCTTGCGCAGAGCCTCGGTCTCGATCTGGCGGACGCGCTCGCGCGTCAGACCGAGCCGCTTGCCGATCGCCTCGAGCGACGCGGGACCGTCGCCGACGAGACCGAAGCGAAGCTCGATCACGTCACGCTCACGGTCCGGCAGGGTCGCGACCGCCTGGCGGACAGCCAGGTCGCGAAGAGAAGCTGACGCCTCTTCCTCGGTCGACGGGCCGGTGCCGGCGATCAGGTCGCCGAAGGACGCGTCACCGTCGTCGCCCACGGGCATGTCGGTCGACGCGACGGCGCGCGCGGCCTCCATCACTTCGCGGACGTGCGTGATCGGGAGCTTCGAGTGGTGAGCAAGCTCCTCAGGCGTCGGGTCCCGCTCGAGTGTCGCGGTCAGCTCGCGACGCGCACGCGCCACCTTCTGCTCGCGCTCGACGACGTGCACCGGGATGCGGATCGTGCGCGCCTTGTTGGCGACGCCGCGCTGCACGGCCTGGCGAATCCACCAGGTGGCGTACGTGGAGAACTTGAAGCCCTTGCGCCAATCGAACTTCTCCGCTGCGCGGATCAGGCCGAGGACACCTTCCTGGACGAGGTCGCCGAGGGTGATGCCCTGCGTCTGGTAGCGCTTGGCGATCGAGACGACGAGGCGCAGGTTGCAGTTGATCATGCGCTCCTTGGCGATCATGTCGCCCTTCTCGATCCGCTTCGCAAGCTCGACTTCCTCCGCTGCGGTAAGCAGCGGATAGCGCCCGGCCTCGTTCAGGAACATCTGGAACGAATCGGTCGTATAGAGCGACGTGCCGATGCTCAGGTCGAGCTCCAGTTCCTCCTCCTCTTCGGGAGCGGCGCCGTGCCCTTCGAGCTCGAGCGTGAGGGCCTCTGCCTCTGCATCGTCGAGATCGTGGGTGATGACGGCGTCGGCGACGTCGGCAGGGGTCAACGCCCCGTGCTCGCCACGCAGGGTCAGGAGCGCCTCAAGCGCTTCGGCTACAGCCGCGGTCATGCTGATTTCAGTCAACGAACTCCTTCATGTCTTCGAGGATGGACGGGCGCGCGGTTTGCGCATCTGCCGTCGAAGTCTTAAACGCCTCAAAAGCAGGATCTATTCCGGTCAACCCAGGGTTGGGTGGACAGAACTTAGTTACAAAGTGTTACAAGGGTGTTAGGACTGGTCACCGCGCTCATTAAGCGCGTCTGACAGTTCTCTGAAAGCGCGCTGACTCCTACTTTAGGGGCTCGTGCGGTCATTTGCAACAAATGCCGCATGGGTCAGCGGCATCCGTTCGGAGAAGAAGATCTCGACCGCCTCGGCGAAGCGACGGATCTCGAGCTGGGCGAACTCCGAGTTCCGCAGGGAGACGAAGTTCATGAGCGCCCGTGCGTTGACCGTCCAGTAGAACTGCGTGTAGGCCCCGACGGGCATCACCGCGCGGGCGAGCTCGCGAGCGACGCCGGCCTCGACGAGTCGCTCATACGCGTCGAACGCCTGGTCGTAGACGGCCTGGAGCTCCTCGCGGGCCTGCGCGGCGAGCTCGTCGGAGACGGGCTCGAAGCTGTAGGCGCCCGGCTTGCCGACCTGACTCCGAACGTCCGCCGCCTCGGGGATATAGAAGTCGTCGGTCGCCTTCGCATATCTCATGCTGAACTCGTTGAAAGAACCTATCCGATGGCGAAACCATTCCCGCGCCACGAAGATCGGGCAGCGAATGTGGAAGCGGAAGGCGTTGTGCTCGAACGGTGAGCCGTGCCGGTCGCGCATGAGGAAGCGGATCAGGCCCTCGTCGGAGGCGTCCATCTCGAGCTTGCGTCGCGCAAATGAGACGCGGGCCCCGTTTACGACCGAGAGGTCGTCGGCCATCGCATCGTCGAGCCGCACGAAACCGTGGTCGAGAACGCGGATGGTGTTATCAGGGACGACGTCGGTGGTCACGGTCACGGCTCGCGGACCCTAGCTCGCTTTTCGGACGGTACCCGCGAGGCCCGGGTCGAGCCATGGCCGAACGAGACATGTCTTGGGGACAGTCCCCGAGACACGTACGGTTTGGCCATGGCGATCCGTGTCGGCACGTCGGGCTGGTCGTATCCGAGCTGGCGCCCGGGGTTCTATCCCGAGGGGATGCAGCCGCCGGAGTTCCTCTCCTTCTACGCCCGCCACTTCGACACGGTCGAGCTGAACTCGACCGGCTACCGGCTGCCGAGCGAGGACCAGTTCCGGCGCTGGGCTGACGCCGTCCCGGACGGGTTCCGGTTCGCGGTGAAGCTGCCGCTCACGCGGCTCGACCGGGTCGGCGCGTTTCTCGAGCGCGTCGTCGCGCTCGGCGACCGACTCGGCCCGGTGCGGATCGTCTCGGAGGCCGCGCGCGACGAGGGCCTCATCTCCTACGTCGAGGGCTCCGTGCCGCCGGACCTGGAGCTCGCGTGGGATCTCCGCCACGAGTCGTGGGCCGGCATCGACGGCATCGTTCGCGTCAACGACCCGAACGCGACCACGTTCCGCTATCTCCGCCTGCGCGAGCCGCCCTACACCGACGAGGACCTGCGCACCTTCGCAGGCGACGTGGTGGATCCGGCCTACATCTACGTCCGCCACGAGGACGAGCCGACCGCGCCGGTGACCGCCACGCGGCTGCAGGAGCTCCTGACGTAGCGCATGTGGCTCCTTCGTGAGCTCGTTCGGCTGGTCGAGAAGATCGTCCTCGGGTTCCTCATCGCACTCGCACTCGCGGCGCTCTGGGCGATTGTGAGCGAGCACTCCTTCAGCCACGACCTCTACATCACGACACTGGTGATGGGCTGCGTCCTGCTCCTGATGGGTGCGGTCGGACGCGGCTCGAACTTCGACCGGGGCATGGACTTCGGCGTTACCCAGGCGGCCTCGGGTCGAATTCCCGGCTTCTCATCGCTCGAGCGGCGCGGTGAGGACCCGACGCTCAACCCGGGAATCGTCTTCGTGCTGACGGGACTTGTGCTGCTCGCCTTTGCGTTCTTCGTCGTTCAGTAGCCGGCGGCCGCGCCTGCGCGCGCGCGATGGGCGCCGGTCGCGAGGATCTCCGCGACCTGATCGACCGCGAACCGGATCTCGTCGTCGGTCGTGAAGAAGTGCGGCCCGAAGCGCAGGCCGGCGTCCGGCCGGTAGTCGCAGATGATGTCCCGGGCGGCAAGCTCCGCGTGCACGGCCTGGAACTCGGGGACGCGAAAGACGACGGAGCCGCCACGGATCGCAGGCTTGCGCGGAGAGGTCAGCTCGAACCCGGCGTCGTCGACGAGCTCGACGAGCAGCGCGGTCTGTCGCATCGAGTTCTGCGCGAATGCGATCGACGCCGATTTCCCTGATGATCTCGTAGCCCGCGCTCGCGGCGTAGTTCGCAGCGACGACCGGCGTGCCGGTGAGAAACCGTGCGGCCCCGGCTGCGGGCTGCATCTCCTCCTCGAACGCGAAAGGGCGCGCATGGCCTTGCCAGCCCGCGAACGCCGGCTCGAGCTGCTCCGCGAGGTCGGGCCGCACGTACAGCCAGCCCGCCCCCGGCCCGCCGCACAGCCATTTGACCGAGCCGCCGACACAGAAGGCGACGCCGAGCTCGGTCACGTCGAGCGGCACTGCACCCGCGGACTGGTACGCGTCGAGGCAGACGTGTGCGCCGACCTCGTGCGCCCGCTCGACGATGCGCTCGATCGGTTGGATCTCAGCCGTCTTGTAGAGAACGTGCGAGATCGGCACGAGCAACGTACGCTCGTCGATCGCCTCGATCACCGCCTCCGCGTCGTCGCATACGACAACCTCGGCTCCGAAGCGCGACCACGCCTGCTGCACATAGCGCACCGACGGGAAGAGCCCCGCCTCGAACACGATGCGGTTGCGCGGCGGCTTCGCGTCGAAGCACGAGAGCACGATCGCCTCGGCAACCGTCACGTTCTGGTGCATGACCGTGCTGCCCGGCGGTGCGCCGACGATCGAGCCGACGAGATCGCCGACGCGAAGGGGCGACTCCCACCAGCCCTCTCCCCACGCTCGTGCGCCCCGGGTCGCCCATTCGTGTGCGAAGAGCTCGAGCCGCCGTGCCGCCTCGGCCGGCATCGCACCGAGTGAGTGGTTGATCAGGTACGTCGTCGACGCGAGGATCGGAAAGCGCTCGCGGTAGCCGGTCAGCTCCATGCGCGCAGTATCGTCGACGTCGTCACCGGGCCACTGCCGCCTGAGCCGGCTGCGGCACCGGCTGGGGTGGCGGCTTGGAGTCGACGAGCACCGCCGCCGCCAGGAGCACCGCCATCCCGACGAGGCTCTCGCCCACGAGACTGTGGCCAATGCGGGTCAGGAAGCCATCGTCTCCGCGGGCGAGCGCGGGCTTGACGACGAAGTTGTGGAATGCGCCCCAGAGCAGGGCGAACGACACGAGCGCGAGCTTCACGAGCAGCACCTGACCGTAGCCGCGCGACCACAGGTCACTGAGATGCGGCAACCGCACGATCGCGAGGTACGTGCCGGCGGCAATGACGAGCGCGACCAGCACGGTGGCGAAGCGCGAGAACCGGGCGAACGCCTGACGGCGCAACTGAGGCGCGCCCGACCAGAGCAGCACCGCCATCGTTGCGAGCCCGCCGATCCAGAGCGACGCTGCGGCGATGTGCACCCAATCGGCGGTCTCGGTCAACCACGACGAGCCTGCATCGACGGCATCGTGACCGGAGACCGACAGCCCCGCGAGCAGGCCGAGCGCGAGCACGAACGCGGGCACGAGGAAGTCGACCCGGTCGAGCAGCCACGACAGGAAGACGAGTGCCAGCACGAACGCAAAGCCGAGGGTCATCACGACGAACGCCTGACCGAACCGCGTCGCCGCCATCGGTGACAGGTCGCCGTAGAGGAACCGCTCGAAGGGCAACTGCAGCGCGTCCTCCGAGCGCAGGGAGAACGCGGCGATCCCGGCCTGCAGGCTCACGACCGCGCCGATTCCCGCGGCGACCGCGATGCGGCGCTCCAGCGCGAGCGGAACGTCGAGGCCGCGCAGGCAGACGAGCCGGAAGCCGAGCGCCCCGACCGCGAGCGCCAGCCCGAGGAACCACAGCCAGCGCACGAGGTGCTCGGTCGTCGTCGGGCCACCGGCGCCAAACGCGGCGTTCACCGAGGGCGCCGGAATGCGCACGCCGTACGTCCAGACACCCGAGACGACGTGCGAGTCGGCCGAGATCGCGGTCCAGCGAACGGTGTACGCGCCGAGCTTCCCCGGGCGAACGGAGGCGATCACGTCCGTCCCGCTCGTCCGCGACGGGCCGGCGAAATTCTTCCCGACGCCGTTCAAGACACGGATCGCGCCGGGCAGGATCGTCACGTGCTGGTCGAAGTGCAGCCGCACTTCGCGCGGGGCCGTCTGCACCTCGGTGCCGAAATGCGGTGTCGTCGACCGTAGCGTCGCGTGGGCGGAGGCGGCGGCCGGGAGCGCGAGCGCCGCGAAGACGACGAGCAACGTGCGTCTCATCGGTGTTCCAGCCCGGCGAGCGGCGACAGGTGGCCGAATACGGGCGCGACGTCGCGGTCGCAGAACAGCATCACCGAGACGCGCGATCATCACCGCCGCGAAGCCCGAGCGCAGCGCGAGGGAATGAGGGCGCCACACGAGTGCGAGCGGCACGAGCGCTGAGATGAGGAACGTCCACCCGAGCAGGTGGTGCAGGAACGCGGAGCGCGCGAAGAACCACGGATTCTGCTCGTGGACGATGAACGCGATCCCGGTGACCGCGAATGCAAGCGGCCAGGTGAGCCGCCAAAGCGGCGAGCGGAGTCGTCCGTGCACGAGCCCGAGCTCCGCACCGCCGGCGAGCATCAGCACCTCGGCCCACGATCCGTGGGCGTACATGTGGATGGCCGAGTTGGTGAAGAACGTCATCACCGGCCAGAGCGCGACGCCGAGCCCAAACGCAAGCCCAGGCCAGAGATAGGCGCGCCACGTGCGCATCCGCCACACCTCCTCGCCCGACGATCGCCTCACAGAGCAGACAGAGGCCGACGAGGAGAATCCCCGCCGCGAAGAGCCAGTGCACCATCTCAGCGTGCGGCTGCATCATGCTGCTTCCAGGTCCGAGAGCAACGGCCGTGCGACGACGAGCGCGAACGCGAGGCCCGCGACCATCAGGAGCAGCTGCGGCTCGAGCACGAGCCACCAGAAGCTCTGGCCGATCGGGTGCAGGAGCGTCAGGCGCTCCGGCTGCAGGAACGCCCAGATCAATCCGGCGGCAACTGTGACGGGGCCGAGCATCAACACGGCCTGGGCGCGCACCGAATTG